>NZ_NOKT01000025.1 GCF_002237655.1 Streptomyces sp. XY006
GCCGCCGGTGCCGGCCAGAACGGCGGCGCCCTCGCTGCCGGCGGTGCCTTCGGCGGCGGTGCCCCGGGCGGCGGCCGGCTCGGTGCCGGCCAGGGCCCCCGGGCCGCGCTGCCCGGGCGCGACGGCGACGGTGGCCGTCCGGCAGGTCAGGGCGGAGCGCGCGGACCGCAGGGTCCGGGCAACTCGATGTTCGAGCAGGGTCCGCCCGCGCAGGGCCGTCCCGCTCCCGCCGGTTCCGCGTTCGGCCAGGCGCCTGCCCCGCAGGGGCTGCAGGCCGCGGGCTCCGGCGCAGGGCAGGACGCCTTCGGTGGCGGCCGGGGCCGGCCGCAGCAGGGCGGCAACGCAGAGCAGGGCAAGGGCCGTCGGCCGCAGCTGCCGCCGCGCGGCGGTGGCCCGCGGGCCGAACTGCCCGGCGGCGACCCGCAGCCGCGCGTGCCGAGCTGGAGCGACGAGAACGCCCAGCCGCAGGTGCCGCGCGCTTCCCTGGACACCCCCCGCGGTCACGAGGAGCCGGACGTCTCCCGCACGTCGGCCCTGCCGCGCGTCGACGACCGCCAGGGCCCCGGCTCGACGGCGGAGATGCCGGCCGTGCCGCGCGGTGAGGACCGCCAGGGTCCGGCCGACTTCGGCAACCCGCAGCACCAGAACCAGAACCAGTACGACCAGAGCTCGGGCCAGTTCGTCCGGCCGGACGTCTTCGGCTCCGCCGGCGGCCGCCGTGACGCGTCCGCCGCGACGGGCCAGTTCCCGGCACCGCAGCAGGCCCCGCAGTCGTACGACAACGGCTCGACGGGTCAGTACCCGGCGCCGCAGGCTCCGCAGTCCTACGACAACGGCTCGACCGGGCAGTACCCGGCGCCCCGCCAGGACACGACCGGCCAGTATCCCGCGCAGCGGCAGAACAACGGCTCCGGCCGTCCGCCGCTGCCCGGTCCGGCCACCCCGGCCGACCCGGCGGGCACGGGCCAGTACGAGCGTCCGCAGGTCAACGGCGGCCGGGGCGGCTCCGACTTCGGTGCCCCGCGTCCGCCGGCCCCGCAGCAGCGGCCCGCGCGGCAGGAGCCCGAGGCGCTGCCGCCGGCGACCGGCCCGGGCGACGGGCGTACGCCGCTGTACGACACGCTCGAGACCAACTGGTTCCACGGGCAGCAGGAACAGCAGCAGCCGCAGGGCAACGGGTCGGCTCCGGCCGCTCCGCAGCAGCCGCAGAGCCCGGCCGGGCCGCAGCGGTCCGCCCCCGCCGGCTGGCGCACCTCGCCCAACGACGACCTCGTCCGCCAGGCCGAGCGCGTCCGTCAGCCCGCCGCAGGCGGGGTCACCACCTCCGGCCTGCCTCGCCGGGTGCCCCGGGCGAACCTCGTCCCGGGCACGGCTCAGCAGCAACCGCACCAGAGCGGTCCGCAGGTCTCGCGCGCCCCCGATGACGTGCGCGGCCGGCTGACCAATCTCCGTCGAGGTATCGCACAGGGTCGTCAGGCCGGTTCCACCCAGACCGGCAGCTTCCCACGGCCCACTCACCAGCAGGAGCGTTAGTTGAGTCCGATGAGCCAGGCGGCACAGAATCTCAACTGGTTGATCACCAACTTCGTGGACAACACCCCCGGGGTGTCCCACACCGTCGTCGTGTCCGCCGACGGCCTCCTCCTGGCGATGTCGGAGGGCTTCCCGCGCGACCGCGCGGACCAGCTCGCGGCCGTCGCCTCGGGGCTGACGTCCCTGACGGCGGGCGCCTCGCGCATCTTCGAGGGCGGCGACGTGGCACAGACGGTCGTGGAGATGGAGCGGGGATTCCTCTTCCTCATGTCCGTCTCCGACGGCTCGTCCCTCGCCGTGCTCGCACACCCGGAGTGCGACATCGGCCTCGTGGGCTACGAGATGGCGCTCCTGGTCGACCGCGCGGGCGCGGTGCTGACCCCCGACCTGCGAGCCGAGCTCCAAGGCAGTCTGCTCCACTGATCGGCCCCGGCACCACCCGTCTCACCACATCACCGTCCGGCCGCCACACACCCCACACAGGCCTCGTCAGACGGCTTGATCTGACCGACTTGCTGTCCCGCCCGGAGGACCCATGACCCCGCCCACCGCCTCTCATGATCCGTACGCGGAGCCGTACGAGGACGAGGGCGACCAGCCGCTGGTACGGCCGTACGCCATGACCGGCGGCCGGACCCGGCCGCGCTATCAGCTCGCCATCGAGGCACTGATCAGTACGACCGCGGACCCCGCCGCGCTCATGGGTCTGCTCCCGGAGCACCAGCGGATCTGCCACCTGTGCCGTGAGGTCAAGTCGGTGGCAGAGGTCTCCGCCCTGCTCAACATGCCGCTGGGTGTGGCGCGCATCCTGGTCGCGGACCTCGCCGAGGCCGGTCTCGTCGCGATCCACCAGCCGGGCGGCGACGAGGCCACCGGTGCGCCGGACGTGACACTGCTCGAAAGGGTGCTCAGTGGACTTCGCAAGCTCTGACGCGGGTCGTTCCACCACCTCCGCGAAGATCGTGGTGGCGGGCGGCTTCGGCGTGGGCAAGACCACGTTTGTCGGCGCCGTCTCGGAGATCAACCCGCTGCGCACCGAGGCCGTCATGACCTCGGCCAGCGCGGGGATCGACGACCTGACCCACACCGGGGACAAGACCACCACCACGGTGGCCATGGACTTCGGCCGTATCACCCTGGACCAGGACCTGATCCTGTACCTGTTCGGTACGCCAGGTCAGGACCGCTTCTGGTTCATGTGGGACGACCTGGTGCGCGGCGCCATCGGCGCGGTGGTGCTCGTGGACACCCGGCGCCTGGCGGACTGCTTCCCGGCGGTCGACTACTTCGAGAACAGCGGCCTGCCGTTCGTCATCGCCCTCAACGGCTTCGACGGCCAGCAGCCCTACACCCCGGACGAGGTGCGCGAGGCGCTCCAGATCGGTCCGGACACTCCGATCATCACCACCGACGCCCGGCATCGGGCCGATGCGAAGAGTGCCCTGATCACGCTGGTGGAGCACGCGCTGATGGCCCGGCTGAGGTAGCACCAATTCTGAGGCGTTGTACGGCAGTTGTCGTAGATACACCGGTGCCGACTGTGTCCTTTGACACGGTCGGCCAAGGTGTTCATAACGTTTCGGCAGAGAACTGGGGTGGTACGGCCACGCGTCGCGCACATCCGGTCTCGCTGTGCGCACAATCGCCCCGCCTTTTGGCGGGGCTCGCTCTTTATGACCGTTTTATCTGGGGCTTACACCCCCCTGAATCCCTGCCCTCGACTGTTTGGAAGAGCGCAGGTCGTCGTGCTGGAATGCCTGAACTGCCCAATAGTCAATGACGTACTCGTCCGTCGAGGACGTGATTGGGCTCTGAGACACTGCGGCACATGGTTGGTGCCGACCGCCGAGAGGTTGTTGGTCGAGTGAGGCGAAGCAAGAACAGTCCCGAGCCGTCGGCCCGGGGCAACTTCACCCCGCCGCCGCGCACAGCGGCGCCCGCCCCCGTGCCCGGTCCGGAGCCGACGGCCACGTCCGAGCGCAGCGGCGGACGTCTCTCCCCGCGCAACTGGCGCGTGGCGACCAGGCTGAACGCGATCCTGCTCATACCCGTGCTGGTCGGCCTCGTCATGGGCGGCTTCCAGGTCAAGAGCTCGATCGACACCTGGCAGGAGGCCGAGGACGCCGAGAACACCGCGCGTCTGGTCCGCGCCTCGCTGCTGTACGCCAACGCCCTCTACAACGAGCGTGACGCCTCGGCGGCGCCCCTGCTGAAGGGCAGCGCCCAGACCGCCCAGGACAAGGCGACGGTCACCCAGGTCCGCAAGGCCACCGACCAGGCCGCCGACGCCTTCGACGCCGCCGCCCAGAACATGCCGGCCAAGCCCGGCCTGGAGCGCCGGCTGAAGCTGTTCCGCGAGGCCGAGCCGAAGCTGCAGACGCTGCGCCAGGTCGCCTACACCTCCAAGCTCAAGGGCGTCCAGACCGAAGAGGGCTACGTCGAGGTGGCCCACCCGCTGACCGAGTTCGCCAACGAGCTCGGCCTCGGCACCGGCAACATCACCAGCTACGGCCGGACCGTGTACGCCATCGAGCTCACCAAGGCGGCCCTGTCGCTGCAGCGCTCGATCGGCATGCACATCCTGGTCAAGCCGGGCCCCGACGACGGCAACCTGGCCAGCCAGCGCATCGCCCTGTCGTCGTACGCCTACCTCGAGCGCATCGCCATGCAGGAGTACATCGGCGGTGGCACCGAGCAGGACGCGGCCAAGCTGGAGGAGGCCGAGGCCAAGCTCAAGACCGACGGCGCCGCGATGGCCCGCGAGGCCAAGGCCAAGAACCCGGACTACGTGGCCCCGCCGGCCAACCCGACGACGATGGTCTCCGCCGTCGCGACGCTGCAGAGCACGGACCCGAGCGCCCGCGCCGCCCTCGCCGAGAAGGGCGTCACCGCCGAGAACTGGTGGGCGGTCAACACGCTCAAGTTCAACGCGTACGAGAAGATCGAGACCGACATGGCCGACAAGGCCGTGAGCGAGGCCTCGGACATCGCCGACGGCGCCCAGCGCGACGCCTACATCACCGGTGCCGCGGTCGTGGTCGCCCTGCTCCTGGCCTTCATCCTGGCCGGCGCGGTCGCCCGCCAGATGAGCCGCTCGATGCGCCAGCTGCGCAACGCCGCCTTCGGCATCGCCGAGCAGCGCCTGCCGATGCTGGTCGACCAGCTCTCGCGCACCGACCCGGGCCGCGTCGACACCCGTGTCCAGGCCATCCCGATCACCACCACGGACGAGATCGGCGAAGTCGCCCGCGCCTTCGACCAGGTCCACCGCGAGGCGGTGCGGCTCGCCGCCGAGCAGGCCCTGCTGCGGGGCAACATCAACGCGATCTTCACCAACCTGTCGCGCCGCAACCAGTCGCTGATCGAGGGCCAGCTGACCCTGATCACCGACCTGGAGAACAACGAGGCCGACCCGGACCAGCTGGAGAACCTCTTCCGGCTGGACCACCTCGCGACCCGTATGCGCCGCAACGGCGAGAACCTCCTCGTCCTCGCCGGTGAGGAGCCCGGCCGCCGCTGGGACCAGCCGGTGCCGCTCATCGACGTGCTGCGCGCCGCCTCCTCCGAGGTGGAGCAGTACGAGCGCATCGAGCTGTCGGGCGTGCCGGAGGCCGAGATCCACGGCCGGGCCGTGACCGACCTCGTGCACCTGCTCGCCGAGCTGCTGGAGAACGCCACCACGTTCTCCTCGCCGCAGACCAAGGTCCGCGTCACCGCGACCCGTCTGCCCGACGGCCGCGTGATGATCGAGATCCACGACAAGGGCATCGGCCTGACCGCCGAGGACTTCGCGGACATCAACCACAAGCTGGCCAACCCGCCGACCGTGGACGCCGCGATCTCGCAGCGCATGGGCCTGTTCGTGGTCGGCCGGCTGTCCGACCGGCACGGCATCCGCGTCCAGCTGCGCCCCTCGGGCGAGCAGGCCGGCACCACCTCGCTGGTCATGCTGCCCGACGCCATCACGCACGGCGGTGGCGGCGAGCAGCACGTGGACCGCGACGAGTTCACCGTCTCGCAGATCATCCCGGAGCAGAACTTCGGCGGCGGCGAGAACTTCGGCCAGCCGATGCGCACGGCCGCGGAGCTCGGCTTCGACGACAGCCGCTACTCCGACGTCCCCGACGACATACGCGAGCTGGACCCCGTCGGCCGCTCCCTGATGCGCGAGGAGCGCAGGGCGGCCCTGGAGGCCCAGTCGCACGGCGAGCAGCCCGCGCTGCCCGAGCGGAACGCCCAGGAGCAGGCCGAGACGCCCGCCTACCAGGACGAGTTCAACGGGCAGCAGGGTTACGGCCAGAACTACGACACCGGCCAGACCGGCTACCCGGAGCAGCCCTCCTCCTACGACGGCCGGCAGGCCTACGAGGAGCAGCAGGCGGCGTACGAGGAGCAGCGGCAGACGGCGTACGAGGAACAGCAGCGGCCGGCGTACGACGAGCAGTACTACGCGCCGAACGGCGGCCTGCCGCAGAACGACACCTTCTCGCCGAACGGCGGCTACCCGGACCCCGCCTATGCGGAGCCGGCCCAGGAGGAGTCCGCGGGGCAGGGCGCGGGAGTGCCCGACAGCTTCCCGGCGTTCGAGCAGCGGCGCTACCAGGACGACTGGCCGCAGCAGGACGGCTACCAGAACGGCTACCCGAACCAGTACCCTGCTGAGGCCCGGGAAACGGAATCCGCGCAGGCCGCTGACGCGAGTGAGCAGGACCGCGTAGGCTTCGACCGTCCGGGACCGGCCCCCTCCGCCGCCCACGCGCTGACCGACGCCGGCCTTCCCCGCCGCGGAGCCACCGCCGGCGGTGCGAACGGCACGGGCGGCGCACGGCACGTGAGCCAGGAGCCGCCGGCCTCCACGCAGGAGAGCAACGGCGACGGCGACTGGCGCTCGGCCAACGACGAGCGGTGGCAGCAGGCCTCGCAGCTCCGGAAGCCCAAGGCGGGCGGGGTCACCTCCTCCGGCCTGCCGAGGCGGGTCCCCAAGGCCAACCTGATCGAGGGGTCCGCCGAGAGCACTCCCCAGGGAGGCCCACAGGTCTCCCGCGCCCCGGAGGACGTCCGGGGCAGGCTGAGCAACCTGCGCCGGGGCGTCCAACGCGGACGCAGCGCAGGCAGTGAAACGAACGGCCAGGGCTTCGGTCCTGACAGCACCTACAACCAGGAGCGTTAGTGTGAGCCCGATGAGCCAGGCGGCACAGAACCTGAACTGGTTGATCACCAACTTCGTGGACAACACCCCGGGGGTGTCCCACACGGTGGTGGTCTCCGCCGACGGACTCCTTCTGGCGATGTCCGAAGGCTTCCCCCGCGACCGCGCCGACCAGCTCGCGGCCGTCGCCTCCGGTCTGACGTCTCTGACGGCAGGCGCGTCCCGGATCTTCGAGGGCGGCAGCGTCAATCAGACGGTTGTGGAGATGGAGCGGGGATTCCTCTTCATCATGTCCATCTCCGACGGATCGTCCCTCGCGGTTCTCGCACACCCCGAGGCGGACATCGGCCTCATCGGGTACGAGATGGCCCTGCTGGTGGACCGAGCCGGTACGGTCCTGACCCCGGACCTTCGTGCGGAGCTCCAGGGGAGCCTGCTCAACTAATCGACGGACGGTGCGTTTTGGCGTCCCGTGGCCGTAAGGTTTCGGGACGCGGCTCCACAGCGATGGTGCCAGGCACAGTCGGAGGAGGAGAAAGTGGCAACACCCCCAGGCGGTTCGTCGGGCAACTGGTCGTACGGCCCTGCCCAGGGTCAGGGCGACGGTGGTCAGAACCCGAACCGTTACAACTTTCCCTCCGCACCGAGCCACCGGCAGCCGTACGCGCCACAGGGCCCCGGCCCGTCGCCGTACGACCAGCCTCCGGCCCCGCGCATCCAGCCCGTGCAGCCGCAGCGCCGCACCCCCGAGCCGGCGCCCGCCGGGGCGTCGAACAATCCGTTGGTGCGTCCGTACGCCATGACCGGTGGCCGGACCCGCCCGCGTTACCAGCTCGCCATCGAGGCGCTGGTGCACACCACCGCGCAGCCGCACCAGATGCAGGGCCAGCTGCCCGAGCATCAGCGGATCTGCAACCTCTGCCGGGAGATCAAGTCGGTCGCCGAGATCTCGGCGCTCCTCACGATCCCTCTCGGCGTGGCCAGGATCCTCGTCGCCGACTTGGCGGAGGCGGGACTGGTCGCCATCCATCAGCCCGGCGGCGACGAGAACGCCGGCGGCCAGCCAGACGTGACACTGCTCGAAAGGGTGCTCAGTGGACTTCGCAAGCTCTAGCGGAGGGCCTTCCCGCTCCACCACGTCCGCGAAGATCGTGGTGGCTGGCGGCTTCGGCGTGGGCAAGACCACGTTCGTCGGCGCCGTCTCGGAGATCAATCCGCTGCGCACAGAGGCCGTCATGACGTCCGCTTCGGCGGGGATCGACGACCTGACCCACACCGGGGACAAGACCACCACCACGGTGGCCATGGACTTCGGCCGTATCACGCTGGACCAGGACCTGATCCTGTACCTGTTCGGTACGCCCGGTCAGGACCGCTTCTGGTTCATGTGGGACGACCTGGTGCGCGGCGCCATCGGCGCGATCGTGCTGGTCGACACGAGGAGGCTCGCCGACTGCTTCCCCGCCGTCGACTACTTCGAGAACAGCGGCCTGCCGTTCGTCATCGCCCTCAACGGCTTCGACGGCCAGCAGCCCTACACCCCGGACGAGGTGCGCGAGGCGCTCCAGATCGGTCCGGACACCCCGATCATCACGACGGACGCGCGGCACCGGGCCGATGCGAAGTCGGCGTTGATCACGCTGGTGGAGCATGCGCTGATGGCGCGTCTGCGCTGATACGGACTGTGGGACAGCCCCTGGCGGCCTCTGGGCTGCCGGGGGCTGTCGCGTTGCCGGGTGCGGTTCGGTGGGGGCTTGCCGCGCAGTTCCCCGCGCCCCCAAAAAAGCAGGCCCCTCTGTGAGGGACCTGCTTTTGGTTCTGTGCTCAGCGCCAGCTGTGGGGGGCGCGGAAGCCGGGCTCGCGTTCCAGGCGGCGCCAGCCTGCCTTGACGCGGCCTCGGTGGGTCGGGGTCGGGTCCGTGGGGCGGGCGGCGGCGCGGGCCAGGAGGAGGGCCGTGATGGCGGCCACTTCCTCGGGCTCGGCGTGGCCCTTCTCGACGCGGATGTCAGGCGTGTCCATGGGTGTCAGTCTCCGTGAGAGAGAGGTCCGCGGGGTTGCCGCGGCGGGTCCGCCGGGTTACTGCGGCGGGTTGCCGTGCTTGCGGGACGGCAGGTCCGCGTGCTTGGTCTGGAGCATGGCGAGGGACTTGACGAGGACCTCGCGGGTCTCGGCGGGGTCGATGACGTCGTCGACCAGGCCGCGCTCGGCCGCGTAGTAGGGGTGCATGAGCTCGGACTTGTACTCCTTGACCATGCGCGAGCGCATGGCCTCGGGGTCCTCGGCGTCGGCGATCTGGCGGCGGAAGATGACGTTGGCGGCGCCTTCCGCGCCCATGACCGCGATCTCGTTGGTCGGCCAGGCGTACGTGAGGTCGGCACCGATGGACTGGCTGTCCATGACGATGTACGCACCTCCGTAGGCCTTGCGCAGGATCAGCGAGATCCTCGGCACGGTCGCGTTGCAGTAGGCGTACAGCAGCTTCGCGCCGTGGCGGATGATGCCACCGTGCTCCTGGTCGACGCCCGGGAGGAAGCCGGGGACGTCCAGAAGGGTGATGATCGGGATGTTGAAGGCGTCGCACATCTGGACGAAGCGGGCCGCCTTCTCGGAGGCCTCGATGTCCAGGACGCCCGCCAGGACCTGCGGCTGGTTGGCGATGATGCCGACGACCTGGCCGTCCATCCGGCCCAGGGCGCAGATGATGTTGCGGGCCCAGCGCTCGTGGACCTCCAGGTAGTCGCCGTCGTCGACGATCTCCTCGATGACCTTGGTCATGTCGTAGGGCCGGTTGCCGTCCGCCGGGACCAGGTCCAGCAGGACGTCCGAGCGGCGGTCGACCGGGTCGGAGGCCTCGGCGCGGGGCGGGTTCTCGCGGTTGTTCTGCGGGAGCAGCGAGAGCAGGTAGCGGACCTCGGCGATGCAGGTCTCTTCGTCGTCGTAGGCGAAGTGGCACACGCCGGAGGTCTCGGCGTGGACGTCGGCGCCGCCCAGGCCGTTCTGGGTGATCTCCTCGCCGGTGACGGCCTTGACCACGTCCGGGCCGGTGATGAACATCTGCGAGGTCTCGCGGACCATGAACACGAAGTCCGTCAGGGCCGGGCTGTAGGCGGCGCCGCCCGCGCACGGGCCGAGCATGACCGAGATCTGCGGGATCACGCCCGAGGCCTTGGTGTTGCGCTGGAAGATGCCGCCGTAGCCCGCCAGGGCCGAGACGCCTTCCTGGATGCGGGCGCCGGCGCCGTCGTTGAGGGAGACCAGCGGGGCACCGGCCGCGATGGCCATGTCCATGATCTTGTGGATCTTCGTGGCGTGGGCCTCGCCCAGCGCGCCGCCGAAGATGCGGAAGTCGTGGGCGTAGACGAAGACCGTGCGGCCTTCCACCGTGCCCCAGCCGGTGATCACACCGTCGGTGTACGGCTTCTTGGTCTCCAGGCCGAAGCCCGTGGCCCGGTGCCGGCGCAGCTGCTCGACCTCGCGGAAGGAGTCCGGGTCGAGGAGAAGTTCGATGCGCTCGCGCGCGGTCAGCTTGCCCTTGGCGTGCTGCGCCTCGGTCGCCTTCTCGCTCGGTCCGGCCACCGCCTGCGCACGGATCTCGTGCAGTTCGGCCACGCGTCCACGCGCGTCGGTCGGCTCACCCGGCGCCTCATCCAAAACGGTCATGTAGTGACCTTACGAAGCCAACCAAGAAAAGCGGGCCGTCGACTCCTCACAGTCTCCGGCGTGTTTTCCTGGTAGCACTGAACAGAACCATGCCGGGGTGCAGCCCTTTCGACTGCTCAGGGGGCGTTCGCCTTGTAGGGGTCACACAAGCGGCTCAGTCGAGGATCACGTCACATCGATGGCTTGCGCAGGCCGTCCCGGGGGTGACGCGCAGCCGCAGCCGGCGGCCCGTGGCGAGGATGTCGACGGTCTCGTCCGTGTGGACGACCCCGCGCACGGGGCGGTCCCAGGTGATCTCCAGCGGTTCACCCGTGCGGGGCGGTTCGCTCACGCAGAGGGTAGCGGTACGGCCCCGGCGGACGGTCAGCACGCTCGCGCCGGCGGAGGCGGTGAGGGGGCCTACTGTGCCCGCTTGCCAGAAGTTCGCGGCCGTCAGACCGAGGGAGGGCACGTCGACCGCCTGCCGGCCGGGGTCGTTGGCGAGGACCGTCAGCCACCGGCGGTCGGCGGCGCGGCGCGCGACCGCGTGCGGGGAGGCGCCGGGCATCAGGACGTAGGCGTAGCGGGCATCGGCCGGGTCGGTGCCGTGGTCGAGCCAGAGGGTCTGCCAGCGGCGGGTGCGGCGCTCGGTGGTGGAGCCGGTGTTGATGTCGGACCAGGCGCCGGTGCGGTCCTCGCGCAGCGTCCGCGGCTCGCCGCCGTCGAGCAGCACCCAGCCTCCGTGGTCCTCCAGGTGGGCCCAGCCCGGGCCACGGACGAAGCGCTGGGTGCCGTGGGCACCGAGGTTGCGGTTGTCGACGACCGTCTCGACCGGGACCCCGTCGGTGCAGGTGATGCCGGCGCCCAGGCAGATCACCGCGTCCGCGGCGCAGAACCAGGACTTGCGGGCCTCGAGGGTGGAGCCGAGGCCCTTGAGGTGCTGGCCGAGCGCCGCGTAGGTGCCGTCGGTGGTGCCGCCGACCCAGCGGGCGTCCGGGCGGGCCGTGCCCCACTCGCCGCCCTCCCGGTCGGCCAGCCGCCGGGTGGAGACGGTGGTGCCGGGCAGCCGGTACCAGTCGACGGTCGGCCAGTACCAGTCCGTGTACTGGTCGCTCGCGCCGGACCACCAGCTGACCATGCCCGCGCCGGTGTGCCAGCCGCGCGGGTTCTCGCCGTTGCCGCACTCGTAGTGGGCGATGCGGTCGCTGGCCATGGCGATGTTCACGGTGAAGCCGGGGCGGCGGTGGACGGCGCGGTCCATGGCGGCGAAGAGGTGGTGGCCGGTCGGTTCGGGGGCGGCGGGTACGGGCGCGGCGGCGATGGCGTGCAGCCGGGCGAGGGTGGCGACGCCGAACTGGGGCGCCGTCAGGAGTGGTGTCACCGTGTCGCGTTCGATCCAGCCCTTGATGCGTGCGTGCCAGCAGTCCCGTTCCGCCGGGCTCGCGGCGTCCGCGAGGAGGGCGATGGCCGCGATGAGCTGGTGGCCGTGGAAGTGGTCGCTGCGCAGGATGCGTCGGTCGTCGCCGGTGAGGTGGCCGCGGCTGATGGCACGGCCGTTGACGCTGTCCATGACGAGTCCGTCGTGGATGAGCGGTGCGTAGGCCCGTTCGACGCTGTCGAGGACGGTCTGCCGGTTCGGGTCGGTGACCTCCCAGTCGGAGCCGGCGAGCAGGGCGAAGAGTCTGGCCAGGCCGTCGAGCATGACCTGCCCGTAGGTGCCCGAGTAGGCGACCCATGTGTGCTGCACGAAGGACCCGTCGGCGTGGAGGCCGTCGCCCGTCGTGACGTACGGGAAGACCGGGGAGAGCGCGTCGCGGGCGAGGGCGATCCGGTCCGGGGCGCGGCCGAGGATGCCGCGCAGGGCGACGGAGCGGCACAGGTCGACACGGTTGGCGCCGGTGGAGGTGCCGGAGTAGTCGCCGAGGGCGGAATCGGGGACGAAGTGGTCGACGGCGGCGCAGGCGGCCGCGATCCGGGCGTCGCCCAGCCGGTCGTGGAGGGCGGCCGTGATGTCCATGAGCAGGCGGGGGCTGCCGATCTGCCACTCCCACCAGTTGCCGTAGCGGGTGGTGCCGGGGTGGTAGACGGTGACGGAGAGGTGGTCGAGGCCGCGCAGGATGCCGGCGAGGAGGTCCGGGTCGCCGGTCGAGCCGGTGCCCTGCTGGACGTAGGCCTGGGTCATGGTCCACAGGCGGTTGTAGCTGCGGGTGATGCCGGCTGGCGGGTCGAAGGGGTGCCCGGGCCAGAGGGAGTCAACCGCAGGGGCCAGCTGGGCGAGCAGTTCCCGGGCGAGGGCGCCGGTGGACGCGAGCCGGGAGGCGTACGGCTCCGCCTGCGGGTCGTAGCCCGTGCCGAGGGCGATGCCGAGCCAGCGCCCGCGCAGGGTGTCGTACGGGTCGCCGGGAGCTTCCGCGACCCGGGCCGTGGGCGTGGCGCCCCCGGTCGCCGCGAGTGCCACGGCGGCCAGCAGCAGGGCACGGCGCCGGCTCGGGCCGGCGGCCGTGCCGGTACGACGGAGGGACACACGCCGCTGTGCAGTCATGCCCCTGCCCTACCACGGGAGGCCGCTCACCTGAACGGAGGATCCGGCCGCAGTGCCCGGGATGGCGGAACGAGGAGACGGCTCCGGTCCGGTGGGGTGCTCGGGCTCGTACCGCAGGGTGACCGGAACGCCTCCCAGCTCGTCGATCAGTGGACCGCCGCGTCCGTGCGCCACGGGCGCGGGACCCTCAGCCGAAGCGGTCCCGCAGGCGGCGGTAGAGACCCGGGCCCAGCGCGCGGGCGCGGGACTCGGCCGGCGGCGCCACGTGCGCCTCGTCCCGGTGGCGGCGGACCGCGTCGAAGATCGTGGCGGCGACCTCGCCGGGGGTGAGGAGGCCGGCCCGGTGGGTGCGGGACGCCGTGTCGACGGGTCCGGGGACGACGAAGGTCACGCCGACGCCCGTGCCGCGCAGTTCCTCGCGGAGCGCCCCGGCGAAGGCGGCGAGGCCGGCCTGGGCGGCGCGGTACACCGCTTCCTCCCCGGCGCCCGCGCGCGCGCCGAGCAGCACCACCCGGCCCCGACCGGCCGCGATCATCGTCGGCAGGACCTCGCGCACGAGGTGGAGCGTGGCGTTGAGGTCCAGGGTCAGCACGCGGTCGATGTCGGTGTGCGGCATGGCGGCGAAGGGGCCCGTCCAGCGGATCCCCGCCCCGGCGACCAGGACGTCGACCCGGCCGGTCGTGTGCAGCGCGGACCGGGCCAGCAGGCGCGGACCGTCCGGGGCGGCGAGGTCGGCGGGCAGCACGACGGCCGACGTGCCGGCGGCGGTCCGCTCCAGGCGGTACCGGTCGCGTCCGTTGAGCAGGAGCTGCCAGCCGTCCATGGCGAAGCGCCGGGCCGTGGCCGCCCCGATGCCCGAGGAGGCGCCGGTGACCAGGGCCACGCGCCGGTCGAGACGCCGTTCCGGCCCGTAGACGCGCGTGCGGGCGGGCACGGGGGCGCCGGCACGGCGTGGGGTGTGGGCCGGTGGGTCGTGGGCCGGGCCGGAGCCGGTGAGTGTCACGAGTCGTCTCCCCTGCGCTGTGCCTCGTCTGTCTCCCTACCGTCCTTTGCTACGGAACCTCCTCCCGCGGTGCACCGCCACCGCACCCCCTCGCCCCGGTGGTCCCGCTCAACGGCCGGCGGGCCCCACCGCCCAGGTGAACCGCGGGTCGCGGCGTCGTGCACCCGATCGGCGCGGAACCACCCGTCCGGGGACGGCCGGTGCCGCCAGGCGGCGGTACGGACACCCCGGGCAGCGGGCCGCGGAAACCCGATGCCGACACACCCGCCGAAGATGTTGAAGATTGAACGGAATAGGCCTACGGTGGATCCCGTTGAGTAGTTCAACATTCAACATCAGGCCCAGGAGGCACCCCATGAGCATCTTCAGCCGCACCGACACCGAGACCGCGACCTTCACGGGCACCGCCGTGACCCCGGAGCTCGCCGCCCTGACCGGCGACTACACGATCGACCCCGCGCACTCGACGATCGGGTTCGTCGCCCGCCACGCCATGGTCACGAACGTCAAGGGCAGCTTCCAGGACTTCACCGGCACGCTCCACCTCGACGGCGCGGACCCCTCGCGCTCCACGGCCTCGCTGGACGTCGTGATGGACAGCATCGAGACGGGCAACGCCGACCGCGACAGGCACCTCAAGAGCGCGGACTTCTTCAAGGCGGACGAGTTCCCGACCATGACGTTCCGCTCCACCAAGGCTGAGGCGCTCGGCGGTGACGACTACCGGATCACCGGCGATCTGACGATCCTCGGCACCACCCGCCCCCTGACGATCGACCTGGAGTTCAACGGCGCCGCGAAGGACCCCTTCGGCAACGAGCGCGTCGGCTTCGAGGGCAAGGCGCAGATCCTGCGCTCCGAGTGGGGCCTGACCTGGAACGCCGCGCTGGAGACCGGTGGCGTGCTGGTCTCCGACAAGATCAAGCTCAGCTTCGACATCTCGGCGATCCGCAACGCGTGAACCGGCGGCACCGGCCCGGCGAACCCCCGCCGGGCCGGCCTGGCCGGATCTCGCCCCTTGTGCGAGAACCGTCGGCGTTCCCATAATCCAGCAGCAGAATTTTGACCAGTCCATGCCAGCACATGGACGTTCTTTTTTGCTGTGGCGCTGTCATGTACTCGTCAAATGATGCTTCGGTTGCACGTCTCCCCGGTCAACCCCCCACGGAAGGCATCACGTTGAAGAGACTCCTCATGGCTCTCAAGAGATGCGCGGCCCTCGGGGCCGCCGCCCTCGCGATCGCCAGCCTCCAGCCCGTCTCCGCCGCGCAGGCCGCCCCCTCGCCCGTCGTGGGCGGAACCCGGGCCGCGCAGGGCGAGTTCCCGTTCATGGTCCGGCTCTCGATGGGCTGCGGCGGCGCGCTCTACACCCAGCAGATCGTGCTCACGGCCGCGCACTGCGTGGGCAGCTCCGGCAACAACACGAGCATCACCGCCACGGCGGGCGTCGTCGACCTGCAGTCCACCAGCGGCCGCGTCCAGGTCCGCTCCACCAAGGTGCTGCGCGCCCCCGGCTACAACGGCACGGGCAAGGACTGGGCGCTCATCAAGCTCGCCCAGCCCATCAACCTGCCGACCCTGAAGATCGCCACCACCACGCAGTACAACACCGGTGACTTCACCGTCGCCGGCTGGGGCGCGAACCGCGAGGGCGGCGCCCAGCAGCGCTACCTGCTGAAGGCGACCGTGCCGTTCGTCAGCGACGCCGCCTGCAAGGCCTACGGCGGTCTGTACAGCGGCCTCGTCGCGAACGAGGAGATCTGCGCCGGCTTCGACGCGGGCGGCGTCGACACCTGTCAGGGCGACTCCGGCGGCCCGATGTTCCGCAAGGACAACGCCGGCTCCTGGATCCAGGTCGGCATCGTCAGCTGGGGCGAGGGCTGCGCCCGGCCCGAGGCGCCCGGCGTCTACACGGAGGTCTCGACCTTCGCCTCCGCCATCGCCTCGGCGGCGTCCACGCTCTGACCAGCAGTTCACGAGGCCCGGCGCCGGGGCGGCGCCGGGCCGTCGGTGTGTGTGGGAGGCGCCGGGGAGTCCGGTGTGCGAAGAGGGCTGGGGCGCGGCGTCCCGGCGCGGAGGTGGTGCGGGGCCGAGCGACGGATCGGTCGGGATACGGCGTGGCCGGAAGGGGTCGGGCGACGGCATGGCCGGACCGCGGTGGGCGACGGCGTAGCCGGACCGTGGCGGGCGGCGTAGCCGGACCGTGGCGGGCGGCGGCGCGGCCGGACGACTGCACGTGGCGGCGTAGCCGGACCACCGCGCGCGGCGGCGTAGCCGGACGACTGCGCGTGGCGGCATAGCCGGACCACCGCGCGTGGCGGCGTAGCCGGACCACCGCGGCGGGCGACGGCGTGGCCGGACCGCCGGCGCCGACGGCGTGGCCGGACCGGCGCCGGTGGCGGAGCTGCGGCGGGGTGTCGGCGACGTTGCGGAGGGGGCTCAGGGGGGCGGCTCGGCCCGGGACTCCAAGTCTGCCATGGCCGCCGCCACTCTGGCCTGCCGGAGGCTCGCCGTCCTGGCGCGGAGCACGCCGAGCATCGTCAGGTAGCGGTCCGTGCGGCCGAGCGCCTGGAAGGCCGCCGCGGCCCGGGGGTTGCGCTCCAGTGCCGCCGCCAGGTCGTCGGGGACCCCGGCCTCCTTCTGCGACGCGTACGCCGCGTCCCACCGTCCGTCCGCCCGCGCGGCCGCCACCTCCGCGAGCCCGCCCGGACGCATCCGGCCCTCGGCGGTCAGTTCGCCGACCCGGCGGACGTTGACCATGGACCAGAGGCTGCCGGGCCGCCGCGGGGTGATCCGCTGGAGGTAGCGCGAGGCGTCGAGTGCCTTGCGCTGCCCGGTGATCCAGCCGTGGCACAGCGCCACGTCGTTGACGTCGGCGGCGCTGACGGAGGGGATGCCCGATCCCTTCTTCGCGACCTCCACCCACAACCCGGGGTGCGGAGCCGGATGGGCGGTCAGCCAGGAGTCCAGCTCGGCCACGGTCGCGAAGGCGAGGGGGCCGGTGTCGTCGGAGGCGTTCATGGCACCACCGTAGGCAGGCAGTAGGACGGGTGCCGGCCGCTACGCGAGCAGGGCGCGGGCCTGTTCGCGGGCGGAGGCGGCGGCGTCGGGGAAGATGCCGAGGCCGTGCGCGACCAGGGCGCCCTCGTGGAGCAGCATCAGCGTCCGGGCCAGTGCGCCGGCCCGGTCCGGGGCGATGTCCTCGGCGAGCCGGGTGAACAGGTCGAGCATCCACCGCTTCTGGCCTGTGATGACCGGGTGGGCCGGATGGGCCGGGTCGCTGATCTCCGCGTGGGCGTTGACCATGCTGCACCCCTTGGGGCTGAGGTCCGCGGCCCAGGCGCCCGTGGCGTCGAAGACGGCCAGGACCCGTGCGCGGGGATCGGGTCCGGCCGCGTCCAGGTGCCGGGCGAGGAACTCACGCCAGCGCTCGTCCCGGTCGGCCAGGTACTCCACGACGATCTGCTCCTTGGAGCCGAACCGGTCGTAGAGGGTCTTCTTCGTCACCCCGGCCTCGGCGGCGATGAGGTCGACCCCGACGGCATGGATGCCGCGCTCGTAGAACAGCCGGGCGGCGGCGTCGAGGGCGCGGCGGGCGGCGGGGGTCATCACGATCCGGTGCGGGGTCTCGGCAGGGGTACCCATGGCAGTCGAGTATACCGATCTGTATAGTGGACTGGGAACGGGTATACCGATCTGTATAGTGGTTGTGATGTCGTGAACATCCTCCTGTCCCTCGCCTTCGTCCTGTGCTGGAGTTCCGGCTTCATCGGCGCCAAGCTCGGCGCGGGCAGCGCGTCCGCGCCGACCATCCTGATGTGGCGCTTCCTGCCGCTGGCCGTCGTCCTCGTGGCCGTCGCCGTCCTGCTGCGCCCGGCCTGGCGGGGGCTCACCGCCCGGGACGTCACCCGGCAGGCCGTGATCGGCGTGCTGTCGCAGAGCGGCTACCTGCTCAGCGTCTACTACGCGATCCAGCTCGGCGTCTCCAGCGGCACCACCGCCCTGATCGACGGGGTGCAGCCGCTGGTCGCCGGAGCCCTGGCGGGGCCACTGCTCGGGCAGTACGTCTCGGGCCGGCAGTGGGCGGGCCTCGCCCTGGGGCTGAGCGGTGTCGCCGTGGTCACCCTGGCCGACGCGGCCTCCGGCACCGGCGTGGCCTGGTGGGCGTACGCCATCCCGCTGCTCGGCATGCTGTCCCTGGTCGCGGCGACGTTCCTGGAGAGCCGGTCCCGCTCGCGGGTCGCGCCCTCGGTGTCGCTGACCGTCCACTGCGCCACCAGCGCCGTCCTCTTCAGCGTGCTCGCGCTGGGCGCCGGGGCCGCCACGCCGCCCGCCGAGCCCGGGTTCTGGATCGCGGTGGCCTGGCTGGTGGGACTGTCCACATTCGGCGGGTACGGGCTGTACTGGCTCATCCTCAAGCGCTCCGGGGTCACCAAGGTCAACACCCTGATGTTCCTCATGGCGCCGGTGACGGCCGTCTGGGGGGCGCTGATGTTCGGGGAGCCGTTCGGCGTCCAGACCACACTCGGGCTGGCCGTCTGCCTCACGGCCGTCGTCGTGGTGCACCGCGGCGGCGGACGCGGGGACCAGGCCGTGACCGCGAGCGGGGGCGAACCGTCGGAGCACCGGCCGGCCCGCTCCCCCGGCCGCGCCTAGCCCGCCGCGCCTTCCGGCCCCGGGATCGACGCGGTGTCAGAAGCCGCCGCCGAAGTCCCCTCCCCCGCCGAAGTCGCCGCCCCCGAAGCCTCCTCCGAAGTCACCGCCGAAGTCGCCGGAGCTGAAGTCGGCACCCGAGACGTCGCCGCCCTCGTAGCCGCCGAAGTCGCCGTAGCCGGAGCCGTAGTCGGCCCCGTAGGCCGGGGCGGCCATCATGCTGCCGAGCATGGTGCCCACCAGCAGGCCGGGCAGCAGCCCGCCGCCGAAGTAGCCACCGGCCCAGGGGCCGTAGGCCGGGCCGGCCTCCCAGTAGGGGCGGCGGCCGTCAGCGGTGTCGACCTCGCGGATCACCGGGTCGCGGCCCTCGGCGAGCCGCGTCCGGTCGGCCGCGCAGACCGGCACCTCACGCGCGGCGCCACCCGGCGGCGTCCAGCTCGCGTCGGTGACCGACGGGCCGTGCCGCGGGTCGAAGAAGCAGGGCGGGCGGCGCTCCGGCAGCGGCTCGCCCGCACGGCGCGCGGCGAGTCGCGCCAGGGAGAACCGGCCGTCCTCCACGGCCTCGGTGACGGCCTTCACGTCCTCCGGCCGCACCGCCGCGGCCATCAGGGACTTGGCCTGCTCGTAGGCGTCCAGCGCGCGTTCGTAGTCGCCGCGCATGGCGTCGTCGGCGCCGGGTTCCCCGGGGTGGAAGTCGAGGCGGTCGAGCTCCTCGCCGAACGCGGTGATGTCCTCGTCGACGACCACCCGCAGCTTCTCCAGCGCGGCCCGCTGCTCCTCCTCGTGGCGGCGCCGGTTGCGCCGCACCACGGCGTAGGCGCCCGCACCGCCGGCCGCGACCAGGGCACCGACCGTGATCAGCCCGCCGACCGGCACGTCGCCGCGCGAGCCGTCGCTCCAGCTGCTCGGGGCGGTGCCGCCCACGTTGCGCAGGGCGTCGTCGACGAAGTCGTTCAGCTGGGCCTTGGCGTCGCCCGCGCCGCGCACGGCCGTGACCAGGTTGGACACCGACTGGCGGCTCATCACGGAGCTGTCCGCGCGGGCGTCGAACCGGTCACCGAGGCGGATGCCGTACAGGCCGGTCACGCCGGTCTCGGTGCGCAGGTTCCGGAAGAGGTCCTGGGTGGGGTACCCGGCGGGGAGGACGGCCACGAAGACGGGCTTGTCCGCGTCCCGGATCTTGTCGGCGAGCGCCTGCGCGTCCGACTCCGCCAGCTGGCCGGCGGCGGCCGGATCGACGTACACGGGGTTCTCGCGCAGTTCCCGGGCGACCTCCGTCAGGTCGGTGGCCGCGTGCGCACCGGGCGCACCGGCCAGCAGTACCGCCAGTACGGCGGCGACCGGCACGATCAGCAGGCGTACGACAGTGCGCACCAGTGCGGCCCTCATATGTTCGAAGCTACCTGAACCGGTACAGAAACGGATATCCGTGAGGGCAGGGATTTCGGGAGGCGGCTGCGCCTACGATGCCTCCTGGCCCACCGCCGTGGGCCGGTCCGGCCGGTCCGGCCGAGCGGTCGCAGCAGAAGGGGCGGGAAGAGGGGCATGTTCGGAAGACGCAGAGCCGCGGACATGACGGTGTCCGCACTCGCCGAGCTGGACCGGTCGCGGACGCGGGCCGACCTGTTGTGGGAGCTGTTCCGGCACGCCGAGGCCGAGGTGACGTCGGCGATCGACTGGTACCTGGCCCGGCGCCAGGGCCCGGCGATGTGGTCGCGGTCGCTGCGGGCGCTGGCCGCGCTGCTCGGCGTCGCCGGCACGATCACGCCGCTGGTGCACGCCGCCGCGCCCACGGCCGTGCAGCCCGAGTGGGGCTTCGTGTTCCTGGCCGGCGGGGCGGGCTGCGTCCTGTTCGACCGGATCTTCGGCTTCTCCGCGTCCTGGACCCGCTACATCCGCACCCAGCTGGCGCTGCAGCAGCTTCTGAAGAGGGCGCAGTCCGACTGGGCGCAGGCGTACCTGCGCACCACCGACTCCCCCAGCGACAAGGAGCAGGCCGCGCTGCTCGCGGTGATCGAGCGGCTGCGCACGGACGCGCAGCGGATCATCGAGGACGAGGGCACGGCGTGGGTCGGCTACCTGGCCGACGGCGTCGAGGAACTCACCCGCTCCACGTCCCACGCCGAAGGCCGGCGTCCGCACGCGGCGGGCCTCTTCCGCCTCGACCGCACCCCGGGCCGGGACAGGAACGGCGACCTCCCCGGCCCCCGCTCCCGCGACACGGCGATGTGAGGTCCGCGGGTCCCGGCCCGGGCAGCCGGGACCCGCGGCCCGCCCGCGGCTACTGCGCCGGCTCGACTCCCGCGCGCAGCAGGCCGTACGTGTACGCGTCCTCCAGGGCCTGCCAGCTCGCGGCGATGACGTTGTCGGCGACGCCCACCGTCGACCACTCGCCCGAGCCGTCGGAGGTGGAGATCAGCACCCGGGTCGTCGAGTTGGTGCCGTGCTTGCCTTCGAGGATGCGGACCTTGTAGTCCACCAGCTCCAGCTTGGCGAGCTGCGGGTAGATCTTCTCCAGCCCGACGCGCAGGGCCCGGTCCAGTGCGTTGACCGGGCCGTTGCCCTCGGCCGTGGCGACGATGCGCTCGCCCTTGGCCCACAGCTTGACGGTCGCCTCGTTCGCGTGGGACCCGTCGGGCCGGTCCTCGACGATGGCCCGCCAGGACTCGACCTCGAAGTAGCGCGGCGGCTTGCCCTGCACCTCGGTGCGCAGCAGGATCTCGAAGCTCGCGTCGGCGGCCTCGTAGGTGTAGCCCCTGAGTTCGCGCTCCTTGACCCGCTCGACGACCCGGCCGACCAGCTCGCGGTCGTCGCCGAGGTCGATGCCGAGTTCCTTGCCCTTGAGCTCGATGGAGGCGCGCCCGGCCATGTCGGAGACCAGCATCCGCATGGTGTTGCCGACCTGCTCGGGGTCGATGTGCTGGTACAGGTCCGGGTCGACCTTGATGGCCGAGGCGTGCAGTCCCGCCTTGTGGGCGAAGGCGGACAGGCCCACGTACGGCTGGTGCGTGGAGGGCGTGAGGTTGACGACCTCGGCGATGGCGTGCGAGATGCGGGTCATCTCGCACAGGTGCCCCTCGGGCAGGACCCGCTTGCCGTACTTCAGTTCCAGGGCCGCCACGACCGGGAAGAGGTTGGCGTTGCCGACGCGCTCGCCGTAGCCGTTGGCCGTGCACTGCACGTGCGTGGCGCCCGCGTCGACCGCCGCGAGGGTGTTGGCCACCGCGCAGCCCGTGTCGTCCTGGGCGTGGATGCCGAGCCGGGCGCCGGTGTCGGCCAGGACCGTGGCGACGACCGCCTGGATCTGCGCCGGGAGCATGCCGCCGTTGGTGTCGCACAGGACCACGACGTCCGCGCCGGCCTCGGAGGCCGTGCGGACGACCGACTTCGCGTACTCCGGGTTGGCGCGGTAGCCGTCGAAGAAGTGCTCGCAGTCCACGAAGACCCGGCGGCCCTGCTCCTTCAGGAAGGAGACCGTGTCGCGGACCATCTCCAGGTTCTCGTCGAGGGTCGTGCGCAGGGCGAGTTCGACATGGCGGTCGTGCGACTTGGCGACCAGGGTGATCACCGGGGCGCCGGACTCCAGCAGGGCCCTGACCTGAGGGTCCTCCGCGGCCCTTGCGCCGGCGCGGCGGGTGGAGCCGAACGCGACCAGCTGAGCGTGACGGAAGCGGATCTCCTCCCGGGCGCGGGCGAAGAACTCGGTGTCCCGGGGGTTCGCGCCGGG
The DNA here is from genome assembly GCF_002237655.1 of Streptomyces sp. XY006. Taxonomy (GTDB): domain Bacteria; phylum Actinomycetota; class Actinomycetes; order Streptomycetales; family Streptomycetaceae; genus Streptomyces; species Streptomyces levis. The sequence continues at coordinate 22,247 of NZ_NOKT01000025.1, forward strand.
CCAGCCGCCCTCGATGAAGCCCACGCCGAAGTCGTCCAGGTGCCGTGCGATGGCGAGCTTGTCCGCGACGGTGAGGTTGATGCCCTCCCGCTGCGCGCCGTCGCGCAGGGTGGTGTCGAAGACGTGGAACGAATCGTCGAGCTCGCTGGTAGCGGTCATGGTGTCAAGGCTCCTGAGGATGGGATCTCGGTCGTACCGGAATGACCGGCTCCACCGCCCTCACATACTCCCTCGCGCTCTCGCCTCCGGCTGCGGGTGGGCCAGAAATGCGAAAAACCTCTCGCGGGTGCGAGAGGTCTGCGCGCGGGTCGAGGACGACGGTGTCCGCCCGTACCTGGTCGTACGTGACGGTCACTGCGGACCGGCGCGCCTGCTGCCAATAATCATGGCGAACGAGAGCACGGGGGCAGTCTGGCACAACCCCCGCGCCCCGCTCACGGTTGTCTCAGGATGCGGTCGGTCACTTCAGGTGACGGACGTAGACGTGCGAGGTGTCGTACGTGTCGCCGGGCACGAGGTCGGGTGAGGCACTGGCGAAGGCGACCGTGCGTCCGTGCCGGTCGAGGACGGGCGGGGACACGCTCTGGTCGTTGGGACCGCCCCGGGCGTCCGCGCTGACGAGGGTCGTGCGCCCGGTGCGCAGGTCGCGGACGTAGGCGCGGTGGGTGTGGCCGGTGTCGCCCGGGTCGGCCGAGACGAAGGCCAGGTACCGGTTGTGGGCGCTGAGCTGCCCGAAGGCGGTGAAGGCGGCCGGGCCGGCGTCGATCCGGCGCAGCTCGCCGGTCCGCAGCTCGCGGACGAAGACGTTGTGGCCCTGGTTGGTGTCCCCGGGCGTGAGCTGCGTGTCGAGGGAGCCGAAGACGGCGTACCGTCCGTCGGCGCTGATCCGCGGGAACTCGGTCTGCCCGTCGGAGGTCCGGCCGTCCGGGGCCCGGTCGGCCTGGATCAGCTCGCCGCTCGGCACGTCCCGGACCCAGGCGTCGCTCCAGTCGCCCGAGGCGGGGTGCGGCACGAGGAACCGGTAGGCGACGCGCCGGCCGTCGGCGCTGATGGACGGGTTCGTGGCGGCGGTCTTGCGGTCCCCCGCGGCGGGGACCTGGCTGACGCGGACGGCCTCGCCGCTGGTGCGGTCGACGCGGTAGACGCGGCCCCAGCGGTCCTCGCCCTCCGGGAGTCCGGACTGCTGGGCGACGAACGCGACGTAGCGGCCGTCGGCGCTGAGGGCCGGCTGCCGGCCGGTGTCGTAGCCGGGGGCGACGGTGTCCTCGATGCGCTGCAGGGCGCCGGCCTGCAGGTCCTCGACCCAGACGTGACTGCGGCCGTCGGCGGGATCGGTGGCGCTGAAGGCCAGGTGCCGGCCGTCGCCGCTGAGCGCGACGTCGTCGACGGAGCCCTCGACCGCGCGGCCGGCCATCCTGGTCGTGCCGGTCCGCAGGTCGCGGACGAAGGCGTCGGCGGTGCCGTCGGTGTCGCCGGCGACGAGGTTGCCGGCGCTGGAGACGAAGGCCAGATGACGGCCGTCGGCGCTCAGACCGGGGCCGCCGGAGGGGCCGTTGCCCTCGGTGCCGTCCGGGGCGAGGCTCGCCTTCTCGGTCCGCGGCGGCGCGGGTGCGGCGGTCGCGGGCAGTGCGGCGGCGCCGAGCGTGACGGCCAGGGCCACGCCGAGCGCGACGGACGTGGCCCTCCTGGTGCTGGTCATGTGCTGTTCCCCCTGTGTTCCCCGTGGACGCTGCTCCCCCGGCCCCGCGCCGAGGGCTCCCCAGAGCCAACAGCACACTCGGTCACGGGTCAATCCGTCGTAATGAGTACGACCCGGGCGTGCGTTCAGGCGTCCGCGAGGAGGCCGTCGGCGAGGAACTCGCGCACGTGGCCGAGGACTTGGGCCCGGTCAGTGCCGCGCAGGCCGATCGCCACATGGATGGACAGGCCGTCCAGCAGGGCGCGCAGCCGGGCGGCGAAGCGGTCCGGGTCGACGCGGCGGAACTCGCCGCGCGAGATGCCCTCGGCAAGCAGGGCGACCAGGTCGCGGTGCCAGGCGCCCTCGATGGCGGCCTGCCGGTCACGGGCGTTCTCGTCGGCGCCCTGCGAGCGGTTCCAGACCTCCAGCCACAGGGTCCAGTGCGGGTCGCGGTGGCCGTCGGGGACGTACAGGTCGACGTAGGCGTCGAGCCGCTCGCGTGCCGGGGCGGCCCGGGTCAGCAGCAGGGCACGCTCGGCCCCGAGCCGGCCCTCGCTCCACTCCAGGGTGCGCAGCAGCAGTTCGTCCTTGGAGCCGAAGTAGTAGAGCAGATGACCGCTGCTCATCCCGACCTCGCGGCCGAGCGCGGCCATGGTGAGCTTCTCCAGCCCACGCTCGGCGATCATCGCCATGGCGGCGGCGAGCACGTCCTCACGGGGCGGAGCCGGGGTACGACGACGGGGCGCGGCAGCGGAACTCACGGGTTCGCCACCGCGCAGGGCACCGCCGGGGTCCTTCCCACCGGGTGGGGCACCACCAGGATCGCGTGAACCGCACAGGGCGCCGCCGGGATCGCGCCCGCACGGGGACCCGGGCCCTGCGTCGCGTGGTGCCCGGATCGCGGTTTGTGCGTCGCGGGCCGGCCCGCGCGGGTGGGTCGCGCGGGGGCCGGGTGTTCGTGCGGGGCCGCGTCGGGGGCTGTCCGGGGGCCCGGCGGCTTGGTGCGGTCGTGGTCGCGGGACGCGCGGCGCAGCGTTTCGTTCACCCGTACGTTCTACCTGACGGCCGTCCTCGGCTGCTGCTGCGTGATGCAGTGGATGCCCCCGCCGCCGGCGAAGATCGTCCGGGCGTCGACCAGGGTCACGGTCCGCTCGGGGAAGAGGCGGCGGAAGATGCCCGCGGCGATCTCGTCGCGCGGGTCGTCGAAGCCGCACAGCACCACGCCGCCGTTGCAGAGGTAGTGGTTGATGTACGAGTAGTCGGCCCAGTGGCCGTCGGCCTCCAGCACGGTCGGGGCGGGGACCTCCACGACCTCCAGACGCCGGCCGCGCGCGTCCGTCTGCGCCTTCAGCAGACCGATGACCTCCCGGGTCACCTCGTGGTCGGGGTGGGCGGGGTCCGGCTGGGAGTGCGCCACCACGACGCCCGGGCGGGCGAACGCCGCGACGATGTCGACGTGGCCGAGGGTGCCGAAGCCGTGGGGAGGGTAGTCGCCGGTCAGGCCGCGCGGCAGCCAGATCGCCTTGCGCGTGCCGAGCTGCGCGTGGATCTCGGCCTCGGCCTGCTCCCGGGTCCACCCGGGGTTGCGCTCGGGGCCGAGCTGGACCGTCTCGGTGAGCAGGACCGTGCCCTCGCCGTCGACGTGGATCGCCCCGCCCTCGTTGACCAGCGCAGAGGCGTACGTCCGGGCACCGGCGAGGTCCGCGACGTACCCGGCGATCTTCGCGTCGTGGTCCCAGCGGGCCCACTCCTGGGCGCCCCAGCCGTTGAACGTCCAGTCGACGGCGGCCAGTTCACCGCGTCCGTCGATGAGGAAGGTCGGGCCGATGTCACGCATCCAGGCGTCGTCGAGGTCCCGTTCGACGGTGTCGACGTCCGGCCCGAGCAGGGCCGCGGCCTCGGCGGCCTGTCCCGGACCGCACACCACCGTCACCGGCTCGAAGCGGCGCACCGCGCGGGCGACCGACGCCCAGGCCGCGCGGGCGGCGGCGAGTTCGCCGGGGTCGTCGAAGGTGGGGTTGGGGGACGGCCAGGCCATCCAGGTGCGCTCGTGCGGAGCCCATTCGGCGGGCATGCGGAAGCCGTCGGCGGCTGCGGGCATCGTTGACCTCAGAGGAAGTAGAGACGGTTGAGGGAGACGGACTCGGCCGGCCGGGAGCGCAGCGGCTCGCCGTCGAGGGTGACCAGACCGGTGCGCTGGTCGACGTCCACGGACCCGGTGCGGGAGTTGAGGCGCAGGTCGGCGGGGCCGATGCCGCGCGTGCCGCGCACCGCGACCCTGCGCCGGCGGGTGGGCAGCAGGTCGTGCCCCTGGTCGACGGCGGCCTGCGCGACGAAGGCCACCGAGATCTCGGCCGGCGTCGCCCCGTGCGCACCGAACTGCGGTCCCAGCACGAGGGGTTCGCAGGTGTCGGTCGCCGCGTTCGGGTCGCCGGTCACGCCGTAGGCCGGGAAGCCGGCCTTGAGCACGAGCTGCGGCTTGGCGCCGAAGTACTCCGGGCGCCACAGCACGATGTCGGCGAGCTTGCCCACCTCCAGCGACCCGACCTCGTGCGCCAGGCCGTGGGCGATGGCCGGGTTGATGGTCAGCTTGGCGATGTAGCGCAGGACGCGCTCGTTGTCGTGGCCGACGCCGGGGTCGCCGAGCTCGGCCTTCATCTTCCCGGCCATGGCGAAGGTGCGGCGGACCGTCTCGCCGGCGCGGCCCATGCCCTGCGCGTCCGAGGAGGTGATGCCGATGGCGCCCAGGTCGTGCAGGACGTCCTCGGCGCCCATGGTCCCGGCGCGGATGCGGTCGCGGGCCATGGCGGCGTCGCCGGGCAGGTCGGTCTTGAGGTCGTGGACGGAGACGATCATGCCGTAGTGCTCGGCGACGGCGTCCCGGCCGAAGGGCAGGGTCGGGTTGGTGGAGGAGCCGATGACGTTCGGGACGCCCGCCATCTTCAGGACGTTGGGGACGTGCCCGCCGCCGCAGCCCTCGATGTGGAAGGCGTGGATGGTCCGGCCCTCCAGCACGCACAGGGTGTCCTCCACGGAGAGGCACTCGTTCAGGCCGTCGCTGTGCAGGGCGACCTGGACGTCGTGCTCCTCGGCGACGCGCAGGGCGGTGTCCAGGGCGCGGGTGTGGGCGCCCATGTCCTCGTGCACCTTGAAGCCCGAGGCGCCGCCCTCGGCGAGGGCCTCCACCAGGGGTGCCTCGTGCGAGGAGGAACCCCGGCCGAGGAAGCCGATGTTGACGGGCCAGGCGTCGAAGGCGCCGAACGCGTGCCGCAGCGCCCAGGGGGAGTTGACGCCCACACCCCACACGGGCCCGAACTCCTGCCCGATGATCGTGGTCACGCCGGAGGCGAGCGAGGCCTCCATGATGCGCGGCGACAGCAGGTGGACGTGGGTGTCGACGGCTCCGGCGGTGGCGATGAGCCCCTCACCGGAGACGATCGAGGTGCCCGTGCCGACGACGACGTCGACCCCGTCGAGCGTGTCGGGGTTCCCGGCCCGCCCGATCGCGTGGATGCGGCCCTCACGGATGCCGAGGGAGACCTTGCGGATGCCCTGTGCGGCGTCGATCACCACGACGTTGCTGATCACGACGTCACAGGTGTCCCGGACGGCGGCGGCCTTGAGGTGCAGTCCGTCGCGGGCGGTCTTGCCGAACCCGGCGAGGAACTCGTCCCCGTGCCGCTGGGAGTCCGACTCGACGCGGACGGTCAGCCCGGAGTCGCCGAGGCGGACGCGGTCCCCGGCGCGGGGGCCGTGGGTGGCGGCGTACTCGTACGGGGTGAGCCGGCGGGCCTGTGCCGGGTGTCCTCCTGGGCGGCTCATCGCCCGACCTCCTGCTCGGGTGTGTCCGGTACGCCGAGATAGCCGCAGGCGGCGGCGCGGCGCAGTGCCTCCTCGCGGGCGCCCGGGGCGTCCAGCGGTCCGTCGACCAGCCCGGCGAAGCCGATCGCGATCCGGTCGCCGCCGATCGGCACCAGCCCGACCTCGGCGCTCTGTCCCGGTCCGAACCGCACCGAGGACCCGGCGGGCACGGCGAGCCGCATGCCGTAGGCCCGCTCGCGGGCGAAGTCCAGGCGCGGGTTGGCCTCGAAGAAGTGGAAGTGGGAGGTGACGGAGACCGGCACAGTGGCGGTGTTCAGCACCGTCAGCCGCACCTGCGGCTCCGGCTCGGCGTGCTCCGGCCCGGGCAGCAGCGCGCCCGGCGCCTCGGGTCCGCTGCCGCCGCCGATGGGGTCGGAGACGACCGCGAGCCGCGAGCCGTCGTCGAAGACCGCCTCGACGTGGACCTCGGTGACGACGTCGGCCACACCGGGCAGCACGTCGTCGGGCCCCAGGACGGACCGGGCGGCCTCGACGGCCTCCGCGAGCCGTCGGCCGTCCCGGGCGGCCTCGCACACCGTGTCGGCGATGAGCGCGGTCGCCTCGGGGACGTTCAGCCTGAGCCCTCTGGCCCTGCGGGCGCGGGCCAGCTCGGCGGCGCCGAAGAGCAGCAGCCGGTCGCGTTCGGTCGGGGTCAGCCGCATGTCACTCCCTCCGTTTAGAGCATCACTCTAAACATGAAATTCCTGTCACCGGAAGGTTGACGGAGGACCATCGTGCACATCACATTGAACGTCGTTCTAACCGAGGGAGACCAGCATGCCGATCGAACAGCGCGGAGTCGACACCATCCCCGAGGAGGAACGCACCAGCGGGCCACGCGACCTCGTCTCGATCCTGCTGGGCTCCAACCTCTGCCTGGGCGTGATCGTCTTCGGCTGGCTGCCGCCGTCCTTCGGTCTCGACTGGTGGTCGTCGGTCGGCGCCGTGCTGGCGGGCACGGTGGTGGGCGTGGTGTTCACCGCCCCGCTGGCGCTGGTCTCCCTGCGCACCGGCACCAACCTCTCGACGTCCTCCGGCGCCCAGTTCGGGGTCCGGGGCCGCCTGGTCGGTTCGGTGGTCGGGCTGCTGCTGGCCCTCGGCTACACCGCGCTGACCGTGTGGATCGGCGGGGACGTGATGGTGGGCGTACTGGGCCGGCTGGCCGGGCTGCCGCAGGGCGACACGGCCTACGCGCTCGTCTACGGGCTGCTCGCCGCGGCCACCGTCGCGGGCGCGGTCCACGGCTACCGGGTGCTGCTCGCGATGTCCCGCGCCCTGGCGTTCGGCATGACGGCCCTGCTGGCGCTCGGGGTGATCGCCTACGCCCCCGGCTTCACGACGGCCGCGCTGCCGGAGGCCGGCGGCTACCTGCTGGGCGGGTTCTGGCCGACGTGGCTGCTCGCGGCCGTGGCGGCCGGACTGTCCGGCCCGGTCGCCTTCATCACCCTGCTCGGCGACTACACCCGCTACATCTCACCGGCCCGCCACTCCTCGCGCCGGGTGCTGCACGCGACCTGGCTGGGGCTGATGCTGGGGCTGCTGGTGCCGCAGCTGTTCGGCACGTTCACGGCCTACGCGGCCCGGGCCGCCCTCGACTACGCGGGCCCGCTGGTCGACGCGGCCCCCGGCTGGTACCTGGTCCCGCTGCTGCTCGCGGCCTCGGCGGGCTCGGTCGGCAACGCGGGTCTGATGCTGTACTCGATGGGCCTGGACCTGGACGCGATCCTGCCGCGCGCCTCCCGGGCGCGGGCGACGTACACGGTCGCGGTGGTGGCCACGGCCGCCGTCTTCGCCGGGCACTACCACTCGACCGCGCAGGACGCGATGACGTCGTTCGTGCTGCTCCTGACGGCGATCGGCACGCCGTGGGCGGTCATCACCCTCATCGGCTTCGCCCGCTGCGGCGGGGTCTACGACGCGGACGCCCTCCAGGTCTTCAACCGCCGCGCGCGGGGCGGCGTCTACTGGTACCGCGGCGGCTGGCACGTCCCGGCGACCCTCTCCTGGGCGGCCGGCGCGACGGTGGGCGTCCTGGCGGTGTCCCTGCCGACGTACCAGGGCCCGCTGCTGGCCCTGACGGGCGGGGTGGACGTGAGCTTCCTGCTGTCGGGCCTGGTGGGAGGGGCGGCGTACCTGCTGTCGACCCCGGGGTCCGGGTCGGCGGGAAGGGACCGTCGGGTGGACGGAACGCCCGCACACGGGGCCGACACGGAGGACGCGCCGCACGCGACGCGGTGATGCATCGCGAGGGCGGCGGCCGGGGCCGAAGGCCAAAGGACCCGGTCGGAGGCCGAGAGCCGGGTGTCCGCGAGGCGGGTCCGGCTTCCTGTCCGGCCGATTCGGGTGGTGGGTGGGTGAAGACCGGGAGGCCGGCGGTCCGGGGGCGGAGCCCCCGGGGCCAGGAGGGCGCCTAGCCCAGCTGGTGCATCCAGCCGTGCTTGTCCTCGGCCGTGCCCCGCTGGATGTCCAGCAGCGCCTGCCGCAGCCTCAGCGTGACCTCGCCCGGCTCTCCCCCGCTCTGCTTCCACTCGGCCCCGGCCCGCTTCACCGTCCCGACCGGCGTGATGACCGCGGCCGTACCGCAGGCGAACACCTCGGTCAGCGACCCGTTCTCCGAGTCCCGCTGCCACTGGTCGGCCGAGATCCGGCCCTCCTCGGCCTCGTACCCGAGGTCACGGGCGACGGTGAGCAGGGAGTCGCGCGTGACACCTTCCAGGATCGAACCGGTCAGGGACGGCGTGACGATCTTGTTCCCGTACACGAAGTACAGGTTCATGCCGCCGAGCTCCTCGACCCAGGTGTGCTCCACCGCGTCGAGGTAGCAGACCTGGTCGCAGCCCTTCGTCGCGGCCTCGGCCTGCGCCAGCAGGGACGCCGCGTAGTTGCCGCCGGTCTTCGCGTCGCCCATGCCGCCGGGGACCGCGCGGACCCGGTCCTCGGAGACCCAGATGGAGACCGGCTTCACCCCGCCCGGGAAGTAGGCGCCGGCCGGCGAGGCGATCACCAGGAACAGGTACTCGTTGGCCGGCTTCACGCCCAGCCCGACCTCGGTCGCGATCATGAACGGGCGCAGGTACAGGGACTCCTCGCCGCCGTGGGCCGGCACCCACGCCTTGTCCTGCGCGACCAGCGCGTCGCACGCCTCGATGAACGTCTCCACGGGCAGCTCGGGCATCGCGAGGCGGCGCGCGGAGCGCTGGAACCGCTCGGCGTTCTTCTCCGGACGGAACGTGGCGACCGAGCCGTCGGGGCGGCGGTAGGCCTTCAGGCCCTCGAAGATCTCCTGCGCGTAGTGCAGGACCGTGGTGGCCGGGTCGAGGGAGATCGGCGCGTACGGCACGAGCTGGCCGTCGTGCCAGCCGCGGCCCTCCGTCCACTTGATCGTCACCATGTGGTCGGTGAAGTGGCGGCCGAACCCGGGGTTGGCCAGGATCGCCTCCCGCTCGGCGGCGGAGAGCGGGTTGGCGGAGGGCTTGAGCTCGATCGTGGGCGTCGTCATGGGTTGATGTCCTTCACCGGTTGTAGTGACGGGCCGCGCTCGGTACCGCGCTGATGGTGACCAGTGCTAGGACGTCCGAGCATTCCCTCATTCCGCGGCCTTGCGTTCGATTATCGCCCGGGGGCGGCGGCGGAAGGAACGGGGTGAATCCGGCCCGGTGGTCGATGGTGGCACCCGGCGGGAACACACGGAAGCCGCCGGACGCGGATGCGACCCGGCGGCTTGCGGAAAGCGGCGGCGGGTCAGCCGGCTACGCGTACGGCGAGGGCGTCGCCGATCTCCGAGGTGGAACGCGCGGGCTTGCCGGCCCGCTCGCCGAGGTCGGCGGCGACCGCCTCGTCGATGCGGGCGGCCTCGGCCTCCAGGCCGAGGTGGCGCAGCAGCAGGGCGACGGACAGCACGGTGGCGGTCGGGTCGGCCTTGCCCTGGCCGGCGATGTCCGGGGCCGAGCCGTGCACGGGCTCGAACATCGAGGGGAACTCGCCGGACGGGTTGATGTTGCCGCTGGCGGCGACGCCGATGCCGCCGGAGACGGCCGCGGCGAGGTCGGTGACGATGTCGCCGAAGAGGTTGTCCGTGACGATCACGTCGAAGCGCTCGGGCTGCGTGACCAGGAAGATGGTCGCCGCGTCCACGTGCATGTACTCGGTGGTGACCTCGGGGTACTCCTCGGCCACCTTGTTGAAGATGTTCGTCCACAGGTGGCCGGCGAAGGTCAGCACGTTGTTCTTGTGGATCAGCGCCAGCTTCTTGCGGGGGCGGGCCTGGGCGCGGGCGAAGGCGTCCCGGACCACGCGCTCGACACCGAAGGCCGTGTTCACGGAGACCTCGGTGGCGACCTCGTGCTCGGTGCCCTTGCGGATCGTGCCGCCGTTGCCGGTGTACGGGCCCTCGGTGCCCTCGCGGACCACGACGAAGTCGATGGCCGGCTCACCCTTGAGGGGCGTCTCCACGCCCGGCAGGAGCTTGGACGGGCGCAGGTTGACGTGGTGGTCGAAGGCGAAGCGGAGCTTGAGCAGGAAGCCGCGCTCCAGGACGCCGGACGGCACGGAGGGGTCGCCGATCGCGCCGAGCAGGATGGCGTCGTGCTGCTTCAGGGCGTCGAGGTCGGCGTCGGTGAGGGTCTCACCGGTGGCGTGGTAGCGCCGGGCGCCGAAGTCGTACTCCTTGGTCTCCAGCTTCACATCCTGCGGAAGGACGGCGGAGAGGACCTTCAGGCCTTCGGCCACGACCTCCTGGCCGATGCCGTCACCGGGGATCACTGCGAGATTGATGCTGCGAGACATGCGGGCACCCTACTCCTCGTCCCATGGGATGACACGAGGTGTCCGAGATGCGGACACCCGCCCGGGTGACCGCACGCGGCCGTCGACCGCCGTTCACCCGTATGTGTTGCGGCCGTTGGCCTCCGCTGGGAAGTTCACTGGCCATGGAGATCCCCCACTTCGGCATCCCGCCCGAGCTCGCCCGCCGGATGAGCATGGCGGAGCAGCACGAGTACCTGCGCACGCGCCTGTCGCGGCGGCGCACGCTGGTGACCGCGGGCGCGGTGGCGAGCGGACTGCTGACCGGCTGCGGCTCGGGCTCGGACGCCGGCCGCGGCGGCCCCACGGCGGCGACGCGGAGCCCCGCGCCCGGCACGTCCGCGACGCCCGGGTCCTTCGTCACGCCCTTCGGCCGTCATCTCGCCTTCGGCGCCGACCCGAAGACGCAGATGCGGATCTCCTGGCAGGTGCCGCTCGCGGTGCGGAAGCCGTACGTCCGGGTGGGCCTGCGCCCCGACGACCTCGGCCGCAGGGTCGAGGCCGAGCTGCGCGACCTGCGCACCCCGGAGCTGAAGGGCGTCCGGCCTGCGGTCGAGCAGTACTACCTGCACGCGGCGCTGGACGGCCTGCGCCCGGGCACGACGTACTACTACGGCGTCGGCCACGAGGGCTTCGACCCCGCCTCGCCGCGGCACCGGTCGACCGTCACGTCCTTCCGCACGGCGCCGGCGAGTCCGCCCGAGCGGTTCGTGTTCACCGCGTTCGGCGACCAGGGCGTCGGTGAGGAGGCGGCGCTCAACGACCGTACGCTGCTGCGGCGCCGGCCCGCCTTCCACCTCCACGCGGGCGACATCTGCTACGCCGACCCGACCGGCAAGGGCAAGGAGTCGGACGTGTTCGACGCGGGCCAGTGGGACCGGTTCCTGAAGCAGACCGAACCGGTGGCCAGGTCGGTGCCGTGGATGGTGACGACCGGCAACCACGACATGGAGGCCTGGTACTCCCCCGACGGCTACGGCGGCCAACTCGCCCGTTTCTCCCTGCCGGAGAGCGGCTTCGACCCGCGCACGGCCCCGGGCGTCTACTCCTTCACGTACGGCAACGTCGGCGTGGTCGCGCTCGACGCCAACGACGTGTCGTACGAGATCCCCGCCAACTACGGCTACACGGAGGGGAGGCAGACGCGGTGGCTGGACCGCACGCTCGGCGAGCTGCGGTCCGCGAAGGACGTCGACTTCATCGTCGTCTTCTTCCACCACTGCGCGTACTCGACGTCCACGCACGCCTCCGACGGCGGGGTGCGCGCCGCGTGGCTGCCGCTGTTCGCCCGGCACGAGGTCGACCTGGTCGTCAACGGCCACAACCACGTCTACGAGCGGACCGACGCCATCCGCGGCGGCGAGGTGGGCAGGCCGGTACCCGTCGGCGGCACGACCGATCCGCGGCGGGACGGCATCGTCTACGTCACCGCGGGCGGCGGCGGCAAGGAGCTGTACGGCTTCCCGGGCGGGGTGAAGGAGAGCTACGAGGGCAACACCGCCGACCACGAGGCGGTGGACTCGTTCCACTGGACCAGGTCGCGGGAGACGCGGGCGGAGTCGGTGCAGTGGTCACGGGTGCGCTACCGCGGCTTCTCGTTCCTCTCGGTGGAGGCGGTGAGCGGTGCCGCGCCGAGGCTGGAGGTGTCTGCGCTCACCTCGCGCGGTGAACGGATCGACCATTTCGAGGTGCGGCGCGGGGCGTGAGGCCCCGCACCGCACCCCGTCGGGCGCGGCTCCCGGTCGGGGTGGTGCGGCTGTGGTGCGGCTCAGTGGCCGGTGGATCCGCCGTTGTCCCTGCGGTCGAGGGCGCGCTGCAGCGCGGCGGCGGCGTTCTTCCGGTCGGACTCGGTCGTACGGGAAACGTGACGGACTCGGCGGCGGACGGTCGTCTCGGCCATGGGACATCGACTCCTTCGACAGCACGGAGTGCAAGGGGAGGGTGGTTTCGAGACGCCGGAAGGGGCGGGGAGCGGTGCCGCAGGGATTGCCTGCACGGGGCCCGGCTCACGACCGCCATTCGCTTGGTCGAGCGAGACGTTCGGCTCCTACAAACCTAAGGGAGGCCGGAGCGTCTGTCTCCACAATTACTCGGACTTCCTACTATCTGAGACGGTGGACCGGGTCACACCCCGCTGACCTGCGGATCCTCAGAGCACATCCCCGTCGCGCCAGTCGAAGAGGAGTTCCTCCCCGGGGTCGGCCGCGAGAGCGGGCCACAGGTAGGTGCTGCCCTCCTCGTCCGGCAGGCGGACGTCGCCGTCCGGGCCGAGCGCGTGGATCCGCCCGGGCCAGGCGCGCCAGCCGCGGGCCGTGTACAGCGCCGCGCCGTCGTCGCTCGCGGACAGCGCACCGACGTCGTAGGCGCGTACGACGATCTCCTCCAGGGCGCCCATGACCGCGCCGCCGAGCCCGCGCCGCCGCACGTCACGGCGGACGGCGACGCCCTCGACGTAGCCGACGCGCAGCCAGCGCCGCCGGTAGCGCACGCGGCGCATGACCACCGCCCCGTGCGCCGCGAGCCCGTGCCCGTCGTGCACCAGGGCGTGCATGCCGCCGAGGGTGTGGTCCCAGTCGTCGTCGCCGAAGTCGCCGTCGAACGCGTCGTGCAGCAGGCCGCGTACGGCGGAGAGTTCCGCGGGGGTGAGCCGGGCGGTGTGGGCGGTGCGCACGTCGGTGGTCATCGCCCCAGTATGCGGACGGGCCGGGTGGCTGCCGACCGGTTCGCCGCGCACGATGGAAGGGTCCGGCCCGGGAGGGAGGCCCGATGACCACGGCGGAGCCGCGCGCGCAGGTGATCACCCAGCACCGCTTCGGCGGACCGGAGGTCCTGGAGGTCGAGGAACGGCCGCGGCCCGCGCCCGGACCCGGGGAAGTCCTGCTGCGGGTACACGCGAGCGCGGTCGACCCGGCGGACCGCCTGGCCCGGTCCGGTGCCGCCCCGCTGTTCGGGGAGCCGCCGTTCACGCCGGGGCGGGACGTGTCCGGGGAGATCGAGGAGGTGGGGGCGGGGGTCACGCGGTTCGGGCCCGGGGACGAGGTGTTCGGCCGGATCGACGGCGGCGGGCACGCCACGCACGTGACCGCGCCGGCCGGCCACTTCGCCGCCAAGCCCGCCGGGCTCGACCACGTGCACGCGGCCGCCGCCCCGACCCCGGTGCTCACCGCCTGGCGCGCCCTGATCGACCTGGCCCGCGCCGGCCCGGACAGCAGGGTGCTGATCCGCGCGGCGGCCGGCGGGACGGGGCACGTCGCGGTGCAACTGGCCGCAGCCGAGGGCGCGTACGTCGTCGGCGTCGCCCGCGCCGAGGACGACGGCTTCGTGCGCGACCTGGGCGCCGGCGAGGTCGTCGACGAGTCGGCCGGCGAGCTCGCCGAGGCCGTCCACGGCATCGACGCGGTCCTCGATCCGGTCGGCGGCGACCACGCGCCGGGCGTCCTCGGCACGCTGCGCCCGGACGGCATCCTGCTCTCCACCGTCCCGGCCGACCTGGGGCTCGCCCCCGAGGAGGTGGAGGCCCGGGGCCTGCGCTTCACCCTGGTCCCCGACGCCCCGTCGGGCGAGCTGCTGGAGCGGGCCGTCCCGCTGCTGGCCGACCGGCGCGTGCGGGTCCACGTGTCGGCGACCTTGCCGCTGTCGGAGGCCGCGGCGGCCCATGAACGGGCCGAGGAGGGCCCCCGGGGCGGGATCGTCCTGGTGCCGCACCCCTGAGCTCCGGGCCCCCGGGTCCCGGGTTCCGGCGCCGGGTATGCCGACGGGCCGGGTCGCCGACCCGGCCCGTCGGTGTGCAACGGGGCTCAGCCCATGTGCGGGTAGGTGTAGTCCGTCGGCGGGACCAGCGTCTCCTTGATGGCGCGGGTCAGGGTCCAGCGCATCAGGTTCTGCGGGGCGCCGGCCTTGTCGTTGGTGCCGGAGGCGCGGCCGCCGCCGAAGGGCTGCTGGCCGACGACGGCGCCGGTGGACTTGTCGTTGATGTAGAAGTTGCCGGCGGCGTAGCGGAGCTTGTTCGCCGTGTACGCGGCGGCCGCACGGTCGTTGGCGATGACCGAGCCGGTGAGGGCGTAGTCGGAGACGGCCTCCATCTGGGTCAGCATCGCGTCGTACTGGTCGTCCTCGTAGACGTGCACCGCGAGGATCGGGCCGAAGTACTCGGTGCGGAACACCTCGTTGTCCGGGTCGGTGCACTCGATGACGGTCGGGCGGACGAAGTAGCCCTCGGAGTCGTCGTAGGTGCCGCCCGCGACGATCGTGCAGGAGGCGTCCTCCCTGGCGCGGTCGATGGCGGCCTTGTTCTTGGCGAAGGCACGCTCGTCGATGACGGCGCCGATGAAGTTCGACAGATCGGTGACGTCACCCATCCTGATGCCGTCGACCTCGGCCGCGAACTCCTCCTTGAAGCCGGAGTTCCAGATCGAGGCGGGGATGTACGCACGGGAGGTGGCGCTGCACTTCTGGCCCTGGTACTCGAAGGCACCGCGGGTCAGGGCGGTCTTGAGGATCGCCGGGTCGGCCGAGGGGTGGGCGACGAGGAAGTCCTTGCCGCCGGTCTCGCCGACCAGGCGCGGGTAGGTGCGGTACTTCTCGATGTTGTTGCCGACCGTCTTCCACAGGTACTGGAAGGTCTTGGTCGAGCCGGTGAAGTGGATGCCGGCGAGGTCGCGGTGCTCGAGGGCGACCTTGGAGACCTCGATGCCGTCGCCGGTGACGAGGTTGATGACACCCTTGGGCAGGCCGGCCTCCTCCAGCAGCTGCATCAGCAGCACCGCGGCGTGGGTCTGCGTCGGGGACGGCTTCCACACGACGACGTTGCCCATCAGGGCGGGGGCCGTCGGCAGGTTGCCCGCGATGGCGGTGAAGTTGAAGGGCGTGATCGCGTAGACGAAGCCCTCCAGCGGGCGGTGGTCCAGACGGTTCCACACGCCCGGGGCGTTGGCCGGGGGCTGCTCGGCCAGCAGCTTGCGGGCGTAGGAGACGTTGAAGCGCCAGAAGTCGACCAGCTCGCAGGGCGTGTCGATCTCGGCCTGCTGGGCGGTCTTGGACTGGCCGAGCATGGTGGAGGCGGCGAGCGTCTCGCGCCAGGGGCCGGCCAGCAGCTCGGCGGCGCGCAGGATGATCGCCGCGCGGTCGTCGAACGACATGGCACGCCAGGCGGGCGCGGCGGCCAGGGCCGCGTCGATGGCGTCCTGGGCGTCGGCCTGCGTGGCGTTGCGGTACGTGCCGAGCACGGCCTTGTGGTTGTGCGGCTGGACGACCTGGAAGGCCTCGCCGCCGCCCATCCGCTTCTCGCCGCCGATGGTGCAGGGCAGGTCGATCGGGTTGTCGGCCAGCTCCTTCAGCTTGGCCTCCAGCCGGGCCCGCTCGGGCGAGCCGGGGGCGTAGCCGTGCACCGGCTCGTTGACGGGGGTGGGGACCTGGGTCACAGCGTCCATGTTTTCCGTAACTCCTTAACTGAGCGGTGGTTCGGTCTCAGCCCTGGGCAGGCTGTCAGCCCTTGGTGAGCATCGAGCGGGCGAAGAAGCGCAGGTTGGCCGGCTTCTCCGCGAGGCGCCTCATGAAGTAGCCGTACCAGTCGGTGCCGTACGCGGTGTAGACGCGCATCCGGTGGCCCTCGGCGGCCAGCCGCAGGTGCTCCTCGGCGCGGATGCCGTAGAGCATCTGGAACTCGTAGTCGCCGGGCTTGCGTCCGGCGCGGTGGGCCAGCTCCTGGGCGATCGCGATGAGGCGCGGGTCGTGGGAGCCGATCATCGGGTACCCCTCGCCCTCCATCAGCGTCCGCAGGATCCGCACGTACGCCCGGTCGATCTCGTGCTTGTCCTGGTACGCGACCGAGGCGGGCTCCTTGTACGCGCCCTTGACCAGGCGGACCCGGCTGCCGCTCGCGGCGAGGCGGCGGGCGTCGTCCTCGGTGCGGAAGAGGTAGGCCTGGATGACGCAGCCGGTCTGCGGGAAGTCCTTCCGCAGCTCCTCGTGGATGGCGAACATCGAGTCGAGGGTGGTGTGGTCCTCGGCGTCGAGCGTGACCGTGGTGCCGATCTCGGCGGCGGCCTCGACGACCGGGCGGACGTTCTTCAGGGCCAGCTCGTGGCCGCCCTCGAGGGCTTGCCCGAACATCGACAGCTTCACCGACATCTCGGCGCGGGTGCCGAGCTCCAGCGGCTTGAGGCGGTCGATCAGCTCCAGGTAGGCGTCCCGGGCGGCGGCGGCCTGCGCCGGGTTGGTGATGTCCTCGCCGACGACGTCCATTGTGAGTTCCAGGCCCTGCCCGGAGAGGTCCCGGATGACGGGGACGATGTCGTCGACGTCCTCACCCGGGATGAAACGGTCGACGACCTGCTTGGTCACCGGAGCCGCCGAGATCAGACGTCGCATCCGGTCGCTGCGAGACGCGGCGAGAATCACGGGACCCAGCACGGGGCACCTCCAGAGCACAAGCAACGTGAGGGCCGTATCCCAGGCGGATGATGCCTCGGGTACGGCACGGAGAACCACCGTGAAACCTAAGGATCCCTCCGATCGTCGGCCATCGACAGCTGTCACGCATTCGTGCCGCAGATCTCAGACAGATGTATGAAGGCGCCTCTGCGGTGGGGGACAATGCCCGGGTGACGCCGGAACACAGGGGTGACTACCAGGAGCTGGTCGACGAGATCTCGGAGCTGCTCGGCGCGCCCGCGACGCTGGAGAACCGCGATTTCGAGCTGATCGCCTTCGGGGCGTACGACAGCGAGGGCGACCTCGATCCGTCGGCCCTGGACCCGGTGCGCACCCGCTCGATCCTCACCCGCCGCTCCACCGCGGCGGTCCGGGCCTGGTTCGAGGGCTTCGGCATCACCCGCGCGACGGGCCCGGTGCGCATCCCGCCCACCCCGGAGGCCGGCGTCTACCGAGGCCGGATCTGTCTGCCCGTCCGCCACCGGGGCGTGGTCCACGGCTACGTCTGGCTGCTGGACGACGATCCCGGCCCGAGCGAGCGGCAGCTGTCGGCCGCCATGGCGGTGACGGCCCGGATCGGTGCCCTGCTCGCCGACGAGGCCCAGCACGGCGCCGACCTCAGCCGCGAACTGCGCGCGGTCCTCACCGCGGAGCGGGACTGGCAGCGGGACATGGCCGTCGCCGAGCTGCGCACGGCTCTCGGTCCCCGGGCCGACGCCCCGCACACCGTCGTGTGCGTCGCGCCCTGGCCCTCGGCCGACCCCGACGACGCGCCGTCGGTCCGCACGATGCCGGGCGCGGCGGCGCTGTGCACGCTGCCGTGGGGCGCGACGGACCAGTGTGTGGCGGTCCTGGTCCGGCTGCGCTCGGCGGACGTCCTGACCCCGGCGACGACGGCGGCGAACCGCCTGCTGGAACGCGCCCGCGGCACGACCGCCCCGGGCACCCCCGGGCACCCCGCCGGCGGCGGCGCGGGGGGTGGGACGACGGGTTCCGGGGCGGCTTCCGGCGCACGCGGGGCGGGCGGGCCGGTCACCGGGCCAGGCACGCCGGTCGCCGGGGCAGGCACGCCGGTCACCGGGGCAGGCACGCCGGTCACCGGGGCAGGCGGGCCGGTCACCGGGGCAGGCAGGCCGGTCACCGGGGCAGGCAGGCCGGTCGCCGGGATGGGCAGGCCGGTCGCCGGGATGGGCGGAACCGTCGCCGGGGTCGCCACGGCCGGGGCCGGGCTCGCCGGGCTGGGGGCCGCCTGGCGGGAGGCGTCCGCGGCGGCCCGTGCCGCGCTCGCGGAACCCCGGCTGGGGCCGGTCGCCGAGTGGGCGGCGATCGGGCCGTTCCGGCTGCTCACCGCGCTGCCCGCGGAGGTGGCCCGCGACCCCGCCGTACAGACGCTTCTCGTCCCCGCCCACCGGGAACTGGCCCGTACCGCCGAGGTCTACCTCGACTGCGCCGGGCAGGCCGCCCGGGCCGCGGCCGAGCTGGGCATCCACCGCCAGACCCTCTACTACCGCCTGTCCCGCATCGAGAAGCTCACCGGGCTCGACCTGGACGACGGCGAGGACCGGCTGCTGCTGCACATGGCGCTGAAGGGAGCCCGGCTCTCCACCGGTGGGGCCACTGGGCCGTCCGGGTGAGACCCCTCGCCCGGACGGGCGGTTTGCGGGACCGGCCCGTGCCGTCGCACCCTCCGCGCGGACACGGTTCTCCCGGTGTGCCATCGGCTGGGAGGAGCTGACGTGCGGAACCGACGTGCCTGGTCCGCCACCCGAACGGCGGTGGCCGGGCTGGCCTGCGGAGTGCTGGCCCTCGCGCTGCCGGCCCCCCACGCGAGCGCCCGGCCCGGCGTTGAGGACCCGGACACCCGCCGGGCCGGGCGGAGCGCCGCCGTCGTGCTCGACTGGATGCGCACGGCGGACGCCGTCATCGACGCCGAGGCCCGCCCGGGCCCGGCCGAGACCTTCGTCTGGCAGGCGTACGTCTCCACCGCCGTCTACAACGCGGTCGTCGGCGTGGAGGGCCGCTTCGCGCCCTACAAGTGGGATGCGCGGGCCCCGCGTACGGCCTCCTCGGCGGCGGCCGCCGCCGCGGCGGCGCACCGGATGCTGCGCCACCACTTCCCCGCCGCCGCGTCCCGGCTGGACGCCGCCCTGGCCGGCAGCCTCGCGACGATCCCCGACGGCAGGGCCGAGGACGAGGGCGTGGCGTTCGGCCGGCGCGCCGCCGCCCACGTCATCGAGCTGCGCCGCGACGACGGCCGCGGCGCGCCGGTCTCCTTCACGGCCCGGCCGCGTCCCGGTGTCTGGCGGCCCACCCCGCCCGGTCACGAGCCGTTCGCCGCCGCCTGGCTCGGCAGGATGCGGCCCCTGCTGCTGGACTCCCCCCACCGGTTCCGCCCCGGCCCCCCGCCCCCGCTCAGCTCGGCCCGCTACGCCCGGGACCTGCACGAACTGGCGGTCTACGGAGGGCGGACCGGCTCGCACCGCACCCCGCGGCAGACGGACACCGCCCGGTTCTTCGTCGCCCTGGACCTCCAGGGGGCCCTGGGCGACCACGCCACCCGCCACGGCTTCGGCATCGCCGAGACGGCCCGCCTGTACGCGGCGGCCAACACGGCCCAGGCGGACGCCGTCATCGCGGCCTGGGACGCCAAGCTCCACTACGGCACCTGGCGGCCCGTCACCGCCCTGCGCGAGGCGGACACCGACGGCAACCCGGCGACCCGGCCGGTCCGCGACTGGGAGCCGCTGCTCACCACCCCGGCGCACCCCGACTACCTCAGCGGCCACGCCACCATGGGCGGCGCGCTGATGCGCATGCTGACCGGAATCCTCGGCACCTCCCGCGTCGACCTGCGCATCCGCTCGGCCACCACCGGCACGACCCGCCACTACCGCCACGCCCGTGACTACGAGCGGGACGTCAGCGACGCCCGGGTCTGGGGCGGCATCCACACCCGGACGGCCGACGAGGTGGGCATCACCACCGGCCACCGGCTGGCCGACTGGGCGCTGCGGACGTACTTCCGCCCGGTCGGCTGACCTCCGTACCCGGGCACACCGGTCCGCGCGGGCGGCGGATCATGCCCGGCCGGCCGCCTCGATGACCTGGCGCAGCCCCTCGGCGAGCTGGCCGGCCTCGGGCGCGCTCTTCGGGTCGAAGGTCCACTGGGCCATCAGGCCCATCATCAGCGTCAGGTAGAAGTACCCGAGGGTGTCCACCTGTTCCTCCGGCACGTCGTCCTCGTGCCCGCCGTGGAAGAGGGTGACGATGCCGCGCGCCCCCTCCCGCTGGGCCCGCGCGAGATGTTCCCGCACCTCCGGCAGCTGGTCCCCCATGGCCACGATCTCCATGCTGAGCCGCCACAGCGAGCCCGGTTCCCGCATGGTGGCGATGATGTTGGCCCACACCTCGGCGAACCGTTCCGGCGAGCCCGGCGCGCCCCGCAGTTCGCCCCCGCCCTCGAAGGCCGCCGACATCCCCTCCACCATCTCGATGTAGGCCTGCGCGAGCAGCGCGTCCTTCGAACCGTAGTGGTAGCCGATGGACGCCAGGTTGGTCCCCGACTCCTTGACGATGTCGCGCGCGGTGGTGCGCAGGAAGCCCTTGGCCAGCAGGCAGCGCTGGGCGCCTTCCAGCAGATCCTCACGGTGTCCCATGGTCCGCCACCCTACTCCCGCATCCAGACAGCCGTCTCATACAGACGTACTATACAACCGTCTAAGACGCTCGTACAGTCCTGCCCATGACGACGAACCCGCCCCCTGACGCCCTCGCCGGCCGCCGCGAGTGGACCGCGCTGGGCGTGCTGATGCTCCCGCTGCTGCTGGTCTCCATGGACGTCTCCGTCCTGTACTTCGCGGTCCCGGAGATCAGCGCCGACCTGGCGCCCTCCGGCACCCAGCAGCTGTGGATCTTCGACATCTACGCCTTCGTCCTGGCCGGCCTGCTGATGACGATGGGCGCGGTCGGCGACCGGATCGGCCGCCGCAGGCTCCTGCTGATCGGCGCGGCAGCCTTCGGAGCCGCCTCCCTGGCGGCGGCGTACGCGCACAGCGCCGAGGCCCTGATCGCCGCCCGCGCGGTGCTCGGCATCGGCGGCGCCACCCTGATGCCGTCCACCCTGGCGCTGGTGCGCACGATGTTCACCGACCCCGCGCAGCGCGCGAAGGCGATCGCCCTGTGGTCCGGCGTGATGACCGGCGGCGTCGCGCTCGGCTCGGTGCTGAGCGGCGTGCTCGTCGAGTGGTTCTGGTGGGGTTCGGTCTTCCTGGTCAACCTGCCCGCCATGGCCCTGCTGCTGGTCCTCGGCCCGCTGCTGCTCCCCGAGTCGCGCGACCCCGCCCCGGGCCGCTTCGACCTGTGGAGCGTGCCGCTGTCGATGGCGTCGGTGCTCCCGGTGATCTACGGCCTGAAGGAGATCACCACCGAGGGCTGGAACGTCCGGTACGTCGTCTCGGTCACCGTCGGTCTGCTCTTCGCGGCCCTCTTCGTGCACCGCCAGCGCACCTCGGCCTCCCCCATGATCCCGCCGGCCCTCTTCCGCGGCCGGGGCTTCGGCCCCGCCGTCGTGCTGAACCTGCTCTCGCTGTTCGCGATGATGGGCTCGGCGTTCTTCACCACCCAGTACATCCAGTCGGTGCTCGGCAAGAGCGCCCTGGAAGCCTCGCTGTGGGCGCTGCTCCCGTCCGTGCCGATCGGTCTGGCGGCCCCGGTCGCCGCCCAGGTGGTGCGCAAGGGGGTGTCCCGTGTCGCGGTCGTCACGGCCGGCTTCCTGATCTCGGCCGCCGGTTACGCCCTGCTGGCCCTGGCCGGGCCGGAGTCCATGGCGGTGGTGCTGACCGCGTGCGGCGTGCTGGCCTTCGGCATCGTGATGGTGACGACCCAGATCATGGACCTGGCCATGGGCGCGGCTCCGGTGGAGCGGGCGGCCACGGCCTCGTCCCTGATGGAGACCGGCGCGGAGTTCGGCGGCGCCCTGGGCATGGCGGTCCTGGGCTCGATCGGCACGGCGGTCTACCGGCACGAGATGCCCGGCACCGCCCCGGCCCCCGCCCACGAGACACTCGGCGGTGCGCTGGCCGTGGCCGGGCGACTGCCGGGGCGCGCGGGGGACGCCCTGGCGGCGACGGCCCGGGAGGCCTTCACCAGCGGGATGAACGCGGCGGCCCTCGCGGGCGCGGCGGTACTGCTGGGCGCGGCGGTGTTCGCGGCGCTGACGCTCCGGCGGATCCCCGGCTTCCAGGGCCCGGACACACAGAACGCCGGACCGGCTGAGCGACTCAGCCGGTCCGGCGTCTGAAGGACGAACGGCGCCCCGGGGGCACGGCCCCGGGAGGGTCAGGCCAGGTTCACCGAACGGGCGGACGTGGCACCGATCTCCGCGGCCACCTCGGCCAGCACCGACGGGGTCACCGTGTCGTCGACGGTGAGGACGGCCAGCGCCTCGCCGCCGGCGACGGCGCGCGAGACCTGCATACCGGCGATGTTGATGCCCGCCTCGCCCAGGATGCGGCCGACCGTGCCGACGACACCCGGCCGGTCCTCGTAGCGCAGCACCGCCATGTGGTCGGCGAGCGCGAGGTCCACGTCGTAGTCCCCGACGGCGACGATCTTCTGGAGGTGCTTCGGGCCGGCCAGCGTGCCGGAGACCGACACCTCCTCGCCGTCGGCGAGGGTGCCGCGCACCGTGACGACGTTGCGGTGCTCGGTCGCCTCGGAGCTGGTGGTCAGCCGCACCTCGACACCGCGCTCCTGCGCGAACAGCGGGGCGTTGACGTACGACACCGTCTCGTCGACGACGTCCTCGAAGACACCCTTGAGGGCGGACAGCTCCAGCACCTTCACGTCGTGCTGGGTGATCTCACCGTAGACCTCGACGTCGAGGCGGACCGCGACCTCGCCGGCGAGCGCGGTGAAGATCCGGCCCAGGCGCTCGGCCAGCGGCAGCCCCGGCTTGACGTCCTCGGCGATGACACCGCCCTGCACGTTCACCGCGTCCGGCACGAGCTCGCCGGCCAGGGCGAGACGCACCGAGCGGGCGACGGCGATACCGGCCTTCTCCTGCGCCTCGTCCGTGGAGGCGCCGAGGTGCGGGGTGGCGACGACCTGGTCGAACTCGAACAGCGGGGAGTCCGTGCAGGGCTCCTTCGCGTAGACGTCGAGACCGGCGCCGGCGACCCGGCCCTCCTTCAGCGCCGAGTACAGCGCCTCCTCGTCGACGATCCCGCCGCGCGCTGCGTTGACGATGCGCACGCTGGGCTTGACCTTGCGCAGCGCCTCGTCGCCGATCAGGCCGAGGGTCTCGGGCGTCTTGGGGAGGTGGACGGTGATGAAGTCGGAGACCTCCAGCAGCTCGTCCAGCGACAGCACCTTCACGCCCATCTGCGCGGCCCGGGCGGGCTGCACGTACGGGTCGTAGGCGACGACCTTCATGCCGAAGGCGGACATGCGCTGGGCGACGAGCGCGCCGATGCGCCCGAGGCCCACGACGCCGAGGGTCTTCTCGGCCAGCTCGACACCGGTGTACTTGCTGCGCTTCCACTCGCCGTTCTTCAGCGCGGCGTTGGCCTGCGGGATGTTGCGGGCGGTGGCGAGGAGGAGACCGCAGGCCAGCTCGGCGGCGGTCACGATGTTCGAGGTGGGGGCGTTGACGACCATCACGCCGGCCTTGGTGGCGGCGGAGACGTCCACGTTGTCCAGGCCGACGCCGGCTCGTGCGACGACCTTGAGCTTCTTCGCGGCGGCGATCGCCTCGGCGTCGACCTTGGTGGCCGAACGGATCAGGATCGCGTCCACGTCGGCGATGGCGGGGAGCAGTTCGGCTCGGTCCGCGCCATTGCAGTGCCGGATCTCGAAGTCCGGGCCCAGTGCGTCGACGGTGGCGGGCGACAGCTCTTCAGCGATGAGTACGACGGGTTTCGAGCTCACGTGAGTCCTCACAAGTCCAGTGCTGCGGACGGCCGTCCCGACGGCCGCAGGCGGTGGAGGGGTGCTTGCCGCGTGGAAGACGCACGACGCTGTGGGCCTGACGCGTATATATGCAGCAGTGTAGTGGTGCGGCAGGGGGCGTCCCGCGCGTTGGCGGAAGGATCACCCGGACGGGAAGGGGCCCGGCCGCGGCGTCGGTGCCGTGGCCGGGCCCCGGGGGCTCACGCCTCCTCGTCGACCCAGCTCATGAGCTTGCGCAGCTCCTTGCCGGTGGTCTCCAGCAGGTGCTCGGAGTCCTGCTTCTTGTACTCGTTGTACTTCTTCAGACCGCCGTGGTACTCGTCCATCCAGTTCCTGGCGAACGTGCCGTCCTGGATCTCGGCGAGGACCTTCTTCATCTCGGCCTTGGTGGCGTCCGTGATGATGCGCGGGCCGGTGACGTAGTCGCCCCACTCGGCGGTCTCGGAGATCGACCAGCGCATCTTCTCCAGGCCGCCCTCGTACATGAGGTCCACGATCAGCTTCAGCTCGTGCAGGCACTCGAAGTAGGCGATCTCCGGCTGGTAGCCGGCCTCGGTCAGCGTCTCGAAGCCCGCCTTGACCAGCGCCGCGGTGCCACCGCACAGGACGGCCTGCTCACCGAACAGGTCGGTCTCGGTCTCCTCGGTGAAGGTCGTCTTGATGACGCCGGCACGGGTGCCGCCGATGCCCTTGGCGTAGGACAGGGCCAGCGCGAAGCCGTTGCCCGTGGCGTCCTGCTCGACGGCGGCGATGCACGGGACGCCGCGGCCCTCCTCGTACTGGCGGCGGACCAGGTGGCCCGGGCCCTTCGGGGCGACCATGCAGACGTCCACGCCGGCCGGGGGCTTGATGAAGCCGTAGCGGATGTTCAGGCCGTGGCCGAAGAACAGGGCGTCCCCGTCGTTCAGGTTCGGGGCGATGTGCTCCTCGTAGACCTGGGCCTGGATCGGGTCCGGGACGAGGATCATGATGACGTCGGCCTCGGCGGCGGCCTCCGACGGGCTCACCACGCGCAGGCCCTGCTCCTCGGCCTTGGCCTTGGACTTGGAGCCCTCGTGCAGACCGACGCGGACGTCGACACCCGAGTCGCGCAGCGACAGCGCGTGGGCGTGGCCCTGGCTGCCGTACCCGATGACCGCGACCTTGCGGCCCTGGATGATGGACAGGTCGGCGTCGGCGTCGTAGAACAGCTCGGCCACTTTGGGTTCTCTCCTCGGGAGTGCAGGTGTTGCGTCCCACCGTATGACGGGGGGCGGAAGGGAAGTCTGAGGGTCTCGGAATACGGGCGGCCGACGGCGCGCCGACCGCCCGCTCTCCGTCTTACGCCGACCGGTCCAGGGCGCGCAGCGACCGGTCCGTGATGGAACGGGCGCCGCGGCCGATCGCGATCGTGCCGGACTGGACGAGCTCCTTGATGCCGTACGGCTCCAGCATCTTGAGCATCGCGGAGAGCTTCTCGCCGGACCCGGTCGCCTCGATGGTGACGGCCTCCGGGGAGACGTCGACGGTCTTGGCGCGGAACAGCTGGACGATCTCGACGATCTGGGAGCGCGTCTCGTTGTCGGCGCGCACCTTCACCAGGACGAGCTCGCGCTGGACGGCCTGCGACGGCTCCAGTTCGACGATCTTCAGCACGTTGACGAGCTTGTTGAGCTGCTTGGTGACCTGCTCCAGCGGCAGGTCCTCCACGCCGACGACGATGGTGATGCGGGAGATGTCGGGGTGCTCGGTGACACCGACGGCGAGGGAGTCGATGTTGAAGCCGCGGCGGGAGAAGAGGGCGGCGATCCGGGCCAGGATGCCGGGGGTGTTCTCCACCAGGACGGAGAGCGTGTGCTTGGACATGATCTGCTTCCTCTGCTTGAGTCCGACGGCTCTCAGTCGTCTTCGTTGTCGCCGAAGTCGGGGCGGACGTCCCGGGCGGCCATGATCTCGTCGTTGGAGGTGCCGGCGGCGACCATCGGCCAGACCATGGCGTCCTCGTGGACGATGAAGTCGACGACGACGGGACGGTCGTTGATGGCGTTCGCCTCCTCGATCACCTTGTCGAGGTCGTCCGGGGACTCGCAGCGGATGGCGTGGCAGCCCATGGCCTCCGACAGCTTCACGAAGTCCGGGACGCGGGTGCCGCGGGCCTCCGGGTTCACGTCGTCCGGGCCGGAGTGCAGGACGGTGTTGGAGTACCGCTGGTTGTAGAAGAGGGTCTGCCACTGGCGGACCATCCCGAGGGCGCCGTTGTTGATGACCGCGACCTTGATCGGGATGTTGTTCAGGGCGCAGGTGGTGAGCTCCTGGTTGGTCATCTGGAAGCAGCCGTCGCCGTCGATGGCCCAGACGGCCCGCTCGGGGGCGCCGGCCTTGGCGCCCATGGCGGCCGGGACGGCGTAGCCCATCGTTCCGGCGCCGCCGGAGTTGAGCCAGGTGCCGGGCTTGTCGTACTCGATGAAGTGGGCGGCCCACATCTGGTGCTGGCCGACGCCCGCCGCGAAGATCGTTCCCTCGGGGGCGAGCTGCCCGATGCGCTGGATGACCGCTTGCGGGGAGAGCGAGCCGTCGCCGGGCTGGTCGTAGCCGAGCGGGTAGGTCTCGCGCCAGCGGTTCAGGTCGTTCCACCACATGCTGTAGTCGCCCTGGTGGCCCTCGCCGTGCTCCTTCTGCACGGCCTGGATCAGGTCGGCGATGACCTCGCGGGCGTCGCCGACGATCGGCACGTCGGCGGCGCGGTTCTTGCCGATCTCCGCCGGGTCGATGTCCGCGTGGACGATCTTGGCGAACGGGGCGAAGCTGTCCAGCTTGCCGGTGACGCGGTCGTCGAAGCGGGCGCCGAGGGCGACGATCAGGTCGGCCTTCTGCAGGGCGGTGACGGCGGCGACGGAGCCGTGCATGCCGGGCATGCCCAGGTGCTGCGGGTGCTGGTCGGGGAACGCGCCGAGCGCCATCAGGGTGGTGGTGACGGGCGCGCCGGTCAGCTCGGCGAGGACCTTCAGCTCGGCGGTGGCCCGGGCCTTGAGCACACCGCCGCCGACGTACAGCACGGGCCGGCGGGCCTGGGTGATCAGCTTGGCGGCCTCGCGGATCTGCTTGGCGTGCGGCTTGGTCACCGGGCGGTAGCCGGGCAGGTCCATGGTGGGCGGCCAGGAGAAGGTCGTCTTCGCCTGGAGGGCGTCCTTGGCGATGTCGACCAGGACCGGGCCGGGGCGGCCGGTGGAGGCGATGTGGAACGCCTGGGCGATGATCCGCGGGATGTCCTCGGCCTTGGTGACGAGGAAGTTGTGCTTGGTGATCGGCATGGTGATGCCGACGATGTCCGCCTCCTGGAAGGCGTCCGTGCCGATGGCCTTGGACGCCACCTGGCCGGTGATCGCGACCAGCGGCACGGAGTCCATGTGCGCGTCGGCGATCGGGGTGACCAGGTTGGTGGCGCCGGGGCCCGAAGTGGCCATGCACACGCCGACCTTGCCGGTGGCCTGCGCGTAGCCGGTGGCGGCGTGTCCGGCGCCCTGCTCGTGGCGGACCAGGACGTGGCGCACCCTGGTGGAGTCCATCAGCGGGTCGTAGGCCGGGAGGATCGCACCGCCGGGAATGCCGAATACCGTGTCGGCGCCGACCTCCTCGAGAGAGCGGATGAGGGACTGCGCGCCCGTCACCTGCTCGGGGGCGGAGTGTCCTCCGGATCGGGGCCGGGGCTGCGGGTGGTGGGCCCCGGTGGCCTGCTCGGTCATCGGCATTCTCTTCTCAGATGCTGAGGGTTTTTGCGAGATTCGTGCGGTTTTCGGCTGCTGCACGGAAGGTGCCTGTGCAACAAAAAACCCCTCGTGCCGTAAGGCAAGCGAGGGGAGCGCGCCGGGTGGGGTCGCTGAGCGGTCGAGGCTCAGCGTCAGCCGACGCGCTTTCCAAGTACGAGAATTCGGGTGCGCATGGCACAGACCCTCCCCCCGGCACGCACTCACTGTCAAGTGGGTGGGACGGGAGTCTCATTATGTGAACGGAGGGCCGTGCCGCCTCCGATGACGGCGGACACGTTCGCGCTGTACACCCGCTGCGCGCCGCCCGCCAGCGCCGGTTCGGCCGGTGCGTGCGGCACCGCGTACCGGCCGCCCGCGAGCGCCCGGCGCAGCCGGTACTCGTCCAGCGGTCCGGAGAAGGCCATGCCCTGCCCGTGGGTGCAGCCCATCGCCCGCAGGGCGACCACCTGCTCGGGCAGATCGACCCCTTCGGCCACGGACTGCAGGCCGAGGTCGCCGGCGATGCGCAGCAGCCCGCCGGTGATCTTGTGCAGCCGGGCGGACTCGACGACGCCCTCGACCAGACCGCGGTCGAGCTTGAGGATGTCGACGGGCAGCCTCCGGAGCGCCGTGATCGCCGCACAGCCGCTGCCGAAGCCGTCGAGCGCGATCCGTACGCCGACCCGCCGCAGGGCGCCCAGACGCCGCTCCAGCTCGTCCAGCGGGACCCTCGGGTCCGCGTCGGACAGCTCGATGACCAGCGAGCCGGAGGGCAGGCCGTGCCGGGTGAGCAGCGCCTCGATCGTGCCGAGCGGCATGGACTTGTCCAGCAGCCGGCGGGCGCTCATCCGGACGACGACTGGTACGGACAGCCCGGTCGCGTGCCGTTCGGCGGCCTGCTCGACGGCCTCCTCGATCATCCAGCGGCCCAGCTCGGCGGTCTTGTCGCTGTCCTCCGCCACGCGCAGGAACTCCGCCGGGGTGAAGAGCACCCCCTGGGAGGAGCGCCAGCGCGCCTGCGCGGACACCGACGTGATCCGGCCGTCCTCCAGACAGACCACCGGCTGGTGCAGCAGGGCGAACTCGCCGTCGTGCAGCGCGGCGCGCAGCCGGGTGGCCAGCTCCGCCTTGCGGACGACGTCCTGCTGCATCTGCGGCTTGTACAGCTCGACGCGGCCCTTGCCGCCGGCCTTGGCCCGGTACATCGCCAGGTCCGCGTTGCGCAGCAGCTCGCCCGCGCCGAGGCCCGGTTCCGCGAAGGCCACGCCGATGGAGGCGTTGACACGGACATCGTTGCCGTCGATGAGGTAGGGCTGGGACAGCGTCGTCCTGAGGCGGTCGGCGAGCTCCAGGATGTGCCGTTCCCTGGCCTGACGGTCGCGGGTGTTGTCGCCGACGATCAGGGCCGCGAACTCGTCCCCGCCGAGCCGTGCCGCGGTGTCGCCCTGGCGGACCGAGTCCTGCAGTCTGCGGGCGGCCTGGACGAGCAGCTCGTCCCCGGCCTGGTGCCCGATGGTGTCGTTGACGGCCTTGAAGCCGTCGAGGTCGATGAAGAGCACGGCCGTGTTGCGCAGGGCCACGCCCCGGTCGGAAGCGCGGCGGCCGGACAGCGCGTGCTGGACGCGCCGGGTGAACAGGGCGCGGTTGGGCAGGTCGGTGAGCGGGTCGTGCTCGGCGTTGTGCTGCAACTGGGCCTGCAGCCGGACCCGTTCGGTCACGTCTCTGCTGTTGAAGATGAGGCCGCCGTGATGGCGGTTGACGGTCGACTCGACGTTCAGCCAGCCTCCGTCACCGGACCGGAAGCGGCACTCGATGCGCGTGGTGGGTTCCTCGACGGGGTTGGCGGCGAGGAATCTGCGCACCTCGTGCACGACGCAGCCGAGGTCCTCGGGGTGGATGAGATGGGCCAGTTCCGTCCCCACGAGTTCCTCCGCCGGGCGGCCGTAGACGCCGGCGGCGGCCGGGGAGACGTACCTCAGGACACCGGTGGGGGCGGCGATCATGATGACGTCGCTGGAGCCCTGGACCAGGGAGCGGAAGTGGTTCTCCTTCTGGGCCAGTTCCTGGGTGAGGGTGATGTTGTCGAGGAGCATGATGCCCTGGCGCACCACCAGCGCGAGCACGACCGTGCCCCCGGTCAGCAGGACCACGCGGTCCACGCTGCGGCCGTTGAGGACGTTGTAGAGGATCCCCAGGGTGCACACGGCGGCCGCCAGGTACGGCGTGAGCGCGGCGAGGGAGCCGGCGATGGGCCGGGCGGCCGGGTAACGGCTGTGCTCCCCTCCGGGCAGGACCGGGGTGGGGTGGGGTCCGCTGCGCTGCCCGGGCACGTGCTCGTGCACGACGCGGGTGTGCCCCGCTCCGCCGTGCCGGTCCGGGCCGTGCCGGTCGCCGTCCCCCGCGCGGGGCGCGGCCCACGGGGCGTAGGCCAGGAGCAGCGAGCCCGCGAACCAGCCCGCGTCGAGCAACTGGCCCGAGCGGTAGTCGTGGTGCATCAGCGGCGAGGTGAACAGGGCGTCGCACATCACGGTCAGCGCGAGGGCGCCGATGGCGGTGTTGACCGCGGAGCGGTTGACCGCGGAGCGCCGGAAGTGCAGCGCGAGCACCATGCTGACCAGAGCGATGTCCAGCAGCGGGTAGGCCAGCGACAGCGCCGTGTGCGCCACGTCGGGGCCTTCGGACTTGGCGGCCTGGGCGAGGGCGAGGCTCCAGGCCAGGGTGAGCAGCGAGCCGCCGATCAGCCAGGCGTCGAGCCCCAGGCAGACCCAGCCGGCCTTGGTCACCGGCCGCTTGGCGAGGACCAGCAGCCCGACGATCGCGGGCGGCGCGAAGCACAGGAAGAACAGGTCGGCGTAGCTGGGGCTGGGCACGGGCAGGCCCAGGACCACCTCGTACCAGCCCCAGACGAGGTTGCCCAGGGAGGCCATCGCCGAGGAGAGGCCGAACAGCAGCCAGGCGGATCGAAAGCGGGTGCGGCGGCTGCGGGCGTAGAGGAAGCACGACACGGAGGCGGTGGCCGCCGCGGCGCTGAGCCCGAAGTCGCCCATGATCAGGGCCGTCTGGCGCGAGCCCCAGCCGAACGTGGCTCCCAGAGCGTATCCGGCGCAGGCAAGGGCCAGGGCGAGTTGGAGGGCCAGACCCGGCCGGCGGCCGCGGGCCGGCATGCGGGGCAGCAGCGCGCTCTGGGGGGCCGGAGACTGGGCCCGCAGCGCTCCGTCCAGCGTGGAGGTCGGGGGCGCGCTCACCGGACCCTCCCGGTCCGCGTCGCTCCCGGGTCCCGCGGGCGCCGGTGGACCGGCTGGGCCTGCCTCCTGCGGCTGCCGGGCCTGCGGCGGTGATGGCTGTGGTCGGTGTGGTGGTCGCTGTGATGGGCGCGGTGGCCGCCGTGATCGGCGTACCGGTCGCGTCTGCCCGCGGCCGTCCGCCAGGGTCGCCGCCGGCAGCCCCGCCCCGTCGGATCGCTCGTCCATAGGCCGTGCATCGCCTGTCGCCCCCCTCACAGTCCTGAAGTGTCCGTCCCCGGCGCCGATCGTGCCCGGCGCAGCCCCTGTCGGGACGATACACCAGTCTCGTCACTCAGGGACATAGGTTCTCTACTCTCCGTGACGATCAACAGATATATGAGTACCCGCCGCGCCCGGAGGATTGCGGACGGTACTCGAAGTCGGTCAGCCGGTGGGTGCACCCGTCGTCAGGATCACGTTGCGGAGCGGCTCCCGGTTCACATGACGGCGCAGCTGGTCCACCAGGAGCCGCTTGGCGCGCGGCAGGAACGCGGAGGTGGGACCGCCGGCATGAGGGCTGATCAGTACCCCCGGCGCACGCCACAGGGGGTGTGCGCGCGGCAGGGGCTCGGGGTCGGTGACGTCCAGGGCGGCGGTGAGGCGGCCGCTCTCCAGTTCGGCGAGCAGGGCCTTGGTGTCCACCACGGGCCCCCGGGCCACGTTGACCAGCAGCGCACCGTCCTTCATCCGGCACAGGAAGTCGGCTCCGGCCAGGCCACGGGTGGTTTCCGTGAGCGGCGTGGACAAGATCACGACGTCCGCTTCGGGCAGCAGCGCGGGCAGTTCGGTGAGCGGATGCACCGGCCCGCGCGCCGTGGTGCGCTCGGAGCGCGCGACGCGCGCCACCCGCGCCGGCTCGAACGGAACGAGCCGGTCCTCGATGGCGGAACCGATCGATCCGTATCCGACGATGAGCACGTTCTTGTCGGCGAGCGCGGGCCGGAAGCCGCCGAGCCACTCCCCCCGCTCCTGGGCGCGCACGAAATCGGGGATCCCGCGCAGCGAGGAGAGGATCAGCGCGAGGGTGAGCTCGGCCGTGCTGGCCTCGTGGACACCGCGCGCGTTGCACAGCCGCACGCCCGGACGCAGCCGCCCCAGGCCCGGCTCGACGTGGTCGATCCCCGCGGAGAGGGTCTGGACGACCTCGACGCGGCTCATCCGCGCCAGGGGGCGTACGCACAGCGGACTGGGCTTCATATAGGGGACGACGTAGAAGGCACAGTCGGCCGGGTCTGCGGGGAAGTCCTCCGCGCCGTTCCAGAAGCGGTACTCCGGCCCCTCGGGGAGTCCCTCGATCTCGTCCGGCGGGATGGGCAGCCACACGTCAGCAGTCATGCTCCGGAGGCTATGTCAGGAGCGCGCCACGGCAGAGGTTAGGTTGGGGTGGCCGGAACAGGGAGGGTCACGACCAGGTGGAGCGCAGGACGATCGGCGCGGGCGCACTCGCGGTGGGGGCCGTCGGACTCGGGTGCATGCCGATGAGCTGGGCCTACAGCACCTCGCGGCAGCGCGGCGAGGAGTCGCTCAGGGCGGTGCACCGGGCGCTGGACCTGGGCGCGTCCCTGCTGGACACGGCCGACATGTACGGCCCCTTCACCAACGAGCTGCTGGTGGGGCGGGCGTTGAAGGAGCGGCGCTCGGACGCCTTCGTGTCGACGAAGGTCGGGCTGCTCGTGGGCGACCAGCACATCGTCGCCAACGGCCGCCCCGGGTACGTGAAACGGGCGTGCGACGCCTCGCTGCGGCGGCTGCAGACGGACGTCATCGATCTCTACCAGCTGCACCGGGCCGACCCCGAGGTGCCCGTCGAGGAGACCTGGGGCGCGATGGCGGAGCTCGTCCAGGCCGGGAAGGTACGGGCGTTGGGGCTGTGCGCGGTGGGCGCCCGGTCCTCGCGCCGGGGCGGCAGCGGGCCGCACGACGCGACGATCCGGCAACTGGAGCGGGTGCAGCAGGTCTTCCCGGTGAGCGCGGTGGAGGCGGAGCTGTCGGTGTGGTCGCCGGAGGCGCTGGAGACCCTGCTGCCGTGGTGCGCGACCCGGGGCGTCGGCTTCCTCGCCGCGATGCCGCTGGGCAACGGCTTCCTGACCGGGCGGCTGCGGCCCGGCGCGGGCTTCGAGGCGGACGACCCGCGCGCCCGGCACCCCCGTTTCACGGCCGAGATGATGGCCGCGAACCAGCCGATCGTCGCGGGCCTGCGCCGGGTGGCCCGCCGGCACGGCGGTGGCGTCTCGCCCGGGCAGGTCGCCCTGGCGTGGGTGCTCGCCCAGGGCCGGCACGTGATCCCGGTCCCGGGGACGAAGCAGGAGCGCTGGGTCACCGAGAACGCGGCCGCCGCGGGCTTGCGGCTGGAACCCGAGGACCTCTGGGAGATCGCCGAGCTGCCCCCGGCCCAGGGCTCGTGGGACTGAGCGGACCGGGCCGCCGGGGCCTGCGCCGGGCCCCGGGCGTAAGGGGCAAACCCCCTGTTCACGGTTGGACGTTCCGTGATCGGGAACCTGGGAGGCGCGAGCGGTGTATGACAGGGAGAACCCCGCCGCGTCGAAGGGACCATGATCGTGCAACGTCGAGCCGTCCCGGCCGTGTTGGCCACCGCAGCGCTCCTGCTGACCGCCGGCTGTTCCTCCGACGACGGAGGGCCCGCCGGCGCGAGCGCCTCCCCGAGCCGCACGGCACCCGGCTCGTCCGCGCCGCCGCGCCAGGCCGGCGAGGAGACACCCCCCGCGAAGGGCTCGGTCACGGTGGTCCGCACCGTCGCCGAGGGCCTGGAGTCCCCCTGGGGCCTCGCCCCGCTGCCGGGCGGCGGCCTGCTCGTCTCCTCCCGCGACGAGGGGACGATCGTCCGGGTCGACGAGAAGACCGGCAGGAAGACCGAGCTCGGCGAGGTGCCCGGGGTCGCGGCGGAGGGCGAGGGCGGCCTCCTCGGGATCGCCCTCTCCCCCGACTTCGCCTCCGACCACATGGTCTACGCGTACTTCACCTCGGCCGGCGACAACCGCGTCGTCCGGATGCTCTACGACGCCGGCAAGCCCGCCGGCGAGCAGCTCGGCGCGCCCGACACCGTCTTCAGGGGCATCCCCAAGGGCTTCATCCACAACGGCGGCCGGATCGCCTTCGGCCCGGACAGGATGCTGTACGTCGGCACGGGCGAGAGCGGCGACACCGGGCTGTCCCAGGACCGGGACTCCACGGGCGGCAAGATCCTGCGGCTGACCCCGGAGGGCGAGCCGGCCCCGGGCAACCCGTTCTCCGGCTCGCCGGTGTACTCGTACGGCCACCGCAATGTGCAGGGTCTGGCCTGGGACGCCAAGCAGCGGCTGTTCGCCTCGGAGTTCGGGCAGGACACCTGGGACGAGCTCAACGCGATCAAGCCGGGCGACAACTACGGCTGGCCCGAGGCGGAGGGCGAGTCCGACGACGCGCAGTTCCGCAACCCCGTGGACCAGTGGACCACGGCCGAGGCCTCCCCCAGCGGCATCGCCTACGCCGAGGGCTCGGTCTGGATGGCGGGCCTGCGCGGCAAGCGGCTGTGGCGCATCCCGCTGAACGGCACGGCGGCCTCGGCCGAGCCGCAGGCGTTCCTGGAGGGCGAGTACGGCCGGCTGCGCACGGTCGTCCCGGCGGGCGGCGACCGGCTGTGGCTGGTGACCAGCAACACGGACGGCCGGGGCGTCCCGAAGGACGGCGACGACCGGATCCTGGAGCTGCGGGTGAAGTAGGCGGGGGACGGCGAGGGCTCCGGTGCTAGGGCCTGTCGTTTGGATCACGGCGCAGGGCATCGGCAGCACCTGTCGAACGCCGGTGAGCGGGGCCTGGTGCGTGCAGCTGCAAGGCGGAGGAGGGAGTCGATGCGGAGCATCGGCGAGTGACGACAACGCGGCAGATGTGCGTGCCAGGCCCCGCGTCTGCGCCGTGATCCAAACGACAGGGCCTAGTCCTCCCCGGCGTCCTCGGATTCCGCCGACGGGCGGACGACGACCTTGCCGGACGCCAGGTCTATCGGCCCGCGTCCGGGATCGTTGTCGCCGACGTCCTCGCGGGTCAGCTCCAGGCGGTTCTGCTCGTCACGGGTGTGCTTGCGGCCGGGTGCGAACAGTTCCTCGAACATGTTGAACACGGAGCCTCCCTCGGCTCTGACACCCCCGACGTCTCTTACAGCGTAGACCTCAGCCCGCCGGCCGGGACGTGAGCGATTCGGCCGGGAACAGACCCAGCCGGTGCGCCACCGCGGCCGCCTCGCCCCGGCCCGAGACGCCGAGCTTCGCGAGGATGTTGGAGACGTGGACGCTCGCGGTCTTCGGGGAGATGAACAGCTCCTGCGCGATCCGGCGGTTGGTGTGGCCGGCGGCCACCAGGCGCAGCACGTCCCGTTCCCGGCTGGTCAGGCCGAGGGCCTCGGCGGGGTCGGCGGCGGCCCGGTCCGGTGCGGGGACGGGGGCGAGGACGAGACGGGCACGCCGGGCCAGGGTGCCGGCGGCGTCGGCGAGGGGCCGGGCGCCCAGGTGGCGGCCGACGGTGTGGGCGAGGCGGAGCAGTTCCGTGGCCCGGTCGCGCTCGTCCTCGCCTCCGCCCGTGAGCAGGGCCTCGGCCAGGCGCAGGCGCACGCGGGCGAGGTCGTAGGGGCGGCCCAGGGGTTCGAAGGCGGTGACCACGTCCGACCAGGCCTCCGTGGCACAGCGGCCGGCGGCGCGGTGCAGCTCCGCGCGGACCCACAGCTCGTGGGCGAGCCACACGGGGGCGTTGGTGGTCAGGCGCTTGACCGTGGCGAGGATCCGGTCCAGGACCTCCTCGCGGCCCTCGCGCGCGGCGGGCAGCTCGCGGGTGTCGGCCTCGGCCGTGGCGGCCTGGAGCAGCAGCGGCCAGGCGTAGCGCTGGGTGCCGGGCGGGAAGCCGGGGCGCAGGGTGCGGATCAGTTCGGCGCGGGCGTCGGGCAGGCGGCCCTCGGCCACGGCGACCCCGATGGTCAGGCCGGCGATCGGCAGGTCGTGCTGCGGCATCGGGTCGTGCGGGCCGTAGGAGGCGCGGCCCTCGGCGAGATGCCGGGCCGCCTCGGCCACCCGGCCGCGGGCCAGGGCGAGGAACGCCAGGATGTTGGCGCCGGCGCCGTGCGGCCCGGCCGTCTGCCCGCGCCGCTGGGCGTTGGCGGCGGCCTCGGCGGCCTCGTCCCAGCGGCCCAGGGAGACGAGCGACTCGGCGAGGTTCCCCCACACCCAGCCCTCGGGGTCCCGCAGCCCCAGCTCCGAGGTGAGCCGCAGGCCCTCGCGCAGGATGGCCACGGCCTCCTCGGAGCGGCCGACGCCTTCGAGGGCGGAGGGCAGGTTCACATGGCTGCGGCCCACGATGGGGGCCAGGCCGCGGACCACCACCTCGTCCTTGACCTCGTACATGTGCGCCAGCCCGGCCTCGATCTGCCCGGCGTCCACCATGAGCCCGCCGAGGGTGAGGCGGGCGTTGGACTCGATGGCGTCGGCGCCCACCATGCGCGCGTACTCCACGGCCCGCTCGGCGGCCGTCAGGGCGTCGGGGCCGGGTTCGTGCAGCATCGACCAGTGGGCGGCGGTGGCGAGCACCTCGGCGTGCACGGCGGACGGCGGCAGCCCGCGCACCAGGTCCTGCGCGGTGGCGATCTCCTTCCAGCCGTCGCCGCGGGCGAGCCCCTGCACCAGCCGGGAGCGCTGGATCCAGAACCAGGCGGCGCGCTGGGGGTCCCTGCCGTTCGCACGCGGTGGGGAGCCCGTGGCGGGGCCGCTGTCCTCGTCGAGGAGGCGCAGCGCCCGCTTGGTGATCTTCAGGGCGCGCTCGCGCTCCCCGCAGAGCCGTCCGGCCACGGCCGCCTCGGCCAGCAGGTCGAGGTGGCTCAGCGCGGTGGTGGCCGGGTCGCAGCCGCTGGGGGTCCCCCCACGCCGTTCAGGCAGTGAGGGAGGGTAGACCTCGGCGTGGTCGGCCGGGCGCAGGGTCGCGCGCACGGCCTCGGGAGCGGAGTCCCACAGCTCCATCGCGCGTTCCAGCAGGCGCAGTTGCTCCGAGTAGGCGTGCCGGCGGCGGGCCTCGACGGCGGCGTCCAGGACGGCGGGCAGGGCCTTGGCGGCGTCGTGGGCGTGGTACCAGTAGCTGGCCAGGCGGGTGGCCCGCTGGTCGGCGGGCACGAGGCCCGGGTCGGTCTCCAGGGCTTCGGCGTAGCGGCGGTTGAGGCGGGAGCGCTCGCCGGGGAGCAGGTCGTCGCTGACGGCCTCGCGGACCAGGGAGTGGCGGAAGCGGTAGCCGTCGCCGCCGGGCGCGGGGGTGAGGATGCCGGCGTTCACGGCGGCCCGCAGCGCCTCGATGAGGTCGTCCTCGGCGAACCGGGCGACGGCGGCGAGCAGCCGGTACTCGACGGTGGAGCCGCCCTCGGCGACGATCCGGGCGACCTGCTGGGCGGACTCGGGCAGTCCCTCGACGCGGACGAGCAGCAGATCGCGCAGGGAGTCCGGCAGGCCCGTGGAGCAGCCCTCGTGGGCGGCGACGGCGAGCTCCTCGACGAAGAAGGCGTTGCCGTCGGAGCGGGCGAAGATCGCGTCGACCTGGTCCGGGTCGGGTTCGTGGGCGAGGATGCCGGCGACCTGCAGGCACACCTCGTCGCGGGTGAAGCGGGCGAGTTCGAGGCGGCGGACGGTGCGGAGCCGGTCGAGTTCGGCGAGCAGGGGGCGCAGCGGGTGGCGGCGGTGGATGTCGTCGGAGCGGTAGGTGGCCAGGACGACGAGGCGGCCGGTGCGCAGGGTGCGGAACAGGTAGGAGAGCAGGTGGCGGGTGGAGGCGTCCGACCAGTGCAGGTCCTCCAGCGCGAGGACGACGGTGTGCTCGGCGGCGACGCGTTCCAGCAGGCGTGCGGTGAGCTCGAACAGGCGGGCCATGCCGTCCTCGTCGTGCCGGCCGGAGCCGGCTTCGCCCAGCTCGGGCAGGAGCCGGGCCAGCTGCTCCTCCTGGCCGGCGGCCGCGGCGGCCAGC
This sequence comes from Streptomyces sp. XY006, assembly GCF_002237655.1. GTDB lineage: Bacteria > Actinomycetota > Actinomycetes > Streptomycetales > Streptomycetaceae > Streptomyces > Streptomyces levis. The sequence goes on from NZ_NOKT01000025.1 coordinate 59,962, forward strand.
TCGGCGGGCAGGGCGCGGCGCAGGGCGCGCAGGGCGGTGGAGAAGGGGGCGAAGGGCAGTCCGTCGGCGCCGATCTCGACGCAGCCGCCGAGCGCGACGACCGCGCCGTGGCGGCGGGCGGCGGCGGTGAACTCCTCGACCAGCCGGGTCTTGCCGACGCCGGCCTCCCCGCCGATGAGCAGGGCCTGCGGCTCTCCCTCCCGGGAACGGACGAGCGCGTCGTGCAGCGCGCCCAACTCCTCGGCACGGCCGACGAACACGGGGCTGACGGACCTGGTCTCCACGGCCCCGAGCATCGCACGCGAGTCCGACACCCCGGCACCGGTTTTCGTCCCCGCGGCACCGTCACGGCTCACACCGGCCTCCCCTCCTCCGGCTCCGCGACGCCCGGCCGCGACCTCGGCAGGCCCCGCGCCCCGCACGGGCCCCGCCATGTCCCGCACCGGCCCGGGCGCCGGTGCCGTACGGGTGGGCGGGGGGCTCACGCGAGCGGCCGCGGCCACCGTGGTGGTGGTCGCGGCCGCTGTGTTCCCCCGCGCGATGCCGGCCGTCGGCCCGTCGGCGGCGGCCGTTCCCGCTTCCGCGTTCACGCGGCCCGGGCCCAGCGGAGCCGCCGGAAGTGGCGGCTATGGCTCTCGTGCTCCGCGGCCCCGTGGCCGGCTGCGCGGCGGGCCTCGCGGCGGGCGCGGGTCGCCTCGCGGACGCGGCGCTCGTGGTCGGCCCGGCGGATGAGGGCGGCGGTGCGCAGCTGCTGGAGTTCGTACTCGTACATGGCGTGTCCTTGGTGAGAGGCCGTCCCGGAGGGGTTCCTCCGTGATGTCTCCACCTTCGTCTCCCAGGCGGGGCCGCCACATCGGGAGAGTTCCGCATCTTGGGAGGCCGGCGGGGCCTTAGACACGCGTGAGGGGTCTTAGTCCGTCCGTAAGGTGCTTACGAACGGACCAAGACCCCTCGGGAGCCGCGAGGGCTCAGCTCGCGGACGGCAGGCCGAGCAGCACGCCGGTGTACTTGAGGACGGCCAGGAACAGGCCGATGACGCCGAGCGCGACACCCGCCCAGGCGACCGACTTGATCCACGGCGCCTGGACGCGGCCGGGCGTGCCGAACGCGGGCCGGGCGAGCACCACGACGCCGACGACCAGCGCGGTCAGCGCGAACAGGCCGGCCCACAGGGCGGTCGTCTGCCAGGCGTCGCCGTAGACGGCCTGGATCTGCTTGGCCACGCTCGCGTTCTGCGCGGTCTCCAGCTGGCCGATCAGGTTGCGGCGGGCGGCCGCCACCGTGCCGACCCAGCTGCCGGTGAGCGAGACGACACCCAGCGCGGCGGAGACCACGGCACCGGCGCCCTGGCCGACTCCCTGGGAGCCGTCCTCCTTGGTCACGGGGGCCGGGGCCTCGGACCCGGTCACCTCGTCGGACTCGGTGATGTCCACCGCCTTCTCGTCGGTCGTGGCCTCGGTGGCCTCGGTCTCGTCCACTGCGTTCGTTGCCATGTCTCGCACCGTAGGGTCGCTGTCTGAGAAGTCTCTTAATGATCGCTGTGACCGGCACGCGCGCGTGCCTCACGCCACTCCGGCGCCAGCACCGACCAGACTTCGAGATCGTGCCGTACGCCACCGTAGTGGTGCGCCGCGCGGCGCACGCCGTCGCGGGTCATGCCGAGTCGCCGCGCCACGTTCAGGCTCGGCTGGTTGCCCGAGGCGGCGACCCATTCGACGCGGTGGATGCCGCGCTGCTCGACGGCCCAGTCGATCAGCACCCGCATCGCGCGTGTGACGAGACCCCGGCCGGTCCCGGCGGGCTCCAGCCAGCAGCCGACCTCGCAGGTGCCGTTGGCCGCGTCGAAGTTGAGGAACAGCACACCGCCGACGAGTGTCCCGTCCAGCCACAGTCCGTGCAGGGAGCCGGTGTCGGCGGCCCGCATGTCGGCGTAGACCTGGAGCTTCGCCCGGGCGGAGAGCAGGTCCGTCTCGGTCGTCCCGAACGGGATGTACCGGCCGATGAAGTCCCGCCCGCGCTCCAGGTGGGCCAGGAACTCGGCGGCGTGCCAGGGCTCCAGGGGCCTCAGCTCGGCGTCGTCACCCAGGGATATCGCGTACATCCCGCTGCCGCTCCTCCTCCGCCAGGACGTCCGCCACCTCGGCGTCCGTCGCGGCGGCCAGCCTCTCATGGGAGGCCCGCGTCTCGGGCGGCTCGATGCTGATGCGCGGCATGCGCTTGTCGAGCCACCGGGGCAGCCACCAGTTGGCGCCGCCGAGCAGGTGCATCAGGGCGGGCACCAGCAGCGTGCGCAGGACGAAGGCGTCCAGGGCGACGGCGGCCGCGAGGGCGATGCCGAACATGGCGATCACCCGGTCGCCGCTGAGCACGAAGGCCAGGAAGACGGAGATCATGATGACCGCCGCCGAGTTGATCACGCGGCTGGTCTCGGCGAGGCCGACGCGGACGGCCCGCCGGTTGTCGCCGGTCTCCAGCCACTCCTCGTACATCCGGCTCACCAGGAAGACCTGGTAGTCCATGGAGAGGCCGAAGAGCACCGACACCATGATCACGGGCAGGAAGGGCTCGATGGGCCCGGCGCTGCCCAGGCCGAGCAGTTCGCTGCCCCAGCCCCACTGGAAGATCGCGACGACGACACCGAAGGCGGAGGCCACCGCGGCGACGTTCATCGCGGCGGCCTTCAGCGGGATGCCGATCGACCGGAAGGCCAGCAGGAGCAGCAGACAGCCCAGGCCGATCACCACCCCGACGAAGACGGGCAGCTTGGAGACGATGACGTCGGCGAAGTCGTCGTAGCCGGCCGTCATGCCGCCGACCTGCACGTCGAGCGAGGTGCCTGACTCGGCGCGCGGCAGCACCTCGTCGCGCAGCCGGTCCACCAGGTCGCTGGTCTGCTTCGACTGCGGCGAGGACTCGGGGACGACGGTGAGGTACGCGCTGTGGCCGCCGGAGCCGAAGGTCACCGGGGTGACCGAGGCGACGCCGTCGGTGGCGCGCAGGGTGGCGTCCAGGTTGTCCAGGGCGAGCTTGTCGCCGGCCCCGTCGACCTCGGTGACGAGGGTGAGCGGGCCGTTCACGCCGGGGCCGAAGCCGTCGGCGAGCAGGTCGTAGGCCTGCCGGGTGGTGGCGGTGCGCGGGTCGTTGCCCTGGTCGGAGGTGCCCAGGTGCAGGGAGAAGGTGGGCAGCGCGAGGACGGCCATGACGACCAGGGCGACCGCCCCGAGCAGCTTGGGGTGGCGCTCCACGAACGCCGACCAGCGGGCGGCGAACCCGGTGGGCAGTTCGGGCTGGGGCCCGTGCTCGGCGAGGCGGCGGCGTTCGCGGCGGCTGAGCGCGCGCATGCCGATGAGGGAGAGCAGGGCGGGCAGCAGCGTCACGGAGGCCGCGACGGTGAGGACCACGGTCAGGCCGGCCGCTATCGCGACGCCGTTGAGGAAGCCGAGCCGCAGGATGAGCATGCCCAGCAGGGCGATGCAAACGGTGGCACCCGCGAACACCACGGCCCGTCCCGTGGTCTGCACGGCGTTCGTGGCGGCCTCGGTGACGGACAGCCCCCGATTCAGGCCGCGCCGGTGCCGGGTCACGATGAACAGCGCGTAGTCGATGCCCACGCCGAGCCCGATCAGCATGCCGAGCATGGGGGCGAAGTCGGCGACGGTCATGGCGTGCCCGAGCAGCACGATCCCGGCGTAGGCGGTGCCGACGCCGACCAGGGCCGTGGCGATGGGCAGCAGGGAGGCGGCGAGCGAGCCGAAGGCGAGGAACAGCACCACCGCGGCGACGAGCACGCCGACGATCTCCGCGAGGTGCCCGCCGGAGGACTGGGTCAGCGCGATGGCGCTGCCGCCCAGCTCCACCTGGAGCCCGTCGCTCTCGGCGCTCTCGGCGGTGTCGACGACGGCCCGTGCCTCGCCCTCGGCGATGTCCTCGGCCTGCGCCTCGAAGGTGACCGTGGCGTAGGCCGTGCGGCCGTCCGCGCTGATCCGGCCCGTGCCGGGCCCGTCGTAGGGGCTGGTGACCGAGGCGACGCCGGGGAGGTTCTCGATGCGGTCCAGGGTGCGGGTCATCGTCTGCTCGACGTCGGCGGCGCGGACGCTGCCGGAGTCGGTGTGCCAGACGACGGTGTCGCTGTCACCGCCGAGCTGCGGGAAGCCCTCGTGCAGCAGCTCGGTGGCGCGGCCGGACTCGGTGCCGGGGACCTGGTAGTCGTTCGAGTACGTGGTGCCGGCGACGGCGGCGCCCGCGGCGACCCCCGCGAAGGCGAGGAGCCACAGCAGAACGGTGACCAGACGGCGTCGGACACACCAGCGTGCGAGGGCTGCCACGAATCGTGCTCCCAGAGTTACTTTTTGCGGATCTTTGACCGGGAACAGTCGTCCATGAACTGAACAGCCCGCAAAGAACGCATGAGCAATGCGAAGCCACTCTTACAAACGAACGAGATCGTTTGTCGGTTTCGTGGGCTTATTCACAGCGGTCGCGGCCGGGAACGGTCAGTCGAACTGGTCCCCCAGTGCCATGACCATGACTCCGGCGATCAGCAGCCACAGCGCACGCCGGGTGCGGCCCCGGGAGCCGAGTACGGCGGCAGCCGCGCACACGGCGGCGCCCGTGGCGTACGCGGCCGGGACGAGGGGCGGGGCGGAGCGGGTGAGGCGGAGCAGTGCGGCGGCCAGACCCGCCAGGGTCAGGGCGGCACCGGTGCCGGCGGCGGTCCAGCGGGCCCGGCGGGCGTCCTCCCACAGGTCCTCGGCATCGTCCTGCTCAACGGCCGTCTCCGAGTCCGCTATCTCTGGGTCGGTGTCGGAATCAGCGCGTCCACTCATGGCCGAGACGGTAGCGCGTCGGCCGGGAAAACCGGGTGCGGGGGCCGGTCGCCCGCTGCTACCGTCCGCGCGTCCGAGCACACCCGTGGCATCCCGCCGCCCGGCCGAAGCAGGTGCGTTGTTTGACGGTCCGACCGAGCTCCTCCGCGTTCCCCTTCTCCCTCAAGGACTCAAGGAGCCCGTTCACCGATGTCGGACATCACGTCCCGGACCCCGAACGACCCCCTCGCTGACCGCGTGAGCCATCCCGGCTACCCGCGCAGCAACGGCTACGACGCCCGCTGGACCATCGACAACCAGATGGGCCCGCACGCCCTGTGGCTGCTGGAGTGGCTGGCCCCGGCCCTGGGACTCGACACCCTGAGCCCCGGCTCGCGCGTGCTCGACCTGGGCTGCGGACGCGCCATGACGTCGATCTTCCTGGCCAGGGAGTACGACGTGCAGGTCACCGCCGCCGACCTGTGGATCAAGCCCGACGAGAACGCCGGGCGCATCACCGCGGCGGGCGTCGCCGACCGCGTCCTGCCCGTGCACGCCGAGGCGCACGACCTGCCGTTCGGCGAGCACACCTTCGACGCGATCGTCTCCATTGACGCCTACCAGTACTTCGGCACCGACGACCTGTACCTGCCCGGGCTGACGCGGCTGCTGAAGCCCGGCGGGCGGATCGGCGTCGTCGTACCGGCGCTGCGCGAGGAGATCGACGGCGTCGAGCCGCCGGAGCACCTCGCGCCGTACTGGGAGCCCGCCTTCTGGTGCTTCCACACGGCCGCCTGGTGGCGCCGCCACTGGACGCGCAGCGGGGCCGTGGAGGTCGAGACGGCGGACTGGCTGCAGGACGGCTGGCGCGACTGGCTGCGCTGGAGCGAGGCCGTGGCCGAGGAGCACACCGACCCGTGGCACGTCGAGATGGCCGGCCGGTCGGCCGAGATGCTGCGCCTGGACCAGGGCCGCACGCTGGGCTTCGCCCGGGTCGTCGGGCGTCGCGACTGAGTGCATGACGAGGGGGGATGCACCGGCTCCGGTGCATCCCCCCTCGGTCGCGTCCGCGGGCGGGCTCAGCCCTCGCCGACGCCCAGCTTCTCCAGGATCAGCTCCTTGACGCGCGCCGCGTCGGCCTGCCCGCGGGTCGCCTTCATGACCGCGCCGACCAGGGCGCCGGCCGCGGCCACCTTGCCGCCGCGGATCTTGTCCGCGACGCCCGGGTTGCCGGCGATCGCCTCGTCGACGGCCGCCGTCAGCGCACCCTCGTCGGAGACGACCTTCAGGCCGCGCTTGTCGACGACCTCGTCCGGGGTGCCCTCGCCCGCGAGGACGCCCTCGATGACCTGGCGGGCCAGCTTGTCGTTCAGGTCGCCCTTGGCGACGAGCTCGGTGACCCGGGCCACCTGCTGCGGCGTGATCGCCAGCTCGTCGAGCGCCTTGCCCGACTCGTTGGCGCTGCGGGCCAGCTCGCCCATCCACCACTTGCGGGCGGAGGCGGCGTCGGCCCCGGCCTCGATGGTGGCGACGATCGGCTCCAGCGCACCGGCGTTGAGGATCGCCTGCATGTCGGTGCCGCTGATGCCCCACTCCTCGCGGAGCCGGTTGCGGCGGACCAGCGGCAGCTCGGGCAGGGAGGCCCGGATCTCCTCGACCCACTCGCGGGACGGGGCGACCGGCACCAGGTCGGGCTCCGGGAAGTACCGGTAGTCCTCGGCCTCCTCCTTCACGCGGCCCGAGGTCGTCGACCCGGTGTCCTCGTGGAAGTGGCGGGTCTCCTGCACGATCGTGCCGCCGGAGGAGAGCACGGCCGCGTGCCGCTGGATCTCGAAGCGGGCCGCGCGCTCCACGGACCGCAGCGAGTTGACGTTCTTGGTCTCCGAACGCGTGCCGAACTTCTCGGTGCCGTGCGGGCGCAGCGACAGGTTAACGTCGCAGCGCATCTGGCCCATCTCCATCCGGGCCTCGGAGACACCCAGCGCGCGGATGACCTCGCGCAGCTCACGGACGTAGGCCCGCGCGACCTCGGGAGCGCGCTCGCCCGCACCCTCGATCGGCTTGGTGACGATCTCGATGAGCGGGATGCCGGCGCGGTTGTAGTCCAGCAGGGAGTGGGACGCGCCGTGGATACGGCCGGTGGCGCCGCCGACGTGCGTCGACTTGCCGGTGTCCTCCTCCATGTGGGCGCGCTCGATCTGCACGCGGAAGGTCTCGCCGTCCTCCAGCTGCACGTCGAGGTAGCCGTTGAAGGCGATCGGCTCGTCGTACTGGGAGGTCTGGAAGTTCTTCGGCATGTCCGGATAGAAGTAGTTCTTCCGGGCGAAGCGGCACCACTCGGCGATCTCGCAGTTCAGCGCGAGGCCGATCTTGATGGCGGACTCGACGCCGGTCGCGTTGACGACCGGGAGCGCGCCGGGCAGGCCGAGGCAGACCGGGCAGGTCTGCGTGTTGGCGTCCTGGCCGAGAGCGGTCGAGCAGCCGCAGAACATCTTGGTCTTGGTGCCGAGTTCGACATGGACCTCGAGGCCCATGACGGGGTCGTAGGACGCGAGGGCGTCCTCGTACGACACCAGGTCGGTCGTGGTGGTCACGGTGAAGGTTCCCTCTCAGCCCAGCAGGACGTCGTCGTCGCCCAGCCGCTTCAGCTCGCGGTAGAGAATGGCCAGGTTGGTGACGACCGCCGCTCCGGTCACGACGGCGTCGAGCAGCCGCAGCGTGTCGTTGTCTCCGCGGGCCTTCTTGATCTGCTTGTAGACACCGACGGCGCCGAACGCCGACGTGGCCATCGAGACGTACAGACCGGACTTGGACTTCTTGAAGCCCTTGGCCTTGGACAGTGCGCTCACAGCGACGGAGCCTCCTCGATCAGCGGGTGGCCCCACTTTTCCACGAAGGCGGCCTCGACGGCGGCGCCCACCTTGTACAGGCGGTCGTCCTTCATGACGGGGGCGATGATCTGCAGACCGACCGGGAGGTTGTCCTCCGGGGCGAGGCCGCACGGCAGCGACATCGCCGCGTTGCCCGCCAGGTTGGTCGGGATGGTGCACAGGTCGGCGAGGTACATCGCCATCGGGTCGTCGGCGCGCTCGCCGATCGCGAAGGCGGTGGTCGGGGTCGTCGGGGAGACGATCACGTCGACCTGCTCGAAGGCCTTGTCGAAGTCCTGCTTGATGAGCGTGCGGACCTTCTGGGCGCTGCCGTAGTACGCGTCGTAGTAGCCGGAGCTGAGCGCGTACGTGCCGAGCATGATGCGGCGCTTGACCTCCGGGCCGAAGCCCGCCTCACGGGTGAGGGAGGTGACCTCCTCGGCGGAGTGCGTGCCGTCGTCGCCGACGCGCAGGCCGTAGCGCAGGCCGTCGAAGCGGGCGAGGTTGGAGGAGCACTCCGAGGGCGCGATCAGGTAGTACGCCGACAGCGCCAGGTCGAAGGAGGGGCAGTCCAGCTCGACGATCTCGGCGCCCAGCTCCTTGAGCAGCTCGACCGACTCGTCGAAGCGCTGGATGACGCCGGCCTGGTAGCCCTCGCCGCGGAACTGCTTGACGACGCCGACGCGCATGCCCCGCACGCTGCCGTTGCGCGCGGCCTCGACGACCGGCGGGACGGGCTCGTCGATGGACGTCGAGTCGAGCGGGTCGTGCCCGGCGATGACCTCGTGCAGCAGGGCCGCGTCGAGGACGGTGCGGGCACAGGGGCCGCCCTGGTCCAGGGAGGACGAGAAGGCGACCATGCCGTAGCGGGAGACCGCGCCGTAGGTCGGCTTCACGCCGACCGTGCCGGTGACGGCGGCGGGCTGGCGGATCGAGCCACCGGTGTCGGTGCCGATGGCCAGGGGCGCCATGTACGCGGCCAGCGCGGCGGAGGAGCCGCCGCCGGAGCCGCCGGGGATCTTGGTGAGGTCCCAGGGGTTGCCGGTCGGGCCGTAGGCGCTGTTCTCGGTGGAGGACCCCATGGCGAACTCGTCCATGTTGGTCTTGCCGAGGATGACGACGTCGGCGGCCTTCAGCCGCTGGGTGAGCGTCGCGTCGTACGGCGGGATCCAGCCTTCGAGGATCTTCGAGCCGACGGTGGTCGGGATGCCCTCGGTGGTGAAGATGTCCTTCAGCGCGAGGGGAACGCCGGCCAGCGGGCCGAGCTTCTCGCCCCGCTCCCGCTTCTCGTCCACGGCACGGGCCTGGGCGAGGGCGCCCTCGCGGTCGACGTGCAGGAAGGCGTGCACCTTCTCGTCGACGGCCTCGATGCGGGCGAGGTGGGCCTCGGTGACCTCGACGGCCGTGAGCTCGCCGGAGGCGATCTTCGCGGCGGTCTCGGCGGCGGTGAGCTTGATGATGTCCGTCACGGTCTTAGTCCTCCCCCAGGATCTGCGGCACCTTGAAACGCTGCTGCTCCTGGGCCGGGGCGCCGGAGAGCGCCTGCTCGGGGGTGAGCGAGGGACGGACCTCGTCCGGGCGCATGACGTTCGTCAGCGGGAGCGGGTGCGAGGTCGGCGGTACGTCTTGGTCGGCGACCTCGCTGACGCGGGCGACCGCGCCGATGATGTCGTCCAGCTGTCCCGCGAAGTGGTCGAGCTCTTCGGGCTTCAGCTCCAGACGCGCCAGCCGGGCGAGGTGGGCGACCTCCTCGCGCGTGATGCCAGGCATGCAGCGATCCTCTGGGGTGAGTGAATGTGGTGTGGCCCAATCCTATGGGGCGGGGGGCCGTGCCCGTGAAACGGTTTGCCCTCCCTCGCCCGGGAAGGCCGGCGGACCGCGTCTCGCGCCCCGGCCGCGGGCCGGGCTACCCCACGCGGCCGGAGTCGTCCGCCGCGGCCGCCGGAAGCGCGGCGCGGGGGCGCTGCCAGCCCCGCGAGCCCCGGGCGCGCAGCCAGGCCGTGGTCTCGTCGGGCGGCATCGCCGCGGCGACCAGCCAGCCCTGTACGGCGTCGCAGCCGAGGTCGCGCAGCCGCTCCCAGGTCTCGTCGTCCTCGACGCCCTCGGCGACGACGAGCAGGCCGAGGGAGTGCGCGAGGTCGACCGTGCAGCGCACGATCTCCGCGTCCTCGTGGTCGAGCACGAGCCGGGCCACGAACGAGCGGTCGATCTTCAGCTCGCTGACGGGGAGCCGGCGCAGGTGCACGAGGGAGGAGTAGCCCGTGCCGAAGTCGTCCAGGGACATCTTCACGCCGTGCCCGGTCAGCCCGTTGAGGGTGTCGGCGGCGCGCTGCGGGTCCTCCAGCAGGACGTGTTCGGTTATCTCCAGTTGGAGCGCTCCCGCGGGCACGCCGTGCCGGGCCAGCCGGGCGGCGACCGAGCCGGCGAAGCCGGGGGTGTGCACGTCGCGCGGGGAGACGTTCACCGCGACCGGCACGAACAGGCCCTGGGCGCGCCAGCGGGCGACCTGGCCGAGCGCGGTCTCCAGGACGTACTCGGTGAGGTGGGGCATCAGGCCCGAGGACTCGGCGATCGCTATGAACTCGTCCGGCGGCACCTTGCCACGCTCCGGGTGCACCCAGCGGACCAGGGCCTCCAGGCCCGCGACCTGGCCGTCGAAGCGGACCTTGGGCTGGTAGTGCAGGTGCACCTCGTGCGCGTCGAGCGCGCGGCGCAGATCACCGAGCAGACCGAGCCGGTCCGGGGTGTTGGAGTCGCGCTTGGACTCGTACACCTCGACGCCGGTGCGGTCCCGCTTGGCCTGGTACATCGCCACGTCGGCCCGGCGCAGCAGGCCTTCGGCGTCGAGCGCGTGGTCGGGGAAGACGGCCACTCCGGCGCTGGCCTCCAGGACCAGCGTGAGGCCGTCGAGGTCGAGGGGGGAGCTGAGCGCGGCGACCAGCTGGCGGGCGATACGGGTCGCGGACGTCGTGGAGTCGGCGACCGGCAGTAAGACGGCGAACTCGTCCCCACCGAGCCGCGCGGCCTCCGCTCCGCGTGGCAGCGCCACCCGCAGCCGGTCGGCGATCTGCAGCAGCAGCCGGTCACCGGCCAGGTGGCCGAGGGTGTCGTTGACCGACCGGAACCGGTCGAGGTCGATCAGCATCAGGGCGGCGCGGGCGTCGATCCGCTCGGCGTCGTCCAGCGCGGTCCAGATGCGCTCCAGCAGCCACTGCCGGTTGGGCAGCCCGGTGAGCGGGTCGCGCAGCTGCTCCTCCGCCCGGGCCCGGGCTATCCACAGGGTGGAGTCCAGGGCGATGAGGGGGATGGAGAACAGCGGCAGCAGGATCGGCTTGGCCTCGGCCACCACGCACACCAGCGGCGCGATGCCCAGCAGCGCGACCGCGACCAGGCCCTGTCTGACCAGGGCGGTGCGGGCGACGGTGGGCAGGCCGGGGCGCGGGGCGTGCAGATACCAGAGCAGGACGCGGGTGACGGCGAGGTAGGCGACGGCGACCAGGGCCACCTCGGGCGCCGTGGTGAGCGTCCAGCCGCCGGGGTCCGTGGGCGACTCGACGGACGGCACGGTGCCGAAGGCGGCCAGCACCAGGGCGCCGGCGCCGATGCCGAGGAGGTCGACGGCGCCGTGCAGCACGCCCTGGCGCCAGCGGTTGCGGCGGGCTATGCCGACCAGGACGACGACCGTGAGGCTGACCATGCCGGCCGGGAGCCAGCCGTAGAGCAGCAGCACGGCGAGGGTGAGGGCGGCGCCCGAGCCGGTGCCGCCCCACCAGCGGGAGCGGCCGAGCATGACGAGGTGTCCGACGATGATGCCGGTCAGCAGGGCCAGCGCCCAGCCGGTCGTGCCCGACGGGAAGAGGGCGTGGCCGCCGGTGAAGGCGCGGTAGAAGCCGGCGCCCAGGACGAACCCGGCGGCCGCGACGATCGCCGCGGGCAGCGCGGGCCAGGACGGGTGCCGTTCGCCGTCCGCGCCGGGGCCGGCCAGGGCCGGGGGGTGCTCGGTGCCCGGCTGGGCGGCACCCCGGCCGTCCGCGGCGGCGCGCCCGGCGGCGGTGCGTCCGGCGGCAGCGCGTCCGTCCGCGGTGTACTGTCCGACGGCGCGCACCTCCGCGCCCCCACGCTCCGCCGGCCGTCCGGCCCCACGGACTGCGCGCCACGCGACCGCCATCCGGCGCAGCCGTGAGCCCGGCACGGCGCTCTCGGTCGGTTCCATTCCCGTCCCTCTCACAGCCGGCGGTGCCCACGCCCCGCGGCCCGGTGCCCGACAAACTCAACGGCCCGCGTTGGAAAACCCTTCCCCGCACTCCGCGCGAGCACGAAGATGCCCCGACCGCAGCTGGGCACGGCAGGCGCACATCTCAACAGTAGGCCGCAGAAGGCTTCCACGGGCAGCGGTCGCCGACGGTTGCCCGAATGCGCCCCGGCCACCCGTATGCATCTGGTATGCGCCGAACGGGTGGCCTTCAACCGCTACTCCTCGGGCGAAAGGGCGACTTCGGCCGCTGCTTCCGGCCCTTCTTCCAGCAGGACCCCGAAACCTTCCTCGTTCAGAACCGGAACCTTCAGCTGCATGGCCTTGTCGTACTTCGATCCCGGGCTGTCCCCCACGACGACGAAGGACGTCTTCTTCGAAACGGAGCCGGTCACCTTCGCACCACGGCTCTGCAGGGCCTCCTTGGCGCCGTCCCGTGTGAAGTGTTCGAGGGTGCCGGTGACGACGACCGTGAGGCCTTCGAGGGGGCGCGGCCCTTCGTCCTCGCCGGTGCTCTCCGCCTCCATGCGGACGCCCGCGGCCTTCCACTTACGGATGATCTCGCGGTGCCAGTCCTCGGCGAACCACTGCTTGAGGGAGGCGGCGATGGTCGGCCCGACGCCCTCGGTGTTCGCCAGCTCCTCCTCCGTGGCCTGGTCGATGCGCTCGATCGAGCGGAACTCCCGGGCCAGGGCCTCGGCCGCCACCGGCCCGACGTGACGGATCGACAGGCTGGTGAGGATGCGGGCCAGGGGGCGCTCCTTGGCCGCGGCGATGTTCTCCAGCATGGCGAGGGCGTTCTTGCGGGGCTCGCCCTGCTGGTTCGCGAAGACCGTCGCGACCTTCTCCTCGCCGGTCTTGGGGTCGCGCTTGGGCAGGCCGCTGTCCTGGTCGAGGACGTAGGCCTTGATGGGCAGCAGCTGCTCGACGGTGAGGTCGAACAGGTCGCCCTCGTCCACCAGCGGCGGGGTCTTCGGCTCCAGCGGGGCCGTGAGGGCGGCGGCGGCGACGTAGCCGAAGTGCTCGATGTCCAGCGCCTTGCGGCCCGCGAGGTAGAACAGGCGCTCGCGCAACTGGGCGGGGCACGTGCGGGCGTTGGGGCAGCGCAGGTCGACGTCGCCCTCCTTCATCGGCCGCAGCGCGGTGCCGCACTCGGGGCACTCGCTCGGCATCACGAACTCGCGCTCGCTGCCGTCGCGCAGGTCGGCGACGGGGCCGAGGATCTCCGGGATGACGTCACCGGCCTTGCGCAGCACGACCGTGTCGCCGATGAGGACGCCCTTGGCCTTGACCACGTCCTGGTTGTGCAGCGTGGCGAACTCGACCTCGGAGCCGGCGACGGTGACCGGCTCGACCTGGGCGTACGGCGTGACCCGGCCCGTGCGGCCCACGCCCACGCGGATGTTGACGAGCTTGGTGTTGACCTCCTCCGGCGCGTACTTGTACGCGATGGCCCAGCGCGGGGCGCGCGAGGTGGAGCCGAGGCGGCCCTGGAGGGGGATCTCGTCGAGCTTGACGACCACGCCGTCGATCTCGTGCTCCACGGAGTGGCGGTTCTCGCCGAAGTGGGCGATGAACTCCCGTACGCCGTCGAGGCCGTCGACCACCTTGTTGTGCCGGGAGGTGGGCAGGCCCCAGGTCTTGAGCAGGTCGTAGGCCTGGGAGAGGCGGGTCAGGCCGGTGAAGCCCTCCAGGGCGCCGATGCCGTGGACCACCATGTGCAGGGGGCGGGTGGCCGTGACGCGGGGGTCCTTCTGGCGCAGTGAACCGGCGGCCGCGTTGCGCGGGTTGGCGAAGGGCTTGTCGCCGGCCTCGACCAGCCGGGCGTTGAGCTCCTGGAACTTCTCCATCGGGAAGTAGACCTCGCCGCGGATCTCCACGAGGTCGGGGACCTCGTCGCCCTTGAGGCGGTCGGGGATCTCCGCGATGGTCCGCACGTTCGGTGTGATGTCCTCGCCGGTGCGGCCGTCGCCGCGGGTCGCCGCGCGGGTCAGGCGGCCGTGCTCGTAGGTGAGGTTCACGGCGAGGCCGTCGACCTTCAGCTCGCACAGGAAGTGGTACTCCTGCTCGCCCAGTTCCCTGGCGATGCGCTCCGTCCAGGCGGCCATCTCGTCGTCGTTGAACGTGTTGTCCAGCGAGAGCATGCGCTCGCGGTGCGCGACCGCCGTGAACTCCGTCTCGTAGGACCCGGCGACCTTCTGGGTCGGCGAGTCCGGCGTGCGCAGCTCCGGGTACTCCTCCTCCAGCGCCTCCAGGGAACGCAGCAGCTGGTCGAACTCCGCGTCGCTGACGACGGGAGCGTCCTTCACGTAGTAGCGGAAGCGGTGCTCCTCGATCTGCTCCGCGAGGCGCGCGTGCTTCTCCCGTGCCTCGGCGGGCACCGTCGTCGTCTCCGCTTGCTTGTCGCCGGCCACCGTGTCGTCCTCCCGTTACTCTGGGTTGTCCGCGAGGGATCTCGCCGCCCTGACACAGTGGGCGAGAGCCTGGCGCGCGTACCCCGGGGAGACCCCCGCGAGTCCGCACGCCGGGGTGACCGTGACCGCCTCCGCGAGAAGCCCCGGAGACAGCCCCAGCCTGCGCCACAGCGTCCTGACACCCATGACGCTACCGGCAGGGTCTGACAATGGGCCCTCCGCGGACGGGACGACACCGGCGAACAGCCGGGTGCCGGCCTCCACGGCCTCCCCGATCGCCTCGTCGTCACGCTCGGTGAGCAGCGAGAAGTCGAACGAGACGGCCGCCGCGCCCGCCCGCCGCAGCAGGGCGAACGGCACCTCCGGGGCGCAGGAGTGGACCACGACCGGGCCGCCGGTGTGGGTCCCGACCAGGTCGCGCAGGGTCTGCTCGACGATCTGCCGGTCGACGGCCCGGTGGGTGCGGTACCCGCTGGCGGTCTTCACGCGGCCGTGCAGCACGGCGGTGAGGGACGGCTCGTCGAGCTGGAGCACGAGCTGCGCGCCCGGGACCCGCCGCTGCACCTCGGCGAGGTGCTGGCGCAGTCCCTCGGCGAGGGAGGCGGCCAGGTCCCGGCAGGCGCCGGGGTCGGACAGGGCCGCCTCGCCGTTGCGCAGCTCCAGGTGGGCGGCGAGGGTCCAGGGGCCGACGGCCTGGACCTTCAGCGGCCCCTGGTACTCCTGCGTGAACTCCTCCAGGGCGTCGAGGTCCTCGCCGAGCCAGGAGCGGGCCCGCTTGGTGTCCCGGCCCGGCCGGTCGCCGAGCCGCCAGCCGCTGGGCTCCACGCGCGCGTACAGCTCGACGAGCATCCCGGCGGTGCGGCCGAGCATGTCCGCGCCCGGGCCCCGGGCGGGCAGTTCGGGCAGGAAGGGGAAGTCCTCGAAGGTCCCGGTGACGGTTTTGGCGGCCTCCCGGGCGTCGCCCCCGGGCAGGGAGCCGACGCCGGTGGCCGGACCGAACCTGAACTGGCTGTTTTCGCTCACCGGAGCAGCCTACGGAACCGGTGAGCCCGGGTCAGTTCCCCGGTCGGACCGTCAGGTCGTTGACCTCCGCGTCGCGCGGCAGGTCCAGGGCCATCAGGATCGTCGTGGCCACCGACTCGGGGTCGATCCACCGCGAGGCGTCGTACTCCTTGCCCTCCTGCTGGTGGACCTTGGCCTGCATGGGGCTGGCCGTGCGGCCGGGGTAGACCGAGGTGACCCGCACGCCGTTGCCGTGCTCCTCGTGGCGCAGCGAGTCGGCGAGCGCCTTCAGGCCGTGCTTGGAGGCGGCGTAGGCGGACCAGTCGGCGTGGGCGTTGAGTCCGGCGCCGGAGTTGACGAAGAGCACGTGGCCGCGGGCGGCGCGCAGCTGGGGCAGGAAGTGGCGGGTCAGCTCGGCGGGGGCGACGAGGTTGACGTTGAGCTGGTGGCGCCAGGCCTTCGGCGTGAGCTCGCCGACCGGTCCGAGGTCGACGACCCCGGCGATGTGCAGCAGCGAGTCCACCCGGTCGGGCAGCGACTGGTGGGAGAAGGCCCAGGAGAGCTTGTCGGGGTCCGCCAGGTCGCCGACCAGGGTCCGGGCGCCCGGGAACCCGGCCGCCAGCTCCTTGGCGCGGCCCGCGTCGCGCGCGTGCAGCACGAGGTCGTCCCCGCGCGCGTGCAGCCGGCGGGCCACGGCCGCGCCGATGCCGGATCCGGCCCCGGTGATCACATGAGTAGCCATGACCGCCATGCTCGCATCAGGTCCGGGTCACGCGATGCCCCGGCTCTCCTCCAGGTAGGCCAGTGCCCCGACTGGCTCCTCCGCGAAGAAGACCAGCTCGGTCAGCGGGCGGGGCAGGAAGCCCTCGTCCTCCATGCGGCGGAACTGCTCCTTGAGGCCGTCGTAGAAGCCGGCGGTGTTGAGCAGGACCACCGGCTTGTCGGTGTGGCCGTGCTTCTTCAGCTCCAGGATCTCGGTCGCCTCGTCGAGCGTGCCCGTGCCGCCGACCATGACGACCACGGCGTCGGCCTTCTCCAGGAGGAGCTTCTTGCGCTCGGCGAGGTCCTCGGCGACGACCATCTCGTCGACGCCCGGGCGGACCTTGGACGCGAGGAACCGCACGGAGACGCCGGCCAGCCGGCCGCCCGCCTCCTGCACGCCGTCGGCGACGACCTTCATCAGGCCGACGTCGGAGCCGCCCCACACGAGGGTGTGACCGCCCTTGCCGAGCAGCTCGGCGAATTCCCGCGCGGGCCGGGTGTAGCGCTCGTCGAGGTCGGCGGCGGAGAGGAAGACACAGATGTTCATGAGCCCACCGTACGGGCCCGGTCGGCCGCGGCGGTCAGGCGCATCTTGGACTGGCGGTGGGGCAGGCGCTCCCAGTCGTCCATGAACCGGGCGTCCAGGCCGTGCCGCGCGGCGAGCCCGGCCAGGGTCCGCGTCCGGTAGTAGAAGTCCTCGTGCAGCACCTGGTGCTCCTCGCCCTCCGTGCGGTCGAAGGTGAAGTCGAAGAACCCGCCGGGCGCGAGGATCCGTCCGACGTGCGCGAAGCACTCCTCGATGACGGGCAGCGGCGAGTGCGAGAACACGCTGTGCGCGTGCACCACGTCGAAGTGCGCCTCGGGCAGGAAGGCGAAGGTCAGGTCGTCGGCGAGGGTGAGGTGGGGCAGCTTGGGCTGGAGCCTGTCGGCGACGAGGGTGTCCTGCGCGGCGAGCAGGATGTGCGGCGAGATGTCGATGCCGTAGTAGTGGCCGGTGTCGAGGTAGTCGATGAACAGCCGGCCGGCGCGCAGGTTGCCGCAGCCGATGTCGAGCATGCGGTGGTGCGGGCGCAGGCCGTGTCCCACGAGGTAGTCGAACTGCATGCGCCCGATGCGCGTCCACGCCTCGCGCGAGGGATTGTGTCCGACCGCCGCCTCCGCGCTGCGCGCCGCGTCGGAGGCCATGACGGCCCGGTAGTACGCGATGTGGTCGCGGTAGCGCAGCCGCAGCAGGGCGTCGCGCGCCACGCGCCGGGCGTGCGCGGGCACGCGCTCCGGGTGGCGGAGGGCGTACCGGATCTGGTGGGCCAGGCTGGTGCGGTCCCTGGCCGGTTCCGTGGCGCGCATCGGGGCCTCCTGCGGCGGGGGAAGAACTCGGCTTCAGCCTGCGCTGTACCTCGGGAGACGGCTACCCGAGGAGGGGCGATCGTGACGACAGGGCACCGCATCACCGTCGAGCGGAGCGGGCTGCACGTGCGCGTGGTGCGCGACGGGCAGGTCCTCGCGGAGAGCGACCGGCCGCTGCTCCTGCGGGAGACGGGCTGTCCCGACCGGTACTACATCCCGCCGGAGGACGTGCGCCTGGATCTGCTGACCCCGTCCGGCACGCGGACGTACTGCCCCTTCAAGGGCACCGCGTCCTACTGGTCGGTGCCGGGGGCGGCGGACCTCGTCTGGGCGTATCCGGACCCCAAGCCGGACGTCGCCGGGATCAAGGACCACCTGTGCTTCTACGACGTGGAAGTGACGTGATCGGCTGACGCACGGCCCGCCTCACCCAGGAACACCGCGCGGTGCGGCAGTCTCGACAGGCATGGACAAGAAGACCCTTTCGCGTGACGGCACGCGCATCGCCTACGAGAGCACCGGCCGGGGCCCCGCGGTCGTCCTGGTGAGCGGCGCGATGTCGACGGGCGGCACGCTGGCGCCGCTGGCGGTGTCGCTGTCGGAGCGCTTCCAGGCCGTCGTGTACGACCGCAGGGGCCGCGGCACCAGCGGGGACACCGCCCCCTACGCGGTGGAGCGCGAGATCGAGGACCTGGCGGCGGTCATCGAGGCGGTGGGCGGCGAGGCGCTGCTGTACGGCATCTCCTCGGGTGGCGCGCTCGCCCTGGAGGCGGCGGCGAGCGGACTGCCGGTGCGGCGCGTGGCGGTGTACGAGACGCCGTTCGCGATGTCCGAGGAGGGCGCGAGGGAGCGCGCGGAGTACACCCGGGGGCTGACGGAGGCGCTCGGCGAGGGGCGGCGCGGGGACGCGGTCGAACTGTTCCTGCGGCTGACCGGCCTGGCCGAGAGCGTGATCCAGAGCGCCCGCCAGTCCCCCATGTGGGCGGGCATGGAGACGCTCGCGCCGAGCCTCGCCTACGACGACGCCGTCATGGGTGACGGCCGCGTCCCCCGGAAGCGGCTGGCCTCGGTGGGCGTCCCCACGCTGGCGGTGGCGGGCGACGCGAGCCCGGCCTGGCTGCGCGAGGCGGCCCGGGCCATCGCGGACTCCGTGCCCGACGGGTCGTACCGCACGCTCCAGGGGCAGACCCACATGGTGGAACCGAACGTCCTGGCCCCGGTGCTGACGGAGTTCTTCAGCCGGGGCTGAGAGCCGGGGCGGAGAGCCGAGGCGGAGAGCCGGGGCTGAGAACTGTCGCGAGGCGGCCGCGACGCCGGACGCCGGCCGGACGGCCGCAGGGGCGGCGGTCCCGGCGATCGCAACGCAGCGAAGGCCCGACGGCCGCGGGGCAACGAGGGCTCAGCGATCGCGGAGCGGCGAAGACCCGGCGATCGCGGGGCAGCGAGGGCCCGGCGATCGCGGGGCAGCGAGCCCACGGCGGCGGCCGTGGGGCGGCGAGGACCCAGCGGCCGTGAGGCACCGAAGGCCCGGCGGGCGTGAGGCGGCGAGGACCCGGCGGGCGTGAGGCGGCGAGGGCCCGGCCGCCGTGGGGTCAGGCGACGCTCGCCGTTGCCCGCGTGGTCGACGCGATCGTCGCCGAGCCGACCACGCGCGTGCCGTCGTACAGGACGATCGCCTGGCCGGGGGCGACGCCGCGGACCGGCTCGGCGAAGGTGACCTCCAGGGAGCCGTCGACGACCTCGGCGGTCACCTCCGTCTCGCCGCCGTGGGCGCGCAGCTGGGCCGTGTACGTGCCGGGGCCGGTGGGCGCGGCGCCGCACCAGCGCGGCTTGATCGCCCGCAGCCCGGTGACGTCGAGCGCGTCGGCCGGGCCGACGGTCACCGTGTTGTCCACCGGGGAGATGTCGAGCACGTAGCGCGGCTTGCCGTCGGCGGCGGGCGTGCCGATGCGCAGCCCCTTGCGCTGGCCGATCGTGAAGCCGTACGCGCCCTCGTGGGTGCCCAGCTTGTTGCCGGCCTCGTCGACGATGTCGCCCTCGGCCTTGCCCAGCCGCCGCGCCAGGAAGCCCTGGGTGTCGCCGTCGGCGATGAAGCAGATGTCGTGCGAGTCGGGCTTCTTGGCGACGGCCAGGCCCCGGCGCTCGGCCTCGGCGCGGATCTCGTCCTTCGTGGTGACCGTGTCGCCGAGCGGGAACAGCGCGTGGGCGAGCTGCCGGTCGTCGAGCACGCCGAGGACGTACGACTGGTCCTTGGCCATGTCGGAGGCGCGGTGCAGCTCGCGGGTGCCGTCCTCGCGGACGATCACCTTGGCGTAGTGGCCCGTGCAGACCGCGTCGAAGCCGAGCGCGAGCGCCTTGTCCAGGAGGGCGGCGAACTTGATCTTCTCGTTGCAGCGCAGGCAGGGGTTGGGCGTGCGGCCGGCCTCGTACTCGGCGACGAAGTCCTCGACGACGTCCTCGCGGAAGCGGTCGGCGAGGTCCCATACGTAGAACGGGATGCCGATGACGTCGGCGGCGCGGCGGGCGTCACGCGAGTCCTCGATGGTGCAGCAGCCCCGCGCGCCGGTGCGGAAGGATTGGGGGTTGGCGGAGAGCGCGAGGTGGACGCCGGTCACGTCGTGGCCCGCCTCGGCCGCGCGGGCGGCGGCGACGGCGGAGTCGACGCCGCCGGACATGGCGGCGAGGACGCGGAGGGGGCGGGGGCGCTGCGGGGTGTCAGTCATAACCCCTCCAGGGTAAGGGGGCGCGGGAACCAGGACCCGCGAGTATCCGTTGACGATCACATGGGACAGCGGAAGGCTCCGAAGGACGGCGACCGGAAGGTCGGGCGTCGCGCGTTGCTGATCGGCGGCACGGCGGCCGCGGCGGGCACGGCCCTGCTGGCCCGGGACGAGCTGGCGCGGCTGTGGTGGCGCACCCCGGGCGTGGAGAAGCCGCGCAAGGAGGGCGAGGTCGACTTCGCGGGCGCGCGGTGGGTGGCGGCGTCGGACGCGAACTGGCGGCGCGCGGACCGGCCCGACGACTTCGGCATAGACATGGTGATCGTCCATGTCACGCAGGGCAGCTTCGACAGCGCGGTGAAGGCGTTCCAGGACCCGGGGCACCGGGCGGCCACGCACTACATCGTCCGCCAGGACGGGCACGTGACGCAGATGATCCGCGAGCTGGACGTGGCGTACCACGCGGGCAACCGCGACTACAACGAACGCAGTGTCGGCATCGAGCACGAGGGTTTCGTGGACCGCCCGCAGGACCTCACGGACGAGATGTACGAGGCCTCGGCGCGGCTGACCGCCCGGATATGCGCGCGCTACGACATCCCCGTCGACCGCGAGCACATCATCGGCCACGTGGAGGTCCCGGGCACGGACCACACGGACCCCGGGCCGCACTGGGACTGGGACAGGTACATGCGCCTGGTCCGCCGGGCCCGCACGTCGCCCGCCTGAGCCTCCGGCCCGGACCTGGGTCAGTCCCCCGCCGGGCCGGACCTGCGTCAGTCCCGCCGCACCTACGTCAGTCCCGCCGCCCGGGCCCGTTCCACCGCCGGGCCGATGGCCTTGGCCAGGGCCTCGATGTCGGCTTCGGTGGAGGTGTGGCCGAGGGAGAAGCGCAGGGTGCCGCGGGCCAGGTCGGGGTCGGTTCCGGTGGCGAGGAGGACGTGGCTGGGCTGGGCGACGCCGGCGGTGCAGGCGGAGCCGGTGGAGCACTCGATGCCCTGGGCGTCGAGCAGGAGCAGCAGGGAGTCGCCCTCGCAGCCGGGGAAGGTGAAGTGCGCGTTGGCCGGGAGGCGCCCCTCGGGGTCGGGGTCGCCGCCGAGGATCGCGTCCGGCACGGCCGAGCGGACCGCGGCGACCAGGGCGTCGCGCAGGGCGCCGACCTCGCGGGCGAACCACGCGCGCTGCTCGGCGGCCAGCCGTCCGGCGACGGCGAAGGAGGCGATGGCGGGCACGTCCAGGGTGCCGGAGCGCACGTGCCGCTCCTGGCCGCCGCCGTGCAGGACGGGCACGGGCGTGTGCTGGCGGCCGAGGATCAGCGCGCCGATGCCGTAGGGGCCGCCGATCTTGTGGCCGGAGACCGCCATCGCGGCGAGGCCCGAGGCGCCGAAGTCCACGGGGATCTGGCCGAAGGCCTGGACGGCGTCCGAGTGCAGCGGGACCGCGAACTCGGCGGCGGTGTCGGCCAGTTCGCGGACCGGCTGGATCGTGCCGATCTCGTTGTTCGCCCACATGACGGTGGCGAGGGCCACGTCGTCGGGGTTGCGGGCGATGGCCTCGCGCAGGGTGTCCGGGTGGACGCGGCCGTGGGTGTCGACCGGCAGGTACTCGACGGTGGCGCCCTCGTGTTCGCCGAGCCAGTGCACGGCGTCGAGGACGGCGTGGTGCTCGACGGGGCTGGCGAGGACGCGGGTGCGGGCCGGGTCGGCGTCGCGGCGTGACCAGTACAGGCCCTTGACGGCGAGGTTGTCGGCCTCCGTGCCGCCCGAGGTGAAGACGACCTCGCTGGGGCGTGCACCGAGGGCTTCGGCGAGGGTCTCGCGGGCCTCCTCGACGGTGCGGCGGGCCTGCCGGCCGGATGCGTGGAGGGAGGACGCGTTGCCGGTGGCACCCAGCTGGGCGGTGAACGCCTCAACCGCCTCCGGGAGCATCGGGGTGGTCGCGGCGTGGTCGAGGTAAGCCATGGTGAGCCCGATTCTACGGCTCGCCTCGCGCGGGCCTCAGATCAAGGTTGGCCGAAGGTGAGCCGCTGTGCGGCGCGGCGCGGCCCGTCGTCCCCGGGCCCCGGCGCGGCTCGCCGGCGCGTGCGCGGCCGACGGCGGCTCAGAAGCTCCAGGAGATGGTGCTGTCGGACGCCATGACGGCGGCCAGGACCAGCAGGTCGGCGACGCCCAGACCGAGACCGAGCAGGGCGCGGCCGCGGCGCTCGGTGCCGCGCCACAGGGCGACGCTCGCCAGCACGATGGCGATCGGGCCGAGGAAGATGTTGAGCACGAGCAGGCCGAGCAGGCCGAGGACGAAGGACGCGACGGCCATGCCGTCGGTGTCCCGGATGCCGGTGCGGCGCGAGGCCGGGGCGGTGAGCTGCATGCTGATCGACTCCCGTGGTCGGGTCGGACGTGCGGTGGTCAGTGGGCCTGGTCAGTGGGCCTGCGTGTGGCGCCGGCGGTTGCGCTCGCGCAGCGCGAAGACGCCGAGCCAGACGGCGATGACGGCGGCGGCGGCCAGGGAGAAGCCGAGCGGCGCGTGGGCGACGGTGCCCAGCACGACCCCCAGCAGCAGGAGTGCGGCGACGATGAACAGCACGGGAAACAACCCCCAGGATTTCGGTGAACGTTTGTAGTTACAGTTGTTCACTGACTTCCCAGTCTAGCGGCTCTCATGACTTTTCAATTCCAGAGAACAGTTGTTAACTGCATGGTATGAGTCACACCCTCGGCATCCGGCAGGCCCAGAAGCAGAAGACCCGGCAGGCACTCCTGGACGCGGCCCTGGGGCTATTGGAGGAGCAGAGCCTGAGCAGCCTCGGGCTGCGCGAGGTCACCCGCGCCGTCGGTGTCGCCCCGACCGCCTTCTACCGCCACTTCCGCTCCACGGCGGATCTGGGCGTGGCCCTGGTCGAGGAGGCGCTGGGCAGCCTGCACCCGATGATCCGGACGACGGTGTCCGGGACGGGTGATCAGGAGGAACGCATCACGCGTGCCATCGAGTTGATCGCCCGTCACGTCGACGGGTACCCCGCCCATGTCCGATTCATCGCCCGGGAACGGCATGGCGGAGTCCAGCCGGTCAGGGAGGCCATACGGGACCAACTGTCCCGGTTCGCCGGGGAGGTGAGGGACGAGCTGGCCAAGGACCCGGTGTCCGAGGGCTGGAGCGAGGACGACCTGCTGATGCTCGCCCATCTGTACGTCGACCAGATGCTGATCACGGCGTCACTCTTCCTGGAGGCGCTGGAGGGCCCCGAGGAGGCACGCGAGGAACGCGAGCGGGAGGTGGCCCGGGTGGCGACCCGGCAGATGCGCCTGATCGGCCTCGGCCGCCACCACTGGCTGGATTGAGCCACATCGCACGACGCCCCGGGGGCGGCCCGCCCTCGCACGACGACCGGGAGCGGCCCACCCTCGCACAACGACCGGGAGTGGCCCGCCCCCGCGCAACGGCTGGGGCAGCCCGCTCCGCACAACGACCGGGGGCGGCACGCCTGTTCGCGCGTGCCGCCCCCGTCGTGTTTCCGGCCGCACGGACGCGGCCCGGAGGTCAGGCCAGCCGGACCCGGGCCAGCTGACGGGACTGGGCCACCAGCCGGTCGGCGCTGTCCCACACCTCGGCGTCCTCCTCCAGGAAGCCGCCGGCCAGGTTCCGCGTGGTGATCGACACGCGCAGCGGCCCCGGCGCCGGACGGCAGCGCACGTGCACGGTCAGCTCGACGGTCGGCACCCAGCCCTTCAGGCCGAGTTCGAAGGCGGTGGGCGGCAGGGCGTCCACCGCGAGCAGGAGGGAGAGCGGGTCGGGGTCCCGGCCGTCCTTGAGGCCGAACCAGGCCCGCATCTCGCCCTTGCCGGAGGGCTGACCGAGTGCCCAGCCCAGGGTCGAGGGGTCGAGCTTGAGCATCAGCCGGTCGGTGATGGCCGAGCTGCCGTCGACGGGGGCGGGCCCGTCCTCCGGGCCGAAGCAGTGCTCGATCGGCGGGATCGCGGGCGGCCGGGCCGTCGTCCGGACGTCGTCGGGCAGGGAGTCCAGGTCGCCGTAGGAGGCGAGCACCCGGATGCGTTCGACCTCGCGGCCCTCGTCGTCGTACTGGAGGAGCGAGGCCTGGCCGGTCGACAGGGTGCGGCCGGTGCGGACGACGTCCGTGCGGACGACCGCCGGGCCGGGCTGCGAGGCCGTCAGGTAGTGCGCCGAGACGGTGAAGGGGTCGCCGTGCGGCAGGGCGTCCGCGAGCGCCCGGCCGAGGACGGCCAGCAGATAGCCGCCGTTGACGGCGCTGATGATCGTCCAGCCGGCGGAGAGGTCGATGTCGTAGACGCCGGGCGCGCGGCGGGTGAGCGCGGTGTCGCGGTCGAACTCGCTGTCGCCGATCGTGGCCCGGACGGCCGGTGCGGAGGCTGCTTCTGGCATGGCTGAACAGTACAAGAACTGACTACTAAGCGGTAGCTTTGCTCCCTCCCCGGCGAGCGGACCCGGGTGAGACGTGGGCAACTTCTTGGTAAGTGCCCGACTCGTCCGTAAACCTCGCGGCCGGTTCCGCCCTCTGTAGGGGCATGAGCCTCACCGGGACCCCGTTCCTCTGCACGCTGGTCGTGCTCACCGTCGTGGCCCTCGCACTGCCGCTGTCCCTCTGGTCGCGGGTCCGCGGCCCCCGCCCGCTGCGGGCCGCGGCCCGGACGCTGATGCTGCTGTTCACGCAGGCGACCGCCGTGGCGCTGGTCTTCACCCTGGTCAACAACGCCAACGGCCTCTACGACGACTGGACCGACCTGCTCGGCACCGGCGACCATGTGGAGCGGGCGGCGGACCTGGGCGCCGACGGCACCGGCGGTATCGCCCTGCAGCGGCTGCCCAGGGTGCGGCAGAGCTTCGAACCCACCGCCGGGCCCGGGATGCGCGCGGCCGGGGGCGTGCAGGTCACCCGGCTCGAGGGCTGGGTGTCCGGCGTGCACGCCGAGGTCTACGTCTGGCTCCCGCCGCAGTACGACGACCCGGCCTACCGGCACCACAGCTTCCCGGTGGTGGAGCTGCTGCCCGGCTACCCCGGCTCGGCGAAGGCCTGGTTCGGCTCGCTGCACGCGCACGAACAGCTGGAGCCGCTGATGCGCGACGGCCGGATCGCCCCGTTCATACTCGTCGCGCCCCGCACCAATCTGCTCGCCGGTGCGGACACCGGCTGCGCCAACATCCCGGGCACGGTCAACGCCGACAGCTGGCTGAGCGTCGACGTGCCGAGGATGGTCACGGACAACTTCCGCGCCCGGCCCGCCCCCGAGGGCTGGTCCGTCGCCGGCTACTCGGCCGGGGCGCACTGCGCGGCCAAGCTGGCCGTCGCCCGCCCCGACCGCTACCGGGCCGCCGTGAGCCTGTCGGGCTACAACGACCCGATCGGCGAACCCGGCTCGCTCGCCGCGCGGACCCCCGCGCTGCGCGACGCGAACAACCCCTGGCTGCTGCTGAACAGGGCCCCCGTCCCGCCGCGGATCGCGCTCTACGTCTCCGGCCAGCCGGGCGACGGGTACGAGGCGGGCCGGGCGCTGGAGCGGATCGCGCAGGCCCCGACGACCGTGCACGTGGTGTACGTCCCGGACAGCGCCGGCGGGCACACCATGGCGCTGTGGCGGCCGCAGGTCGTGCCCGCCTTCGCGTGGCTGACGCGGGAGACGGGCGCCCGTCCCGTCACGGCAGCACGGGCTGTTCCTCCTCGCTCACCGTCGAGCGCCGGTGCCAGGCCCGCGGAGCTCGCCAGTGGAACCGCATGGCGAGCAGACGCAGCACGAAGGCCGTGATCACCGCCAGCGCGCTGGTGAACGGGTTCAGGGCGTCGTAGCGGATGCACAGCGCGACCAGGGCGGAGCCGACGATCGCCGGGACCGCGTAGAGGTCGCGGTCCCAGCGCAGCAGGGAGGGCACCTCGTTGGCCAGGACGTCCCGCAGCACACCGCCGCCGACCGCGGTGGTCAGCCCCAGCCCGGCCGAGGCGGTCAGGCCGAGCCCGTACTCGTACGCCTTGATGGTGCCGGCGACGCAGAACAGGCCGAGGCCGGCCGCGTCGAAGACGTTCACGGCGACCTGGATGCGTTCCACCTGCGGGTGCAGGAAGAACACGAGGAGGGTGGCGAGCAGCGGGGTGAGGAAGTACCCCAGGTCCGTGAACGCGGCGGGCGGCACGGCCCCGATGACCAGGTCGCGGAAGAGGCCGCCGCCCAGCGCGGTGACCTCGGCGAGGACGGCCATGCCGAACACGTCGAAGTTCTTGCGCACGGCCAGCAGGGCGCCGGAGATCGCGAAGACGAAGATGCCGATCAGGTCGAGCGTGTGCTGGACGGACGGACTGAAGAGTTGCTGGAGCACAGGGGCATTTTCCCCCACGGGTGAGCCCCCGCCCTGATGTGCGAGGGCGGGGGCTCGGGTGGGGTCACTTCTCGACGGTCGCGGCGCCGCCGTTCTCGGCGGCGGCCTCCTTGGCCGAGGTCAGCAGCTTGGTGTCCTGCGGCTGCTGGTCCTCGAAGTTCTCCGGGTGGTGGCAGGCGACGCGCTGCCCGGCCCGCAGCTCCACCAGCGGCGGCTCGGTCGTCTTGCAGATCTCCGTCGCCTTCCAGCACCGGGTGTGGAAGCGGCAGCCGCTCGGCGGGGCGATCGGCGAGGGCACGTCGCCCTTGAGCAGGATGCGCTCGCTCTTGACGCCCCGGCGCTTCGGGTCCGGTATCGGCACGGCCGACAGCAGGGCCTTGGAGTAGGGGTGCATCGGCGACTTGTAGAGCTTGTCGCGGTCGGCCAGCTCGACGATCTTGCCGAGGTACATCACCGCGATCCGGTCGGAGACGTGCCGGACCACCGACAGGTCGTGCGCGATGATCACGTACGTCAGGCCGAGCTCCTGCTGGAGGTCGTCCAGCAGGTTCACCACCTGGGCCTGGATCGACACGTCCAGCGCGGAGACCGGCTCGTCCGCCACCACGAGCTTGGGGCTGAGCGCGAGCGCGCGGGCGATGCCGATGCGCTGGCGCTGACCGCCGGAGAACTCGTGCGGATAGCGGTTGTAGTGCTCGGGGTTGAGGCCGACCACCGACAGCAGCCGCTGGACCTCCTTCTTCACACCGCCCTCGGGCTCGACGCCCTGGAGCTTGAAGGGCGCGCCGACGATCGTGCCGATCGTGTGCCGGGGGTTCAGCGAGGAGTACGGGTCCTGGAAGATCATCTGCACGTCGCGGCGCATCGGGCGCAGATCGCCCACGCCGAGGTGCGTGATGTCCTTGCCCTCGAACTCGACCTGTCCGCCGGTCGGTTCGAGCAGCCGGGTGATCAGCCGGCCCATGGTGGACTTGCCGCAGCCGGACTCGCCGACGACGCCGAGCGTCTCGCCCTTGCGGACCTCGAAGTCGATGCCGTCGACGGCCCGGACCGCGCCGGTCTGCCGCTGGAGCAGGCCCTTGCGGATCGGGAAGTGCTTCTGCAGGCCGGTCACCTTCAGCAGGACGTCGCCGTCGGCGGTGGTGTCCTTGGTGAGGGTGCTGCCGCTGGTGTCCGGTTCGCTCACCGTTTTGTCGTCGCTCACAGCTTCGGCGCAATCTCTTCGGTCCAGATACGCTCCCGCTGCTCCTGGCTCATGTGGCAGGCGGCCCAGTGCGAGCCGCCGACCTCGGTCAGCTCGGGGCGGACCGTGCGGGTGACGTTGTCCTTCGGGATGTCCGCGTACGGGCAGCGCGGGTGGAAGGCGCAGCCGGACGGGAGGTTGATCAGGGAGGGCGGCGCGCCCTTGATCGGGATGAGCCGGTCGGTCTCCTCGCGGTCCAGGCGCGGCATCGAGCCGAGCAGGCCCCAGGTGTAGGGGTGCCGGGGCTCGGAGAAGACGTCCTCGGCGGGACCGCGCTCGACGCACCGGCCGCCGTACATGACCAGCAGGTCGTCGGCCATCTCGGCGACCACGCCCAGGTCGTGCGTGATCATGATGACCGCGGAGCCGAACTCCTTCTGCAGGTCGTGGATCAGGTCGAGGATCTGCGCCTGCACGGTGACGTCCAGGGCGGTGGTCGGCTCGTCCGCGATGAGCAGCTCGGGGTTGTTCACCAGCGCCATGGCGATCATGGCGCGCTGGCGCATACCGCCGGAGAACTCGTGCGGGTAGCCGTCCACGCGCTTGGCGGGCTCGGGGATGCCGACGCGGTCGAGCATCTCGATCGCGCGCTGCTTGGCGACCTTCTTGGACACGTCGTGGTGGACGCGGTACGCCTCCACGATCTGGTGCCCGACGGAGTAGTAGGGGTGCATCGCGGACAGCGGGTCCTGGAAGATCATGGCCATCTTCCGGCCGCGCAGCCGCCGGACCTCGTCGGGGTCGGCCGCGATCAGCTCCTGGCCGTCCAGCCAGACCTCGCCGGAGACGTGGGCGCGCGCCGAGCGGTGCAGGCCCATCACGCCGAGGGAGGTGACCGACTTGCCGGAGCCGGACTCGCCCACGATGCCCAGGGTCTTGCCCTTGCGCACGTCGAAGCTGACGCCGTCGACGGACTTGACCAGGCCGTCGTCGGTGTCGAAGTGGATGCGCAGGTCGCGGACGGACAGGAACACGTCGTCCGGGACGGACGGGGCGGTGGTGTCCGGTTCGCCGAGCGCGGCTTTGTCGAGCTTGCTCACGAGTACCTCACCCGGGGGTCGATGGCGGCGTACACCAGGTCGACGATCAGATTGCAGAAGACGATGAAGAACGCGGCGACCAGGGTCACGCCCATCACGATGGGCAGGTCGTTGTCCTTGATGGCCTGGACCGAGTAGGCGCCGATGCCCTGGAGGGAGAACACGGTCTCGGTGAGCACGGCGGTGCCGACGAGGGTGCCGAAGTCCATGCCGAAGATGGTGACGATCGGGGTGAGCGCGGAGCGCAGGCCGTGCTTGGTCACGACCGTGGTCTCCTTCAGACCCTTGGCCCTGGCCGTTCGGATGTAGTCCTCGTTCATCGTCTCCAGCATGCCCGCCCGGGTGAGCCGGGCGTACAGCGCGGAGAAGAGGAAGGCGAGGCTGATCCAGGGCAGCATCAGATGCCAGGCCCATTCGGCGGGGTTCTCGGTGAAGGGGACGTAGTCGATGCTGTCCCAGATGGGGATCTCGTAGACGAAGAGGGCGAGCAGGATCTGGCCCGTGAAGAAGATCGGGAGCGAGACGCCGGCGAGCGCGATGAACATGGAGATGCGGTCGATCGGCTTGCCCTTGCGCAGGGCCGAGATGACACCGGTCGTCACACCGGAGACCAGCCAGATCACGGCCGCACCGACGGCCAGCGAGAAGGAGACCGGAATCCGCTGCTCCAACTGCGGCCACACCTCGATGTGGCTCTTGAAGGAGTAACCGAAGCAGGGTGCGCTGCAGTGCGTCGCGTCGGGTCCGAACCGGTAGTCGGCGCCCGCCACGAGGCCCTTGATGAAGTTCCAGTACTGCTCGTAGACGGGTTGGTCCAGGCCCAGGTTCTTCTTGATCGCGGCGACGGACTCGGGGTTCGCGTCCTTGCCGACGTACTGGGTGGCCAACTGGTCGGCCGTCTGGCCCCCGAGGCGGGGCACCAGGAAGAAGATGGCGAAGGTGACTGCGCTGACCACCAGCAGCAACAGCACCGCGCCCATGACGCGTCGGAGGATGTACGCAGCCACAGCTGTACGGCCCCGGGTGGCCGCGGCGGGATCGTCCGCCGCGGCCACCCGGTGCCTTCACCTGCCTTTCGAAAGGTTCCGGCCTGCTGAATTACTTCGAGGAGCTCATCAGCAGGTAGTCGTACATGCCGAGGTAGGCCTGCGTGACCGTGACGTTGTTCGCGGACGTGGGCCGCAGCAGCAGGTTCTTGCGGTAGATCAGCGGGACGACCGAGGCGTTGTCGAGGACCATCTTGTCGATGTCACCCCAGGCCTTGGTGCGGGCGGCGTCGTCGGTGTTGGCGATCGCGTCCGTCAGGGCCTTGTTGATCTTCGGGTCGTCCAGCTCCATCAGGTTGTTGCCGCCGGAGGGCTTGATGGCGGCACCGTTGACGATCTGGTCGAGGAAGCCGTAGCCGGTCGGCCAGTCGGCACCCCACGCCATCGAGAGCATGCCGAGCTTGTTCTCGTGGACGTAGGACGGGACACCGGCGAAGTTGGAGAAGTACTTGCCGGAGGGGAACTGCTTGATCTCGATGTTGATGCCGATCTTCTTCAGCGACGCCTGGACGGCCGTGGCGGCCGCGACCTCGGCGGGCCGGTCCGAGCGGGCCGTGAGGATCGTGTTGAAGCCGTTCGGCTGACCGCAGGCCTTCAGCTCCGCCTTGGCCTTGGCTGCGTCACCCTTGTGACCGTCGGTCGCGTAGGTGTCGAACTTGGTGTAGCCGTTGACCGACGGCGGCAGCAGCGTGGTCGCCACGTCGCCCTTCGGCGAGCCGCCCATCGCGTCCAGCACGGACTGCTTGTCCAGACCCCACTGGACGGCCTTGCGGCAGTGCTCGTTGTCGAACGGCTTCACGTTGACGTTGAGCGCGATGTACTGCGTGGCGCCGGCGTAGGAGCTGTCCGTCTGGCCGGCGAGCTTGCCGCGCAGGACCTTCGGCTGGGTCTGCGGCTGCACACCGGTGCCCGCGGCGTCAGCCGTGATCTTGTCGGAGATGAGGTTGTTGTCGACCGTGACCGGGTTGACCTTGAACTTGATCGAGATCTTGTCCGGCAGGGCCTTGCGGATCGGGTCCGTCTTGGGGTCCCAGTTCTTGTTGCGCACGAGGGTGGCGCCGCGGCCCTCCTCGTAGGACTGGAACTGGTACGGGCCGGAGGACTGGATCGCCTGCACGTACTTCGCGCCGGTGTCCTTCGCCTTCGGCACGGGCGCCGTCTGCGAGAACGTCGCCAGGTAGTCGAAGTCGGCGAAGGGCTGCTTCAGCTTGAAGACGATCGTGCGGTCGTCCGGCGTCTCGATGGACTTGATGCCGTCGGCCGACTTGTCCTTGTACGGGCCCTGGTACTTGTCGCCGCCCTCCAGGTAGGCCTTGAAGTACGTCGGGCCGTTGGACAGGGCCTCGGGCGCGAAGTTGGAGCGCTCGATGGCGTACTTGACGTCCTTGGACGTCACCGGGGTGCCGTCCTGGAACTTCACACCCGCACGCAGCTTGTACGTCCAGGTCTTGGCGTCCGGGCTGGACTTGCCGAGGGACTCGGCGAGGTCCGGCACGACCTCCAGGCCTTCCTTGCCCGCCGCCGGCTTGAACGTGGTGAGCGTCCGGCCGTAGAGACGGGAGAAGTTCTGGACCCAGCCGTAGTACGTGTTGCCCGGGTCGAGGGAGTCCGGCACGTCCGAGTGCTCGTACGTGACCGTCCCTCCCTTCTTGTCCG
Organism: Streptomyces sp. XY006; assembly: GCF_002237655.1. GTDB lineage: Bacteria > Actinomycetota > Actinomycetes > Streptomycetales > Streptomycetaceae > Streptomyces > Streptomyces levis. Next base: position 91,461 of record NZ_NOKT01000025.1, read on the forward strand.
ACGCGTTGACGATCGAGTTCAGCGCGGCGTCCTTCTTGCCGTTGCCTCCCCCGTCGTTGTCGTCACCGCCGCCGCCGCACGCGGCAGCACCCAGCGACAGTGCCAGGACCGACGCAACGCCGGCGGTCACCCTTCTCGTCTTCACCTGAGGAAGCCCCCTCATTCGATGGATCACTTGCTGCGAGGGTCGAGGGCGTCACGCAGCCCGTCACCCAGCAGGTTGAAGGCCAGGACGGTGATGAAGATCGCCAGTCCGGGCACGAACATGTACTGCGGATCAGCCGTGTAGAGATCCACAGCGTTGCTGAGCATGCCGCCCCAGGAGGCCTGCGGCGGAGCGATACCGACACCGAGGAAGCTCAGTGCGGCCTCGAACAGAATGTTCGTCGGGATGATCAGCGTCGAGTAGACGAGGATCGGTGCGACGAGGTTCGGGAGGAGCTCCCGGAACAGGACGTACGGGCCGCGCGCCCCGAGGCTCGTGGCGGCCTCGATGAACTCCCGCTTGCGCAGGGTCATGGTCTGCGCCCGCACGATCCGGCCGATGTACGGCCAGCTGAAGAAGCCGATCACGAAGATCAGCACGCAGATGCGCAGGGACAGGCCGTCGAGACCGAAGAACCCGTCCTGCACGGAGGCGGAGATCGAGATGGCGAACAGCAGCAGCGGGAACGCCAGGAAGGTGTCCATCAGCCTGCTGATCACGCTGTCGATCCAGCCGCCGTAGTAGCCGGCCACCACGCCGAGGACCGTGCCGATGACCACCGACAGCAGCGTGGCGCCGCCGGCGACCAGCAGGGAGACCCAGGACCCGTCGATGATGCGGGCGAGCATGTCGCGGCCGTACTGCGGGTCCACGCCGAGCGGGTGGTCCCAACTCATGCCGCCCCAGCCGCCCTTGGGGGCGAGCAGCGCGGGGTCGATGAGGTCCTGGTTGAACTTGTTGGGATCGAGGCCGAAGATCCACTGGATCGGCTTGGAGAACACCGCCATCAGCACGAGCAGGACGACGACGACGCCGCCCGCCATCGCCACCTTGTCCCGCTTGAAGCGCATCCAGGCGATCTGGGTGAGCGAGCGCCCTTCGATCTGGCTCTTCTTGACCCCGGAGAGCACGGCCTCGGGCTGTGCTCCGGCTTCCGCCCCGGTGGTCTCGATCGGTGCGGTCACGGTGCGATTGACCCCTCTCGGGCCGGCGATCGCCTAGCCCCTGGCTGCCGCTGTAGCGGTTTTGTTTGTCTCGTACACGAGACCGACCGGCCCGTGTCTTGCCGGGAGTCTTCAACGCTTTGGCGATCTGTTGCCAGACTTGGCGATGAAAGGATGCGTAAACGTGATGCTGTCTGGGGGGTTCCGTTATCCGGACAACGGGTAACAGCGGTCGGACGCGTCGAGCTAGGTGGATTTTACGACGCACCCGTGCAATTCACCCGGATCTACGCGCGGAGAGCTGAGCAGTCCTCGCGTTTGCGCGGGGGTGTGGAACCGGCCTCGGGAAGGGTCCGCAGCGGCTCAGAACCTGCCCTGGGCGGGCGGGTATCCGTACCCGGACGCGGGGGCCTGGACGGGGGCGGTGGCGTGGGCCTCGCGGTCGTAGAACGGGCGGGCGTTGGCCCGCAGCCACATGGCGACCGGGTCGTGTTCGTCGGACATCGCGACCGTGGAGACGGGGAGTCCGTCCGGGACGGCGCCGAGGGACTGCTGCATCATCGCGCGCACGGAATCCACCGCCGGCGGCGAGGTGTCGTACACGTCCAGTCCGATGGCGAGGTACGGCGCGCCCAGCGCGGGCTGCACCCAGGCGCGGCGCAGCGAGCGGACCGCCGGGGTGCGGTGGGCGTTCTGCGCGAGCAGGGCGTAGAACTGCGGGATCTCGATGGCCGGCTCGGACAGCCGCAGGGGCCCGGCGGGCTGGCGGTCCAGGCCCGTGGCAATTCTGCGCAGGTCGAGCCAGGGGATGCCGACGCCGCCGCCCGGGGCGTGCGGGTTGAGCCAGAGGCCGTAGTGGTCGGGGTAGAGGGCGCGGGCCACGTCGACGCCGTCGACCACCTCGTAGGAGCGGTTCCAGCCGCTGGCCGAGAGCTCCTGGGCGGAGGTCACACAGGGCGCGTAGCCGTAGCCCTCGACCTCCATGTTTCCGTACTGGGCGTCCGGGGAGCCGGCCTGGCCCTGCCACAGGAGCATCCAGATCTGGCCGCTGTGCGGGGTGGCGAGCGCGCGCAGGAGTGCCTCGTAGGCGTCGTAGCGCCCGGGCGTGACCTGGCGCAGCATGTGCTCGACCTGTCCGGCCGCGGCCGTGCCGCTCGCGCTCACCTTTACCGCCCCTTCGTACAACGCCTCGACCGTGACCTAGCTTAAGCCCGCCCACCGACTCGGGACTTGCCCTCGTCCGGCGCGTGCGGGTCCGTCCATGGCGTGTCGCGCCCCCGCGGCGCAGCGGCATGGTGTCACAGCCGCGTCCCCCGGGCCGGTCGCCCTATCGCTGATAGAAGGGCCGGACCCGGTCCTTCATCCAGTGGCCCACCGGGTCCTCCGCCACGTCCAGGAGGACGAGGTTGACGGGCCAGGGGGCCGGTGACGCGGTGACGGCCCGGGTCAGCGCCTCCAGGGGCAGGGCGCGCAGATCGCCTTCCCACTGGGAGAGTTCGACGCCCACGAACATCACGGGGTCGGCGGTCTCGATCGCGGCGAGGCAGCGGCGGGCGGTGAGGACGACGCCGATCGCCTCGAACTCGGCGGAGGCGGCGGCGAGGAAGTCCACCGGGTCGTCCTGCCAGTCGGGCTCGAAGAGGCGGACCCGGCCGCCGCTCGCGGGGCCGTCCAGCGGGGTCCGGCCGGCCCGGCACAGGTCGGCGACGGCGGGCGGGGGCAGGGGTATGCCGACCACGCCGCCGGGGTTGACGACGATCCCCGCGTGCGGGGGCAGGCCGCGGGCGAACTCCACGGCGGGCGCGATGGTGTACGACATGTGCGGCCCTGCGGCCTGGCGGAACTGCTCCTCCGAGCTGAACACCGGCACGAACGCCTGGCCGTCGATCTCGACGGCGGGCAGGTCGAGCGGGCCGCTGTGCGGGCCGCCGCCGCTGGGGAGCGGGACCCAGACGAAACTCCGGCCGAGCACCTCGACGATCCGGCCGCCGGCCGCGGGTCCGGCGCCGAGGGCGGCCGAGAGCACCTCCTCCAGCTCGTTGCCGGGCCAGCCACCGTGCGGGTGGGTCTGCGTCTGCGCCGGGAAGTCCGCGGAGAAGTCCGCCGGGAAGTCCATCTGCCTACCGCCTGCCTGAAACCACTACTGAGGCGAAAAGGCTAACGGCTCGATCGAGGGGAGTACCCGGTCCGGGAAGACGGAGTCGGGGCCGGGCAGTGCCCGGGCCGGGAGGCGCGGCCGAGTAACGGGACTGCCCTGGCCCGGGAGGCGCGGCTCGGCCGACGGGAGCGACCCGACGAGGCCTGGCTCATGGACCGCATGCCGTCCGCCGTCCCGCAGCCGGCCAGGGCCCTTCGGCCGTCATGCCGAGGTTGCTGCCGGGGCCGCCGGACGGCCGTCCGCGGAGGGAACCCGCGGGTCACGCCGGCCTCACTGGCCCCACGGCGTCGTCCCACCGTCGCCCCGCCCCCGGCCTCCCGGTGGAGCCCCGGGCGTCACCTCGCCCCCCGGCTCCCGGTGAGCCGCGGGCGTCACCTCAACCCCCGAGTCGCCCCGGGCGTCACCCCAACCCCCGGCTCCCCGTGAAACCCCGGAGGTCACCTTCACCCCAAGCTCCCCGAAACCCCCTGCCTCACCCCGTGAAGCCGATGCGGCGGAGGGTGTTGGCTGTGGTGCGGTCGGCCAGGACGGCCGAGCCGCAGCCGGGCGGGAGGTCGCCCTGTTCCACCGCGCGCAGCAGGCGGGTGGTGGCCGCGCGGTGGCGCAGGAACGCGTAGCGCGAGACGCCGCGGCCGCGGTCGCGCTGGCCCGCCAGGGCCTGCTCGGGGGTGACGTCGAGAAGCAGCAGGTGCAGCGTGCCGCCCCGGCGGCGGGCCTCGCGGGCGAGCCAGCGGCGGACCCACGCCTGCGTGCCGCAGTCGTGCACCACGATCCCCTCGCCGCCGCGCAGCGCGCGGCGCAGCCCGGCGTAGTGGGCGAGCCGGACCAGCGGGCGGTAGACCGCGTACGGCAGGAAGCCCGGCATGCGCCGCTCCCAGCGGTCCCGGGTGTCCTGGGAGTCGACCCGCCGCCCCGGGACCGTGCGCCGCATCAGCGTGGACTTGCCGCTGCCGGGCAGACCGGTGACCACCACGATGTCCCGGGGGCCGAACAGCAGCGCGTGCGGGCCGCCGCCGGGGCGGTCGCGCAGATCGCGGACGACCGGCGCCGGGCCGCGGACCGCCCGGGGCGCGGCAGCCGGCTGCTCGGGCAGCGCGACGCCCGTCGTCGTGGCGTACGCCCTGGTCCTGTTCACCGTGATCGTCCTCCCCTGGGGCCGGGCACGGAGTCCCATCCCCGCCGAGTGTAAAAAGAAGGTAATGCCGCAGGCCTCTCATTTCCGTACTCTTCCTGCAACAGGGCTGCTACAGGTCGCCCTGTCCGGCGCGCGGGACTCGTGCACTCCCTGGGAAAGGTCCCCCTGCCGCGCCGGAAGGATGCGTGCAATGATGTGCGCGCCAACTGCATACCGGCCGTTTGAATCCGCGCGGGAGAGTTCCCAGCACCGCTGACGCTGGGGCGCCGAAGGAGCAAGTCCCTCCCTTGAATCTCTCAGGCCCCGTTACCGCGCGGGCGAGGCACATCTGAAAAGCGGGCCGCTGCCACAGCGGTCCCACCCAAGGTGCAAGCCATGGACCGGCGCGGTCATGGCGAACCTCTCAGGTTCCGATGACAGATGGGGAGGAACGACCTCGCCCCGTCATCGCCCTGGGAGACGACCGACCGTGAGCAGTACAGGAGAACTCCGTCACACCGCGCTCGATGCCCTGCATCGCTCGCTCGGCGCGACGATGACCGACTTCGCCGGCTGGGACATGCCCCTGCGCTACGGCTCCGAGCGCGACGAGCACATCGCCGTGCGCACGAAGGCCGGCCTCTTCGACCTCTCCCACATGGGTGAGATCACCGTCACCGGCCCGCAGGCCGCCGCCCTCCTCGACCACGCCCTGGTGGGCAACATCGGCGGCGTGAAGCCGGGCCGCGCCCGCTACACCATGATCTGCCGGGCCGACGGCGGCATCCTGGACGACCTGATCGTCTACCGCCTCGGCGAGACGGAGTACATGGTCGTCGCCAACGCCTCCAACGCCCAGGTCGTCCTCGACGCCCTGACCGAGCGCGCCGCCGGCTTCGACGCCGAGGTGCGCGACGACCGGGACGCCTACGCGCTGATCGCCGTCCAGGGCCCGGAGTCCCCCGGCATCCTGGCGTCCCTCACGGACGCCGACCTCGACGGGCTGAAGTACTACGCCGGCCTGCCCGGCACCGTCGCCGGGGTCCCGGCCCTGATCGCCCGCACCGGGTACACCGGCGAGGACGGCTTCGAGCTGTTCGTGAAGCCGGAGCACGCCGTCGAGCTGTGGCAGGCCCTGACCAAGGCCGGCGAGGGCGCCGGGCTGGTCCCGTGCGGGCTGTCCTGCCGCGACACGCTGCGCCTGGAGGCCGGCATGCCGCTGTACGGGCACGAGCTGACCACCGCCCTGACCCCCTTCGACGCCGGTCTCGGCCGCGTGGTGAAGTTCGAGAAGGAGGGCGACTTCGTGGGGCGCGAGGCCCTGCGCGAGGCCGCCGCCCGGGCCGAGCAGAACCCGCCGCGCGTCCTGGTCGGCCTGGTCGCCGAGGGCCGCCGCGTCCCGCGCGCCGGCTACGCCGTCGTCTCCGGCGGCGAGGTGATCGGCGAGGTCACCTCCGGCGCCCCCTCCCCCACCCTGGGCAAGCCGATCGCGATGGCCTACGTCGACGCCGCGCACGCCGCGCCCGGCACGCCCGGAGTGGGCGTGGACATCCGGGGCAGTCACGAGCCGTACGAGGTCGTGGCGCTGCCGTTCTACAAGCGCCAGAAGTAGACACTGGCCAGGGGCGCCACCAGCGCCCGGCCGCCTCCCCCCGCTCACCAGCGGTCCCCTTCACCAGCACTCCCGCGCGTACAGGAGAATCCAGGCCATGAGCAACCCCACGCAGCTGCGCTACAGCAAGGAGCACGAGTGGCTGTCGGCCGCCGAGGACGGCGTGTCGACGGTCGGCATCACGGAGCACGCGGCCAACGCGCTCGGCGACGTGGTCTTCGTCCAGCTCCCCGAGGTCGGTGACACGGTGTCCGCGGGCGAGACCTGCGGCGAGCTGGAGTCGACCAAGTCCGTGTCCGACCTGTACTCCCCGGTCTCCGGTGAGGTCACCGAGGTCAACGAGGACGTCGTGAACGACCCGTCGCTGGTGAACTCGGCCCCCTTCGAGGGCGGCTGGCTGTTCAAGGTGCGGGTCACGGACGAGCCGGGCGACCTGCTCTCCGCCGACGAGTACACCGCGTTCTCCGCCGGCTGAGGAGTCGTAGCCCCATGTCCGTCCTGAACACACCCCTGCACGAGCTCGACCCGGCCGTGGCCGCCGCGGTCGACGCCGAGCTGCACCGCCAGCAGTCCACGCTGGAGATGATCGCCTCCGAGAACTTCGCCCCGGTCGCGGTCATGGAGGCGCAGGGCTCGGTCCTCACCAACAAGTACGCCGAGGGCTACCCGGGCCGCCGCTACTACGGCGGCTGCGAGCACGTCGACGTCGTCGAGCAGATCGCGATCGACCGGGTCAAGGAGCTGTTCGGCGCCGAGCACGCCAACGTGCAGCCGCACTCGGGCGCCCAGGCCAACGCGGCCGCGATGTTCGCGCTGCTCAAGCCGGGCGACACCATCATGGGCCTGAACCTCGCCCACGGCGGTCACCTGACCCACGGCATGAAGATCAACTTCTCCGGCAAGCTCTACGACGTCGTCGCCTACCACGTGGGCGACGACGGCCGGGTCGACATGGCCGAGGTCGAGCGGCTGGCCAAGGAGTCCCGGCCGAAGCTGATCGTCGCCGGCTGGTCCGCCTACCCGCGGCAGCTGGACTTCGCCGAGTTCCGCCGGATCGCGGACGAGGTCGGCGCGTACCTGATGGTCGACATGGCCCACTTCGCCGGGCTCGTCGCGGCCGGGCTGCACCCCAACCCGGTGCCGCACGCGCACGTGGTCACCACCACGACCCACAAGACGCTCGGCGGCCCGCGCGGCGGTGTGATCCTCTCCACGGCCGAACTGGCCAAGAAGATCAACTCCGCCGTCTTCCCCGGTCAGCAGGGCGGTCCGCTGGAGCACGTGGTCGCCGCCAAGGCAGTCGCCTTCAAGGTCGCCGCCTCGGAGGACTTCAAGGAGCGCCAGCGCCGTACGCTGGAGGGTGCCCGCATCCTGGCCGAGCGCCTGGTGCAGGACGACGTCCGGGCCGTGGGCGTGGACGTCCTGTCCGGCGGCACGGACGTGCACCTGGTCCTGGTCGACCTGCGCGACTCCGAGCTGGACGGCCAGCAGGCCGAGGACCGGCTGCACGGCATCGGCATCACCGTCAACCGCAACGCGATCCCGAACGACCCGCGTCCGCCGATGGTGACGTCCGGTCTGCGGATCGGCACCCCGGCCCTGGCCACCCGCGGCTTCCGGGCCGAGGACTTCGCGGAGGTCGCGGACGTCATCGCCGAGGCGCTGAAGCCGTCGTACGACGCGGAGGCCCTCAAGGCCCGGGTGAAGGCCCTGGCCGACAAGCACCCGCTGTACCCGGGTCTGAACAAGTAGGAGCGCGGCCGGCGACGGCCGCGAAGAAACCTTTCGGGAGCCGCGCCGGCCACAAGCGGGCGCGGCACCCACCCCCTTGGCACCACCCCCGTAGTCAGGAGTTCCCCCGTGGCCATCTCGGTCTTCGACCTGTTCTCGATCGGCATCGGCCCGTCCAGCTCCCACACCGTCGGCCCCATGCGGGCGGCCGGCCTCTTCGTCCGGCGGCTGCGCAACGAGGAGCTGCTCGGGTCCGTCGCCTCGGTCCGGGCGGAGCTGTACGGCTCGCTCGGCGCGACCGGGCACGGCCACGGCACCCCCAAGGCGGTGCTGCTCGGCCTGGAGGGCGACTCGCCGCGCACGGTCGACGTGGAGACCGCCGACGAGCGGGTGGAGACGATCAAGGCCGACGGCAGGCTGAACCTGCTCGGTGAGCACCAGATCGCGTTCTCCTTCGACGACGACATGGTCCTGCACCGCCGCAAGGCCCTGCCCTACCACGCGAACGGCATGACCCTGTGGGCGTACGACGCCTCGGGCGCTCAGCTGCTGTCCAAGACCTACTACTCGGTCGGCGGCGGCTTCGTCGTCGACGAGGATGCGGTCGGCGCGGACCGCATCAAACTCGACGACACCGTGCTGAAGTACCCCTTCCGCACCGGTGACGAGCTGCTGCGCCTGGCCCGGGAGACCGGCCTGTCCATCTCGGCGCTGATGCTGGAGAACGAGCGGGCCTGGCGCACGGAGGAGGAGATCCGGGAGGGCCTGCTGGAGATCTGGCGGGTCATGCAGGCGTGCGTGGCGCGCGGCATGTCCCGCGAGGGCATCCTGCCGGGCGGTCTGAAGGTGCGCCGGCGAGCCGCCAACACCGCGCGCAAGCTCCGCTCCGAGGGCGACCCGCAGGCCCTGGCGATGGAGTGGATCACCCTCTACGCGATGGCCGTGAACGAGGAGAACGCGGCCGGCGGCCGGGTCGTCACCGCTCCGACCAACGGCGCGGCCGGCATCATCCCGGCGGTCCTGCACTACTACATGAACTTCGTGCCCGGCGCCGACGAGGAGGGCGTGGTCCGCTTCCTGCTCGCCGCGGGCGCGATCGGCATGCTGTTCAAGGAGAACGCCTCCATCTCCGGCGCCGAGGTCGGCTGCCAGGGCGAGGTCGGCTCCGCCTGCTCCATGGCCGCGGGCGCCCTCGCCGAGGTCCTCGGCGGCTCCCCCGAGCAGGTCGAGAACGCGGCCGAGATCGGCATGGAGCACAACCTGGGCCTGACCTGCGACCCGGTCGGCGGCCTGGTCCAGATCCCCTGCATCGAGCGCAACGGCATGGCGGCGGTCAAGGCCGTCACCGCCGCCCGCATGGCGATGCGCGGCGACGGCTCCCACAAGGTGTCCCTGGACAAGGTCATCAAGACGATGAAGGACACGGGCGCGGACATGTCCGTGAAGTACAAGGAGACGGCCCGGGGCGGGCTGGCGGTGAACATCATCGAGTGCTGACGGGCCGCCGGGGCGACGTCTCACATCGCGAGAAGGCTGTACCGGGAAACAAGATGGCTGACATCGTTGTACCAGCCATGTTTCACACGTGAAAGACCGAGCGATGCCCGCACCAGTCCCCGGTTCAGCCCCGACGCCCGTCAACCCCCGGTCCCGGGTCCTCGTCGCCAGCCTCATCGGCACGACGATCGAGTTCTACGACTTCTACATCTACGCGACCGCCGCGGTGCTCGTCTTCCCCCAGCTGTTCTTCCCGGACAGCGACCCGACCACCGCGCTGCTGTCGTCCTTCGCGGTCTTCGGCGCCGCGATGGTCGCCCGTCCGGTCGGCGCCGTCGTCTTCGGGCACCTCGGCGACCGGCTCGGCCGCAAGAAGACGCTCGTCGTCTCGCTCCTGACCATGGGCGTCGCCACCTTCCTCATCGGCGTGCTGCCCACCTACGCCCAGGCCGGCTGGGTGGCCACCGCGCTGCTGGTGCTGATGCGGCTCGCGCAGGGCTTCGCGCTCGGCGGGGAGTGGAGCGGTGCCGCCCTGGTCGCCACCGAGAACGCCCCCAGCGGCAAGCGCGCCCTGTACGGCACCTTCCCGCAGCTGGGCGCCCCGCTGGGCTTCATCATCGGCAACGGCCTGTTCCTGCTCATGGGCGCGCTGCTGCCCTCCGCGGCCGGCGCCGACCCCTCCCAGCCCTCGGACGCCTTCCTCGTCTGGGGCTGGCGCGTGCCGTTCCTGTTCTCCGCCGTGATGGTCGCCATCGGCCTGTGGGTGCGCTCCCGGCTCGTCGAGTCGGCGGTGTTCACCAGGACCCGCGCCGCGGGCGGGGTGCGGCGGCTGCCGCTGGCCACCGTGGTGCGCGGCCACGGCAGGCAGCTCGTCCTGGGCACCTTCATCATGCTGGCGACCTATGTGCTCTTCTACCTGATGACCACGTTCTCGCTGAGCTACGGACGGGCCGCGAAGAACGCCGCCGTGCCCGGACTGGGGTACGGCTACACCACCTTCGTCCTGATGCTGATCTTCGGCGTGCTGTTCTTCGCCGCCTTCACCCTGGTCTCCGGCCCGCTCGCCGACCGGTACGGGCGGCGCACCACGCTGATCCGGGTCACCGCGGCGATCGTGGTCTTCGGACTGGTCTGGGCCCCGCTGATCGGCCTGGGCACCTTCGGCGTGGTGATGTGGCTCGTGCTCGGCTTCACCCTCATGGGCCTGACGTTCGGCCCGATGGGCGCGCTGCTGCCCGAACTCTTCCCGACCAGCGTGCGCTACACCGGCTCCGGCATCTCGTACAACGTCAGCTCGATCCTCGGAGCGGCGGTCGCCCCGTTCATCGCGGTGGCGCTGTGGGAGGCCGGGGACGGCTCGCCGTGGCTGGTCGGCCTCTACCTCTCGGCGATGGCCCTGCTGACGCTGACCGCGCTGCTCCTCGGCAAGGAGACCCGGCACGTCTCCCTGGACGACGGCGAGACCGCCCGTACCGACGACCCGGAACGCTCCGTGACCGCGACCGGCGGAAGTTGACATCCGCACATCGGCCCGCAGCGGCCCGTGCCATGGTGGTGGGCACCAACTCCCCCTCCCCCACGAGCACTTCAGGGAGCCCCCCATGCTGCGCGGCATCGATGTGAGCGCCTACCAGTCCTCCTCCTACGACACCGACGGCCTCTCCTTCGTCTTCGTCAAGGCGACGGAGGGGCGGTCGTACGTCAACCCCCGGCTGGCCGCCCAGACCAAGCGGGCGCGGGACGCCGGCCTGGTCGTCGGCTTCTACCACTTCCTGTGGCCCGGCAACCTCACCGCCCAGGCGGAGTACTTCGTCGGCAAGGCGCCGGACCGGGCGGGCGACATCCTCGCCGTCGACTGGGAGACGACCGGCGACGGCACCCACGCGAGCAACGCGGAGAAGGACCGGTTCATACGGAAGCTGAAGGAACTGCGGCCGGACAACCGCGTGGTGCTCTACTGCAACCGGGATTTCTGGCTCAACGTCGACACGACCTCCTACGCCGGCGACGGGCTGTGGATAGCCGACTACGTCTCCGCGGGAAAGCCCCGCATCAAGGCGAAGTGGCGCTTCCACCAGTACACCGACGACCCGCTGGACAAGAACGTGGCCGACTTCGAGAGCAAGGCGGCACTGCGGAAGTGGGCCACGGACGCCTGATCCCGCGGACGCCTGATCACGCGGACACCCGGACCCGCGGCCACCCGGACCCGCCGGCTCTAGCCGCGGAAGTCCGGCGTGCGCTCCGGGGACGCCTCCGACAGGGCCTTGGTGACCTCCTGGACTCCGCCGCGCAGGCCGGAGACCGGGGTGCCGGGCTGCTGGCGCCAGGAGTCGTCCAGGCCGCCCGCGTCGACCGTGTCGAAGCCGAGTTCCCCGATCAGGTCGCGTACCTTCCGCTTGGCCGCCTCGTCGTCGCCGGCCACCGGGAGGGCGATGCGGTCGGGGTCGCCTTCCGGGCGGTGGCGGTCCAGGATGTCCTGGGCGTAGGTGCCGTTGAAGGCCTTGACCACGGGGTGGCCCAGCTGCCGTTCCGTCCAGCGGCTCTCCGTGAGGCCCTCGTCCTCGATCCCGGCGATCCTGCCGTCGCGCTGCCTGGGGTAGTAGTTGCCGGTGTCGATGACCGCGACGCCCTCCGCCGCGCCGTCCAGCAGGCCGGACGGCAGGTCCGGGACCGCCTTCAGGGGAATGGCCACCACGACGACCTCCGCGCCCCGAGCGGCCTCCTCGACCGGTACGGGCGTCGCGCCGGTCTCCTCCGCCAGGGCGGTGAGGGTGTGCGGCCCGCGGGAATTGGCGACGGACACGTCGTGGCCCAGGGCCGTGAGCCGCCGGGTCAGGTTGCCGCCGATGTTGCCCGCTCCGATGATGCCGATCTTCATGTCCTCGCCCTTCCGGGGGTGGATGGCGCCTCGCGGCTGCTGGTGACCTGGGCAACCTCGGGGGCGGGTGGGCTATTCCTGGCCCTGCGGGGCCGCGGGACATGCCGAGGGGCCCGGTCCGTGCGCGCACGGACCGGGCCCCTTCGCTCGGGTTCCCGGGCGGCCTACTTGTTCAGGTAGCCCCAGAACTCGTCGAAGCTCAGCTTCTTGTCGCCGTCCAGGTCGCGGCTCTTGATGACGACCTCGGCGACCGACTCGGTGACGTTCCAGTCACCCGACTGGGCCAGGGCGGTCTTGAACTCGGCAGCGGTGATGAAACCGTCACCGTCCGTATCGATCCGCTCGAAATGCTTGCGTGCTTCCTCGATGTCCGCCACCGATCGCCCCTCGTCTCGTGCTGTACGTCGTACTGACGCAGGTCAGATTAACCGCCCGCGCGAACACCCACCGAGCCGCCCACCCGGCCGGGCCCGGTCCGAGGGCGAAGCGCCCTCGTCGGGCCAGTAACGGATGGTGCGCAGGGTCAGTGCCGCGGTCAGTGCCAGGGCTTGTAGTGGGGGTTGCTCTCGCAGTCGCTCATGATCTCGGTCTTCGTCGCCTTGTCGACCGGGCAGACGCCGACGATGTACCGCCGGGCGATGCCGCCGGGGAAGGCGACCTCCTGCTGGTCGGCGTATTTGTGGGTGTCGCCGATGGTCTTGTTGACGTCGACGCCGCCGGGGGCGTCGACGTAGTAGTTGAAGGCGGACTTCCACTTCTTGAACAGGTCGTGGTCGTACGTCGTCGACACGTACGGGGACGGCTGGTTGACCAGGACGTACTTCTCCAGGTCGTACTGCCCGTTCACGACGTCCCTGGGGCGGAAGCCCTCCTCGAAGACCACGGAGGGGCCGCGGCCGTCGGCGCGGTAGAGGGTGCCGCAGGTGGTGCGCCAGGACGGGTCGGGCGTGATCCGGCCGAGGTCGACGCGGCGGTCGGCGGCGGCTTCGGCCTTGTCGTCGTACTGCACGGGGCAGGCGGCCGGTGCGGGGGCGGCGGGCCGGGCGGGCGCCTGGGCCGGTGCGGCGGCCGTGGTGGTCAGGACGGCCGCGAGGGAGAGGGCGGCGGCCGTGGCGCGCCGCGGGCGGAGAGTGATCATGCGGAGCACGATCGCGGTTCCGCCGCGGCGGGCCCGGGATCCTCACCCGATCAGGGCGTGTCAACTGCCGTGATGTGGACGGCGGATGGGGTCAGCGGAAGATGCCCGTGTGGCCGAGCGAGTAGCGGCCGGGCTGGGGGTAGACGGCGAGGCCGTGCGGGCCGCTGCCGACGGGGATGCGGGCGAGCTGGGTGCCGGTGCGGGTGTCGACGGCGTACACCTCGGCGTCGTAGCGGCCGGAGAGCCAGAGCACCTTGCCGTCGGCGGAGACGCCGCCCATGTCGGGGCTGCCGCCGTCGGGCAGCCGCCACTTCTTGGTGAGCTTGTTCTGTGTGAAGTCGAAGACGGAGATCGTGCCCTCGCCGCGGTTGGACACGTACATCTCGCGGGAGTCGCGGCCGACGTAGAGGCCGTGGCAGCCCTTGCCGGTGGGCAGCAGGGTGGGCTCGGTGAACCTGTCGCCGTCCAGGACCCACATGCCGTGGGCCATCATGTCGGCGATGTAGAACCTCTTGCCGTCGGGGGAGAGCTTCACGTCCTGCGGCATGGCGCCCTCGAACGGCAGCCGCTGCTGGCCGACGACCTCCATCTTCTCCGTGTCGACCTTGAGCAGCTCGCCGCTGAACTCGCAGGAGACGATGAAGTAGCGGCCGTCGAGGGAGAAGTCGGCGTGGTTGACGCCGTAGCAGGAGACCGGGACGGTCTTCCTGACCGCCATGGTGTGCGGGTCGCGGAAGACGAGCTCGCGGTCGAGGGAGGCCATGACGACGGCGTACTTGCCGTGGGGCGTGAAGTACAGGTTGTAGGGGTCGTGGACCTCGACCTCCTTGCCCGCCTTGCCGGTCTTCGGGTCGATCGGGGTGAGGGTGTGGCCGCGGTTGTTGTTGACCCAGAGCGTCTTCAGGTCCCAGGACGGAACGACGTGCTGGGGCTGCCGGCCCACGGGGATCGTCTCGATGATCTCGTACGTCTTCGGGTCGATGACGGAGACCGTGTCGGACTCGGTGTTGGGGACGTAGACCCGGGACGGGAAGTCCTTGACGACGGGGGACAGCCTGCCCGGGCGGTCGGCCGCGTAGACGTCCTCCGGGTCGAGGACGGGCGGCATGCCGGGCAGGCCCTCGACGGGCTTCTTCTCGGGCGGGGCGGGCACGGCGGCCTTGGTGCCGCGCGCCTCGGAGGTCCGCTCCCCGTCCGTGCCGCAGGCGGCGAGGACGGCGAGGGCGGCGCCCGTGACCAGGGCGCTTTTGACGAGGTGACGGTGCATTCCCCCATTTAAGGGGCGCATGATCGGGAATCGGGTCATTCGCCCGACCGGTGGCCGGGTGAGCCCCCGTCTCAGCGGTCGGCGACCCGCATCTCGAACCAGGTGGTCTTGCCCCGGGGCAGCAGGTCGACCCCCCAGCGGTCGGCCAGCTTGTCGACCAGGAACAGGCCCCGGCCGCTGATGTCCATCTCTTGCACCGGCATCAGGCACGGCAGCCCGCGGGAGGGATCGCGGACCTCGACGCGGATCCAGCCGCGGCGCCGGTGCAGGCGCAGTCCGAAGACGCGGGCGCCGGTGTGGCGTACGGCGTTGCCGACCAGTTCGGAGACGAGGAGGACCGCGTCCTCCGTGGTCTTGGGCGTGAGCCCCCAGTGGCGCAGGACCACGACCTGGGTGAGGCGCCTGGCGGTGGCGGCGGACTCGGGGCGGGACGGCAGTGGAACCTCTGCCTCCGTCGGGTTGCCGTACAACTCCAGCGCCTTCAGCGCGTGTTCGTCCTCGACGGTCGGCGACCAGCGTGCCGCGGACGCATGAGCGTGCCCCCGCGGCTGTTCCATACCCTCCAGCCCCGCCATGCCCCCATCATGGCCGTCCGGGGCGTCCGCCGGGGGCGTTCCCGGCGAATACGCCCCGGGGGACGGCTCGCGCACCGTCGGCCCTCCGTCATATGCCACTGACACTTCGGCCTGGTCCGCACCCGGGCTGACCTGCTGGAACGGACCATTCCGGGGCAATCGGCGGACTCCTTCGATCCGGCACGCTTAAGGTTGCCTTAAGGCTGCCATAAACCGCCCCATCGAGGGACCCGGATCAGACACGGCGTCAATTGCAACCCCCTGGAGGGATGTTCAGAGGAACTTCGCCTTGCCCGGCCCCTCTTCCACGAAGCTGCGCATCCCGCGCTCGCGGTCCTCGGTGGCGAACAGGCCGGCGAACCAGTTCCGCTCGATCGCGAGGCCGGTGTCGATGTCCGTCTCCAGGCCGACGTCGATCGACTCCTTGGCGGCGCGCAGCGCGAGGGCCGGGCCCTGGGCCAGCTTCGCGGCCCAGGCGTGCGCCTGCGCGTACACCTCGTCGGCGGGCACGACCCGGTCGACCAGGCCGATCTCCCTGGCCTCGTCGGCCTTGACCATGCGGCCCGTGAAGATGAGGTCCTTGGCCTTGGAGGGGCCGACCAGGCGGGCCAGGCGCTGGGTGCCGCCGGCGCCGGGGATCAGGCCGAGCAGGATCTCCGGCTGGCCGAGCTTGGCGTTCTCGGCGGCGATGCGGAAGTCCGCGCAGAGCGCGAGCTCGCAGCCGCCGCCCAGGGCGTAGCCCGTCACGGCCGCGACGACGGGCTTGGGGATGCGGGCCACGGCCGTGAAGGAGTCCTGCAGGGCGCGGGCGCGCAGGACCATCGCGGTGTGGTCCATCGCCTGCATCTCCTTGATGTCCGCGCCGGCCGCGAACACCTTCTCGCCGCCGTAGACCACCACGGCCCGCACGTCCTCGCGGCGCGCGGCCTCCTCGGCGAGTTCCTTCAGCCGGTCCTGCGTGGCGATGTCCAGCGCGTTCATGGGCGGTCGGTCGAGGCGGAGCGTGCCGACGCCTTCAGCGACTTCGAGAGAGATGGTCATGGGCAGCAGGTTAACGGGGACTAACGGACAGGGCCCCGGTGCGGTCCGTCACACCGGGGCCCTGCGTCAGCGCCGGAGTGCTACTTCTTCCACTTCTCCCACGACATGTTCCAGCCGTTGAGCCCGTTGTCCGGGTCGACGATCCGGTCCTCGGAGTTCTTGACGACGACCACGTCACCGATCATGGAGTTGTCGAAGAACCAGGCCGCCGGCACCTTCTTGTCCCAGCCGCCGCGCACGTCGCGCAGGCCGATGCAGCCGTGGCTGGCGTTGTAGTTGCCGAAGGCGCCGCCCGCCCAGTAGTTGCCGTGCAGGAACGTGCCAGAGGTGGTGAGGCGGACGGCGTGCGGGACGTCCTTGATGTCGTACTCGCCGCCGTAGCCGACGGTCTCGCCGTTCATCCGGGTGACCGTGAGCATCTCGCTGATGACCATCTGGCCGTTCCAGGTCTCCATGCCGGGCTTGCCGGTGGTGACCGGGATGGTCTTGACGACCTTGCCGTCGCGCATGACCTTCATGGTGAGCTTCTTGGCGTCGACCACCGAGACCTGGTTGCGGCCGATGGTGAACTCGACCTTCTTGTCCTGCTCGCCGTAGACGCCGGGGCGGCCCTCGACGCCGTCGAGGTTCAGGTCGACGGTCACCTTGGTGCCGGGCTTCCAGTACTTCTCGGGGCGGAAGTCGAGCCGGTCGTTGCCGAACCAGTGGCCCTCGACGTCGACGGCCGGCTCGGTCCTGATGCGGATGGCGTTCTCGACGGCCTCCGGGCTGGTGATGCCCCGGGAGAAGCGGAGGGAGAACGGCATGCCGACGCCGACCTTGGAGCCGTCCTCGGGAGTGAAGGTGCCGATGAAGGTGTTCTTCGGCGTCAGCGTGGTGAAGCCGGCGTCCTCCGCGGCGGTGCGGCCCTCGGCGTCCTTGGCGACCGCGTGGACGGTGTACTTGGTGGCACCGGCCAGGTGCGTGGACGGCGTCCACGTGGCACCGTCGCCGGATATCCTCCCGTCGATCCGCTTGCCCTCGGCGTCCTTGACGACGACCTCCGAGAGCCTGCCCTTGGCGGCGGTGACCTTCAGGGCGCCGCTGGTCTCGACGGACTTGGCCCCGTCCTTCGGCGCGATGCTGACGACGGCCTCGGACTGCTTGCTCTGCGCGGTGTCCGCGTCCTGGCCCTTGCCGCCGCCCGCGCCGGAACCGGAGCCGCCGTCCCCGCCGCCGCACGCCGTCACGGCGAACAGCAGCGCGCCGACGACCAGCGCGAGCCTGGCGTTCCCGTGTCCAACCGACGCCCCCGATATCGGTCGCACGTTCAAGTGGTTCTCCCCTCCCCGGACCTGGTCAGGCCCGCTCCCCGGCGCGTGTCCCCCGCGCACCGGCGAATAGTAACCACCAAGTGAGCGGCCCCGGCGGCCCGCGAATGTCACTGTTCGGTCCCAACGGAACGCGCCTCAACCCGCCCCCCTGTCCGGTTACTTCACCGCACTGCCCGCCTTCCATGCATTCCAGCCCATATTCCAGCCTCCGAGCCCGTTGTCGGGAGCGACCTTTTTGTCGTTGCTGTTGACCACCTCGACGACGTCCCCGACGAGGCTCCGGTCGAAGAACCAGCCGGCCGGGGTGTCCGAGCCGCCGCCCTTCACATCGCGCAGGCCGACGCACCCGTGGCTGACGTTGGTGCGGCCGAACACACTGCGGTGGGCCCAGTAGTTGCCGTGCAGGAAGGTGCCGGAGTCGGTCAGGCGCATGGCGTGCGGGACGTCGGGGATGTCGTACTCGCCCTTGCCGTCGCGCTTCTTGAAGCCGACCGTGGCGCCGTTCATCCGGGTGACCTCCAGCATCTCGGTCACCACCATCTTGCCGTTGTACGTGGTGGTCTTCGGGGCCCCGGCCGTCACCGGCACGGTGGCCAGCGGCTCGCCGTCCCGCCGCACCTCCATGGAGTGCCGGGCGGCGTCGACGACGGAGATCTGGCTGCGGCCGACGGTGAAGGAAAACCGCTTGTCCTGCAGGCCGTAGAGGCCGGGCCCGCCCTTCACGTCCCGCAGGCGCAGCTCGACGGTGACCCGGGTGCCGGGCTTCCAGTAGTCCTGGGGGCGGAAGTCGAGCCGGGTCCGGCCGAACCAGTGCGGGCGGATCTCGACGGCCGGGCGGGCGGTGACCCGCACGGCGCGTTCGACGGCCGCCCGGTCGGCGATCCGCCGGCTGAACTGCAGGGAGACGATCATGCCGGTGCCGACCGTGGCGCGGTGCTCCGGCGTGACGTAGCCGATGAAGCGCTCCTTGGGGACGTACGTGGTGAAGGTGGTGTGCCGGGCCGAGCGGCGTCCGCCGGCGTCCACGGCCACGGCGTCGATCGTGTACTTGGCGCCCAGCGCGAGCCGCCGCTCCTCGGGTTCCCAGGTGAGGCCGTCGGCGGAGACGTGCCCGGGCACGGGGGTCTCCTGCGCGTCCTGCGACCGGACGACCTTCACCGACTCCAGCCGGCCGTCGGGCACGCGCACCCGCAGTTCCTGCCCGGGGCGCACGCCCCTGGTGCCGTCGCCGGGCGTGACCTCGATGACGTCCTCGGGCGCCGGGGGCGCGCCGAAGACCCCGGCGATGCCGCCGCCGTCGTCCGAGGTACAGCCGGTGGCCCCGGCGAGGAGCCCTGCCCATGTCACTACGGCGGCCAGCGCGGCCCTCGCGCGCCGCGCGCGCCCTTGTACGTGCCTCACGAGGTGCCCAACGACCGGTCGCGTCCCCGGGAAACGACCATGCCCGCCCCCGGGGAAACGTGAGTGCGACCCATGCTCTGGGCAGAACAGTGGGGAGGACGACGCGCAGGGGAGCCGCGACCCGGGCCGCAGCACAGGGCCGCACCCCTCTGTCCCCCGTCGTTCCACGAGCCGCGGGAGGCTGACAGGTGTCCAGCGCAGCCGAGCAGGAGGCGGTGGCCGGTCATCAGGCCACCGGGAACGGGCGCCAGGCCGCCGCCGTGAACGGCACGCGGCGGGCCGCGCCGCCGCCCGTCGTGCCCGCCCGGCCGGGCGCGCCGACCCCGCTGGGCGCCCGGTTCCGGGTCGGTCCGGACGGGGTGGCCGGGACCAATTTCGCGTTGTGGGCGGGCGGGGCCGAGGGGGTCGAGCTGTGCCTCTTCGACGAGGCGGGCAAGGAGTCGCGGGTCCGGCTCGCGGAGCTGACCCACGAGATCTGGCACGGTTTCGTGCCGGGTGTGCTGCCCGGGCAGCGCTACGGCTACCGGGTGCAGGGCCGCTGGGACCCCTGGACGGGTGCCCGCTGGAACCCGGCGAAGCTGCTGCTCGACCCCTACGCACGGGCCGTCGACGGCGACTTCGGGCTGCCGCCCGAGGTGTACGGGCACGTCCGCGACTGGCCGCAGCAGCACGTCGCCGACACCGTGCGCGACGACCGGGACTCGGCGCCGTTCGTACCGAAGGGCGTCGTCGTCCACGATGACGACGACTGGTCCGACGACCGCCGCCCGAAGACGCCGTGGGCCGACTCGGTGATCTACGAGCTGCACGTCAAGGGCTTCACGCAGCTGCACCCGGGCATCCCCGAGGAGCTGCGCGGCACCTACGCCGGCCTCGCCCACCCGGCGGCCGTGGAGCACCTGGTGAGCCTGGGCGTGACCGCGGTGGAGCTGCTGCCGGTGCACCAGTTCGCGCACGAGGACCATCTGCTGCGCAGGAGCCTGCGCAACTACTGGGGGTACAACTCGGTCGGCTACTTCGCCCCGCACGCGGCCTACGCCGCCTCGGGGACGCGGGGCCAGCAGGTCGGCGAGTTCAAGCGGATGGTGCGCGCCCTGCACGCGGCCGGCATCGAGGTCATCCTCGACGTGGTCTACAACCACACCGCCGAGGCGGGCGAGCTCGGCCCGACCCTGTCCCTGAAGGGCATCGACAACCGCGGCTACTACCGCCTCCAGGACGACGCCCGCCGCTACGCCGACTACACAGGCTGCGGCAACACCCTGCACGTGGTCCAGCCGCACGTGCTGCGCCTGATCACGGACTCGCTGCGCTACTGGGTCACCGAGATGGGCGTCGACGGCTTCCGCTTCGACCTGGCGGCGGCGCTGGCCCGCTCGATGCACGACGTCGACATGCTCTCCCCGTTCCTGGCGGTGATCGCCCAGGACCCGGTGCTGCGCCGGGTGAAGCTGATCGCCGAGCCGTGGGACGTGGGGTCGGGCGGCTACCAGGTGGGCGCCTTCCCGCCGCTGTGGACGGAGTGGAACGACCGGTACCGCAACGCCGTGCGGGACTTCTGGCGGCACGCGCTGCCGGACGTCCGGGAGATGGGCTACCGCCTGTCGGGCTCCAGCGACCTGTACGCCTGGGGCGGGCGCCGGCCGTACGCGTCAGTCAACTTCATCACCGCGCACGACGGCTTCACGCTGCGCGACCTGGTGTCCTACGAGCGCAAGCACAACGAGGCCAACGGCGAGGGCAACCGGGACGGCACGGACGACAACCGGGCCTGGAACTGCGGCGCCGAGGGCGAGACGGACGACGAGGGCGTACGGGCGCTCAGGCGCCGGCAGCTGCGGAACCTGCTGACCACGCTGCTGCTGTCCACGGGCGTGCCCATGCTGGTCGCGGGCGACGAGCTGGGCCGCACGCAGCGCGGCAACAACAACGCCTACTGCCAGGACAACGAGATCAGCTGGCTGGACTGGGGCCTGCTGGAGGACCCCGGCTGGCGGGCCCTGTACGAGCTGACCTCGCGGCTGATCGCGCTGCGCCACCGGCACCCGGTGCTGCGCCGCCGGGCCTTCTTCTCGGGCCGGGCCCAGACCGCGGACGGGCTGCGCGACCTGGCCTGGTTCACCTCCCGGGGCACCGAGATGACGGAGCAGGACTGGTACGCGCCCGCCGCCACGCTGGGCATGTACCTCTCCGGCCGGGACATCCCGGGCCGGGACGAGCGCGGGGAGCAGATCCTCGACGACAGCTTCCTGGCGGTGCTGCACGCGGGCGAGGGGCCGGTGAGCTTCGTGCTGCCGGGGCCGCCGTGGGCGGAGCGCTACGAGGTCGTCGTCGACACGAGCCTGGAGGAGCAGGGACGGGCGCCGGGAGTGGAACACCCGGCCGGGACGGAGATCACGGTGCCGGAACGGTCGGTGCTGCTGCTCCGGGTGGCGGGCTGAGGCATCGTTCCGCCTCCGGCCGAGCCGCCGTTTCCCACCACGGCCGCGGCGGCGTTGCGGGTCCGTGAAATCGGTGGGGATCTTCTTGACCCGGCCGTTCCCGCGCTGGCAGCGTCCATGGTCATGAGGCCGACCGCTGAACTCCGGTGCGCATGTGCCGCGCTCGTCGAGCGGCGCCATGTCGACCTCTGCCGTCAGTCGAGCGCCGTCTGTCGCTGAGCCCGGCAGCCTTCTCCCGCTCTCTCCTCCCCCCGACTCCACACCCCAGGACGCCCCATGCCCGGAATATCCCGTCGTACGCTCGGTGCCCTCGTCGGCGGTGGCGCGGTGGGCGCCGTCGCCGGCACGGCCGGCACCGCCAATGCCGCCGAGGCCGCTCCCGCCGAACGGCCGTTCCGGGTCCGCCCCGGTGCGGGGTCCGGCCGGCGCCCGAACTTCCTCGTCATCCTGGCCGACGACCTCGGCTGGGCCGACCTGTCCTCCTACGGCGCCCCGCACATCCGCACGCCGAACCTGGACCGGCTGGCCCGCCAGGGCGTGCGCTTCACGCAGGCCTACTCCGGTTCCGCGACCTGCTCCCCGACCCGGTTCAGCCTCTACACCGGCCGGTACCCGGGCCGTACGAAGGGCGGGCTGGCCGAACCCGTCGGCGACCGGAGCCAGGGCCTGGACCCCGGCCACCCGACCCTCGCCTCCCTGCTGAAGGGGGCCGGTTACGCCACCGCCCTGATCGGCAAGTGGCACTGCGGCTGGCTGCCCGACTACAGCCCCACCAAGTCCGGCTGGGACGAGTTCTTCGGGAACTTCGGGGGCGTTCTGGAGTACTTCTCCAAGCTGGGCCAGCTGGGCGAGTACGACCTGTACGAGGGGGACGCCGAGTACCGGGACCTGCGCTACTACACGACGGTCCTCACCGAGCGGGCGGTGGAGTACGTCCGCCGGGACCACGACCGGCCCTGGCTGCTCAACCTCAACTTCACCACGCCGCACTGGCCGTGGCTCGCGGAGGGCGACGAGGAGGACGGCGCGCGGATCGAGGCGAAGGTCCGGGCCGCGCGGAACAAGTCGGAGGTCGTGACCGCGCTCAACCACTTCGACGGCGGCTCGGTCGCCAAGTACACGCAGATGGTGGAGAGCCTGGACGCCGCGGTCGGCGAGGTGCTGGCCGCGCTGCGCCGCTCCGGGCAGGAGGAGAACACCGTCGTGCTGTTCGCCAGCGACAACGGCGGCGAGCGGTTCTCCTACAACTGGCCCCTCAGCGGCGAGAAGTTCGTGCTGCTGGAGGGCGGCATCCGGGTGCCGACCATCCTGCGCTGGCCCGCCCGCGTCGACGGCCGCCAGGTCAGCCACGAGCCGAACTTCTCCCCCGACTGGACCGCGACCCTGCTGGAACTGGCCGGCGCCCGGCCCGACCCGGCGTACCCGCTGGACGGCACCAGCCTGGCCGGATACCTGCTGCGGGGGCGGGAGCTGCCCGAGCGGGACCTGTTCTGGCGGGTCCGGGGCAACCGCGCCCTGCGCCGCGGGGACTGGAAGTACTACCGGGACGACAAGGGCGCCGAGCACCTGTACAACCTCGCCGAGGACCAGCGCGAGCAGGCCGACCGCGCCGCGGACCGGCCGGAGCTGCTGGCCGAGCTGAAGGCGGCGTGGGAGAAGGTCGACCGCACGCTGCTGCCCTACCCGGGATAGGGCCCGCCGTTCGGGTGAAAGGACGAGGACCCGCAGGTCGTAGGACCAACGGCCGATGCGGATCGGGCGAAAACCCGGTGGGCAGTGTCAGTGGTGAACCGTAGGCTCGCTGCTGATGGCCACGACACCCGCACCCGCCCAGGACCGTTCCGTCGTGCGTACGCTGCTGCGCCTGTGGCCGTATGTCCGGCCGGTGCGGGCCAGGCTGTTCACGGCCGCGTTCGTCGCGATACTCGCCTCCTGCGTGGGCCTGGTCATCCCGCTGGTGCTGAAGTGGATGGTGGACGGACCGGTCGCCGGCCGGGACCCGGCCGGGGTGTGGCTCGGGGCGCTGTACCTGCTGCTGCTCGGCTTCGCCGAGGCCCTGCTGTTCGGGCTGCGCCGCTGGCTGGTGGCGCGTCCGCTCTCCCGTGTCGAGGCCTCCATGCGGGCGGCGCTGTACCGGCACCTGCAGCGGCTGCCGGTCTCCTTCCACGACCGGTGGGCCTCGGGGCAGTTGCTGTCCCGGGGGACGACGGACCTGATGCTGCTGCGCATGTTCCTCGCCTTCCCGCTGACGTTCCTGCTGGTCAACGGCGTGACGATCCTCGTCGGCGTGATCATCATGCTGCTGCAGGACTGGACGCTGGGGCTGGTCATCCTCGGGCCCGCCGTACCCCTGCTGGTCACCTGCGTGTTCTTCGAGAAGCGCTACGCCACGGCGGCGCGACGCGCCCAGGACCAGGTCGGGGACCTGACGACGGTCGTCGAGGAGAGCGTGCTCGGCATCCGCATCATCAAGGGCTTCGGCCGCCACCGGAGCCAGGCCCGCGCCTTCCGCGAGCTGTCGCACGAGCTGCGCGGCACGGAGCTGCGCAAGGCCCGGCTGCTGGCGACCATCTGGGGCGTCATCGTGACGCTGCCGGAGGTGGCGATCGGCGCCGCGCTGGTGGTCGGGGCCGTCCAGGTCGCCGACGGGGACCTGTCCGCGGGCACGCTGGTGGCCTTCCTCTCGACGGCACTGGCGCTGCGCTGGCCCGTGGAGTCGATCGGGTTCCTGCTGGCGATGACCCAGGAGGCGGCGACGGCGACGGAGCGGTACTTCGAGGTGATGGACGAGCAGACCGAGGAGGCGGGTCCGGCGCCCGAGTCGGTGCCGGCCGACCCCCGGGACAGGGGCCTGCGCTTCCACGACGTCACCTTCCGCTACCCCGACGCCCCGCCCGGCTCCCCTCCCGTGCTCCGGGACATCAACCTGCACATCCGCCCCGGCGAGTCCATGGCCCTGGTCGGCACCACCGGCAGCGGCAAGACGACGCTCACCGCGCTCGTCCCCCGCCTGTACGAGGTGACCTCGGGCCGTATCACGCTCGACGGCGTCGACATCACCACCCTGCCGCGGGAGGCCCTGCGCGCCAAGGTGGCCGTCGCCTTCGAGGAACCCACACTCTTCTCGGCCACGGTCGGCGACAACGTGCTCATGGGGGCCGGGGACACCGCGGGCCCCGACGCGCTGGAGCGCGCCCTGGCCGTCGCCCAGGCCGACTTCGTGCACGACCTGCCCCAGGGGACCGCCACCCAGGTCGGCGAGCAGGGCCTCAGCCTGTCCGGGGGCCAGCGGCAGCGCATCGCCCTGGCCCGGGCGGTCGTGGGGCAGCCGGAGTTCCTCGTGCTCGACGACCCCCTGTCGGCGCTGGACGTGCACACGGAGGCCGCCGTGGAAGCCGCCCTGCGGCAGGTCCTGGCCGACACCACCGCCCTGATCGTGGCGCACCGCCCGTCGACGGTGCTGCTGGCGGACCGGGTCGCCCTGCTGTCCGGCGGCCGGATCGCCGCGGTCGGCACCCACCACGAACTGCTGCGTACCAACGCCGAGTACGCGTACCTGATGTCCGGAGCGGAGTCAGGGCGACAGGAGGAGGCCCGATGACGGCGGCCACCACGGCACCGGCCGGCGGCAAGCCCGACGACCGCCGCCCCGCCCCCGGGGACCCCTTCGACCAGGACGTCCTGCCCACTCCCCCGGGCGCCACCGCGGCCCTGCTGCGTTCCCTGCTCGCGCCCATGAAGGCCCGGGTCGCGGTCACGACACTCCTGCTGCTGCTCCAGCAGGCGGTGGTGCAGGCGGGCCCGCTGCTGGTGGCGTACGCCATCGACCGTGCCGTGCCGGCGTTCCGGGCGCAGGACCACGGGCCGCTGGTCGCGGTGGGGGCCGGGTATCTGGGGTGTGCGCTGGCCGCGGGCGCGCTGCAGTGGGCGTTCATCGCCGCGGCGGCCCGCGTCAACCAGGACGTGCTGCTGGACCTGCGCGGCCGGATCTTCCGCCACGCGCAGGCGCTCAGCGTCGACTTCCACGAGCGCTACACCTCCGGCCGGCTCATCTCCCGCTCCACCACGGACGTGGAGTCGCTGCGCGAGCTGCTCGACGAGGGTCTGCAGGAGCTCGTGACGGTCGTGCTGTCGTTCGTCTACATCTCGGCGATGCTGCTCTGGCTCGACCTCGGCCTCGGGGGCGTGGCGGTGGCGTCGATGGTGCCGTTGTACGCGCTGGTGCGGCTGTACCAGCGGCGTGCGGCCCGGGTGTACCGGGCGCGGTCCACCGCGATCGCCGCCGTCATCGTCAAGTTCGTCGAGACCATGAACGGGATCCGGCCGGTGCGCGCCTTCCGCCGCGAGGCCGCCAACGACACCGACTTCGGCCGGCTCAACGCGCGGCACGAGCGCACCAACGGCGACGCCCTGCTGGAGATGGCCCGGTACGTCACCGGCTCGCGGCTGGTCGCCAACACGGCGGTCGCGGCGATCGTGCTGTGGGGCGCCTACCGGGTCGCCGACGGCACCCTGGCCCTCGGTGTGCTGGCGGCGGCGGTGCTGTACCTGCGGCGGCTGTACGACCCCATCGACCGGCTCGGCATGTTCCTCAACTCCTACCAGTCGGCGGCGGCCTCCCTGGAGAAGATCGCGGGGCTGCTGGCCCAGACGCCGTCGGTGCCCGAGCCCGTCAGTCCCCGGCCGCTCCCGCCGGCGAGGAGCGAGCACCCGGGGCGTGAGGTCGTCTTCGACGGCGTCAGCTTCGGCTACCGCACGGGCGGTGAGGTGCTGCCGCGCTTCGACCTGACGCTGCCGGCCGGGCAGACGGTCGCGGTCGTCGGCTCCACGGGCGCCGGCAAGTCGACGCTGGCCAAGCTGCTGGCCCGGTTCTACGACCCTTCCCCAAGCTCTCAACTGCGTTCGAGCAGGGGAGACCCCTACGCCGGGCGGGTCCTGCTCGACGGCGTCGACCTGCGCGACCTGGCCGTGCCGGACCTGCGGCGCGGTGTGGTGATGGTGACGCAGGAGGCGTTCCTGTTCTCGGGCACGGTCGCCGACAACATCGCGATCGGCCGGCCGGAGGCGACCCGCGCGGAGATGGAGCAGGCGGCGAAGGAGATCGGCGCGCACGACTTCATCAGCGCCCTGCCCGACGGCTACGACACCGACGTCCGCAAGCGGGGCGGCCGCATCTCGGCCGGCCAGCGGCAACTGGTCGCCTTCGCTCGGGCGTTGCTGGCCGACCCGGCGGTGCTGATCCTCGACGAGGCGACCAGCTCCCTGGACGTCCCGGGCGAGCGCGCCGTGCAGCGGGCCATGGCGACGGTGCTGAAGGGGCGCACGGCGGTGGTCATCGCGCACCGGCTGTCGACGGTGGAGATCGCGGACCGTGTCCTGGTGATGGAACACGGCAGGATCGTGGAGGACGGCGAACCGGCCGAACTCATCGCGGGCACGGGCAGGTTCGCACAGCTGCACCGGGCATGGCGAGACAGCCTGGCGTAGCCCGGACGCCCGCCAGTTCACGCAGAGCGGCCATCGCCGGGTTCCGGGCCAGGGCCGGATGCTGACGTTCGAGGTACTCCACACCGTCGGTGACGAATCTCCGGGCCTCGCAGGCGTAGGTGTCGAGCGGACAGCCGGGGGCCGGCGCCGGGGCGTCGTGCGAGGCGGTGAACCGCACCCGGTCACCCACGAGTTCGAGCCGTATGACGTAGGTGTTCTCGGTGAAGTCGATCGTCGCCGCGCCCTCGGTCCGCAGGCCGTGCAGCGAGTGGCCCACGGTGAACATGAGGTCGACCAGGGGCGTGTCGGCAGCCGCGGGGAAAGCGCGGCCGTCCACGGTGAAGGGACTCCCAAGTGTCCGTATAGCGAACATGAACTTCCGGTCAACGGACTGTTTCCGGCCATTGTATTGACGCGCTCCTGACAGAAAGCGCGGTCCCCTGCCACGCTTCCCACGACTGCTCCACAGCAACCCCACAGCAACACCTCCACCTCCCCAGGCCGGGCGACCCCCGGTCCCGCAGAAGGAGTCCGTGTTGAGTAGCAGTTCCTCTGGCAGAGGCACCTCCCACAGACGCACTCCCCACACCCCCCGCCGTACCGCGGCCGTGGCCCTCGCCGGCGTCGCCGCGCTGATCGCCGCCGCCGTGCAGAGCGGCACCGCCGTCGCGGCCCCGGAGAAGGCACCGCAGGCCGCGAGCAAGGCGATCCCCGGCTCGGAGTCGGTCAGGCTCACCCCCGCCCAGCGGGCCGCGCTGCTCCGCGAGGCCGACGCCGCCAAGGCCGAGACCGCGAAGGACCTGGGTCTGGGCGCCAAGGAGAAGCTGGTCGTCCGTGACGTCCTGAAGGACCGGGACGGCACCGTGCACACCCGCTACGAGCGCACCTACGACGGCCTGCCGGTCCTCGGCGGCGACCTCGTCGTGGAGAGCACGAAGGCGGGCGAGACCGCCGCCGTCGTGAAGGCCACCCGCGCCGCCGTCAAGCCGGCGACGACGAAGACGGCGGTGCCCGCGGCGAAGGCCCGGCAGCAGGCCCTGGCCGCCGGGAAGGCCGAGGAGGCCAGGAGCCCCGGCATCAACCGCGAGCCGCGCAAGGTGATCTGGGCCGCGAGCGGCAAGCCCGTCGTGGCGTACGAGACGGTCGTCGGCGGCTTCCAGCACGACGGCACCCCGCAGGAACTGCACGTGATCACGGACGCCACGAGCGGCGAGAAGCTGTACGCGTGGGAGGCCATCGAGACCGGCACCGGCAACACGGTGTACTCCGGCACGGTGGACCTCACCACCACCCAGTCCGGGTCGACGTACAACCTCACCGACGGCGCCCGCGGCAACCACAAGACGTACAACCTCAACCGCGGCACCTCCGGCACCGGCACCCTCTTCTCCGGCCCGGACGACGTGTGGGGCAACGGCACCCCGTCCAACCTGGAGTCCGCGGGCGCCGACGCCCACTACGGGGCCGCCCTGACCTGGGACTACTACAAGAACGTGCACGGCCGCTCCGGCATCCGCGGCGACGGCGTGGGCGCGTACTCCCGCGTCCACTACGGCAACAACTACGTCAACGCCTTCTGGTCCGACAGCTGCTTCTGCATGACCTACGGCGACGGCTCGGGCAACGCCAACCCGCTGACGTCGATCGACGTGGCCGCGCACGAGATGACCCACGGGCTCACCTCCAACACGGCCGGCCTCAACTACAGCGGCGAGTCCGGCGGCCTCAACGAGGCGACCAGCGACATCTTCGGCTCGACCGTGGAGTTCTTCGCCAAGAACTCCTCCGACGTCGGTGACTACCTCATCGGCGAGGAGATCGACATCAACGGCGACGGCACGCCGCTGCGTTACATGGACAAGCCGAGCAAGGACGGCGCCTCCAAGGACGCCTGGTACTCGGGCCTCGGCTCGATCGACGTGCACTACTCCTCGGGCCCGGCGAACCACTTCTTCTACCTGCTGAGCGAGGGCAGCGGCACCAAGACCATCAACGGTGTCACGTACGACTCGCCCACCTCGGACGGCCTTCCGGTCACCGGCATCGGCCGGGAGAAGGCGGAGAAGATCTGGTTCCGCGCGCTGACCACCAAGTTCACCTCGACCACCAACTACGCGGGCGCCCGCACCGGCACCCTCGCGGCCACCGGTGAGCTCTACGGCACCGACAGCGCCGAGTACAAGGCGGTCCAGGACGCGTGGGCGGGCGTGAACGTCGGCACCCGCTCGGGCGGCGGAGGCGGCGGGGGCACGTCCTTCGAGAACACCGCCGACGTGGCGATCCCGGACCGGGGCGCGGCGGTCACCTCGTCGATCACCGTCACCGGCCGGACCGGCAACGCGCCCTCCAACCTCCAGGTCGCCGTGGACATCGTCCACACCTACATCGGTGACCTCCAGGTGCAGTTGGTGGCCCCCGACGGCACGGCGTACACGCTGAAGGGGTACGGCACCGGCGGCAGCGCGGACAACCTGAACACCACGTACACGGTGAACGCGTCCTCCGAGGTGGCCAACGGCGTCTGGCAGCTGCGGGTCCAGGACAACGCGGCCGTCGACACCGGCTACATCAACAGCTGGAAGCTCACCTTCCCGTAGGCCCCGAGCGGGTCCCGAGTCAGGGCGCCGCCCCGGTGGGTTCGAATCCCCCGGGGCGGCGTCCGTTCTCCCGCCCCGGACGCACACCTCGCCGTCGATTTCCGGCCAACATCACGTGGCACTCCTGACATGTACGCGTCCGGAGTGCCACTCTTCCCCCACCCGCCGCACAGCACCCAGCAGTTCCCCCACACCCAGGAGCTCGTGTGATCACCTCCCGCTACGCGCGTCACAAGCGCACCACGCTGGCCATCGCCACCGCGGTCGCCGCCGGTGCCCTGCTCACCACCGGCCTGGCCTCCGGCAGCAGCGTCGCCGCCGACGCGCAGAGCAAGCCGGCCCTCGCCGCCGCGCCCGTCCTCCTCACCGCGCCCGCCCGCACCGCCCTCCTCCAGGAGCAGCAGGCGGACGCCGCCACGACCGCCGACGAGATAGGCCTCGGCGCGCAGGAGAAGCTGGTCGTCAAGGACGTCGTGAAGGACGCCGACGGCACACTCCACACCCGCTACGAGCGCACGTACGCGGGCCTGCCGGTCCTCGGCGGCGACCTCGTCGTGCACGAGTCGAAGTCCGGCGAGCCGCGCGGCGTCACCAGAGCGACGAAGGCCGCGATCAAGGTCGCCTCGCTCAAGCCGGCCGTGCCCGCCGCCAAGGCGGAGCAGCAGGCCGTGACCCTCGCCAAGGCGGCCGGCTCGGAGCAGACCGAGGCCGACTCCGCGCCCCGCAAGGTGATCTGGGCGGCCGACGGCAAGCCCGTCCTCGCCTACGAGACGGTCGTCGGCGGCCTCCAGGAGGACGGCACGCCCAACGAGCTGCACGTCGTCACCGACGCGGCCACCGGCCAGAAGCTGTACGAGTACCAGGCCATCGAGACCGGCACCGGCAACACCACGTACAGCGGCACGGTGAACCTCACCACCACCAAGTCGGGCACGTCGTACAACCTCACCGACGGCACCCGCGGCGGGCACAAGACGTACAACCTCAACCGCGGCACCTCCGGCACCGGCACCCTCTTCTCCGGCGCCGACGACGTCTGGGGCGACGGCAACCCCTCCAACCTGGAGACCGCCGCCGCCGACGCGCACTACGGCGCCCAGGTCACCTGGGACTTCTACAAGAGCGCCTTCGGCCGCAGCGGCATCCGCAACGACGGCAGGGCCGCCTACTCGCGCGTCCACTACGGCAACAACTACGTCAACGCCTTCTGGTCCGACAGCTGCTTCTGCATGACCTACGGCGACGGCTCGGGCAACACCAACCCGCTGACCTCGCTGGACGTGGCCGCGCACGAGATGAGCCACGGCCTGACCTCGGCCACGGCCGGCCTCAACTACAGCGGCGAGTCCGGCGGTCTGAACGAGGCGACCAGCGACATCTTCGGCGCGGGCGCGGAGTTCTTCGCGAACAACTCCTCCGACGTCGGTGACTACCTCATCGGCGAGGAGATCGACATCAACGGCGACGGCACGCCGCTGCGCTACATGGACAAGCCCAGCAAGGACGGCGCCTCCAAGGACGCCTGGTCCTCCAGCCTGGGCGGTCTGGACGTGCACTACTCCTCGGGCCCCGCCAACCACTTCTTCTACCTGCTGTCCGAGGGCAGCGGCGCGAAGACGATCAACGGCGTGAGCTACAACTCGCCCACCTCCAACGGCTCCACGGTCACCGGCATCGGCCGCACCAAGGCGCTGCAGATCTGGTACAAGGCGCTGACGACGTACATGACGTCGACGACCAAGTACGCGGCCGCCCGTACGGCGACCCTGAACGCGGCCTCGGCGCTGTACGGCGCGTCCAGCACCGAGTACAAGGCGGTCGCGGCCGCCTGGTCCGCCGTCAACGTCGGCTGACCGAACCACGACCACGGGCGGTACCCGGACCGAAGGCGGGTCCGGGTACCGCCCTACTCTTGGTGCCCGTGTCTCAACCGGATCCACAAGACTTCACCTACGCCGACGTCGGCGCCACCCGCGACCAGGGCTTCTGCCCGCCGGGCTTCCGTCCCCTGCTCGTCCGCACCCGCCTCGGCGAGGGTGAGGAGGTCTTCCGCCGGGCTTCGGAAGCGGTCCTCACCTGGCAGATGCACCGGTCCATGGGCGTGGGCATCGACGCGAGCGCCGACCGGGCCGCCCCCGGCGTCGACGTCACCGTCACCCTGGCCGGCATGATCAAGGCCCCCTGCCGTGTCGTCTGGACGGTCGAGGAACCCCGCCGCGCCGGCTGGGCCTACGGCACCCTGCCCGGCCACCCGGAGAGCGGCGAGGAGTCCTTCGTGGTCGACCGCACGGGCGACGGCACGGTCTGGCTGACCGTGAACGCCTTCAGCCGGGCGGCGAAGTGGTACGCGCGGGCGGGCGGCCCGGCGACCAGGGGCTTCCAGCACGCCTACGCCCGCCGGTGCGGCAACGTCCTGCGCACCCTCGCCACCCAGGGCTCCACGTCGCCCTGAGCCGGACTCAGCGCATCAACAACCCCCCGGCCGCCACCAGTTCCTCGGAGGGCCCGGCCACCAGGCCCAGCTCCGCGCTCGAAGCCAACAGCCGATGCGCGGGAAGGATCCGCACCGTGTACCCAAAAGGTCCGGTGCGATCCAGCGACAAGGGCCCCTCGTAGACCCACTGCCCGTCCTGCTCGGCGGAGCCCACCGGCTTCAGCGGCACGATCGTCGCGTCACCGATCCGGTCCTCCTCGTCCACCCGGCCCGAGACGACCTGCACGTCCACGTCGTCCGGCCCGAGCTCGCCGAGACCCACCCGTACCCGCAGCCCCAGCGTCGTGCCGAGCTCGGCCAGCGCCTCGGACGCGGACGTCTCCACATGGTCGACCGTCACGCCCGGCCACGCCGCCCGCACCCGTTCCTTCCACTCGGCGAGGTCCCGGGCCGCGTCCGGATCCATCGTGCGGTGGGCGAGCGCCGCCGGCGCGTAGAGCCGCTCGACGTACTCCCGGACCATCCGCCCGGCCAGCACCTTCGGCCCGAGCGTGCTCAGCGTGTGCCGGACCATCTCGATCCACCGGTCGGGCAGCCCGCTCTGCCCCCGCTCGTAGAAGCGGGGCGTCACCCGCTGCTCCAGCAGGTCGTACAGCGCCGCGGCCTCTATGTCGTCGCGGTGGTCCGGGTCGGTCCCGGCCCCGTCGGCCGTCGGGATCGCCCAGCCGAAGTCCGGCTGGAACCACTCGTCCCACCAGCCGTCCAGGACGGACAGGTTGAGACAGCCGTTGAGCGCCGCCTTCATGCCGGACGTGCCGCAGGCCTCCAGGGGCCGCAGCGGGTTGTTCAGCCAGATGTCACAGCCGGGGTAGAGCTTCTGCGCCATCCCCATGCCGTAGTCGGGCAGGAACACGATCCGGTGGCGCACCCGCGGGTCGTCCGCGAACCGCACCAGTTCCTGCACGAGCCGCTTGCCGCCGTCGTCCGCGGGATGCGCCTTGCCCGCGACGACGATCTGGACCGGCCGCTCGGGATGCAGCAGCAGTTCCATCAGCCGGTCGCGGTCGCGCAGCATCAGCGTCAGACGCTTGTACGACGGGACACGCCGGGCGAAGCCGATGGTGAGGACGTCCGGGTCGAGCACGCCGTCGATCCAGCCCAGCTCGGCCGTACCGGCGCCGCGCTGCCGCCACGAGGCCCGCAGCCGCTTGCGGACCTCCTCGACGAGCTGCTCGCGCAGCACCCGCCGCAGGTCCCAGATGTCCTGGTCGGGGATGTCCGCCACGGAGTCCCAGCGCTCCGAGCCGCCGACCGTCAGGGCGTCCTCGGCGCGCTGCACGCCGATCTGCCGGGCGCCGAGCCGGAACACCTCGGGGGCGACCCAGGTGGGGGCGTGCACCCCGTTGGTGACGGAGGTGATCGGCACCTCGTCCGGGTCGAAGCCGGGCCACAGCCCGGAGAACATCTCGCGGCTGACGCTGCCGTGCAGCAGGGAGACGCCGTTGGCGCGCTGGGCCAGCCGCAGCCCCATCACGGCCATGTTGAACAGGTTGGGCTCCCCGCCGGGATAGGTCTCCATGCCCAGCCGCAGGACGCGGTCGACGTCGATGCGGGGCAGTTCGGCGTCGGGACCGAAGTGGCGGGCGACCAGCTCGCGGTCGAAGCGGTCGATGCCGGCCGGGACGGGGGTGTGGGTGGTGAAGACCGTCCCCGCGCGGACCGCTTCCAGTGCCGAGTCGAAGTCCAGGCCCCCGGCGCACAGTTCGGCGATGCGCTCCAGGCCGAGGAACCCGGCGTGCCCCTCGTTGGTGTGGAACACCTCCGGCGCGGGGTGGCCGGTCAGCCGGCAGTACGTGCGCACCGCCCGGACCCCTCCTATGCCGAGGAGCATCTCCTGGAGCAGCCGGTGCTCGCTGCCGCCGCCGTAGAGGCGGTCGGTGACACCGCGCTCGCCGAGGTCGTTCTCCTCGACGTCGGAGTCCAGCATCAGCAGCGGGACCCGGCCGACCTGCGCCAGCCAGATGCGGGCGTGCAGTTGTTTGCCGCCGGGCAGCGCGAGGGCGACCTGGGCGGGCGTGCCGTCGGGCTCCTCCAGCTGGGCGACCGGGAGCTCGTTCGGGTCGAGGACCGGGTAGTGCTCCTGCTGCCAGCCGTCCCGGGAGAGGGTCTGGCGGAAGTAGCCGTGCCGGTAGAGCAGTCCGACGCCGATGAGCGGGACGCCCAGGTCGCTGGCCGCCTTCAGATGGTCGCCGGCGAGGATGCCGAGGCCGCCGGAGTACTGCGGCAGCGCGGCCGTGATGCCGAACTCGGGGGAGAAGTAGGCGACGGCGGCCGGCAGGTCCTCGGACTGGGCCTGGTACCAGCGGTCGCCGGTCATGTAGTCGTTCAGGTCGCCCGCGACCGCGGCGAGGCGGCGCAGGAAACGGCGGTCCTCGGAGAGCTCGGCCAGCCGCGCGGGCGGCACGCCGCCCAGCAGCCGGACCGGGTCGCCGCCCGAGGCGGCCCACCGCTCGGGGTCGACGGCCTGGAACAGGTCACGGGTCTCCGCATGCCAGGACCAGCGCAGGTTGCGGGCCAGATCGCTGAGTGGCCGGAGGGGGTCGGGGAGCACGGGTCGGACGGTGAATCGACGGATCGCCTTCACGGGTTCCACCTCGGCGCGTTGCTGGATGACGCAGGGCTTCAACGACGTCTCCTACGACAGTACCGGCGAGGGTGCCGCCACCGCCGACGCTCCGCCACCGTGCCTCCGATCGGCCTGAACAGGTCTGTACGCGGATATGGCCGATTCCGCCCCCATAGGCGTCCTTGTGGTGCTTCACCCGCCACGAGAGGCTTCCCCTGGCGTACCGGCCCGCGCCGGCCGCACGCGGCCCGGCGCGGCAGCCGTACGCCGAGTCGAGGAGGGGAACTCGGACCATGGCACGGACGCGACAGCGGCGTCTGCGCGGGACGGGAGGCCTGGCCGCGGCGCTCTGCGCCCTCGCGTTTTCGGCCACCACCCTGCCCGCGCACGCCGTACCGGAGGGGCGGATACTCGGCGCCGGAACACCCGGCTCCGTGCACGGAAGTTACCTGGTGACACTGGAGAAGGGCACGCGGGCGGGCTCGGCGGCCGGAAAGGACCTGGCCAGGATCCACGGGGTGGAGATCAGCCACACCTACGGCACGGTGCTGAACGGGTGGGCGGTCCGGGCCGACGACAGACGGGCACGGCGGCTGGCCGCCGATCCCCGGGTCGCCTCGGTCGTCCAGGACACCCGCGTCCGGCTGGAGGGCACCGGGCCGAAGCCGCCCTCCTGGGGACTGGACCGGATCGACCAGCCGGCGCTGCCGCTGGACGGGAGCTACACCTGGCCGGCCTCCGCGGGGGCCGGGGTGACGGTCTACGTGATCGACACCGGCGTGCGGACCACGCACCGGGACTTCGGCGGCCGGGCGCGCCACGGCTGGGACTTCGTCGGGGGCGACCCGGTCGCCTCGGACGCCAACGGGCACGGCACCCACGTCGCCGGCACGGTCGCGGGCACCGCCCACGGCGTCGCGAAGAAGGCGCGGATCGTCTCCGTGCGCGTCCTCGACACGGCGGGGGCGGGCACCACGGCCCGGGTGATCGCCGGGATCGAGTGGGTCACCCGCAACGCGAGGAAGCCGGCGGTCGCCAACCTCAGCCTGGGCGGGCCGCGCAACGACCGGCTGGACGCCGCCGTGCGCGCCTCCATCGCCTCCGGCGTCACGTACACGGTCGCCGCGGGCAACGACGGCAGGCCGGCGGGTCTGTACTCCCCCGCGGGCGTCAAGGAGGCGATCACGGTCGGCGCGACCGACCGCAAGGATGCAAAACCGGCCTTCTCCAACCACGGCCCGGCCCTCGATCTGTTCGCCCCGGGCGTCGCCATCACCTCCGCGACGGCCGCGAGTGACACCGCGCGGGCAGCCTTCTCGGGTACCTCGATGGCGTCCCCGCATGCCGCGGGCGCCGCCGCGCTCCGTCTCTCCGGCCATCCCAAGGCGACTCCGGCCCAGGTCAGTGCGGCCCTGACCAGGGCGGCGGCGGGCGGCAAGGTCTCCGGCCGGGGGCTCGGTTCACCGGACAAGTTACTGCGGGTGCCGCGGGGGTAGGCGGAAGCTGCAGACGCGCGAAGAGGCCGGCCTCGTCCGCCGCGGACGAGGCCGGTCTTGTGTGTCGACATACGCGTGAGTAGTTAACAAAGTGCCGGATTGCCCACCCGAATAGGGTGGGAAGGCTCCTCCGGGTACCCCTCACAGGAGCACCACGCAGGACCCACCTCCCCATACACATCCGCCCACCCACGTTGACGCGGACAGGAGCGGTCATGCCCGCCAAGCACCACTCGCCAGCACCCCCCGACCACCGTGCCACCGGGGCGCGCGCACCGGGCGGCGAAGCACGCCCCGCGCGCCCGGCCGCGGCCGGCCCACCCGTCCCGCAGCCACCACCCCCCGCGGAGGGGACGACGGCCGTCGGGCGCATACCCGTCCTCGATGTCCGCCCGGTCGTCCTGCACGGACGCCGGCCGGCCAAGGCCGTCACCGGAGAGACGTTCGAGATCTCGGCGACGGTGTTCCGGGAGGGGCACGACGCGGTCGCCGCCAATGTCGTCCTGACGGACCCCGAGGGCCGCCCGGGACCGTGGACGCCGATGCGGGAGCTGGCGCCCGGGACGGACCGGTGGGGTGCCACGGTCACGGCCGGGGAGCCGGGCCGGTGGACGTTCGCCGTGGAGGGGTGGGGCGACCCGGTGGCCACCTGGCGCCACCACGCCCGGATCAAGATCCCGGCGGGTATGGACACGGACGTCGTCCTGGAGGAGGGCGCGCGCCTCTACGAGCGGGCGGCCGACGGCGTGCCCGAGGAGGAGGGCCTGCGGGACGTGCTCCTGGCGGCCGTCGACGCGCTGCGGGACGAGACCCGCCCTGCGGCGTCCCGGCTGGCGGCGGCGCTGACTCCCGAGGTCGACGCGGTGCTGGACCGCTACCCGCTGCGGGACCTGGTCACCACCTCCGAGCCGCTGCCGCTTCTCGTCGAGCGGGAGCGGGCGTTGTACGGGTCGTGGTACGAGTTCTTCCCGCGTTCGGAGGGCACCCCGGAGCAGCCGCACGGGACGTTCCGGACCGCCGCGCGGCGGTTGCCGGCGATCGCGGCGATGGGCTTCGACGTGGTGTACCTGCCGCCGATCCATCCGATCGGCACGACGTTCCGCAAGGGCAGGAACAACACCCTGAGCCCCGGGCCTGACGATGTGGGGGTGCCCTGGGCGATCGGTTCGCCCGAGGGCGGCCACGACGCCGTCCACCCCGAACTGGGAACCCTGGAGGACTTCACCTGGTTCGTGCGGCAGGCCCGCGGGCTGGGCATGGAGATCGCCCTGGACTTCGCCCTGCAGTGCTCCCCGGACCACCC
>NZ_NOKT01000026.1 GCF_002237655.1 Streptomyces sp. XY006
CCCGGCCGCGCCACCACCGCATGCCGCGCCCCCGCCCGGCCCGGCCGCGCCACCACCGCATGCCGCGCCCCCGCCCGGCCCCGCCGCGCCGCCACCGCAGGCCTCTCCGCCACCGCAGGCCTCCGTTCCGCCGCCGGACACCACCGGCCATGTGCCGCTGCCGCCGGGCGGCCCGGTCGCCATGCCGAGCGCGCCACCCGCCGCGGCGGCTCCCGACCCTTCCGGTACGACGCTCGCCGTGCTGCTCATCGGCCCCGCGGGCGCGGGCAAGACCAGCGTCGCCAAGTACTGGGCGGACCACCGCCGCGTGCCCACGGCGCACATCAGCCTCGACGACGTGCGCGAGTGGGTCCGCTCCGGCTTCGCCGACCCGCAGTCCGGGTGGAACGACAACTCCGAGGCGCAGTACCGCCTCGCCCGCCGCACCTGCGGCTTCGCCGCGCGCAACTTCCTGGCCAACGGCATCTCGTGCATCCTCGACGACGCGGTCTTCCCCGACCGGCCGGTCGTCGGCCTCGGCGGCTGGAAGCGTCATGTCGGGCCCGGCCTGCTGCCGGTCGTCCTCCTGCCCGGGCTGGACATCGTCCTCGAACGCAACGCGGAGCGCTCGGGGAACCGGCGGCTGTCGGACGAGGAGGTCGCCCGTATCCACGGCCGGATGGCCGGCTGGTACGGATCGGGTCTGCCGATCATCGACAACTCCCAGCTGGACGTCCCGGAGACGGCGAGGGTCCTGGACGACGTCCTGGCCAGGTCGATAGCGAGCCCACCGCAGTGGTGAACGCCCCGCGGGGGCGCGGGGAACCGCGCACCGAGCCCCCACGCACGCGCGGACGGCACGCCACCCCGAACGGCACCCCCACCCACCCGGACATCCCGGGCACCGCCCACTCGGACGCCCTCGACCGGCGCCGAACCGGCGGACCTCATAGGCTCGGGTCATGTCAGAGGTGTACGCGGCCCGCCGGACGCGTCTGAGGGAATACTGCAACGCGGGCGGCAGCGCGGCGGCGCTGGTCTCCCGCCCCGCCAACGTGCGCTATCTCGCGGGCGCCGCCCCGCACGGCGCCGTCCTGCTGCTCGGCAAGACCGAGGATCTCCTGGTGTGCGGCCCGTCCGCGGACCGCCCGTCACAGGAGCGCCCCGACGAGGCCCTGCGCGTCCAGACCCTGCCCGGAGCCGCCGGCGGCGACCCGGCCGTCGCGGCAGCCGACCTGGCCCAGGGCCAGGGCGCCGACTCCCTCGCCGTCGAGGAGCACCACCTCACCGTGGCCCGGCACAGAGCCCTCGGTTCCGTCGCCCCCCGGCTCCGTCTCGCCGGCCTCGGCGGCGCGGTCGAGCAGCTCAGGGTCGTCAAGGACGAGGAGGAGATCTCCTGCATGCGCATCGGCGCGGAGATCGCCGACCAGGCCCTCGGCGAACTGCTGGAGTCCATCCTCGTCGGCCGCACCGAGCGTCACCTCGCCCTGGAGCTGGAGAGACGCCTGGTCGACCACGGAGCCGACGGACCGGCCTTCCCGACCTCCGTCGCCACGGGGCCGAACGCCGGACGCCCCGGCCACCGCCCCACCGACCGCCGTGTGGAGGAGGGCGACTTCCTCTCCGTCTGCCTCGGTGCGACCTACCGCGGCTACCGCTGCGAGATCGGCCGCACGTTCGTCATCGGCACCGCTCCCGCGGACTGGCAGATCGAGCTGTACGACCTGGTCTTCGCCGCCCAGCGGGCCGGGCGTGAGAGCCTGGTACCCGGCGCCGCCTGCCGGGACGTCGACCGTGCCGCCCGCCAGGTCCTGGACTCCGCGGGGTACACCGAAGGCCTCACGGCCCTGACCGGACACGGTGTGGGGCTCGAAATCGACGAGGACCCTCAGTTGAGTCCCGCGGCCATGGGTAAACTGGACGCTTGCGTGCCGGTCACCGTCGAACCGGGGGTCCACCTCCCGGGCCGGGGCGGTGTCCGGATCGATGACACGCTCGTCGTCCGCCCCGAGGCGGACGGCGGACCCGAGCTACTCACCATCACGACCAAGGAGCTGCTCGCCCTCTAGGAAGGTGCGTGCACCGGGGTCGTACGTCAGTCCAGGAGATTCCGCAACCGTGGCTTCCACGAACGACCTCAAGAACGGCATGGTGCTCAAGCTCGAAGGCGGCCAGCTCTGGTCCGTCGTCGAGTTCCAGCACGTCAAGCCCGGCAAGGGCCCGGCCTTCGTGCGCACCAAGCTCAAGAACGTGCTCTCCGGCAAGGTCGTCGACAAGACCTTCAACGCCGGCGTCAAGGTCGAAACGGCCACCGTCGACAAGCGCGACATGCAGTTCTCCTACATGGACGGCGAGTACTTCGTCTTCATGGACATGGAGACCTACGACCAGCTCATGGTCGACCGCAAGGCCGTCGGCGACGCCGCCAACTTCCTGATCGAGGGCTTCACCGCCACCGTCGCCCAGCACGAGGGCGAGGTGCTCTTCGTCGAGCTGCCCGCCGCCGTCGAGCTCGTCGTCCAGGAGACCGAGCCGGGCGTCCAGGGCGACCGCTCCACCGGTGGCACCAAGCCCGCCACGCTGGAGACCGGCCACCAGATCCAGGTCCCGCTCTTCATCACCACCGGTGAGAAGATCAAGGTCGACACCCGCACCAGCGACTACCTCGGCCGGGTGAACAGCTAACCGTGGCTGCCCGCAACACGGCCCGCAAGCGCGCCTTCCAGATCCTCTTCGAGGGGGACCAGCGCGGCGCCGAGGTCCTGACGGTCCTCGCGGACTGGGTCCGGCTCTCCCGGACGGACACCCGCCAGCCGCCGGTCAGCGAGTACACGATGGCGCTGGTCGAGGGCTACGCGAAGCACGCGAAGCGCATCGACGAGCTGATCGCCCAGTACTCGGTCGGCTGGACGCTGGACCGGATGCCCGTGGTCGACCGCAACATCCTGCGGCTCGGCGCGTACGAGCTGATCTGGGTCGACGGCACCCCGGACGCGGTCGTCCTGGACGAGATGGTGCAGCTCGCCAAGGAGTTCTCCACGGACGAGTCGCCCGCCTTCGTGAACGGCCTGCTCGGCCGGCTGAAGGAGCTCAAGCCGTCACTGCGCCGCGACGAGGCCTGAGCCGCGACGGGGTCTCTAGAGAGGCCGAACAGACGGAACGCCGGAGGGCCCGCAGCAGGAGTGCTGCGGGCCCTCCGGCGTCCCCGCGTACGGCGGGGGCTGCCCGCCTGGCGCAGACGCCGCCGGGGGTGGCTGGAACCCTCTGGTTCCAGCCACCCCCGGCGGCACGTTTCTGCTGGCTCCGCGGGCGGTCCCGCGGAGCGGTCAGCCCTCCTCGTGGGAGGCGACCGCGCGGCGCGCGTCCGCGTCCAGGACGCCCCAGCTGATCAGCTGCTCGGTGAGCACCGAGGGCGACTGGTCGTAGATGACGGCGAGTGTGCGCAGGTCGTCCTGGCGGATCGAGAGCACCTTGCCGTTGTAGTCACCGCGCTGCGACTGGATCGTGGCCGCGTAGCGCTGCAGGGGGCCCGCCTTCTCGGCCGGCACCGTGGCCAGCCGCTCCAGGTCCAGGACCAGCTTCGGCGGCGGCTCGGCGGCGCCGCCCGGGGTCGTGCCCGGGAGCAGCTCCTGCACCGGAACGCCGTAGAAATCCGCCAGCTCGGCAAGGCGCTGCACGGTCACGGCACGGTCGCCGCGCTCGTACGAACCGACCACGACCGCCTTCCAGCGTCCCTGGGACTTCTCCTCGACACCGTGGAGGGAAAGGCCCTGCTGGGTGCGGATCGCCCGGAGCTTGGCCCCGAGCTGTTTGGCGTATTCGCTGGACATATAGCTCCCCGGCACTGTGTCGACGCGTCTGGCGTGGGTGCCAGCCCGCGCGGCTGGTAACTCACTGTGAGGTTACGCAGCGTTACTCTGCCGCGTCAAGCCGAATGGTCCGCACCGACTCTTCCGTGGTATCGGCACCCCGTTGGGCCGAATAGGTGATCCGAGGGGGCCGTCCGGGCGATCGCCGGGGCCTGCTACCGTGGATGGCGCAATCCCGACGTCCTTTAAGGTCCGTCCCGTGAGGCGGAGAAGGAGGTCCGTTTCGTATGGACACGCACGACGCACCGTCCGATGCCCGGCCCGTTCTCGAAGGGCCCGACATCGCGCGGGTACTGACCCGCATCGCCCACGAGATCGTCGAACGCGCCAAGGGCGCCGACGACGTGGTGCTCCTCGGCATCCCGACCCGGGGCGTCTTCCTCGCCCGGCGGATCGCCGACAAGCTGGAGCAGATCACCGAGCGCAAGGTCCCCTGCGGCTCGCTCGACATCACCATGTACCGCGACGACCTGCGCATGCACCCGCCGCGTGCGCTGGCCCGCACCGAGATCCCCGGTGACGGCATCGACGGCAAGCTGGTCGTCCTCGTCGACGACGTGCTCTTCTCCGGCCGCACCATCCGCGCCGCCCTCGACGCCCTGAACGACATCGGGCGCCCGCGCGCGGTGCAGCTCGCCGTGCTCGTCGACCGCGGCCACCGCGAACTGCCCATTCGCGCCGACTACGTCGGCAAGAACCTCCCCACGTCGTTGCGGGAGACGGTCAAGGTCCAGCTCGCCGAGGAGGACGGTCGCGACACCGTGCTGCTCGGTGCCAAGCCGGACGCCCAGTAGCGCCTCGGGCGTACGCCGCTGTCGTACGCCGGCTCAATGCGCGCGCCCGCGCGCCCGTCTGCCCCGAATCTCCCGTTTGAACTGCCTTACGGAGCCTGACAGATGCAGCGTCATCTCATCTCGGCCGCCGACCTCACCCGTGACGACGCCGTCCTGATCCTCGACACCGCCGAGGAGATGGCCCGGGTCGCCGACCGGCCGATCAAGAAGCTGCCGACCCTGCGCGGCCGCACGATCGTCAACCTCTTCTTCGAGGACTCCACCCGCACCCGGATCTCCTTCGAGGCCGCCGAGAAGCGCCTCTCCGCGGACGTCATCAACTTCACCGCCAAGGGCTCCAGCGTCTCCAAGGGCGAGTCCCTGAAGGACACCGCCCAGACCCTGGAGGCCATGGGCGTCGACGCCGTGGTCATCCGGCACGGCGCCTCGGGCGCCCCGTACCGGCTGGCGAACTCCGGCTGGATCGACGCGGTCGTCGTCAACGCCGGCGACGGCACGCACCAGCACCCCACCCAGGCCCTGCTGGACGCCTTCACCATGCGCCGCCGCCTGATCGGCCCGGACGCCGGACTCGGCCAGGACCTCGACGGCCGGCGCATCACCATCGTCGGCGACGTCCTGCACAGCCGGGTCGCCCGCTCCAACGTCGACCTGCTGCACACCCTCGGCGCCGAGGTCACCCTCGTCGCCCCGCCGACGCTGCTGCCCGTCGGCGTCGAGGCCTGGCCCTGCGAGGTCTCCTACGACCTCGACAGCACGCTGACCAAGTCCGACGCGGTGATGATGCTGCGCGTGCAGCGCGAGCGGATGAACGCCGCGTTCTTCCCGACCGAGCGCGAGTACTCCCGCCGCTACGGCCTCGA
Source organism: Streptomyces sp. XY006 (assembly GCF_002237655.1). Taxonomy (GTDB): domain Bacteria; phylum Actinomycetota; class Actinomycetes; order Streptomycetales; family Streptomycetaceae; genus Streptomyces; species Streptomyces levis. Next base: position 5,506 of record NZ_NOKT01000026.1, read on the forward strand.
CGGCGACCGCATGGCGCGGATGCCCGAGCACGCCGTCGTGATGCACCCCGGGCCGATGGTCCGCGGCATGGAGATCACCGCCGAGGTCGCCGACTCCGACCGCTGCACCGTCGTCGAGCAGGTCGCCAACGGCGTCTCCATCCGGATGGCCGTCCTGTACCTGCTGCTCGGTGGAAACGAGCCCGCCGTCACCCACCCCCGTACCGAGGAGAAGTAAGACAGATGAGCAAGACCCTGATCCGTGGTGCGAAGGTGCTCGGCGGCGAGCCGCAGGACGTGCTGATCGACGGCGGGACCATCGCCGAGGTGGGTGCCGGTCTGAGCGCCGAGGGCGCCGAGGTCGTCGAGGCCGACGGCAAGGTGCTGCTGCCGGGCCTGGTCGACCTGCACACCCACCTGCGCGAGCCCGGCCGCGAGGACTCCGAGACCGTCCTCACCGGCACCCGGGCCGCGGCCTCCGGCGGCTACACCACCGTCTTCGCCATGGCCAACACCTTCCCCGTCGCCGACACCGCCGGCGTCGTCGAGCAGGTCTGGCGGCTCGGCAAGGAGCACGGCTACTGCGACGTCCAGCCGATCGGCGCCGTCACCGTCGGCCTCGACGGCAGGAAGCTCGCCGAGCTGGGCGCCATGCACGAGTCGGCCGCCGGCGTCACCGTCTTCTCCGACGACGGCAAGTGCGTGCACGACGCCGTGATCATGCGCCGGGCCCTGGAGTACGTGAAGGCCTTCGGCGGCGTCATCGCGCAGCACGCGCAGGAGCCGCGGCTGACCGAGGGCGCCCAGATGAACGAGGGGATCGTCTCCGCCGAGCTGGGACTCGGCGGCTGGCCCGCGGTGGCCGAGGAGTCGATCATCGCCCGGGACGTCCTGCTCGCCGAGCACGTCGGCTCCCGCGTCCACATCTGCCACCTGTCGACCGCCGGGTCCGTCGAGATCGTCCGCTGGGCCAAGTCCCGCGGCATCGCCGTGACCGCCGAGGTCACCCCGCACCACCTGCTCCTCACCGACGAGCTGGTCCGCACGTACAACCCCGTCTACAAGGTCAACCCGCCGCTGCGCACCGAGCGGGACGTGATGGCCCTGCGCGAGGCCCTCGCCGACGGCACGATCGACATCGTCGCCACCGACCACGCCCCGCACCCGCACGAGGACAAGGACTGCGAGTGGGCCGCGGCCGCCATGGGCATGGTCGGGCTGGAGACCGCGCTGTCGGTGGTGCAGGAGACCATGGTCGACACGGGCCTGCTGGACTGGGCCGGCGTCGCCGACCGGATGTCCGTCAAGCCCGCGCAGATCGGACAGGCCACGGGCCACGGCCGCCCCGTCTCGGCAGGTGAGCCCGCCAACCTCACCCTGGTCGACACGGCATACCGTGGACTGGTGGAACCCGCGGGCTTCGCCTCGCGCAGCCGCAACACCCCCTACGAGGGGCGTGAGCTGCCGGGCCGTGTGACGCACACGTGGCTGCGGGGCAAGGCCACGCTCGTCGACGGGAAGCTCACGTGACACCTGTACTCCTGCTGGCCGCCGAGAAGGAATCGGCGGAAGTGACCGACTGGGCCGCCCGCATCGGCTGGGTCGTCGGCCTCGCCCTCTTCGTCGCACTCGTCTACTGGCTGATGCGCGAGGGCTGGAAGTGGCGCGGCACCCTCCAGGGCGACCTGCCCGAGCTGCCCGTCACCCCGGACGACCCGGGCCCGGCACGCCTGACCATGAGCGGCCGGTACCACGGCTCCACCACCGCCGGGCAGTGGCTCGACCGCATCGTCGCCCAGGGCCTGGGCACCCGCAGCCGCGCCGAGCTCACACTGACGGACGCCGGCCTGGACGTCGTACGCCCCGGGGCACAGGACTTCTTCGTCCCGCTGGCACAGCTGCGCGAGGCCCGGCTGGACAAGGGCATCGCCGGCAAGGTGCTCACCGAGGGCGGCCTGCTGGTCGTCACGTGGGCGCACGGCGACCGGGTGATCGACTCCGGCTTCCGCTCCGACCACGCGGCCGAGCACAACGAGTGGGCCGACACCATCAACACCATGATCGAGAAGAACACCAGGGAAGGCGCCGAACGATGACCACCTCCACCAGGGGAGCCGCAAAAACTCCCGCCGTACTCGTCCTGGAGGACGGCCGGGTCTTCCGCGGCCGCGCCTACGGGGCCGTGGGGGAGACCTTCGGCGAAGCGGTGTTCTCCACCGGCATGACCGGCTACCAGGAGACCCTCACCGACCCCTCGTACCACCGCCAGGTCGTGGTGATGACCGCCCCGCACATCGGCAACACGGGCGTCAACGACGAGGACATGGAGTCCAAGCGCATCTGGGTCTCCGGCTATGTCGTGCGCGACCCCGCGCGGGTGCCGTCCAGCTGGCGCTCCCGGCGCACGCTGGACGAGGAGCTGGCCGCGCAGGGCGTCGTCGGGATCTCCGGCGTCGACACCCGCGCCCTCACCCGCCACCTGCGCGAGCGCGGCGCCATGCGCGTCGGCATCTTCAGCGGCGAGGCCGTCCGCGACGACGCGGCGCTCCTCGCGCGCGTGCAGGAAGCCCCGCAGATGAAGGGCGCGAACCTCTCCGCCGAGGTCGCCACCACCGAGCCCTACGTCGTGCCCGCGATCGGCGAGAAGAAGTTCACCGTCGCCGCGGTCGACCTCGGCATCAAGGGCATGACCCCGCACCGCATGGCCGAGCGCGGCATCGAGGTGCACGTGCTCCCGGCCACCGCCACCGTCGAGGACGTCTACGCGGTGAACCCGGACGGCGTGTTCTTCTCCAACGGCCCGGGCGACCCGGCCACCGCCGACCTCCCCGTCTCCGTGATGCAGGGCGTCCTGGAGCGCGGCACCCCGCTGTTCGGCATCTGCTTCGGCAACCAGATCCTCGGCCGCGCCCTCGGCTTCGGCACCTACAAGCTGAAGTACGGCCACCGCGGCATCAACCAGCCGGTGCAGGACCGCACGACCGGCAAGGTCGAGGTCACCGCGCACAACCACGGCTTCGCCGTCGACGCCCCGCTCGACCAGGTCTCCGAGACCCCGTTCGGCCGCGCCGAGGTGTCGCACGTCTGCCTGAACGACAACGTGGTGGAAGGGCTCCAGCTCCTCGACCGCCCCGCCTTCAGCGTCCAGTACCACCCCGAAGCGGCAGCGGGCCCGCACGACGCCGCCTACCTGTTCGACCGCTTCGTTTCCCTGATGGAGGGCCAGCGTGCCTAAGCGCACCGATATCCAGTCCGTCCTGGTCATCGGCTCCGGCCCGATCGTCATCGGCCAGGCCGCCGAGTTCGACTACTCCGGCACCCAGGCGTGCCGCGTCCTGAAGTCCGAGGGCCTCAGGGTCGTCCTGGTGAACTCCAACCCGGCGACGATCATGACCGACCCGGAGATCGCCGACGCCACCTACGTCGAGCCGATCACCCCCGAGTTCGTCGAGAAGATCATCGCCAAGGAGCGCCCCGACGCGCTGCTGCCCACCCTGGGCGGCCAGACGGCCCTGAACACCGCCATCTCGCTGCACGAGAACGGCGTCCTCGACAAGTACGGCGTCGAGCTGATCGGCGCCAACGTGCAGGCGATCCACAAGGGCGAGGACCGCGACCTGTTCAAGGAGGTCGTGGAGGAGGTCCGCAAGAAGATCGGCCACGGCGAGTCCGCCCGGTCCTACATCTGCCACTCCATGGACGACGTCCTCAAGGGCGTCGAGGAGCTCGGCGGCTACCCGGTCGTCGTCCGCCCCTCCTTCACCATGGGAGGCGCCGGCTCCGGCTTCGCCCACGACGAGGAGGAGCTGCGCCGCATCGCCGGCCAGGGCCTCACGCTCTCCCCGACCACCGAGGTGCTCCTGGAGGAGTCCATCCTCGGCTGGAAGGAGTACGAGCTGGAGCTGATGCGCGACAAGCACGACAACGTCGTGGTCGTCTGCTCCATCGAGAACTTCGACCCGATGGGCGTGCACACCGGCGACTCCATCACCGTCGCGCCCGCGATGACGCTGACCGACCGCGAGTACCAGGTGCTGCGCGACGTCGGCATCGCGATCATCCGCGAGGTCGGCGTCGACACCGGCGGCTGCAACATCCAGTTCGCGGTGAACCCCGAGGACGGCCGGGTCATCGTCATCGAGATGAACCCGCGCGTCTCCCGCTCCTCGGCCCTCGCCTCCAAGGCGACCGGCTTCCCGATCGCCAAGATCGCCGCCAAGCTGGCCGTCGGCTACACGCTGGACGAGATCCCGAACGACATCACCCAGGAGACCCCGGCCTCCTTCGAGCCGACGCTCGACTACGTGGTCGTGAAGGCCCCGCGCTTCGCCTTCGAGAAGTTCCCCAGCGCCGACTCCACCCTCACCACCACCATGAAGTCGGTCGGCGAGGCCATGGCCATCGGGCGCAACTTCACCGAGGCCTTCCAGAAGGCCCTGCGGTCGCTGGAGAAGAAGGGCAGCCAGTTCACCTTCGTCGGCGAGCCGGGCGACAAGACGCAGCTGCTGGAGCAGGCCGTCCGCCCCACCGACGGCCGCATCAACACCGTCATGCAGGCCATCCGCGCGGGCGCCACGCCCGAGGAGGTCTTCGACTACACGAAGATCGACCCCTGGTTCGTCGACCAGCTCTTCCTGATCAAGGAGATCGCCGACGAACTGGCCGAGGCACCCGAGCTCACCGCCGACCTGCTCGCCGAGGCCAAGCGGCACGGCTTCTCCGACCAGCAGATCGGCGAGATCCGCCGCCTGCGCGAGGACGTCGTCCGCGAGGTGCGGCACGCGCTCGGGATCCGCCCGGTCTACAAGACGGTCGACACCTGCGCCGCCGAGTTCGCCGCGAAGACGCCGTACTTCTACTCCTCCTACGACGAGGAGACGGAGGTCGCCCCCCGGACCAAGCCCGCCGTCATCATCCTGGGCTCCGGCCCGAACCGCATCGGCCAGGGCATCGAGTTCGACTACTCCTGCGTCCACGCCTCCTTCGCCCTGAGCGACGCGGGCTACGAGACCGTGATGGTCAACTGCAACCCGGAGACCGTCTCCACCGACTACGACACCTCCGACCGCCTGTACTTCGAGCCGCTGACGCTGGAGGACGTGCTGGAGATCGTGCACGCCGAGCAGCAGGCCGGACCGGTCGCGGGCGTCGTCGTGCAGCTCGGCGGCCAGACCCCGCTGGGCCTGTCGCAGGCGCTGAAGGACAACGGCGTGCCGATCGTCGGCACCTCCCCGGAGGCCATCCACGCCGCCGAGGACCGGGGCGCCTTCGGCCAGGTCCTCAAGGAGGCCGGCCTCCCGGCCCCCAAGCACGGCACCGCCACCACCTTCGCCGAGGCCAAGGCCATCGCCGACGAGATCGGCTACCCGGTCCTGGTGCGCCCCTCGTACGTGCTCGGCGGGCGCGGCATGGAGATCGTCTACGACGAAACCCGGCTGGAGTCCTACATCGCCGAGTCCACCGAGATCAGCCCCTCCCGGCCGGTCCTGGTCGACCGCTTCCTCGACGACGCCATCGAGATCGACGTCGACGCCCTCTACGACGGCGAGGAGCTGTACCTCGGCGGCGTCATGGAGCACATCGAGGAGGCCGGCATCCACTCCGGCGACTCGGCGTGCGCCCTGCCCCCGATCACCCTCGGCGGCTTCGACATCAAGCGGCTGCGCGCCTCTACGGAGGGCATCGCCAAGGGCGTCGGCGTACGCGGCCTGATCAACATCCAGTTCGCGCTCGCGGGCGACATCCTCTACGTGCTGGAAGCCAACCCGCGCGCGTCCCGGACCGTCCCCTTCACCTCGAAGGCGACGGCGGTGCCGCTGGCCAAGGCCGCCGCCCGGATCTCGCTGGGCGCGACCATCGCCGAGCTGCGCGAGGAGGGGCTGCTGCCGAAGAACGGCGACGGCGGCGAGCTGCCGCTGGACGCGCCGATCTCCGTCAAGGAGGCCGTCATGCCGTGGTCGCGCTTCCGCGACATCCACGGCCGCGGCGTCGACACGGTCCTCGGCCCGGAGATGCGCTCCACCGGCGAGGTCATGGGTATCGACTCCGTCTTCGGCACGGCCTACGCCAAGTCGCAGGCGGGCGCCTACGGCCCGCTGCCCACCAAGGGCCGCGCGTTCATCTCGGTCGCCAACCGCGACAAGCGCTCGATGATCTTCCCGGCCCGCGAGCTGGTCGCCCACGGCTTCGAGCTGCTGGCCACCTCCGGGACGGCCGAGGTCCTCAAGCGCAACGGCATCAACGCCACGGTCGTGCGCAAGCAGTCCGAGGGCGTGGGCCCGAACGGCGAGAAGACCATCGTCCAGCTCATCCACGACGGCGAGGTCGACCTCATCGTCAACACCCCGTACGGCACCGGCGGCCGCCTCGACGGCTACGACATCCGTACGGCGGCCGTGGCGCGCTCCGTGCCGTGCCTGACCACGGTCCAGGCGCTCGCCGCGGCGGTCCAGGGCATCGACGCCCTCAACCGCGGTGACGTGAGCGTCCGCTCGCTCCAGGAACACGCGGAACACCTGACCGCGGCCCGCGACTAGCAGCCCCGAGGGGGACACCGGAAACGGTGTCCCCCTCTTCGTGAGGACGCCACGTCCTCGTGAGGACACCATGTACAAGATCTTCTTCCGTCTCGTCTTCAAGCGGCTGGATGCGGAGCAGGCCCACCACCTGGCCTTCCGCTGGATCCGCCTGGCCGCCCGCGTGCCCGTGCTGCGCACCTTCCTCGCGGCCGCCCTCGCGCCCCGCCACAAGGAGCTGCGCACCGAGGCCCTCGGCCTGCGCATGCACGGCCCCTTCGGGCTCGCGGCCGGCTTCGACAAGAACGCCGTCGGCGTCGACGGCATGGCCATGCTCGGCTTCGACCACGTCGAGATCGGCACGGTGACCGGCGAGCCGCAGCCCGGCAACCCCAAGAAGCGGCTGTTCCGCCTGGTCGAGGACCGGGCGCTGATCAACCGCATGGGCTTCAACAACGACGGCTCCCTGCGTGTCGCCGCCCGCCTGGCCTCCCGGACGCCCGTCTTCCGGACCGTCGTGGGCGTCAACATCGGCAAGACCAAGGCCGTACCCGAGGAGGAGGCCGTCGCGGACTACGTGAAGTCCGCCGAGCGGCTCGCGCCCTACGCCGACTACCTGGTGGTCAACGTCTCCTCCCCGAACACGCCCGGGCTGCGCGACCTCCAGGCCACCGAGGCCCTGCGCCCCCTGCTGAGCGCCGTCCGCGAGGCCGCCGACCGCACGGTGCCCGCGCGGCGCGTCCCGCTGCTGGTGAAGATCGCCCCGGACCTCGCCGACGAGGACGTCGACGCCGTCGCCGACCTCGCCGTGGAACTGGGCCTGGACGGCATCATCGCCACGAACACCACCATCGCGCGGGACGGACTCGGCCTGGCCTCCGACCCGGCGCTGGTCAAGGAGACCGGCGGCCTGTCCGGCGCGCCCCTGAAGGAGCGCTCCCTGGAGGTCCTGCGCCGCCTCTACGCGCGCGTGGGCGACCGCATCACCCTGGTGGGCGTCGGCGGCGTCGAGAACGCCGAGGACGCCTGGCAGCGCATCCTGGCCGGTGCCACCTTGGTCCAGGGCTACAGCGCCTTCGTTTACGAGGGGCCCTTCTACGCCCGCGCGATCCACAAGGGGCTCGCCGCGCGCCTGCGCACCAGCCCGTACGCCACGCTCGCCGACGCGGTGGGCGCCGACGTGAGGAAGACGGCATGAGTGGTCTGGAACCCTTCGGCGCGCGCCTGCGCCGGGCGATGGACGAGCGCGGTCCGCTGTGCGTGGGCATCGACCCGCACGCCTCCCTGCTCGCCGAGTGGGGCCTGAACGACGACGTGGCGGGCCTGGAGCGGTTCAGCCGCACGGTCGTCGAGGCGGTCGCCGACCGGGTCGCCGTGCTCAAGCCGCAGAGCGCGTTCTTCGAGCGCTTCGGCTCGCGCGGCGTCGCGGTCCTGGAGCAGTCCGTCGCCGAGGCCCGGGCGGCGGGCGCGCTGGTCGTGATGGACGCCAAGCGGGGCGACATCGGCTCCACCATGGCGGCCTACGCCGAGTCCTTCCTGCACAAGGACGCGCCGCTGTTCTCCGACGCGCTGACCGTCTCGCCCTACCTCGGCTACGGCTCGCTCGCCCCGGCGGTCGCGCTGGCCCGGGAGAGCGGCGCGGGCCTGTTCGTGCTGGCGCTGACGTCCAACCCGGAGGGCGGCGAGGTGCAGCACGCCGTGCGCCCCGACGGCCGGAACGTCGGAGCGACGATGCTGGCGCACCTGGCCGCCGAGAACACGGGGGAGCAGCCCCTGGGCTCCTTCGGGGCGGTCGTCGGCGCCACCCTCGGTGATCTCTCGACGTACGACCTCGCCATCAACGGACCGCTCCTCGCGCCCGGCATCGGCGCCCAGGGGGCGACGCCGGCGGATCTGCCCCGGGTCTTCGGGGCGGCCGTGGGCAACGTCGTGCCGAACGTCAGCCGGGGCGTGCTGCGCCACGGTCCCGACGTGGTCGCTCTGCGTGACGCCGCGGCACGCTGCGCGGACGACATCCGGCAGGCCGTGACGTCCTCCTGAGGCGGTCCAGACCATACCGCGAGACCTCCGATGAGTGGTCCGGGGGGCCTCTGAGTCTGAATACATCCTCAAATCCGGGGCAGTATGTCCTAAATGTCCGTTCAGGTGAAGGCTGACCAGGACTTTTCCGCTGTTCTCGCTGACTCTGGCGCACTTGCCCGCTAGTCTCCGACGAGAGAGCGGGCAAGCGTGTGTTGCTCGTGGCTCCCCAGGTGTGGGGCGACTAGGTTCCTCACCGGTCCGTATCCGACAGTTCGACATCCGAGGTGACGTAGGCGTGGCTCTTCCGCCCCTTACCCCTGAACAGCGCGCAGCCGCGCTCGAAAAGGCCGCCGCGGCTCGCCGGGAGCGGGCCGAGGTCAAGAATCGACTCAAGCACTCCGGCGCCTCCCTCCACGAGGTCATCAAGCAGGGCCAGGAGAACGACGTCATCGGCAAGATGAAGGTCTCCGCCCTGCTGGAGTCCCTGCCGGGCGTGGGCAAGGTCCGCGCCAAGCAGATCATGGAGCGACTGGGCATCTCCGAGAGCCGCCGCGTGCGCGGTCTCGGTTCCAACCAGATCGCCTCCCTGGAGCGCGAGTTCGGCAGCACCGGTTCCTGAACCGGTCACTCCGGGGAAGCGAGTAACGGGCACTCCGGGATTGCTGGATAATCGCTGCATGGCTGCAACACCCCGGGGGACGACCCCCGTGCCCCCGGACGTACGTCCGCGGCTGACCGTGCTCTCCGGCCCCTCCGGGGTCGGCAAGAGCACGGTCGTCGCTCATATGCGCAAGGAACACCCCGAGGTCTGGCTCTCGGTGTCGGCGACGACCCGCAAGCCGCGCCCCGGCGAGCAGCACGGCGTCCACTACTTCTTCGTCACGGACGACGAGATGGACAAGCTGATCGCCAACGGCGAGCTGCTGGAGTGGGCCGAGTTCGCCGGCAACCGCTACGGCACGCCGCGTGCGGCCGTGGCGGAGCGCCTGGAGAAGGGCGAGTCCGTCCTGCTGGAGATCGACCTGCAGGGCGCCCGGCTGGTCCGCGAGTCGATGCCCGAGGCCCAGCTGGTGTTCCTGGCCCCTCCCTCCTGGGAGGAGCTCGTGCGCAGGCTCACCGGGCGGGGCACCGAACCGCCCGAGGTGATCGAGCGCAGGCTGGAGGCCGCCAAGATCGAGCTTGCCGCCGAACCGGAGTTCGACACGACGCTGGTCAACACCTCCGTCGAGGACGTGGCGCGCGAGCTGCTAGCCTTGATGAACGTCGTGTGACCATCGCTGGCCGATCCGGTCCTCGCTGATCATCCCGACAGAATCTTTCCCATCCATCGGAAGGTAGAGCGTGTCCTCTTCCATCTCCGCGCCCGAGGGCATCATCAACCCGCCGATCGACGAGCTCCTCGAGGCCACCGACTCGAAGTACAGCCTCGTGATCTACGCGGCCAAGCGGGCCCGCCAGATCAACGCGTACTACTCGCAGCTCGGCGAGGGTCTCCTCGAGTACGTCGGTCCTCTCGTCGACACCCACGTCCACGAGAAGCCGCTCTCGATCGCCCTTCGCGAGATCAACGCGGGGCTGCTCACGTCCGAGGCCGTCGAAGGCCCGGCGCAGTAAGTAGTATTTGCAGCTTGACGCTGACTTTTCCACAGGCCCGGCAGGCCGACTGCCGGGCCTGTGGTGTGTCATGGAGTCGTACGGTGGGCCGGTCGCCGAGGTCCGGGGAGAGACGGGGAGAGACGTGGACAAGCCGAAGGTCGTTCTGGGGGTCAGCGGCGGCATCGCCGCGTACAAGGCCTGTGAGCTGCTGCGGCGGCTGACGGAGTCGGGTCACGACGTGCGCGTGGTGCCCACCGCGTCCGCGCTGCACTTCGTCGGTGCCGCGACCTGGTCCGCGCTCTCCGGCAAGCCGGTCTCCACCGAGGTCTGGGACGACGTGCACGAGGTGCCGCACGTCCGCATCGGGCAGCAGGCCGACCTGGTCGTCGTCGCCCCGGCCACCACCGACCTGCTCGCCAAGGCGGCCCACGGCCTCGCTGACGACCTCCTCACCAACACCCTGCTCACCGCCCGCTGTCCGGTCGTCTTCGCCCCCGCCATGCACACCGAGATGTGGGAGCACCCGGCCACCCGGGAGAACGTGGCAACGCTGCGCCGCCGCGGCGCCGTCGTCATCGAGCCCGCCGTGGGCCGCCTGACCGGCGTGGACACCGGCAAGGGCCGGCTGCCCGACCCGGCCGAGATCTTCGAGGTGTGCCGCCGCGTGCTCGCCCGGGGCGTCCGCGAGCCGGACCTCACCGGCCGGCACGTCGTCGTCAGCGCCGGAGGCACCCGCGAGCCCCTGGACCCGGTCCGCTTCCTCGGCAACCGCTCCTCCGGCAAGCAGGGCTACGCCCTCGCCCGCACCGCCGCCGCCCGGGGCGCCCGCGTCACGCTGATCGCGGCCAACAGCGCCCTGCCGGACCCGGCCGGGGTGGACGTCGTTTCCGTGGGCACGGCCGTCCAGCTGCGCGAAGCGGTGCTGGAGGCCGCCTCCGACGCCGACGCCGTGGTCATGGCGGCGGCGGTCGCCGACTTCCGCCCCGCCGTCTACGCGGCCGGGAAGATCAAGAAGAAGGACGACCGGGAGCCGGAGCCGATCACGCTGGTGCGCAATCCGGACATCCTCGCGGAGATCTCCGCCGAGCGGGCCCGCGCCGGACAGGTCGTCGTCGGCTTCGCCGCGGAGACCGACGACGTCCTCGCCAACGGCCGGGCCAAGCTGAAGCGCAAGGGCTGCGACCTGCTCGTGGTCAACGAAGTGGGGGAGCGCAAGACGTTCGGCTCCGAGGAGAACGAGGCCGTCGTGCTCGGTGCCGACGGCAGCGAGACGCCCGTGGCGCACGGACCGAAGGAAGCCCTGGCCGAAACCGTGTGGGACCTGGTCGCCGAGCGCCTGCGCTGATGTTTCCGGAGCTTCGCGGCCCTGTGAAACCCGGCCAGTCGGGGCGTGGCGCCTCTGGTCAAGCTCGCTCGGCATTGGGCAGAATGCCCGTGCCGCAGGTCACAGCACTCCCGAGTGGCGAGACGGGGGGACCGTGTCCGAAGCGTGACCCGTAAACTGTTCCACGGACGGCGCCGGGTGCAGCCCCCGCCGTCCGCCAATGATCAGCCAGCAGCCGCTGCAACCCCAGGGAGCGTTGTGTCCCGTCGTCTGTTCACCTCGGAGTCCGTGACCGAGGGTCACCCCGACAAGATCGCTGACCAGATCAGCGACACCATTCTCGACGCGCTCCTGCGTGAGGACCCGACCTCCCGGGTCGCCGTCGAGACTCTGATCACGACCGGCCTGGTGCACGTGGCCGGTGAGGTCACCACCAAGACGTACGCGGACATCGCGACGCTGGTCCGGAGCAAGATCCTCGAAATCGGCTACGACTCCTCGAAGAAGGGCTTCGACGGCGCCTCCTGCGGCGTCTCGGTGTCCATCGGCGCCCAGTCGCCCGACATCGCCCAGGGTGTGGACACGGCGTACGAGTCCCGGGTCGAGGGCGACGAGGACGAGCTCGACAAGCAGGGCGCGGGCGACCAGGGCCTGATGTTCGGCTACGCGACGGACGAGACGCCGACGCTGATGCCGCTGCCGATCTTCCTGGCCCACCGCCTGTCCAAGCGCCTGTCCGACGTGCGCAAGAACGGCACGATCCCCTACCTGCGCCCGGACGGCAAGACGCAGGTCACCATCGAGTACGACGGCGACAAGGCGGTCCGCCTGGACACCGTCGTCGTCTCCTCGCAGCACGCCTCCGACATCGACCTCGACTCGCTGCTGGCTCCCGACATCAAGGAGTTCGTCGTCGAGCCGGAGCTGAAGGCGCTCCTGGACGAGGGCATCAAGCTCGACACGGAGAACTACCGCCTGCTGGTCAACCCCACCGGCCGCTTCGAGATCGGCGGCCCCATGGGCGACGCCGGCCTCACCGGCCGCAAGATCATCATCGACACCTACGGCGGCATGGCCCGCCACGGCGGCGGCGCCTTCTCCGGCAAGGACCCGTCCAAGGTCGACCGCTCCGCCGCGTACGCGATGCGCTGGGTCGCCAAGAACGTGGTCGCCGCGGGCCTCGCCACCCGCTGCGAGGTCCAGGTCGCGTACGCGATCGGCAAGGCCGAGCCGGTCGGTCTGTTCGTCGAGACCTTCGGCACCGCCAAGGTCGACACGGACCGGATCGAGAAGGCGATCGACGAGGTCTTCGACCTCCGCCCGGCCGCCATCATCCGCGACCTCGACCTGCTCCGGCCGATCTACTCCCAGACGGCGGCGTACGGCCACTTCGGCCGTGAGCTGCCCGACTTCACCTGGGAGCGCACGGACCGCGTGGACGCGCTGCGCAAGGCGGCGGGGCTGTAACGAGCCCCCAGGCCTGAGGCCCGGTTCCCCTCGGGGGCCGGGCCTTCGCCCTGTCCCGAGCCCTTCCCGGGCGCCGCCGGATGTCAGTGGTGTTTGGTAAGAATGCAAGCGTGAGCAGCGAGAACGGACAGGCGGACGGCGGTGCGGAGGGTGCGCCGCCCGAGCAGCTCGCGCTCATCCGGGAGAGCGTGCGCAAGGCGCAGACGCCCCGGGCCAAGCCGCGGACGTGGCGGGGCGCCGCGCTCGCCAAGGAGCTGCCCGTCGCCCGGGTGCTCGTCGACAAGGGCGTGCTCCACCTCGACCGGTACTTCGACTACGCGGTCCCCGAGGAACTGGACGAGCAGGCCCAGCCGGGCGTGCGGGTGCGGGTCCGGTTCGGGGCCGGGCGCCACCGGGTGCGGGAGGGGCGCCGGGAGGGTGGCGGCCTGATCGACGGGTTCCTCGTCGAGCGGCTGCCCGAGTCCGACTACTCCGGGCCGCTGGCCGCCCTCGCCCAGGTCGTGTCGCCCGAGCGGGTGCTGAGCGAGGAGTTGCTGGGGCTGGCCCGGGCGGTCGCCGACCGCTACGCGGGCAGTCTCGCCGACGTCCTGCAGCTCGCCGTGCCGCCGCGCAACGCACGGGCCGAGCAGCGCGCGTCCCCAGAGCCCCTGCCCCCGCCGCCGGCGCCCGGGGCTGGGTCCTGGCAGCGGTACGAGCGGGGAGCGGCCTTCCTGGAGTCGCTGGCCTCGGGCGGCGCCCCCCGGGCCGTGTGGAACGCGCTGCCGGGCCCGCAGTGGAGCGAGGAGCTGGCCCGGGCCGTCGCGGCGACGCTGGCCTCCGGCCGTGGGGCGCTCGTCGTCCTGCCCGACGGACGGGCCGTCGCCCGGGCCGACGCCGCGCTGACGGCCCTGCTGGGGGAGGGGCGGCACGCGGTGCTCACCGCCGACGCCGGCCCCGAGAAGCGGTACGCGCAGTGGCTCGCGGTGCGGCGGGGCTCCGTACGGGCCGTGATCGGCACCCGGGCCGCGATGTTCGCGCCGGTCCAGGACCTCGGGCTGGTCGCCCTCTGGGACGACGGGGACGACAGCCACAGCGAGCAGCACGCCCCGCAGCCGCACGCCCGCGAGGTGCTCCTGCTGCGGGCCGCCCAGGACAAGTGCGGCTTCCTGCTGGGCAGCTGGGCCTGCACGGTGGAGGCCGCGCAGCTCGTCGAGAGCGGCTGGGCGCGGCCGCTCGTCGCCGGGCGGGACCAGGTGCGCGCCGCCGCCCCGCTGGTACGGACCGTCGGGGACGGCGATCTCGCGCGGGACGAGGCCGCCCGGGCCGCCCGGCTGCCGACCCTGGCCTGGCAGGCCGTCCGGGAGGGCCTGCGGCAGGGGCCGGTGCTGGTCCAGGTGCCGCGCCGGGGATACGTGCCGCGCATGGCCTGTGCCGGCTGCCGGGCTCCCGCCCGGTGCCGGCACTGCTCGGGGCCGTTGGAGGCGCCGGACGGCGGTGCCCTGTGCTGCGCCTGGTGCGGCCGCGCGGAGGAGAGCTGGCACTGCCCGGAGTGCGGGTCCTTCCGGCTGCGCGCCACGGTGGTGGGGGCGCGGCGGACGGCCGAGGAGCTGGGCCGGGCCTTCCCGGCGGTGCCGGTGCGCACCTCCGGGCGCGAGCATGTGCTGGACACGGTGCCTGGGGCGCCCGCGCTGGTGGTGAGCACGCCGGGCGCGGAACCCGTCGCCGAGGGCGGTTACGCGGCGGCGCTGCTGCTGGACGGCTGGGCCATGCTCGGGCGGCCCGATCTGCGGGCCGGTGAGGACGCCCTCCGGCGGTGGATCGCGGCCGCTTCGCTGGTCCGGCCGCAGTCCGCGGGCGGCACGGTGGTGGTCGTGGCCGAGCCGACGCTGCGGCCGGTGCAGGCGCTGGTCCGGTGGGACCCCGTCGGGCACGCGGTGCGGGAACTGGCCGAGCGGGCCGAACTGGGCTTCCCGCCGGTGTCCCGGATGGCGGCCGTGTCGGGTCCGCCGGAGGCCGTCGCCGACTTCCTCCGTACGGCCGCACTGCCGCCGGAGGCCGAGGTGCTGGGGCCGGTGCCGCTGCCCGTCACCACGGCCGGGCGTCCCCGTCGGACCGGGGCCCCGCCGCCGGGGGAGCAGTGGGAGCGGGCGCTGGTGCGGGTGCCGCCCGGGCGGGGAGCGGCGCTGGCCGCCTCGCTGAAGGCCGCGCAGGCCGCGCGGATGGCCCGGGGGAGCGCGGGTGGGAGCGGCGCGGGAGCCGCGGTCTGGGTGCGGATCGATCCGGCCGACATCGGCTGACCGGCCGGCCGCTCGAAGACGCCGTCCGGGAGCCCGGCCGCGTCGCCCGGACACGCGGCTGCCCTCCCGGGTGCGGTCCGGGAGGGCAGGGCAGAGGGGGGCTGTCAGCCGTTGCGCGGGCCGGGGAAGGCCGTCGGCCTCGCCTCGTCGCGCAGAGCCGGGCTGCCCGCGGTGGGCTGCGTCGGCATGGAGCGGGCGGCGGGGACCGTCGGGACCGTGGGCAGGCCGGTGGTCACGTTGACCGTGCGGCTGCCGGACGGCTCCGGCGTGTGCTCCGGCTCCGCCGTCGCGGTCTGCGCCGTGGCCCGGCGTGCGCCGTAACGGCGGTGGACCGCCTGCTTGGTGACTCCCAGTGCGGAGCCCACCGCGTCCCACGAGAAGCCGAGTGAGCGGTCGAAGTCCACGGCCGCCGTGACCAGCGTCTCGACACTGTCCCGCAGCTCCTGGGCGAGACGTACGGTCGGGGCGGGGGCGCGTCCGTAGACGACGAAGCCCGTGGAGGGGCCGGAGCGGCGCGGGCGGTAGACGTTGCCCAGCTGGGCGGTGAGGGTGCGCAGTGCGTCCACCTGCCGGCGGACCCGCTCGATGTCCCGCACCAGCAAGTGCAGGCTGGCCCGAGCCTGGGCGTCGTGGGTTGCGTGGTCGGCCATGAACAAGCCTCTCGAACCGGCGTTGAAAGGAATGGGCCGCCATCGCGGCCCGTTGTGGTCAACTCTGTCTTGACCAACGCGGATTCGCTCTGCTGGTCACGGTGTGGGGGCGCGGGAGCATATGCGTGCGCCCGTTTGCGCCGGGCGTGCGCCTCGGGCTCCTGCCGCCGGCGGCGATCCGTTTCCGGCTCATAGACTTGGGCCTTGCACACGATCGCCCCCGACCGAGAGGCCGCCACCACCCCATGAAGCTCGTCTTCGCCGGTACCCCCGAGGTCGCCGTTCCCGCTCTGGACGCTCTCCTCGCCTCCGGGCGGCACGAGGTGGCCGCCGTCGTCACGCGGCCCGACGCGCCGGCCGGGCGCGGGCGCAGGCTGGTCGCGTCGCCCGTCGCCGAGCGGGCGGAGGAGGCCGGGATCGAGGTGCTGAAGCCGGCGAAGCCGAGGGACCCCGAGTTCCTGGAGCGGTTGCGGGAGATCGGCCCCGACTGCTGCCCGGTCGTCGCCTACGGCGCGCTGCTGCCCCGGGTCGCCCTCGACATCCCCGCGCACGGCTGGGTCAATCTGCACTTCTCGCTGCTGCCGGCCTGGCGGGGCGCGGCGCCCGTGCAGCACGCCATCATGGCCGGCGACGAGATCACCGGGGCCTCCACCTTCCTGATCGAGGAGGGGCTCGACTCGGGGCCGGTGTACGGCACGGTGACCGAGGAGATCCGGGCCACCGACACCAGCGGGGACCTGCTCACCCGGCTCGCCTTCGCGGGGGCCGGGCTGCTCTCGGCGACCATGGACGGGATCGAGGACGGCACGCTGAAGGCCGTGCCGCAGCCGGCCGAGGGAGTCAGCCTGGCCCCCAAGGTCAACGTCGAGGACGCCCACCTCGACTGGAACGCGCCCGCGCTGCGCGTCGACCGGGTGGTGCGGGGCTGCACGCCGGCGCCCGGCGCCTGGACCACGTTCCGCGGTGAGCGGCTCAAGCTCATCCAGGCCGCTCCCGTGCCCGAGCGGACGGACCTCGCCCCGGGGCAGATCGCGGCCGGCAAGAACAACGTGTACGTCGGCACCGGCTCCTACGGGGTCGAGCTGCTGTGGGTGCAGGCGCAGGGCAAGAAGCCGATGCGGGCGGCGGACTGGGCCCGTGGCGTGCGCATCGCCGAAGGGGAGCGGCTCGGCACCTGACCCGCTCCCCGGGCGGGTTCCGGCTCGCCAGCGGTGCGCGCCGCGGATCCCGCCCGGCCGGCCCGTGGGCCCTGCCCGGCCACCCCGCGTGTCCCGTTGGGCCCACCCCTTGGGTCCCGCCGGCCACCTCGCGGGTCCCGCCGGGCTCACCACCCGCGTGTGTCCCGCCCGGTCCACACCATGTGTGCCGTCCGGCGGCCCCGTGGATCCCGGCCGGCCACCTCGCGGGTCCCGCCCGGCCCACATTCGGCCCACCACCCCCGTGTGTCCTGTCCAGCCCACCCCGTCTGTCCCGCCCTCCAGCCCACCTGCCCCGGGGCTCCTAGCCCGGTGCGGCGTAGGCTGGGGCGCGCACTTCCTCTCACCACCGGAGCACCTTTTTCGTGAGCGACCAGCCCCGTCGGCCCCGCCCGTCCGGCAAGCCCTACCGCCGGCCCAAGAAGGACCCCGTCCGCATCCTCGCCTTCGAGGCGCTGAGGGCCGTGGACGAGCGGGACGCCTACGCCAACCTCGTCCTGCCGCCGCTGCTGCGCAAGGCGCGGGACAAGGGTGACTTCGACGCCCGGGACGCGGCGCTCGCGACCGAGCTGGTGTACGGGACGCTGCGGCGGCAGGGCACGTACGACGCGATCATCGCGACCTGTGTCGACCGGCCGCTCGGCGAGGTCGACCCGCCGGTGCTGGACGTGCTCGGCCTCGGCGCGCACCAGTTGCTCGGCACGCGCATCCCGACGCACGCGGCCGTGTCCGCCACCGTCGAACTCGCCCGGGTCGTGCTCGGCGACGGCCGGGCCAAGTTCGTCAACGCCGTGCTGCGCAAGGTCGCGCAGGACGACCTGGACGGCTGGCTGGAGCGGGTCGCGCCGCCGTACGACGAGGATCCCGAGGACCATCTCGCCGTCGTGCACTCGCATCCGCGGTGGGTCGTGTCCGCGCTGTGGGACTCCCTGGGCGGCGGGCGCGCCGGCATCGAGGAGCTGCTGCGGGCCGACAACGAGCGGCCCGAGGTGACGCTCGTGGCGCGGCCCGGCCGGGCCACCGCCGAGGAACTGCTCGACGAGGACGCCGCCGTGCCGGGGCGCTGGTCGCCCTACGCGGTGCGGCTGAGCGAGGGCGGCGAGCCGGGCGCGGTGCCGGCCGTGCGGGACGGGCGCGCCGGGGTGCAGGACGAGGGCAGCCAGCTCGTGGCGATCGCGCTGGCCAACGCCCCGGTGGAGGGCCCCGACCGGCGCTGGCTGGACGGGTGCGCCGGCCCCGGGGGCAAGGCCGCGCTGCTCGGTGCCCTGGCCGCCGAGCGCGGTGCCCTGCTCGTCGCCTCCGAGAAGCAGACCCACCGTGCCGGGCTGGTGGCCCGGGCGCTGGACGGCAACCCCGGGCCGTACCAGGTGATCGCCGCGGACGGGACCCGGCCGGCGTGGCGGCCCGGCAGTTTCGACCGGGTGCTGGTCGACGTGCCGTGCACCGGCCTCGGCGCCCTGCGCCGCCGCCCGGAGGCACGCTGGCGGCGCCGCCCCCAGGACCTGGAGGGCTTCGCGCCGCTCCAGCGCGGCCTGCTGCGCACGGCCCTGGAGTCGGTGCGGGTCGGCGGCGTCGTGGGCTACGCGACCTGCTCGCCGCACCTCGCCGAGACCCGGGCCGTCGTCGCCGACGTCCTCAAGCAGCACCCCGACACCGACCTGGTGGACGCGCGGCCCCTGCTGCCGGGCGTGCCGGATCTGGGCGACGGTCCGGACGTGCAGCTGTGGCCGCATCTGCACGGGACCGACGCGATGTACCTGGCGCTCATTCGCCGGACCGGCTGACCCCCGCCCCGACGCTCTCCCGGGCCGCCGCGCCGCCGTCCTCCCGCGCCAGCCGGTGCGGCCACCACACCTTCGGGCCGACGTCCATGAACAGGGACGTCACCAGGACCGAGCGCACGATGAAGGTGTCGATGAGGACGCCGAGCGCGACCGCGAAGCCGATCTCGGCGAAGCCGACCATCGGGAGGGTGCCGAGGGCGGCGAAGGTGCCGGCCAGGACCAGACCGGCCGAGGTGATGACGGCCCCGGTGGCGGCCAGGCCGGTGATCACGCCCGGCCTCGTGCCCTGGCGGGCCGCCTCCTCGCGGATGCGGGTGGTCAGGAAGATGTTGTAGTCGATGCCGAGGGCCACCAGGAAGACGAAGACGAACAGCGGGAAGTCGGTCGACTCCCCGGCGTAGTCGAAGACGTACCGGAACGCGAGCGCGCTGATGCCGAGGGCCGCCGCGAACGACAGGATCACCGTCCCGATCAGCAGCAGCGGGGCGATCAGGGCCCGCAGCAGGACGCCGAGGATCAGCAGCACGACGAGCAGCACCAGCGGGATGATCAGCACGTTGTCGTGCGTGGTCGCCCGGTCCATGTCGAGCAGGGCCGCCGTACCGCCGCCCACCCGGGCGTCGGCGTCCGGCACCGCGTGCACGGCGTCCCGGACCCGCTCCACCGTCTGCTTGGCGGCCTCGCTGTCGGCCGGGGCGGTCATGGTGGCCTCGAACAGGACCTTGCCCTCGAAGGCCGGTCTGGTGCCGGGCGGCAGGCCGAGGGACTGGGGGACCACGCCCGGCGTCGCCGCGACCGCGCGGCCCACCTGCACGGCCTGGGCCTGGTTGCTGATGATCACCAGGGGGTCACCGCTGCCCGCCGGGAAGTAGCGTGCCGAGACCTCCTGGCCGGTGATCGAGTCCGGCTTCCCGGTGAAGGCGTCGGCGTTGCCGATCCCCTCCGCGCGCAGCTGGATCAGGCCCAGCGAGCACACCGCCAGGGCCAGGGCCGTCACGGCCCAGGTCATACGGGGGCGGCGGGCGATCCGGCGTCCGGTGCGCGCCCAGATGCCGTGCTCGGTCGGGTCGGCGGCCCCGTAGTGCGGGATCACCGGCCAGAAGATCCACCGGCCGAAGACCACCAGCAGGGCCGGGAACAGGCTCATCATCGCGAGCAGGGCGACCGCGACGCCGATCGCGGCGACCGGGCCGAGGCCCCTGGTCGAGTTCATCTCGGCGGCCAGCAGCACCAGCATGCTCAGCACGACCGTCGCGCCGGAGGCCAGCACGGCGGGGCCCGCGCGGTGCAGGGCCAGGGCCATCGCCTCGTGCCGGTCCTCGTGGCGGCGCAGCTCCTCCCGGTAGCGGGCGACCAGCAGCAGCGCGTAGTCCGTGCCCGCGCCGAAGACGAGCACCGTGAGGATGCCGGCGCTCTGCCCGTTGACGGTCAGGCCCGCGTGCTCGGCCAGCAGATAGATCAGCGCCTGTGCGGTGAACAGCGCGCACACCACCGCGATCAGGGGGACCAGCAGCAGGGTCAGGCTGCGATAGGTGATGAGCAGCATGACGACGACGACCGCCATCGCCGAGAACAGCAGCGTCGAGTCGATGCCCTCGAAGGCCTCGGCGAAGTCCGCTGAGGTGCCGCCCGGGCCCGTGATGTGGACGGCCAGTCCGCCGCCGCCCTCGCCGACGTCGTCCCGGATGGAGTCGACGGCCGGGGCGATCCGCTCCCAGCCCTGCTCGTCCATCGTGATCGGCACGAAGACCTGCGCCGCGCGCGGATCGGCCGGCCGGTCGAAGACCGGGCCCCGGGTCTGCGCGCCGATGATCCCGTGGTCGCGCAGCTGTTTCAGCTGCCGGACGTCCTCGGCGATCTCCGCCCGGTCCTGCGGCGTCAGGCCCCCGTCGCGCGCGTAGATCACGACCGCCGGGATCTGCTCCGGCCGGAAGTCCTCCGACGCCTCCAGCACCTGCGTCGACTCCGCGGACCCCGGCAGCCACGAGGCCGCGTCGTTGTCCTGCGCGTCGGTGAGCTTCATGGCGAACGGCGCGGCCACGAACAGGATCACCAGCCACAGGGCCACCACCAGCCACTTGGCCCGCCGTCCGCAGACGAGATGCGCGACGCCCTGTTTCATGGCAGCCCCCTCCGCGGAAGGGCCCCGCGAGGTGCGCGGGGAACCGTGCGGCGGGCCTCGTCCGGCCCGCACCCAACAGACCACCCGGGACCGATGCCCGCAACCCCCGCAGGGCATGGCAGTCTTAGGACATGGCCGTGCAGATCAACCCCAGCATCCTGTCCGCCGACTTCGCCCGCCTCGCGGACGAGGCGAAGGCCGTGGAGGGAGCCGACTGGCTCCACGTCGACGTCATGGACAACCATTTCGTCCCGAACCTCACGCTCGGCGTGCCGGTCGTAGAGTCGCTCGCCCGTGCGACGGACACCCCGCTGGACTGCCATCTGATGATCGAGGCCCCCGATCGCTGGGCGCCC
Organism: Streptomyces sp. XY006; assembly: GCF_002237655.1. Classification (GTDB taxonomy): domain Bacteria; phylum Actinomycetota; class Actinomycetes; order Streptomycetales; family Streptomycetaceae; genus Streptomyces; species Streptomyces levis. The sequence goes on from NZ_NOKT01000026.1 coordinate 26,793, forward strand.
CAGTACGTGGAAGCGGGGGCCGGTTCCGTCACCTTCCACGTCGAGGCCGCCGCCGCCCCGGTCCGGCTCGCGCGGGAGATCCGGGCCAAGGGCGCCCGTGCCTCCATGGCGCTGAAGCCCGCGACCCCCATCGAGCCGTACGAGGACCTGCTCCCCGAGCTCGACATGCTGCTGATCATGACGGTCGAACCGGGCTTCGGGGGACAGGCCTTCCTCGACATCATGCTTCCGAAGATTCGGCGCACCCGCGAGTTGATCAACAAGCACGGACTGGAGCTCTGGCTCCAGGTCGACGGCGGAGTTTCCGCGTCCACCATCGAGCGCTGCGCCGACGCCGGAGCCGACGTCTTCGTGGCCGGATCGGCGGTCTACGGGGCAAACGACCCGGCAGAGGCGGTACGTGCACTACGCAGCCAGGCCGAGGCGACGACGGCGAAGGCCTCCTGGGCCTGCGACCACTGAGCCACAGCAAAGTGAACGGCTCTCATCAGGGCTGATCATCCGCGCCGGATCTGCAAGGATGAACGGCGAATCCAGAGTGTGAACAGCAGTGAGGAGATCGCCGTGTCGGGTATGTCGGCGGGCCGGTCAGCCATGCGGATGGGACCCGCTGAGCTGGTGCAGGCGGCGGCCATGGCCCGCCGCTTCTACCTCGAGGGGAAGTCCAAGATCCAGATCGCCGAGGAGTTCGGCGTGAGCCGCTTCAAGGTGGCCCGGGTCCTGGAGACCGCCCTCGAACGGGATCTCGTACGTATCGAGATCCGTGTGCCTGCGGAGCTGGACGCCGAGCGCTCGGACGCGCTGCGCGCCCGCTACGGCCTCAGGCACGCCGTCGTGGTCGAATCCCCGGCCGAGGCCGAGGAGACGCCCGACCCCGAGAACCTGGGAGAGGTGGCCGCCGACCTGCTCGGCGAACTGGTCAACGAAGGTGATGTGCTGGGCCTGGCCTGGGGCCGCTCCACCATCCACATGGCGGCGGCCCTCGACCGGCTGCCCCCGTGCACGGTGGTGCAGCTGACGGGCGTGTACGACGCCGGGACCGCCGAGCGCGGCTCGGTGGAGGCCGTGCGCCGCGCCGCCCAGGTGGCCGGCGGGGACGCCCACCCCATCTACGCGCCCATGCTGCTGCCCGACGCGGCCACGGCCGCGGCGCTGCGCAACCAGACGGGCATCGCCCGGGCCTTCGAGCACTTCGACAAGGTCACCGTGGCCTGTGTCTCCATCGGCTCCTGGGAGCCGGGCATCTCCACGGTGCACGACATGCTCAGCGACGAGGAGCGGGCGCACTACGCCTCCCTCGGGGTCGCCGCCGAGATGTCCGCGCACCTCTTCGACGCCGAGGGCCGCCGGGTCGGGCGGGACCTGGGCGAGCGGTGCATCACCGTCAAGGCCGACCAGCTGCGCCGCATCCCCGAGGTCGTCGCGATCGCGGGCGGACAGCGCAAGGGGCCCGCGATCGACGCGGTGCTGCGCTCCGGCCTCGTCACCAGCCTGGTGACGGACACGTCGGCCGCGGACTACCTGATGACGGCGGGCCCGGCACCCAAGCCGGCGCTCAACCGGGCCGACCCGGACGGGGTCTGAGAGGTGGCGGACCGGGCGCACGCGGTGCCGGACGACCCGGCCGGGCGGATCGTCGTCGTCCTGGACCTCGACGGGGTCACGGACAAGGCGGGCCTGATGGACCGCTGCGCCCGTGACCTGTCCCTGCCCGAGTGGTTCGGGCGCAACTGGGACGCCCTCGCCGACTGCCTGTCCGACCCCGCGCTCTGGCCCGAGGGCGCGGGGGAGCGGGGGCTGCTGGTCGTCGTGACGGGCTGGCGGGCCTACGCCGAGGCGCGGCCCGAGGAGTGGCAGGTCGCCGAGGAGATCTTCGCCGAGGCGACGGACCGGGGACCGGGACTCTTCGTGACCCTGGGCTCCTAGTCCCCACCCCGCTTGGAGCATCCTCCGAACAGGCCCGTGACCAGCCTGGACGATCCGCCGGGGGTGGTTCGCACGCCCGGCGTGGGAGAATGAAGTACGTGCTCTTTCCCCCTGGCCGGCCGGTCGGGGGGTCACCTCTGAACGACTGGGATGTGCAGCACGTGCGTTTCCTCAATGACATCCAGCCCGGGTACGACCTGACGTACGACGACGTCTTCATGGTGCCGAGCCGCTCCTCGGTGGGCTCGCGGCAGGCCGTCGACCTCAGCTCCCCGGACGGCACGGGCACCACCATCCCGCTCGTCGTCGCCAACATGACCGCCATCGCCGGGCGCCGCATGGCCGAGACCGTGGCCCGCCGCGGCGGCCTGGTGGTGATACCGCAGGACATCCCGATCGACGTGGTCACCGACGTCGTCTCCTGGGTCAAGAGCCGCCACCTGGTGCTGGACACCCCGATCATCCTGTCCCCGCAGCAGACCGTCGCGGACGCCCTGGCGCTGCTGCCCAAGCGGGCGCACAACGCCGGCGTCGTCGTCGACGAGGACCACAAGCCGGTCGGCGTGGTCACCGACTCCGACCTGTCCGGCGTCGACCGCTTCACGCAGCTCTCCGAGGTCATGTCCCGGGACCTGCTGCTCATCGACGCGGACATGGACCCGGGCGAGGCCTTCGGCACCCTCGACCACGCCAACCGCCGCTACGCCCCCGCGGTCAACGAGGACGGCACGCTCGCCGGCATCCTCACCCGCAAGGGCGCCCTGCGGGCCACGCTGTACACCCCGGCCACCGACGCGCGGGGCCGCCTGCGCATCGCCGCCGCCGTCGGCATCAACGGCGACGTCGCGGGCAAGGCCAAGCAGCTGCTGGACGCCGGCGTCGACGCGCTCGTCATCGACACCGCGCACGGCCACCAGGAGTCGATGATCAGCGCCCTGAAGCTGGTGCGCGACCTCGACCCGCAGGTGCCGATCGTCGCGGGCAACGTGGTGGCCGCCGCGGGCGTGCGCGACCTCATCGAGGCCGGCGCGGACATCGTCAAGGTCGGTGTCGGCCCGGGCGCCATGTGCACCACGCGCATGATGACCGGCGTCGGCCGGCCGCAGTTCTCCGCCGTCCTGGAGTGCGCCGCCGAGGCGAGGAAGTACGGCAAGCACGTGTGGGCCGACGGCGGTGTCCGCCACCCCCGCGACGTGGCCATGGCGCTCGCCGCCGGCGCGTCCAACGTGATGATCGGCTCCTGGTTCGCGGGCACCTACGAGTCCCCGGGCGACCTGCAGCACGACGCGCAGGGCCGCGCCTACAAGGAGTCCTTCGGCATGGCGTCCGCCCGTGCCGTGCGCAACCGCACCTCGGAGGAGTCGGCGTACGACCGGGCCCGCAAGGCGCTGTTCGAGGAGGGCATCTCCACCTCCCGCATGTTCCTCGACCCGGCCCGCCCGGGCGTCGAGGACCTGATCGACTCGATCATCGCGGGCGTCCGCTCCTCCTGCACGTACGCCGGTGCCGGCTCCCTGGAGGAGTTCGCCGAGAAGGCCATCGTCGGCATCCAGAGCGCCGCGGGCTACGCCGAGGGCAAGCCGCTGCACGCCAGCTGGAGCTGACCGGCCCGACTCCCGTCCGTACGGCCCCCGTTCGACCTGCCCGGCAGGAAGAGGCGGGGGCCGTTCGCGTGCGCCCGCGCAACGGTCGAAAGCCGCGGTGCAACGAACCTCCGGCCGGCCCCCAGCTACGCAATGATCTTGCGCGGATGCGCAAGGTTGCTGCATTTCGACAGCAACGCCCCTCCTCATAGGCTGTCGCCTCGTACGTGGCGTGGCGGGGACTCCGCTCGGCGGGTCCCTGCTCAAGGGCGCCCGCGGTCCCTGCCGCCCTGACCGGCAGCGATGAAGGAGCCAACGCGTGCTCGACCAAGGCGCACCCCCGCACAGCCCAAGCCAGACCGCCCCGCCGTCCCCGGGCGTCGCTGCCCGTCTGATGCGCCGCAAGCCCGTGGAACGCCTGGTCGCAGAGGGTGGCCAGGGTGAGGGAGGATCGCTGCGGCGCACCCTCGGGCTGTGGCAGCTCACCATGATCAGCATCGGTGCCACCCTCGGCACCGGCATCTTCGTCGTCCTCGGCGAGGCTGTGCCCAAGGCGGGCCCGGCCGTCACGCTCTCCTTCGTCATCGCCGGCCTGACCGCCCTGTTCTCGGCCCTGTCCTACGCCGAACTGGCGGGCACCATCCCGGTCTCCGGCTCCTCCTACTCGTATGCGTACGCAACGATGGGCGAGCTGATCGCCTGGATCTGCGGCTGGTGCCTGGTCCTGGAGTACGGCGTGTCCGTGGCCGCCGTCGCGGTCGGCTGGGGCGAGTACCTCAACGAACTGCTCGACGGGACCATAGGCGTCACCATCCCGGCCGCCCTGTCCGCGCCGCCCGGTGACGGCGGCGTGTTCAACCTGCCCGCGCTGATCGTCGTCCTGCTCGCCATGGCGTTCCTGCTGGGCGGCGCCCGCGAGTCCGCCCGCGCCAACACGGTCATGGTCGTCGTGAAGATCGCCGCGCTGGTGATGTTCTGCGCCATCGGCGTCCAGGGCTTCCGCTCCGGCAACTACGAGAACTTCATGCCGCTCGGCATGGCCGGGGTCAGCGCCGCCGGTGCCACGCTGTTCTTCTCCTACATCGGCTTCGACGCCGCCTCCACCGCCGGTGAGGAGGCGAAGAACGCCCAGCGCGACCTGCCCCGCGCGATCATGCTGTCGCTGGTCATCGTCACCGCGCTGTACGTGCTCGTCGCGGCCGTCGCCGTCGGCGCCAAGCCCTGGCGGAACTTCACCGACTCCGAGGCCGCGCTCGCCCAGATCATGCGCGAGGTCACGGGGCAGACCTTCTGGGGCACGCTGCTGGCGTTCTGCGCCGTCATCGCCATCGCGAGCGTCGTCCTGACCGTGCTCTACGGCCAGACCCGCATCCTGTTCGCCATGTCCCGCGACGGGCTGGTGCCCAAGGTGTTCGCGCGGGTCCACCCGAAGACCGGCACGCCCCGTGCCAACACCCTGATCGTCTCCCTGTTCTGCGGTGTGCTGGCCGCCGCGATCCCGCTCGGGCAGCTCGCCGACGCCACCAGCATCGGCACCCTGTTCGCCTTCGCACTGGTCAACGTGGCCGTCGTGGTGCTGCGCCGGACCAAGCCGGACATGCCCCGCACCTTCCGCGTGCCGCTCTCGCCGGTCCTGCCCGCGCTGGGCTTCGCCTTCTGCGTGTGGATGATGGGCAGCCTGTCGACCGTCACCTGGGTGGTCTTCGGTGTCTGGATGGCCGCCGGGCTCGTGTTCTACTTCGTGTACGGCTACCGCCGTTCCCGACTGGCACCATCCGAGAAGTGAACGACCCACAGTGCTGAACGATCTCGACGAACGCATCGTGCACGCCCTCGCCGAGGACGCCCGCCGCTCCTACGCCGACATCGGCCAACTCGTCGGCCTGTCCGCGCCCGCCGTCAAACGGCGCGTGGACCGGCTGCGGGCCACCGGAGCCATCACCGGCTTCACCGTCCGCGTGGACCCGGGCGCCCTCGGCTGGGAGACCGAGGGGTTCGTCGAGATCTACTGCCGCGGCAACACCTCCCCGGAGACCATCCAGCGGGGCCTGGAGCGCTACCAGGAGGTCGTGGCCGCCTCGACCGTCACCGGGGACGCGGACGCGATCGCCCAGGTCTTCGCCTCCGACATGCGGCACTTCGAGCGGGTCCTGGAGCGCATCGCCGGGGAGCCGTTCGTCGAGCGGACCAAGTCCGTGCTCGTCCTGTCGCCGCTGCTGCGGCGCTTCTCGTCCGGGTCGCCCACGTAAAGCACGGGCCGGTCCGGACGACAGGCCCTAGCATCGGTGTCATGACCTGGCGACATTGATCCCCCCGCCGTGCCTCCCGAGGACCGCCTCGGCCGCCGTACCTCCGGCGTCCGAACGGTCCTGACGGGAAGGCCCCATGACACTCTCACCCGCACGCGTGCCCGCCACCGGCGTCCGGCGGCTGACGACCACGCTGTACGGCTACGCGTTCCTCGACGACTTCGTCCTGCTCTACCCGGTGTACGCGCTGCTGTTCGCCGACACCGGCCTGTCGCTCTGGCAGATCTCCTCCCTGTTCGCCCTGTGGTCGGTCACCGGCGTGCTGCTCGAAGTGCCCTCCGGCGCCTGGGCCGACGCCGTCTCGCGCCGCCGGCTGCTGTGGATCGGCCCGCTGCTCACCGCCGCCGGCTTCGCGCTGTGGGTGGCGGTTCCGTCGTACGGGGCCTTCGCGGCCGGCTTCGTCCTGTGGGGCGCCGGCGGCGCGCTCGGCTCGGGCGCGCTGGAGGCCCTGGTCTACGACGAACTGGACCACCTCGGCGCCGCCGGCCGGTACGCCCGGGTCATGGGCCGGGCCCGCGCCGCCCGGCTGACAGGAACCGTGGCCTCCCTCGGCCTCGCCGGCCCGGTCTTCGCCCAGGGCGGCTACGCGGCCGTCGGCGCCGCCAGCATCATGGCCTGTGGCCTGACCGCACTCACCGCGACCCGCTTCCCCGAGCACCGGACACGCCCGGAGACCTCCGGCGACCGCTGGGCGGCGACCCTGCGGACCGGGCTCGCCCAGGTTCGCGGCGACCGTGCGGTGCGCGGCGCCCTGCTGCTGGTCCCGGCCGTCGCCGCGGTGTGGGGCGCGCTCGACGAGTACACCCCGCTGCTGGTCCGGGACACCGGCGTCGCGGAGGCGACGGTGCCCTACCTGGTCATGCTGATCTGGGCGGGCGTCACCGCCGGCAGCCTGCTCGCCGGACCGGCCGAGCGCCTCGGCACGGCCGGTTTCGCGGCCCTGCTCGCGGGCGGAGCGCTCGCCCTGGCCGTGGGCGCCGCCTCCCGCTCACTGGCCGGCATCGCCCTCGTCGGCCTGGCCTTCGCCGCGTTCCAGCTGGCGGAGGTGCTGGCCGACGTCCGTCTCCAGCACCGCATCGACGAGTCCCGCCGGGCCACGCTCACCTCGGTGGCGAGCCTGGGCACCGAGCTGGCCACGGTCGCCACGTTCGGCGTGTACGCGCAGCTCGGCACCCGTCTGGCCCACGGGACCGTCTTCGCGGTGCTCGCCGTGCCCTACCTGGTGACGGCCCTGGCGCTGCTCAGAACTCGGGCTGCCAGGGCACGACCGTGAAGTCGCCCGTCCCCTTCGCGACCTTCTCGAAGGGGGCGGAGCTCACGCACTTGGGCAGCCCGTCCATCTCGGCGGGGGTGCCCGTCGCGGCCCAGCTGTAGCCGAGCCGGTCGTGGCGGCCGAGGTCGTGGACGGTGACCCCGACCCGCTTGCCCTCGACGCCCGGCAGGTCGGACTCGGTCACGATGCCCGAGACGACGGCGACCTTGCCGCCGGTCAGCAGACAGTCGACGGCGACCTCGGCCCGGGCCCCGTCGCCGTTCTGGTAGTGGCTGAACGCGAAGGTGCCGGTGGCCTTCATCGGGTCGGCCTTGTCCTTCGCGGCCAGGTGCGCGTCGAAGGAGAAGGTGATGTCGTCCCCGGCCGAGCGGTGCAGCTTGGCGGTGCCGGTGAGAGCCGCGGCCTCGCGCGGCCGGTCCGTCTCCGGCGCCGCCACCTCGTGCGGCCGGGGCGCTTGCGACACCGCCGCCTCGTGCGGCCGGGGTGCTTCCGGCGCCGCCGCCCCGCGCGGCGAGGGTGCCTCCGAGGCGGTCGCGGCCGAGGCCGCCCCGGCGGTGAGCAGCAGTGCGGAGCCGAGCACGACGATCTTGGTACGGCGCTTCATTTCGGTCCTTTCCGCAGGTCGTGTGGACAGCCCTCACTCTCCCCGTCCGGCGCGCACGGGACATCGCGCTGCGGACGGGACCCCGCCTCCGCCGCGCGGCGGGGAAGACCGGACCGGACCGGGCTCCCAGGGGGAGCGGGGCTAGGCCCGAAGTCGCGCAACGAATCGCCGCCGACCCCCGAAAGGACGCAACAATCCGTTCGCCGACGCGCAACGGCTCCTTCTTGTCCCCCCTGGTCAGACGCCCGTACCGTCTACGTGGCCCCTTCAACCATCCGGTGGGCCCGCCAACCACCCTTCGCCCGGTGAGGAACACGCATGCGCACCGCCCTGCTCCAGAGCTCCGGCCGCCCCGGCTCCACCGTCGAGAACCTCAAGGTCCTCGACGAGGCCGCGGGCCGGGCCGCAGCCGCGGGCGCCGGGCTGCTCCTCACACCGGAGATGTTCCTGACCGGGTACGCGATCGGCGACGACATCGGCCGGCTCGCCGAGCCCGCCGACGGCGACTGCGCGGACGCGATCGCCGAGATCGCGACGAGCCACGGCCTGGCGATCGCCTACGGCTACCCCGAGCGGGCCGGCGAGGCGGTGTTCAACTCCGCCCAGCTGATCTCCGCCGACGGAACCCGCCTGGCGAACTACCGCAAGACCCACCTCTTCGGCTGCTTCGAACGCGACCACTTCACGCCCGGCGAGCAGCAGGTCGTCCAGGCCGAGATCGACGGCGTGCGCGTCGGCCTGCTCATCTGCTACGACGTGGAGTTCCCGGAGAACGTCCGCGCCCACGCCCTGGCCGGCACCGACCTGCTGGTCGTCCCGACCGCGCAGATGCACCCGTTCCAGTTCGTCGCCGAGTCGATGATCCCGGTGCGTGCCTTCGAGAGCCAGATGTACGTCGCGTACGTCAACCGGGTCGGCCGCGAGGGCGAGTTCGAGTTCGTGGGCCTGTCCACGCTCGCCGGGCCCGACGGCATCGCCCGGACCCGGGCCGGCCGGGGCGAGGACCTCGTCCTGGCCGACGTCGACCCGGCCTTCCTCGCCGCGTCGCGCGAGCACAACCCGTATCTGCGGGACCGGCGCCCCGGCCTGTACGGGTCGCTCGTCTGACACCCCCTCACCCGCCTGTTCACATCTGTGCAAGGAGTCCGTACCCCATGACGTCCACCGTGCCCAACGCCGTCGAGCACGCAGACGCGCAGCAGCCGCCGATCACCATGTTCGGCCCGGACTTCCCGTACGCCTACGACGACTTCCTCGCCCACCCGGCGGGCCTCGGCCAGATACCCGCGACCGAGCACGGCACGGAGGTCGCGGTCATCGGCGGCGGCCTGTCCGGCATCGTCGCCGCGTACGAGCTGATGAAGATGGGGCTCAAGCCGGTCGTCTACGAGGCCGACCAGATCGGCGGGCGGCTGCGCACGGTCGGCTTCGAGGGCTGCGACGACTCCCTCACCGCCGAGATGGGCGCGATGCGGTTCCCGCCGTCCTCCACGGCCCTGCAGCACTACATCGACCTCGTCGGCCTGCAGACGCGGCCGTTCCCCAACCCCCTCGCGGAGGCGACCCCGTCGACCGTCGTCGACCTCAAGGGCGAGTCGCACTACGCCGAGACGATCGAGGACCTGCCGCAGGTCTACCGGGACGTCGCCGAGGCCTGGGGCCGGTGCCTGGAGGAGGGCGCCGACTTCTCCGACATGAACCGGGCCCTGCGCGAGCGGGACGTCCCGCGCATCCGCGAGATCTGGTCCAGGCTCGTCGAGAAGCTCGACAACCAGACCTTCTACGGCTTCCTGTGCGACTCCGAGGCCTTCAAGTCCTTCCGGCACCGGGAGATCTTCGGCCAGGTCGGCTTCGGCACGGGCGGCTGGGACACCGACTTCCCGAACTCCATCCTGGAGATCCTGCGCGTCGTCTACACCGAGGCCGACGACCACCACCGCGGCATCGTGGGCGGCTCCCAGCAGCTGCCGCTGCGCCTGTGGGAGCGCGAGCCGCAGAAGATCGTCCACTGGTCCCAGGGGACCTCGCTGGCGAGCCTGCACGAGGGCCGCGAGCCCCGCCCGGCGGTGACCCGGCTGCACCGCACGGCCGGCAACCGCATCACCGTGACGGATGCGCGCGGCGACATCCGCACCTACCGGGCGGCGATCTTCACCGCGCAGTCCTGGATGCTGCTGTCGAAGATCGACTGCGACGACTCGCTCTTCCCGATCGACCACTGGACCGCGATCGAGCGCACGCACTACATGGAGAGCTCCAAGCTGTTCGTGCCGGTGGACCGCCCGTTCTGGCTGGACAAGGACGAGGAGACCGGCCGGGACGTCATGTCGATGACGCTCACCGACCGCATGACCCGCGGCACCTACCTGCTCGACGACGGCCCGGACAAGCCCGCCGTCATCTGCCTCTCCTACACCTGGTGCGACGACAGCCTGAAGTGGCTGCCGCTGTCCGCGAACGAGCGGATGGAGGTCATGCTGAAGTCGCTCGGCGAGATCTATCCCAAGGTCGACATCCGCAAGCACATCATCGGCAACCCGGTGACCGTGTCCTGGGAGAACGAGCCCTACTTCATGGGCGCGTTCAAGGCGAACCTGCCCGGCCACTACCGCTACCAGCGGCGCCTGTTCACGCACTTCATGCAGGACCGGCTGCCCGAGGACAAGCGCGGCATCTTCCTCGCCGGCGACGACATCTCCTGGACGGCCGGCTGGGCCGAGGGCGCGATCCAGACCGCCCTCAACGCGGTGTGGGGCGTCATGCACCACCTCGGCGGCACGACCGACCCGACCAACCCGGGCCCGGGCGACGTGTACGACGAGATCGCCCCCGTCGAACTGCCGGAGGACTAGCCCCTGAGCGGCGGTTCGGCCAGCGGCGTGAGCAGCATGCGGCCCGCGAGGCCGACCGCCGTGTCCAGGCGCTCGGTGAACTCCCCGGCGATGTCGGGGAGTTCGCGCAGGGCCCACAGGGCGCGGGCCGCCGTCCAGGCCGCGTCGCGGGCGCGCTCCAGGCTCCAGGAGCCCAGCAGATGGGTCAGCGGGTCGGCGATCTGCAGGAGGTCGGGGCCCGGCATCAGATCTTCGCGGATGCGCTCCTCCAGCGACACGAGGAGATCGCCCACGGTGTCGAACGCGTCCTCCAGCTCGGCGGGAGCGCAGTCGAGCGTACGGCAGGTGTCCACGACGGCCAGCGCGAGATCGTGCCCGATGTGCGCGTTGATGCCCGCCAGCGCGAACTGCAACGGGCGTACTCCGGGATGGCGGCGGAACTGGAACAGCGGCCGCCAGCAGGCCGGCGCGCGCCCGTCCCCCGCCGCCGCCGCGACGGCGTCCAGATACCGCCCCGCGAACCGCACGTCCAGCGTGATCGCGGCGTGCCGGTCCGCGAACCGCCCGGTGTCGACGTACCGGTCCACCGTCTCCGTCACGGTGAGGTAGACGCGGTTGAAGACGGCCACCCCGTCCCGCGGGTGCAGGGCCGCGTCGAGGGCGCGCATCCGGCGGACGACTGTGTCTACCGGTGTGTCCACGGCTGTGGGGACTTGTTCGCATCGCGGCATGCGGGCAGAGTCCCAGCTCTAGGCTGGCGGGAGTACCGGCGGGCCCGGCGCTTCCCCGAAACGGGGGAACACCGCCCGCCGCAGGGGGAGGGGGAGCAGCAGCGTGTCAGGCTCGCGTGCGCAGCGCCTGGCCGCCCGCAGGGCCGCGCGCAGGCGTGCCGCCCGGCGCGGCGCGATGGTCGCCGCGGCCGCCGTCGTGGTGGTGGCGGGCGTGGTCGCCGGGACGCTCTCGGCGCTGGACGGCGGAGAGCGCGGCGCCGACCAGGCGAGGACTCCCGAGGTGACCGCCTCCCCGCGCCTTGCGCCGCTGCCCGCGGTGCCCTCGCCGTCCCCGTCCGCGGCCGAGTCCTCGGCCCTGCCGTCCGCGAGCGCGAGTCCCTCGCCCTCGCCGTCCCCGTCGAGGAGCAGGGCCGTGCGGCAGCAGCGCGGCGCCCCGGCGGCCGGCCGGCTCTACCGCCACCCCGACTCCCAGGTGCTCGACTGGGTCCGCACCCACTCCGGCGACCCCCGGCACGCGGTCATCGCGTCCCGTATCGCCGAGCAGCCGGCCGCGGTCTGGTTCGCCGAGTACGCGCCGGAGACCGTGACCGCCCGGGTCGCCGCCGTCACCTCGGGCGGTGCCGCCCAGGGCCGGGTGCCCGTGCTCGTGCCGTACGCGATCCCCGGCCGGGACTGCGGCGGCCACTCCCAGGGCGGGGCGCCCGGACTGGACGCCTACGACGCCTGGATCGACCGGTTCGCCGCCGGGCTGGGCTCGGGCGAGGTCATCGTCGTCCTGGAGCCGGACTCGGTCGCCCAGGCCGAGTGCCTCTCCGCCGGTGCGCGCGCCGACCGCTTCGCCTCCCTGGCCCGGGCCGGACGCGTCCTGAAGGCCGCCAACCCCCGGGCCCGCGTCTACTTCGACGCGGGACACTCGGGCTGGAACGCGCCCGGCAGGCAGGCCGCCTGGCTGCGGCAGGCGGGGGCCGCCTCACCCGACTCCTCGGACGGCATCTTCAGCAACGTCTCCAACTTCCACACCACCGCCGACGAGATCGCCTACGACCGGCGGGTGCTGGACGCGCTCGGCGGCCCGGCGGGCCTCGGCGCCGTCATCGACACCAGCCGCAACGGCAACGGCGCCCCGGCCGACGGCGAGTGGTGCGACCCCGCGGGCCGCAGCCTCGGCCGGACCCCGACCCTGACCACCGGCGAGCCCCGGATCGACGCCTATCTGTGGGTCAAGCTGCCGGGGGAGTCGGACGGCTGCAAGGGCAGGCCGGGGACCTTCACCGCCTCCTACGCCTACGACTTGGCCTCGTCGTAGGAGGAGGTGCCCTCGTCCAGCAGCGGCGTCTGCGTCTTCAGATGGGCCGGGGCGAAGGCCCGCAGCGCGTGGTAGCCGGTGATGACGACGACGGTGCCGAGCGCGATGCCGCTCAGCGAGAACGTGTCCGTGAACTTCAGCGACACGTTGCCGACGCCGATGATGATGCCCGCCGCCGCCGGGACCAGGTTCAGCGGATTGCGCAGATCCACCTCGGCGTTGATCCAGATCTGCGCGCCGAGCAGGCCGATCATGCCGTACAGGATGACGGTGATGCCGCCGAGCACCCCGCCGGGGATCGCCGCGACGACCGCGCCGAACTTCGGGCACAGGCCGAAGAGCAGGGCGAAGCCGGCGGCGGCCCAGTAGGCGGCCGTGGAGTAGACGCGGGTCGCGGCCATCACGCCGATGTTCTCGGAGTACGTGGTGTTGGGCGGGCCGCCGACCGCGGTGGACAGCATCGAGCCGACGCCGTCGGCCGCGATGGCCGTGCCGAGCTTGTCGTCCAGCGAGTCGCCGGTCATCTCGCCGACCGCCTTCACATGGCCGGCGTTCTCCGCGACCAGCGCGATCACGACCGGGAGCGCCACGAGGATCGCCGACCACTCGAACGACGGGCCGTGCAGCGTCGGCAGCCCGATCCAGTCGGCCTGGCCCACGCCGGACAGGTCAAGCCGCCAGTGGTCGGTGACCTTGCCGCTGCCGTCCGCCGAGTGGATCTTCCCGAAGACCAGGTCGAAGACCCAGGAGATGCCGTATCCGAAGACCAGGCCCAGGAAGATCGCGATCCGGGACCAGAAACCGCGCAGGCAGACCACCGCCAGTCCGGTGAACAGCATCACCAGCAGGGCCGTCCACTGGTCCTGCGGCCAGTAGGTCGCGGCCGTCACCGGAGCCAGGTTGAAGCCGATCAGCATCACCACCGCGCCGGTCACGATCGGCGGCATCGTGGCGTGGATGATCCGCGCCCCGAACCGCCGCACGGCCAGACCCACCAGGAACAGCGCGGCCCCGACGACGAAGACCGCGCCGGTGACGGTGGCGCTGCTGCCGCCCTGCGCGCGGATCACGGCCGCCACCCCGACGAAGGAGAGCGAGCAGCCCAGGTAGCTGGGCACCCGGCCGCGGGTGGCCAGCAGGAACACCACGGTCGCGACGCCCGACATCATGATCGCCAGGTTCGGGTCCAGCCCCATCAGGACCGGCGCCACGAAGGACGCCCCGAACATGGCCACCACGTGCTGGGCGCCGAGTCCGGCCGTGCGGGGCCAGGAGAGCCGCTCATCGGGCCGGACCACCGCACCGGGCGCCGGAACGCGTCCGTCGCCGTGCAGTTTCCAGCGGACGCCGAGATCCATGGGGGTGTCGCTTTCGTCGTACGGGCAGCTGAGTCCGGACCATTGTCCGGGCTCGCGGGGCATGCTCCGTACACGTGAGCGGACGCTTAGGATGACGGTCGCTGTAGTGACCACCGATCCGTACGCCCAGGAGCGCCGCCCGTGACCGCCGAAGCCCTGACCAGCCCTGCCCTGTCCTATGGCCGGCTGGTCCCCGTCACCGTCCACTTCGACGACCTGGACGCGCTGGGCCTGCTGCACAACGCCCGCTACCCGCTCATGGCCGAGCGGGCCTGGGCCGAGCTGTGGCAGGAGCGGGGCATCCGCTTCGAGGGCGACTGGGCGGCCGCGGGCGACGCCTGCAACGCGGTGAAAGAGCTGACGGTCACATACGAGGCTCCGGTGACCCGGCCCGGCCCCTACGCCGTCCACCTCTGGCTGGAGCGGCTCGGCACGACCGGGCTGACGTACGGCTTCCGGTTCTGCTCGGCGGACGGCGCCACCACCTACGCCCGGGGGACCCGGGTGCTGGTCCGGCTGGACGCGGCCACGCTGCGCCCGGCCCCCTGGAGCGAGGAGTTCAGGGCCGCGGGTCGGGAACTGCTGCGTCCGGGCTGCTGATCTTCACCCGGTCGCCGGGGCGCAGCACCCGCGCGAAGGCGACCAGGCCGCCGGAGAGCAGCGTCACCAGGCAGAACGACACCATCAGGCTGGTCGCCTGGGCCAGCATCCCGATCGCGCTCGGCGCGATCAGGCCCGAGGTGTAGGTGATGGTCGCGACGCCCGCGATGGCCAGACTCGGGTTGGCGCCGCTGCGGCCCGCCGCGGCGAAGCACAGCGGCACGACGACCGCGATGCCCAGCCCCATCAGGGCGAACCCGGTCATCGCGACCGCCGGGTGCTGCGCGAGCACGATCAGCAGGCCGCCGAGGACAGCGAACACCCCGCTCGCCCGCACGGTCCGCACGGCTCCGAAACGGTCCACCACCTTGTCGCCGGCGATCCGGGCGATGGCCATGGTGAGCGTGAAGCCCGTCGTGCAGGCCGCCGCGAGACCGGCCGAGGTCTCCAGCTGTTCCCGCAGGTACACCGCCGACCAGTCCAGGCTCGCGCCCTCCGCGAACACCGCGCAGAACCCGATCGCGCCGATGAGCAGCGCGGAGCGGGGCGGCAGCGCGAACCGGGGCGGCGGCTCCTCGTCCTCGGCGGGCTGCAGGTCCAGTACCCACTGGCAGGACAGCACGCCGACGACGGTGAGGACCGCGGCCGCCAGGACGTGGTGCAGCCGGGCGTCCGAGCCCAGGTGTGCGGCGAGCGTGCCGGCCGCCGAGCCGACCAGGGCGCCCGCGCTCCACATGCCGTGCAGCCCGGACATGATCGACCGGTCGAGACGGTTCTCGACCTCCACGCCCAGCGCGTTCATCGCCACGTCCGCCATGCCCGCCGTCGCGCCGTAGACGAACAGGGCCAGGCAGAGGGTGAGCAGGTTCGGCGCCAGGGACGGCAGCACCAGCGACAGCGTCCACAGGGCGATCAGTCCGCGCAGCGCGTTCCGGGCGCCGAAACGGTGGCTGACACTGCCGGCCAGCGGCATCGCGAGGGAGGCGCCGAGGGCGGGGAACGCCAGGGCGATGCCCAGCTGTCCGGCGCTGACGCCCGCGTGGTCCTGGATCCAGGGCACGCGGGTGGCGAACGAGCCGGTCACGGCGCCGTGCACCGCGAAGACGGCGGCCACGGCGTACCGCGACCGCTTCACCTCGCGCTGTTCGTCGACCACGTTGCCCATTCTGCGGCCCCCTCCTGCTCGCCTCCCGTGCACCACGTGGTGCCGCCGTAAACTATCAGGAACCCTGCCTGATAATAAGAGGGTCTCCCCGTCGGGCCCCGGCCGAAAGGGCCCGGCGATCTGGAAGGATCCCGGCATGCCCGCATCCCCGAGCACCGCCCGGGCCATCAACGACCGGCTCGCCCTGCGTCTGCTCCAGCAGGAGGGCCCGCTGACGGCAGGGCAGTTGAAACAGCTGACCGGTCTGTCCCGGCCGACCGTCGCCGACCTCGTCGACCGCCTCACCGCCGCCGGCCTGATCGCGGTCGTCGGCGAGGCGGGGGAGCAGCGGCGCGGACCCAACGCCAAGGTCTACGGCATCGTCGCCGACCGGGCGCACCTCGCCGCGCTGGACGTGCGCACCGAGGGCGTGGCCGTGGCCGTCGCCGACCTGGTGGGGCGGGTGCTGGCCGAGGCGTCGGTGCCGATCGGCGGGGACACCGGCACCGGTCCCGCCGTGGAGCAGGCCGTCGCGCTGGTCGAGCGCGTGGCCAAGGAGGCCGGGACGGACCGGCTGCACACCGTCTGCATCGGGGCGCCCGGGCTGATCGACCCGGCCAGTGGCGAACTGCGCGACTCCTCCGGGCTGCCCGAGTGGCACCGCCGGCTGGTCGCGGCCCTCCAGGAGCGGCTGCCCGAGGCGCGGGTGAGCGTGGAGAACGAGACCAACCTCGCGGCCGTGGCCGAGCAGCGCGACGGCGCCGCCCGGGACCGCGACACGTTCGTCCTGCTGTGGCTGGGCCACGGCACGGGAGCGGCGGTGGTCCTGGACGGCGCCCTGCGCCGCGGCTCCTCCGGCGGTACCGGCGAGATCGGCTTCCTGCCCGTCCCGGGCACCGGCGCCCTGCCCACCGCGACCGACTGCGAGGGCGGCTTCCACTCCCTGGCCTCGGCGGCGGCAGTGCTCGACCTCGCGACACGCTCCGGCCTGCCACCGGCGGCAGGCCAGGAACCCTCGGCGGTGGGGGTGCTACGGGCGGCCGCCGCCCTGGTCGGGGAGGCGGTGGCCAGAGAGGCCGAGCCCGCGCCGGTCGGGGAGGCGGTGGCCCCGGGGGCTGCGCCCGCACTGGCCGGGAAGACGTCGGTCCGGGTGACTGCGCCCGCGCCGGTCGTAGAGGCGGCGGCTCCGGAGGCCGCGCCCGTACCCGTCGGGAAGGCGGCGGTCCGGGTGACTGCGCCCGCGCCGGCCGCCCGGGAAGCCGCCCCCGCACCCGCTGCCCGTTTCCTGGACGCCCTCGCCGATCGGCTGGTCGTCGGGGTCGCCTCTGTCGTTGCGATTCTCGACCCGGGGTGTGTGGTGCTCGGTGGTGAGGTCGGGCGGGCCGGGGGTGCGGTGCTCGCCGCGCGGGTGCGTGAGCGCCTCGTCCGGATGACACCGCTGCCCACCGAGGTGCGGGCCACCACCCTGGGCGGTGGCGCGGTCCTGCGCGGCGCGCTGCTGACGGCGCGCGACCGCGCACAGGGCGAACTGTTCACGCGGGGTGAGACGGCGCCGCGCTGGTAGCGCCCGCGGCGCGGGGGCGCCCCCGCGCTGGAAGGCCCGACGGCGGGCAAGGGCCGTCGTCACCGCCGCCGGGCCGGTCCGTGGGGGGTGGGAAGTGCCGACCCTGGCGCTGACCCTAGAAAGGACTAGACCACAGCGTCAATAGGTGCGGACCAAGCGGTGCGGACCAAGCCGAGTCCCGGACCGCTCGCGGGAGTTGGCCGCACCGTCGCGCTCGGAAAGGAGGGCGCCACGTTCTGTGAGGCACCCCACACCGTTCGCCCGTCTGGACCTCGATCGGGCGTGGCACACTGGCCGTGTACCAACAGCAGCGCACTCCGGGGTCGGTGAAAGTCCGAACCGGCGGTTACAGTCCGCGACCCGGTCGCCTCCAGCGACCGGTTGACCAGGTGAAATTCCTGGACCGACGGTTAAAGTCCGGATGGGAGGCAGTGCGCGGCGAGCGGGCATCCGTGCGCGCCGCCCGAGCGGTCCGTCCTGAGGACGGACTCCATCCGGCGTCGTCCCCGGTGTTCCCGTTCGTGTGATCTGTCGTCATCGACAGCCCCGGAGTCCGTGCCCGAAGAGGCAGGAGGACCCGGGAAGTGTTCACCGGAATCGTCGAAGAGCTGGGCGAGGTCACCGCCGTCGAGACCCTCGACGACGCCTGTCGCTTCCGCCTGCGCGGCCCCGTCGTCACACAGGGCGCGAAGCACGGCGATTCCATCGCCGTCAACGGCGTCTGCCTCACGGTCGTCGACCACGAGGGCGACGAGTTCACGGCCGACGTCATGGCCGAGACCCTGAACCGCTCAAGCCTCGGCGCCCTGAAGCCCGGCTCCCGCGTCAACCTCGAACGCCCCATGGCCGTCGGCGACCGCCTCGGCGGGCACATCGTGCAGGGCCATGTCGACGGCACCGGCGAAATCCTGGAGCGCAAGCCCTCGGAGCACTGGGAGATCGTCAAGATCTCCCTCCCCGCCGACCTCACCCGGTACGTCGTCGAGAAGGGCTCCATCACCGTCGACGGCATCAGCCTCACCGTCGTCGACGCCGGCCTCGACCACTTCACGGTCAGCCTGATCCCCACCACCCTCGACCTGACCACGCTCGGCCACAAGCAGCCCGGCGACCCGGTCAACCTCGAAGTGGACGTCATCGCCAAGTACGTCGAGCGCATGCTGGGCGACCGCGCGCGGGGGGCGGCCGAGTGAACACGCTGAACTCCGAGGCGTTCGTCCTCTTCGGCCAGCACATCCTCTGGTCCGACATGGTCGGCAACCTCTTCGGCCTGGCCGCCCTCGCCCTCGGCTGGCGGCGCTCCATCTGGACCTGGCCCGTGCAGTTCCTGGCCGGCCTCATCCTCTTCGGCGCCTTCTTCGGCCACCTCACCGGCAGCGCGGGCAAGCAGGCGGTCGTCATGGTCGTTGCCCTGTACGGCTGGTGGCAGTGGCAGCGCGGCAAGGGACAGGGCGAGGACGGCCACATCGCCGTCCGGTTCGCCACCTGGCGCGAGCGGGCCGCGATGGCCGCCGCGGCCGCCGCCGGCACGGTCGCGGTGGCGCTGCTCTTCACGGCCTACCCGAAGCTGTCCTGGGACCCCTGGCCGGACGCCTACATCTTCGTCGGCACAGTCGTCGCGATGTACGCCCAGGCCCGCGGCATGGTCGAGTTCTGGTTCGCCTGGCTGCTCGTCGACCTCGTCGGCGTGCCCCTCAACTTCGCCAACGGCTACGCCTTCTCCGGCTTCGTCTACGTCATCTACGGCGCGCTCGTCCTGTGGGGCCTGCGCGACTGGTGGCTGCGCTCGCGTCAGGCCGCGCGGCCCACCCTGGAAGGAGCGCCGGCATGAGTGCCGCACCGATCCTGTACAGCACCGACGGCGCGTTCGAGGACCTCGCGCTCGACCCCGTCGAACAGGCCGTCGCCGACATCGCCGCCGGCCGCCCGGTCGTGGTCGTCGACGACGAGGACCGGGAGAACGAGGGCGACCTCGTCATCGCCGCCGAGAAGGCGACCCCCGAGATCGTCGCCTTCATGATGAGCGAGTGCCGCGGCCTGATCTGCGCCCCCATGGAGGGCGACGAACTCGACCGGCTGCGGCTGCCGCAGATGGTCGACGACAACACCGAGTCGATGAAGACCGCCTTCACGGTCTCCGTCGACGCCTCCGCCGCGCACGGCGTGAGCACCGGCATCTCCGCCGCCGACCGCGCCACCACCCTCCGGCTGCTCGCCGACGGCGTGTCCGGGCCCGACGACTTCGTCCGCCCCGGCCACATCTTCCCGCTGCGCGCCCGGCCCGGCGGCGTCCTCACCCGCAACGGCCACACCGAGGCCGCCGTCGACCTGGCCCGCCTCGCCGGCCTGCGCCCGGCCGGCGCCATCGTCGAGATCGCCGGCGAGGACGGGCGCATGCTGCGCCTGCCCGAGCTCGTCCCCTTCGCCCGCAAGCACGGCCTGACGATCATCTCCATCGAGGACCTGATCGCCTACCGCCGCAGCAGCGAGCCCACCGTCCGCCGCGAGGCGAAGACCCAGCTGCCCACCGCCCACGGCACGTTCACCGCCCACGGCTACCGCTCCACCGTCGACGGCGTCGAGCACGTCGCCCTGGTGCACGGCGAGATCGGCGACGGCGACGACGTCCTCGTGCGCGTCCACTCCGAATGCCTCACCGGCGACGTCTTCGGCTCCGCCCGCTGCGACTGCGGACCCCAGCTGGACGCCTCCCTGGCCCGCATCCAGGAGGAGGGCCGCGGTGTGGTGGTCTACCTGCGCGGACACGAGGGCCGCGGCATCGGCCTGATGTCCAAGCTGCGCGCCTACGAGCTCCAGGAGCGCGGCCGGGACACCCTCGACGCCAACCTCGAACTGGGCCTGCCCGCCGACGCCCGCGACTACGGGGCCGGAGCGCAGATCCTCGCCGACCTCGGCGTGCGCAGCGTACGGCTGCTGACCAACAACCCCGACAAGACCGACGCCCTCACCCGGCACGGCATCGTCGTCAAGGCACGCGTGCCGATGCCGGTCAGCGCCGGCGAGCACAACCTCCGCTACCTGCGCACCAAGCGGGACCGGATGGGCCACGACCTGCCCTGGCTCGACACGACCACCGTGCCGGCCTGCGGCAACCAGTAACAGAGCACAAGGGAGCAACGTGAGCGGCAAGGGTGCACCGGAACTGTCCGTACGCAATGTGGGTGATCTCCGGGTCGCCGTCATCGCGGCGCAGTGGCACGAGAAGGTGATGGACGGTCTGGTCGACGGCGCCCTGCGCGCCCTGCACGACCTGGGCATCGACGAGCCGACCCTGCTCAGGGTCCCCGGCAGCTGGGAGCTGCCGGTCGTCGCCAAGGTCCTCGCGGGCCGCGGCTACGACGCGATCGTCGCCCTCGGCGTCGTCATCCGCGGCGGAACCCCCCACTTCGACTACGTGTGCCAGGGCGTCACCCAGGGCCTCACCCAGGTGTCCGTCGACACCGGCGTGCCCGTCGGCTTCGGCGTGCTGACCTGCGACACCGAGGAGCAGGCGCTCGACCGCGCCGGAATCGAGGGCTCCAGCGAGGACAAGGGACACGAGGCGGTGACGGCCGCGGTGGCGACCGCGGCCACGCTCCGCTCAGTATCCGAACCCTGGCGCTGACGAAAGACGTATGTGGCATAGGCTGAGCGTCACCATGTCCAAGAAGACGTTCGAGGAGCTCTTCACCGAGCTCCAGCACAAGGCCGCCCACGGCGACCCCGCCTCTTCCCGCACCGCAGAACTGGTCGGCAAGGGCGTCCACGCCATCGGCAAGAAGGTCGTCGAGGAGGCCGCCGAAGTGTGGATGGCCGCCGAGTACGAGGGCAAGGAGGCGGCAGCCGAGGAGATCTCGCAGCTGCTGTACCACGTCCAGGTGATGATGGTCGCCCGCGGCATCAGCCTCGACGACGTCTACGCCCACCTCTGAGCCGCATCCGTCCCTCCCCCCCCCCGCACCACACCCACGCAAAGGAAGCCGACCTCATGCTGCGCATCGCCGTCCCCAACAAGGGTTCCCTCTCAGGCCCTGCGGCGGAGATGCTGCATGAGGCCGGCTACCAGCAGCGCAGGGAGTCCAAGGAACTGCGGATCGTCGACCCGACCAACGAGGTCGAGTTCTTCTACCTGCGCCCCCGCGACATCGCGATCTACGTCGCCTCCGGTCAGCTCGACATCGGCCTCACCGGCCGGGACCTGCTGATCGACTCGGGCGCCGACGCCGAGGAGATCCTCCCGCTCGGCTTCGCCCGCTCCACGTTCCGCTACGCCGGCAAGCCCGGCACCATCGACGGCCTGGCCGACCTGGCGGGCAAGACCGTCGCCACGTCCTACGAGGGCATCGTCGCGGGCCACCTCGCCGAGCACGGCATCGAGGCCTCCGTCGTCCACCTCGACGGCGCCGTCGAGACCGCCATCCAGCTCGGCGTCGCCCAGGTCATCGCCGACGTCGTCGAGACCGGCACCTCCCTGCGCAACGCGGGCCTTGAGGTCGTCGGCGAGCCCATCATGCAGTCCGAGGCCGTCGTGATCCGCCGCACCGGCGCCGACCCCGACGACCCCAAGGTCCAGCAGTTCCTGCGCCGCCTCCAGGGCGTCCTGGTCGCCCGGACGTACGTGATGATGGACTACGACTGCCGCGTCGAGCAGCTGGAGAAGGCCGTCGCCCTCACCCCCGGTCTGGAGTCGCCGACCGTCTCCCCGCTGCACAACGAGGGCTGGGTCGCCGTCCGCGCGATGGTCCCGGCCAAGGAGGCCCAGCGGATCATGGACGACCTGTACGACATCGGCGCCCGGGCCATCCTGACCACGGCCATCCACGCCTGCCGTCTCTGAGGGGCGTACCGCCATGTCCGACCTGCCCACCCTGCCCGTCACGTTCCGGCCGGGCAGCACCCGCGCGGTGCTGCTCGGGGCCGCCGTCGCGATCCTCGTGGTGATCACGGCCGTCGCGATGCTGCTGCAGCAGCTCAGCCCCGCCGAGCGCCTCAGCTTCGTCGTCACGGCACTGCTGCTGGACGCCGTGCTGCTCCTGCTGGCGCGTCCCAAGGTCGTCGCCGACGAGAACGGCGTCACCGTGGTCAACCTCACGAACAAGCGCCGGCTGGCGTGGGCCGAGATCCTCCAGGTGACCCTCCGGCCCGGCGACCCCTGGGTGTTCCTGGGCCTCAGCGACGGCACCAGCCTGCCCGCCCTGGGCATCCAGCCGGGCATCGCGAGGCAGCGCGCCATCGCCGACGCCCGGGCGCTGCGGGCGCTCGTCGAGGCGCGTTCCGTGGCGGATCCCGAGCGGCCCCGGAGCTGAGGCGTGGCAAGCCGCACGGCGGTCGCCACTGCCGCTGCGGGCGGTGTCTTGATTAATCTGTTGGCGGAGGCGCGACGGACGCGCCTTCGCCGCTGCTGCCCCGCCCGGTGCGCAGAGGCTTCCTGCTGACAGAGGAGTGACCCCCTCCGGCGATGGACGGATCGTCCTGTAGTACCTGCGCCGCCCCCTGCCGACATAGCGCGGACCGTGTCCGCGACCGTGGCGAGGCGGCGGCATCATGACCACCCCCCTGCTGCTTCTGGCAGCCGCGTTCCTGCTGATTCTCGCCAACGGATTCTTCGTGGCGGCCGAGTTCGGACTCGTGACGGTCGAACGGCCCGAGGCCGAGAAGGCCGCCGCCGAGGGCGACCGGCGCGCCCAGCGCGTCGTCGAATCACTCAAGGAACTGTCCTTCCAGCTCTCCGGCACCCAGCTCGGCATCACCATCACCTCCCTCGTCGTCGGCATGCTCGCGGAGCCGGCGCTCGCGGAGCTGCTGCACGGCCCGTTCACCTCGATCGGCGTCCCCGAGGGCGCCGTCTCCGGTGTCACGGTCGTCGTCGGCATGCTGGTGGCCTCCGCCGTGCAGATGGTGATCGGCGAACTGCTCCCCAAGAACTGGGCGGTGTCCAGACCGCTGCAGGTCGCGCGTTTCGTCGCGGCACCGCAGCACGTCTTCGCCCGGCTGTTCCGCCCGGTCATCGCGGGCCTCAACGCCGTCGCGAACCGGCTCGTGCGGGCCCTGGGCTTCGAGCCCGCCGAGGAACTGGCCTCCGCCCGCACCCCCGGCGAGCTGGTCTCCCTGGCCCGCCACTCCGCCCTGGCCGGCGCCCTGGAACAGGACACGGCCGACCTCTTCGTGCGGACCCTGTCCCTCGGCGAGCTGACCGCCCAGCACGTGATGACGCCGCGCGTGAAGGTCAGCGCCCTGCAGTCCTCGGCCACCGCGGAGGACGTGGTGAACCTGACCCGCGCCACCGGCCTGTCCCGCTTCCCCGTCTACCGGGAGCGGATCGACGAGGTCGTCGGCATGGTCCACCTCAAGGACGCCCTCGCCGTGCCCGTGCAGGACCGGCTGCGCACGCCCGTCGGCCGCATCGCCCGCCCGGCGCTGCTCGTCCCCGAGACCCTGCCCGTCAAGCCCCTGCTGACCCGGCTGCGCAGCGAGCAGCCCATCGCGGTCGTCGTCGACGAGTACGGCGGCACGGCCGGGGTCGTCACGCTGGAGGACATCGTGGAGGAGCTCGTCGGCGAGGTCCGCGACGAGCACGACGGCCACGACCTGCCCGAGCTGGCCTCCGCGCCGCCCGAGGACGGCAGGCCCGCCTGGGACGTCGACGGCAGCTGCCGCGTCGACGTGCTCCGGCGCATAGGCCTCGACGTGCCCGAGGGCCCGTACGAGACGGTCGCCGGGCTGATCGCCGACCTGCTGGGCCGGATCCCGGCCGTCGGCGACAAGGCCGAGCTGCCCGGCTGGCGCCTCGCGGTGCGCCAGGTCGGGCACTACCGCGCGGAACGGGTCCGGCTCGTGCGGACCGCCCCGGTGACCGCCACGACGGAGGCCGTCCGATGAGCCTGCTCCAACTGCTCTTCGCCGCACTGCTCGTGCTGGCCAACGGGTTCTTCGTCGGCGCCGAGTTCGCGCTGGTCTCCGTACGCCGCAGCCAGATCGAACCCCTCGGCACGGCCCGCGCCCGCCAGGTGCTGTACGGCCTGGAGCGGCTGCCGCAGATGATGGCGGCGGCCCAGTTCGGCATCACGGTCTGCTCCCTGACCCTCGGCGCGGTCGCCGAACCGACCGTGGCGCATCTGCTGGAGCCGCTCTTCGAGCGGGTCCACCTGCCCGAGGGCATGATCCACCCGCTCACCTATGTGATCGCCCTGGCCGCCGTGGTCTTCTTCCACCTCGTCATCGGCGAGATGGTCCCGAAGAACCTGGCGATGGCGGCGCCCGAGAAGGCCGCGCTCTGGCTCAGCCCGGGCCTGGTCTGGTTCGCCCGCTTCTGCAAGCCGGTCACCTTCGCCCTCGGCGCCGTCTCCCAGGGCATCCTGCGGCTGTTCCACGTCGAGCCCAAGGACGAGGTCGAGGCCGTCTTCACCAGCGAGCAGCTCAACCGGCTGGTGGAGGACGCGGGGCAGGCGGGCCTGCTCGACCCGGAGGAGGCCGAGCGCCTGGAGGACGCGCTGGAGCTGGGTTCCCGCCCGGTGACGGACGTCCTGCTGCGGCGCGAGTCACTCGTGACGGTCAGCCCCTCGGTCACGCCGGCGCGGATCGTCGGGCTCACCGCCCGCACGGGCTACTCCCGCTTCCCGGTGGCCGCGGACAACGGCGCGTTCATGGGCTACCTGCACGTCAAGGACGTCCTGGACCTGGAGGACTCGGAGCGGGCCGTGCCGCAGCACCTGTGGCGGCCCATGACGACCCTGCGGTCGGAACTGCCGCTGGACGACGCGCTGACGGTCATGCGCCGGGCGGCGACGCACCTGGCCCAGGTGGCCGACGGCTCCGGGAAGGTACTCGGACTCGTGGCGCTGGAAGACGTGCTCGAACTGCTGGTCGGGGAGGTGCGCGACCCCGCCCACCGCCAGGTGCGCGAGGTACGGCTGACCGAGCCGAGGTCGGGCGAGGAGGTACTGGCGACGTAGGGCCGGTACGTCACAGTCCGGGCGGATCCTGCGGGCCCCGCCCGGACAGCACCTCGCCGTACGCCTGCATCAGATCCGGCAGCCGCAGCGTCGCCAGGTCCTCGCGCCCCAGCACCCCGGGGTACACCGACAGCCGCAGATCCCGGTACGCGCAGCTCTTCTCGTACAGCGTGCGCAGGAACCGCCCGTTGCCCAGCTCGTCGATCCACCCCTGGTCCACCACGTGGCCGGCGATGGAGCGCAGCTCGTCGAGGGCCTCCTCGTCCCAGACGTCGCCGTTCTCCGCGGCCAGCACCTTGCCGATCTCGGTGAGTTCGAGGGGGCGGTAGGACGGGAAGTCGACGCGCGTGGTGAAGCGGGAGGACAGCCCGGGGTTCGCGGCGAGGAGCCGGTCCATGCCCTCGGGGTAGCCGGCCAGGATCACCACGAGGTGGTCGCGATTGTCCTCGGCCCGCTTCAGCAGCACCTGGAGCGCCTCGTCGCCGTAGGCGTCCCCTTTGCCGTAGCCCGAGTTGGACAGCGCGTACGCCTCGTCGACGAAGAGGACGCCGCCGAGGGCCGAGTCGATCAGTTCGTTCGCCTTCACGGCGGTCTGCCCGAGGTACTCGCCGACCAGGTCGGCGCGCTGGGCCTCCACGAGATGGTCGCCGCCGAGCAGTCCGAGGGCGTAGAAGACGCGGCCGAGGATGCGGGCGACGGTGGTCTTGCCGGTGCCGGAGGGGCCGGAGAAGACGAAGTGGCGTTTCGGCGGCTGGACGGGCAGCCCCTGGCCCGCCCGCAGCCGGGCCATGTTCAACTGTGCCGACAACGCCTTGACCTGGCGCTTCACCGGCTCCAGCCCCACCATCCGCTCCAGCTCGGCGAGTGCCTCCTCCAGTAACGCGGGATCGGTGGGCCCGGTGGGCAGGGACGGCGTCGGACCGCCGCGCTCGCGGACGGCGGGGCCGGTGACCGGTGGCAGGGGAGCGGAGACGGGCGGCTCCAGGTCGGGCAGGCGCAGGTCGCGGCCCTCGATGCCGAAGAGCGGGTCGAAGCCGTCCGGCCCGTCCACGGCGTCCTGCCCGGTGCCGGTGAGCGTGATCGCCGCGAGGCCGGCGGCGTCCTCGTACCCGTCGCCCTCGGCGATCGCGGCGAGCCGGGCCGAGGTGTCCATGAACGCCGGGTCGACCCGGTGCACGGCCCGGTACAGGGGGAGCGCGGCGGCGCTGCGGCCGGTGCCCTCGTGGGCCCGGGCGAGCCAGTAGCGCAGCTCCTTGCGCTGCGGCTGCTCGCTGCGGCAGCGCATCAGCGCCGCGGACAGCAGCGGCTCGGCCTGCCCGTACATCTCCAGCCGCACCCGGGCCATGCCGCCGAACAGCCCCGCCTCGATGCCGAGCATGGGGTCGTCGAGCAGCGGATCGGTGTGCCGGACCAACTGCTCCCAGTCCTTGACCAGATAGGCGCGGCAGGCGTGCAGGAAGCGGACCTGGTGGTCGGTGTCCACCGGCGGCAGTCCGGCCAGGGCCCGGTCCAGCTCCGGGACGTGCCGGCCGTCCAGCCAGTGGGAGGCGTGCGCGAGCAGCAGGTCGCGCGGGCTCTCCAGCACGGGCTGCACCCACCAGCCCAGCCAGTACCAGGAGTTGAGCGTGCGGCGGTAGCGGGTGCGCTGTTCGCCGAAGCGGTCCCGGTGGCGGAACATCCGCAGCAGCGCGGTCGTCGTGTCGACGCGCAGCGCGTGCAGCCCGAGCCAGCCGTCGGCCATCCCGGGGTCGATCCGCACGGCGGCCCGGAACTCCTCCTCGGCCTGCGGATAGGCGCCCATGGTGTACGCGTCCACGCCGCGTAGCCAGGCGAGGTCGGCCGGGGCCTGAGGGCCCTGCGTGCCGAAGTCCATCACGTCCCCCACGAAGCGTGCCCCCGTCGGTATGCCAACGAGCCGTCCCCCGGTCGGCTGCCCTGCTCGAACCGCTGTGCCACGGACCGGAGTTGCACCGTGTGCGCAGCAACCGTCCGCAGGTCGCGACGAGGGCATCGTACCCGCGGCGGCGGCGCGTCCGTAGGGTGCCGCACGGGCCGTTCGGCGAGGTGGGAGGGGCTGCGGCGCGGTCGCGGCCGGTGACCGAGGGTGAGCGTTCGGCGCCGCGCGGCGCGCGGAGAACCGCGAGAAGACAGAACGAAGCCCCCGATCACGGGGGAACAACCGGGGGCTTCGCGTCCTGGGGCGGCCCTCGATGGCCGCACATGGAGAACGTAAGACCTGTACGGGCCGTCGGTCAAGCCGAGTTGAGGCACTCCCGGAAGATGCCCGGCACGGTCTCTTCACACGTTCAGCACACTGCGGGCGGTTCGTCACCCTGAGTGAGGGCGCGGTCCGTTTCGGAGTTCCCCGCCGGCCCCGGAAGCACCTCGTATCCCTCTTCCCTCTGCCGTACCAACGCGTCGGCGAACGGCCGCGAGGGGTCGGCGGCGAAATGCCGGCGCTCCGCCGGGACCCAGCCGTTCCAGAACTCCCGCTGTTCCTCCCCGTCCCGCGATCGCCCCCGCGCCCAGGCCTCCTCGCACGGCAGGTCGAGCCACAGCAGCAGGGCCAGGTGGGGGCGGAGCGCACGGCGTCCCGCGCCGACACCCTCCAGGAGGAGCACCGGGGCCGGGGGCAGCGGGCGGGGCGGGCCGAAGCGGCGGGCCCGCCAGTCGTAGGGGGAGTAGTGCGCGGTGCGGCCGTGGGCCAGTGGTTCGATCACCTGCTCCAGCAGCCGGCCGGTCCAGTCGAAGAGTTCGTCGTGGCTGGCGATGTCGTCCAGCCGCAGCACCGGCGCGCCGTCCAGCGCCGCGGCCAACTCCCGGGTGAACGTGGTCTTCCCGGAGCCGGCGTGCCCGTCGACGCCGACGAGCCGGACGGGGCCGCAGGACGGCGGCAGGCGGCGGATCCGGGCGGCCAGGCCGCCGAGGGACCCCGGTGCGGGGCGGAAGGGCACATTCATCTCGCGCAGCACTCTAACGACGGGCCCGTGTCACTCCGACGACGGTGCCCCGGGCCGGTGCCACTGGTCGACGCCAATATTGGTGGGCGTGGCGCGGGTCGAAGTGCTGGCAGGACCCGGCGGGCTGTGCTCATATGTGGCGCACACACGGATGCGATGCGACCGACCGTGTGCCGGACCTGCCCCGCCCCTGCCCGACTCCGACCACCGGGGGTCCCGCCATGCGCAGAGCCGATCAGCCCTCCCGCAGAACCGTCCTGGCCGCCATGGCCGCCGCCGCCGTCACCGGAAGCGCGGGTGTGGCGGCCGCCGATCCCGAGGCCGCCATGACGACCGACTCCGCAGCCGCCGGCCGGGCGGCCCCGACCCGGACCGTGGACGACCGGGCCTGGTTCACCTACGGCGACTGGTGTTCCGGTACCGCCCGGGGCACCCGTGCCGTCGCGGGCGACCGCCCGGGCCTGGTCCTCGCCACCCCCGCCGGGACCACCGACTACACGGACCCGCACACCGGCACCACCGCCTCCTGGCAGTACGGCACCTGGACGTCCCCCGCGCACCGGCTCGCCGTTCCCGCGACGGAGGCGATCGTCTCCTGGAACGCGCACACCCCGCCCGGCACCTGGATCCGGATCGAGGCCCGGGTCACCTACTCGGACGGCACCAGCGGCCCCTGGTACGTGATGGGCCGCTGGGCCTCCGGCGACCAGGACATCCGCCGCACCTCGGTCGACGACCAGAGCGACGGCAGGAGCACCGTCTGGACGGACACCCTGGCGATCGACGATCCGGCGGCCGGACTGCGCCTGGCCTCCTGCCGGCTGCGTCTGACCCTCTACCGCAGGCCCGGCACCCGGGCCACGCCCACCGTCTGGCGGCTGCACGCGATGGGCTCCGACGTCCCCGCCCGCTTCACCGTCCCGGCCTCCGCGCCCGGCCTCGCGAAGGAACTGGCCGTCCCGCGCTACTCGCAGGAGATCCACAAGGGCCAGTACCCCGAGTACGACAACGGCGGCGAGGCCTGGTGCAGCCCCACGTCCTCCCAGATGATCGTCGAGTACTGGGGCGGCCGGCTCACCCCGGAGCAGCTGGCCTGGGTGAACACGTCGTACGCCGATCCGCAGGTCTGCCACGCGGCCCGGTTCACCTACGACCACCAGTACGGCGGCTGCGGCAACTGGCCGTTCAACGCCGCCTACGCGGCGACCTTCGAGGGCCTCGGGGGCGTGGTCACGCGGCTCGGCTCGCTCACCGACCTGGAGACGCTGATCGCGGCCGGGGTCCCGGCCATAACGTCCCAGTCGTTCACCAAGGGAGAGCTGACCGGCGCCGGGTACGGCACCGCGGGGCACCTGATGACCGTCATCGGCTTCACCGCCGACGGCGACGTGATCGCCAACGACCCGTACTCCGAGAGCAACGAGGCCGTGCGGCGCGTCTACCGGCGGCGCGAGTTCGAGAACATCTGGCTGCGGACCAAGCGGTACAACAGCTCCGGCACGGTCGTCTCCGGCACGGGCGGCGTCTGCTACCTCTACTTCCCGGCGGACCCGACCGCGGCCCAGCGCAGGGCCCTGGCGGCCGTGGGCGTGCGCATGTGAGCAAGCTCTCGGCCGCACAAGCCGCTCCGGGTGGCAAGGTGGGACGGAACTCCGGGGGAAGTCCGCCCGCACCACCGAACGAGCGAGAACCATGACCGCGCACTCCGCCACCGCCTCCGCCGTCCGCGCCCGCACCGGAGGGCCCCGCGAAGACGGCCCGAAGATCGTCGAGCACGTCATGGGCTGGGCCCTGGTCGTGGTCGTCGCGATGCTTGTGACCCAGCTCGGGCTGTTGTGACCTGACCCACGCACCGGGTGTGGGGCCTGCCATACTGCGGAGGTCCCGCCCCCGCCCGTGAGACCAGGGTCGAAAGTGAATACCAGCCCCCAGCCCGCCGCGCGCCCCCGGGCCCGCGGCACCGAGCGCTCGACGGCGCGTCGTGCCGAACTCATCGCCATCGGGCGGAGGTTGTTCGCCGACACGTCCTACGACGCCCTGTCGATGGACGACATCGCCCGGCAGGCGCACGTCGCCAAGGGGCTGATCTACTACTACTTCCAGTCCAAGCGCGGCTACTACCTGGCCATCATCCAGGACTCGGTCGCCGAGCTGATCACGCTGGCGGCGGGCGGGCTCGAACTGCCCCCGGTCGACCGGGTCCAGCGCACCGTCGACAGCTATCTGCGCTACGCCGAGCACAACCAGGCCGCGTACCGCACGATCGTCAGCGGCGGCGTCGGCTTCGACACCGAGGTGCACGCCATCCGTGACGGGGTGCGCGCGGCCGTGGTCGCCACGATCGCCGAGGGCGCGTACGGCCGTGCCGACGTCACCCCGCTGGCGCGCATGGCCCTGCTGGCCTGGGTCTGCAGCGTCGAGGGCGCCACGCTGGAGTGGATCGACCGTCCGGAGCTGCCCCGCGCGACCATGTGCGAGCTGCTGGTGAAGACGCTCGGCGGCGCCCTGCGGGCCATCGAGGAGCTGGACCCGGCCTACCGGGCCCCGGAACCGGCCCGCCGGGGCACATGAGCAAGGGCGGAGCGTCCGCACGGACCCTCCGCCCCTCTCGGTCGCCCGGGACTACTTGATGGCCTTGATCAGCTCACCGTTGGCGGTGTCGCCGCTCAGCTCCCAGAAGAACGTGCCGCCCAGCCCCTGCTGGTTCTTGTAGTTCATCTTGGTCGCGATGGTCGCCGGGGTGTCGTAACTCCACCAGTCGCTGCCGCACTTGGCGTACGCCGTGCCGGCCACCGTCCCCGTCGCCGGGCACTTGGTCTTCAGGACCTTGTAGTCCTCGATGCCCTGCTCGTAGGTGCCCGCCGCCGGGCCGGTCGCGGTGCCGCCCGGGGCCGCCTGGGTGACACCGGTCCAGCCGCGGCCGTAGAAGCCGATGCCGAGCAGCAGCTTCGAGGCGGGGATGCCGAGGCCCTTCAGCTTCGCGATGGTCGCCGAGGAGTGGTTGTCCGCCTTCGGTATGCCGGCGTACGAGGTCAGCGGCGAGTGCGGGGCCGTCGGTCCGGCGGCGTCCCAGGCGCCGAAGAAGTCGTAGGTCATCGGGTTGTACCAGTCGACGTACCGGGCGGCGCCCGCGTAGTCGGCGGCGTCGATCTTGCCGCCCGGGGTGGCGTCGGCGGTGATCGCCGCGGTGACCAGGTTCTTCGAGCCGAACTTGGCGCGCAGCGCCTGCATCAGGTTGGTGAAGGCGGCCTTGCCGCTGGTGTCGCAGGTGGCGCCGCAGGCGTTCGGGTACTCCCAGTCGATGTCGATGCCGTCGAAGACGTCGGCCCACTTGGAGTTCTCGACCAGGTCGTAGCAGGACTGGGCGAAGGCGGCCGGGTTCTTCGCGGCCTCGCCGAACCCGGCCGACCAGGTCCAGCCGCCGAAGGACCACAGGACCTTGAGGTCCGGGTGCTTCTGCTTGAGCTTGCGCAGCTGGTTGAAGTTGCCGCGCAGCGGCTGGTCCCAGGTGTCGGCCTTGCCGTCGACGGACTCGGCGGCGGTGTAGGCCCGGTCGGTGGCCGCGTAGGCGTCGCCCATGGCGCACTTGCCGCCGGTGACGTTGCCGAAGGCGTAGTTGATGTGGGTGAGCCTCGCGCCCGAGCCGGACGTCTCGATGTTCTTGACGTGGTACTTACGGTCGTAGGTGCCCCATTCGGTGAAGTACCCGAGGACCTTGGAGCCGGCCTTGGCCTGCGGGGCGGCCTGGACGTCTGCGGCGGCCTCCTGAGCCGAGGTCGCCGCGGTGGCGGTGGTGCCCGCGCCGGCCAGCAGCCCGGCGCCGAGGACGGCGCAACAGGCGGCGGACACGATGGCCCGGAAGCGGGAAGGGTGGGGGGTGTGCATCCGGTGTCTCCTCGTGGGGAGAGGGGAACGCCGCGCTCATTGGCATGAACGCGGTGAGTCGGTGGAGCGAAACAGTAGGAGGACTAGACCAGTTGGTCAATGGTGCGGACCAATTTCGCGGGCCCCGGCACGCTCGGCCATTTCTTGGAGTAAGCGGTCGTTAACTGGTGACGGGATGCCTCCGATCGGGCATACTCACAGCGCACAGCCGCTGGTCAGCAGCTTCCGCGACCCGGGACTGCAAGCATCGGCCAGGCACCAGAACGACCCGGCGGCGTCGCCCCCACCCATGGGCCCGTCCGCCAGCGCCCGACAGGGAGGAGAGCGTCGCCATGCCCGACCGCGCCCCGCAGCCGGTGGACCGACAACTGCCCACGGAGGAGGCCCGGGACCTGATCTCACTCGTGCGCGACATCGCGCAGCAGGAGATCGTCCCGGCCGCGGCCGAGGAGGAGGACGCCGGCCGTTTCCCGCGCGAGCTCTTCACCCTGCTCTCGCGCTCCGGCCTGCTCGGCCTGCCCTACGACTCCGAGTACGGCGGCGGCGACCAGCCCTACGAGGTCTATCTCCAGGTGCTAGAGGAACTCGCGGCGGCCCGCCTCACCGTCGGCCTGGGGGTCAGCGTGCACACCCTGGCCTCCTACGCCCTGGCCGCCTACGGCACCAAGGAGCAGCAGGTCGAGCATCTGCCCGCGATGCTCGGCGGCGGCCTGCTCGGCGCCTACTGCCTCTCCGAGCCGCACTCCGGCTCGGACGCCGCCGCCCTGCGCACCAGGGCCGTCCGGGACGGCGACGACTGGGTGATCACCGGGTCCAAGGCCTGGATCACCCACGGCGGCGTCGCGGACTTCTACACCGTCATGGCCCGCACCGGCGAGGAGGGCCCGCGCGGGATCACCGCCTTCCTGGTGCCCGGCGACGCGCCGGGGGTGAGTGCCGCGCCGCCCGAGAAGAAGATGGGCATGAAGGGCTCGCCCACGGCCCAGGTCCACTTCGACGGCGTCCGGGTCCCCGACGCCCGCCGCATCGGCGAGGAGGGACTGGGCTTCGCGATCGCCCTGTCGTCCCTGGACTCCGGGCGGCTCGGCATCGCGGCGTGCGCGATCGGCCTGGCGCAGGCGGCGCTCGACGAGGCGCTGGCCTACGCGGCGCAGCGACGCCAGTTCGGCAAGCCGATCGCCGACTTCCAGGGCCTGCGCTTCATGCTCGCCGACATGGCCACGCAGATCGAGGCGGGCCGGGCGCTCTACCTCGCGGCGGCCCGGCTGCGCGACGCGGGCCGGCCGTTCGCCCGGCAGGCCGCCATGGCCAAGCTGCACTGCACGGACACGGCGATGCGCGTCACCACCGACGCCGTGCAGATCCTCGGCGGCTACGGCTACACCGCCGACTTCCCGGCCGAGCGCTACATGCGCGAGGCCAAGGTGCTGCAGATCGTGGAGGGCACCAATCAGATCCAGCGCATGGTCATCGCCCGCCACCTGCTGGGTCCAGAGGAACGCTGAACTGGTCGAGGCCCCGCCAGGGCGCCGCGAGCCGCATCCACTCCGGGTCGTGCCGGCCCGGCAGGGTGCGGCCGCCCTCGGCCCAGGTGCGCATCAAGTCGCGGTAGATCGGCGGGTCCTGATATCGCGGCGGACTCGGCCGAACCGATTCTGCGGGCGGCGGGACGTACAGGAGGCGCTGACGCCCGGTCGCTGAGGAGATGGGGGTCATACCCGGGCAACGCGGCAGAGGCCGGACAGGTCACCGGGTGACGGAATCGGGCGTGCGTTCAGGGTGCGCCCGGCTCCGGACGTACCGGTCCCGCACCACGGCGGTCCATGCCGCGGTGCGGGGGCAGTCACGGGGGTGGAGCGGGGCGGAACCGCCGCTCAGGCCGCGTTGCGGCGCATGACCGGGACCCTGATCGGGCGCGAGCCCGGGCCGCCGACGTGCGAGAAGGGCTGGGTGCGCCAGTCGAGCCCCTGAGGGAGCGTCAACAGCAGGGCCGTGTCCTGCTCCTGCGGCTCCACGGACTCGTCCGCGGGGCGGGCGTCGGCGGCCCTGCGGCCGGTTCCGGCACAGACCGTGAGCCCGAACGGGTTCCACGGCGAGGCGCACAGCGCGTGCTCCGGGAGCACCTCCTCGTCCGCCAGCAGGGCGATGGGCTGCGCGCAGTCCGGGCAGACCACCCGGAACATCTCGAAGGTGTCGTAGGCGTCGAACTCGTCGTCGTAGGCGTCGGGTTCGACGCCCTCCGGCTCGGGCTCGACGACGAGCTGGGGCCGCTTGGGTGCGGTGCGACCAGGGCGCTTAAGACTCTGCATTGGGTTCTCCCCCTCGGGCTGGGCCGTATCAGGCACTGCGGCCTCGACCACAGCAAGCACTTCCCGTCCCCCCTGGGTGGTAATCACGAGAACATCACGGAGACTGTTCGATCCCTGTGGCGTTCGTCACATGCCGAGCGCAGGTGCCCCCTGCGGCGGGTTTGTCCCCCGGACGGGTGACCGCCGCCTCCCGGCCACATCACGAACCGGGCATGACCTGGGCTCCTCGGGTATCCCGGGAGATCAACCGCCCTGTAGGTTCTTGCGCCATGGAGGAGCTGGACCGACAGATCGTGCAGCTGCTCGTCAAGGACGGGCGGATGAGCTACACCGACCTGGGCAAGGCCACGGGGTTGTCCACCTCGGCCGTGCACCAGCGGGTGCGGCGGCTGGAGCAGCGCGGGGTCATCCGCGGCTACGCGGCGGTCGTCGACCCGGAGGCCGTGGGACTGCCCATGACCGCGTTCATCTCCGTGAAGCCGTTCGACCCGAGCGCTCCGGACGACATCGCCGACCGGCTGGCCGGGGTGCCGGAGATCGAGGCCTGCCACAGCGTGGCCGGCGACGAGAACTACATCCTCAAGGTGCGCGTGGCGACGCCGCACGAGCTGGAGGAGTTGCTGGCCCGGGTGCGGTCGCTGGCGGGCGTGTCCACGCGTACCACGGTGGTGCTGTCCACGCCGTACGAGGCGCGGCCGCCCAGGATCTGACCGGCCCACCCCTTCGCGGGGCGGGAGGCGCGGCCTGTGAAACTGTGCTCCATGAGTGAGTCCCGTACGCCGCCCCGCACCGTCCTGCTCCGCCGCGGAGAGGTCCACAGCCCCGCCGACCCGTTCGCCACCGCGATGGTCGTGGAGCGGGGGCAGGTCGCCTGGGTCGGTTCCGAGGGTGCCGCCGACGCCTTCGCTGACGGGGTCGACGAGGTCGTCGACCTGGACGGAGCGCTGGTCACCCCCGCGTTCACGGACGCGCATGTGCACACCACCGCGACCGGCCTCGCCCTCACCGGCCTCGACCTGTCGAACGCCCCCTCCCTCGAAGCCGCCCTCGCCCTCGTCCGGGACTTCGCCGCCGCCCGCCCGCGGGACCGCGTGCTGCTCGGGCACGGCTGGGACGCCGCACGCTGGCCCGGCGGCCGCCCGCCCACGCGGACCGAGCTGGACGAGGCCACCGGGCACCGGCCGCTGTACCTGAGCCGGATCGACGTCCACTCGGCGGTCGTCACGACCGCCCTGCTCGACCTCGCCCCGGACGCACCCCGCGAGGACGGGCCGCTCACCGCCGACGCCCACCACGCCGTCCGGGCCGCCGCGTTCGCGGCCGTGACGCCCGCCCAGCGCACCGAGGCACAGCGCGCCGCCCTCGCGCACGCCGCCTCGCTCGGCATCGGCACGGTCCACGAGTGCGCCGGCCCGGAGATCTCCTCCGAGGACGACTTCACCGGCCTGCTGCGCCTCGCCGGCGACGAGCCCGGACCCCGCGTCGTCGGCTACTGGGCCGAGCAGGACGTCGCCAAGGCACGCGAACTGGGCGCGGTCGGCGCCGCCGGGGACCTGTTCGCCGACGGCGCCCTCGGCTCGCACACGGCCTGCCTGCACGAGCCGTACGCCGACGCCGGGCACACCGGCCGGGCCTACCTGGACGCCACCGCGATCGCCGCGCACGTCACCGCCTGCACCGAGGCAGGACTCCAGGCCGGCTTCCACGCCATCGGGGACGCGGCCGTGGACGCCGTGGTCGAGGGCGTGCGCGCCGCCGCCGAGAAGCTGGGCCTCGCCCGGATCCGGGCCGCCCGGCACCGCGTGGAGCACGCCGAGATGCTCACCCCGGAGTCGATCGCCGCCTTTGCCGAACTCGGCCTCACCGCCTCCGTCCAGCCCGCCTTCGACGCCCTGTGGGGCGGCGAGAACGGCATGTACGCCCAGCGGCTCGGGGCGGAGCGGGCCCGCGCCCTGAACCCCTTCGCGGCCCTGCTGCGCGCCGGTGTGCCGCTTGCCTTCGGCTCCGACAGCCCGGTCACCCCGCTCGACCCCTGGGGCACGGTCCGGGCCGCCGCCTTCCACCGCACGCCCGGGCACCGCGTCTCCGTGCGCGCCGCGTTCACGGCGCACACGCGCGGCGGCTGGCGGGCCGTCGGACGGGACGACGCGGGGGTCCTGGTCCCGGGTGCCCCGGCCGACTACGCCGTCTGGCGCACCGGCGAGCTCGTCGTCCAGGCCCCGGACGACCGGGTGGCCCGCTGGTCGACCGACCCCCGCTCCGGCACCCCGGGGCTGCCCGACCTCACCCCCGGCCGCGACCTGCCCGTCTGCCTGCGGACGGTGGTGGGCGGACGCACGGTCTTCGTACGGCCGGGCGAGTGATCTACGGGGGTGGCGCGCACGCGATCGTGCGCCGCGCCCCCCGCGCGCGACCTGCGCATCCACGGCACTGACCTGGACTTTGCCGCGGAATGCGCAGGTCAAACGGCTGTTGACAGGCAGCCGCAGGGGGCCGGTAGGTTCGGCCGAGTCCACCACCGGACGCCCGACCGGGGAGCGTTCGCACACTCGCCGCAGCGCCGCCGGGTCAGGGACGGTGTGCCGCACCGGGGCACCGCCACTGGGAGCCAGGCTCAGGCCGGCGCAGCGCCGAGGGAGCGTTCCGGCCGGTCGGGGAGGTGTGACCCGGGTGGGGCCCGGGCGCTCAGTAGACAACGGCTTTCGGTCGATCCGCAGCCGGCGGATCCCAGGTCGGCCCGAAGGGCGCCGGGCCCCCATCCGCCGTACGCGCGCGTCGCGAAGGCGCGCATTCCTACCCGCGTCTAGCGGATTCGACACCACCATTCGAACGTCCTGTCACGTCAGCGCAGACGAGGGCCACTATGGTGGACCCCTGCGTACGGACATGAAGGGGCAGCAGTGAACGACGGCGACGGCACCCTCGCGGCAGGAGCCCAGGGGAGGAAGTTCGGCCCGCTCGGCACGGCCTTGGTGATCATCCCGACCTACAACGAGGCGGAGAACATCAAGAGCATCGTCGGCCGGGTGCGCGAGGCCGTCCCCGAGGCGCACGTGCTCGTGGCCGACGACAACAGCCCGGACGGCACCGGCAAGCTCGCCGACGAGCTGGCGGTCTCGGACGACCAGGTCCACGTGCTGCACCGCAAGGGCAAGGAGGGCCTCGGCGCGGCCTACCTCGCGGGCTTCCGCTGGGGCCTGGAGCGCGACTACGGCGTGCTGGTCGAGATGGACGCCGACGGCTCCCACCAGCCCGAGGAGCTGCCCCGTCTGCTCACCGCCCTCAAGAACGCCGACCTGGTGCTGGGCTCGCGCTGGGTGCCCGGCGGCCGGGTGGTGAACTGGCCGAAGTCCCGCGAGGTCATCTCCCGGGGCGGCAGCCTCTACTCCCGGCTGGCGCTGGACCTGCCGCTGCGCGACATCACCGGCGGCTACCGCGCCTTCCGCCGCGAGACCCTGGAGGGCCTCGGCCTCGACGAGGTCGCCTCGCAGGGCTACTGCTTCCAGGTGGACCTCGCCCGCCGCGCCGTGAAGGCCGGCTACCAGGTCGTCGAGGTGCCCATCACCTTCGTCGAGCGCGAACTGGGCGACTCCAAGATGAGCCGCGACATTCTCGTCGAGGCCCTGTGGCGGGTCACGGCCTGGGGCGTGGGGGAGCGCGTCGGCAAGGTCACGGGGCGCGGCGCCAAGCCGCCCGTCACGGGGCGCGGCGGCGAGCCGTCGAAGCCGTAGCCGCCGCGGGCCCGCCCCCGTACAGGAACGCCTGATCGGGGCCTTATCCCGTGCTGAGCCGGGGCCGGGCACACTGGAGTCATGACGACTGGCGCTCAGACCCCCAGCCACCCCGCCCGGCCCCGGCGCTCCCGCCTGCGCACGTTCCTGCCGTTGGGGATCGCCGCGTGGCTCGTGCTGGAGATCTGGCTGCTCACGCTGGTCGCCGGGGCGTCGAGCGGCCTGGTGGTCTTCCTGGTCCTGCTGGCGGGCCTCGTCCTCGGTTCCGTGGTGATCAAGCGGGCAGGCCGGCGTGCCTTCCGCAAGCTCTCCGAGACGCTGCAACAGCAGCAGAGCGGTGTGATGCCCGCGGCGGCCCGGCCCAACAGCGAGGGCAACGGCCTGATGATGCTGGGCGGTCTGCTCCTGATGATCCCGGGCCTGATCTCGGACGCCGTGGGCCTGCTCCTGCTGCTGCCCCCGGTCCAGAAGGCCGTGAGCCGCTCCGCCGAGCGCACCTTCGAGCGCAAGCTCCGCGAGGCCGACCCGGGCACCCTGGGCGGCGCCTTCCAGCAAGCGCGTATGTACCGCCCCGACGGCAAGGTCGTCCAGGGCGAGGTCATCCGGGACGAGCCGGGCGGCGGCGCCACCGAGCAGCAGCGCCCGCCCCTGACGCACTGATCAGGGCGCGAGGACACCCGCATGACCCTGATCCGGCCGTGAAAGCGACCGCATGAGAAAACCGCGGGCGCCGTACGTGGAGTACGGCGCCCGCGGTTATCGATGTGCGCTGATCAATCCGCCAGGCCTTGCAGGGACCTAGGCCGACTTGCGGCTGTCCCGGGGATGAACCGCGATGTTCATCGCACCGGAACGGAGAACCGCCAGGCGCTCCTCGAGGACCTCTTCGAGTTCCTCACGGGTACGCCGCTCCATCAGCATGTCCCAATGCGTACGCGCGGGCTTGGCCTTCTTCTCTTCCGGGCCGTCGCCGTCCACCAGGAGTGCCTGGGCCCCGCAGACCTTGCACTCCCACTCCGGCGGGATCTCCGCCTCGACCGAGAAGGGCATCTCGAAGCGGTGCCCCTTCTCGCATGCGTACTCCACGGCCTGGCGCGGGGCCAGGTCGATGCCGCGGTCCGTCTCGTAGCTGGTCACCACGAGGCGCGTGCCGCGAAGAGCTCGCTCACTCATGAATCGTGCCTCCCGGGCTTGTCGCCCACAGGACAGGTGTCGCTGTCGTCGTCATCCGGTCAACGTCCGGTCGGCGGTAAAGATTCCCGTTCCGAGTCCCGTTCCGGGTCATGCGTCGCCGTCGTAGCCGCCCTTGTTGTACCCACCAGCGCCCGGTTTGTCACATCTGCTAGCAGATGTAACCCACCGTTTCGGCATCTTTGACGCGCAGTAACGGTACGCCTGGCAGGCCAAACGCGTACACTACAGCCCTTTCGCGTCGAGTGCTAAATCCTGTCAGGAACCGGATTCCCCGCTTCTTCGATCGCACGCCGTACCGGCACCCGTGCGAGCAGGGCGAATCCGAGGACGAAGAAGATCACCAGCGAGATGATCGCGTCGCGGTAGCTTCCGGTGAGCTGGTAGGTGAGCCCGAACAGCAGCGGGCCGAGCCAGCTCATGCCGCGGTCGCTCAGCTCGTACGCGGAGAAGTATTCGGCCTCCTTGCCCGGCGGGACGAGGTGGGAGAACAGGGAGCGGGACAGCGCCTGGCTGCCGCCGAGCACCAGACCGATCCCGGCGGCCAGGACGAAGAACCACACCGGTGCGCCGGCCGGCAGGAAGAACCCGGCCGCCAGCGTCACCGTCCAGGCGACGAGCGAGCCGAGGATCGTGCGCTTGGCGCCGTGGATCCGGGCCAGCCGTCCCATCACCAGCGCGCCCGCCACGGCCAGCACCTGCACCAGCAGCACGGCCCCGATCAGGGTGGACTGCCCGAGGCCCAGTTCCTTGGAGCCGTAGACCGAGGCCTGGGAGATCACCGTCTGGATGCCGTCGTTGTAGAGCAGGTAGGCGAGCAGGAACGCGAGGGTCAGGGGGTGGCGGCGCATGTCGCGGACCGTCGCGGCGAGCTGCCGGAAGCCGGGCAGGGCCGCCGCCTCCCGCGGGGCCGGCTTCCGGTCGCGCAGCCGGGTCAGCGGGATCAGCGCGAAGGCGCCCCACCACAGACCGGCCGACGCCAGGCAGATGCGCACGGCCGTGCCCTCCGAGACGCCGAAGCCCTCATGGCCGGTGTACAGCACCAGGTTGGCGACGAGGACCAGCGCGCCGGCCGCGTACCCGAAGGCCCAGCCCCGCGAGGACACCGCGTCCCGCTGTTCGGGCGGGGCGATCTGCGGCAAGTAGGCGTTGTAGAGCATCATCGCCACGGACTGCGCGGCGTTGGCGACGACCAGCAGCGCGCCGCCGAGCAGGTAGCGGTCGCCGTCCAGCAGGAACATGGCCGTCGTCGCCCCGGCACCCGTGTACGCGGCGGCCGCGAGGAGGGGCTTCTTGCGGCCGGTGCGGTCGGCGGCGGCGCCCACCAGCGGCATGACCAGCACGGCCACGATCACCGACAGGGACACCGAGTACGCGAAGAAGGACCCGGCGCGCACCGGGATGCCGAGCGGGTGGACGTATCCGTCGCCGTCCGCGGCCGACTCCGCGACCGACGTCAGATAGGGGCCGAGGAAGACGGTGAGCACGCTCGTCGAGTAGACGGAGCAGGCCCAGTCGTAGAAGTACCAGCCGCGCTGCTCGCGTCTGAGATCCGCCCCGTCGGCGGGCGGTGTCCGCAGGGTGTCGGTGCCCACCCGTGCCCTCGCTTCCCCGTGTCCGCGCGAAGGCGCCGGGCCCGGGGTCTCAGACCCAGACGCCGCGGTCCTCCATGACCTTGCGCAACGTGTCGATGTGATCGGTCATGATGCCATCCACACCGAGGTCGAGGAGCCGGTGCATGCTCTCGGGATCGTTGACCGTCCAGACGTGCACCTGGAGCCCGCGCGCGTGGGCGGCGCGCACGAAGCGGTGGTCGACGACCTGGATCCCCGACTGCACCTCCGGCACCTGCGCGGCCACCGCCGAGCGGCGCACCGCCGCCGGCAGCCCCCAGGAGCGCAGCCGCAGACCGAGCACGCCACGGGTGCC
Source organism: Streptomyces sp. XY006 (assembly GCF_002237655.1). Taxonomy (GTDB): domain Bacteria; phylum Actinomycetota; class Actinomycetes; order Streptomycetales; family Streptomycetaceae; genus Streptomyces; species Streptomyces levis. Next base: position 67,979 of record NZ_NOKT01000026.1, read on the forward strand.
GTACGACGTGGCCAGCCGCGGCCCGGCCAGGCGCTGGGCGCGCACCACCCGTGCCTCGGAGAACGAGCCGAGGCAGATCCGGTCCCAGGAATCGGTCCGGCCGACCAGGTCGAGGAAGGGGAGCAGGGCGGCCTCCGCCTTGACGTCCACGTTCCAGCGCACGTCGGGGAAGGTCTCCAGCAGTTCCTCGAAGAGCGGTACGGGTTCGCGGCCCGCCACGCGCGCCTGCCGCACCTCATGCCACGGCAGGTCGGCGATGCGTCCCGCGCCGTCGGTCACCCGGTCCAGCGTCGCGTCGTGGAAGGCGACGAGGGTGCCGTCCCGGGTGGTGTGCACGTCGGTCTCGACGTACCGGTAGCCGGCCTCGACGGCGGCGCGGAACTGCCGCACCGTGTTCTCCAGGCCGTCCGCGGCCCCGCCCCGGTGGGCGAAGGGGATCGGGCCGGGATGGTCGAGGTAGGGGTGGCGTATCCGCGGGGTCACGGACGCAGTATCGCCCCTTCGGGTTGACCGGTGGCAACGACGGTGCTGCCGACGGGTGCCGCGGGGACGGCGAACAGCCGCAGGAACACCTGGGCGAGCGGGCCGATGGACAGCGCGTACAGCAGGGTGCCGACCCCGACGGTGCCGCCCAGGGCGAAGCCGGTCGCCACGACGGTGAGCTCGATGCCCGTACGGACCAGACGGATCGACACGCCCGTGAGCTGGTGCAGCCCGGTCATCAGGCCGTCGCGCGGGCCCGGTCCGAAGCGCGCGGCGATGTACAGACCGGTCGCCGCGCCGTTCAGGATGATCCCGGCCGTCATCTCGGTCACGCGGAGAGGCCAGCCGTGCGCGTCGGGTACCAGGGCCAGGGTCGCGTCCATCGCCATGCCGATCACCAGCACGTTGGAGATCGTGCCCAGGCCCGGTCGCTGGCGGAGCGGGATCCACGCGAGCAGCACGGCCGCGCCGACGATCGTCAGGACGACGCCGATCGAGAGCCCCGTCCGCTCGGCGAGGCCCTGGTGCAGGACGTTCCACGGCTCCAGGCCGAGACCCGAGCGGACGAGCAGGGCGGAACTCGCGCCGTACAGCGCGAGACCGGCGTAGAGCTGGACGAGCCGCCGGGTGAGATGCCCCCGCGTGGCCATGATGTGCCCCCGTGTGGTGGTAGTGGACTGATGCATGACACCCTGTGGCTTGGATGGAGCGGCCATCCAGGGCCAATCCGGGGAAGGTGGACTTATTCCGATGGCGCAGTGGACCTCGGCCGTGGGGGCGGCACAGCTCGCCCGGCTGCTCAACTCCCAGCAGGACCGCCCGGCAGGACCCGGCACACGCCGCCCGCCCGCCTATCGCGCGCTCGCCGACGGCATCCGCCTGCTGGTGCTCGAAGGGCGCGTCCCGGTGGCCGCCCGGCTGCCCGCCGAACGGGAACTCGCCCTCTCCCTCAGCGTCAGCCGTACGACGGTCGCCGCCGCCTACGAGGCGCTGCGCAGCGAGGGGTTCCTGGAGTCGCGGCGGGGAGCGGGCAGCTGGACCGCCGTACCCGCCGGGAACCCGCTGCCCGCCCGGGGACTGGAGCCGCTGCCGCCGGAGGCCCTGGGCTCGATGATCGACCTCGGCTGCGCCGCGCTGCCCGCCCCCGAGCCCTGGCTCACCCGGGCCGTGCAGGGCGCGCTGGAGGAGCTGCCGCCGTACGCGCACACGCACGGCGACTATCCCGCCGGGCTTCCCGCGCTGCGGGCGATGATCGCCGAGCGGTACACGCTGCGCGGCATCCCCACCATGCCCGAGCAGATCATGGTGACGACCGGGGCGATGGGGGCGATCGACGCCATCTGCCATCTCTTCGGCGGGCGGGGCGAGCGCATCGCCGTCGAGTCGCCCTCCTACGCCAACATCCTCCAGCTGATGCGGGAGGCCGGGGCCCGGCTGGTGCCCGTCGCGATGGCCGAGGGGCTCACCGGCTGGGACATGGACCGCTGGCGGCAGGTCCTGCGCGACGCCGCGCCCCGGATCGCCTACGTCGTGGCCGACTTCCACAACCCGACGGGCGCGCTCGCCGACGAGGACCAGCGGCGGCGGCTGGTGGACGCGGCGCGGTCCGCGGGGACGGTGCTGATCGCCGACGAGACGATGAGCGAGCTGTGGCTCGACCCGGACGTGGAGATGCCGCGGCCGGTGTGCGCCTTCGATCCCGCCGGGTCGACCGTGATCACCGTGGGGTCGGCGAGCAAGGCGTTCTGGGCCGGCATGCGCATCGGGTGGGTGCGGGCCGCGCCGGACGTGATCCGCAGCCTGGTCGCGGCCCGGGCCTACGCCGATCTGGGGACGCCCGTGCTGGAGCAGCTGGCCGTCAACTGGCTGTTCGGCACCGGGGGCTGGGAGCAGGCCGTGCAGGTGCGGCGGGACCAGGCCCGGTCGAACAGGGACGAGCTGGTGGCGGCCGTGCGCCGGGAGCTGCCCTCGTGGGAGTTCGAGGTGCCGCAGGGCGGGCTGACCCTGTGGGTGCGGACCGGGGGGCTGTCCGGGTCGCGGCTCGCGGAGGCGGGGGAGCGCGTGGGCGTGCGCGTGCCGTCCGGGCCGCGGTTCGGGGTGGACGGGGCGTTCGAGGGGTATGTGCGGCTGCCGTTCACCGTGGGCGGGGCGGTGGCCGAGGAGGCGGCGGTACGGCTGGCCGCGGCGGCGGGTCTGGTGGAGTCGGGCGGAGTGGCCGGCACGGAGGCGCCGCGCACGTTCGTCGCGTAGGGGGCGAACGCCCGCCCCCTGCGCCCTGCCCGGCAGGGCTAGCCCTGCTGTGCCTCCGTCGGCTTCGTGAGAACGGGGACCGGGTCCGGAAGGGGGTCCCTGGTGAGGACGGGGTGTGTGTTCGGCCGGGGGTCCTTGGTGAGGACGGGGACCGGGTCCGGCAGGGGGGCCTTGGTGAGGGCCGGGTCTGTATCCGGCAGAGGGTCCTTGGTGAGGACCGGGACCGGTGTCGGCACGGGGTCCTTCGTGAGGACCGGGACCGGGCTCGGGCTCGGGCTCGGCGAGGGTTCCTCGGTGAGGGCCGGCTGGGGTTCCGGCTGCGGCTGCGGCTGCGGCTGCGGCTCCGGCGGCTCGGTGGTCACCGTCGCCGCGGCGGGCTCCGCGGTCACGGCCGCCGGGACGGGCTCCGGTTCCTGCTCCGTCGGTACATGCTCTGTCGGTACATGCTCTGTCGGCACCTGGTCAGTCGGCACCTGTTCCGTCGGTACCGGCTCCGGCTCGCCGGGTGATCCGTCCGGCTCGGGGACCGTCTCCCCGTCGGCCGGTGTCGTGCGCGGCGGCAGGAGGGCGAGGACCGCCTCGCGGTATGCCTCGGGGGCCGCGTCGTCGAAGGGATTGGGCGTGGCCGGCACCTGGAGGCGGTGGACCGGCCCCGTGCCCAGGCGGGCGTAACCGCGCCCGGGCGGGATCTGGTCCACGGGCGTGGTGTGCGGGGGCGCGCCCAGCACCGACTCGAGCTGTTCGGCCGTGGCCGGGCCGAGGACCACGCACGCCCGGGTGTGCCGGTGCACCGGCTCGCCGAGGGCCTCCAGGGCGTCGAGCTGGTCGGCCACCACCACGGTCACGTTCGCCGGGCGCCCGTGCCGCAGCGGCACCTGGAGGAGGGACTGCGGATCCTTGCGGTCGTCGGCCGCGGCCAGGTGGGTGAACGCGGTGGGGCGGTCCAGCAGGATCCACAGCGGCCGCTTGGTGTCGTCGGGCGGGGGGTGGCCCGCCTGGTGGGCGCGGTTGGCGGCGATGAGGCGGCGCTCCGTCTCGGTCGCGGCCCACTCCAGGCTGGCCGTCGCGCCGCTGAGGCCGCACTCGACGGCCAGGACGCCGTCCCGGCCGGTCAGGCAGGCGTACTCGCCGGTGCCGCCGCCGTCGACGATCACCACGTCGCCGTGCCGGAGGGCCTGCAGCGCGATGGAGCGCAGCAGCGTCGAGACGCCGCTGCCGGGCTGGCCCAGGACGAGCAGGTGCGGCTCCGTGGAGCGCAGGCCCGTGCGCCACACGACCGGGGGCACGTCCCGCCGCTGCTCGCCCTGGCCGACGGGAAGCGTGCGCCGGACCCGGGTCGGGTCGGTGAAGCCCAGGACCGTCTCGCCGGGGGCGGTGACGAAGCGCTGGGCCGTGATGTCGACGGGGAGGGGCAGCAGCACGCCGAGCGTCAACTGGTTGCCCTCCTCGTCCCACGTGAAGTGGTACTCGCGGCCGCGGCCGGACTTGGCCGCGAGGAGGTGCTCGATCCGCGCGCGGGCCTCGGCCTCGCCGTCGGTGAAGTATGCCGGGTAGCGCACCACCAGATGGGAGATCCGGCCGCCGCCGTCGAACGCGTAGGTGGGGAAGGCCTTGTCCCACGCGCCGCCGTGCGCGTACAGCGGCTCGGGGTCCTCGGCGGTGGAGAAGTACGGCACGAGCGCCTCGTACAGCGACTTCAGGCGCTCGGTCTGCGACTCGTCGGGCCCGTCGGGAGCCGCCGGTGTGCGGTCCCGGCCCTGCCAGGCCGCGGCCGCCATCAGGGTGATGGCGGCCAGCAGCGGCCCGTACGGCACCAGGGCCACCACGAGGATCACGGAGGCCACCAGGAACAGCAGCGCCCCCCGCTTCTCCTTCGGGGTCTCGGTCCATCTGCGCCGCCCGGCCGCTGCCAGCCGGCGCAGACCCCGCGTGATCGTGATCAGCGGGTGGAGGACGTCGGTGGCGCTGTCGGCGGCCGTCCGGGCCAGCTCCCGGCTCCGGGCGAGCTGGGCGCTGCCGTTGCTCAGAATGCGGGGGAGGGGGCGCCGGGCCACTGATGCCTCCAGTCGGTGCGTACGGGGAGTGGGGTGGTCAGAACTTGATGCCGCCGAGGAGGCTCGCCAGGCTCTCGCCGCCCGCCTTGATGCTCGGGGCGATGGCCGTGCTCGCCAGGTAGAAGCCGAAGAGCATCGCCACCACCGCGTGCGAGGCCTTCAGGCCGTCCTTGCGGAAGAAGATGAAGACGACGATGCCGAGCAGGACCACGCCTGAGATGGACAGGATCATTTGAGTTCTCCTGGTTCGCGGGGACAGTCACCATGAGTACTTCCAGGCTCACAGGATGTATCCATACGATAAAAGGTGCAACTGGGTGAAATTCGGACGATTTCCCCCGAGTGGCGGAGTGGTCCGTGGTCCTGCGGGCACGGCTGTTGCGCCCGGCCACGTCTGTGGTGATCTTTACCTCGGGCACATCGGGTCATGTGCCGCGCGAGCCAGTACCCTGGCGATTCACTCGTACGGCTGCACCCGGCGCAGTCGTAGGCACCCGGCGTGACGTGTAGCGGAGAGGCGGTCCGGCCGATGACCGAAGTCCCCGACCCCGAGGTCGTGGAGCTCGCGACCAAGATCTTCGATCTGGCCCGGCGGGGACAGACCGAGGCGCTCGTGGCGTACGTCGACGCGGGTGTCCCGGCCAACCTCACCAACGACCGCGGCGACTCGCTCGTGATGCTCGCCGCCTACCACGGCCACTCCGACGCCGTGCGCGCCCTGCTCGCCCGCGGCGCCGAGGCGGACCGGGTGAACGACCGGGGCCAGACCCCGCTCGCCGGGGCCGTCTTCAAGGGCGAGACGGACGTGATCAAGGCCCTTCTGGAGGGCGGCGCCGACCCGTCCGCCGGCACGCCCTCGGCCGTCGACACGGCCCGGATGTTCGGCCGGACGGAACTGCTCGAACTGTTCGGCGAGCACTAGGCCGACCGGTCCGACCTGGAACGACGACGGAAACGGGGGAGGCGGAACGGGGCCGCCGAAATTTCGGTCGCGGCAGACGGAAGTGCCGAGTCATCATGACGACGTGGTTCACGGACGTGATGGTTGGGCAGGTGTTGCCGCACCGCGCGGGCCGTGACGCGGTCCGCAAGGGCCACCGACGAGAGGCAGAGGAAGATGGTCTACAGCAAGCAGGAAACGGCGGGCACTCCGACGTGTTGTCGCGCGGCCAGGTAGTACACGTCCCCGGTTGCGTCGACGCTTGATGTGAGGCTGTTTCCCATGTTCGATCCGGTCATAGCGCCCAGCGGTACGCTGCTCGGCCTGCTCCAGCGGGGCCGCGGCGACGGCACACTGCACGCGCTCACCGCCCCGCGCCCCGAGGCGCTCGCGGCGCTCAACCACTGCGTGCTGCGAGATCCCCGCCACGACTGGCAGGTGGAGAACCGCTCCCTCTACTACGCCCGCCTCTACCTCGACCTCAACGGCGAGCTCGACGAGATCGAGGCCCACCTCTTCGACGCCGAGGACGTCCTCGACGCCGACGAGTCACGCACCGGGCTCGCCCTCGCCGTCCTCGGGCACCTCGCCTCCTACGGCAGGCGGGACGCGCTCGAACTGCTGCGCAGATACGCCGCCCACGGCAGCAACTGGGCCTGGGCCCTCGACGAACTGGCCCTGCGGGACGACGACGCTGGCCTGCGCGCCCTCGCCGCCCCCGTCCTCGCGCGGTTCCCGGCCGACCCGGAGGGCGAGGCCGAGCTGGCCGCGGCCGTCCGGGACGCCTTCGAGCCCCGGCCGTGGCGGCTGTGGGCCGAGGACCCCCGCTCCTCCATCGCCACGCGCGTGCGTGCCGCCCACGAGGCCGGCTGCTTCGACCGCTGGCAGCGGCAGATGCGCCCCTCCGGCCCCCGCCCCGGCTGGAGCGTCCAGGCCGTCTTCGACTGGGCCCAGCAGGGCCTCGAACGCGGCGCGGCGCTCCACGTCCCCGCCGCCCGCTGCCTCACCGCGGTGGCGGGGCCCGAGGACCGGGCCGAGATCGTCGGCGCCGCGAAGGACGGCGGTGACGGCGCCCGGTGCACTGCCCTGCGCTACCTCGCCGACGGCAACGATCCCGACGCCCTCGACCTGATCGAGGGCGCCGTGGCCACCGGCTCGACGGTCGTCGTGGACGCCGCCGTCGACGCCTTCGAACGGATGCGCTCCCTCGCGGCCGTCGACCGGGCGCGCGGCTGGGCCCGGCGGCCCGACGCCCTCGGCGCCGCCGCCGGACGCGTCCTCGCCTGCCGGGGCGGCGCCCAGGACCGCGACCTGGTCCTCACCGCCCTCCGGGAGGCCGTGCGGGGCGAGGGCCCCGACGCACCGACCCTGTGGACCCTCGTCGACGGCACCGGACGGCTCGGCATCGCCTGCGCCGCACCCGTCCTGCGCCACGTCTACCGCGAGACCGCCTCCTCCCACCTGCGCGGCCGGACCGCCCGCGCCCTCGCCGCCACCGACCCCTCCTTCGCCACCGGCTTCGCCGTCGAATGCCTGTGGGACTGCGAGGAGACCACCCGCGAACTCGCCGCCCGGCACGCCGAGACCGGTGACGCCCGCGTCGTGGAGCGCCTGCGCCGGCTCGCCGCCGACCCCGCCGAGGAGGCCGAGGTCCAGACGGCCGTCCGCAGCCGGATCGGCCCGGAGGAAACCGCCGTGTGACCCCCTCCGCGCGGGACTGCCGAGGCCGCATCAGGCCAGGGAGATGAACGTCGGATGACCCGCGGGTCAGGAGGGCATGGACACGGCCTGACCTGCGCGGGTGCGCATCGGAACGCTCATGACACGTTCCTCGGCCGGAAAGATCGACGTTGACGCGGCCACGTCCGGCACGGCGACAACACCGGTATGCGTGTCGTCATCGTGACCGAATCCTTTCCCCCCGACGTGAACGGCGTGGCCCACTGCGCGCTCCAGACCGCCCGGCACCTCGTCGAGCGCGGTCACGCCCCCGTCGTCGTCGCACCGGCCCCCGCACCGGGGAACAAGCCCGACGCGTCCGCGCCGTGCCCCGTCGTCCACGTCCCCTCCCTCCCGCTCCCCGGCTACCCCCAGGTCCGCGTGGCCCTCCCCAGCCGCCGCCTGGCCGCCACCCTCGTCGAGCACCGTGCCGACGTCGTCCACCTGGCCAGCCCCTTCGTCCTCGGGGTGCGCGGCATGGCCGCCGCCGCCCGCCTCGGCATCCCCGCCGTCGCCGTCTACCAGACCGACCTGGCCGGATACGCCCGCACCTACATGGGCGCCGGGGAAGCCGCCGCCTGGCGGCGCATCCGCTCCGTCCACGGCGCCGCCGACCTCACCCTCGCCCCCTCCAGCGCGGCCCTGCACGACCTGCGCACCCACGGAGTGCCCCGGGTCGAGCTGTGGCCGCGCGGCGTCGACACCGAACGGTTCCGGCCCGACCGGCGCGACGAGACCCTGCGCCGCGAACTCGCACCCGACGGCGAGCTGATCGTCGGATACGTCGGCCGCCTCGCCCCTGAGAAGCAGGTCGAACTCCTCGCCGGCGCCTGCGGCCTGGACGGCGTGCGCGTCGTGATCGTCGGCGACGGTCCCAGCCGGCCCACGCTGGAGCAGGCGCTGCCCGGCGCCGTCTTCCTCGGCCGCCGCACCGGCGACGACCTCGCCCGGGTCTTCGCCTCGCTGGACCTGTTCGTGCACACCGGCCCCTTCGAGACCTTCTGCCAGACCGTGCAGGAGGCCATGGCCAGCGGGCTGCCCGTCGTGGCACCCGCAGCGGGCGGACCGCTCGACCTGGTCGCGCACGGGCACACCGGACTGCTGGTGCCGCCGCGCGACGCGGACGCCGTACGGGAGGCCGTGCGCGCTCTGGCCGCCGAGCCGGCGCTGCGTGCCGCCTTCGGCGCCGCCGGGCGCGCCACCGTCGAGGGCCGCACCTGGGCCGCCGTCGGAGACCGGCTCATCGGGCACTACACCGATGTGCTCGCCGGACGCCGCACGGCGGTGGCGGCATGAGCGCGCACACCGCCGACCGCCGCGCGCTCCGGATCGTCCGGCTCGCGAACTTCGTCGCCCCCTCCTCCGGCGGTCTGCGCACCGCCCTGCGTGAGCTCGGCAAGGGCTACCGGGCGGCGGGGCACGAACCCGTCCTCGTGGTTCCCGGCGAGCGGACGAGCGACCGCGAGACCGAGCAGGGCAGGGTGATCACCCTGCCGGGTCCGCTGCTGCCCGGCACCGGCGGCTACCGCGTCCTCACCGACAGGCGGCGGGTGGCCGGGCTGCTGGAGGAACTCGCGCCCGACCGGCTGGAGGTGTCCGACCGCACCACCCTGCGGTGGACCGGCAAGTGGGCACGGCGCGCCCGGATCCCGGCCGTGATGGTCTCCCACGAGACCGCCGACGGGGTCCTGCGCACCTGGGGCCTGCCCGAGGGAGCCGCCCGGCGCGCCGCCGACGCCCTCAACGTCCGTACGGCCCACACGTACGCGCGCGTGGTGTGCACCACCGAGTTCGCCGAGCGGGAGTTCGTACGGATCGGGGCGCGCAACGTCGTGCGGGCCCCGCTCGGGGTCGACCTGGTGCAGCGGCACCCCGCCCTGCGCGACCCCGCGCTGCGGGCCCGGCACGCGCGCGAGGACGAGACGCTGCTGGTGATGTGCTCGCGGCTGTCCGTGGAGAAGCGGCCCGGCACCGCGCTGGACGCCCTGGAGGCGCTGCGGCGGCGCGGCCGCCGGGCGGTGCTGGTGGTGGCCGGGGACGGCCCGCTGCGGTCGCGCCTCGAACAGCGGGCACGGGAGAGCGGCCTGCCGGTCACCTTCCTCGGGCACCTCTCCGACCGCGCCCTGCTCGGCGCGCTCCAGGCGTCCGCCGACGTGGCCCTGGCGCCCGGGCCCGCCGAGACCTTCGGGCTCGCCGCGCTGGAGGCCATGGCCTGCGGAACGCCCGTGGTGGCGAGCGCCTCCTCGGCGCTGCCGGAGGTGATCGGCTCCGCCGGGGCCGTCGCCGCGGACCACGGGGAGGCCTTCGCGGACGCCGTGGACCTGCTGCTGGAACGGCTGGAGGCGGACCGCCGCGAGGCGGCACGCGCGCGTGCGGAGTGTTTCGGGTGGGACGCGGCGGTCGACGCGTTCCTCGCCGCCCATGACGCGGCCGTCCCCGCGCGGCCGTTCGTGCCCGGAGGCGTGGCATGAGACCCGCGCCGGGGGAGGGGACCTCGCGTTGTGACGGGCCCGGCGGGAGCGGCGGGGCCTTGAGTTTCGTGGCTCTCGGGGACTCGCTGACCGAGGGCGTGGGCGACCCGGTGGGCGACGGGTGGCGCGGCTGGGCCGCGCTGCTCGCCGCCGGGCTGCGGACGGGAGACGTCCGGTTCACCAACCTGGCGGTGAGCGGGGCGCAGACCGGGGACGTGCTGGACCGGCAGCTTCCCGTCGCGCTCGGGCTGCGCCCCGACCTCGTGTCCGTCGTCGTCGGCGTCAACGACACCCTGCGCTGCACCTTCGACATCCAGGCCGTGGCGGCCCGGCTCGACCGGGTCTACGCGGCCTGCGCCGGACAGGGCGCGACGCTGCTCACGGCCTGTCTGCCCGACCCGGGCACGATGCTCGGGCTGCCGGGGGCGCTGGCCCATCCGCTGGCCCGGCGGCAACGGGCCGTGAACACGGTGGTCCACGCCCTGTCCGACCGGTACGGGGCGCTGCACCTGCACGCCTGCGAGGGCGACTGGATCACCGACCGGGCCATGTGGAGCGCGGACCGGCTGCACCCGGGCGAGCGGGGGCACCGGCAGCTGGCCCTGCGCTTCCACGCGCTGCTCGCCGAGCGCGGTCTCGCCAGCGGGCCCGCGCCGTCGCGGGAGCCTGAGTTCCCCGGGCCGACGAGGTCGGCGAGCCTGTGGTGGCTGGCCACGGCCGGCACCGGCTGGGTGGCCCGGCGGTGCACCGACCTGCTGCCGCAGCTGCTGACCCTCGCCGCCGACGAGCTACGGCACCGCGCCCGGGGCACCAGTGCCCGGCTCGATCTGCGGGCCTCGGCGGCCGTGTCCGCGGCCCTGACCGCACTGTCGCTGGGGGAGCAGACGGAGGCGGCCTGACCGCGCCGGTCCGCGCCCCAAGGGGCGCGGGGAACTGCGCGATCAACCCCCACCGCGCCGCGGACGGCACACGACCACGACTCCTGCCGGGTCCGGCCGCGCCCGGTAACGCGGTGCGCCCGTCGGGCCCGGCTGCGCCCGGTACCCCGGTACCCCGGTGCGCCCGTCGGGCCCGGCCGCACTCCACGCCCGGTGCGCCTGCCGAGTGCAGCCGTGCTGGGTGCCCGGCGGCCGGGTGGTGAACTGGCCGAAGTCCCGCCCGGCACCCCACGCTCCCGGGCCCCGGCCGCGCCGACGCGGCCGGCCTAGCGGCGGCGCACCGCCACGAACCGCACCGGCGTGCCCGGCATCGCCTGGGCGGCGGCCGGGAGGTCGGCGGGACGCACGACGGCGATCACCGGGTAGCCGCCGGTGGTCGGATGGTCGGCCAGGAACACCACCGGCCGTCCGTCCGGCGGGACCTGCACGGCGCCCAGCACCATGCCCTCGCTGGGCAGCTCCCCGGGCCGGCCGCGCTCCAGCGCCGGCCCGTCCATGCGCAGGCCGATGCGATTGCTCGCCGGGGACACCCGGTAGGCGCGGGAGACCAGGGTCCGTACGGCCTCCGGTGTGAACCAGTCCTCGCGCGGGCCGAGGGTCACCCGCAGGACCAGTTCGGCCGGAGGCGCCGGCTGCGGGGCGACGTCCACGCGCGCGTGCACACCCGTGGGCCGGCCCAGCGGCAGCACCGTGCCGTCCGTGAGGGGGACCGGGCCGAGGCCGGACAGCAGGTCGGTGGAGCGGCTGCCGAGCACCGGCTCGACGGCGATGCCCCCCGAGACGCCCACGTAGGAGCGCACGCCCGCGACGGCCGGGCCGACGTCCAGCAGCGCACCGCCCGGCACCCGCACCGGCGCGCCCCAGGCGGCGGGCCGGCTGTCCACCGTGACCCGGCAGGGCGCGCCCGCCACCGCCACCGTGACGTCCGAACGGGGCCGCAGCGCACAGCCGTCGAGGGTCGTCTCCAGCACGGCCGCCCCGGGCTGATTGCCGGTCAGCCGGTTGACGAGCTCCGCGGCGGGCCGGTCCAGCGCCCCGGAACGGGGCACGCCGAGGTGCGCGTGTCCGGGGCGGCCCCGGTCCTGCACGGTGGTGAGGGCCCCGGCGCGTACGACGGCGAGCGCGCGGTCCGTCATGACTCCGCCCTGGGGACGAACCGCACGCGCGCGCCCGGCGACAGCAGCGCGGCCGGCACGCGCGCGTGGTCCCACAGCACCGCGTCCGTGGTGCCGATCAGCTGCCAGCCGCCCGGCGAGGAGCGCGGGTAGACGCCCGTGTACGGGCCGGCCAGCGCCACCGACCCGGCCGGGACGGAGGTGCGCGGGGTGGCGCGGCGCGGGACGTCGTAGCGGGGCGGCAGGCCGGTGAGGTAGCCGAAGCCGGGTGCGAAGCCGCAGAAGGCGACCCGGAACTCGGTGCGCGCGTGGATGCGGGCGACCTCCGGTTCCGGCACGCCCCAGTGCGCGGCGACGTCGGCCAGGTCCGGGCCGTCGTAGCGCACGGGAATCTCGATCACGTCGCCCGCGGGCGGAGGCGCGGCCGGGAGGTCGGCCGCGGTCAGCTCCGCGGCCACCCGGTCCGGCGCGTCGAGGCCGTCGAGGAGGACCGTGCGGGCCGCCGGGACGATCTCACGCGCCGACAGGGAGCCCTCGGCGCGGCGCCGCAGCAGCTCCGCGTGCAGGGCCTGGGCCTCGTCGCCCGAGGAGACCTCGACGAGCAGGGCGTCCTCGCCGACGGGCAGCACCTTCATGCGAACGCCTCCACCCGGACGCCGGAGGACTCCAGCCGCTCCCGGACGCGGCGGGCCAGCTCCACCGCGCCGGGCGTGTCGCCGTGCAGGCACAGGGACCGCGCACGCACCGCGATGCGCGCCCCCGACTCGGACACCACTTCGCCCGAGGCGGCCAGGGCGAGGGACCGCTCGACGACGGCGTCCGGCTCGGTGATCACCGCGCCCTCCCGGGAGCGGGGCACGAGGGTGCCCGCGTCGGTGTAGGCGCGGTCCGCGAACGCCTCCGGGACGACCGGCAGCCCCGCCTTCCCGGCCAGCTCCAGCAGCCGCGACCCGGGCAGCCCCAGGACGGGCAGTGCGGCGTCCGCCAGGAGCACGCCCTCGACCACCGCGGCGGCCTGCTCCTCGTCGTGCACGACCCGGTTGTAGAGCGCGCCGTGCGGTTTGACGTAGGCCACGCGGGAGCCGGCCGCGCGCGCGAACACCTCCAGGGCGCCGATCTGGTAGGCGACCTCGGCCGCCAGCTCGGCGGGCGGCACGTCCATGGCGCGCCGCCCGAACCCGGCCAGGTCCCGGTAGGACACCTGGGCGCCGATGCGCACCCCGCGCTCGGCCGCCAGCGCGCACACCCGGCGCATGGTGACCGCGTCCCCGGCGTGGAAGCCGCAGGCCACGTTGGCGCTGGTGACGACGGACAGCAGACGTTCGTCGTCGGTGAGCCGCCAGCGGCCGAAGCCCTCGCCGAGGTCGGCGTTCAGGTCGATGCAGGCCATGATTCCAGTGTCTCCTGTCAGACCACGCGGTACTGCTCGTCGCGGGCGTCGGTGAGGAACATCTGCCCCGGGGCGTGGGTGAGCGCGAACGGCGGGCGGGAGGCCATGACGGCCGCCTGCGGAGTCACCCCGCACGCCCAGAACACCGGGATGTCGTCCGGTTCGGCGGCCACCGGGTCGCCGAAGTCGGGGCGGCCGAGGTCGTCGATGCCCAGCCCCGCCGGGTCGCCGCAGTGCACCGGGCTGCCGTGCACCGCCGGCAGCAGACTGCTCTCCCGGATCGCCGCCGACAGGTGGCGGGGCGGCACCGGCCGCATCGACACCACCAGCGGTCCGTGCAGCCGTCCCGCCGGGCGGCACTGCCGGCTCGTCACGTACATCGGGACGTTGCGGCCCTGCTCGACATGGCGGATCGGCACGCCCGCCTCGCCCAGCGCCCACTCGAAGGTGAAGCTGCATCCGATGAGGAACGACACGAGGTCGTCGCGCCAGTACCCGCGCACGTCGGTCGGCTCGTCCACCAGCTCGCCGTCCCGCCACACCCGGTAGCGCGGCAGGTCGGTGCGCAGATCGGCGCCCTCGGCGAGCACGGTCGTCCAGGACCCGGCGTCGGTGACGTCCAGGACGGGACAGGGCTTGGGGTTGCGCTGGCAGAACAGCAGCATCTCGTAGGCCCAGTCGGCGGGCACCGAGATCAGGTTGACCTGGGTGTGGCCGCCCGCGACCCCGGCCGTGGGGCCGGTGAGGCCGTCCCGGAACCGGGCCCGGGCGGTTTTCGGGCTCCACGCGCGCGCGTGCTCGTCGACCAGGACCACGGGACGGTCCCCGGTGCTCGTGCGGTTCATGTGAGCTCCTTCCCGCGCGTCTCGGGCAGCCCGAGCAGCGCCAGTGCCGCGATGCCGTAGCCGATGGCGCCGAAGACCAGCGCGCCGCCCACGCCCCAGCTGTCCGCCAGGAAGCCGACCGTCGTCGGGAACACGGCACCCACCGCGCGCCCGGTGTTGTACGTGAAGCCCTGCCCCGTGCCGCGCACGGCCGTCGGGTACAGCTCGCTCAGGTACGAGCCGAAGCCGCTGAAGATCGCCGACATGCAGAAGCCGAGCGGGAAACCGAGCACCAGGAGCAGGGTGTTGGCGCCGCTCGGGATGTTCGCGTACGCCAGGATGCAGAGCGCCGACAGCAGGGCGAAGAGCCAGATGTTGCGCCGCCGGCCCAGCTTGTCGGTGAGGTAGCCGCCGGTCAGGTAGCCGATGAAGGCGCCCGAGATGAGGAACGTGAGATAGCCGCCGGTGCCGACGACCGACAGGTCACGCTCGGACTTCAGATACGTCGGCACCCAGGTGGCCAGCGTGTAGTAGCCGCCCTGGACCCCGGTCGACAGCAGCCCGGCGAAGAGCGTGACCCGCAGCAGGCCGGGCCGGAAGATGGCCTTGAACGAGCCCTTCTCCGCGCTCTGTTCGCGCGCGGCGGTCGCCGCGGGCGCGTCGTGCACACTGCGCCGCAGCCAGACGACGAGCAGCGCGGGCAGCGCCCCGGTCCAGAACATGATGCGCCAGGCCAGGTCGTCGCCGGCCAGTGAGAAGACGACCGTGTAGACGATCACGGCGAGGCCCCAGCCCACCGCCCAGGAGCTCTGGATGGCGCCGAGCGTGCGGCCGCGGTGCTTGGCGCTGGCGTACTCGGCGACCAGGATCGCGCCGACCGCCCATTCGCCGCCGAAGCCGAGGCCCTGCAGGGCGCGGAAGACCAGCAGCGTCTCGTAGTTGGGCGCGAAGCCGCAGGCGACGGTGAAGACCGCGTACGTGATCACCGTGATCATCAGGGCCTTGACCCGGCCGATGCGGTCCGCGAGGACGCCCGCGAGGGCGCCGCCGACCGCGGAGACCACCAGGGTGACCGTGGTGAAGAGGCCGGTCTGGCCGCTGTTCAGGCCGAAGTAGGCCGACAGCGCGACCATGCTGAGCGGCAGCGTGAAGTAGTCGTACGAGTCCAGGGCATAGCCGCCGAAGGCGCCGGCGAAGGCGCGGCGGCCGCGCGGGCCCAGGGCCCGCAGCCAGCCGAACGCCCCGTCGTCCGGGGCGGGTTCGGTGGACGCGTCGCGGGTCCCGTCGGTCAGGGCCTGCGGTGGAGGGGTCGTGCTCATGGGCACCTCGCAGAGGGAGGAGGAGGGTGCTTGGGGGTGAGCCGTGCCGTGCGGGAGCGGTCGGCGCCGCGGTGGGGAAGCGACGTCGTGCGTAGCACCGTAGAGGATTGTTCAACGATCCCTCAATACCCATGTTGGTTCGTTCTTGGGATCTGCGATTGAATTCCGGCATGGCAGAGCAGCTGAAGGACCTCGCCGACGACCGGGCTCTCCTGGGGCGCACCAGCACTGCGGAGCGGGTCTCGGACATCCTCAGGAGCCGCATCGCCGAGGGCTACTTCCCGCCCGGCACGCGCCTGTCGGAGGACAGCATCGGCGGCGCGCTCGGGGTCTCCCGCAACACGCTGCGCGAGGCGTTCCGGCTGCTCACCCACGAACGCCTGCTCGTCCACGAGCTGAACCGGGGCGTCTTCGTCCGGGTCCTGACCGTGGAGGACGTCGAGGACATCTACCGCACCCGGCGGCTCGTCGAGTGCGCCGTCGTCCGGGGCCTCGGGGACCCGCCGTACGGTCTCGACGGACTGGCCGCCGCCGTGGAGGAGGGGCGGCGGGCGGCGCGCGAAGGTGACTGGAAGGGCGTGGGTACCGCCAACATCCACTTCCACCGCGAGCTGGTCGCGCTGGCCGCGAGCGAGCGCACCGCCGAGCTGATGCGCAGCGTCTTCGCCGAACTCCGGCTGGCGTTCCACGTGGTGGACGAACCGCAGCGGCTGCACGAACCGTACATCGCGCGAAATGTCGCGATCCTCCAGGCCCTTCAGGCCGGAGACCGCGCCCGGGCCGAGAACCTGCTCGCCGGTTACCTCGACGACTCGCTGGAACGGGTCGTCGAGGTGTACCGCCGCCGCGTCGGCGAGGACGGCTGAGGACCGGGCGCCGCGGAGGCGTACCGCGTCGTTTGGGCCGATGTCAGACCCAGGACCTAGTCTGTGCACCGTGACTTCGCCTGCATCGACGGACAGCGTTCCGCCCCAGCTCAGCGCGGGGCCGCGTCCCGCACCGGGGCCGGCCGCCGACGAGGGCCTGGCGCGGCGCCTGCGCGCGCTCGCCTGCACCGCGCCGCTGCACGACCTCGACGCACGCAAGGCCAACCTCGCCGGTGAGTACTCGGTGTACGGCATGGCGGAGGTCGCCCTCGCGGCCATCGACCTCGTCACGCTGAACATGGACTTCGACACGGGCGCGGACCACGACCAGATCGTCGCCCGCCTCATCCCGCGCATCGCCGCCCAGGCCCCGCAGCGCCCCGCCGCCGAGCACGAACGGGTGGCCCGCTGGGTCCTGGAGAACCTGATCAACGTCGGCAGCGTCGACCGCGGCTTCCGCGCGGTGTACGGCACGTTCGGGGCGGACGGCACCTATGTGCGCCGGGACTACGACTTCAAGCTGATCGAGGAGGTCCCAGGGCCCGGCGGCGCGGTGTATCTGCGGACGACGGACGAGGCGGTCAACGTCCTCGTCGGCGCCCTCGACACGGACGTCACCAGCGCGCAGATCGCGGCCGAGGTCAAGCTGGAGGTGCTGATCAGCCGCGGCCGGCTCGCCGACGCCCAGCTCGCGGCCGAGCAGGCCCGCTACCGCACGGTGCAGTACTCGGAAACCCTCCGTAAGGCGCTGGACGCGACCCGGCGCAACGTCCGCGCGGTCGACTGGCTCAGCGCGGTGCCCGACATGATCGCCGAGGCCCTGGAGCACGTGGCCGACCGCTACCGCCACGAGAACGCGATCCTCACGAACATCCGCAAGGCGCGCGACGAGTCCGAGGACCCGGAGCACAAGCGCCGCGCCGCCGAGCTGGTCGACATCGTCAAGGACTGCATCCGGCGCCACACGCAGCTGCAGTCCCGGCTGCTGGAGGCCGGGCCGCTGTTCCGCGCCGAGCAGGACCGGCAGGCGTTCGCGACGCCGATGACCACCTCGGGGATAGACCTCTACGGGCACCTCGTCTCGCCCGTCCTGCCCCTGCCGCTGGAGCAGGCCGTACGGGTCACGGACGCGTTCTTCGGCCGGGGCACCGGGCTGCGCACGCCCGTGTCCGTCCGGGTCGCCGACCTCGTCGACATACTGCTCACGCCGCCCGTCGAGCGGGAGCACCTCGGCGCCGAGATGCCCGAGCCGGACCTCATCGCCACGCCGGACGACAGCCGGTTCAGCGAGGAGCAGATGGCGGCGGCGCAGGAGCTCCTCGACCTGCCGGCGGACGCGCCGCGGCGCCTGTCGGGACTGCTGGCCGAGGCCCGCAGGCAGGACCCCGAGCTGCCGTACCTGGTCGCGTTGCTGGCGGTGCACGCCGCGAGTCCGCCGGTCGGTACGGCGTACCGGCAGGGCGAGCAGAAGCTGCTGTTCGCCGTGGACGACGGGACCGAGCTCGACGACCCGGAGTTCGGCGGGGCCGACCTCATCGTCGGGACGGCCCTGCTGGACGCGGCGGGGATGGCGGCGGACAGGACGGAGGCCGCGTGATGCCGCCCCCGGTGACCGGCCGCGGCGCCCTCGCGCCCGGTCGCGCAGTTCCCCGCGCCCCAGAGGGCGCGGCCCGCACTTTCGTCTACAAGGTCAAGGAGTTCACGTCGTGAGCGAGCACGTCGAGTGGGGCGACGCGGAGAGCCCGGCCCCGGCGGCCACCGCCGCCGTCACTCCCGCCGACGCCGCCGACGCGGCCCGGCTCGTGTCCTTCGGGCTGCAGCCCAAGCTGCAGCCCGCCCGCGACCAGGAGTACGCGGACCTGCTGCGGCGCTACCGCGAGGACCCGCCGTTCGCGCGGCTCGCCGACGCCGTGGCGACCGGTCTCGGCCTGATCGTGCTGGAGGTGTCCCCACGCGCGGGCATGGCCGTGACCGCCGCCGAGGACTCGGTGTTCGCCGTCCGCATGGGGGACTACGCGCGTCGTACGTCCGCCGACGGCGGCGACCGCTTCCTCCACGGACTGGCCCATCTCGCCGTCGCCGCCATGGCGTTCCCCCGGCCCGAGGACCTCGCCGACGACGGCTACATCGGCCGTGTCACGGTCAACGGCGTCGACGCCTTCGTGCGCCAGGCCTGCCGCCGCCTGGAGGAACGCGCCGCCGAGCAGGGCGAGAACACCGACCCGGCCACCGACGCGCCCGGCCTGGAGGCAGCCTGGCGGATCTGGGTGCGGCGCAGCGCGACCGGCGCCACCAAGGACGCGCGCCGGCTCGCCGGTTCCACCACCGGCATCGTCGCCAAGGCCGTCGCCTTCCTCACCGACTCCGGCTTCCTCCAGCGCACCGGCGACGACAACGGCGGCACGTACCGCACCACCGCCCGCTACCAGCTCCAGGTCCGCGACCTGGCCGGCAGCGCAGCCCTCGCCGAGCTGCTGGAACTGGGCGTCGTCCCGGTCACCGACGGCACCCCGACGCTGCTGCCGCCCGAGGAGGGCGACGACCTGGACCTGGTCGCCGACGCCGGGCTGCCGTTCCACTCCTCCTGAACACCCTCACTTGAGCACCCCCACCTGAACCCCCCACCTGACGAAGACTTACGAGAGTCCGCCATGTACGAGCTGTCCCGCGTCCGCCTCTACTCCATCGGGCCCGCCGGTGCGCGCTACGCCGACACCGTGCTCGACCTGCGGGGCGTGGGCGAGATCGTGCCCGACCCCGCGCCCACGCAGGCGGAGTTCTTCGAAGAGGAGCCGGTCGGCCCGCCGCGTCGTCCCGCCCCCGCGGGCGTGCTGTTCCTGGAGAACGGCGGTGGCAAGTCGGTGCTGCTCAAGCTGATCTTCTCCGTGATGCTGCCCGGCCACCGCAACACCCTCGGCGGCGCCAGCTCCGGCGTGCTGCGCAAGTTCCTCCTCGCCGACGACTGCGGGCACGTCGCGCTGGAGTGGCAGCACGTGCTGACCGGCGAGTGCGTCGTCGTCGGCAAGGTCAGCGAATGGCGCGGCCGGCAGGTCTCCAACGACCCGCGCAAGTTCGCCGAGGCCTGGTATTCCTTCCGCCCCGGTCCCGGACTGAGCCTGGACAACCTCCCCGTCGCCGAGTCCACCGCCGTACGGCCCCCGGCCGAGGGGCAGTCGGGGGCGCGCGGCCGGCGCCGCACGATGAAGGGCTTCCGCGACGCCCTCACCGAGGCGGGCAGGACCTACCCGCACCTGGAGGTGCACTGGGAGGAGATCCACGACCGCTGGATCGAGCACCTCGGCGAGCTCGGCCTCGACCCCGAACTCTTCCGCTACCAGCGCGAGATGAACGCCGACGAAGGCGAGGCCGCCGGACTCTTCGCCGTCAAGAAGGACGCCGACTTCACCGACCTGCTGCTGCGTGCCGTCACCGACACGCGGGACACCGACGGGCTCGCCGACCTGGTCAGCGGCTTCGGCAACAAGCTGGGCCGGCGCGCCGAGCTGATGGCCGAACGCGACTTCACCGCCGGCTCCGTCGACCTGCTGGGACGCATCGTCGAGGCCGCCGAGGCCCGCTCACGTGCCCGGGAGGTCCACACGGCGGCCGAGCGCCGCACCCGCACCCTCGCCCGCCGGCTCTCCGCGCGCGGCGTGCAGGAACGGGCCCGCGCCGCCGACCTCGCCCAGCGCGTGACCGCCGCCGCCTACGCCGTCACGCACGCCGAGGCGGCCCGCGAGCGCAGCGCGCTGATCTCCGCCGAACTCGCCTACCGGCACGCCTCCCTGGCCCTCGCGGCGGCGGAGAAGTCCGCCGCCGCGCAAAAGCGCGAACTCGCCGACGCCCGCACGCTGTACTCGGCCTGGCAGGCCGCCGAGGCCGTGCTGCGCCACCGCGCCGCCGCCGACCGCGTCGCGCGCGTGTCCGCCGCGATCCAGGAGGCGGAGCGGGACGCCGCCCCGGCGCTGGCCGCCCGCGCCAAGGCCGCCGTCGACCTCGTCCGGGCCCTGCACGCCGCCGCGGAGAAGGCCGAGCAGCACGCCAACGAGGAGGAGGAGCGCTCCGCCGCCCTCCAGGAGGTCAGCGACGCCGCCTACCGGGACTCCACCGCCGCGGCCACCCAGGCCCAGCGCGCCCGCAGCGAGATCGGCCACCTCAAGCAGCGCCTCGCCGAGGTCGAGCAGGAGACCGCCGAGGCCGTCCGGGCCGGCTGGCTCGACGACAGCGCGCCGGACGCCGACCCGGCCCGCGCGGCCCTCGCCGCCAGCGACGCCGAGAAGACCGCCGTGGCGGCCTGGGACTCCGCCCGCGAGGCCGCCCGCCGCGCCGCGGAGCACGCGCGCGAGGCCGCCGCCACCGAGACCCGGGCCGAACTGACCGCGGCCCGCGCGGCCGACGCGGCCACGGCCGCCGAGCGTGCCTACGAGGCCGAGCGCCGCACCGCCGAGGCGCTGGCCCGCGAGGAGCGGCTGGCGGAGCTGCTCGGCCTGGCCCCCGAAGCACTGACCCCCGAAGCGCGCCCGGGCATCCCGCAGCCCCGCCACGGCACGGACGGTGAGCCTCCCGCCCCGCCCGCCGGAGCGGAACAGGGGCTCGGCCCCGAGGAGCTCGACCGCTGCGCCGACGACCTGCGCGAACTCCTCGACGACGCCGTCTCCTCCGCCGAACGGCAGCTGTTCGACCTGCGCACGGCCGCCGCCGACGACGCCCGCATCCTGGGCGCCCTCGGTGACGGCGGGCTGCTGCCGCCCGGCCCGGACGTGCTCGCCACGGTCGAGTTCCTCGGCGAGCACGGCATCCCCGCCCTGCCGGGCTGGCGCTACCTCGCCCAGGCCGTCGACCCGGCCGACCACGCACGCGTGCTGGCCGCCCGGCCCGAGCTCGTCGACGGCGTGATCATCACCGACCCCGGCTCGCACGCCCGCGCCCGGGAGGCACTGGGCGACGCCGCGCTGCTGCCCCGCTCCGCCGTGGCCGTCGGCACCGCCGCCGCCCTGCTCGCCCCGACCCCCGCCCCGGACAGCGACGACGGCGACGTGTTCCTGGTGCCGCCGAACCCGGCCATGCACGACGAGCACGCCGCCGACGAGGAACGGCAGGCGCTGCGCGCCCGGGCCACCGAGCGGGACGAGGAGATCCGCACGCTCGCCGCCCGGCTCGGCAAGGACCGCGAACTGGCCGCCCGGCTCGCCTCCTGGCGCACCGGCTGCCCCGCCGGCCGGCTGACCGAACTGGCACAGGCGGCGCACGACACACGCGCCTTCGCCGAGGAGTCCGAGGCCGAGCTGGCCGAGGCCCGCACCGTCCGCGCCGAGGCCGACGAGGCCGCCACCGAGGCGGCCCGCGTCCGCGACGAGCGGCAGGAGACCGCCCAGAAGGCCCGCCGCTCCGCCGACGCCCTCGCCGGGCTCGCCTTCCGGCTGCGCGAGCGCGCCGGCTGGCAGGTCAAGCTGCGCGAACTGGCCGACGAGGCCGCCGAGTCCGAGGCGGGCGCCCAGGCCTGCCTGGAGCGGGCACGGGCCGCCGACGAGGACCGGCGCGCCGCCCAGCGCGCCGCCGACGACGCCCGCCGCACCGCGCGCGCCCTGCGCGCCGAGCGCTCCGAGATCGCCGGCGCCCCCGACGACGTGCCCGAGGACGACACGGACACCCCCAAGACGTCCCTGCCCGCGCTGCGCGAGGCCTACCGGGCCGCCTCCCAGGTGTACGAGAAGGTCGGGGTGGGCGCCGACCTGCGCGCCGAACAGGCCCGCGCGGAGAGCGACGAGAGCGCGGCCCGCGCGGAGCTGGACCGGCTGAGCAACAAGGTCCGCACACGCGCGGAGCAGCTCCTCGAATCCCCCGACGGCTCCGACGGCCCCAGCCGCCAGGCCGCCGCCGCCCGGGCCGAGGAGCTGGTGCAGCTCCTGGAGACCCGGATGTCGACCGCGAGCGAGCAGCTCGGCCGGCTGCGCGGCGAGGCCGAACGGCTCGCTCCCGAGGACGGCGAGGCCCACACCGACCTCCCCGAGGAACTGCGGCCGCGCGACGCCGAGCACGCGCAGACCCTGCTGCGCACCGCCACGGCGGAACTCGCCTCCCACACCGAGGCGCTGCACCAGGCCCGCGAGGCGCACGCCGAGCTTCTCGACGCCCACCGCGCCGCCGAGGACGCGGCGAGCGGCTTCGACGAGATCGCGGCGATGCTCCGCGACCTGCTGCGCGAGCACACCACCGAGGAGGAGCAGGAGGAGACCGAGCCGTACCCCGGCAGCCCGGAGGAGGCCCGGCAGTCCGCCGCCGAGGCCCGCCGGTCGCTGCGCGGCTGCGCCGCCGACCTGTCCGCGGCCGAGGCCGCCGTACGCGAGGCCAGTGACGTCCTCGTCCGGCACGCCAACTCCACACGCTACGAACAGGTCCGCACCCCGGCCCGGCAGCAGATCCGCGAACTGCCCGCCGCCGCGCTGCCCGAGCACGCCCAGAAGTGGGCGGACGCCTTCGCCCCCCGGCTCCGCGTCCTCACCGACGAGCTGGAGCAGCTGGAACGCAACCGCGACTCGATCGTGGACCGGCTGCGCGGTCTGGTCGAATCGGCCCTGGCCACCCTGCGCTCCGCACAGCGGCTCTCCCGGCTGCCCGAGGGCCTCGGTGAGTGGTCGGGTCAGGAGTTCCTGCGCATCCGCTTCGAGGAGCCCGACCAGGCCACGCTCACCGAGCGGCTCGGCGAGGTCATCGACGAGGCGACCCGCGCGGCCGTGAAGAAGAACTCCGACCTGCGGCGCGACGGCATGTCCCTGCTGCTGCGCGGGGTGGCCGCCGCGCTGCAGCCCAAGGGCGTGGCCGTCGAGATCCTCAAACCGGACGCGGTGCTGCGTGCCGAGCGCGTGCCCGTCGGGCAGATGGGCGACGTCTTCTCCGGCGGCCAGCTGCTCACCGCCGCCATCGCCCTGTACTGCACGATGGCCGCGCTGCGCTCGAACGACCGGGGCCGCGACAAGCACCGGCACGCGGGCACGCTGTTCCTTGACAACCCCATCGGCCGCGCCAACGCCACGTACCTGCTGGAACTGCAGCGGGCGGTGTCGGACGCCCTCGGTGTCCAGCTCCTGTACACCACGGGCCTGTTCGACACCACCGCACTGGCCGAGTTCCCCCTGGTCATCCGGATGCGCAACGACGCCGACCTCAGGGCGGGCCTGAAGTACATCAGCGTCGAGGAGCACCTCCGCCCGGGCCTGCCGCAGCAGCCCCAGGCGGGGGAGGCGGTCCACAGCGAGATCACGGCGACCAGGATGTACAAACGCCCGGCGTCCGCGACGCCCTAGGGGCGCGGGGAACTGCGCGACCGCCCACGACGGCCGCGCAGCCGCCCACGGTCAGGCGTCCTCCCGCAGCAGATCCGCGCACTTCTCGCCGATCATCATGGTCGTGATGCACGGGTTGACGGTGACCAGGTCCGGCATCACCGACCCGTCGGCCACCCGCAGCCCCTCGACCCCCTTGACCCGCAACCGCGCGTCCAAGGGGGCCGACGGATCGTCGTCCGCGCCCATCCTCACCGTGCAGGACGGGTGGTAGACGGTGTTGTGCGTGGTGCGGATGTAGTCGAGCAGCTCGTCGTCCGTCCGCACCTCCGGCCCGGGGGCCAGTTCCGCTCCCGCCCACCCACTCAGCGCGGGCTGCCCGGCGATCCGCCGCGCCAGCCTCAGCCCGTACGTCATCACCCGCACGTCGTGGTCGTGGGTGAAGTACCGCGGATCGACCTTCGGCTTGTCCCGGTAGTCCCGGGTCCGCAGCCGCACGGTCCCGCGTGACCTGGCCCGCGTCACGTTGGGCGTGAGGCAGAACGCGTTTTCCGAGGTGGGGTAGCCGTGCCGGGCCGTGTTCATGTCGAACGGCACCGAGCCGTAGTGGAACATCAGGTCCGGCCGGTCCAGCCCGGGCGCGGTGTCGTAGAAGATGCCCGCCTCCCACCACTGGCTGGAGGTGGTGGTCATGGGCTGCCGGGCCTCCCACATGATCACGCCCTCCGGGTGGTCCTGGAGGTTCTCGCCGACACCGGGCGCGTCCACGACCACCTCGACTCCGGTCTCGCGCAGGTGCCCGGCCGGGCCGATGCCCGACAGCATCAGCAGCTTCGGCGAGTCGATCGCCCCGCACGAGACGATCACCTCGCGCCGGGCCCGTACCGTCCGGGTGTGGATCAGGTCCGGGTCCAGGTACTCGGCGCCCACGCAGCGCCGCCCGTCGAGCACCAGCTTCTTGGCGCGCACGCCGGTGCGCACCTCCAGGTTGGGCCGCTTGCCGAGGACCGGGTGCAGATAGGCGACCGAGGACGACTGGCGGATGTTGTTCTCGTCGGCGTTGATCTGGAACCAGTTGGCGCCCCGGATCACCGTCCGGCCGGTGTTGAAGGGGACGGTGGGGATGCCCGCCTGGGCGCACGCCTCCAGCAGGGCGGTGCCGCACGGGTCGTCGCTCTTGAGCGTGCGCAGCTTCACCGGGCCGGTGCGGCCGTGGTGGTCGCCGGGCGCGTCGTTGTTCTCCAGCCGCCGGTACAGCGGGAACAGGCCGGCGGCGCTCCAGCCCGTACAGCCCGCGGCCGCCCAGTCGTCGAGGTCCTCGGCCGGGGCCCAGAAGGCGATGCAGGAATTGTGCGAGGAGCAGCCGCCGAGCACCTTGGCGCGGGCGTGCCGCAGGAAGCCGTTGCCACGGGCCTGCGGCTCGACCGGGTAGTCCCAGTCGTAGCCGGACTCCAGCAGGCCCATCCAGCGTTCCAGGCGCAGGACGTCGTCGTCACCGACGTCGCTGGGGCCGGCCTCCAGCACGCACACGGTGACGGCGGGGTCCTCGGAGAGCCGGGCGGCCACCACGTTGCCCGCGGTGCCGCCACCGACGACGACGTAGTCGAACTCATGCGTACTCATGGTCCTCCTTCGGTCCTCAGTCGGCCGCCGGCGCGGCGAGGGGAGCGGGGGCCGTCGCCTCCGAGCGGTGCTCGGCGAGCACGCCGGTGCGGTGCCGCTGGACGAACCAGTAGTAGGCGAAGCCGCCGCCCGCGATGACGGCGACGAACAGCACCGCGCCCCAGCGCAGATACCAGTGGTAGGGCTCGGTGGCGTTGTAGACGGCGGCCCGCGGCCAGATCAGGTTCAGCGTCATCGCCCCGCCCCACAGCACGGCCAGGATGTTGACCGGCAGGCCCCAGCGGCCCAGCGAGAAGCGGCCCTCGCCCGCGGGCTGCCACCTGCCCCGCAGCCGGGCGACCAGCAGCGGCACCGTGACGCCCAGGTAGGCGAGGTAGATCATGATGATGCCGATGCTGGTGACGACGGTGAAGATCTGCGGCTGACGGATGTTGACCACCAGGATCGCCAGCGCCAGGATCCCGATGATCACGGTCGGCAGGACCGGCGTCTGGAACCGGGGATGGCACCTGGCCAGCTTCGCGGACGCCGGCAGGTTGTTGTCGCGGGCCATCGCGAACGCCAGCCGGACCGCCGCCGTGTGCACCGCCAGCGCGCACACCGTCACCGCGATCAGCACGCACCACAGCATCGCCTTGCCGGCCGTCGGACCGAGCACGTCCAGCACGATGTACTGCAGACCGTCCGTGGAGAGCTTCTCGCCGTTCAGAGTGGACACGCTCATCAACGCGAGCAACAGGATCAACCCGCCCAGGATGAACGACGCGACGATCGCCCGGATGATCGCCCGGGGCGCGTTGCGGGTCGGGTTGAGCGATTCCTCGCCGAGCGAGGCGGCGGTGTCGAAGCCGTACATGACGTACGCCGAGGCCAGCGAGGCCACCAGGAAGGCGCCCAGGTACCCGTTGCCGTAGCCCGCCCCGGTGCCGTGCGTCTCCATGACGACCTGGGGGCCGCGGGTGATGTGGACGGCGAACAGGACGATCAATACGACGGTGGCGATCAACTCGATGAACACGCCCGCCGTGTTGATCCGGGCCATCAGCTTGACGCCGAAGGCGTTCACCAGGGTCGTGAACAGGATCAACACCGCGGCCAGGATGACCGCGTTGGTCGCCACGTCGTACGTACCGGTGCCGTCTCCCACGAACTGGAAGAACGACGAGATCTGCGGCAGCGTCAACTGGTAGGCCAGCGCCACGGCCGATATGGACACGATCGAGGCGATCAGCATCATCCAGCCGGCGAGCCAGCCGAGGTGCGGATTGCCGATCTTCTTCGACCAGTTGTAGACGGAACCGGCCACGGGATAGCGGGCGGCGAGCTCCGCGAAGCACAACGCGACCATGAACTGGCCGGCGAAGACCATCGGCCACGACCACCAGTAGGCGGGGCCGCCGCTGCCGTAGCCGAAGTAGAAGAGCTGGAACGTTCCGGTCAGGATGGAGATGTAGCTGATGCCGGCGGCGAAGGTGTGGAAGTTGCCGAGGGTGCGTTTCAGCTCGGGTCTGTAGCCGAACTCGGTCAGTTCGGCGTCGTCGTCGCCGTGGGTGTCGGTGGACTGCGCGGCTTGTCTCATGGGCGGTTCCTCAATGGGTGTTCCCTGGGGCCGGTTCGGTCAGTCGAACCAACCCTGAGGGGTGGGGCGGGTGTTGCGCCAGATGTGCTTCGTCTCGCGGTACTCGGCGAGCCCCGCGGGCCCGAGTTCGCGTCCGAATCCGGACTGCTTGAATCCGCCCCACTCCGCCTGCGGGACGTAGGGGTGGTAGTCGTTGATCCAGACCGTGCCGAGCCGCAGCCGGGCCGCGACCCGGGCCGCGCGGGCCTCGTCGCTCGTCCACACCGCCCCGGCGAGGCCGTAGACCGTGTCGCCGGCCAGGCGCAGGGCCTCGTCCTCGCTGGTGAACCGTTCGACGGTGAGGACCGGTCCGAAGGACTCCTCCCGGACCACGGACATGCCGGCGGTGCACTCGTCGAGCACCGTCGGCAGGTAGTAGAAGCCGTCCGCCAGGTCCGGACGGTCCGGGCGCGCCCCGCCGCAGCGCAGCACGGCGCCCTCCGCCAGGCCGCGGGCCACGTACTGCTCGACCTTGGCGCGGTGCGCCGCCGAGATCAGCGGCCCGGTCCGCGCCCGCTCGTCGAACGGCCCGCCCAGCCGGATGGCCCGCGCCCGGCGGACGAGCTCGTCGACGAACCGGTCGTGCAGGGAGTCCTCCACGAGCAGCCGCGCCCCGGCCGAGCACACCTGCCCGGAGTGCAGGAAGACCGCGGTCAGCGCCATGTCGACGGCCGCCTCGAAGCCGGCGTCGGCGAAGACGATGTTCGGGTTCTTGCCGCCCAGTTCCAGCGCCAGTTTCTTGACCGTCCCGGCGGCGGCCGCCATCAGCCGGCGGCCGGTGTGCAGGCCCCCCGTGAAGGAGAGCAGGTCCACGTCCGGATGGTCGGCGAGCGGGGCGCCCGCCTCCGGCCCGGCGCCCAGGACCAGGTTCCCGGCACCCGGCGGAAGCCCGGCCTCGGCCAGCAGCCGGAGCAGGTGGATCGCGGTGTGCGGGGTGAGCTCGCTCGGCTTGAGCACGAAGGTGGCGCCCGCCGCCAGGGCCGGGGCGACCTTCCAGGCCGTCTGCAGCAGCGGGTAGTTCCAGGGGGTGATGAGACCGCACACCCCGACCGGCTCGTACACCACCCGGCTGTCCACGTCCGCCCGGCCGGTGTCCACCACCCGGCCGGTCTCGCCGGCCACCAGCCGCCCGAAGTAGCGGAAGCAGTGCGCGACGTCGTCGATGTCGTAGCGGCTCTCGACGAGCCGCTTGCCCGTGTCCAGGGACTCGGCGCGGGCGAGGGCCTCCTTGTCCCGCAGCAGCAGGTCCGCCACGCGCAGCAGCAGATCGCCGCGCTCCTGGGCCGGGGTCCGCGGCCAGGGCCCTTCGTCGAAGGCCCGGCGGGCCGCGGCGATCGCTTCCCCCGTGTCCTTGCCGCCCGCCTCGTCCACGACCCCGACCGGGGAGCCGTCGGCCGGGCAGCGGATCTCACGGGTGCGCCCGTCGAGCGCGGCCCGCCACTCACCGCCGATGAACAGGTCCGGCATGCTCGCCTCCCAGCCGTTCGAGGAGCCATTCGTGGAAGATCCCGATGTGGTGCTCGTTGGGGACCAGCACACCGCCGTCGCGGTACGCGCGGGAAGACATCGCGGGCTGCGTCCTTTCACAGGCGGCGAAGTCCTGGACGTTGACCCGGTGGAAGAGCTCGACGGACTTCGACAGGTCCGCCCCCGACTCCACCACCTCGGGCGCGTAGAGCCAGTCGCACTCGACGACCGTGCGGTCCTCGGCGAGCGGGAACATGCGGTGCAGGATGACGTGGTCCGGGACGAGGTTGACGAACACGGTCGGCTTGACCGTGATGGCGTAGTAGCGGCGGTCCTGGTCGTCGCCGACCGCGGGGAGCCGGCCGAAGCCCTCGCTGCCGTCGACCGTGAAGCCCTTGACCGCCGCGCCGAACTCGGCGCCGTGCCCCACGTAGTACTGGGCGGCGTAGCCGTCGGCGAACTCGGGCAGCACCTCCGTCAGTTCGGGGTGGATCGTCGCGCAGTGGTAGCACTCCATGAAGTTCTCGACGATCAGTTTCCAGTTCGCCCTCACGTCATAGGTGATGCGTTTGCCGAGCGCGAGGTTGTCCGTGCCGTAGTGCTCGATCGCGGCGGCGTCGCCGAGGCGCTCGACGGCGGCGTGCACGACCGTGTCCTCGAAGGACGGCGGTTCGTCCGCCAGACACACCCAGGCGTAGCCCAGCCACTCGCGCAGCTCCACCTTGATCAACCCGTACGCGACCCGGTCGACGTCCGGCATCTTGATCAAGTTGGGTGCGGCGATCAACCTGCCGTCGAGGTCGTACGTCCACGCGTGGTACGGGCATTGGAGCGTGCGGCGGATCTCGCCGGACTCCTCCGTGCACAGCCGGGCCCCGCGGTGCCGGCAGACGTTGAGGAAGGCACGCAGGTCGCCTGTGCGGGTCCGGGTGATGATGACGCTCTCGCGGCCCACCCGGACGGTACGGAACGCGCCCGGCCGGTCCAGGTCGGAGCTGCGGACCGCGCAGAACCACAGCGACTCGAAGACGTGCTCCTGCTCCTGGCGGAAGACGTCCGGGTCGGTGTAGTAGCGGCCGGGGAGGGTGGCGATCAGGCTCGGGGTGATCGGGGTCGTCGTCACGAGGGGAACGCCTCCTACCGGCGGATACGGGTCATCTTCGGGTCGAACAGCGGCTCGTCGGCGACCGTGGCCGGGACCTTCTCGCCGAAGTACTCGATGTGCACGCCCGTGCCGGTGGCGAGCCCGGCCGGCAGCCAGGCATAGGCGACGCAGCGGCCGAGCGTGTAGCCGTACGAGGCGCTGGTGACGTATCCGGCGGGCGCCCCGTCGACGTAGACGGGCTCCTTGCCCAGGACGACGGCGGCCGGGTCGTCGAGGAGGAGGGGCGTGAGCCGGCGGGTGGGCTCCGGGCGGTCCCGCAGCGCGTCCTGCCCGACGAAGTGCTCCTTGTCCATGCGCACGGCGAAGCCGACTCCCGCCTCGAACGGGTCGTGCTCGTCGGTCATGTCGACGCCCCAGGCCCGGTAACCCTTCTCCAGACGCAGGGAGTTGAACGCCGAACGGCCCGCCGCGATCACGCCGAGCTCGCGGCCGGCCTCCCACAGCGTGTCCCAGAGCCTGAGCCCCAGGTCGGCCGTGGTGTACAGCTCCCAGCCCAGCTCCCCGACGTAGCTCAGCCGCAGCGCGGTCACCGGGACGTGCCCGACATACGTCTCCTTCGCCCGGAAGTAGCCGAACGCCTCGTGCGAGAAGTCGTCCGGGGTGAGCGGCTGGACGAGGTCCCGGGCGAGCGGCCCCCAGACGCCGACACAGCAGGTGCCGGCGGTGATGTCCCGGATGTGGACGTCGGCGGGGGCGTGGCGCAGCAGCCGGTCCAGGTCGGCGGGGGAGTTGGCGCCGACCTGGAAGCGGTCGGGTGCGAGGCGGGCCACGGTGAGGTCGGAGCGGATGCCGCCGGACTCGTCGAGCAGCAGCGTGTAGGTGACCGCGCCGGGCTTCTTGCGGAGGTTGTTGCTGGTCATGCGGTCGAGGAAGGCGAGGGCTCCCGGGCCGGTGACCTCCAGGCGGCGCAGGGGCGTCATGTCGTAGAGGGCGACGCCCTCGCGGGTGGCCCGCGCCTCGGCCGCCGCGATCGGGGACCAGTGGCGGGCCGACCAGGCGTCCCGCTCGGGCAGGGCACCGAGGGCGTCCACGAGCGGGGCGTTCGCCTCGTACCAGTGCGGACGCTCCCAGGCCCCGCCCTCCAGAAAGTACGCGCCGAGCTGCTGCTGCCGGGCGTGGAAGGGGCTGACGCGCAGCGGACGCGGCCGTTCCATCGGCTGCAGCGGATGGATCACGTCGTACACCTCGACGAACTGCTGAGCACCGCGCTCCAGGACGTACGACGGTGAGCGCTGTGCCTCCTCGAAACGTGTGAGGTCGCACTCGTGCAGGTCGAGCGAGGCCCGCCCGTCCACCATCCACTCGGCGACGGCCCGGGCGACGCCCGCGGAGTGGGTGACCCAGACCGCCTCGGCGAGCCAGAATCCGCGCAGCTGCCGCGACTCGCCGAGCACCGGCATGCCGTCCGGGGTGAAGGAGAAGACGCCGTTGAAGCCGGACTCGATCTCCGTGTCCCGCAGCGCGGGCAGCAGACGCCGGCAGTCCTCCCAACTGGGGGCCCAGTCCTCCGCCGTGAAGGGATACGAGGACGGCATGTCCATGTTCCGGGCGCGTGCCTCGTCGTACGGCAGGACCGCGAACGGGTCGACGGGCAGGGGCCGGTGCGCGTAGGAGCCGATGCCGATGCGGTCGGCGTGCTCGCGGAAGTACAGGTCCCGGTCCTGGAAGCGGAGGATCGGCTTCGAGGCCTCCGCGGTCGCGCCGCCCAGCGCCGGGAGCGGCCCGGTCCTGGCGTACTGGTGGGCCAGCGGCTGCAGCGGCACGTCGACCCCGGCCATGCGGCCGATCACCGGGCCCCAGAAGCCGGCCGCGGAGACGACGTGGTCGGCCGGGAAGGTGCCCCGGTCGGTGACGACCGCGGTGACGTGGCCGTGCTGCCGTTCGATGCCGGTCACCGTGTGCCGTTCCAGGAAACGGGCGCCCCGCGCGGCGGCCCGGGTCATCTGGGCACGGGCCGCGAGCAGGGCGCGGGCCAGGCCGTCGTCCGGGGTGTGGAAGCCGCCGAGGACCACCGACTCGTCGAGCAGCGGCCACAGTTCCTTGCAGCGCGCGGCGGTGACGACCTCACCGCGCACGCCCCAGGAGGCGGCGTACCCGGCCCTGCGGTGCAGCTCGGCGAGGCGCTCGGGGGTGGTGGCCAGCTCCAGGCCGCCCACCTGCTGGAAGCAGCCGACGCCGTCGACGTCGAGGGAGCGGAACTTCTCGACCGTGTAGCGGGCGAAGGCGGTGAGGGTCTTGGAGGGGCTGGTCTGGAAGACGAGACCGGGCGCGTGCGAGGTGGAGCCGCCGGGGGCGGGCAGCGGGCCCTGTTCGAGGACGGTGACGTCGGTCCAGCCGCGGGCGGTGAGTTCGTCGGCGAGCGAACAGCCGACGATGCCGGCGCCGACGACGACCACGCGGGGGTTATCGGGTGTGCTGGACATGCCCCTCCTTGCCGGGACGGTGTGAAGGCGGTGGGGGAGTGGGGCGTTCGGAGTCTTCGGAGTCTTCGGGGGCTTCAGGGCGCCGGACGGTCCGAGGAGGAGCGGCCGGTGGCGCCGGGGTGGAGGAGAGGGATGGGCACGCCGGTCCGCACGGGCAGCCGGGGCGCCGCGTCGAGGGCCGGCACTTCCTCGTCGCCCACTAGCCGGACGTCGGTGGCGGCGTCGAACGTCTCCCCGTCCGGGCCGAACGGGCCGGAGGAGGTGCCGGCGGTGCCGGGGGTGACGACGGGCCGAACGCGCACGGCGCTCACAGGACGACCACCGAGCGCAGCACCTCACCCCTTTGCATCTTCGCGAACGCCTCCTCCACCCCGTCCAGCGCGATCGTCTCGCTGACGAACGCGTTGAGGTCCAGCAGCCCGTACAGGTACTGGTCGACGAGGTAGGGGAAGTCGCGGCTGGGCAGGCAGTCGCCGTACCAGGACGACTTGATCGCGCCGCCCCGTGAGAACACGTCGATCAGCGGCAGTTCGGCCGTCATGCCGGGCGAGGGCACACCGACCTGCACCAGGACACCCGCGTGGTCGCGCATGTAGAACGCCTGCCGGAAGGTCTCCGGCCGGCCCACGGCGTCGATGGCGATGTCGACGCCGAAGCCGTCGGTCAGGGCCCGCACCGCCTCGACCGGGTCGATGCCGCGGGAGTTGACGGTGTGCGTCGCGCCGAACTTCTCGGCCAGGTCGAGCTTGCGGTCGTCGATGTCCACGGCGATGACCTTCATGGCGCCGTTCAGACAGGCGCCCGCGATCGCGGCGTTGCCGACACCACCGCAGCCGATCACGGCGACCGAGTCGCCGCGGCCCACGCCGCCCGTGTTGACGGCGGCGCCGTAGCCGGCCATCACACCGCAGCCGATGAGGCCCGCCGCCTCGGGCCGCGCCGCCGGGTCGATCTTCACCGCCTGCCCCGCGGCGACCAGCGTCTTCTCGGCGAAGGCGCCGATCCCCAGCGCGTTGGTGAGGGGCGTGCCGTCCCGCAGGGTCGTCGACTGCGTCGCGTTGCGGGAGTCGAAGCAGTACCAGGGGCGGCCGCGGCGACAGGAACGGCAACTGCCGCACGGGGCGCGCCAGGCGAGCACCACGTAGTCGCCCGGCCGGAGGCCGGTGACTCCCGCGCCGACCGCCTCGATCGTGCCGGCCGCCTCATGGCCCAGCAGGAACGGGAAGTCGTCGCTGATCGCGCCCTCCCGGTAGTGCAGGTCCGTGTGGCAGACCCCGCAGGCCTGCACCGCGACGAGGACCTCCCCGGGGCCCGGATCGGGAACCACGACCGTCCGCACCTCGACCGGTGCGCCCTGCTCGACAGCGACTACGGCACGGACCTCGTGTGGCACGGCCAAGCTCCTCTGCTTGTTGCGCAATGCACGATGGGTTGCGCGGTGGGGAACATAGTGAGAACGCCATCCAGGGGCCGTCAAGAGGTGCGGCCACGGTTCGCGTCAACGTTGGGAAAACTGGCCGGGAGGCAGGAAACACCCCTGACACACGACAGCGCGGGACCAGGTGTCTCACCTGGTCCCGCGCTGTGCGCACCACGCCGTGGGCCGGCGGCCGGGCGGCCCCGCTGCGTCGCCTCCGCTACGTCAGAAGCCGTAGCCCATACGGCGGGACAGCTCGGCCGCGGCCGCCTCGGTCCGTTTCGCGATGTCCGGCAGGCGCTCCGGGCTGAGCCGGTAGACCGGCCCCGAGACGCTGAGCGACGCGATGACCTTGCCGTCGTGCGCCCGGACCGGGGAGGCGGCGGCCGCCAGCCCGATCTCCAGCTCCTCGACCGTGATCGCGTACCCCTGCTGCACGACGGTGTCCAACTCGCCGCGCAGCATGGACGCGACCGTGACCGTGCGCTCCGTGAAACGGTGCAGCGGACGCGCCAGCAGGCCCTCGCGCAGGGTGGGCGGCAGATGGGCGAGCAGCACCTTGCCGCTGGAGGTGGCGTGCAGCGGGGTGCGCCGGCCGAGCCAGTTCTGCGCCGTGACGGAGGCGGTGCCGCGTGCCTGCATGATGTTGACGGCCGCGTCGTCGTCCAGCACCGCGATGTTGACCGTCTCGCCCAGCTCGTCGGCGAGTTCCCGGCAGACCGGGACGCCCTCCTGGGAGACGTCCAGCCGCACTGCCGCCGCCCCCGCGAGGCGCAGTACGCCGGCTCCCAGGTAGTACTTGCCGCGGTCCTTCGCCTGCGCCACCAGGCCGCGGTTCTCCAGGACGCCGAGCAGCCGGAACGCCGTGGACTTGTGCACGTCGAGCTCGTCGGCGATCTCGGTGACGCCCGCCTCGCCGTGCCGGGCGAGGATCTCCAGCACACTCACCGCGCGGTCCACCGACTGCACGGCGCTCGCCCCGCCTCTGCCGCTCTGCTTCGCTCCGTCGTCCCTGGGACGCTCGTCGCCGGAGGACTGCTTCTGCGTGCGGGCCATGGCCAACTCTCACCACCTGCCGGCCCTGTTTGGGCCGCATCTCAGGGAACCCCTTGACGCGACGGTCGCCCCGCCCGGATTCTGTTGCGTATAGCGCTTGCTCATGCGCCATGTGAAACATCATGTTACCGAAGCGTCCGCATCCCGGAAGGGGACGAGCGCCCTCCCGGGCCTCGGCTCCGACGGCCGGGCCGGACGACGTGCACCACCACCCTTTCGTGCCCGGGACCGGCCCGGTCCGGCACTTCACACACTGTCTACAGTCTGGCCGAACGGTCCGGCCCACGCCCCGGACCGAGAGGGGGGCCCGTGATTCCCGTCTGCCGCATCGAAGACCTCCCCAAGGGCGAGTCCGTCCGCGTCGAAGCGACACCGCCCGTCGCCGTGTTCCACACCGACGACGGCGAGCTCCACGCCATCGACGACACCTGCACCCACCAGGACGCCTCCCTCTCCGAGGGCTGGCTGGAGGGCTGCCTGGTCGAATGCCCGCTGCACGCCGCCTCGTTCGACCTGCGCACCGGCATGCCCACGTGCCTCCCGGCCCGCCGCGCCGTCCGCACGCACCGCGTCACCGTCGACGACGGCGTCATCCACGTCCACCTCGCGGCGGAGGAGGGGACAGCCGCGTGAGCCCGGGAGGGGGCGGCCGCGTCAGTCCAAGAGGGGGCGGCCGCGTCAGTGGAAACGGTGCGTTCCGCAGCGCGAGGAGGCACCCCGTATGCGCACCGTGACCGTCGTCGGCGCCTCGCTCTCCGGCCTGTACGCCGCCCGGGAACTGCGCGCCCAGGGCTACGACGGGCATCTCGTCGTCATCGGCGACGAACCCCATCACCCCTACGACCGGCCGCCGCTCTCCAAGGGCTTCCTCACCGGCCGCGCCGACGAGAACCAACTCGCTCTCACCGACGCCGAGGAGAGCGCCGAACTCGACGCCGAGTGGATGCTCGGCGTCCGCGCCCGGGCGCTGGACGCCCGCGGCCGCACCGTCGTCCTGGACGACGGCCGCACCGTGTCCACCGACGGCCTCGTCAT
This sequence comes from Streptomyces sp. XY006, assembly GCF_002237655.1. Taxonomy (GTDB): domain Bacteria; phylum Actinomycetota; class Actinomycetes; order Streptomycetales; family Streptomycetaceae; genus Streptomyces; species Streptomyces levis. The sequence goes on from NZ_NOKT01000026.1 coordinate 103,435, forward strand.
CGCCACCGGAGCCCGCGCCCGCCGTCTGCCCGGCGACGCCCTCGCCGGAGTCCACACGCTGCGCACCCTCGACGACGCCCGGGCGCTGCGCGAGGAACTCACCCGGGGCCCACGCCGGGTCGTCGTCATCGGCGGCGGCTTCGTCGGCGCCGAGACCGCTTCCTCCTGCTCCTCGCTCGGCCACAGTGTCACCGTCGTCGAGGCCGCCCCGCTCCCGCTCACGCCCCACCTGGGCACCGGCATGGCCGCCGTGTGCGCCGCGCTGCACCGCCGCGGCGGCGTGGACCTCGTCACCGGCACCGGCGTCGCCGGGCTCCGCGGCACCCTCACCGTCAGCGGCGTGGAGCTCACCGACGGGCGCACACTCGCCGCCGACCTCGTGATCGTAGGGATCGGCGCCACCCCCAACACCTCCTGGCTGGCCGGTTCGGCCCTCGCCCTACGCGACGGCGTCCTGTGCGACGACGGCTGTGTGACGGCCCTGCCGCAGGTGGTCGCCGTCGGCGATGTCGCCCGTGTCGGCGGCGTCCGCGCGGAGCACTGGACCTCCGCCACCCAGCAGCCCCGCGTCGCCGTGACCAACCTGCTCGCCGGGCGCACGGTCGCGACCGCGGACGCGGTGCCCTACTTCTGGTCCGACCAGTACGGCGCCCGCATCCAGTTCGCGGGCCGACGGGGCGAGGGCGACACCGTCCGCATCACCGAGGGCGAGCTCTCCGACGGCGCACCGGCCGAGGGCGGATTCCTCGCCCGCTACGAACGCAACGGCCGTACGACCGCGGTGCTCGCGGTGGACCGCCCCCGCCCCTTCATGCGGGCGAGACGCGAACTCACCCGGGAGACGGCTGTCGCCGCCACCGGGGAGTAGCGCAAGGGCTCGCCGACGAGAGGGCAATCGCCGAAGAGAGGCCACCATCAGACGACCGGCCAGTCCTCACGGCGACTGGCCAGCCTCCACGTCGACTAGCCAGCCTCCACGGGGACCGGCCAGCCCCACGGCGACTGGCCAGCCCCACGGCGACTGGCCAGCCCCACGGCGACGGCCAGCCCCACAGCGACCGACCAGCCCTCCCGGCGCCCGCTCAGCGCTACGAGTGGGACAGCTGCCCGGCCCCGCCGCGCCGGCGTATCCGTGCCTGCGTCCGCGCCACGGCCCGCTCCTGACGCCGGGCCCGGCGCCGCTCGCGCCGCAGCGCCCGCGCCGTGCTGCTCGGCACGGACACCACGCCGTGGCGCTGGTTCCACACCTGGCGCGTCACCCACACGTCCAGGGCTCCCCACGTCGCCGCGATGGTGCTCACGACACTGCTGATCACCATGGGGAAGGCCAGCCAGGACCCGGCCATCGCGCACAGGAAGGCCACCATCGCCTGAATCAGCGTCACCGCTATGAGGAGCACCGCCCGCACGGCCGCCGTACGGACCGGATCCGGCAACCGGCGCCGCCGCGCCGGCTCCTCGACCCAGAGGGGCCGGTAGTACTGCTGCTCCTGTGCCGGAATCTCCGCCTCGTCCGCCGAGTCCTTGCGATCGGTCGCCCCGAAGGCCCGATGCCCCCTCGCCCGCACCCCATCGGCCCTCGGCGCTTCGCGCCGCCGCTCCGCCGTGCCCATCACCGTGTCACTCCCCACCGCCAGCAGACCGCTCGCTCGTTTCCGAAGACCCGTGCTTCCCAGTGGCTGCCCGGCTTGCGCTGTTTTACGCCGCCCGGGTGCAGGATGCGGCTCCTGTTGTCGATTCCGCCCCCGTTTCCCGTAGTGAAGGACGAACGACCCGTCACGAAGATTCCCCCGAATCGAAAAAATTCGGCCAACCGCCTTGGCCGACCCCGTGGATGACCCCGCGCTGTCACCATCGGTTTCGTGGAGACAACTCCCGCAATGCCCGGACAACTCGGCATGACTCGTCGCTGGCGCGGAAGTTCGGCCTCAGGCCCGGTCTTCGAGTTCCCTGTGCGTCGGTAGTAGGCTCGCGCCGTTTGTTGACGCACATGTGTACCCCCGGTAGCCCGGGGGGCCGAGCTGGGGGAGGCCATGCGCTTTCGCGGGAAGTCCATCCGCCGGAAGATCGTGGCGCTGCTTCTCGTGCCGCTGGTGTCCCTGACCGCGATCTGGTCCTTCGCCACCGTGCTCACGGGGCGTGAGGCGGGCGACCTCTTCAATGTGTCGACCGTCGTGGAGAAGATCGGCTACCCCATCGAGGACACCGTCCGCGTTCTCCAGGAGGAACGCCGCCAGACCCTGGTCCACCTCGCCGACCCCCGCGCCTCCGACGGACTCGCCGCGCTCCGGCGCAGCCGCACCGCCACCGACGAGGCCGTGGGCGGCATCCGGCGGAACGCCGAGAATCCGGACGTGCGCGACGCGATGGGCGAGGCCACCGACGAGCGCCTGACCGCGGTCCTGGACGCTTTCGAGGGCATCGATTCGCTGCGCCGCAGCGTCGAGGACGGCACCGTCGACCGCTCCCAGGCCCTCGACCTCTACAACCGGCTCGTCGACCCGTGCTACGTCCTCCTGGCCAACCTGCACGTGGTCGACAACGTCGAACTCGACAAGCAGTACCGCGCGTTGGTCAATCTCGCCCGCGCCCGCGAACTGCTCTCCCGCGAGGACGCCCTCCTCGGCTCCGCGCTGATCGTCGGCCGGATCACCCGCTCCGAAGAGCGCGACATCTCCGACCTCGTCGCCCAGCGCACGCTGATGTACGACGTCAACCTGCAACTGCTGCCCGTCGCCGAGCGCGACCGCTACCAGACCTTCTGGAAGAACGCCTCCTCCGCGCCGCTGCGCGTGGCCGAGGAAGCGGCCCTCGACTCGGGGGCCGGGACGCCCCGCGGCGTCACCGCCAAGAGCTGGGACAGCGCCGCGGGCAACGTGCTCGACGAACTCGGCACCCTCAACGACCAGGCCAACGACCGCTACCAGGACCGCGTCCACCCGGTGGCCGTCGGTGTCATCGCCAAGGCCGTCATCGCCGGCGCCCTCGGCCTGATCGCCCTGCTGGTCTCGCTCTTCCTGTCCGTGCGCGTCGGCCGCACCCTCATCCGCGACCTGCGGCAGCTGCGCCTGGAGGCCCACGAGGCGTCGGGCGTGCGGCTGCCCAGCGTGATGCGCCGCCTCTCCGCGGGCGAGCAGGTCGACGTCGAGACCGAGGTGCCGCGCCTGGAGTACGACAAGAACGAGATGGGCGAGGTCGGCCAGGCCCTCAACACCCTGCAGCGCGCCGCCGTCGAGGCCGCCGTCAAGCAGGCCGAACTGCGCGCCGGCGTCTCCGAGGTGTTCGTCAACCTCGCACGCCGCAGCCAGGTCCTCCTCCACAAGCAGCTCACCCTGCTCGACGCCATGGAGCGCAGGACCGAGGACACCGAGGAACTCGCCGACCTGTTCCGCCTCGACCACCTGACCACCCGTATGCGCCGCCACGCCGAAGGCCTCGTGATCCTCTCCGGCGCGGCGCCCTCCCGGCAGTGGCGCAAGCCCGTGCAGCTCATGGACGTCGTCCGGGCCGCCGTCGCCGAGGTCGAGGACTACGAGCGCATCGAGGTCCGCCGTCTCCCGCGGATCGCCGTCACCGGCCCGGCCGTCGCCGACCTCACGCACCTCGTGGCCGAACTCCTGGAGAACGCCACGGTCTTCTCCCCGCCGCACACCGCCGTCCAGGTCCTGGGCGAGCGGGTCGCCAACGGCTTCACCCTGGAGATCCACGACCGCGGCCTGGGCATGGCGGCCGAGGCGCTGCTCGACGCCAACCTCCGGCTCGCCGAGACCCCGGAGTTCGAGCTGTCCGACACCGACCGGCTCGGCCTGTTCGTGGTCAGCCGGCTCGCCCAGCGGCAGAACGTCCGGGTCTCCCTGCAGCCCTCCCCGTACGGCGGCACGACCGCCGTCGTCTTCATCCCCGACGCCCTGCTCACGGACGACGTGCCCGACACGAACGGCATCGGCTTCCGGCTCGACCGCCCCCAGTTGACGGCGCACGGCGGCGAGCCACAGGACGGCCGCCGCACCGCCCTGTCCAAGGCGCCGGCGTCGCGCCCCGGCCTGCCGGCCTCCCTGCTGGACGGACCGGTGGAGCTGGAGGCCCCCGTCGACCTGGACGCCATCGGCGACTTCCCGGACGCCATCGAGGACGAGGACAGCGAACACGGCGGCCTCTTCCGCCCCCGCCACTCCCTCACCCGCGCCCAGGACGAGACCACCGGCCGCCGCACCGACGCACACCAGCAGGCCGGCGACGCCCCGGGCGCGCGGGAGCGCACCGACGCGGGGGACGAGCTGAGCGCCCCGGTCCCGCTGCCCCGCCGCCATGCCCCCAAGCTGGTCAGCTCGCACGGCCGCCCGGTCACCGACCAGCGGCCCCGGCGCGGCAAGGCCGACGAGAAGATCACGGACACCGGCCGGGCCGGGCCCCCGCCGCTCCCGGCCCGTCGCAGGGGCGCGGAGGAGTCCGCAGGCCGCGGCACCCTCGGTGCCTCCGGCCGGGACGACGGCCGCGGGCCGTCGGCCGGCTCGTCCAGTGGCGCCTTCGGCGATGCCGACAAGTCGTCCGCCCTGCCCCGCAGGACCCGCCGCGCGGAGATCGCCTCCAGCGGCGTGGACGGACCCGACCGCCCCAGCGGCCCCCCGCCGGAGCGCACCGCCGGACCCACGCGCCCCGTCGCGGGCTCCGCCACCAGAGGCGCCACCACCGGCCCAGAAGAGGACACCGCCCGCCAAGGAGACGGCACCATCCGCCCGGGAGACGCGACCACCCGCCGGGCAGACGCCACCGCCCGCCCCGGAGACGGTGCCGCCCGCTCCGGAGACGGCGCCGGCACCGCGCCCCTGCCCCGGCGCGTCCGGCAGGCCAACCTGGCCCCTCAGCTGAAGAAGGGACCTGACCCGCGTACCGAGGACCGGACCGAGCCCGCCGAACGGGACGCCGAGGAAGTACGCAGCCGTATGGCCTCACTCCAGCGCGGCTGGCAGCGGGGCCGTAGGGAGAACGCCGCGGGCGATGCCGCCCACAGCGGCACAGCACCACAAGGAACGACAGAGGGGGACGGTCGATGACCGCACCGAAGGCGACCGGCCACACCGCGAACAGCCAGGGGGAGCTGAACTGGCTCCTCGACGACCTGGTGGACCGCGTCGCGAGCATCCGCAAGGCCCTCGTGCTCTCCGGCGACGGTTTGCCCACGGGCGTGTCCAGGGACCTGACCCGGGAGGACAGCGAGCACCTGGCCGCCGTGGCCTCCGGGTTCCACAGCCTCGCCAAGGGCGTGGGGCGCCACTTCGAGGCCGGCAACGTCCGCCAGACGGTCGTCGAACTCGACGACGCCTTCCTGTTCGTGACCGCGGCCGGCGACGGCAGCTGCCTCGCGGTCCTCTCGGACGCCGACTCCGACGTCGGCCAGGTCGCCTACGAGATGACGCTCCTGGTGAAGCGGGTGGGTGTGCATCTGGGCGCCGCTCCGCGCACCGATCTGCCCGCGGGCGGGTAGTGGGATGACATGAGCGCTGACGGTCAGGGAAGAAGCCACTGGTTCGACGACGAGGCCGGGCCGGTCGTCCGTCCGTACGCCATGACGCGCGGCCGCACCAGCAGTCAGGGCCAGCACCGCCTGGACCTGATCGCGGTCGTGGTCGCGGAGCCGCACGCGGACGACGCGGAAGCGGACCACATGCTCTCCCCGGAGCACGTGGACATCGTCGAACTGTGCCGTGAGGACCCGCAGTCGGTCGCCGAACTCGCGGCGGAACTTGACCTGCCGATCGGAGTGGTCCGGGTCCTGGTCGGAGATCTCGTGGACGCCGAATTCGTCCATGTGAACCGGCCCGTGCCCCCTGCCGAACTGCCGGACGAGAGTATTCTGCGCGACGTGATCAACGGCCTGCGGGCGCTGTGAGGAGCGCGAAGGATCGCAACCCCGGCGGCGGAGGCTACGGTCCGCCGTCGCCCGACCCCCATCAAGCAGGAGAAGAGATCGATGATCTTCGGGCGTTCTGAGCGCGGCAAGCCCCCGGTCGAGCCCGTCACGCTCAAGATCCTGGTGGCCGGCGGCTTCGGCGTGGGCAAGACCACGCTCGTCGGCGCGGTCAGCGAGATCAGGCCGCTGCGCACCGAGGAACTGCTCACCGAGGCCGGCCGCCCGGTCGACGACCTCAGCGGTGTGGAGTCCAAGCACACCACGACCGTGGCCATGGACTTCGGCCGCATCACCCTGCGCGAGGACCTCGTGCTGTACCTCTTCGGCACACCCGGGCAGGAACGGTTCTGGTTCATGTGGGACGAGCTCTCCGAGGGCGCGCTCGGAGCCGTCGTGCTCGCCGACACCCGCCGCCTGGAGGACTGCTTCGCCGCCGTCGACTACTTCGAACGGCGCTCGATCCCCTTCCTCGTCGGCGTCAACTGCTTCGAGGGAGCGCCCCGTTACCCCGTCGAGGACGTCCGCCAGGCCCTCGACCTCGACGAGGGCGTCCCGCTCCTGATGTGCGACGCGCGTGACCGCGAGTCGGTCAAGGAGGCCCTCATCGGCGTCGTCGAGCACGCGATGGCGTACGCGGCCGACCGCCGCCAAGCGGTGACCGGCTGACGCTCCCCGGACACGGGCACGGCCCGTACCCCCGCCGACAGGGGTACGGGCCGCAGTACACAAGGGGTACGCAAGGGGTACGCAAGGCAGCCCCACGCGCGCGTGGTCAGCTGTCGCCCTCCTCCCAGCCGAAGCTCTTCTCCACGGCCTTGCGCCAGTTGTGGTACTCGCGGTCGCGCACCGACGCCTCCATGGACGGCGTCCACTCGACGTCCTTCTGCCAGTGGGCCTTGAGTTCGTCCAGGTCGTTCCAGACGCCGGTGGCCAGGCCGGCCGCGTACGCGGCGCCCAGACAGGTCGTCTCGGAGACCTTCGGCCGCACCACCGGAACGTCGAGCACATCCGCCTGGTGCTGCATGAGCAGGTTGTTCTTCGTCATGCCGCCGTCGACCTTCAGGGTGGTGATCTGCACCCCGGAGTCCTGGTACATGGCGTCGACGACCTCGCGGGTCTGCCAGCTCGTCGCCTCCAGCACCGCGCGCGCGAGGTGCGCCTTGGTGACGTACCGGGTGAGACCGGTGACCACACCGCGCGCGTCGGAGCGCCAGTACGGCGCGAACAGGCCCGAGAACGCGGGCACGATGTAGGCGCCGCCGTTGTCCTCCACGCTCGCGGCCAGGGGCTCGATCTCGTCGGCGGTGCGGATGATGCCGAGCTGGTCGCGGAACCACTGGACCAGCGCGCCCGTGATGGCGATCGAGCCCTCCAGGCAGTAGACCGGAGCCTCCTCGCCGATCTTGTAGCCCATCGTGGTCAGCAGACCGCTCTTCGACGGCACCGGCCGGTTGCCGGTGTTGAGCAGCAGGAAGCTACCCGTGCCGTACGTGTTCTTCGCGGTGCCCACGTCGTAGCAGGCCTGGCCGAACACGGCGGCCTGCTGGTCGCCGAGAGCCGAGGCCACGGGCACGCCGGCCAGTTGCCCGACCGCGGTGCCGTACACCTCGGCGGAGGAACGGATCTCCGGCAGCATGGCCTCCGGGATGTTCATCGCCTCGCAGATCGAGGAGTCCCACTGGAGGGTCTCCAGGTTCATCAGCATGGTGCGCCCGGCGTTGGTCACGTCGGTGACGTGCTGTCCGCCGTCCGTGCCGCCGGTGAGGTTCCAGATGAGCCATGAGTCCATCGTGCCGAAGGCGATCTCACCGCGTTCGGCCCGCGCGCGCAGATCGGGCACGTTGTCCAGCAGCCAGGCCGCCTTGGGCCCGGAGAAATACGTGGCCAGCGGCAGGCCCGTCTGCTCGCGGAAACGGTCCTGCCCGTCCGAGCCGCCCAGTTGGTTGCACAGGGCCGCCGTCCGGGTGTCCTGCCAGACGATGGCGTTGTGCACCGGCTTGCCCGTCGCGCGGTCCCACAGCAGCGTGGTCTCGCGCTGGTTGGTGATGCCCATCGCGCTCAGCTGGTCGGCCCGCAGACCGGCCTTGGCCAGCGCACCGGCCACCACCGCCTGCGTCTTGGACCAGATCTCGGTGGCGTCGTGCTCCACCCAGCCCGGTTTGGGAAAGATCTGGCGGTGCTCGCGCTGGTCGACGGCGACGATCGCGCCGTCCTGGTTGAAGACGATGCAGCGGCTCGACGTGGTGCCCTGGTCGATGGCTGCAACGTGCTTCGCGGCGTTGTCCGTCATGACTACCCCTCGGGCTCGTTCAGAAGGCTGCGTTGTAGATGACGCCACCCAGCAATCCGCCGATCACTGGACCGACGACGGGGATCCACGAGTAACCCCAGTCGGAGGTGCCCTTGTTCGGGATCGGAAGGACGGAGTGGATGATGCGCGGTCCGAGGTCACGCGCCGGGTTGATGGCGTAGCCGGTGGGACCACCCAGCGACAGACCGATGCCGACGACCAGGAGGGCGACCAGCAGGATCACGATGCCGGATCCGTAGATGCCTTCCCCCTGACCCGCGATCTGCCCGATGCCGATGCCCTCCACGTGCCGGTTGCTGCCGACCAGGGCGAGCAGGGGCAGCACCAGGGCGATGGTGGCGAGGATCTCGGTCATCAGGTTGGCGACCGGGTTCCGGATCTCGGGGATCGTGGAGAAGATGCCCAGGGTCGGGACCGGTTCGTCGGCCGTGCCCTCGGTCGTGCCGCCCCTGCGTGTATTGGCCTGGAACTGGGCGAAGTACACCAGGTAGGCCAGCACGGCCCCGAGCATGGCACCGGCCATCTGCCCGAGGAGGTAGACCCAGACCTTGTCCCACACTCCGGTGTCGACGGCGAGGCCGAGGGTGACGGCCGGGTTGAGATGCCCTCCGGAGAGGGGAGCGGCGGTGTACGCGCCGGCCAGTACGGCGAAACCCCAACCGAACGCGATCACGATCCAGCCGGAGGCTCGAGCCTTCGAGAACCTCAGGGTGACGGCGGCGCAGACGCCGGCGCCGAACAGGATCAGGATCGCCGTGCCGATCAATTCGCCGAAGAAGATGTCTCCGTTACTCATGGCGGCTCCTAGGCCGTGGCCCGGGGACGGTGCGCCCCAGTCCTCACGTGCAGGGTGCGATTCCCATGGCTACTTCAGCCGAAGGCAGGGAGATCCCGCGCCCCGCCCGGCATCCGTGACGAGCGTGCCGTCGCAGCCGACTCGCCCGTGGGGGAAGGGGCCTTGGCGCAGGCGCGTCCGCGCGCCGTAGTGCCGGATTACGCCGAGTATGTACGGCGATGTCGACTGACACCGGAAGTGTTCACCGGCACCCAAAGGGCGTCAAGGTCGCCGACCGCAACGGTTGACGGCCATGTGACGGTCGCCGGGCTCCTGCCGGGCCGGGGCCGGTCGTACGGCCGAGGCGGCGCCCGGTGGGTCGTTGTTCAGATGTGATCGGACCCGCGCGCCCTGGCGAGCCGCGCGAGACCTGGCGGATGATGTCCGGCCTCCTGCTCGGTGCCCGGCCGTACCGAACCACGCCGTCGGCGAAAGCTCAGCCGTCCCCGACACCCAGCCTGTTAGTGTCCAGGATCTACCTGACCTGGCGGTTTCTCAACCGGACGAGCCGACTCCCCCTCCGCACCCCGGCCCACGGCCTTGAGCGGACGGCTGACGGACACCAGAGAGCCACGCCCTACGAGCGCCCCGGACGCCAGGAGACCACCAACCCCGCCCCCGCGGCCCCGCGGGAACACCTCGGGCCCGCTGACAGCCAACCCAGCCCGGCAACGGCCCCCGCGGGTCCCTTGGGCGCCCCTGCGGCCCCCGCGGGCACACCTCGGTCCACTGACCGCTCCCGGAGCCCTCCGCGGGCACACCCCGGGGCCCACTGACCGCTCCCGGAGCCCTCCGCGGGCACACCCCGGGGTCCACTGACCGCTCGCGGAGCCCCGCTGCGCCACCCTCGGGTCCACCAATCGCCTCGCGGGTCCACCAATCGCCCCGTGGCCCGCCGCAACAACCCGCCCCCTACCGCCCTCCCGGCTCCGCCGCCACACACCCCGTCGGTGCCGGTGCCGGCGACTGTGCCGGTGTCGGTGTCACCCCCCGGAGGGTCTCGTGTCCCGGCACACCGGCCCGGCCCAGTACCCAGCTCGCCCCGCGCAGCGCCTTCGCCGCCTTCTTCAGCGGCGCCAGGCACGCCGCAGCCTGCCGGTGATCAGCCACGCTGCCGGGCGCGCACAGCACCGTCGCGAGGGACAGCGTGACCGGCAGACCACCCGCCGACCACGGCGTGTCCAGCACGGCCGCGGCCAGCGGATCCAGGCCCTCCGGATCGGCCAGGACCAGGAAGTCGTCCCCGCCGATGTGCCCCACACGGGCGCTGCCCGTCGCCGCCTGCTGCAGCGCCCGCCCCACCGCCCGGATCAGTTCGTCGCCGGCCGCGAACCCCGCGCCGTCGTTGACCTGCTTGAAATGGTCGATGTCCAGCCAGCCCAGGGCGAACGGCCGCCCCGCAGCGATCCGCCGGTCCACCTCACCGGTGATCGCGTCCGAGCCGGGCAACCGCGTCAGCGGGTTCAGCCCGGCCGCCTCCTCCACGCGCGTCTCCGCCAGGGCGCGCACGAGGTCCGCGAGCCGGACGACGCCCACACACCGCCCGTACTCGTCCACCACGGCCACATCGTCCGAGGTGCGGTCCCGCCCCCCGACCGCCACCACGTCCAGGACCTCCCAGGCGGTGGCGTCGACGCCCACCGTCCGCGGCGCGTCCCCGAGCTTGGCCGCGGGCCGGTCGGCGTACAGCGCGTGCCCGTAGCGCCCCGACATCGACAGCAGGAAGCGGGACCGGTGCACCGACCGGACGGGCACCCCGGCGCTGTCCACGAGAAGCACCCCGGACACGTCCGGCGACCCGGTCAGCAACGCCCGCACCTGCCCCGCGGACGCCGTCGCGGGCAGCAGCGCGGCCGGCCGCACGAACTCCCGCACCGACGGCCCCGACCGTGGCACGGACAGATCGGCGGGGGAGCGGGGCGGAACGTAGACGTCCGCGGCGGGCAGCCGGGCCGGCGGCGCGAACAGCTCGCCCTGCGCCAACTGCGCCCCGGCCGCCAGTGCGGCGGCACACTGCCCCTCGGTCTCCACGCCCTCGACGGCCAGCAGCGCTCCGAGCTCGTCGCAGAGCGTCCGCATCGACCGCACCACGGCCGGCCGCGCCAGCAACGACGCGTCCAGCTTCACGAGGTCCGGCGCGAGGTCGGAGAGCAGCCGCAGGGGCACGTCCCCGTCCCCGACGCCGTCCGCGCAGATCCGGAACCCCTGGCGGCGCAGCACGGCCACCGCCTCCAGCAACGCGGGCTGCGGCACGTGGGTGTACGGAGGGCAGACGTCGACGGTCACCTCCCACGGGAGCCGCCCGGACTCGCGCACGGCGTCGTGCAGGGACGGCAGCCCGCCGAGGTCGGCGAGGGTGCCCGCGAACACGTTGACGAAGAGTGGGAGCAGGGTCTCCTTGCGCACCGCCGCGCGCACCGCCGACACCGCCAGCCGGCAGTCGAGCCCGGGATCCCGGCGGGCCTCGGCCAGGATGTCGCCGGTCTCGGGGCGGGCGAGTATCTCCAGTCCGGCGACCGCGCCGGTCGTCGGATTGACCACCGGTTGGAAGGCGAAGCGGAGAGTGTCCGTCCAGGAGTGCACGCGAGCATGATGGCGCGACCGGCGCACGCCCAAGCGCAGTTCATGAGACGTTCACGCAGCATTCCGGCTCGATCACACAGCGTATGGAAGGCGAGCTCAGCGCGGCGCCGGAGGCGGCCCTCGGAGGCGGCCCCGGGATGCCAGGCCCCGGGTGGCCCCGGCTGAGCCACCGTCCCGCACCGCGACCCACCACCACCCCACCTTGTCACCACCCCACCTCATCCCACGCCGTCCCACCACCCCGCCTCCCCCCTCACTGCACCACAACCACCGCCGACCCGTGCCCGAACAACCCCTGGTTCGCGCTGACACCGACCCGCGCCCCCGCGACCTGGCGGTCCCCCGCCTCACCTCTCAACTGCCACGTCAGCTCGCACACCTGGGCGATCGCCTGCGCCGGAACCGCCTCACCGAAGGAGGCCAGTCCACCGCTGACGTTCACCGGTATCCGCCCGCCCAGCGCCGTCACGCCGTCCCGCAGCAGCTTCGCGCCCTCCCCTTCGCCGCACAGCGCGAGATCCTCGTACCACTGCAATTCGAGGGCCGTGGACAGGTCGTACACCTCGGCCAGCGACAGCTCCTCCGGCCCGATCCCCGCCTCCTCGTAGGCCGCCCGGGCGATCGATCTCCGGAACGTCTCCCCGGGCGGATCGACCGCCGCCGCCGAATCCGTGGCGATGTCCGGCAGGTCCAGCACGGTGTTCGGGAAGCGCGGCGTCACCGTGGACACGGCCCGGATCCGCACCGGCTCCGCCGGCCCGTGCCGCCGCGCGAACTCCATGCTGGAGAGCACCAGGGCCGCACCGCCGTCGGACGTCGCGCAGATGTCGAGCAGCCGCAGCGGATCGGCGACGACGGCCGAGGCGGCGACTTGTTCCGCCGTCACGGGGTTCCGGTAGCGCGCGAGGGGGTTCAGCGCCCCCATCGCCGCGTTCTTCACCTTGACGCGCGCGAAGTCGTCCGGCGTGTCCCCGTGCATCGCCATGCGTCTGCGCGCGTACAGCCCGAAGTACACCGGGTTGGTCGCCCCGAGAATCCGGAACCGCAGCCAGTCGGGATCGTCCGGCCGGTCTCCGCCCGCCGGGCGGAAGAACCCCTTCGGTGCGGCGTCGGCCCCGACCACGAGCACCACGTCGGCCAGCCCGGCGACGATCTGCGCCCGCGCGGTGTCGAGGGCCTGGGCCCCGGACGCGCACGCCGCGTACACACTGGCCACACGCGCCCCCTGCCAGCCCAGTGCTTTCGCGAACGTCGCCCCTGCCACGTACCCGGGATAACCCCCGCGCACGGTGTCCGCGCCGACGATCGAGCCGACGTCCCGCCAGTCCAGCCCGGCGTCCGCGAGAGCCGCCCGAGCGGCTGCCACGCCGTACTCGACGAAGCTCCGCCCCCACTTGCCCCACGGGTGCATGCCCACACCCATCACCGCCACATCCCCCGTCACGCCGCGCCTCCCATCACCGCCACATCCCCCGGTCATGCCGCGCCTTCCGTCATGCCACGTCCCCCGGTCATGCCGCGCCTCCCGTCATGCCACGTCCCCCGTCATGCCACGTCCCTCGTCCTGCCGCGCCCCCGTCGGCCGCCACTGCCACGTCGTCCAGGTCGTCTCCGCGTCCTCGTGCAGCACGCCGGACACGACCTCCACCTCCATGCCCACCGTCAGATCCGCGACGGCGACACCGGGAGCCGCCTGTCCGAGCACCACGATCCGCTCGGCGGCCAGCTCCACAGCGATCAACGCACACGGCTCCCACGGAAGTTCCGGATTGGTCACATAGGGTGACGGCGGCCGGTACCGGCTGTCCGTGAACGACCAGACGCGTCCCCGCCGCGACAGTGGAACCTCCTCCAACTCCCCGCTCCCGCACGCCGGGTTGCGGCACCGGTGGTCCTCACGAGGGAAGAAGACCGAGGTGCACGCCCCACACCGCGTGCCGAGCAACCGGAAGCCGTCGCCGCCCTCGGTGAACCACCCCGCCACCACAGGAGTGCGTGTCCGTGACACAGGACCTCCCACCGCTCGAATCTGACGGTACGTCAGAAGTGTGGCACGGTCCGCCGGTCACCGGCAGGCCACCGACGCCCCACCGCGGGACGATCCCCGCACCGCGCTTCCCCGGAAGCACCCGGTCCTGATAGACGCAGGAGACATGACACGACTCACCACCGTGACACGCGGCCTGCTCGCCACCCTCGCCGCGTTGCTGATGGCGACCGTCCCCACCGCCACCGCCACCGCCACCGCCACCGCCAGCGCCCAGGCGGCCGAACCCAAGGCGCCCGAGGATCTCGTGGCGCTGAGCAGCGTGGACCCCACGATCCTCCAGGAGATGCGCTACTTCACACCCCACAACTTCGTCGGCGAGCGCATCGACGGCTACGCGCAGCCGACCTGCATCCTCACCCGCCCCGCCGCCGACGCCCTCCACCGGGCCCAGCGCAAGCTCCTCCGCCAGGGCTACACACTCAAGGTGTACGACTGCTACCGACCGCAGCGCGCGGTGGACCACTTCGTCCGCTGGGCGCAGGATCTCGACGACCAGGCGATGAAGGGCGAGTTCTACCCGAACGTCGACAAGACCCGCCTGTTCACCGACGGCTACATCGCCGAGAAGTCCGGCCACAGCCGCGGCTCGACCCTCGACATCACCCTCGTCCGGCTCCCGGCGAAGCCCACCCGGCCGTACCGCCCCGGGGAGCCCCTGGTGCCGTGCTTCGCACCCCGGGAGGAGCGGTTTCCGGACAACTCGGTCGACATGGGAACCGGCTTCGACTGCTTCGACACCCTCTCGCACACCCTCGACCCGCGCGTGGAGGGCGTACAGCGCGCCAACCGGCTGCTGCTCAAGGGCACTCTGGAAGGCCAGGGGTTCGTGAACCTGGCGGAGGAGTGGTGGCACTACACCTTCAAGCCCGAGCCCTACCCGGACACCTACTTCGACTTCCCGGTGTCCAGGAAGTCGCTCACCCACCCGCACTGAGCCTGCCCGCGATGCCCTTCGAGTGATCGGCTACAGTCCGCGCGTGTCCGAAACTCAGCACTCCTCCAACTCCGCGCCGAACTCCCACTGTTCGAGCTGCGGCGCGCCCTACGGAGAGGGCGTCTCCGGCTGGCCCCGCACCTGCCCGGCGTGCGGCGCCGTGGCCTACCGCAACCCCCTCCCGGTCGCGGTGGCCCTCCAGCCCGTGTACGACACCAAGGGCACCGCCCTGGTCGTCATCACACGAACCGTGGCTCCCGCGCGCGGGGGCATCGCACTGCCCGGCGGCTACATCGACGACCGTGAGGACTGGCGGCAGGCCGTCGTACGCGAGCTCAAGGAGGAGACCGGCATCGACGCGGTCGCCCGCGACGTACGCCTCGTCGACGCCATGAGCTCACCCGACGGGCACCTGCTGCTCTTCGGCCTCCTACCCGAACGCCCGGCCGAGGGCCTGCCGCAGTCCGCCGCCACGGACGAGACCGAGGGCTGGCACCTGCTGCGCAGGCCGGAGGAGCTCGCCTTCCCGCTGCACACCGTGGCGGTACGGGCCTGGTTCGAGGGCCGCTACTGAGGCCGGGGCTCCCCGGTCCCGCGCACGCGCACGGGGTGGGGCGGCGCACCCCCGCCGTCCTCACCCTCGCGTTCGACGACCAGCCGCGCGCCCAGCCACCTGGCGGAGTAGCGCTCGATCTCCGGCTCGTCCCAGCCCTCGCCCTTGTCCGGCACGACCAACCCGCTCCCGGTCCGCCCCCGGGCGGGCGCCCACACCTCCAGCTCCAGTCCGCCGTCCTCCCCACGCACGGGAAGCACGGCACCCGCGCGCGCGAACACCGGGATCCGCGACAGCGGCGCGTCCACGACCACCTGCGCCGGCCCCTCGTACGCCTGCTCCGTGACCGTGTCGTACCAGCGCCCCCGCGGCAGTCGCACCACCCGCCGGTCCGCGCCCGGGTCCAGCACCGGCGCCACCAGCAGGCAGTCGCCCAGCAGGAAGGCGTCCCCGCAGTCGCGCAGCGCCCGGTCCTCCGGCGCCGTCCACCACACCGGCCGCACATAGGGCGCCCCGGTGCGGCGAGCCAGATGCGCCAGCGTCACGAAGTACGGCAGCAGCCGGCGGCGTTCCATGAGCGCCACGCGCGCGTGCTCCAGCACTTCGGGGCCGAACTCCCAGGGTTCCCGCCGCCCCGCCCGCAGACTCGCGTGGGTGCGGAACAGCGGCAGGAACGAGCCCAGCTGGAACCACCGCAGATACAGCTCGGGCGACGGATCCCCGTCGAAGCCGCCGATGTCCGGCCCGGAGTACGGCACGCCGCACAGCCCCAGCCCCAGGACCAGCGCGAGGGACGCCCGCAGACCGGGCCAGCCGGTGGTCACGTCCCCCGACCACGTCCCGCCGTAGCGCTGCATCCCGGCCCACCCGGAGCGCGAGAACACGAACGGCCGCTCCTCCGGGGCGAGCTTCCGCACCCCTTCGAACCCCGCCCTGGCCATGCACAGCGCGTACACGTTGTGCGCCTCACGATGGTCCCCGCCCCGCCCCTCCAGGGAGTGCCGCGCCGACCGCGGCAGGGTCGACTCCCCGAAGGCCGTGAACGACGTCGGCTCGTTCATGTCGTGCCAGAAACCCGAGAACCCCTGCGCGAGCCGCTCCGCGTAGAGACCGCCCCACCACTCCCGCACGCGCGCGTGCGTGAAATCCGGGAACACCGCCTCCCCGGGCCACCCGACCCCCTCCACGACCTGCCCGGACGCGTCCCGCACGAACGCGTCCTCAGCCGTGCCGCCGTCGAACACGGCGTTCCCGGGCACGGCCTTGACGGCCGGGTCGACGATCGACACCAGCCGGACACCGTCCCGCCGGAGCTCCTCCGCCAGCACGGGCAGCTTCGCAAAACGGTCCTGGTCCACCGTGAACACCTGATGCGCGTCGAGGTGGTCGATGTCCAGGTGCAGCGCGTCGAGCGGCAGACCGTGCTCCACGTACCCGGCGACGATCCGGCGCACCTCCTGCTCACTGCCGAACCCCCACCGCGCGTGGTGATGGCCCAGCGCCCACACCGGCGGCAGGGCGGGAGCCCCCGTGAGGGAGGCCCAGGCGAGCAGCACGCGCGCGGGGGTGCCGACCATCACCCAGCAGCGCAGCGGACCGCCGTCCATCCGCAGCTCACTCGTCCCGGCCCGGTCGTGCCCGGAACCCGCGCCCTCCTCGCCCTCGCGCAGGGTCACGGTGCCGTCCCACGTGCTGTCGTGGAACACCAGATGCGTACCGCCGTCGGCCACCACCATCTGCACCGGCATCGTGATGTACAGCGGGTCGTCACCGGGACCGAAGGGACGACCGGGGTCGGTGTTCCACAGCCGGTACGTGCCGTCCGGCAGCCGCGGCCCCGCCGCCCGCCCGCCCAGCCCGAAGAACCGCGCGTCGGCGGCCACCTCCGACCGCTGCATCCACCGCGCCGGGCCGCCGTCCACCGGCTCCCACCACCGCGGCGGCAGTTCGCGCCGCAGCGTCACGCCCCCGGGCGTGAGCACCTCGACGGCGCCGTGCCGCGACACCACGACCGTCACCCGCTCCGCCACCACACGCCAGCCGCCGTCCTTGTCCGGCTCCAGCACCGCCCTCGGGTCCGGCTCCGGACAGCGACCGGCCAGCGCGTACGACGGCTCCGGCTCCGCACCGTCCCAGCCCCAGAAGACGGCACCGTTCACCGCGACGAGGATCCGCAGCTCGGACCGGCTGAACCGCAGGACACCCCCGCCCGGCCCCGGCTCCACCTCCTGTATGAGCCCGGGCACCCGGGCCCGCTCGGCGCCGCGCGCCGGCAGCCCGGTGGCGTCGGCCTTCCGCCTGCGCCACGCTGCTCGTACGGTACGCACACCCTGCGTCGCCCCCACCGAAGCCACCGCTTTCACCGAACGCACCAGGTCACGACCGTTCATGCTGCTCACCCTGCCACTGACCGCCGCCCGGGCGCGTCTCGTTCAACTGCCGTTCACCCGTGCCAAGACCACATCTTCACGACACGGACTATGTGGGGCGCACCCTGGTGTCGAAGTCGATCACATGGCATTGTCCGTCCCAGCCGCGTCACGCGCACACCCCAGCCCGTGCGCGGAGGACGCACACGACGCGCACAGCCCGGGAGCCGACCATGTCGACCGAAAGTCCTCAGCCGCTCTGGCAGCCAGACCCCGAGCGCATCGCGCGGGCACGGATCACCAGGTTCCAGGCCTGGGCCGCCGAGCACCACGGCGCCCCCGCCGACGGCGGATACGCGGCCCTGCAGCGCTGGTCCGTCGACGACCTGGACGCCTTCTGGACCGCCGTCACCGAGTGGTTCGACGTACGGTTCTCGACCCCCTACGCGCGCGTGCTCGGCGACCGCGCCATGCCGGGCGCCCAGTGGTTCCCCGGGGCGACCCTCAACTACGCCGAACACGCCCTGCGCGCCGCCGGCACCCGCGCCGACGAACCCGCTCTCCTCCACGTCGACGAGACGCACGAACCGCGCCCCGTCACCTGGGCCGAGCTGCGCCGCCAGGTCGGCTCCCTGGCCGCCGAACTGCGCGCCCTGGGCGTCCGCCCCGGAGACCGCGTCAGCGGCTACCTCCCCAACATCCCGCAGGCCGTGATCGCCCTCC
The DNA here is from genome assembly GCF_002237655.1 of Streptomyces sp. XY006. Taxonomy (GTDB): domain Bacteria; phylum Actinomycetota; class Actinomycetes; order Streptomycetales; family Streptomycetaceae; genus Streptomyces; species Streptomyces levis. Next base: position 121,704 of record NZ_NOKT01000026.1, read on the forward strand.
TCGCCACGGCGGCCGTCGGCGGCGTCTGGACCTCCTGCGCGCCCGACTTCGGCGCCCGCAGCGTCCTCGACCGCTTCCAGCAGGTCGAACCCGTGGTGCTCTTCACCGTCGACGGCTACCGCTACGGCGGCAAGGAACACGACCGCCGCGAGATCGTCGCCGAGCTGCGCCGCGAACTGCCCACCCTGCGCGCCGTCGTGCACATCCCCGTCCTCGGCACCGAGGCACCCGAGGGCGCCCTGGACTGGTCGGCCCTCACCTCCGCCGACACGGACCCCGTCTTCGAGCAGGTGCCCTTCGGCCACCCCCTCTGGGTGCTCTACTCCTCCGGCACGACCGGCCTGCCCAAGGCCATCGTCCAGTCCCAGGGCGGCATCCTCGTCGAGCACCTCAAACAGCTCGGCCTGCACTGCGACCTGGGCCCCGAGGACCGCTTCTTCTGGTACACCTCGACCGGCTGGATGATGTGGAACTTCCTCGTCTCCGGCCTGCTCACCGGCACCACGATCGTCCTCTACGACGGCAGCCCCGGATACCCGGACACCGGCGCCCAGTGGCGGATCGCCGAACGCACGAAGGCCACCCTGTACGGCACCTCCGCCGCCTACGTCATGGCGTGCCGCAAAGCCGGCGTGCACCCGTCCCGGGACTTCGACCTCTCGTCCGTCCAGTGCGTCGCCACCACCGGTTCGCCCCTCCCGCCCGACGGCTTCCGCTGGCTTCACGACGAGGTCCGCGACGACCTCTGGATCGCCTCCGTCAGCGGTGGCACGGACGTCTGCTCCTGCTTCGCCGGAGCCGTACCGACCCTGCCCGTCCACGTCGGCGAACTCCAGGCCCCCTGCCTGGGCACCGACCTGCAGTCCTGGGACCCGAGCGGCAAGCCCCTGACCGACGAGGTCGGAGAGCTGGTGGTCACCAACCCCATGCCCTCGATGCCCATCCACTTCTGGAACGACCCGGACGGCAGCCGCTACCACGACAGCTACTTCGACACCTACCCCGGCGTATGGCGGCACGGCGACTGGATCACCGTCACCTCACGCGGATCCGTGATCATCCACGGCCGCTCCGACTCCACGCTGAACCGCCAGGGCGTCCGCATGGGGTCCGCCGACATCTACGAGGCCGTCGAGCGCCTCCCCGAGATCAAGGAATCCCTGGTCATCGGCATCGAACAGCCCGACGGCGGCTACTGGATGCCCCTCTTCGTCCACCTGGCCCCCGGCGCATCCCTCGACGAAGACCTCCTCGACCGCATCAAGCGGACCATCCGCGAACAGCTCTCACCGCGCCATCTCCCCGACGAGATCATCGAAGTGCCCGGCATCCCGCACACCCTCACCGGCAAGCGCATCGAGGTCCCCGTCAAACGCCTCCTCCAAGGCACCCCCCTGGAGAAGGCGGTCAACCCGGGCTCCATCGACAACCTCGACCTGCTGAGCTTCTACGAGGACCTGGCCCGCAAACGAGCCTGACCCCCACGCCCCGTCACGAACACATCAGGCGCAGGCCGCAACGAATCCCGCTGCGACCTGCGCCTTTTCGTCGCTCTCGACCGTGCGATCACTCGGCACCCCCGATTGTCAGTGCCGTTGGTTACTGTGAGTGAGCATTGATCGACCGTGCAGAGGGGGAACACATGGCGCACACCGACATCCGGACCCTGCGACGCGTCCTGCGCCGCGAAATCGCCGGCACCATCGGCCTGCTCACCGACGAGCACGACTTCCGGGCCATGCGGCGCTACCGCACCTTCACCTTCGACGACCACGCGACCTACCTCAAACAGATCGAGGGCCTCCTGCGGACACGCGCCCTGCAAGGCAGCCACACCACGGTCACCCTCTTCGACCCCGAGGAATACGCCGACTTCTGCGAGCGGCAGACCCTGGACCCCGACCTCCCGTCCAGCCGCACCCGCTTCACGGCACACCTCGCCCGGACCGGCCCGGCCCTCCCGTACGAAGGCCAGCCCCTGGCCGACCTCCTCGCGGCCCTGGTCGACGAGGCCGTCCGGCAGGCCACCTGGGAGTACGCGACCACACTCCTCGCCCGCCTGGGACCCTGCGCCTCCTGCGGCGAGGACATCGGACGAGCCGCTTTCGCCCGCGCCTCGCAGCTCCTCGCCCGCATCCTCGACACGGCCCCACCCGGCGACCGCCACCTCGTCTGCAGTGTCACTGGCCCACCCGAGACCCTCATCGCCGCCCTCCACACCACCGACACCGGCGGCGCACTGGAACTCGACGAGACCGAAGCCCTCGAATTCACCACGGTCCTGGCCCTCGGCCTGGCCACCGACAGCCCGGGCGGACTCGTCATCCGCGTCAGCGCCCCGGACACTCCCGATCGCGTCTACGGCTGGCGGCTCCGCTCCAACGGACTCGACCCCCTCACCGCGGGAGAGGTCTTCGACGCCTACTGCACCGACATCACGTCCGGCGACCTCATCTCCCCGGAATCCAACGTCGACTACTGCCGCCCGCCCGACCTCGGAGAGGAGAAACCCTCCCAGGGACACCACCACTGAAACGCCGAAGGGGCGCCCCACCGCAGTGGAGCGCCCCTCCCGGGCAGCCGTCAGCCGGCCGACCCGCGGCTACTCACCGGACAGCACCGCCTGCGCCGCACTCCGCGCCTCCTCGGCGCTGTCCGTCGCACGCGCTGCCGCGGCGGCCCGCTCGCACTGCGCCAGCGTGTACTTGGCGAGCGTCGCCCGGACGTAGGGAATCGACGCCGCACCCATCGACAGGGAGGTGACACCCAGACCGGTCAGCACACACGCCAGCAGCGGGTCGGACGCGGCCTCACCGCAGACACCACAGCTCTTGCCCTCGGCCTTCGCCGCCTCGGCGGACAGTGCCACCAGGTCGAGCAGCGCGGGCTGCCAAGGATCCTGCAGCCGGGAGACGGCACCCACCTGACGGTCGGCGGCGAAGGTGTACTGCGCGAGATCGTTCGTCCCCAGCGACAGGAACTCCACCTCCTGCAGGATCGAACGCGCCCGCAGCGCGGCCGACGGGATCTCCACCATCGCGCCGAACTTCGCCCGCAGCCCCGCCTCACGGCACGCCTCCGCGAAGGCCCGGGCATCGGTACGGTCCGCCACCATCGGGGCCATGACCTCGAGGTAGACCGGCAGTCCCTCCGCGGCCCTGGCGAGCGCCGTCAGCTGCGTGCGCAGGACCTCCGGGTGATCGAGCAGGGTCCGCAGACCCCGCACGCCCAGCGCCGGGTTCGGCTCGTCGGACGGCGTCAGGAAGTCGAGCGGCTTGTCGGCACCCGCGTCCAGCACGCGCACGACGACGCGCCCCTCGGGAAACGCCTCCAGCACCTGCCGGTACGCGGCGACCTGCTTCTCCTCGGACGGCGCCTGCTTGCTGTCGTCCAGGAAGAGGAACTCGGTACGGAACAGACCGACGCCCTCCGCCCCGGCCTCGACGGCGGCCGGCACATCGGCGGGGCCTCCGACGTTCGCCAGCAGCGGCACCTTGTGCCCGTCCGCCGTGGCACCGGGCCCGCTCGAAGCCGCGAGCGCCGCCCGCCGCTCCGCGGCCGCGGCCTCGAGCTGCGCCTTCTTCTCGTCGCTCGGCTCCACGAAGATCTCACCCGTGCTGCCGTCGACGGCGATCATCGTGCCCTCGGCGAGCTCACCGGCACCCGGCAGCGCCACCACGGCCGGGACGCCGAGCGCCCGCGCCAGGATCGCGCTGTGGCTGGTGGGACCGCCCTCCTCGGTGACGAAGCCGAGCACCAGAGTCGGGTCGAGCAGCGCCGTGTCGGCGGGCGCGAGGTCACGCGCGACCAGGACATAGGGCTCGTCGCTGTCGGGGACACCCGGCATCGGGACCCCCAGCAGCCGGGCGACGATACGGTTCCGCACGTCGTCGAGGTCGGCCACGCGACCCGCGAGGTACTCACCGGCACCCGCCAGCAGCTCCCGGTACGAGGCGAAGGCGTCGTAGACGCCCCGCTCGGCCGTGCTGCCGACGGCGATCCGCCGCTCCACATCGGCCATCAGCTCGGGATCCTGGGCCATCATGGCCTGCGCCTCGAGCACCGCCTGGGCCTCGCCGCCCGCGAGATTGCCGCGCGCCATCAGGTCGGCGGCCACAGCCTCCACGGCCTTGCGGGCGCGCCCCTGTTCACGCTCCGCCTCTTCCGCGGGGATCTGCTTCGCGGGCGGCTCGAGCACCGCCGTTCCCATGTGCCGAACCTCGCCGATCGCCACACCGTGGCTGACACCGACGCCTCGCAGCGTTGTCTCCATCTCACCCGTCTCCGGTAGTGCGGCGGGCCCCGCCGCCGCGTTGGTTGTCGTACTCGCCGTCCATGACGGCACTGACGTCACTTCCAGAGGAAGAGACTGTCGCCGGCCTTCACATCGCCGTTGTCGCGAAGATCGGAGAGGGCCTCGGCCGTGGCCTCCAGCGCCACGACCGGGCAGACCGCGGACTTGCCGGCGGCCTCGACGGCAGCGGGGTTCCAGCGCACGATGCCCTGCCCGCGCCGGACGGTGTCGCCCTTGTTCACCAGGAGCTCGAAGCCCTCGCCGTTGAGCTGCACGGTGTCGATGCCGAGGTGGGTGAGCACACCGTGTCCGCTCTCGTCGACGACGACGAACGCGTGCGGGTGCAGGGAGACGATGACGCCGTCCACGGGCGAAACGGCCTCGGAGGGCTCACGTACGGGGTCGATGGCGGTGCCCGGGCCGACCATGGCCTGGGAGAAGACCGGATCCGGCACGGCTGCCAATCCGATGGCGCGTCCGGCGAGCGGGGACGTCACGGTGGTCATGGGAAGCCTCCCAGGGGTGGAGATCGGTAGGGCCGTCTCTTGAGGTACCGGACGGCACACTGTTGAGCAGCGTATGTCACCTGAAGTGCCGGTTCCGCGCGAGCACTCCGAAGTGGTCTAGACCATACCGCATACTGATTTGCACCCGCTCCGAGGCCGCGTGTACAGTCGTACTCCTGCTTGGGGCTGAGCGATGCGAGTCCGCGTCCTGGCCCGGCAGCAACCAACTTGTCAGATCCTATCTCTGGGTCGCCTTCTGCATGCCTGCAGGACGGTGGTCAGGGGGCCGGAAAAACACTGATAGAGTTTGGAACACCGAAGGGAAGCGCCCGGAGGAAAGCCCGAGAGGGTGAGTACAAAGGAAGCGACCGTTCCTTGAGAACTCAACAGCGTGCCAAAAGTCAACGCC
>NZ_NOKT01000027.1 GCF_002237655.1 Streptomyces sp. XY006
GGCCGGGGCGGCCGGCGCTGCCGCGGGCGTGGTGACGGGCGGGGCCGGCGGCTGCACGGGCGGGGCCGGCGGCTGCGCGGGAGCCGGCGGCGTCACCGGCTGGGCCGGGGCGGCGGCGGCCGGCTCCTCCACCGAGACGCCGAAGTCCGTGGCGATGCCCGCCAGGCCGTTGGCGTAGCCCTGGCCGACCGCGCGGGCCTTCCACTGGCCGTTGCGCACATAGATCTCCACGACCACCAGGGCCGTCTCGCTGCCGAGCTGCGGGGGCGTGAACGTGGCCAGGACGGAGCTGTCGTCGGCGTTGCGGATCGTGGCCGTCGGTTCGATGCCCTGGAAGGTCTGGCCCGCGGCGTCCGGGCTGGCCGTCACGACGATCTTCTCGATGCCCGGGGGGAGGGCCGAGGTGTCGACCACGATCGCGTCGGGCGCGGTGCCGCCGCCCGAGCGGTAGGTCACGCCCGGGCCCGAGGGCTGGTTGTAGAAGATGAAGTCGTCGTCGGAGCGCACCTTGCCGTCGGCGGTGAGCAGCAGGCCCGATACGTCGAGCCGCACCGGGGCGGCGACGTCCACCGTCACGCGGGCGGCGGACAGGGGGATGTTCGAGCCGGGGGTCATAGCTGTCATGCCAGGTGAACGAGCGAGGCGGTTTTGCCGTTCCCTTACCTTGGGGCCAATCGGGTCAGCGGCGGTTGCGCGGGTGGTCGCGGGCGGTGCGTTCGTTGCCGCGCTTGTAGTTGCCGGTCCAGCGGGCCATGACGAGCTGGGGGTCGGAGGCCTCGACCTCGGCGAGGAACTGCGCGGCCCGCGCCCCGTTCAGGGAGGTGGCGGGGCGGCCGTGGTGGCTGATGCGGACGGTGCCGCCGGTGTGCTGCTCGTAGGTGAATCCATGCGGTCGTGGCATGCCGTGAGGGTACGGGGGCGGGGGCGGGCGCCCCACCGGATATCGCCCGCCCCGCCCCGACCTCGCTCAGCGCTCCCGGGGTCCTACGGCACGACCACGATCTTGCGGCCGACTCCCGCCGCGAACTGCTCCAGCGCCTCGGGGTAGCGCTCCAGCGGGATGCGGTCGCTGATGAAGACGTCCGGGTCGAGGACGCCGTTGGCGAAGAGTTCCGCCGCCCGTTCGAAGCTGTGCAGCACCGCCATCGAGCCGGTGATGGTGATTTCCTGGTTGTAGATGCGGTACGGGTCGATCGTCACGCGGGTCGCGTAGTCGGCGACGCCGAACTGCAGGAACGTACCGGCCTTCGCCACCCGGTCCAGGCCGTCCTGGATCGCGGCCGCGTTGCCCGTGGCGTCGACGACCAGGTCCCAGCCCTGCGGGCGGTCCAGCTCGTCCGGGTTCGCCGCCGATCCCGAGACACCGAGGCGGCGGGCCGTCTCCAGGCGGGCCGGGTTCACGTCGACGACGTCCACGCTCGCCGCGCCCGTGCGCTTGGCCAGCTCCAGCATCATCAGGCCCATCGTGCCGGAGCCGTAGATCAGCACGTGTGCGCCGAGCCGGGACTGCAGGACGTCGTAGCCGCGCACGGCGCAGGACAGCGGCTCCACGAGCGCCGCGTCCTCGGTGCGGACGTGGTCCGGGAGCTTCACGCAGTTGGCCACCGGGGCGACGGCGTACTGCGCCGCGCCGCCGGCCGTCGTCACGCCGATCGCCGCCCAGCGTTCGCAGAGGTTGTTGTGGCCGGTCCGGCAGTAGCGGCACTCGTGGCAGTAGAGCGACGGGTCGACCGCGACCCGGTCGCCGACCGCCACCTCCGTGACCTGGGTGCCGACCCCGACGACCTCGCCGGCGAACTCGTGCCCTGGCACGATCGGCAGCTTCGGGGCGAACTCGCCCTGGAGGATGTGCAGGTCCGTGCCGCACAAGCCGCAGGCCGCGACCTCGACGACGACCTCGCGCGGCCCTGGCGTCGGGTCCGGGACCTCGGCGACGACGGCCTTGCCCACGGACTCGATGACGGCGGCCTTCATTTCACGGCTCCCAACGACAGGCCCTGGACCAGCTTGTCCTGGGCGGCGAACCCCGCGGCGAGCACCGGCAGGGAGATGACGAGCGACGCGGCGCACACCTTCGCCAGGAACAGGCCCTGGCTGGTGATGAAGCCGGTCAGGAAGACGGGGGCGGTCTCGGCGACCACGCCCGTCAGGACCCGGGCGAAAAGCAGTTCGTTCCAGCTGAAGATGAAGCAGATCAGCGCCGTGGCGGCGATGCCCGGCAGGGCGATCGGGGCCACCACCCGCGCCAGCACCGTCGGCAGCCGGGCCCCGTCCACCCGGGCCGCCTCGATCACCGCGACCGGGATCTCGGCGAGGAAGGACTGCATCATCCACACCGCGATCGGCAGGTTCATGGAGGTGTAGAGGATGACCAGCAGCCAGATGTTGTCGAGCATCCCGGCGTTCTTGGCGAACAGGTAGATCGGCAGCAGGCCCGCCACGGCCGGCAGCATCTTCGTGGAGAGGAAGAAGAACAGGACGTCCGTCCACTTGCGGACGCGGTTGATGGACAGCGCGTAGGCCGCCGGGAAGGCCAGCAGGAGGACGAGGAGGGTCGACGCCACGGACGCGACCGTGGAGTTGATCAGGGCAGGCCAGGGGCTCGCGCCGCCGCCCGCGCCGAAGAACTCGCGGTAGCTGTCCAGGGTCAGGGCGGCCGCGAAGGACGGCGGGTTGGTCGCCGCGTCCGCCTCCGAGTGGAAGGACGTCAGCGCCATCCACGCGATGGGCAGGAAGAACGCGATGCCGAGCAGCCAGGCCAGCAGGCCGAGGCCCGCTCCCTTGCCACGGACCCGGCGGGGTCGCAGGGCGGTCGTGCTCATGCGCGGGACACCTCCTCGCGGAACAGGGACGACACCACGCGCAGGGCGAAGGTCGCGATGACGATCGAGCCGATGACGACCAGGACGCCCGCGGCCGAGGCGAGGCCGTTCTCGTGGGCCTGGTAGAAGCTCTGGTAGACGGTGTAGGGCAGGTTGGCGGTGCCGAGGCCGCCGGACGTGATCGTGAAGACCGCGTCGAAGTTCTGCACGATGTAGATCGAGCCCAGCAGGGCGCCGAGTTCGAGGTAGCGGCGCAGGTGCGGGAGCGTCAGATGGACGAAGATCTGCCAGTCGCTCGCGCCGTCGACCCGGGCCGCCTCGATCTGCTCGTGGTCACGGCTCTGCAGCCCGGCGAGCAGGATCAGCATCATGAACGGCGTCCACTGCCAGACGAGCGAGGCCTCCACGGCAAGCAGCGGGGTGCTGGAGATCCAGTCGGGCTGTGGGCCGCCCACATAGTGCAACAACCCGTTGAACAGGCCGTATTCAGGGTTGTAGAGCACATGCTTCCAGAGCAGGGCCGCCGCGACCGGCACCACCAGGAAGGGCGCGATCAGCAGCGTCCGCACGATGCCCCGGCCGCGGAACCTGCGGTCCAGCAGCAGGGCCAGGACGAGCCCCAGCACCAGGCTGGCCAGCACCACCGCCACCGTGAGCAGCACCGTCGTCCACACCGAGTGGCGCAGGTCCGCGTCGGTGAGGACCTCCTGGTAGTTGTCGAGGCCGGCGAACCGCCGGGCGTCGGGGTAGAGGCTGTTCCAGTCGAAGAAGGAGATCACCAGCGTGGCCACGAACGGCAGCTGCGTGACGGCGATCATGAAGATCAGGGCGGGGAGCAGCGGGGCGCGGGTCGCCCAGGCGCGCAGCCGGGCGGAGGGCCGGCGGACCGGGGTGCGTGTCTCGGGAGCGGCCACGGGGGCCGTGGTCATGGCGGTCATCGTCCCTCGTACTCCTCGGAGATCTTCTCGGCGAGCGCTTGCGACTTCTCCAGGGCCGACTCGACGGACTGGCGTCCGGCGATGGCCGCGCTGATCTCCTGGGAGACCTTGGTGCCGAGGTCGGTGAACTCGGGGATGCCGACGAACTGGATGCCGGGCGCGGGGCGCGGCTGCACGCCGGGGTCGTCGGGCCGGGCCTGCTCGATGGCCTTCTTGGTCATCTCCTGGAAGGCGGCGGCCTCCGCGCGGTACGCGGGGTTGGCGTAGGTGGAGGCCCGCTTGCCGGCCGGGACGTTGGACCAGCCGACCTCGTCGCCGACGAGCTGCTCGTACTCCTTGCCGGACGCCCAGGAGACGAACTTCCAGGCGTTGTCCGGGTTGCGGGAGGCCTTCTGGATGCCCCAGGCCCAGGTGTAGAGCCAGCCGGAGGACTCGGTCTTCTCGACCGGGGCGGGGGCGTAGCCGACCTTGCCCTTGACGGGGGAGCCGTCCGCCTCCAGGGATCCGGCCGCGGAGGTGGCGTCGTACCACATGGCGACCTTGCCCTGGGTCATGTTGTTCAGGCACTCGGCGAAGCCGGACTGGGCGGCGCCGGACTCGCCGTGCTCGCGCACCAGGTCGACATAGAACTTCGTCGCCTTCTCGAACTCGGGGGAGTCCAGCCGCGCCTTCCAGTCCCGGTCGAACCAGGTGCCGCCGAAGGTGTTCACGACGGTGGTCAGGGGAGCCATCACCTCGCCCCAGCCGGGCAGGCCGCGCAGGCAGATGCCCTTCATGCCGGGTTCGGCGCCGTCGGCCTTCGCCGCGAGGTCCGCCACCTGCTGCCAGGTGGGGCGGGCGGGCATCGTCAGGCCCTTCTTCTCGAACACGTCCTTGCGGTACATCAGGAACGACGACTCGCCGTAGAAGGGCTGGCCGTAGAGCTTGCCGTCCTCGGCGGTGAGGGACTGGCGCATCGGCTTGAGGACGTCCTGCTCGTCGTAGCCCGGGTCCTTCGCGACATAGCCGTTCATCTCGTGCAGCCAGCCGTTGCGGGCGTAGATCGGTATCTCGTAGTTGGACAGCGTGGCGACGTCGTACTGGCCGGCCTGGTTGGCGAAGTCCTGGCTGATCTTGTCGCGGACGTCGTTCTCCGGCAGGACGGTGAAGTTGACCTTGATGCCCGTCTCCTTGGTGAAGTGGGCCCGGGTCAGCTTCTGCAGCTCGACCATCTGCGGGTTGTTGACCATCAGGACGTTGATGGCGTCGCCGCCTGATCCGGCCCCGCCCGCCCCGACCCAGCAGCCGGAGAGCAGCGGGGCGAGCAGCGTCCCTGCGGCGGCCAGGGCGAGCGTGGCTCGCGGAGGCCGTCGTCGGCTCTGGGTTCGCATGGATCGCTCCTGGAATGAATGGGGAGATAAGGGGCAGCACGGGGCGTGACTGCGCCCGGTGGGGGGCGGAAGAGGGTGGACGGGGTCGGCTCAGACGCGGATGACCTGCGGCCCGAGCAGCGAGTAGCGGTGGGCCTCCGCCGCCGGCAGCAGCGTGCTCGTCACGATCGTCTCCAGCGCGCCGACCTCGGCGAACCGGCAGAAGCTGACCGCCCCGAACTTGGTGTGCACCCCGGCGAACACGGTCCGCCGGGCGGCCCGGATCGCCTGGGCCTTGACCTCGCTGACGGCCGGGTCGGGGGTGGTGAGGCCGTGCTCCCGCGAGATGCCGTTGGCGCCGATGTACGCCAGGTCGACGACGAAGCCGGCCAGCATCTTCGTCGTCCAGTGGTCGACGGTGGCCAGCGTGCCGGAGCGGACCCGTCCGCCGAGCAGCAGCACGGACACGCTGTCGGAGCCGGCGAGGGCGCCCGCGACCGGCAGGGACGCGGTGACCACGGTCAGCGGCCGGTCCCGGGGGAGTGCCTCGGCGATGAGCTGCGGGGTGTAGCCCTCGTCGACGAAGACGGTCTCGGCGTCGCCGAGCAGCTCGGCCGCGGCGGCCGCGATCCGGCGCTTCTCGGGGACGTGGCTGGTGGCGCGGAAGGCGAGCGTCGTCTCGAACCCGGCGCTCTCCACGGGGTAGGCGCCGCCATGGGTGCGGCGGAGCAGGCCGTGGTCCTCCAGGACCCGCAGGTCCCGCCGCACCGTCTCCTTGGCCACGCCCAGTTCGGCGGCGAGGACGGTGACGTCGACCGAGCCGTCGCGCCGTGCGGCCAGCACGATCTCGCGCTGGCGTTCTTCCGCGGTCCTGTTCACGGCCGTCACCCGCCTTCCTGCCGCACTGCCCGTTCGAACCCCCGGTGGGTCATGGGGAAGTTCTACAGCGGGTGCGTCGCCGGTGGCCAGGTCTGTTGCGGGCGGGATCGTGCCCGGATGTGCCCGTTCGGTCTTGGTGGCCCGCGGCGGGATGCCGACGGAGCCGGGCTCGTCGTGGCTGGTGGCGGGGGTTTCCCTACCGCCCTGGGGGCTGTCCGGCGGTGGCCGGGCCGTGCCCGAATGCCCGAGCGGGCAGGCCCGTTCTCTGCCCGCCCGCCCGTGTGCGCCGCCTCTTTCCGGTCAGTACGGCCAGATCGGCGGGTCCGTCACGAAGTGGCCGCCGAGGTAGGCGTGGGCCTCGTTCTCCGGGTCCAGCTCGCCCTGCTCGGCGATGAGCTTCGCGGCCCAGGGCTCGGAGTCGTCCTGCGGCTCGTAGCCGAGCGCCCGGGCGGAGGTGAGGTCCCACCACAGGCGCGTGTTGGCGGAGGAGCCGTGGACGACGGTGTGGCCGACGTGCTCGGCGGTCAGGGCGGCGTGGAAGAGGCGGGCGCCGTCGGCGGGGCTCATCCACACCGAGAGCATGCGCACGCTGGTCGGCTCCGGGAAGCAGGACCCGATCCGCACCGACACCGTCTCCAGGCCGTGCTTGTCCCAGTAGAGCTGCGCCAGGTCCTCGCCGAAGCACTTGGACAGGCCGTAGAAGGTGTCCGGGCGGCGCGGGGTGTCGACCGGGATCAGGGGGTCGTCGCCCCGGGGGCGCGGCGTGTAGCCGACGGCGTGGTTGGAGGAGGCGAAGACGATCCGGCCGACGCCCTCCTCGCGGGCGGCCTCGTAGAGGTGGTAGGTCCCCTCGATGTTCGCCTTGAGGATCTTCTCGAAGGGGGCTTCCAGGGAGATGCCCGCGAGGTGGATGATCGCGTCGACGCCCCGGACGGCCTCGCGCACGGCGTCCCGGTCGGCCAGGTCGGCGGTGATCGCGTCGGGCGCGCCCTCGACCGGGCGCAGGTCGAGCAGGCGCAGGTCGTAGCCGTAGGCCGGGAGCAGGTCCCGCATGAGGGTGCCGAGGCCGCCGGCGGCGCCGGTGAGCAGGACGGTGCGGGGAGCGGGCATCCTCGGGTCTCCTTGACTCGCCGATCGTGCACATGGGCGCACGGCATTCATATGCGTGGACACGCTAAGGAGCCGGGGCGGAGCCCGTCAAGGGGGCCCGGAAGTGGCGAATCCGCTGGTGTGACGCGGCGGCGCGCGCTTGACCGGCGCGGATGCGGCGCCTTAGCGTGGACTCGTTCAGAAATATAGACGGCAATCATGAATATGGAACCGGGAGAGCTCGTGACGTCAGCCCCTCTCGCCGCTCGACTCAACATCCCCAGCGGGCCGCTGTTCTTCCCGGTCACCGCCTACGGCTCCGACGGCTCCGTGGACCTCGACACCTACCGCACCCATGTGCGGGACGGCGTGGCGGCCGGAGCCGCCGCCGTCTTCGCCTGCTGCGGCACCGGGGAGTTCCACGCCCTGACCCCCGAGGAGTTCGAGCGGTGCGTCCGGGCCGCCGTCGAGGCGGCCGAGGGGCGCGTACCGGTCGTCGCGGGCGCCGGGTACGGCACCGCGCTCGCCGTGCGCTACGCCCGTCTCGCCGAGGCGGCCGGCGCCGACGGACTGCTCGCCCTGCCGCCGTACCTCGTCGTCGCCGCACAGGAGGGTCTGCTGCGGCACTACCGGCAGCTGGCCGCCGCGACCGCCCTGCCGGTCATCGTCTACCAGCGGGACAACGCCGTCTTCACCCCGGAAACCGTCGTCGAACTGGCCCGCACGGACGGCATCATCGGCCTGAAGGACGGGCTCGGCGACCTCGACCTCATGCAGCGGATCGTCAGCGCCGTCCGCACCGAGGCGCCGGGCGACTTCCTGTACTTCAACGGCCTGCCCACCGCCGAGCAGACCCAGCTCGCCTACCGCGCCCTGGGCGTCACGCTCTACTCCTCCGCCGTGTTCTGCTTCGTGCCCGAGGTCGCCCTCGCCTTCCACCGGGCGCTGCGCACGGGCGACGACGACCTGGTGGAGAGGCTGCTGGACGGCTTCTACCGCCCGTTCGTCGAACTGCGCGCCCGGGGCCGCGGTTACGCCGTCGCCCTCGTCAAGGCCGGGGTGCGGCTGCGCGGACTCGACGTGGGCGAGGTGCGGCCCCCGCTGCACGAGCCGGCCGAGGACCATGTGAAGCAGCTCGCCGAACTGATCGAACGCGGCCACGCGCTGCTGGAGGAGGCCAAGTGAAGGCGTCGGCATTCGTCTACCCCTGGGACGTCGACGGCGACCCGGAGGCGCCCGCCCGGATCGCCGCGCTCGGTGTGGCCCAGGTGACGCTCGCCGCCGCCTACCACTCCACCCGGGCGCTCACGCCCCGCCACCCGCGCCACCGCGTCGTCACCGCCGAGCACGCCGCCGTGCTGTACCCGGCGGACGACCGCTGGAACGGACGGGAGCTGCGCCCCTACGCGGCCGGCGACTGGGCCCCCGGCGACGCCTTCGGCCGGGCCGCAACCGCGCTCGCCGGCGCCGGCGTCGAGGTGCACACCTGGGTCGTCCTCGCCCACAACTCCCGCCTGGGCGCGGAACATCCGCACACCTCGGTCGTCAACGCCTACGGCGACCGCTACCCCTGGGCACCCTGCATCGCACAGCCCGCCACGCGCGCGTACCTGACCGACCTCGCGGCGGAGGCGGCCGTCCGGCCCGGGGCACGCGGCACCGAACTGGAGTCCCTCGGCTGGTACGGACTGCAGCACCTGCACGCCCACGACAAGACCGGCGGCGTCGGCCTCGGGGACGCCGGGCAGTACCTGATGGGGCTCTGCTTCTGCCCGTCCTGCCGGGAGGGCTACGGCCGGCACGGCCTCGACGCCGACGAGCTGGCGGCCGCCGTGCGCACCGCGCTGGAGCCGGTGTGGCAGGGGGCGCCCTCCGACGGGGGCTGGCCCGGCATCGAGAAACTCCTCGGTGAGCCGCTCGCGCGGGCCACGCGCGCGTACCGCGACGAAACCGCCCGCACGCTCCAGGAGGAGGCCGTCGCGGCGGTCCGGGCGGCCGCGCCCGAGGGCTTCCAGGTACTGCTGCACGCGGACCCGGTGTCGTACCACGTCGGCGCCAACGCCGGCGTCGATCCCGCGCACATCCTGTCCGTCGCCGACGGCGTGGTCGTGCCCTGCGCGGGTGGCACCGGCACGCTCACGCCCTTCGCGCGGCAGGACCGGGCGGGCGCGGTCATCGCCGCCAACTTCACCGTCGTCTCCGGCATGGGCGGCAGCCCCGGCACCCTCGCTGCCGACGCGGCCGAGGCACGACGGCTCGGCGCCACCGAACTGCGGCTGTATCACGCGGGGTTGGCGTCCGACAGCGATCTGGAGGCGGTGCGTTCGGCTCTCGGGAGTGTTTGAGGGGGGCGTGGTGGCTGTGCTCGGGGGTGTTTGAGAGGGGCGTGGTGGCTGTGCTCGGGGGTGTTTGAGAGGGGCGTGGTGGGTGTCCTCGCGGGTGTTTGAGAGGGGCGTGGTGGGTGTCCTCGGGGGTGTTTGAGAGGGGCGTGGTGGGTGTCCTCGCGCCTCTTTGAGGAGTGCCCGGCGGCTTTCCTCGCCGGTGGGCAGCCCTCACCGGTGAGCCCCGGCTTCCGCCGCGGCCGGGGCGGTGAACAGTGGGGCCGCCGTCGCCAGCAGGGCCAGGCCCAGTGCCACCAGCACCGGTCGGTGGTCCGCCAGCTCGACCAGGGCGGCGCCGGCAGCGAGTCCGGCCACGTTCGGTGCGTACACCAGCGTGTGGGCCGTGGCGGTGACCCGGCCCAGCAGCGGGCCGGGCGTCTCACGCTGCACGGACGTCAGCGCGGCGATCAGTACGGCGGGCAGCCCGGCCCCGATCGCCGCGCTGCCCCCGAGCGCCACCGGGTCGGACGGCACCGCCCGCAGAGCCACCCCGAGCGCCAGCAGGGCGACCCCGTACGCCGCGAAGCGCCGCGCCCCCAGCCGGCGCAGAGCGGTGCCGGACAGCAGGCCGGCCACGACCGACCCGGCGCCCTGCACGGCGTACAGCACACCGGCGTAGGCGGGGGAGCGTCCGAGGGCGTCGACCACGGCGTAGACCATCGCCCCGTTCAGGCCGGCGAGCAGCATGGTGGCGCCGCCCGCCAGGACGAGGGGGCGCAGCCCGGGGTGCGCCCACAGGTGGCGGGCCCCCTCGGCGGTGCGCCGCCGGGTGCTGCCGCGGGGCGGTGCGGGTTTCTCCTCCCGGACGCGCAGCAGGGCGTACACCCCCGTGGCCAGCGCGAACGTCGCCGCGTCCAGGACGGCGACACCCGGGCCGCCGTACGTGGTGTACAGGCCCGCGCCGGCCAGCGGGGCCAGCAGTTTCATGCCCTCGGTGGCCGTCATGCGCAGGCCGTTGAAGTCGCCCAGCAGGGAGGGACCCACAGCGGTGGCGACGAGCGCCGACTCGGCCGCGTCGTGGACCACGCCCGCCGCGCCGTACACGAACAGCACCGTGTACAGCAGCCACAACCCGCCCGGGGAGTCCACGCCGGCGAGGGTGAGCAGCAGACCGCACAGCAGCACGTTCACGCCGATCAGCAACGGCTTGCGGCGGACCCGGTCGGCCAGTGTGCCCAGCAGCGGTCCGGCCAGGGTCGGCAGCCACATCGCGAGCAGGCACAGCGCGGCCAGACCGTCCGAGCCGGTGAGGTCCTTGACCCACACGCCGGACGCCAGCCACAGCGCCGAGGTGCCGAAGCCGGAGATCACCACGGCGGAGAGGCAGAGCCCGGCCTCGCGGTCGCGCAGGACGCGCACGAGGGGCCGGGTCGTTTCGTTCGTCATGCCCGGTCATCGTGGTGCTAAGGCCGGTGGGCGGGGATCGGGAAAGTGCCCTAGAGGACGGGCGGCGGGGCGATGAGTTCCGCGGGCGCCGTCGGTCTACCTCCCAGAAGACGGAGCCAGGCAGACGGAGCCAGGCAGACGGAGCCGAGGCAGACCGAGCCGGGCGGACCGAGCCGGGCGGACCGAGCCGAGGCAGACGGAGCCGAGGCAGACCGAGCCGGGCGGACCGAGCCGAGGCAGACGGAGCCAGGGCAGACGGCGTCAGGCAGGCAGAGCCCGGCAGACCGAGCCGGGCGGAACGAGCCAGGAGGACCGACGGAATGACCGACACCACCCCGACCCTCGACCTGGGACCGCAGACGGCGGTCCTGGCGCGGCTGGTCGAAGGCGTCACCGACGACCAGCTGCAGGACCCGACCCCCTGTCCGGAGTACGCGGTGCGCAACCTGCTGGGGCACCTGGCCGGGCTGGCCGTCGCCTTCCGCGACGCCGGCCGCAAGGACCTGGGCGTCACGACCGACACCAGCCCGGACTCCGCGCTCCCGGACCTCGGCCCCGGCGGGCGCGAGGAACTGCCCAAGGTCCTCGGCGAACTGGCCGATGCCTGGCGCGACCCGGCCGCCTGGACCGGCATGACCCGGGCCGGCGGCGTGGACCTGCCCGGCGAGGTCGCGGGGCTGGTCGCCGTCGACGAACTGGTGATCCACGGCTGGGACCTGGCCCGCGCCACCGGCCAGTCGTACACCCCCGACCCGGCGGCGCTCCGGATCTGCCACGACTTCCTCGCCGCGAGCGTCGACGACCCGAGCCGGGGCGCGATCTTCGGCCCCGTCGTCCCGGTTGCTCCCGAAGCGCCCCTGCTGGAGCGTGCGGTGGGACTGAGCGGACGGGATCCGGGGTGGCGGCTGAAGCCGTAGGGCCGTGCCCCCGTCCCGTCCGCGCGGCACAATGATCCGGTCCGACGCACCAGACAGGGGCCGGAACGGGGTGGGACATGACGGGGGCGGGGCGTCGCAACCGGTCGCGGGGAGAGCTGATCCGGCAGCGCACCCGCGCACGCTTCGTGGGCCGCAGAGCGCAGTTGTCGGGGCGGAAGCCCAGGTCGTAGAAAGCGATTGCTGTTTTTGTGTGAGAAGCATTGACGAAGCAAACGCGCCCTCCTACCGTCATCGCGTCGTACTTCGTACGTCATATATGAGACGCGATACGAGAGATCCGATACGCGATCCATCGGGACCGCGAGATCCGAGAGGCGCGCATGACCTCTGTGCCCACGCCGATTCCCTCCCGCACGCAGTACGTGCTGGAGGGGATCAAGCACCGCATCCTGACCGGACAGCTGACGCCGGGACAGGCCCTGGTCGAGACCGAGCTCGCCGCGCAGTTCGGGGTGTCCAAGACCCCGGTGCGGGAGGCGCTCAAGACCCTCGCCGGGACCGGGCTGGTCGTGATGAGCCAGTACAAGGGCGTCACGGTGCGCATGGTGGACGCGGACATGGCGCGCGAGGTCTACGACGTCCGGCTGCTGCTGGAGCCCGAGGCGCTCAGGCGTGCCGTGCAGCGCGGCGCCTCCCTGGACGCCGCCAGTGACGCCCTGACCCGGGCCGCCGACGCCACCGACACGGCCGAACGCTCCCTGGCCAACCGGGAGTTCCACCGCGCCCTGTACCTGCCCTGCGGCAACCCGCTGCTCGGCCGGATGCTCGACGAGGTGCGCGACCAGGCCGCCCTGGTCTCCGCCGTCGCCTGGGCCGCCTCGCCCTCCTGGGAGCGCGAGGCCGGCGAGCACCGCGAGATCCTGCGGCTCGCCCTGGACGGCGACGCCGACGGCGCGGCCCGCGCCCTCCACTCCCACATCGCGTCCTTCGTGCAGCGTGCCTTCCCCGAGGCCGCACTGGAACAGGAAGGCCAGGAATGAGCAGCGTGGCGTTCGAGACCCAGCGGGCGGCCCTGGCCGACGTGGTGGCGATCCCGGTGACCCCGTTCGCCGAGGACGGTTCCGTCGCGCAGGACACCTACCGGGCCCTGCTGCGCCGCCTGCTCGACGGCGGCGTCACGACCCTCACCCCGAACGGCAACACCGGCGAGTTCTACGCCCTCACCCCCGAGGAGCGGCGCCTGGTCGCGGAGCTGACCATGGACGAGGCCGGGGACCGGGCCGTCGTCCTGGCCGGGGTCGGGCACGACATCCCGACCGCCGTCGCCTCCGCCCGGCACGCCCGCGAGCTCGGCGCGCAGATGGTGATGGTCCACCAGCCCGTTCACCCGTACGTCTCCCAGGCGGGCTGGGTCGACTACCACCGGGCCGTCGCCGAGGCCGTGCCCGAACTGGGCGTCGTGCCGTACGTCCGCAACGCGCAGCTCACCGGCGCCCGCCTCGCGGAACTCGCCGACGCCTGCCCGAACGTCATCGGCGTGAAGTACGCCGTGCCGGACGCCGCCAGGTTCGCCGCCTTCGCCCGGGACGCCGGCCTGGAGCGGTTCGTGTGGGTCGCCGGGCTCGCCGAGCCCTACGCCCCCTCCTACTTCTCCGCCGGCGCCACGGGCTTCACCTCCGGGCTGGTCAACGTCGCCCCGGCCGTCTCCCGGAACATGATCGAGGCGCTGCGCTCGGGCGACTACCCGGCCGCCATGAAGGTGTGGGAGCAGATCCGCCGCTTCGAGGAACTGCGCGCGGCCAACGGCTCCGCGAACAACGTCACCGTCGTCAAGGAGGCCCTCGCCTCCCTCGGCCTGTGCCGCCGCGAGGTCCGCCCGCCGAGCCGGACGCTCCGGGACGACGAGCGCGCCGAGGTCGCCGCGATCGCCGCGGGGTGGTCGATATGACCGGCCGGCTCGCCCCCGAGGAGCTCAGAAGCCACCAGTGGTACGGCGTCGAGGGCCAGTTGCGCACCTGGTCGCACAACGCCCGGATGCGCCAGCTCGGTTACGAGGCGGAGGAGTACCAGGGCCGGCCGGTGATCGCCGTGCTGAACACCTGGTCCGACATCAACCCCTGCCACGTCCATCTGCGCGATCGGGCCGAGGCGGTCAAGCGGGGGGTGTGGCAGGCCGGCGGCTTCCCGCTGGAGTTCCCGGTCGCCACGCTCTCCGAGACCTACCAGAAGCCCACCCCGATGCTCTACCGCAACCTCCTCGCGATGGAGACGGAGGAGCTGCTGCGGTCGTACCCCGTCGACGCGGCCGTGCTGCTCGGCGGCTGCGACAAGTCGACGCCCGCGCTGCTCATGGGCGCGGCCTCGGCCGACGTACCGGCCCTCTTCGTGCCCGCGGGGCCGATGCTGCCGGGCCACTGGCGCGGCGAGACCCTCGGGTCCGGCACCGACATGTGGAAGTACTGGGACGAGCACCGCGCGGGCAACCTGACCGACTGCGAACTGCGGGAACTGCAGGGCGGTCTGGCGCGCTCACCCGGTCACTGCATGACCATGGGGACCGCGTCGACGATGACCGCGGCGGCGGAGGCCCTCGGCATGACGCTGCCGGGCGCCTCCTCGATCCCGGCCGTGGACTCCGGGCACGAGCGGATGGCCGCCGCCTCCGGACGCCGGGCCGTGGAACTCGCCTGGACCGCGCTCAAGCCGTCCCGGATCCTCACCCGCGAGGCCTTCGAGGACGCCGTCACCACCGTGCTCGGGCTCGGCGGCTCCACCAACGCCGTCATCCACCTGATCGCCATGGCGGGCCGCGCCGGCGTCCGGCTCACCCTCGACGACTTCGACCGCATCGCCCGCACCGTGCCGGTGCTCGCCAACGTCCGCCCCGGCGGCCGGACCCACCTCATGGAGGACTTCCACTTCGCCGGCGGCCTGCCCGCCTTCCTCTCGCGGATCACCGACCTGCTGCACCTCGACCGGCCCACCGTCAACGGCACCCTGGGCGAGCAGATCGCGGGCGCCGCCGTCCACGACGACGACGTGATCCGCACCCGCGACAACCCGGTCGCCGCCGAGGGGGGAGTCGCCGTGCTGCGCGGCAACCTCTGCCCGGACGGCGCGGTCATCAAGCACATCGCGGCCGAGCCGCACCTGCTCAAGCACACCGGTCCCGCCGTCGTCTTCGACGACTACCGGACCATGCAGCGCACGATCGACGACCCCGGGCTCGGCATCACCGCCGACAGCGTGCTGGTGCTGCGCAACGCCGGGCCCAAGGGCGGCCCCGGCATGCCCGAGTACGGCATGCTGCCGATCCCCGGCCACCTGCTCAAGCAGGGCGTCCGCGACATGGTCCGCATCTCCGACGCCCGGATGAGCGGCACCAGTTACGGCACGTGCGTGCTGCACGTCGCGCCCGAGTCGTACACCGGCGGACCGCTCGCCCTCGTACGCACCGGCGACTCGATCACCCTCGACGTCGAGGCGCGCACCCTCCACCTCCACGTGGACGACGAGGAGCTCCGCAGGCGCAGGTCCGCCTGGACGCCGCCGCCCACCCGCTACGAGCGCGGCTACGGCGCGCTCTACAACGAGCAGATCACGCAGGCCGACACCGGCTGCGACTTCGAGTTCCTCGCCCGTCCTGGCCGGGTCGCCGACCCGTACGCGGGCTGAACGGCCGCAACACCCCGCACTCCCCAGCACGACGGCACGGCACTGCCCCGACAGAAAGCGCTTGCCGTGCACGCGCGTACGGACGAACGACGTACCACGACGCACCACGACGTACTGAGAACGGAGAACAGTCATGGCCCAAGCCGCAGCCGTGGCGAAACCGCCCGCGCCACCCCGGCGGCGCCGTGCCTCCGCCACCCCGCGCAGACTCCCGTACCTGCTGATCGCCCCGGCCGCCCTGCTCATGGCGGGCTTCATCGCCTACCCGGTCGTCAGCGTCTTCTACTACAGCCTGCAGAACTACAACCCCACCAAGCCCTGGCGGAACGGCTACGCGGGCCTCGACAACTTCGTCCACGCCTTCACCGAGGACCCCGTCTTCTGGGACACCCTGGTCTTCAGCGCCAAGTGGGTCTTCGTCGAGGTCGGACTCCAGCTGCTGTTCGGTCTCGCGCTGGCCCTCATCGTCAACCAGACCTTCGTCGGCCGGGGCCTGGGACGCGCCCTGGTCTTCTCACCCTGGGCCGTCTCCGGCGTGCTCACCTCCGCGATCTGGGTGCTGCTCTACAACTCCCAGACGGGCATCACCCGTTACCTCGCGGACATCGGCATCGGCTCCTACGGCACGAGCTGGCTGTCGGACACCTCCACCGTCTTCCCGGCGGCGGTCGTGGCCGACCTGTGGCGCGGGGTGCCGTTCTTCGCGATCCTCATCCTCGCCGACCTCCAGTCCGTCTCGAAGGACCTCTACGAGGCCGCCGAGGTCGACGGCGCGAGCCGCGTCAAGCAGTTCTGGCACATCACGCTGCCGCACCTGAAGGACGCCATCATCCTGTCCACGCTGCTGCGGGCGGTGTGGGAGTTCAACAACGTCGACCTGCTCTACACCCTGACCGGCGGCGGTCCCGCGGGCGAGACGACCACGCTGCCGCTGTACATCGCCAACACATCCGTCGACGCCCACAACTTCGGCTACGCGTCGGCCCTGACCACGGTGGCGTTCGTGATCCTGCTCTTCTGCTCGATGGTCTACCTGCGGCTGAGCAAGTTCGGAGGGGAGAGCAAGTGAGCGTCGAGGAAGCGATCAAGACGGCGCCCGCCCCCGTGCGCGCCACCCCGGAACCCGCCCGGCCCGACAAGAGGAACCGGGCGTGGGACGAGGCCCCCCGCTGGCAGATCTACCTGCCCCTGGGCATCTACCTGCTGTTCACCCTCATCCCCTTCTACTGGATCCTGCTCTTCTCGCTCCGCCCGGCCGGCTCGACCTCGCTCGTGCCCTGGCCCGTCACCTTCGACCACTTCGAGAAGGTGTGGACCGACCGCAGCTTCGGCACCTACTTCGCCAACAGCGTCCTCGTCGGCGTCGCCACCCTGCTCATGACGACGCTCGTCGCGCTGGCCGGCGGCTACGCCCTCGCCCGGTTCGACTTCAGGATCAAGCGCGGGTTCATGCTGGCGCTGCTGTGCTCCCAGTTCGTGCCGGGCGCGCTGCTGCTGGTGCCGCTGTTCGAGATCTTCGCCGAACTGCGGATGATCAACTCGCTGGGCAGTGTCATCCTCGCCGAGACGGTCTTCCAGCTGCCGCTGTCGATGATCCTGATCAGCAACTTCATCAAGAACGTGCCGTACTCGCTGGAGGAGGCGGCCTGGGTCGACGGCTGCAACCGCATGACGGCCTTCCGGATCGTGGTGCTGCCGCTGCTGCGGCCCGGCCTGATCGCCGTCGGCTCGTTCGCCTTCGTCCACTCCTGGAACCACTTCCTGTTCGCCCTGATGTTCCTGAACAACCAGGACAAGCAGACGATCCCCGTCGGCCTCAACTCCCTGATGAGCGCCGACAGCGTCGACCTGGGCGCGCTCGCCGCGGGCGGCATCATCGCGGCCGTGCCCGTCGTGATCGTGTTCGCCTTCATCCAGAAGTGGCTCATCACGGGCTTCAGCGCGGGGGCGGTGAAGGGATGAGCGTCGAACGACCCGCCGCCGCGACAGGAGGGAGGACCCCGTGACCGGCCCCATGATCGACTCCATGAGGGCACCCCTGAGCATCCCTGTGCCCGTCGTCCTCGCCGGTGCCCGCGGGCACGGCCGCTGGCACGTCGAGAACATCCGCCGCCTGCAGCAGCGGGGTCTCGTACGGCTGGTGGGCGTCTGCGAGCTGACCCCGCTCACCAAGGAGGAGCTCGGCGACCTGGGCACCCCCGAGCAGTCCGCCGACTTCGGGGCCCTGCTGGACTCCACCGGCGCCCGGATCGCCGTCGTCTGCACCCCGATCCCCACCCACACCGGCCTCGCCCTCACGGCGGCCGAGCGGGGCGTGCACCTCCTGCTGGAGAAGCCGCCCGCCCCCTCCTACGCGGAGTTCCGCCGGATGGCCGACGGCGTCGCCGCCGCCGGGGTCGTCTGCCAGATCGGCTTCCAGTCGCTGGGCTCGCACGCCCTGCCCGCCGTCCGCGCGCTGATCGCCGAGGGCGCGATCGGCACGCCGGTCGGGTTCGGCGGGGCCGGCGCCTGGGTGCGCGACGAGGACTACTTCCGCCGGGCCCCCTGGGCGGGCAAGCGGCGGATGAACGGCGTCGACGTCGTCGACGGGGCGCTGACCAACCCCCTCGCGCACGCCGTCGCCACCGCTCTCGCCCTCGGCGGCAGCACCCGCGCCGAGGACGTGCTCACCATCGAGACCGAGCTGCTGCGCGCCAACGCCATCGAGTCCGACGACACCTCCTGCGTGCGGATCACCACCGCCCAGGGCCATCCGGTCACCGTCGCCGCGACGCTGTGCGCCGAGCGGGCCGACGAGCCGTACGTGCTGGTGCACGGCAGCAGCGGCCGCATCACCTTCTGGTACAAGCAGGACCGCGTGCTGCTCCAGCGCGCGGGGCACGGCCCGCAGGAGTCCGAGTACGGCCGCACCGACCTGCTGGAGAACCTCGTCGACCACCTCACCACCGGCGCGGCCCTGCTGGTCCCGCCGGACGCGACCGGCGCCTTCATGAAGGTCGTGGAGGCCATCCGCACCGCTCCCGACCCGGCGCCGCTGCCGGAGAGCGCCTGGCACCGCGTCCCCGGCGAGAACCGCCGGGTGGTGCCCGGCATCGACGGGCTCGTCGCGGCCGCCGCCGACACCCTCTCCCTCTACTCCGAGCTCGGCGCCCGGTGGGCCCTGGCCGCCGAGCACCTGCCGAACGAGGTGAGCACCCGATGACCGGCAACGACACCACCGTCCTGCGCGTCGCGGGCCGGCCGGTCGGCCGGTACGTCACCCGGCCCGAGCTGCCCGCCCGGCTCTCCCCGCGGCCCTGCCTGCACCCCGTCACCACCCTGGCCGGCACGGCGGTCACCGAGCTCGGCCCCGCCGACCACGCACACCACCTCGGCGTCGGTGTCGCCGTTCCCGACGTCGAGGGGTTCAACTTCTGGGGCGGGCGCACCTACGTCCGCGACCAGGGCCCGACCGAGCTGGACAACCACGGCTCCCAGCGGCACGTCACGTTCCAACTGCGCGACCCCGACGGCTTCGTGGAGGAGCTGCGCTGGGTCGCCGCGGGCGGTGAGCTGCTGCGCGAGCGACGCACGGTCGCGGCCACCGCACTCACCGACCAGGCCTGGGCCCTGGACCTCACCTTCTCCCTCACCAACGTCACCCGGGTCCCGCTGTCGATCGGCAGCCCGGCGACCAACGGCCGCCCGGGCGCGGCCTACGGCGGCTTCTTCTGGCGGGCCCGCAAGGAGGCCACCGCGCCCGAGGTCTTCACGGCCGACCGCGCGGGCGAGGCCGAGGCGCACGGCAGGCGTGCCGACTGGCTCGCCCTGGCCGGGGACGGCTGGACGCTGGTCTTCGCCGGGGCCACCGAACGCACCCGGCAGGACCCGTGGTTCGTCCGGACCGAGGAGTACCCCGGGGTCGGCTCCTCGCTGGCGTACGACGAGCGGCTGCCCGTCCCGCCGGGCGAGACCGTCGTCCGCCGGATCGTCACCGTCGTCGCCGACGGCCGCCTCACCCGCGACGCCGCCGCCTCCCTGGTCCGCAAGGCGGTGAGCCCGTGACCGCCGGGACGACCGCCCAGACCTACACCAACCCCGTCCTCGACGCCGACTGGTCCGATCCCGACGTCGTCCGGGCCGGCGACGACTTCTACCTGACCGCGTCCAGCTTCGGCCGCGCCCCCGGCCTGCCCCTGCTGCACTCCCGCGACCTGGTCAACTGGACCCTCGTCGGCCACGCCCTCGAACGCCTGGAACCGGCTGCCGCGTTCGCCACGCCCCGGCACGACTGCGGCGTCTGGGCGCCGTCGCTCCGCTACCACGACGAACGCTTCTGGATCTTCTGGGGCGACCCCGACCAGGGCCTCTTCCAGATCAACGCCCCCTCCATCAGGGGCCCTTGGACCCGCCCACACCTGCTGAAGGCGGGCCGGGGCCTGATCGACGCCTGCCCGCTGTGGGACGAGGAGACCGGCGAGGCCTATCTGGTGCACGCCTGGGCCAAGTCCCGCTCCGGCGTCAAGAACCGGCTGACCGGCCACCGGATGCGCCCCGACGGCACCGAACTCCTCGACGAGGGCAAGGTGATCGTCGACGGCGACCGCATACCCGGCTGGTTCACCCTGGAAGGCCCCAAGCTCTACCGGCACGACGGCTGGTTCTGGATATTCGCCCCCGCCGGGGGAGTGGAGACGGGCTGGCAGGGCGCCTTCCGCTCGCGCGGCTTCTTCGGACCGTACGAGGAGCGGATCGTCCTGGAGCAGAAGGACACCGGCGTCAACGGCCCCCACCAGGGCGGCTGGGTGCGCACTCCGTCCGGGGAGGACTGGTTCCTGCACTTCCAGCAGCGCGGCCCCTACGGCCGGGTCGTGCACCTGCAGCCGATGTCCTGGGGGCAGGACGGCTGGCCGGTGCTCGGGGACGACGGCGCCCCCGTCACCGAGCACCGCCGCCCCGCTCTGCCGCCCCAGCCGCCCGCCGCCCCGGCCACCGACGACGACTTCCCCGGCGGACGGTTCGGCCGCCAGTGGCAGTGGACGGCGAACCCTCCCCCACTCCCGGCTTCGCTCGAGCGGGGGGACGCCCATGACGGCTGGGCCACCCACCACTCCGGGGACGAGCTGCGGCTGACCTGCGTCCGCTCGGCCGACGCCCACGACCTGCGCCGACTGCCGAACGTGCTGACCCAGCGGCTGCCCGGCAAGCCCTGCGCGGTCGAGGTGGAGCTGCGGCTCGACAGCGACGAGCCCGGGGCCCGTGCCGGACTGGCGGTGCTCGGCGACGCGTTCTCCTGGATCGGTCTGCAGCGGGGCACGGACGGCATCGCGCACCTGGTGCACCGGTTCGCCGAGGGAGTCGCCCCGGCCGAGCGGGACGCCGCCCACCCGCGGCTCGCCCCCGAGGGACGGGCCCGGCTGCGAGTCGAGATCGGCGCCGGTGCCCGCTGCCGCTTCGCGGCCGACACCGGCGACGGGTTCCGGCCCTCCGGACCCGTCTTCGCCGCCACCCCCTGGCGCTGGGTCGGCGCCCTGCTCGGCCTCGTCGCCCTTGCCCCCGCCGGGACCGGGCACGCCGGTGCCGCGACCTTCACCCGGTTCACAGTCACCCCCTCGTAAGCCACCCCGCACGCCACGCCTGTTGGGAGCCGCAATGACGCACTTCCGTAGCAAGCGCTTGTCCGGACCGGGCCCGCCCCGGCACGGCCGTGCCCGCCATCGACCCCCCACACCCTCGAGTTCCGCTGGATCCGGAAGAAGAAGAGAGCCGACCAATGAAGATCAGCAAGAGCAGAAACAGGCACGCCGTCACGGCCGTCGCCCTGGGGGCCGTACTCGCGCTGACCGCGACCGCCTGCGGCGACGACGGCAGCGGGGCGGGCGGTGACAAGGGCGCCGAGGGAAGCGGCAAGGGCAAGATCGTCTTCTGGGACAACAACGGCGGTGTCCGCACCGAGATCTGGAAGGAGATCATCGCCGACTTCGAGAAGGCCCACCCGGACATCGACGTCGAGTACGTCGGGATCGCCTCGACCGAGTACCAGTCCAAGGTCGACACCGCCCTCCAGGGCGGCGGGCTGCCGGACGTCGGCGGTGTGGGTTCGGCGATGATCGCCGGATTCGCCGCGCAGGGCGCACTGGAGCCGCTCGACGAGCGGCTCGCCGGGTCGTCCCTCGGCGGCAAGCTCAACAAGGACATGGTCGAGTCGCTGAAGGCGGCCGGCGGCGGCGACGACAAGCTGTACTCGATCCCGACCTCCGCGAACAACGGCGTGCTGTACTACCGCACCGACCTGTTCGAGAAGGCGGGACTCCAGGAGCCGACGACCTGGGACCGGTTCTACGAGGCCGCGGACAAGCTGACGAACAAGGGCAGGAACGAGTTCGGCTACACCATCCGCGGTGGCGCCGGATCCATCGCCCAGGCGCTGGACGCGATGTACGGACAGTCCGGGATCACCTCGTTCTGGGACAGCAGCGGAGAGAAGACCACGGTCGACGATCCGAAGAACGTCGCGGCGCTGGAGAAGTACGCGGCGCTGTACAAGAAGGTCACGCCGGCCGCCGACCTCAACAACGACTTCACGAAGATGGTCGCGCAGTGGGACTCCGGCACGATCGGGATGCTCAACCACAACCTCGGGTCGTACCAGGACCACGTGAAGGCGCTCGGGGTCGACAAGTTCCGCGGCATTCCGCAGCCGACCGGGCCCGGCGGCAAGCGGGTGCAGGTGTCCAACCCGGTGGACGGGCTGGGGCTGTTCAAGAGCGGCAAGAACAAGGAGGCCGCCTGGAAGTTCATCGAGTTCGCCACGTCCGAGGCGGAGAACTCGAAGTTCAACGAGGCGGCCGGGCAGGTGCCGTCGAACACGGACGCGGCACAGGACGCGTGGATCTCCAAGGCGGAGCCGACGAAGCTGGCCGCGGACGCCCTGTCGGACGGTTCGACGACGATCGTTCAGCTGCCGTACTACCTGCCGGACTGGAACACGATCTCCAAGGCCGACAACGAGCCCAACTTCCAGAAAGTGCTGCTCGGCAAGATGAGCGCCAAGGAATTCCTGAACACGATGGCCGAGCAGCTGAACACCGCGCAGGAGGAGTGGAACCAGCAGCACGGGTGAGCGGCTGCCGGGTTTCGCCGTGGGACGGCCTGTGCGGTGCAGGTGCGGGCCGTCCCTGGCTGGTCGCGCGGTTCCCCGCGCCCCTCAAGGCGTGGACCTCACCCTCTTCGAAAGGAACTCTGCGTGTCTTTGAGCCGTAGACGAGTGGCTGCCGCCGGAATGGCCGCTGTTCCTCTCGCGCTGGCGTTCGGCGGCAACGCGCAGGCGCGTGGTCGCCGCACCCTCCATATCGCCGGCGATTCCACCGCCGCGCAGAAATACGCCGATGCCGCGCCCGAGACCGGGTGGGGAATGGCGCTGCCCTTCTTTCTCCGCAAGGATCTCGTGGTCGCCAACCACGCCGTCAACGGACGGAGTTCCAAGAGCTTCGTCGACGAGGGGCGGCTCGATGCCGTGCTCTCCGTGATACGGCCCGGGGATTTCCTCCTCATCCAGTTCGGGCACAACGACGAGAAGGCGGAGGACCCCACCCGCCACACCGAGCCCTGGTCGACGTATCAGGAGTATCTGCGGAGGTACGTCGACGGGGCCCGGGCCCGTGGGGCGCGGCCGGTGCTCGCCACGTCCGTGGAGCGGCGCCGGTTCGACGCGGCCGGGACGGCCCTGCCGACGCACGGGGAGTACCCGGCCGCCATGCGCGCGCTCGCCGCCGAGGAACGGGTCGCCCTGCTCGACCTCCAGGCGCTGTCGCTCGCCCTGTGGCAGCAGCTGGGGCCCGAGGAGACGAAGACGTACTTCAACTGGACCGCCACCGAGCAGGACAACACGCACGTCAACCCGCCGGGAGCGATCGCCGTGGCGCGGCTCGTGGCGCGTGAGGCGCTGCGCCGGCGGGTGCTCGGGCCGCGGGACGTGCGGCGGCTGGACGAACCGGTCCCGGAGTCCTGGATCGGCTGGCCCGAGGCCGCCGCTTGACAGCCCCGACGACGAAGGAAAGAGAGCCGCAGCATGAACGTTCGTAAATGTCATGATCATGTCAGCAAGAGAGTGGTGGTGCTGGCCGGCTGCACCGCGCTCGTCCTCGCCCTGACCGGCACCGGCGCACAGGCCGCGCCCCGGGACGCGGCCCGTCAGACCCTCGGGGCCGGCGACGGCTGGGGCTCGTACGGCACGGGCACCACGGGCGGGGCGGCCGCCGACGCCGCCCACGTCTACACCGTCACCACCTGGGAGCAGTTCCGGGCCGCGCTGGCGGACGGCGGGACGGCGCCCCGGATCATCAAGGTCAAGGGGATGATCGACGCCGTCTCCGAGGGCTGCGAGGCGTTCGCGGCCGAGGGGTACGACCTGCGCAAGTACCTCGCCGCCTACGACCCCGCCGTCTGGGGCCACGACCGGCCGGTCAGCGGTGAGCAGGAGGAGCTGCGGGCGGCGTCCGCGGCCCGTCAGGACAAGGCCATCAAGGCGACCGTGCCGGCCGACACCACGATCATCGGCGTCGGCAAGGGCGCGGGCATTCTCGGCGGCAGCCTGCAGATCAAGGGCGTCGACAACGTCATCGTCCGCAACCTCACCTTCGAGGCGCCGGTCGACTGCTTCCCGCAGTGGGATCCCACCGACGACGGCAACACCGGCGCCTGGAACTCCGAGTACGACGGTGTCGTGGTGTACGGCTCCAGCCATGTGTGGATCGACCACAACACGCTCACCGACGGCCGCCACCCCGACAGCTCCCTGCCGACGTACTTCGGCAAGACCTACCAGCAGCACGACGGGCTGCTCGACGTCGTGCGCGGCTCGAACCACGTGACTGTGTCCTGGAACTCGTTCCGGGACCACGACAAGACCATGCTCATCGGCAACAGCGACAGCGCCACCGCCGACGACGCGGGCAAGCTCAAGGTGACGCTGCACCACAACCGCTTCGAGGGCATCGTCGAGCGGGCGCCCCGGGTGCGGTTCGGGCAGGTCGACTCGTACAACAACCACTTCGTGGTCACCGACGACCAGAAGTGGGGCTACGTCTACGGCATCGGCAAGGAGTCCCGGCTCGTCGCCGAGCACAACGCGTTCACGCTGGCGAAGGGCCTCAGCCCGGCGAAGATCCTCAAGAAGTGGAGCGAGGCGCCGGTCACCGCGAACGGCAACGTCGTCAACGGCCGGGCCGTCGACCTGATCGCCGTGCACAACGCGGAGATCCCCGGCGAGACGCTCCAGTCGGGCGCCGGCTGGACACCGGCCCTGCGCACCCGCGTCGACCCCGCGAAGGCCGTGCCCGGCATCGTCGACGCCCGGGCGGGCGCCGGCCGCGTCTGCTGAACCGGCACGTCCGAACCGGCCGGGGCGGGACCGCCCCGCGTGCCCGCCCCGGCCCTTTCCGCCCCGCACACCCGCCGTACCGCGAAGGAGCAGCCGCATGCCCGCGCAGCCCCACCGTCCCGTCTCCCGCCGGGGGTTCCTCGCCGCGAGCGCCGCGGCCGGCGCCGCCCTCGGCCTCGCCCCCGGGCCCGCGCGGGCCGCCACCCGTCCGCGCCCCTTCGGCCGCTACGGTTCACCGGCAGCCCGCCTCACCCCCCGAACCCTGTACGTCCACCCGGGCGGCGCCGGTGACGTCAGCTCCGTCCGTGACGCGGTGGCCGCCGCGGACGGCGAGGGCCACACCCTGGTCATCGCCCCGGGCGTCTACCGGGAGACGGTCTCCGTCGACCCGGCCCGCACCGGCATGACGTGGATCGGGGCGAGCGAGGACCCCCGGGACGTGGTGCTCGTGTACGACAACGCGGCCGGGACGCCCAAGCCCGGCGGCGGCACCCACGGCACCTCCGGGTCCGCGACCGCCACCGTCCAGGCGGACGGGTTCACCGCCCGCTGGATCACCTTCGCCAACGACTGGCTGCGCGCCGACCACCCCGGCGTCACCGGCACGCAGGCCGTCGCCCTCAAGGTCCAGGGCGACCGGTCGGCCTTCCACCACTGCCGGTTCCTCGGCCACCAGGACACCCTGTACGCGGACTCCATGGCCCTGGGCACCTTCGCCCGCCAGTACTTCGCGCACTGCTACGCCGAGGGCGACGTCGACTTCGTCTTCGGGCGGGCGACGGCCGTGTTCGAGCGGTGCCACTTCCGGACGCTGTCGCGGACCGACCTGGCGTCGGCGCCGTACGGGTTCGTGTTCGCGCCGTCGACCGCCGGCGCCTGTCCGCTCGGCTACCTGGTCACCCGCAGCCGCGTCAGCAGCGAGGCCCCCGACGGCTTCTACAAACTGGCCCGGCCCTGGGTGCCCAGCTCCGACCCCACCGCGCGTCCGATGCTCACCGTGCGGGACACATGGCTCGGCCCGGGCATCGACGCGGTGGCCCCGTACGCGGACATGCGCGCGGACCACCCCTGGCAGAGCATGCGGTTCGCGGAGTACCGCAACACCGGCCCGGGTGCGCGGGTCGTCGTCCCCGGGAACCGGCCCCAACTGACGGACGAACAGGCCCGGTCCGCGACCCGCGCCGCCCATCTGGGCGACTGGGAGCCGTGGAGGCAGGGCTGATGAGCGGAGGGGGGAGGGGGGCTCGGTGGTTGTGGACGGCCCGCTGCCCGGCTTCCATCCGGCGCCGAAGGACGCCCCGACCTTCCCGCCGGCCCGGGGCCGGTTCACCGGCCGGGCGCCGGGCGACGGTCACGACCGCGAGCGCGTGACCGTCTCCCTGACCCGACGACGTCCTGTGAGGGTCACCGCCGGACCGGTTCGATGCCCTCCAGCGTCGGCACCACGGGCGCGATGCCGCCGTCGGCCGTGAACTCCAGGCGGTCGACGGTCGTCTCGCGGTGCATGCCGTCGCCGCCCGGCCTGCCGGGGCCGCCGAGGGCGAAGCGGTGGTAGACGACGTACCAGTCGTCGGTGCCGGGGGCGTTCACCACCGAGTGGTGGCCGGTGCCGAGGATGCCGTACTCGGGCCGCTTCTGCAGGATCGTGCCGCGCTTGGTCCACGGGCCGAGCGGGGACGGTCCCGTCGCGTACGCCACGTGGTAGTCCTCGCTGCGGGTGTCGTCCTCCGACCACATGAAGTAGTACGTGCCCTTCCGCTTGATCACGAAGGAGCCCTCGCGGAAGCCGGCCGGGGTGATGTCCCGCACCTGCGACGCGTCGAAGGACACCATGTCGTCATCGAGCGGCACGACGTACCCGTGGCCGTTGCCCCAGTACAGGTAGGCCTGGCCGTCGTCGTCCGTGAAGACCGACGGGTCGATCATCTGGCCCTTGAACGTCCCGCCCTTGGCGACCAGCGGCTTGCCCAGCGCGTCCTCGAACGGGCCGGCCGGGGAGTCGGCGACCGCCACACCGATCTGCTGCTCGGCGCAGAAGTAGAAGTAGTACCTGCCGTTCCGCTCGGCGATCGCGGGAGCCCAGGCGTTCTTGTCGGCCCAGCCGACGTCCGGCCCGAGGTCGAGGACGACGCCGTGGTCCTTCCAGTTCACCAGGTCCTTCGACGAGTACGCCGTGAACTTCGTGCCGCTCCAGCCCGGGAAGCCGTCCGTCGTCGGGTAGATCCAGTATCTGCCGTCGAGGTGGCGGACGTCCGGGTCGGCGTTCAGGCCCGGCAGCATCGGGCTGCGGGTGCGGACCGCCTCGACCGTCCAGGTCCGCCTGGTGCCGTCGGCGGCCGTCACGGTGTACGTCTGCGGCGTGCGGAAGTCGCGGCGGGTACCGGACCTCGGGCTGAGCGTGGCGCCCGCACCGGCCCACAGCTTCGGGGCGAGGCGCCGCAGGTCGGCGTCCGGCTCCATCGGCAGCACCACCTTCGAGGCGCTGTCGGTGACGATCGCGTAGCCCTTCTGGTGCTTCGCCGTCGCGTCCGTCACCGAGGTGGAGGTGGCCGGGTAGGCGGTCAGCAGGCGGTCGTACTCCTCCTGCGTCACCGGCAGGACCGTGCCGTGCCGGGGGCTCGCCGGGAGCTGGTAGCCGGTCGACGGGGTCCACCTGCCGGAGGCGAGGTCGGTGGTCTCGAAGGGGAGGTAGCCCCGGCCGCCGTACTCGTCGATGAACAGGTACCACTTCTCCTCGGTGTTCGACTTGAACACCGTCGGGCCCTCACCGCGGTCCATCGCGCCCTTGCCGATGCAGTCGGCCACGAAGTCGTACCTCGTCGACGTCAGGGAGGCCGACTTCTCCCCGGTGATGAACTTCGAGCACGGGCCGGCGGAGCCCGGATCCCGCTCGTCCTTGGTGTAGCGGTAGTACTCGTCCTTGTGCTTCACGACCGTGGAGTCGATCACCGAGTAGCCCGGGTCGTTCCAGATCTTCGGCTCGCTGAAGGTGCGGAAGTCCTTCGTCGTCGCGTACAGCATCTTGTTGTACGTGTCGCCCTTGTGCTCCGGGTCGTCGTCGGCGTACAGCTTCGACGCCCAGAAGACGACGTACGCGCCGAGCTCGTCGTCCCAGTAGGCCTCCGGGGCCCAGGTGTTGCCCGCGTTGCCGGGGGAGACCCGCACCAGGCGCTGGTCGGTCCAGTGGACCAGGTCGGTGGACTCCCACACCATGATCGACTTGCTGCCGTGCCGCTGGACCTGGTCCCAGCTGCCGCTGGAGTTCCGGTACATCCGCAGGTCGGTGGCGATCAGGTAGAACCTGTCGCCCTCGGGGGAGCGGATGACGAACGGGTCGCGCAGGCCCTTCTCGCCGATCGTCGAGGTCAGGACCGGCTTTCCGGCGTTCAGCTCGCGCCAGTGCAGGGCGTCGTTGCCCCGGCTGAGGGCGTAGCGGATCTGCTCGCCGTCGGCGGTGCCCTCACCGGTGAAGTAGGCGAAGAGGTAACCGGCGTACTCGCTGTGCTTCACGGGTGGGGCTCCCGGGTCCGCGGTGCTGGGGGGTGCGCTGAGGAGGGTGAGCAGGAGGCCGGTCAGGGCCAGGAAGGGGAGCAGGAGCGTGCGGGCGATGCGGGGGCGCATGACACTTCCTGTCGGAGTGTGGGGGATTCTGTTGGATGGCGGCCCTCGGAGTGTCACCGGAGGGGAGAGGTGCGTCAACGGGTGGGCGCGGGGCCGGAGTTTCCGAAAATTTCGAAACGGCCTACCAGGTGCCGCACGACCGAAGGTGAGCCGTACGACCGAAGGTGAGCCGCACGGCCGACGGCGCGCCGCACACGACGGCGCCCCCGCCGGGTGCGAACCGGCGGGGGCGCCTTGGGCACAGGCCGAGGGGGGGCTCGGCCGGTGCCGTCCGGCCGGCCCAAGGGGGGACCGGGGCCGGCCGGAGTCACACGGCGACGGGACCTACTGGTAGGACACGTCCGCAGCGGTGAACGTGCAGGTCTTGCCGTCCGGGCCGGCCGGCTTCAGCTCCTTGGGCTCCTTGCCGGTGTCGTTGCCCTCGAAGCGCACACACGTCTTGATCTTCTTCTTGCCGTCGCCGTGGATGCGGATCCTCGACAGCGTGGCCGTGTCGCCGTAGTTGGCGTTCACGCCGACGATCGAGTTCATCGGCGCCGTCACGTCGATGTCGTTCAGCACGATCGTGCGCTTGTACTGCGTCTTGCAGTTGCCGCAGGAGCGGACCAGCTTGCCGGCGTTCTCCACCTGGAAGCCCGAGACGTTCAGCGTGCCGGCGCCGTTGAACTGCAGCACCTTGTCGTCGGCGTTCCTCGCGCCGCCGCCGATCACCTGGTACACCGCCGAGGGCGACTTGCCCTTGAAGCTGGCCGCGTCCTCGCCGACGTCCAGCCACCACACGTTCTGCAGCGTGCAACTGCCCTTGCAGTGCACCCCGTCGGCGGCCGGCGTGCCGATGACGACGTTCTTCAGCACCGCGCCGTCGGCGAGCTCGAAGAGGGGGTCCTGGCCCTCGTCCTGGCTGTCACCGCCGAGCGCGCCGGTGCCGTAGAACATCTTCATCCCGCCGTCGCGGACACCGGAGACCGCGATGGTCTTCGGCACGGGCGTCCTGCCCTTGTCCGTGGGCCAGGAGGACGCGGCGCCCGCCGACGACAGCATCGACGTCGTGATGATCGCCGCTCCCGTGATGCCGAGCGCCGACACACCGGCGATCACCGCCCGCCGCTTGGTCGCCCGGCGGCGGTGACGGACCCGCTGTTCTGCTGGTGCAGTCATGTACCGATTCCTCAGATGGGTGGTGACTCTTGCGCGAAGTGGTCGCCACCGGTGCGGAAAGGGTTGCCGCGCCTTCCGGTCTTTCTCACGAGCCGTCGCCCGCGGCGGCGAAACCGCCGCCCACGGACAGCTGCGCGGAGCCGTGCGCGGCCGTCACCGCGTAGCGGTCCGCGCCCGCGTCGCGGCCCCCGCGGTCGTGGTCGTACTGCCCCGCGAACACCCACTCGCCCACCGGGACCGTACGGCCCTCCTTGAGCGTCCAGGTGTAGACGAGGAAGCCGTCCTCCTCGGCGACCGTGAGCGTGAAGTCGCCCTCGGGCAGGGAGCGCCAGGCGCCCGTCCCGGAGACACCGCCGGTCTGCGCGATCCGCAACCGCACCGTCAGCGCGGTCAGTTGCTCACGGTTCTTCAGCGTCACGTTGCTCTGCGCCCAGAAGTCGTTGCTGTGCGGGTCCACCGAGCCGTCCGACCACAGCGGCCCGTCCTCGGTCGCGGCCGGTGTCCGCTGCGGGGCGGAGGCGCTCGGCGTGCGCGAGGGCGGCGGGCTGCTCGGCTGCCGCTCCCCGGGCGGGCTGCTCGGCGCCGGGTCCACGGGTGGTGCGGGCGCCCGGCTCGTCGCCTCCGGTGACGGCGCGGGTGCCGGTGACGTCGCCACCTCCCGCTGCCGCGGCGCGGCCTCCTCCCGCACCGCCGACGCGACCGCGTACCCGCCCACCGCCAGCACGCCCGCCACCGCCGCCGTCGCGCCCGCCACCCGCATCCAGCCGAACACCGGCGGACGCGCCGCCCGATGGCCCGCACCGGCCGGAGCGGCCATCCCGCGCTCGACGCGGGCCAGGATCCGCTCCCGGTCGGGCTGGTGTCCTCCGGCCGCCTCCTGCAGCCGGGCGCGCAGCTCCTCGTGCACGTCCCGCCGCATCGTCATCGGTCCCTTCCTCCGCGCTCACCGGCGCGCACGCCCTCCACGGCGGGCGAGCAGCGGGGGGCGCGGGGTGCGCCCAGCGCCGCGTGCATCCGCTGCGGCAGCCCCTGTGTGCCCAGCAACCGCTGGAGTTCGGCCATCCCCTTCGAGGTCTGGCTCTTCACCGTACCGACCGAGACGCCCAGGGCGAGCGCGGTGTCCTTCTCCGAGAGGTCGAAGGCGTGCCGCAGCACCACACAGGCCCGTTTGCGGAACGGCAGCCTGCGCAGGGCCTCCTGGACGTCGACCACGCCCGGCACGTCCGGGTTCTCGGTGTTCTCCTCGCGCTGCGACCAGAACAGCGCGACGCGCCGCCGCTCGCGCACCGCGCTGCGGATACGGGTGCGGGCCAGGTTGGCCACCACCCCGCGCGCGTACGCCGCCGGATGGTCGGCCGCGCGCACCCGGTCCCAGCGGTGCCACAGCGCCAGCAGGGCGTCCGCCGCCAGGTCGTCGGCGGTGTCCGGCTCGCCCGTCAGCAGGTGGGCCAGGCGGGACAGTTCGGCGTAGTGGCGCTCGAAGAAGGCGTGGAACTCCGCGGAGGCGGCGTCGTCGACGACTGTGCCCACGGGCGACTCCTCGCAGCGGCTGCAGGCACTCCCGGACGGGACGCCCTGTGAGTGTCATGTAGATGACATGTGATCACCCGGAGAGTCCGGACGAGATCCGGAAGCGTAGCAGCGATCCCCGGATGGTTCGTACGGAGCTTCGAACGGCATATGGCGGGCCGGACTTCGATTCCGTAACACGGAGAAAACCCGAACGGGGTGCGACGGGGGCACAATCCGGCCAGCATCCGCACACCGATCACCCAGGCACCGAGGAGCGCGCACGATGTCCGAACCGCAGCAGGTCACCGACCGGCCCACCGCCGGCCCGCCCCCGGCACACGGTGTCGACCGGTTCTTCCGCATCTCCGAGCGGGGTTCCACCC
Source organism: Streptomyces sp. XY006 (assembly GCF_002237655.1). Classification (GTDB taxonomy): domain Bacteria; phylum Actinomycetota; class Actinomycetes; order Streptomycetales; family Streptomycetaceae; genus Streptomyces; species Streptomyces levis. The sequence continues at coordinate 31,433 of NZ_NOKT01000027.1, forward strand.
TCGGCCGGGAGATACGCGGCGGCTTCGCCACCTTCTTCACGATGGCCTACATCCTGGTCCTGAACCCCATCATCCTGGGCAGCGCGAAGGACAAGTCCGGGCACCAGCTGGACGCCGTCCAGCTCACCACCGCCACCGCCCTGGTGGCCGCCGTCATGACGATCATCATGGGCGTCGCCGGCAACCTCCCCCTCGCGCTCGCCGCCGGGCTCGGGCTGAACGCCGTGGTCGCCTTCCAGATCGCCCCGCTGATGAGCTGGGACGACGCGATGGGCCTCATCGTCCTCGAAGGCCTGCTGATCTGCGTGCTGGTGGTGACCGGGCTGCGCGAGGCCGTCATGCACGCCATCCCCCAGCCGCTCAAGCAGGCGATCAGCGTCGGCATCGGCCTGTTCATCGCCTTCATCGGCTTCGTCGACGCCGGGTTCGTCAGCCGCATCCCGGACGCCGCGAACACCACCGTGCCCGTGCAGCTCGGCGGCAGCGGCACCCTCGCCGGCTGGCCGCTGCTCGTCTTCTGCCTCGGAGTGCTGCTGACGGTGGCCCTGCTCGCCCGCAAGGTCAAGGGCGCCATCCTGATCAGCATCGTCACCATGACGGCCGTGGCGATAGTGATCAACTCCCTGGCGGACATCAAGAGCTGGGGCCTGACCACACCGTCCTGGCCCGACCGGATCGTCGACGCCCCCGACTTCGGGCTCCTCGGCGACTTCGACCTCCTCGGCGCCTTCAGCGCCCCCGGCGTGGGTGTCGTCACCGTCGTCCTGCTGGTCTTCACGCTGATCCTGTCCGACTTCTTCGACACCATGGGCACGGTCGTCGGCATCAGCGCCGAGGCCGGTCTGCTCGACGAGGACGGCAAGGTCCCGAACCTCGGCCGGGTGCTGCTCATCGACGGCGCCGCCGCCGTCGCGGGCGGAGCCGCCTCCGCCTCCTCCGCGACCTCCTACATCGAGTCCGCGGCCGGCGTCGGCGAGGGCGCGCGCACCGGCTTCTCCAACCTGGTCACCGGCGCCCTGTTCGGTCTCGCCCTGTTCCTGACCCCGCTGCTGACCATCGTCCCGCTGCAGGCGGCCGCCCCCGCCCTGGTCGCCGTCGGCTTCCTGATGATGACCCAGGTCAAGCACATCGACTGGGACCGCTACGACATCGCGATCCCGGCCTTCCTCACCATCGCCGTCATGCCGTTCACCTACTCCATCACCAACGGCATCGGCGCCGGCTTCCTCGCCTACGTCGTCATCAAGAGTGTCCTCGGCAAGGCCAGGGAGGTGCACTGGCTGCTGTGGGCGACCTCGGCGCTGTTCCTCGTGTACTTCGCGATCGACCCGATCGAGCAGCTGCTGGGCGCGAAGTGACGGCGACGGGCCGCCCCCGGGGGGAAGGGGGCGGCCCGTCGCTCGTACAGACGGCTTCCACGCCGCCGAGGTTCAGTCCTTCAGCGCCGCTTCCATCATCGCCTTCGCGACCGGCGCCGCGAGCCCGTTGCCGCTGACCTCCGAGCGGGCCGCGTCCGACTGCTCCACGACCACCGCCACGGCGACCTCCTTGCCGCCGGACTTGCCGTACGAGGTGAACCAGGCGTACGGCACCTGGCTGTTGTTCTCGCCGTGCTGGGCCGTGCCCGTCTTGCCGCCCACGGTCGCGCCCGGGACCTGCGCGTTGGTCCCCGTGCCCCGCTCCACCACCGTCCGCATCGCCGACTGCAGCTGCTCGGCGGTCGAGGAGGAGACGATCTCCTTCGTGCCCGCCTCGTCGTCGTAGTCCCGCAGCACGTCACCGCCGCTGTCGGTGATCTGCGCGACCATGTGCGGCGAGACCAGCTTGCCGCCGTTGGCGATGGCCGCGGACACCATCGCCATCTGCAGGGGCGTGGCCGTGACGTCGAACTGGCCGATGCCGGTCAGCGCCGTCTCCGACGGGTACATGTCCGACGGGTAGACGCTCGGGTAGGCCCGCACGGGCACGTCCTGCTCCTCGTCGTTGAAGCCGAACTTCTCGGCCATCGCCCTGACCTTGTCCTGGCCGAGCTTCACGGCCATCTTGGCGAAGACGTTGTTGCACGAGTACTCCAGCGCCGTGCGGATCGTGGCGTTCGTGCAGGGCGCGTTCGGGTTCTCGTTGCTCAGCTCCCGTGAGGTGCCCGGCAGCGTGTAGGGGTCCGGGCTGTCGGTCCGCTCGTCCACCGACGTGTACAGCCCGTCCTCCAGCGCCGCCGCGGCCACGACCAGCTTGAACGTCGAACCGGGCGGCAGCGGCTGCCGCAGGGCCCGGTTGGTCAGCGGCTTGTCCGGGTCCGAGGTGAGCTTCTTCCACGCGGTCCCGGCCGTGTTGGCGTCGGTCAGCGCCGAGGGGTCGTACGACGGCGTCGACACCACCGCCAGGATCTTCCCGGTCTTCGGGTCGACGGCGACCGCCCCGCCCTTCTTGTCGCCGAGCGCGTCGTACGCCGCCTTCTGCACGTCCGGGTCGATCGTCGTCACCACGTTGCCCGGGTCGGCCCGCCGGTTGGTGAGCGTGTCCAGCACCGACTTCAGGCGGTTGTCCGTGCCGTTGAGCAGGTCGGTGTAGATGCCCTCCAGCTGGGTCGGCGCGTAGGCCTGCGAGGCGTAGCCGGTCACCGCCGCGTACAGCTCGCCGTCGGTGTACGTGCGCTTGTATCTCAGGTCGCCCGTCTTCGTCGGCGCCGAGCCCGTGACCGACCGGCCGCCCACGATGATGTTCCCGAGCGGCGCCGAGTACGTCGCGATGGCGTTCCGCCGGTTGTCCTTGTCGTCTGCGAGCGCCCGGCCCTCGTAGAACTGCACCCAGGTGGCCCTGACCAGCAGGGCCAGCACCAGCAGCAGCGTGAAGAGGGAGGCGCGCCTGATCGTCTTGTTCATGCCGAACAGAAGGACGAGCCACGCGGGCCGGATCGTTCCCGTCCGTGCGCATTCTCATCGGAGCGCCCCGTTTTCTCATCCGCCGTTCAGAAAGCCCGCCTCGTACGCCGCGATCACCGCCTGGGTGCGGTCCCGGGTGCCCGTCTTGGCCAGGACCGCCGCGACGTGCGACTTCACCGTGGCCGGGCCGACCTCCATCCGGTGGGCGATCTCCGCGTTGGTCAGCCCCCGCGCCATGTGCCGCAGCACCTCCCCCTCGCGTGCCGTGAGCCGCGCCACCCACGCGGGCGGTTCCCGGTGCGCCCGGGCGTGCTCGGTGGCGAGGGCGCGCACGGCCGCCGGGAACAGCAGGCTGTCGCTGCGGGCCACCAGCCGGACCGCCTGCACGAGCGCGTCGGCATCGGCCCGCTTGAGCAGGAACCCGGCGGCCCCGGCGCGCAGCGCGTCGTAGACGTAGGAGTCGTTCTCGAACGTCGTCACGACGACGATCCGGGGCGGCTCGGCCAGGCCGGCCAGGATCTGCTCGGTGGCGCGGATGCCGTCGATGCCCGGCATCCGCACGTCCATCAGGACGACGTCCGGGCGCAGGTCGCGGACGACCGAGACGGCCTCGGCCCCGGTGGCCGCCTCACCCGCGACCTCCAGGTCCGGCTCGGCGGAGAGGATGGCGCGCAGCGCGGTGCGGACCATGCGCTCGTCGTCGGCCAGGACGACGCGGATCGGGGCGGGGCGGGTCATGCGGGTCCCTTCAGCGGCAGGCGTACGTGCAGACGGAAGATCTCCCCGGCGGCTCCGCTGGTTCCCGCCGCCGCCGTGCCGCTCAGCAGTCTGGCCCGGTCCGCGATGCCCCGCAGGCCGTGGCCGCCGCCGGGGCGGGAGGACACCGGCCCGGTCACCGGGTTCTCCACGGTGATCGCCAGCTCGCCGTCCGCCACCTCGATCCGCACGTCGACGGCGACCCCCGCGCCGGCGTGCCGCAGGGCGTTGCTCAGCCCCTCCTGCACGATCCGGTAGGCCTCGCGGGACACCAGCGGGGGCAGCGCCCCGGGGTCGGCGGCGACCGTGGCGGTCACGCGCTGCCCGCCCGCCCGGGTCCGGGCCAGCAGGCCCGACAGGTCGGCGGCGAGGGTGGGCGCCGGGGCGGTGCCCGGGCCGTCGCCCTCGCGCAGCACGCCCAGCACGGCGTCGAGTTCGCCCACCGTGCGCCGGGTCGTGTCCTCGATCGCGGCGAGGGCCTCGCGCACGAACTCCGGGTCGGAGTCCAGCACCCGGCGGGCCGCGCCGGCCTGCAGGGTGACCGCGCTCAGGGCGTGCCCGACGGAGTCGTGCAGCTCCCGGGCCAGCCGGTTGCGCACCGCGAGGTCGGCGGCGCGCGCCTCTGCGGCGGCGAGCCGGTCCTCGGGCGTGGGGCCGAGCAGCCGCGGCGCCCAGTGGGCCAGCAGGGCACCGGCCCCGGCCGCGCAGGCCGCCAGCGCGACGAGCGAGGCCACGCCCACGACGGGGGCGAGCGCCGGCGCCCAGGTGTGGTCGAGGACTTCGGGCAGCCCGAGCCGGGTGCCGCGCAGTGCCGCGACGGCCGGCAGCGCGATCAGCACGGCGGCGAACGGCGGCAGGGCCAGCGACATGCCCGCGATGATCCCGCCGACCCCGAGGTGCAGGGTGAACCAGGCGGCCGTGCGTGCCTTCTCGCCGCGGGTGCGGGCCGGTGCGAGGGCGAGCCGGTCCGCGTCGACCCCGCACAGCCAGCGCACGGCGGCGGCCTCCAGCGGCCGGGTCAGCGGGAACAGGGACGTGACCGCAGCGATCGGCAGTCCCGCGCCGAACGAGGCGAGCTGCAGCGGAAAGGACCCGAAGACGTTCTGCGAGCCGGTGGCGGGGCCGATGAACGCCTCGCCGAGCAGGACGTACGGCATGGCGAGCGCGCCGCCGAGGATCAGATGCACCCAGCGCAGCCGCGCCCGCCGGCCGAACAGGAGCCGGGCGGCCCCCTTCACGCCGTCCGCCACGCGGTCCCGGCCGCACGCTCCGCGAAGAAGCAGACGCCCAGGGCGGCGTCGAAGCCGGCGAGCAACTGGCCCGCGTGGGCCGGCCGGGTCGGCATCAGCGCGAGCACGATCACCGCGCTGTCCGGCAGCACCGACAGCGCGCTGATCACGGCCACGGCGAGCCGGTCGTCCAGCAGCGCGCTGCCCTCGGGTGTCCCGAGCCGACTCCCGGCGATCCAGGCGGTCTTGAGCCCGAGGTACGGCAGGCAGGAGACGACGGCGACGGCACGGAGAACCCGCCGGACACGGCCGGGACGGACGGCTGTGCCGGGAGCGATGGACTGCGTCATGCGCCCAGCCTCCCGCGGCGCGGCCCCGCGCCACCTCCTGCGCGCCGACGATCCGCCTCCGCCGGACGGCGGAGAACCCGGGGGCTGCTCAGCCCTCCAGGAGCAGCACCGTCTCCTCGATCTCGGTGCCCCGCGCCTGCGCGAACCCGCTGGCCGAGGCCACCGCACGGAACCCGCACTTCTCCAGCACCCGCAGCGATCCCGCGTTGTCCGAGGCCGCCCGGGCGTACAGGGGACGCTCGGGCACCTCCGCCAGCAGCGCCCGCAGGGCGGCCGTGGCGAGCCCTTTGCCCCAGTACGCGCGGTCGATCCAGTACGTCACCTCGCGCTCGCCCGGCACCCCGTACACCGCCGCGCTGCCGACCACGTCACCGTCGGCGAGCACCGTGCGCACCACGTCCGAGGAGGAGCGGATCCGGGCCCAGTGGGCGTCGAAGGCGTCCCGGTCGGACGGGTCCGCCGGGGTGAAGGCCGCCATGTGGAGCGCCTCGGGGTCGTTCAGCTGCCGGAAGAAGACCGGCAGATCGCTGTCGTGGACCGCGCGCAGCTCGACATTCATGCCTCAGAGCCTACGGGTGGCCAGGGTCAGCCGGTCCCGGGCGTCGAACAGCGCGTCCTTGACCAGCTGTTCGTGCGCCGGGGTCAGCCGGGCCACCGGAACCGAGCAGCTGATGGCGTCGCGCGCCGGGGTGCGGTAGGGGATCGCCACGCCGAAGCAGCGCAGCCCCAGCGTGTTCTCCTCGCGGTCCACCGCGAAGCCCTGCTCGCGCACCTGGTGCAGCTCCTCGATGAGCTTCTCCCGGTCGGTGATCGTGTTCTCGGTCAGCGCGGGCAGCGTCTCCGGGAGCATCTTGCGGACCTGCTCGTCGGAGTAGGTGCTCAGCAGGGCCTTGCCGAGGGACGTGGAGTGCGCGGGCAGCCGGCGGCCGACCCGGGTGAAGGGCCGCAGGTAGTGCTGCGACTGGCGGGTGGCGAGGTAGACGACGTTGGTGCCGTCGAGGCGGGCGAGGTGGATCGTCTCCGTGGTGTCGTCCGAGAGCCGGTCCAGGGTCGGCCGGGCCGCCGCGACGACCTCGTCGCCGTCGATGTACGAGGTGCCCACCAGCAGGGCCCGCACGCCGATGCCGTAGCGCGTGCCGGTGGCGTCCGTCTCCACCCAGCCCAGTTCGACGAGGGTGCGCAGCAGCATGTAGAGGCTGGACTTGGGGTAGCCGACGGCCTCCTGGACCGCCGCGAGCGAGTGCATACCGGGACGCCCGGCGAAGTATTCGAGCAGTTCAACCGTACGTACCGCGGACTTGACCTGCGCCCCGCCGCCCGTCTCGCCAGCCGACATCGCCCTTGACCCCTTCGTTCGACGGGAAATAGTCTCCCAGCGTATTCATCATCGGAGACAGCGTTCAGTATATCGAACGTCCCTGGTGGATGACCCCGTACTGCGGCATTACATGTGTGGAGGGACCCGCGGTGGCAGCAGCACCAGTCTGGAGTGTCGACCCCCGAACCGGGAAGCAGCGCGAGCAGGTTGCGGTGGAGGCCACAGCCCAGGAGGTGGACGCCGCCGTCCGTGCCGCGCACGAGGCCCGCGGCTCGCTCGCGGACCGTACCGTCCGCGCGGCCTTCCTGCGCGGCGCCGCCGAGGAGCTGGAGGCGGCCAGGGACGGGCTCGTCGAGACCGCCGACGCCGAGACCGCGCTCGGCCCGGTCCGGCTGACCGGCGAGCTCGCCCGCACCTGCTACCAGCTTCGGGCCTTCGCCGACATCGTCGACGAGGGCGCCTTCCTCGACGTCGTCATCAACCACCCGGACGACACCGCCACCCCGCCGATCCCGGACCTGCGCCGCTACAAGGTGCCCCTCGGCGTCGTCGCCGTCTACTCGGCCTCGAACTTCCCGTTCGCCTTCTCCGTCGCCGGCGGCGACACCGCGAGCGCCCTCGCGGCCGGCTGCCCCGTCGTCGTCAAGGCCCACCCCGACCACCCGGCCCTGTCCGAGTACGTCGCCAAGGTGCTGCGCCGCGCCGCCGCCCGGCACGACATCCCCGAGGGCGTCGTCGGCCTGGTCCACGGCTTCGAGGCCGGCGTCGAGCTGATCAAGCACCCGCTGGTCGCGGCGGCCGGCTTCACCGGCTCCGTGCGCGGCGGCCGGGCCCTGTTCGACGCGGCGGCCGCCCGCCCGGTGCCGATCCCCTTCCACGGCGAGCTGGGCTCGCTGAACCCGGTCGTCGTCACCGAGGCCGCCGCCGCCGAGCGGGCCGAGGCGATCGGCTCGGGCCTCGCCGGTTCGATGACGCTGGGCGTCGGCCAGTTCTGCGTGAAGCCGGGCCTCGTCCTCGCGCCGTCCGGCGCCGCCGGTGACGCCCTGCTCAAGTCGCTGACCGACGCCGTCAGCGACACCGACGCCGGGGTCCTGCTCGACCACCGCATGCGGGACAACTTCGTCGCCGGTGTCGCCGAGCGGGCCGGGCTGCCCGACGTCGAGTCGCCGGTCACGCCCGGGGCGGGCGGCGAGCACACCGTCAGCGCGGGCTTCCTCACCGTGCCGGCGAGCAGGCTGGCCCGGGAGGGCGAGCACGACCTGCTCCTGGAGGAGTGCTTCGGCCCGGTCACCGTGGTGGCCCGCTACGAGGACGAGGCCGAGGTCAAGGCCGTGCTGTCGCGTCTGCCGGGCAACCTGACGGCCACGGTGCAGCTCTCCGAGGAGGAGGCCGCGGGCCAGGGCCGTGGCGCGGAACTGCTGCAGGAACTGACGCCGCTGGCCGGTCGCGTGCTGGTGAACGGCTGGCCGACGGGTGTCGCCGTCGCCCCGGCGCAGCACCACGGGGGGCCGTACCCGGCGACGACGTCGACGTCCACGTCGGTGGGCGGGACGGCGATCGAGCGGTGGCTGCGGCCGGTCGTGTACCAGAACGCCCCGGAGGCGCTGCTGCCGCAGGAACTGCGGGACGACAACCCGCTGGGGCTGCCGCGGCGGTTCAACGGGCGTCTGGAGCGCTGAGCGCCGCGGGGGTGCGGGGGGATCGCGGGCTGCCGGTGCGTCGTGGCCGTTCGCGCAGTTCCCCGCGCCCCTGGAGGGCGTGTCTGGAAGAGTGGGTCGAATGGATCTCGAACTTCCCGAACTGCCGTTCCCGCTGCGCTCCTACGGGCCCGAGGCCCACTGGACCCATGAGGACGGCGTGCTCACCGGGTGGGCCGGGACGCGGCAGGACCGCTTCGTGCCGCCCACCGGGGAGGGGCTGGACCCCGCCTCCGACGCGCCGCGGCTGCTGGGGGCGCCCGAGGGGGACTTCCAGCTGATCGCCAAGGTCACGGTGGGGTTCGCGGCGGCGTTCGACGCCGGGGTGCTCTACGTCCACGTGGGTGAGCGGGCCTGGGCCAAGCTCTGCCTGGAGTACTCCCCGGACGTGCCCACGGTCTGCACGGTGGTCACCCGCGGCCACTCGGACGATGCCAACTCCTTCACGGTGGACGGCAGTTCCGTCTGGCTGCGGGTGAGCCGCACCGGCCGCGCCTTCGCCTTCCACGCCTCCCGCGACGGCGAACGCTGGACCTTCGTCCGCCTGTTCACCCTCGGCGACGAGAAGGAGACGGGCGCGGCCCTGGTCGGCTTCATGACCCAGTCGCCGATGGGGGAGGGCTGTGTGGTGACGTACGACCACATCGAGTTCCGGCACCGGTGGCCCGACGACCTGCGCGACGGCAGCTGAGGGCGGGACGGGAACCGTCCCCCCGGCCGGGCACGTCCTCCGTTCCATGATCGGCAACAGAGTGACTCCCGGCCGGGTGATCCGTACGGTGCTGCCCGCCGAGGTGGAGCAGGTCGTCGCGCTGCACGCCCGGGCCAGGGCGACGTACTACCCCGACGGGGTGCCGCAGGACGGCACGGACTGGACCGCCTCCTGGCGCGGCGCCCTCACGCGGCCGGACGGGCGGGTGCTGTGCGTCGTCGAGGCGGGGCGGATCATCGCCCTGGCATCCTTCCGCACGCCCGAGGACGCTCCGCCGGAGGTGGTGAAGCTGTTCCAGTTCCACGTCGACCCCGGCCACTGGCGCCGCGGCGTCGGTGCCGCCCTGCACGCCGCCTGCGTCGAGGAGTGGCAGGCCGACCGCAGACGGACGGCCGTGCTCGACGTGCACGTGGACAACCGGCGGGCCCAGGGCTTCTACCGGCGGCAGGGCTGGGTGAGCGAGGCGGCGGAGCCGGGGGACCACCACCTGCGGATGCGGCTCGGCCTGCCCGGGGAATGAAACGCTCTGCTTGAACGTTCACGCACCCGGCGGAGGGAGCCTCCGTCCCCCGAGAGCTGGAGAGAGCCGAAGTCATGCGCGTCGAGATCTGGAGCGACATCGCCTGCCCCTGGTGCTACGTGGGCAAGGCCCGCTTCGAGAAGGCGCTGCGGGAGTTCCCGCACCGCGACGAGGTCGAGGTGGTGCACCGCTCCTTCGAGCTCGACCCCGGGCGCGCCAAGGGCGACGTCCAGCCCGTGATCACCATGCTCACCAAGAAGTACGGGATGAGCCCCGCGCAGGCCGAGGCCGGTGAGGACAACCTGGGCGCCCAGGCCGCCGCCGAGGGGCTCGACTACCGCACCCGCGGCCGCGATCACGGCAGCACCTTCGACATGCACCGTCTGCTCCACCTCGCCAAGGAGCACGGCCGCCAGGAGCGGCTGCTCGACCTGCTGTACCGGGCCAACTTCGCCGACGAGCGCTCCGTCTTCGACGACGACGAGCGGCTGGTGGAGCTCGCCGTCGCGGCCGGACTGGCGGAGGAGGACGTACGGGCGGTGCTCGCCGACCCGCGCGCCTACGCCGACGAGGTCCGCGCCGACGAACGGGAGGCCGCGCAGCTCGGCGCCAACGGAGTGCCGTTCTTCGTGCTCGACCGCAGGTACGGCGTCTCCGGCGCCCAGCCCGCCGAGGTCTTCGCCCGCGCCCTGGCCCAGGCCTACGGCGAGCGCACGCCGCTGCAGATCGTCGACAGCGCGGCCGACGGGGGCACGGACGGCGCCGACGCCTGCGGTCCGGACGGCTGCGCGGTGCCCCAGCGCTGATCCGCCCAGCTCAGCGCGCATACATAAGCGTTGCTTGGCGACATCACGCAGAAATCGGCAATGGACGGGGAGATCGAGCGGACGCAGAGTGGTCCCATGGAGACCTTCGAGAACCTCGTCCGAGCCGAGTTCGCCCCGAAGCACACCTACCTCAACACCGCGAGCAACGGACTCCTGCCCGCCCGCACCGTCACCGCCGTGCAGCGGGCGGTGCGGATGCGGGCCGAGGGCGTGCCCCTGGGCCCCCTGTACGAGGACGTGGAGGCCGCCCGCGCCTGCTTCGCCCGGCTCGCCGGGGTGCCCGCCGAGCGGGTCGCGACCGGGGCCTCGGTCGCCGAGTACGGCGCCCTGATCGCCGCCTCCCTGCCCGCCGGGGCCGAAGTGCTCACCGCCGAGGACGACTTCGCCTCGCTGGTGAATCCGTTCCACGAGCGCGGTGACCTCAAGGTGCGGGCCGTGCCCCTGGAACGGCTCGCCGAGTCCGTCCGGCCCGGCACCGCGCTGGTCGCCGTGAGCAGCGCCCAGTCCGCCGACGGCCGGCTCGCGGACCTGCCGGCGGTGCGCGACGCGGCCCGCGGGCACGGGGCGCGCACCTACGTCGACGCCTCCCAGTCCGCCGGCTGGCTGCCGCTGGACGGCGACGCCGACGACTTCGTCGCCGCCGTCGGCTTCAAGTGGCTCCTCGGGCCGCACGGCGTCACGTTCTTCGTCGCCCCGCGGGACTTCGGCGGGCTCACCCCGCTGCTCGCCGGCTGGGTCGCCGGCGAGGTCCCCTGGGACAGCTGCTACGGCCCGGTCCGCGAACACGCCCACTCCGCGCGGCGGTTCGACATCAGCCCGGCCCTGTTCAGCCACGCCGGGCTGCGCGCCTCCCTGGAACTCGTCGAGGAGATCGGCGTCGACGCCGTGCACGCCCACGACGTCGGGCTCGCGGACCGCTTCCGGGCCGGGCTGGCCGAGCTGGGACACACGCCGGTTCCGGCCCCGGGCTCGGCGATCGTGTCCGTGCCCGGGCTCGGCCACCGGCAGGACGAGCTGAGCCGGGCGGGCATCCAGGTGTCCGACCGGGCGGGCAACCTGCGGGCCGCGTTCCACCTCTACAACACCCCGGCGGACGTCGACCGGCTGCTGGACGCCCTGAAGGCCTGAGGGCATGAAGAAACCGGGTGGGGCCTCCCGTCCCACACGAGGAGGCCCCACCCGGCAGCTCGTTCACACGGTCGGTGCACCGCGACCCGCGCTCACTGCACCGGCGTGAAGTCCCGCGCCCCGATGAACTCCGGGCGCCGCACCGGTGCCGCGAACGGTTCCACCGCCGTGTTCTCCACGCTGTTGAACACGATGAACACGTTGCTGCGCGGGAACGGCGTGATGTTGTCGCCCGAACCGTGCATGCAGTTGCAGTCGAACCAGGTCGCCGAACCGGCCCTGCCCGTGAACAGCTTGATGCCGTGCTCGGTGGCGAACCGGGTCAGCGCCTCGTCCGAGGGCGTGCCCGCGTCCTGCATCTGCAGCGACTTCTTGTAGTTGTCCTTCGGCGTCTCCCCGGCGCACCCGAGGAACGTCTTGTGCGACCCCGGCATGATCATGAGCCCGCCGTTGGTGTCGTAGTTCTCGGTCAGCGCGATCGAGACCGACACCGTGCGCATCCGCGGCAGACCGTCCTCGGCGTGCCACGTCTCGAAGTCCGAGTGCCAGTAGAAGCCACTGGCGCCGAACCCCGGCTTGACGTTGATCCGCGACTGGTGGACGTAGACGTCCGAGCCGAGGATCTGCCGCGCCCGTCCGACGACCCGCTCGTCGCTGACCAGCTTGGCGAACACCTCGCTGATCCGGTGCACCTCGAAGACCGAGCGGATCTCCTTGGACTTCGGCTCGACGATCGACCGCTCGTCGGCACGGATGTCCGGGTCGTTGACGAGCCGGTTCAGCTCGTTGCGGTAGACGGTGACCTCGTCGTCCGTGATGAGCTGGTCGATGGCGAGGAAGCCGTCGCGCTCGAAGGACAGCAGGTCGGCGGGCACGATCGGCCCGGGCGCGTCGGGCGCGCCCCAGACGACCGGGTCCTGCCGCGGGGTGAGCACCTCGGCCGCACCGCGCGTGGGGTAGAGGTCGGGGATACCGGTGGTGGTGGTCGTGTCGGTCGTGGCGGTCATGGAAACGTCACACCTCCTCGGTGAGCAGCGGGTAGACGCCGTTCTCGTCGTGGTCCTCCCGTCCGGTCACGGGCGGGTTGAACACGCAGAGGCAGCGGAAGTCCTCCTTGACCCGCAGCGTGTGCCTCTCGTGCCCGTCCAGGAGGTACATGGTCCCGGGCGTGATGGTGTGCTTCCGCCCGGTCTCGTGGTCGGTCAGCTCGGCCTCGCCCTCGACGCAGACGACGGCCTCGATGTGGTTCGCGTACCACATCGACGTCTCCGTACCCGCGTACAGGATCGTCTCGTGCAGGGAGAAACCGACCTTCTCCTTGGCGAGGACGATGCGTTTGCTCTCCCACGTGCCGGACGCCGCCTTCACGTGCCGGTCGGTACCTTCGATCTCCTTGAACGAACGGACAATCACGGTGCTGCGATGCCTCCTAGGTGGGTGGTGCTGTGTGGTCAGGCGGTCTCGCGGACGGCGCGGGCCAGCGTGCTCAGGCCCTCGTCCAGTTCCTCGGGCGTGATGGTGAGCGCGGGCAGCAGCTTCACGACCTCGCTCTCCGGGCCGGACGTCTCGATGAGCAGCCCGAGTTCGAAGGCGCGCCTGGCGACCTTGCCCGCGCGGGCCTTGTCGTGGAACTCCATGCCCCACACCAGGCCGCGGCCCCGGTACTCCTTCACGTCGGCCAGGTTCTCCTCGGTGATGGAGATCAGCGCCTGCTCGACCTGCTCGCCGCGCTTGCGGGTCTGCTTCTCCATCGCGCTGCCGTCGGCCCAGTACGTCTCCAGGGCCGCGGTCGCCGTGACGAAGGCGGGGTTGTTGCCGCGGAAGGTGCCGTTGTGCTCGCCCGGCTCCCAGACGTCGAGCTCGGGCTTGAACAGGCACAGCGACATGGGCAGGCCGTAGCCGCTGATGGACTTGGAGACGGTGACGATGTCCGGCGTGATGCCCGCCTCCTCGAAGGAGAAGAACGCGCCGGTGCGCCCGCAGCCCATCTGGATGTCGTCGACGATCAGCAGCATGTCCTGCCGCTCGCACAGATCGGCCAGCGCGCGCAGCCACTCGGCCCGGGCCACGTTGATGCCGCCCTCGCCCTGCACGGTCTCGACGATCACGGCGGCCGGCTTGTTCAGGCCGGAGCCCTGGTCCTCCAGCAGCCGCTCGAACCAGAGGAAGTCCGGGACCTGGCCGTCGAAGTAGTTGTCGAACGGCATCGGGGTGCCGTGCACCAGCGGGATGCCCGCGCCGGCCCGCTTGAAGGCGTTGCCGGTGACGGCCAGCGAGCCCAGCGACATGCCGTGGAAGGCGTTGGTGAACGACACGATCGCCTCGCGGCCCTTCACCTTCCGCGCCAGCTTCAGCGCGGACTCCACGGCGTTGGTGCCGGTCGGGCCCGGGAACATGACCTTGTACGGCAGGTCGCGCGGGCGCAGCAGCAGGTTCTGGAACGTCTCCAGGAAGCGGCGCTTGGCGGTGGTCGACATGTCGAGCCCGTGCGTGACGCCGTCCCGCTCCAGGTAGTCGATCAGCGCGCGTTTCAGGACCGGGTTGTTGTGCCCGTAGTTCAGCGACCCGGCTCCGGCGAAGAAGTCGAGGTACTCATGGCCGTCCTCGTCGTACATGCGGCTGCCCACCGCACGGTCGAAGACGGTGGGCCAGCCGCGGCAGTAGCTGCGCACCTCGGACTCCAGGGTCTCGAAGACGCTCAGGTCGGGCTGGGTGATGGTCACGACGAATCGCTCCTCGGTGCGTGGGGGAAGTCTGTGAAGTCAGCGGGAGTCTGCTGGGGTCTGCGGGAGTCGGGGCGGACGTCTCGGCGCGGAGGTCTCAGTGCGGCAGCGGGCCGATGCGGTACAGGACCTCCGGGTCGTGCGGCCCGTCGGGGAACAGGCCCGTGTCGAACAGCACCTCGCGCTGCAGCGGTGCGCCGTGCCGCTCGGCGAAGGACGTGAACAGACGCTCCGAGGCGGCGTTGCCCGGAGTGATGGTCGTCTCCACCGTCGTCACCGCGCGCTCGGCGACGGTCCGCGCGACGAGACCGTCGAGCAGCGTCGCGGCCAGACCGCGCCCGCGGTGCGCCTCGTCCACGGCCACCTGCCACACCAGCAGGGTGCGCGGGCTGTCCGGTCGCACGTACCCGGTGATGAAGCCCATCGGCTCGCCGCGCTCGTCACGCGCGACGGCCGAGGTGGCGGCGAAGTCGCGGCACCACAGCAGATAGCTGTAGGACGAGTTCACGTCGAGAACCTTCGAGTCCTTCGCCATCCGCCACAGTGCGGCTCCATCGGCCACCGTGGGTCGGTCGATTTGCGGATCTGCTTGTACGGCGGTCATGCGAATTGAACTTACCCAGCGAAATTCAAAATTGCATCGCCGATCGGGCTTACATATGAGCCGCCCCTGTGTTATCGCGCGAGCGCGAGGCTCGGGACACAGGGGCGGCGAGATGCCCGATATTGTCCGGGTAAAACCGGGCAAAGGGGTCACTGTGTGTAACGCGTCACAACCATGTAACCCCCACGAGACCTGTCGGAATTACCTCGCGGAAGGTCCTCAAAATCTGCGCGTTTAGGACCGGGAAAAGCGGGCAGAAGAATACCGGTAGCTTTTCCTGGAAGAATTCATTAATTGTGTGCCAGCTTACATGTGGGACAACTCGAAAAGTCCACCGAATTCAAGCCCCGGTCACTTCGCCGACTCGGCGGCCCGCAGGGCGCTCTCCACGTCCACCGACAGGCCCTGCGCGGACAGCGCGACGCCGAGTGCCGTCAGGCTCGCGCGGACGGCTCCGGGCGTCGCGTCGGCGCCGTAGTGGTTGACCCGGATCATCTCCTTGGCCAGCGCGCCCCCGCCGGCGGCGAGCGGCAGCGCCGGATCCGCCGCCAGGGCACGGGCCACGAGCTCCGAGGCCACCACCCCGGCCGGGACGCGCAGGGTCGTGGCGACCGGCGCCGCGTCCCGGGCCTCGTGCACGTAGGGCTCCAGACCGCCACCGAGGGCGAGCGCCCCGGCGCGCGTGGCGGCCGCGGCCGACGCGTGCCGCGCCATCACCGTCTCCAGGCCCGCCGCCTCGATCCGCTCCACGCACGCCTCCAGCGCGAGCATCTCCAGCTGTGCCGGCGCGTGCAGCAGGGCCTTGCGGCCGCCGTCGATCCACCGCTCCTTCCAGTCGAGGAGCGACAGGTACGACCGGCGGGGCGCCCGCGGGTTCGCCGCCATCCGGGCCCAGGCCCGCTCGCTCACCGACACTGCCGACACCCCGGCCGGGCCGCCCATCGCCTTCTGCGCCCCGATCACGCACAGGTCGACGCCCCACGCGTCCGGCAGCACCGGCTCGGCGCCGATCGACGCCACGGCGTCCAGGTAGAACAGCGCCCCGTGCGCCCGCACCACCTCGCCGATCTCCGCGACCGGGTTGGTGTTGCCGGTCGCCGCCTCTGCGTGCACCAGGGACACGAAGTCGATCTCCGGGTGCGCGGCGAAGGCCTCCCGGATCTGCTCGGCCGTCACCGCCGTGTGGAAGGGCACGGCCAGGTCGATCACCGTCGCGCCGCAGTCCCGCAGCCAGTCGCCGAACGTCTGCCCGTAGGGGCCCGTGATCACGTTCAGCGCCGTTGTCCCCGGGCCGGCCGTGGCGCGGATCGCGCCCTCCAGCGGCAGCAGCGCCTCGCCCTGCATGATCACGACGTCCTGCCCGGTGCTCAGCAGCCGCGCCACACGGTCCTCGATCGCGGCGAAGCGGTCCGCGCCGAGCGGGGCCAGGTCCAGAAACGGATGCGTCACAGCAATGCTCTCTTCACTCACAGGTTCGACGGCATGAGCGTAACCGGCGGGTACCGCGCTCCCCGTACGCGAGGCCCGGGGACCCGGCGCACCCGTGCGCGAGGCCGGGGAGGCCCGGCCCCCGTCGAGGCGCCGCCGGCGGCTCACTAAGGTGCCGTGCATGAGCGATCACGCGGTGCTGCACGTGAAGGGACGGGTGCTCGTCGGGCCCGAGGACGTCCGGGACGAACTGTGGGTCGTCGACGGCCGCGTCTGCTACGACCGCCCCGCCGGCGCCCGCGACGTCCGCACGGTGGAGGGCTGGGCCCTGCCCGGCCTCGTCGACGCGCACTGCCACGTCGGACTCGACCGGCACGGCGCGGTCCCGCGGGACGTCGCGGAGCGGCAGGCACTGACCGACCGGGACGCGGGCACCCTGCTGATCCGCGACGCCGGCTCGCCCTCGGACACCCGCTGGGTCGACGACCGCGAGGACCTGCCCAAGATCATCCGCGCCGGGCGGCACATCGCGCGCACCCGCCGCTACATCCGCAACTACGCCTGGGAGATCGAACCGGACGACCTGGTCGCCTACGTCGCCCAGGAGGCCCGGCGCGGCGACGGCTGGGTCAAGCTGGTCGGCGACTGGATCGACCGCGACCTGGGCGACCTGTCGGCCTGCTGGCCGCGCGGCGCGGTCGAGGCGGCGATCGCGGAGGCGCACCGCCTGGGCGCCCGCGTCACCGCGCACTGCTTCGCGGAGAGCTCCCTGCGCGACCTCGTCGAGGCGGGCATCGACTGCATCGAGCACGCGACCGGCCTGACCGACGACCTCGTCCCGCTGTTCGCCGAGCGGGGCGTGGCCATCGTGCCGACCCTCGTCAACATCGCCACCTTCCCGCAGCTCGCCGACGGCGGCGAGGACAAGTTCCCGCGCTGGTCCGCCCATATGCGCCGGCTCCACGCCCGCCGTTACGACACGGTCCGGGGCGCCTACGACGCCGGCATCCCCGTCTTCGTCGGCACCGACGCCGGCGGCGGACTCGCCCACGGCCTGGCGGCGGCCGAGGTCGCCGAACTGGTCACCGCGGGCATCCCGCCCGTCGAGGCCCTGGCGGCCGGCACCTGGAAGGCCCGCGCCTGGCTCGGCCGGCCCGGCCTGGACGAGGGCGCCCCGGCCGACCTCGTCGTCTACGACGAGGACCCGCGCGCGGACGTGCGCGTGCTGGCGGCACCGCGCCGGGTGGTGCTCAACGGGCGTGTGGTGGGCGGGGCGTGAGGGTGACGGCGGGAACGTCTGTGCCGCGGGATTCGAATACAGCGCCGATATCGCCCCGTTGGGGTGAAGCGGCGTCGGATCGCTGACGGGGGGCGCGCGGCGGGGTGATTCTTTCCGGGTCCCGAGCCTGTCTCTTCTGGGAGTCCCCACCGTGAACAGCACTTCCTTCCGCATGCCCGCACGCCGTCTGGCGGCCGTCGCCACGGCCACGGCCCTCGCCGCCGGGCCCGCGGTCCTGGCCGGCGCGAGCCCGGCGCACGCCACCGGCGACCACGGACGTGCGAGCGCCGTCGTCCTGCGCACCGGCCTCGACGTCTCGCTGCTGAACAAGTCGGTCCAGGTCCCGCTCGCCGTCTCCCTCAACGAGGTCGAGGCCCCCAGGAGCGCCGAGAAGACCACGCTGACGGCCCGGCTGGACGCGGTGGACGGCGGCCGGCCCTTCAGCGTGCTGCGCGCGGAGGTGGCCCGGGCGACGGCCACCACGACCGCCACGAAGGCCGAGGGGAACACCACCCTCGCCCAGGCCCGGCTGCACGTCCCGGGCCTGCCGCTGCTGTCCCTGGTCGAGATCGCGCAGGTCACCTCCACGGCCACGTGCGAGGTGGGCAGGAAGCCGGTCGCCACCACCGAGCTGCCCGGCTCGGTCACGGTGCTCGGCAAGCGCGTGAAGCTGACCGCCGGCGGCCCGACCGACGTCACGGTGCCCGGCGTCGGCGAGGTGCGTCTGGAGCTGTCGAACACCCGGACGACGGCCCGCTCGGCCGCCGCCACGGCCCTCGAACTCAAGGTCTCCGTCAACCCGCTGAAGCTGAACGTCGCCGAGGTCGACGGCACGCTCACGCTGGCCGAGGCGACCTGCAAGACCCCCAGCCCCGCGGCCGAGGCCTCCGCCCCGCCCGCCGGCACCCGGCCCCAGGGCGCACCCGCCGAGGCGAACCTGGCGGAGACGGGCGGCAGTTCGGCGACGCCCTACCTCGTGGGCGGCGCGGTGGCCCTGCTGGCCGGGGGCGGGGGAGCGGTGTTCCTGGCCCGGCGGCGCGGCTGACGCGCGGGGGCCGACGGTACCGGCGCCGCCGCACGAGAGGTCGCGGTGGCGCGGATCGCGTCGGGCCCCACGCGAACGGACGCGCCGCGCCCCGCTCCCGGGCGGAGGTGATGCCGCCGTGCTCCGTGACAGCGGGACGCCGCGCCGGGCGGGGAAGTGGGCGATCTGCCGGACGCCGTCCCGGTCCGGGCGCTCGCCCTCGTGCCCCTCGCGCTGTTCCCGGCCCGGAGGCGTGCGCGACGCCCCGGGCCGGGCGTCAGTGGTCCAGCGCCTTCTCCAGCGCGCGCAGGAACCCGTCCACGGTCGCCCGGTCCCGTACCGCGAGGCGCAGCCACTCCTCGTCCAGGCCGGGGAACGTGTCCCCGCGGCGCACGGCGTAGCCGAGGTCGCGCAGGCGGTGGCGTACGGTCGCCGCCCGCTCCAGGCGGATCAGCAGGAACGGGCCCTGCGCGGGCTCGACCACCCGCAGCCCCGCCGGGGCGAAGCGGGCGAGGCCCGCCAGGAGGTGGGCCCGGTCCGCGGCGATGCGGTGCGCGGCGTGCGCCGCCTCGGCCACCGCCCGCGGCCCCACGCACGCCTCGGCCGCCGCCAGCGCCGGCGTCGACACCGGCCACAGCGGCTGCGCCCGCTCCAGGTCCGCCACGGTCTCCGGCGCCGCCAGCACGTACCCGATCCGCAGCCCGGCCAGCCCCCAGGTCTTGGTCAGGCTGCGCAGCACCACCAGACCGGGCACGTCGGTCCGCCCGGCCAGGGACTCCCGCTCACCCGGCACGGCGTCCATGAACGCCTCGTCGACCACCAGCACCCGCCCGGGCCGGGCGAGCGAGGCGACGGCCTCCGCCGGGTGCAGCACCGACGTGGGGTTGGTGGGGTTGCCGATCACCACGAGGTCCGCGTCCTCGGGGACGGCCGCCGGGCCGAGCCGGAAGCCGTCCTCCTCCCGCAGCAGCACCCGCCCGACCGAGTGCCCCGCGTCCCGCAGCGCCGCCTCCGGCTCCGTGAACTGCGGATGCACCACGACCGGCCGCCGCACCTTCAGCGCCCGGGCCAGCAGCACGAACGCCTCCGCCGCGCCCGCCGTCAGCAGCACCCGCTCCACCGGCAGCCCGTGCCGTGCCGCCACCGCCGCGCGTGCCGCCCGGCCGTCCGGGTAGGCGGCGAGGCCGCCCAGCGACGCGGCGATGTGCTCCCGCAGCCACGCCGGAGGCGTGTCCGCGCGGACGTTCACGGCCAGGTCGACGAGCGAGCCGCCGTCGTCCCGGACCTCCGCGTCCCCGTGGTGGCGCAGGTCGTGCCCGCTGTCAGTGCGCATGCGAGTGCGCGCCATGGTGATGCCCGTGCCCGTGGCCATGACCGTGGTGATGGTCGTCGTCGTCCGGGTGGAAGTGCGGCTGCTGAGGCATCCCCACCTTGTCCTCGAAGCCCGGCAGCGCGATGCGGTACACGCACGAGTCGCAGTTCATCCGCAGATCGCCCTTGACGGCCTCCTCGTACCGCTCCCACACCAGGTCCAGCAGCTCCGGCTCGGGACCGATGACGTCGGCCGAGCGCACCTCGACCTCCGGGTGCGCGGCGGCCCAGCCCTCCGTCTGCTGCCGCACCCGGTCCGGAAGGATGCCCGTGAACAGGAAGTAGGGCAGCACCACGATCCGGCGCGCGCCCAGCCGCACGCACCGGTCGAGCCCGTTCGGCACGTCCGGCGCCGCCAGCGACACGAACGCCGTCTCGACGCCCGCGTAGCCGCGCCCCTCCCACAGCAGCCGCGCCGCCTTGTGCACCTCGGCGTTGGCGTCCGGGTCCGTCGACCCGCGCCCCACCAGCAGCACCGTCACGTCGGACCGGTCCCCGGGCGCGCGCCCCGGGCCGGCGCCCAGCGCCTCCTCCAGCCGCCGCTCCAGCACGTTCAGCAGCGCCGGGTGCGGGCCGAGGGGACGCCCGTAGGTGTATGAGATGCCGGGGTGCCGTTCCTTCTCGCGGGCCAGCGCGGCCGGGATGTCGCCCTTGGCGTGCCCGGCCGACACCAGCATCAGCGGCACGGCGGCGAACCGCCGCACCCCCCGCTCCACGAGTTCGGTCACGGCCTCGCCCAGTGGCGGCGGGGACAGCTCGATGAAGCCGCCCGCGACGGGCAGTTCGGGGTGGCGGGCCCCCAGCTCCCGTACGAAGTCGCGGAACGCCTCGGCTCCGGCGTCGTCCCGGGTGCCGTGGCCGGCGATGAGCAGGGCGGGCGGGGTGGTCACAGTTTCTCCTCGGCGGAAGTGGGGTGGTACAGCAGGGCGTTGAGCGCGGCGGCGGCAACCGCCGAGCCGCCCTTCTCGGACACGTTGCTCACGGCGGGCAGCCCGCTCTCGCGCAGCGCGGCCTTCGATTCGACGGCGCCGACGAACCCGACGGGCAGGCCGATGACGAGCGCCGGGTCGGCGTCCAGGGTCAGCAGTTCCTCCAGTGCGGTCGGGGCGTTGCCGATCACCCACAGGGCGCCCGGGCCGACCTGCTCGTAGGCGAGCCGGATCGCGTGCGCGGACCGGGTCAGCCCCGGGCCGGCCTCGGCGTCCCGCAGCCGGCAGACGGTCTCGCGGCGGGTGATGCCCGCCCCGACCATCTCCACGTCCACGACGACGGGCGCCCCGGCGTGCAGCGCGGCGTGCGCCTGCACCAGGTCGGCTTCGGCCATGACGAGGTCGGTGGCGTAGTCGAGGTCGGCGGCGGAGTGGATGACCCGCTCCACGACCGCCCGGGTCAGCGGCGGGAAGTGCGAGGTGTCCAGCCGGGCGCGCAGCCGCCGGTAGGACTCCACCTCGATGGGATGCACCACGCGGTTCACTCGGCGCCCTCCTGTGCTGTCTGCCAGCGGTAGCCGCGCGGCGTCACCATGCGCCCCGCGATGTCCCGGGTCGCCGTGTTGCCCACGGTCACGACCGTCATCATGTCGACCGTCGCCGGGTCGAGCGCGCCCAGCGTGGTGAGCCGGCTGGACTCGTCCGGCCGCGAGGCGTTCCGTACGACACCGACCGGCGTCCCGGGCGCGCGGTGCTCGGCGAGGATCGCCAGGGCCTTCGGGAGCTGCCAGTCGCGGCCGCGTGAACGGGGGTTGTAGAAGGTGACCACGATGTCCGCCTCGGCCGCCGCCCGCACCCGGCGCTCGATGACCTCCCACGGCGTGTGCAGGTCGGACAGGCTGATCGACACATGGTCGTGGCCGAGCGGAGCGCCGAGGATCGCGGCCGCCGCCAGGGCCGCCGTCACGCCGGGCACGCCGATCACGTCGATGTCGTCGGAGGCCTCGGCGAGCGCGGGGGAGGCCATGGCGTACACGCCCGCGTCCCCGCTGCCGATCAGCGCGACGGCCTGCCCCTTGCGGGCCTCCGCGACGGCCGTGCGGGCCCGTTCCTCCTCGGCCCCGAGCCCCGACTCCAGCACGCGCGTGCCGGGCCGCAGCAGGTCCCGGATCTGGTCGACGTACTGGTCGAGCCCGACGAGCACGGCGGCGCGCCGCAGTTCTTCCCGGGCGCGCGGCGTCAGCAGGTCCCGGGCGCCGGGCCCGAGCCCCACCACCGCGAGCCGCCCGCGCCCGGGCCGCCGCACGACGGCGCAGGTCGCCATCGCCGGGGTGCCGTCGGCGCGCCGCGACTTCCGCTTCGGCACGAGCAGTTCACCGCCGCGCAGCAGCGCCGAGGCCTCCGCCACGGAGGGCGTGCCGACGGCGGCCAGGGGCGCGTCGGACGGGTTGGGCACCTCGACCCCGGACAGCTCCCCGGCCGGGTACGTCACGAGCGGCACCCCGAGCCGCCGGGCGGCCTCGACGACGCCGGGCTCCTCGGCCTTGGCGTCGACGGTGGTGAGTTCGGCCAGGCTGCGCGCCGACAGGCCCGCCTCGCGCAGCGCCGACCCGACCAGCTCCAGCACCTCCTCGGCTGGCACGCCCGAGGAGGCGCCCACGCCGACGACGAGGGACGGTGGCCGGAGCACCACTTCGCGCTCCGCCACCTCGACGAGCCGGTCGGTCACCCGGATCGTGTACGCCCCCGCGGCCGCCACGGGCAGCGGCGGCAGCGGCCAGGCCACCTCGGCCCGCAGCGCCACCGGCTCACCGTCGAGCAGGGCCCGCGAGACCCCGGCGACATCGCCCTCCACCGGGAGGCCGAGCGTGTCCAGGCCGGGCAGGTCCACGGCGTCCGTCGCCGTGGTCACCACGGGCTCGGCGCCCAGCACCTCACCGACCTCGCGGGCGAGGGCGTTGGCGCCGCCGCCGTGCCCGCCGGCCAGCGACACGGCGTACCGCCCGGCCTCGTCGACGCACACCACACCCGGGTCGCTCGCCTTGTCCGCCAGCAGCGGGGCGACGATCCGCACGACCGCGCCGGTCGCGAGGAAGCACACGAGCTGCTCGCACTCCGCGAACGCCCGCCGGACGGCGTCCGCCACGGGCCCGTCGTACAGGCGGGTGCGGTCCGGCCACGCCGCGGCCAGCCGGTCGCGCGCCGCCGCCCCCGCCGCGGTGGCGGAAATGAGGCCGATCACTGGGCAACTCCCTCACGATCCAGGGGCCTTCTGACGCCCCACAACAGGAAAACCGGATTGGTCGCCGCCAGCCGGGTCACATCACCCGGCAGCGGCGCGAGCCGGGACGACTGCAACAGCACACCCTCGCAGGAGAACCCGGCGTCCGTCAGGGCCGCGCGCGCGGCCGGCACCCGGTCCAGCGCGGCCATCGCGACGACCACCGCGCGCCGGGCCCGCCGGGCGCACCCGGCGACGATCGCCGGCAGTTCCCGCCCGCCGCCCCCGACGAACACGGCGTCCGGGTCGTCGGCGAGGCCGTCCAGCGCGTCCGGCGCCACGCCCCGCACCACGCGCACGTCCACACCGTGCGCGGCGGCGTTGGCACGGATGCGCTCCACCCCGTCGGGCGCCTTCTCGACGGCGACGGCCGCCGCCCCGAGCCGGGCGCACTCCACGGCCACCGAACCGGACCCCGCGCCCACGTCCCACACCAGGTCACCCGGCCGCGGACCCAGCCGGGCCAGGGCCAGCGCCCGCACCTCGAACTTGGTGATCATCGAGTCGCGGTGCGCGAACTCCGCCTCGTCCAGGGCCCAGCCGGCCGGCCGTTCCCCGGGCCCCGCGACCGTCCGCACCGGCCCGAGCGCCCGCCGCTCGTCCAGGCACAGCACCACGTTCACCGCCGTGCCCCAGTCCCGGGCGGCCGCCTCCCCGGGCGTCACCCGCTCCACGCGCTCGGCGGCGGAGCCGAGCCCGGACGCGACGACCAGCACCCGGTCCTCGCCGGCCAGGGCGGCGCCCAGCTCGGCCGGACCGGCCCCCGGCCCGGTCAGCACGGCCG
This sequence comes from Streptomyces sp. XY006, assembly GCF_002237655.1. Lineage (GTDB taxonomy): Bacteria > Actinomycetota > Actinomycetes > Streptomycetales > Streptomycetaceae > Streptomyces > Streptomyces levis. Next base: position 55,275 of record NZ_NOKT01000027.1, read on the forward strand.
TCTTCGCCCGCGCCCGGCACACGTTGACGGCCGTCCGCAACTCCCGTCCGTGGGCGCTCACCACCACGGCGTCGTCCCAGGGCAGCCCGATCCGCGCGAAGGCGGCGGCGACGGACGACACTCCGGGCCGCACGTCCAGCCGCTCGGGCCCGAAACGCTCGGCCAGCACGCGCACGATCCCGAAGAAGCCGGGGTCGCCGGAGGCCAGCACCACCACCGGGCGGTCCTTGCCGACGTACTCCTCGATGGTGTCGAGGGCGGGCGCGAGCGGCCCGAGCACGACCCGTTCGGCGCCGTCGGGCAGCGGTACGGCATCCAGATGCCGCCGCCCGCCGACGACCAGCTCGGCGGCGGCGAGGACATCGGCGAGGACGTCGTCGGCAGGCGCCGCCCCCGTCCCCGTGCCGACCACCGTGATCACGTACTCGCCCCCCGCTCGCGCAGCGCCCGGCGGGCCTCGGGGTCGGCCTTGCGGTAGCCGTGGAAGTGCCCCGGGTGGTACAGGTGCGAGCGCGTGCCGTGCGCGTCGAGGGCCGGGCCGACCAGGAACAGCGTGTGCTTCCAGAGCTTGTGCTCCTTGACCGTCTCCTCCAGCGTGCCGATCGTGCACTTCACGACCAGCTCCTCCGGCCAGGTCGCCTGGTACGCCACCACGACCGGGGTCGTCGTCGGGTAGCCGCCCTCCAGCAGCTCCCGCACCAGCTGCCCGCTGCGGGCGGCGGACAGGAAGACCGCCATGGTCGTGCCGTGCTTGGCGAACTCGCGGACCTCCTCACCGGGCGGCATGGGCGTCTTGCCGCCGCCGAGCCGGGTCAGCACGACGGACTGCGCGACCTCCGGGATGGTCAGCTCGCGCTGCGCCAGCGCCGCCACGGCAGAGAAGGACGACACACCGGGCACGATCTCCGTCGCGATGCCGATCTCTGCGCACCGGTCCAGCTGCTCCTGCGTGCCGCCCCACAGGGCCGGGTCGCCGGAGTGGATGCGGGCCACCTTCAGACCCTCGCCACGGGCCCGCTCGTACACGGCCACGACGTCCTCCAGGGACATGGTCGCCGAGTCGAGGATCTCCGCGTCCTCGCGCGCGTGGTCGAGGACCTCGGCCTGCACCAGGCTGGCCGCCCAGATCACGACGTCGGCCTCGGCGATGGCGCGCGCGGCGCGGAACGTCAGCAGGTCGGCGGCGCCGGGGCCGGCACCGACGAAGGTCACTTTGCCGGCGGGGGCGTCGGCCATGGGGTGGGTCCTCTCGTACAGGGGGTGGACGGTGATGAACGGACGGGGCCGGGTCAGAGCTTGCCGCCCCGGCCGCCCTCGCGCCGGGCGGGCGCGATGAGCGTCGACAGATAGGGCAGGGGGGCGCCGTCGAGGTCGGCGGCCGGGCGGATCGACTCCTCCGCCAGCCCCAGCGCCGATCCCCACACCGCGCCCTCCAGCCGCCCGGTCTCGCGCAGCGCCTCGGCGACCTCGTGGGCCTGCCGGCCGAACTTGTAGGCGACGACCGTGCCCGGCCCGGCCAGGGCCTCCTTCAGCACGGTCGCCCCCGCGGTGACGGGCACCAGCGTGAGCGGCTCGGTCCCCTCGGTCAGCACGGCACCCGACCGGGCGGCGAGGTCCTGCATGGCGGTGATGCCGGGCACGGTCTCCACGACGGTCCCCGGCACCAGCTCGGCGACGGTCTGCGCGAGGTAGGTGAAGGTCGAGTACACGTTGGGGTCGCCGATGGTCGCGAAGGCCACGGCCTCGTGCGCCCGCAGCAACTCGGCGACGCGTGCGCCCGCCGCGTCCCAGGCGGCCTCGCGCCGGCCCCGGTCGCTGCGCTCGTTCAGCGCGAACACGACCCGCACGACCTTCTCCTCGGGCACGTAGTGCACCACGGTCGCCTCGGCCCGCCCGCGCTCGCCCGTGTCCATCACGGGCACGACGACGACGTCGGCCTCCCGCAGGGCGTTGACACCCTTGACGGTGACCAGCTCCGGATCCCCGGGGCCGACCCCCACTCCGACCAGCCTGCTGCTCATGACGTCCGGCACCTCTCCACGAACCGACGGGCGACACCGGGCTCGGACGCCCAGTGCGTGTGCAGATAACTCGCGTGCACACCGCGCTGTACGAAACCCTCGACCCGCGGCCGAGGGGTGCGGACGCCCCAGGCGGGCTCCGGCCCCGACCCCGGCTCCACGACGGTCCGGTGGAACTCGTGCCCGCGCATCCGCGTCCCGGCCGCCGCGAGCACGCTGTCGCCGACCGCGACGGCGTCCCGGTAGCCCAGCGTGAGCCGCTCGCTCATCCGCGCCGAGGCGTCCAGCACCCCGCACATCGGCAGCCCGTCCAGCTCCCGGCACAGATACAGCAGCCCGGCGCACTCGGCGGCGACGGGAGCACCGCTTCCCGCCAGCTCGGCGACGGCCTTGCGCAGGGGTTCGTTGGCGGACAGCTCCGAGGCGTACACCTCGGGGAACCCGCCCCCGATCACCAACCCGGCGGTCCCCTCGGGCAGTTCCTCGTCCCGCAGCGGATCGAAGGTGACGACCTCGGCCCCGGCGGCGGTGAGCAGTTCGGTGTGCTCGGCGTAGGAGAACGTGAAGGCGGACCCGCCGGCGACGGCGACGACGGGCGCGCGCCGCTTGTCCGACGGAGCCGGGCCGGAGGAGGGCGTCAGCCCTTCGTCCGACCGGGTCGGGTGGTGGGCGGGCGAGGCGGGGGTCCAGGGGGCGGAGCCCCCTGGTACGGCACCGGCTGCACGTGCCAGTGCTTCCAACGCGCCCAGGTCGCAACCGTCGGAGACCTGCGCGGCCATGGCCGCAACCGCCTCCACCGCGGCCGTCCGCCGCTCGGCGACCGGCACCAGCCCCAGATGCCGCGACGGCGTGTCCACCTGCGGAGCGCGCCGCAACACCCCGAGCACCGGCACCCCGGCCTGCTCCAGCGCCTCCCGCAGCAGTTCCTCGTGCCGGTCGGAGGCGACCTTGTTCAGGATCACGCCCCCGATCCGCACCTCCGGGTCCCAGGACGCGAACCCGTGCACCAGCGCCGCCACCGACCGGGACTGCGACGACGCGTCCACGACCAGCACCACCGGTGCCCCGAGCAGCTTCGCGACATGGGCCGTGGACGCGAGTTCCCCCTCGCCCGCGGCCCCGTCGTACAGCCCCATCACGCCCTCGACGACGGCGATGTCGCACCCCCGCGCCCCGTGCAGGAACAGCGGCCCGACCAGCTCGGGCCCGCACAGGTAGGCGTCCAGGTTCCGTCCCACCCGCCCGGTCGCGAGCGCGTGGTACCCGGGGTCGATGTAGTCCGGCCCGACCTTGTGCGGGGACACGGCGAGCCCCCGCGCGGCGAACGCGGCCATCAGCCCCGTGGCGACGGTGGTCTTGCCGCTGCCCGAGGAGGGCGCGGCGATGACCAGCCGGGGAACCGAAGCACTCACCACTCGATGCCTCTCTGGCCCTTCTGGCCCGCGTCCATCGGGTGCTTGACCTTGGACATGTCGGTCACGAGATCGGCGAAGTCCACGAGCTTGCCGGGTGCGTTCCGCCCGGTGATGACGACGTGCTGCGTCCCGGGCCGCTCCCGCAGCACGGAGATCACCTCGTCCGTGTCCACCCACCCCCAGTGCATCGGGTACGCGAACTCGTCGAGCACGTACAGCCTGTACGTCTCGGCCGCCAGGTCCCGCTTGACCTGCTCCCAGCCCTCGCGGGCCTTCTCCTCGTTGTCCATCTGGGCATCGCGCTGCACCCAGGACCAGCCCTCGCCCATCTTGTGCCAGTCGACGGTGCCGCCCTCGCCGGAGGCGCCGAGCACCCGCAGCGCGTTCTCCTCGCCGACCTTCCACTTCGCCGACTTGACGAACTGGAACACCCCGATCGGCCACCCCTGGTTCCAGGCCCGCAGCGCGAGCCCGAACGCGGCGGTGGACTTGCCCTTGCCGATGCCCGTGTGCACCACGACCAGCGGCCGGTTGCGCCGCTGCCGGGTCGTCAGACCGTCGTCCGGCACCACACTCGGCTGTCCCTGCGGCATTACGCGGCCCTCCTCTGTACGTCCTTCACCAGCCCGGCGATCGAGTCCGCCCGCAACTCGTCCAGGGTCACGGCCGTACCGCCCAGCTCACCCGCGAGCTGCCCGGCCAGCCCCAGGCGCACCGGCCCCGACTCGCAGTCCACGACGACCGAGGCGACTCCGTCGGCCGCGAACAGCCGTGCCGCGCGCCCGGCCAGGGCGACCGGCTCCGGGCCGCCTGTGGCCCGCCCGTCCGTCACCACCACGACCAGCGGCCGGCGCGCCGGATCCCGCAGCCGCTCCACGCGCAGCACGTCGTGCGCCCGCAGCAGCCCCGCCGCGAGCGGCGTCCGTCCGCCCGTGGGCAGCGACTCCAGCCGGGCCGCCGCCGCGTCCACCGACGAGGTCGGGGGCAGCGCCACGTCCGCGCCCGTGCCCCGGAAGGTCACCAGACCCACCTTGTCCCGCCGCTGGTAGGCGTCCAGCAGCAGCGACAGCACGGCGCCCTTCACGGCGCTCATCCGCTGCCGGGCCGCCATCGACCCGGAGGCGTCCACCACGAACAGCACGAGATTGCCCTCGCGCCCCTCGCGGGTGGCCTGCCGCAGATCGTCCCGGCGGACCACCAGACCCGGCCCGGACCGCCCGCGCGCCCGCTGGTGCGGTGCCGCGGCCTGCACGGTCGCCGCCAGGTGCAGCTTGGTGAGCGCGCCCTGCGGCCGCCTGGCCCCGGTGGTCCGCCCGTGCTCGGTCCGCGCCCGTGAGCGCCGCCCGGCCACGCCCTCGCCGATCCCGGGCACGCTCAGCACCTTGGCCTTGAACGGCTCGGCGGCCCGTACGGGCGACTGCTCGCCGCCTCCCGAGGGCTGCGGCTGCCCGCCCTCCCCGGCCTCGGGCCGCGCGCCGGTGTCACCGCCCTCGGGGCCCTCGCCGGGGTCCGGCTGTCCGCCGCCCCCGCCGGGCCCGTCCGGCCCGGGGTCCGGGTCGTCGTCCTGTGAGCCGCCGAACTCCTCCAGCGTCTCGTCCAGCTTGTCCTCATCCAGCCCGGGCGCGTCGAACGGGTTGCGCCGCCGCCGGTGCGGCAGCGCGAGCAGCGCCGCCTGCCGGACGTCCTCGGCGAGCACGTCCGTCCGCCCGGCCCAGGCCGCCAGCGCGGTCGCGGTCCGGGCCATCACGATGTCCGCGCGCATGCCGTCCACCTCGAAGGCCGCGCAGGTCGCCGCGATCTGCCGCAGCGCCCCGTCGCCCAGCCGCACCGACGGCAGCAGCGCGCGCGCCGCCACGATCCTGGCCCGTACGGCGGCCTCCTCCTCGGCCCAGCGGGCCGCGAAGGCGGCCGGGTCGTCGTCGTAGGCCAGCCGCCGGCGCACGACCTCCACGCGCTGGTCCGGCTCCCGCGAGGCCGCGACCTCGACGGTCAGCCCGAACCGGTCGAGCAACTGCGGCCGCAGCTCGCCCTCCTCGGGGTTCATCGTGCCGACGAGCAGGAACCGCGCGGCGTGCCGTACGGAGACGCCCTCGCGCTCGACGTACGAGGCGCCCATCGCGGCGGCGTCCAGCAGCAGGTCGACCAGATGGTCGTGGAGGAGGTTGACCTCGTCGACGTAGAGGATCCCGCGGTGCGCGTCGGCGAGCAGGCCGGGCTCGAAGGCCTTCACGCCCTCCGCCAGGGCCCGTTCGATGTCCAGCGCGCCCACGAGCCGGTCCTCGGAGGCGCCGACGGGCAGCTCCACCATGCGGGCGGGCCGCTCCACACCGCCGCCGGTCTCGTGGGGCCCGTCCGGGCACCCCGGGTCGGGGGAGGCGGGATCGCACGAGAAACGGCAGCCGGGGACGACCGGGACCGCCGGCAGCAGCGCCGACAGGGCCCGCACCGCCGTCGACTTGGCGGTGCCCTTCTCGCCGCGCACCAGCACACCGCCGACCGCCGGCGACACGGCGTTCAGCAGCAGCGCGAGCCGCAGGTCGTCCTGGCCGACGACGGCCGTGAACGGAAACGGGGTGGTCACTTGTCGTCGCCCTCCAAGTCGCCTTCGAGCTCCAGGTAGGTGGCGCGCAGCCGCTCCAGCGTCTCCGCGTCCGGCTCGGCCCACAGGCCCCGCTCGGCCGCCTCCAGCAGCCGCTCGGTGATGCCGCGCAGCGCCCAGGGGTTGGACTTCTTCATGAAGTCCCGGTTCTCCGGGTCGAAGACGTACTCGGCGCTGAGCTTCTCGTACATCCAGTCGTCCACGACCCCGGCCGTGGCGTCGTACCCGAACAGGTAGTCCACGGTCGCCGCCATCTCGAAGGCGCCCTTGTAGCCGTGCCGCCGCATGGCCGCCATCCAGCGCGGGTTGACCACCCGGGCGCGGAACACCCGGTGCGTCTCCTCGCCCAGCGTGCGGGTCTTGACCTGGTCCGGCGTGGCCGAGTCGCCGACGTACGCCTCGGGGCTCGCGCCCGTGAGGTGGCGGACCATGGCGACCATGCCGCCGTGGTACTGGAAGTAGTCGTCGGCGTCGACCAGGTCGTGCTCGCGGGTGTCGACGTTCTTCGCGGCGACCGCGATCCGCCTGAACGCCGTCTCCATGTCCCCGCGCGCGGCCCGCCCGTCGAGCCCCCGGCCGTAGGCGTAGCCGCCCCACACCGCGTACACCTCGGCGAGGTCCGCGTCCGAACGCCAGTTGCGGGCGTCGATCAGCGGCAGCAGGCCCGCCCCGTACGCCCCCGGCTTGGAGCCGAAGATCCGGGCGGTGGCGCGGCGCCGGTCGCCGTGCTCGGCGGTGTCCTCGTCGGCGTGGGCGCGGACGTGGTTGGACTCGGCCGGCTCGTCCAGCTCGGCCACGGCCCGCACGGCGTCGTCGATCAGCCCCACGACGTGCGGGAACGCGTCCCGGAAGAAGCCGGAGATGCGGACCGTGACGTCGATGCGCGGCCGGCCGAGCTCCGCCAGGGGGATCACCTCGAACCCGGTCACCCGGCGCGAGGCGTCGTCCCACACCGGCCGGCAGCCCAGCAGCGCCAGGATCTCGGCGATGTCGTCACCCTGGGTGCGCATGGCGGAGGTGCCCCACACCGTCAGGCCGACGGACTTCGGGTACTCCCCGTTGTCCTGGAGGTAGCGCTGCACCAGCGAGTCCGCGAGCGACTGCCCCACCTCCCAGCTGAGCCGGGATGGGATCGCCTTGGGATCGACGGAGTAGAAGTTGCGGCCCGTCGGCAGGACGTTGACCAGACCGCGGGTGGGCGAGCCGGAGGGGCCGGCCGGGACGTAACCGCCGTCCAGGGCACGCAGGATGTGCCCGATCTCGTCGGTGGTGCGCGCCAGCCGGGGCACGACCTCGGTGCAGGCGAACTCCAGCACGGCGACGGCGTCGGGCAGTTCGGCGCCGAGCACCTCGCGCACCAGCGGCGCGCTCTCGGCGACCGCCCAGCCGCGTTCCTCCATGCCCTCCGCGATCCGCCGGCACAGCTGCTCCAGCAGGTCGATCGCGTCGGCGGCGCTGCGGGACGGCCCGTCGACCAGGTCCGTCAGCTCGACGGGCACCTTCACCGGGGCGCCCGGCTCGGCCAGCAGTTCCTTCTCCACCAGCCCGAAGTGCTCCGCCAGCGCGGCCCGCAGGCCCGGCAGCGCGTTGGCCTGCCCGCCCCACACCTGCGAGGCGCGCAGCACGGCCAGCACCAGGTTGACGCGCGGCTCACCGACCGGCCCGCCGCCCAGGATGTGCAGGCCGTCGCGGATCTGCACGTCCTTGATCTCGCACAGATAGCCGTCGATGTGCATGACGAACTCGTCGAACGCCTCGTCGTCCGGCTGCTCGTCCACGTGCAGGTCGTGGTGGAGCTCGGCCGCCTTCACCAGCGTCCAGATCTGCGCCCGCACGGCCGGGGCCTTGGCCGGGTCCAGGTCGGAGACGAGCGCGTACTCGTCGAGGAGCTGCTCCAGCTTGGCCAGGTCGCCGTAGGTGTCGGCGCGGGCCATCGGCGGCACGAGGTGGTCGACGACGGTGGCGTGGCCGCGGCGCTTGGCCTGGGTGCCCTCGCCGGGGTCGTTGACGATGAACGGGTAGATCAGCGGCAGCTCACCGAGCACGGCGTCCGGGGCGCAGCCGCCGCTGAGCCCGAGGCCCTTGCCGGGCAGCCACTCCATGGTGCCGTGCTTGCCCATGTGGACGATCGCGTCGGCGCCGAAGCTGTTCTCCAGCCAGCGGTAGGCCGCCATGTAGTGGTGCGAGGGCGGCATGTCCGGGTCGTGGTAGATCGCGATCGGGTTCTCGCCGAAGCCGCGCGGCGGCTGGATCATCACCACGACGTTCCCGAACTGCAGGGACGCCAGCACGATGTCGTCCCCGTCGACGTAGAGGCTGCCCGGCGGCTCACCCCACGCCTCGGTCATGGCGTCCCTCAGCTCCGGGTCGAGCTTGTCGAACCAGGCCCGGTAGTCCGCCAGCGGCACGCGCGCGGGCGCCGAGGCGAGCTGCTCCTCCGTCAGCCACTCCACGTCGTGCCCGCCGGCCTCGATCAGCCGGTGGATCAGCTCGTCGCCGTTGTCCGGGTACCCGTCGACGGCGTACCCGGCGCCCCGGAGCGCGTCCAGCACCCGCACCGCCGAGGCCGGCGTGTCCAGCCCGACCGCGTTGCCGACCCGCGAGTGCTTGGTCGGGTAGGCGGTGAAGACCAGCGCGAGCTTCTTGTCGCCGTTCTCCTTGTGCTTCAGCCGGGCGTGCCGCACGGCGATGCCGGCGACCCGCGCGGCCCGCTCCGGGTCGGCCACGTACACGGGCACGTCGTCCGGGCCCTGCTCCTTGAAGGAGAACGGCACGGTGATCAGCCGCCCGTCGAACTCCGGGATCGCCACCTGCATCGCGGCGTCCATGGGGGACAGGGCGGCGTCCGACTCCTCCCAGGCCTGCCGCGAGGAGGTCAGGCACAGCCCCTGCAGCACGGGGACGTTCATCCTGGCGAGGGCGCCGATGTCCCAGGCCTCCTCGTCGCCGCCCGCCGAGGCCTGCGAGGCGTGCGTGCCGCCGGCGGCCAGGACGGTGGCGACCAGGGCGTCCGCCCGGCCCAGGATCTCGTACAGCCCCTCGTCCGCGCCGCGCAGCGAACCGCAGTAGACCGGCAGGGCGTTGGCGCCGCGGGCCTCGATCGCGTCGCACAGGGTGTCCACGAAGGCGGTGTTGCCGCTCAGTTCGTGGGCCCGGTAGAAGAGCACGCCGACGGTCGGGCGGCCCTCGTGGCGGGCCCGCTCGCCGTGGACGCCGTACTCGGGCATCTTCTGCGGCGCGGCGAAGCCCTCGCCGGTGAGCAGCACCGTGTCGGACAGGAACCGGGCCAGCTCGGTGAGGTTCTCCGGCCCGCCCTCCACGAGGTACTTCAGCGCCTCGGCGACGACACCGGCCGGCACGGACGACTCGGCCATCAGCTCCGCGTCCGGCACGGCCTCGCCGCCCAGCAGCACGGTCGGGATCCCGGAGGCCTTCAGCGCGGCCAGCCCGTCCTCCCAGGCCCGCTTGCCGCCGAGCAGCCGGACGACGGCGACGGACGCCCCGTCCAGCAGGGCCGGGAGCTCCTCTTGGACGTCCACGCGGGTCGGGTTGCCGATCCGGTAGTCGGCACCGGAGGCGGCGCGGGCCGCCAGCAGGTCCGTGTCGGCGGTCGACAACAACAACACAGTGCTCATGCGGGTGCTCCCGGTGGAATGAAGGGCAGTCCTTGCGGCGCGCCGGACTCGATGAGCCGCCACAGCGCGTCGGTGTCCGCGTGCTGTTCGATCAGGTCGCCGAGCCGGTCGAGCTGCTCCTCGCGCAGCGCGGCGAACGAGGTGTCCGGCGCGGGCACGAAGCGGCGGCCCGCGGCGGCCGCCACCTCGCGCAGAAAGGCCCGCCGGAAGCCGTCCGACTCCAGCGAGCCGTGCCAGTGCGTGCCCCAGGTCTGGCCGACCCGGCAGCCGTCCAGGAAGGCTTCGCCGCCGGTGACGTCGGCGACCCCGTGGTGGATCTCGTAGCCCTCGACCCGCTCGCCGAGGGCCTCGCCCTCCGGCCGGGTGAGGGTCTTCTCGCGGGCGAACCGCACCCGCACGGGCAGGATCCCGAGCCCGTCGACGTGCCCCCGGCGGCTCTCCACGTCGTCCTCGATGTGCTCCCCGAGGATCTGGAAGCCGCCGCAGACGCCGAGCACGGGCCGCTGCTCGGCGGCCCTGCGGGCCAGGGCGTCGGCGAGCCCCCGCTCCCGCAGCCAGTCCAGCGCCCGGACCGTCCCGCGGGTGCCGGGCACGACGACCAGATCGGCGTCGGCCAGCTCCTCCGGCCGGTCCACGAACCGCACCACGACGCCCGGTTCGGCGGCCAGGGCGTCCACGTCGGTGAAGTTGGACATCAGCGGCACGGCGCACACGGCGACGCGCAGCACGTCCTCGCCGAGCGGCGGCGCGACGACCGACTCCCGCACGGCGCCCCGCAGGGACACGCGCAGCCCGTCCTCCTCGTCGATCCCGAGCCCGTGCCGGAAGGGCAGCACGCCGTACGTCCTCCGCCCCGTCAGCCCGTGCAGCATGTCCAGGCCCGGCTCCAGCAGGGAGACGTCCCCGCGGAACTTGTTGACCAGGAACCCGGCGACGCAACTCTGGTCCTCGCGCGACAGCAGCGCCACCGTCCCGAAGAACGAGGCGAACACCCCGCCCCGGTCGATGTCGCCGACGACGAGCACCGGAAGCCCGGCGTTGCGGGCGATGCCCATGTTGACGATGTCCGTCCGCCGCAGATTGATCTCGGCGGGAGAACCGGCCCCCTCACAGATCACCGCGTCATACGTGCCCCGCAACTGCTCCAGACAGTCCAGCACCGTTCCGAGCAGCTTCTGCTGCCGCCCGCCGTGATAGCCGCGCGCGCTCAGCTCACCCACCGGCTTGCCCAGCAGCACGACCTGACTGCTCTGCTCGCCCCCGGGCTTGAGCAGCACCGGGTTCATCAGCGCGGTCGGCTCGACGCGGCAGGCCTGTGCCTGCATGGCCTGCGCCCGCCCGATCTCGGCGCCCTCCCGCGTCACGAACGAGTTCAGGGACATGTTCTGCGCCTTGAAGGGCGCGACCTTGACGCCCTGGCGCACCAGCCACCGGCAGATCCCGGCCGTCACGACGCTCTTGCCCGCGTCGGAGGTGGTCCCGGCGACGAGAAGCCCACCGCTCATGCTCACTTCCCCCTCTTCAGCAACCGCGCGCCGGCGCACACCCCGAGCGCCAGCCAGGTGACGCGCCGCGAGAGCCGCACGGCCCGTTCGACATCGCGCCGGACGACGGCCCGCCCGCCGCTGTTCAGCACGGGCCGGTGCTCCACCCGCCCGCCGTACGACAGCGTCCCGCCCAGCCGCACCCCGAGCGCCCCCGCGAACGAGGCCTCCACGGGCCCGGCGTTGGGACTGGGATGCTTCGCCGCGTCGGCCCGCCAGGCGCGCACGGCCCCGCGCGGATCCGGCCCGGCCGGCACCGCGAGCACGGCCGTCAGCCGCGCGCCGGGCCACCCCGCGAGGTCGTCGAGACGCGCGGAGGCCCACCCGTAGCGCCGGTATCGGGCCGACTTGTGCCCGACCATGGCGTCCAGGGTGTTGACGGCCCGGAAGCCGAGCAGGCCCGGCACTCCGCCGACGGCCCCCCACACCAGCGCCCCGACCACCGCGTCGGAGGTGTTCTCGGCGACGGACTCGACCACGGCCCGGGCGATCCCGTCGGCGTCGAGGGCCTGCGGATCGCGCCCGCACAGATGAGGCAGCCGTGCCCGGGCCGCCTCCACGTCCCCCGCCTCCAGGGCACGCCCGATGGCCCGGGCCTCCCGGGCGAGCGAAGTGCCCCCGACCACCGCCCAGGTGGCGGCGGCGGTGAGCGCGACGGAGGCGACGGGGGAGGAGCGCACGGCGCGCTCGGCGACGGCCCCGAGGGCGACGGCGCCTCCCGCGCACACTCCGGCGTGCAACGCGCCCCATCCGCGGTGGTCCCGCCACAGCACCCGTTCCACGGCAGCCGCGGCCCGCCCGAACGCGGCGACCGGATGCCCCCGGCGGGGGTCGCCGAGCAGCAGGTCACCGATCAGGCCGGCGGCGGCACCGTACGCGAAGACGCGACCGGCACCCATGGGCTCAGCCGCCCAACAGGGCAGGCAGGGGTGGGGTGCTGAACCTCGATCGGCAGCCGCGCATGGCGATACGTGTCCTCACTCAGGGTGTCCGCGCCCTGGTTCGACGTGACCGGCGGTGAGAGTTCCTGGCTCCCGGGGGATGGCTACCCCGGTGACAGTGGCGGGACCGCGCCGGACTCACACCGGCTTCCTCTCCTGCCGCCGTACTGGCCCCGGAAGTCCACCACGGGCGCGAACCGCCGTCAACTTGCCCTTGACCTGCGCGGGGAGAGTGTGGAGAACCCCACACCGGCCCCCACGCGCACACGACGACCGGGCGGCACGGGACCGAGGTCCCGTGCCGCCCGGCGGACACGCGGTGCGTTCGGGCCGTCAGGCCACGATCAGGTAGATGCCGTACCCCACGGCCGCCGCGCACGCCGCGAAGCAGGCGTACGCGCCCGTCACCGCGAGGCCGGCGGACCCGCCCTGCGCCACCGCACGCTCGCGGCGCGACAGGCCGGTGATGCCGAGGGTGAACAGGCCGACGAGGGCCACGGTGACCACGAGGCTGACGCCGAAGACGGAGCCGAGGGCCGCCCAGTCGATCTTCATCTCTGCTTCTTCCTTGTTAACCGGTGGGCGGGGTCAGACCGTGGTGGTCGTGGAGTGCGTCCGCTCGGCGGTCGCCTGGGCCGGGATGGGCGGCGCGTCGGCGGTGGTGCCCGCGGGCGGCGGCGTCACCGCGGCCATCGCCGTGGTCACCACGCCGGCCGGCTCCTCGTCGGCGGCGGTGTCGTTGACGTTGGTGTGGTCGACGACCTCACGCCGGGAGATCTTCCAGATGGCCGCCGAGGAGGCGACGAGGAAGACGGCCACCACGGCGGTGCCCCAGTCGCCGAAGCCGGTGACGTACTCGGCGAGCGCGCCCACCAGGGCGGCGGCCGGCAGGGTCAGGCCCCAGGCGACGAACATCCGCGTCGCCGTCGACCAGCGCACGACACCGCCCTTGCGGCCGAGACCGGCGCCCATGACCGCACCGGACACGGAGTGGGTCGTGGAGAGGGAGAAACCGAGGTGCGAGGAGGCCAGGATGACCGTGGCCGCGCTGGTCTGGGCGGCGAAGCCCTGCTGCGGCTGGAGGTCGGTCAGGCCCTTGCCCATGGTGCGGATGATGCGCCAGCCGCCCAGGTAGGTGCCGAGCGCGATCGCGACGCCCGCGGACAGGATGACCCACGTGGGAGGGTCCGAGTCGGGCGCCACGGCGCCGCCGGCGACCAGGGCCAGGGTGATGACGCCCATGGTCTTCTGCGCGTCGTTGGTGCCGTGCGCCAGGGAGACCAGGCCCGCCGAGGCGATCTGGCCGGCCCGGTAGCCCTTCTCGGACGCCTTGCCCTCGGCCTTGCGGCCCAGGGAGAACGTCAGCCGCGTGGCCAGCATCGCCGCGAGGCCCGCCACCAGCGGGGCGGCGATCGCCGGGATCAGCACCTTGGTCACCAGCACGTCGCCGTGCACCGCGCCGACGCCCGCCGACGCGATCGTGGCGCCGATCAGACCGCCCATGAGGGCGTGCGAGGAGCTGGACGGCAGGCCGACCAGCCACGTCAGCAGATTCCACAGGATCGCGCCCACCAGGGCGGCGAAGATGACTTCGGGACGGATGCCGGCCTCGTCGACGAGGCCCTTGGAGATCGTGTTGGCGACTTCGACGGACAGGAAGGCGCCGACCAGGTTCAGGACCGCGGACATGGCGACCGCGGCCTTCGGCCGCATGGCGCCCGTGGAAATGGTCGTGGCCATCGCGTTCGCGGTGTCGTGGAAACCGTTCGTGAAATCGAACGCGAGTGCGGTTACCACCACAATCGCGAGGATCAGCGAGAAGCTTTCCATTTACCCAGGCAATCGTTCGAGGTCATTGGCTGGACGAACGTAGGTAACCCGAGTGAACGGAAGATGAACTGGGAGGGGCGCATGGGTGTCCACAACGGGGGTTCGGCGTTCCGCCTGCTGTCAGGCTCCCCACACCCCCTCCGCCTAGGCTCCCCGCGCGAACCTCTTCAGCCGATCGAGTGACCCGCGGAACACGTTCTGGTCACCCGGCAGAGGGCCTCCGCCGTTGTCGTGCTGCCAGAAGGTCCAGGTCGACCAGCCGGCCGGCAGGGCGCCCGGGTGCGCCGCGTCGTAGCGGGCGATCCACAGGGGATGGTCGGCGGCGAAGGCGCGGCTGCCCCCGGTGCACGTGTTCCACCAGTGGGTCGTGGTGTAGATCACCGGGCGGCGGCCGGTCAGCCGCGCCACCTCGTCGCTGAAGGACATGATCCAGCCGGCCATCCGCGCCTTGCTCAGGCCGTAGCACCCGCGCTTCCTGTCGTTCGGGTTGTATTCGATGTCGAGCGCGGGCGGCAGCGTCCGGCCGTCCGCGCTCCAGCCCCCGCCGCTGCGTACGAAGTGCGCCGCCTGCGCCCGCCCCGAGGACCGGTCCGGCAGCGCGAAGTGGTAGGCCCCGCGCAGCAGTCCGGCGGCGCGCGCTCCGTCGTACTGGCCGCGGAAGTAGGGGTTGCGATAGCTGGTCGACTCGGTCGCCTTGACGTGGACGAACGCGGCGCCCTTCGCCCGCGCGCCCGGCCAGTCGACGGTCCTCTGATGGGACGAGACGTCGTGCCCCCGCGTGCGGCTCGCCGCCGCGGCGGGCGCATCGGCGAGCGTGGTCACGCCGAGGGCGAGTGCTGCGGCGTACACCGCGAGCAAGCGTCCGCGGCGACGGGTCGGTGCGTGGTCACGGGCCATGTGGTTCCCCCCGGAATGGCGGCGTGCGCGACAAATCCCCCAGAGAGTACTCGAAGATCATCGAATGTCCGGAGCGCTCCGGACGTGCGGCTCCCGGCGGCCGGTTCCGGCCCCGGCCGCCCCCGCACCCCGCCGCGCCGGGCCTCCGCCTGGCAGGATCGCGGCATGGCTGAGCGGCGAGACGACGAGCGGGACACGCGGGACGTCCGGGGCGGCGGACCGGACACGGGGGAGGGGCCGCGCAGGAGCGCCCGCCCCGAGGAGGCCCGCGCCTGGGAGGAACTCGTCGCGACGGCCCGCCGCACGGTCGCGGACGGACTCGTCGTCGGCACGTCCGGCAACGTCTCGGTACGCGTCGGGGACACCGTCCTGGTCACCCCGTCCGGCGTGCCCTACGACCGCCTCACGCCCGCAGAGGTGACGGGCGTCGACCTCGACGGCCGGCAGGTCCTCGGCACGCTCGTCCCCACCAGCGAGCTGCCCATGCACCTCGCCGTCCACCGCACGACCGACGCCCGGGCCGTGGTGCACACCCACGCCGTGCACGCGACGGCCGTGTCCACGCTCGTGACCGAGCTGCCGCTGATCCACTACATGGCCGCGGCGCTCGGCGGCCCCGTGCGGGTCGCCCCCTACGCCACCTACGGCACCGACGAGCTGGCCGGGAACATGCTGCGCGCCCTCGCCGGCCGCTCCGGCTGCCTCCTGCAGAACCACGGCACCGTCACCCACGGCGCCACCCTCGACCAGGCCTACGACCGCACGGCGCAGCTGGAGTGGATGTGCCGCCTGTGGCTCACCGCCACGTCGGTGCCGGGGCTCACCCCGAGCCTGCTGTCCGGGCGGCAGCTGGCGGAGGTGGAGGAGCGGCTGCGCGGCTACGGCCAGCGGCGCTGACCCGGCGCCCGGCGTCACCCCGCCGCCGTCTCCCACTGGTCGCCCGCGGACGCCGCCGGGACACTGGAGCCGTGCGCACTGTCAGAGCGACGGCCGCTGCCGTCACCGCCGTGCTAGGGGCCGGGGCCGCCGCGGTGGCCGCCGGCCGGCTCGCCAGCGACGCCGCGCTCAAGGCGCCCGCCGGCCGGCCGCTGCCGACCGAGCCCCGGCTCACGGTGCACGGCACCGCCGCCGGGCAGATCACCCTCACCCGGGACCTGGCCGCCCTGCGGCCCGGCCGCTACGGCCTGTCCGGCGACGGCTCCCACGCCATCGTCGGACCCGTCCTGGCCGGTGCCCCGCACACCGCCGACACCGTCGTGCGCCGCCTGGAGAGCGTCACGCACGGCACCCTGAGGCCCGGCGACAAGGCCTGGCTCACCCCGAACGTGTACGTCGGAGACCCGGGCTCCGCCCTCGGCATCGACCACGCCGACGTCGACGTGCCCGGCGAACTGGGCGCCCTGCCCGCATGGTTCGTGCCCGGCGCCCGGGACACCTGGGTGATCGCCGTGCACGGCCTGGGCGCCACCCGCGAACTCGCCCTGAACGTCATGGAGTTCTGGCACCGCAGCCGCTTCCCGGTGCTGGCCCTCGCCTACCGCGGCGACCTCGGCGCACCCCGCCCGGCCGACGGCCTGAACCACCTCGGCGAGACCGAGTGGCGCGACCTCGACGCCGCCATCCGCTACGCCGCGCGCTACGGAGCCCGGCAGGTCGTCCTGCACGGCTGGTCCACCGGCGCCACCATGGCCCTGCGCGCCGCCGAGTGCTCGGGTCTGCGCGAGCGCGTCTCCGGGCTCGTCCTGGACTCCCCGGTGCTCAGCTGGGAGACCACCCTGCGCGCCCTTGCCGCGGCCCGGCGCACCCCGGGCGCGCTGCTGCCCCTGGCCGTGCGCGCCGCGCAGGGCCGCACCGGCATGCCCGGCGGCCGGGCGACGGCCCCCGTGCCGCACGACGGCCTGCGCGTGCCGGCCCTGATCTTCCACGGCCCGGGTGACACGGTCGCCCCCTGGCGGCTCTCCCGCCGGCTCGCCGACGCCCGCCCCGACATGGTCTCCCTGCGCACCGTCGCCCACGCCCCCCACGGAGCCATGTGGAACGCCGACCCCCAGGCCTACGAGGAGACCCTCCGCCGCTTCCTGACCCCTCTCATGTGACCCGCCTCCACCCGCGACGCCCCAGGGCCCGGCCGCACACACCCCCCGTTCACGCCCCCTTCGCCCCCCTGCAACCACCTCCGGGCCTGTCTCCCACCGA
Source organism: Streptomyces sp. XY006 (assembly GCF_002237655.1). Taxonomy (GTDB): domain Bacteria; phylum Actinomycetota; class Actinomycetes; order Streptomycetales; family Streptomycetaceae; genus Streptomyces; species Streptomyces levis. The sequence goes on from NZ_NOKT01000027.1 coordinate 72,353, forward strand.
CCGGTCGCGACGATTCCGTTTAGCGCCGTACCACTGGCCTGTTCCCGGCCCTCGCGCCCTTCCCGGGAGCGGTGCCTTGGCCATCCCCGTCGCCCGCCGTGACATTCCGTTTGGGTTTTCGGACCGTCAACCGGAAGACTGCCCCCGTGACGTCCCGTATCCCGCGCGACTCCAGGCTTCGACTCGTCCGCCCGCGACCCCTGGCCGCCGCCCCCGCAGCGATGAACCAGCGGCGCTCGCGCCGACCCGCCCCGCGCCCCCCGGAGGGCACCCCGGCACCGGCGGAGCTGGCCAGAATGGCACGCTCAGGTCTGGCCGGCGCGGCCCGCGTCGCCCGCTGGGCCGACGCCGCGCTCGGCCCCGGAGGGGACAGCGCCACCGCCGACGGCAAGGCCACCCTCTCCCAGGCGACCGCCGAACGGGCGGCCCGCGACCTCGGCCTGACCCCGGCTCAGGTCAGAGCCGACTGGGACACCGCCCGGCTCGCCGGCCTGGTCGAGGTGCACGGCGACAGCGCCCGCCCCGGCTGGCGGCTGCGCGCCTGGAACCGCGACGACAGCGCCGTCCTGCGCGGCTGGGTCGCCCTCTTCGACGCCTGGTCGCTCGCCCACCCGGAGCCCGAGGAGCACGAGCCCGCCGCCGTCGCCGAGGTCGTCTCGGCCATGCCGCAGGTGCTCTCCTTCCTCCAGCTGTCCGCCGGACCCGTCCCCGTCGAACAGCTCCTCGACCTCCTGGAGCAGCGCGTCACCGAACTGCGCACCGCGCGCTGCGAGATCCCCTACGGGCCCCAGCCCGAGCCGGCGGCCGAGCCGGAGCCCACCGACGCCCCGCTCGCGCCCCTCCTCGACTGGGCCCTGCGCGCCCTCGCCTCCGTCGGCGCCCTCACCTACGGCGACGGCCAGGCCACGCTCACCCCGCTCGGCAGCTGGGCGGTCTGGGTCAAGCTGGAGCAGATCTGCGTCGCCGCGCAGAGCCCCGCCGGGAACATCGAGCAGGGCGCCGAGGACATGCTCCGCGGCTGCGCCCAGCTGCGCCCGAACGCGGCCCGCGCCGAGTACCGCGCCTGGCTCGCCGCCCGCCCGGTCGGCAGCGCCGTCACCGAACTGCTCGGCGCCGCGCGCGGCGAGGACGCCCTGCTGCGCGGCCTCGCCTTCGAGGCGCTGCGCGTCGTCGGCGCCCCCGCCGAGCCGGACGTGCGCGCCGTGCTGGACGAGCCCACACTCCGGCCGTACGCACTGCTGTGGCTGGCCGAGCACGACGGCGCCGACCCGGAGGACGCCCACGAGGTCCTCACCCGGGAGGAGGCGACCTGGCTGTGGGTGGACACCGCCGCCGCCGTCGCCGACCACGGAGAGGCCCCGCTGCTCGTCCGCCACCTGGAGTCCGCCGTGCAGCCGACCGTCCCGATGCTGCTGGACGAGGTGCGGGCCGTCGGGCATCCGCGCACCGTGCAGGTCCTGGTCGCGCTCGCCGCCGCCCACCCCGACCCGGCCCTCGCCAAGGCCGTGCGCCGCGCCGCCTTCCAGGTCCACACCGGCGGCAGCTGACCGCCCGTCCCTGGGGTCCGGGAGCCGCAGGTCCGGCCCGCTCCCGGCCCGCCGGCGGCGTCAGGGCCCCGCCCCGGCGAGACGAACCGAACACGCGCACGCAGAAAAAGTGGTTGCACGCCCCCGTTAGACTGTCCCCCATGGCCATTCTCCTCGCGCATTAGACGGCGGGAACGTCCTCAGCCGCCCATCCCGCCCCCGTATCCGCCCTGGAGTCTGTCCGTGATCTCCGCCTCCGGTATCGAGCTGCGCGCCGGTGCCCGTGTCCTCATCGAGAACGCCACCTTCCGCGTCGCCAAGGGCGACCGCATCGGCCTCGTCGGCCGCAACGGCGCCGGGAAGACCACCCTCACCAAGTGCCTCGCGGGCGAGGGCGTGCCCGCCGGCGGCACCATCACGCGCTCCGGCGAGGTCGGCTACCTCCCGCAGGACCCCCGCACGGGCGACCTCGACGTCCTCGCGCGCGACCGCATCCTCTCCGCCCGCGGCCTGGACGTCCTGATCCGCAAGATGCGCGAGAACGAACAGCGCATCGCCAACGGCCAGGGCGCCACCCGCGAGAAGGCCCTCAAGCAGTACGAGCGGCAGGAGACGGAGTTCCTCACCAAGGGCGGGTACGCCGCCGAGGCCGAGGCCGCCACCATCGCCGCCGCGCTCAACCTGCCCGACCGCGTGCTCGGCCAGCCCCTGCACACCCTCTCCGGCGGCCAGCGCCGCCGTATCGAGCTGGCCCGGATCCTCTTCTCCGACGCGGACACGCTGCTGCTCGACGAGCCGACCAACCACCTCGACGCCGACTCGATCATCTGGCTGCGCGACTACCTCAAGACCTACCGCGGCGGCTTCATCGTGATCTCCCACGACGTCGACCTGGTCGAGACGGTCGTGAACAAGGTGTTCTACCTGGACGCCAACCGCGCCCAGATCGACGTCTACAACATGGGCTGGAAGCTCTACCAGCAGCAGCGCGAGGCGGACGAGAAGCGCCGCAAGCGCGAGCGCGCCAACGCCGAGAAGAAGGCCGCCGCCCTGCACTCGCAGGCCGACAAGATGCGCGCCAAGGCGACCAAGACCGTCGCCGCGCAGAACATGGCCCGCCGCGCGGACAAGCTGCTCTCCGGCCTGGAGGCGGTCCGCCAGTCCGACAAGGTCGCCAAGCTCCGCTTCCCCGAGCCCGCGCCCTGCGGCAAGACCCCGCTGATGGCCGAGGGCCTGTCGAAGTCGTACGGCTCGCTGGAGATCTTCACCGACGTCGACCTGGCCATCGACAAGGGCAGCCGCGTGGTCATCCTCGGCCTCAACGGCGCCGGCAAGACCACCCTGCTGCGGCTGCTGGGCGGCGTCGAGCAGCCCGACACCGGCATGGTCGTGCCCGGCCACGGTCTCAAGCTCGGCTACTACGCCCAGGAGCACGAGACCCTCGACCCGGACCGCACGGTGCTGGAGAACATGCGCTCCGCCGCGCCCGACATGGACCTCGTCGAGGTCCGCAAGGTGCTCGGCTCGTTCCTGTTCTCCGGCGACGACGTCGACAAGCCGGCCGGGGTCCTCTCCGGCGGCGAGAAGACCCGCCTCGCCCTCGCCACGCTCGTGGTGTCCTCGGCGAACGTGCTGCTCCTCGACGAGCCCACCAACAACCTCGACCCGGCCAGCCGCGAGGAGATCCTCGGCGCGCTGCGCACCTACAAGGGCGCGGTCGTCCTCGTCACGCACGACGAGGGCGCGGTCGAGGCGCTCCAGCCGGAGCGCATCATCCTGCTGCCGGACGGCGTCGAGGACCTGTGGGGCGCCGACTACGCGGATCTCGTCGCCCTGGCCTGAGCCCCGCCGGGCGTCGCTGCCGCGTGATCGAAAGCGTGATCAACGGCGTATGGATCATTCGGCCCATCGGTGATCCATCATCTGTGTGAGATCTCCTCGTACCGAGGTGTGTCCTACATCGATTTCGCGGCCGAGCCCCCGATCCTTCGGGGCTCGGCCGTCACGTCTCTCTGACCTGGCCTTTCCCGGAACGGTGCATTCGGTCACGAGGACGGCCCGCTTCGGAATCATCAATTCCGCTTGTGGGGATGTGCTCCCGTCGTCACAACCTTGTCTCACGGACCTTGCCGAATGGGTGGCCATCAGGGCCCGGAGGGGTGATCATGAGGAGACCAGAGCGCACTTCCCATGAGGAGGCACGGGTGGCCGAGACTCTGAAGAAGGGCAGCCGGGTGACCGGCGCCGCGCGCGACAAGCTCGCGGCAGACCTGAAGAAGAAGTACGACGCCGGTGCGAGCATCCGGGCGTTGGCCGAGGAGACCGGCCGCTCGTATGGCTTTGTGCACCGCATGCTCAGTGAGTCGGGCGTCACGCTGCGAGGGCGTGGCGGGGCGACCCGGGGCAAGAAGGCCACGGCCTGACCCCGGGTGGCCCCTCGGCTTCGATGGTGGCCACCCGGTCGTTCGCCTGACCGACCGGGTGGTTACTGTGCAGTCACTTAGCTGTGCCGTGGTCCGGTGATCAGCCGGCGTACGGCACGGAAGACGACCGCACGCATCGGAGGCGTCCATGGCTTCGCCCGACAAGGACCTCGTTCCCGTACTCGACAAGGACGGCGTACGGCTCACCGTCGACGACGCGATCGCCACGGTGACGCTGACCAACCCGGACAAGCGCAACGCGCAGAGCCCTGCTCTGTGGCGGGCGCTGACCGAGGCCGGGCGGCTGCTGCCGGGCTCCGTCCGTGTCGTGGTCCTGCGGGCCGAGGGCAAGTCCTTCTCGGCCGGGCTCGACCGGCAGGCGTTCACGCCCGAGGGCTTCGACGGGGAACCGTCGTTCATCGACCTCGCGCGCGGCGGCGACGCCGAGTTGGACGCGACCATCGCCGAATACCAGGAGGCGTTCACCTGGTGGCGGCGCAGCGACATCATCTCCGTCGCCGCCGTCCAGGGGCATGCCATCGGGGCGGGCTTCCAGCTCGCCCTCGCCTGCGACCTGCGCGTCGTCGCCGACGACGTGCAGTTCGCCATGCGTGAGACCAGCCTCGGACTCGTGCCCGACCTGACGGGCACGCATCCGCTGGTGGGGCTCGTCGGATACGCCCGCGCGCTGGAGATCTGCGTGACCGGGCGTTTCGTCACGGCCGAGGAGGCCGTCAGCACCGGGCTCGCCAACGTGGCCGTGCCCGCGGCCCAGCTCGACGACACCGTCCGGGATCTCACCGCGGTCGTGCTCGCCGCGCCCCGCGACGCCGTCGTCGAGACCAAGGCCCTGCTGCGCGGCGCCCAGGACCGCACCTACGAGGAGCAGCGGCGCGCCGAGCGGCAGTCCCAGGCCCGCAGGCTGCGTGACCTCGCGGGCGTCGGCGACTGATACCGCCGCGCGGTCCGGGAGCGCGGTCAGCCGAGCCCGCTCGGCCTCGGCCGGCAACTCCTCGGTGTGCCTCGGGTGGCTCAGCGTGCCGGTCAGCCGAGCGCGCTCACCACGACCGCCACCGTCGGGTGGTCCGGCAGGGCCCCCGCGACCGCCGAGCGGACCGCGCGGGCCACGTCACCGGTCCGGTGGTCCGCGGCCACCGCCACCTCCAGCCGGACGTGGCGGTGCGTCAGCGCGGCCTCGGCCGGCAGCTCCTCGATGTGCACCGGGTGGCCCAGCGTGCCGGTCAGCCCGAGCACGCCCGGGACCTCCAGCGCGGCGGCGGCCACGCGGCCCTCGTCGCCGCCCTCCACCCGCTCGGTGCGCGGCGGTTCGGCGGGCGTGGCCCCGGGCTCGCCGTCCGGGTCCTCCTCCAGCAGGCCCGTCACCTTCAGGTCGATCTCCGTGACCTCCAGGCCGACCTGCTGTGTCGCCGCGCTCGCCAGCGCCGCGCGCAGCAGCGACGCCGTCGCCGGCAGCGGCTGCGAGGCCGTGGCCGCGAACTCCGCCGTGACCCGCAGCGGCCCCGGCGGCAGGGCGCTCGGCGGCGCCGGCACGGCCGGCTCCCGGGTGTCGGCGGGGTCCGCCAGCGCGATCCGCAGCGCGTCGAGGCGCACCCCCGGAGTGCCCCGCGCCGCGCGCCCCAGCACTGCCTCGGCCGCCCGCTCGGTGATCCAGGCGCCGTCCCGCGCCTCACCCAGCGGCAGAAGCCTGCCCAGACCCAGCTGATGTCTCACTGCTTGCGTCCATCGGTCGGCCGTCATTCCTCCAGCCTGCCGCATCAGAGGCGCGCTCCGGCGTAACCGTGCTTACCGTGGTCGCAGGACGACGACCGAAAGGGACGTGCGGCGATGACTGACATGACCGAGAACCGGGGCGGGGAGAGCGAGACGGCGGCGACGCGCAGAAGCCCCCTGGCCAAGCGCGGCGGGGGAGACCCGGGCTCCCGGGGCCGGACGACCATCGCGGACGGCGTCGTGGAGAAGATCGCCGGGCTGGCCGCACGGGACGTGGACGGCGTGCACGCCATGGGCAGCGGGCTGTCCCGCACCTTCGGAGCCGTACGCGACCGGGTGCCCGGCGGGCAGAAGTCCGGGGTGACCCGCGGGGTGAAGGCCGAGGTGGGCGAGGTGCAGGCCGCCCTCGACCTGGAGATCGTGGTCGTGTACGGCGTGTCGATCGCGGACGTGGCCCGGGACGTGCGGGAGAACGTCATCACGGCCGTCGAGCGGATGACCGGGCTCGAGGTCGTCGAGGTCAACATCGCGGTGAGCGACGTGAAGCTGCCGGACGAGGAGGAAGAGGAACCGGAACGCCGGATCCAGTGAGGCACGGGCCAGGGCACGGCACTGCGGAAGAGGAGCTGAGGAGCGCATGAGCATGGGCGTGGCCGGAATGTTCGCCGGCATGGCGCTGGCCTTTGCCGGGTATTTCGGCGGGTTCGGAGCGTTTCTGCTGGTGGCGGCGCTGGGCGCCGTCGGCTTCGTCGTCGGCCGGTTCCTCGAGGGGGACATGGACTTCGGCGACTTCTTCCGCAGCCGTGACGAACGGCGGCGGTGACGCCCGTGAGCACGGGGGCCGGTGAGCTCGACCGACCGCTGACCGTCGTACCGCCGGGTGAGCGCGGCGCGACGAGCATCGCCGACCGGGTCGTGGCGAAGATCGCCTCCCAGGCGGCCCGCGAGGCCGTCGGGACCCTGCCGCCCGACGCCGACCGGCCGTCGGCCAGTGTCACCGTCCACCACGACGTCGTCCACGTCCGGGTGCATGTGGAGCTCGACTACCCCTGCGACATCGGCGACCGCTGCCGGAGCGTACGGCGCCGGGTCGTCGAACGGGTGGGCGAGCTGGTGGGCATGCAGGTGCCGGAGGTCGTCGTCCAGGTGGAGGGGCTGCACCTGGCCGGGGCACCCGGAGCAGGAAAGCGGAGGACGCGATGAGCGAACCCCGGAGCCCCGAACCCCAAGGCCCCGAATCCCAGGGCCCCGAACCGCCGGGCACCGAATCCGAGGGCGCGACCCGGCGCCTGCCCGTCCTGCAGAAGGCCGACCCGGACGACGGCACGGCACCCGACCGGCCCGCGCCGCCCGCCGGGGACGAGAGCGAGGGCGGCCGGGCGGGACGCTTCTGGTCGGCGCGCCGCATCCCCGCGGGCATCGTCGCGGCGCTGCTGCTGGGCCTGGCGGGACTGTTCCTCTACGACATCGTCTCGGTGCGCGCCGGACGGCCCGGCATGGCCTGGCGCCGGGACCTCGCCCGTGAGCTCGCCGAACACCCCCTGGACGACACCTGGGTGCTCGTCGGGGCCGGGGTCGCCGCCGCGCTCGGCCTCTGGCTGATCGTCCTGGCCCTCACCCCCGGCCTGCGGCACATGCTGCCGATGCGCCGCACGCACGCCGGGGTACGGGCGGGGCTGGACCGGGACGCCGCCGCGAGCGCCCTGCGCGACCGGGCCATGGAGGTGGCCGGTGTGCAGTCGGCACGGGTCAAGGTGCGCCGGCGCCGGGCGGACGTCCGCGCCCTGTCGCACTTCCGCGAACTGGACGAGGTGCGCACCGACCTGGACACCGTGCTCGGCGACGCCGTGCGCGGACTGGGACTGTCCCGGCCGCCCTCGCTGTCGGTACGGGTACGGCGCCCGGGCCGGAAGGGGTGACGGCGATGCTCAGAGGTGTCAACCGTGTCTTCCTCGGGCTCGTCGGCCTGGTGCTGCTGGTGCTGGGCGGATCGGTCCTGGCCGTCGGCCTCGGCGTGTCGGCGCCCTCCTGGTGGATCCACGACAGCAGGCACGACGTCCTGCTCAGCGAGGCCGAGCGCACCCGCTGGCGGGACTCCGGCTGGTGGTGGCCGGTCGTCATCGCCGCGCTCGCGGTCCTGCTGCTGCTCGCCCTGTGGTGGCTGGTCGCGGTCCTGCGCAGGCACCGTCTGGCCGAGGTCCTGGTCGACACCGGCGACGGCGAGGGCGCGCTGCTGCGGGGCCGGGCCCTGGAGCACGTCCTCACCCAGGAGGCGGAGCGGATCGACGGCGTCGACCGGTCCCGGGCCCATCTGAAAGGCCGCCGCACCGCCCCCGAGGCCCATGTGCGCCTCGCGCTGGAGCCGCACGTGGACCCGGGGACCGCCCTGACCGACTTCACGACCGGTGCCCTGCAGCACGCCAGGACGTCGGCGGGGCTCGCGTCGCTCCCGGCGGAGGTGCGCCTGCGCGCGGTCAAGCACGGCGCCGAACGGGTCAGTTGAGCGGAAGCGCTCAGAACCCGTGCCGTGCCCCGCCGTCCACCGGCACCATGACCCCGGTCAGATAGGACGCGGCCGGCGACAGCAGGAACGCGGCGACCCGCCCGAACTCCTCGGGCGTGCCGTACCGCCGCAACGGAATCCGCGACTCCGAGGCCGCCCGGGTCGCCTCGGGATCGGCCGACAGCGAGTCCAGCTCGCGCACCCGGTCGGTGTCGATCCGCCCGGGCAGCACACCGACCACCCGGATGCCCCGCGGCCCGAGCTCGTCGGAGAGCGACTTGGCGAACCCGGCCAGGCCCGGCCGCAGCCCGTTGGAGATGGTCAGGCCCGGAATGGGCTCGTACACCGACCCGGACAGCACGAACCCGATGACGCCCCCGGCCTCCAGCTCGGCCGCCGCGGCGCGCGCCAGCCGCACCGCGCCGAGGAACACCGACTCGAACGCCGTCTGCCACTGCTCGTCGGTGTTGTCGGCGACGAACCCGGCGGGCGGGCCGCCCACGCTGACGAGGATCCCGTCGAAGCGCCCGAAGTGCTCCCGCGCGGCCCCGATCAGCACGGCCGCCGCGTCGGGGTCGGCGTTGTCGACGGCCACTCCCACCGCGTCCGGGCCCAGCGCCTCGGCCGCCTCGGCGACACTCTTGTCGTCCCGCCCGGAGACGACCACCTTCGCGCCGTCCGCGAGGAGCTCACGCGCGGAGGCGTTGCCGAGGCCCCGTGTGGCCCCGGTGACGACGTACACCCGGTCCTTCAGTCCAAGATCCATGGCCCTATCCTGCCCCGTCCGCCCCGTACAGGGCGAGGGCGGTGTTCACCAGGCCGATGTGGCTGAACGCCTGCGGGAAGTTGCCGAGCTGCCGGCCGGCCACGGGGTCGTACTCCTCGGACAGCAGGCCGACGTCGTTGGCCAGCCCCACCAGCCGTTCGAACAGCTCGCGGGCCTCTTTGGTGCGGCCCGTCATGTGCAGGGCGTCCGCGAGCCAGAACGAGCACACCAGGAAGGTGCCCTCGCTGCCGGGCAGCCCGTCGACGTCCGGGGCCGGTGAGTCGGTGGTGCTGTAGCGCCGCAGCAGACCGCCGTGGTCCAGTTCCTCGCGGACCGCGTCGATCGTGCCGATCACCCGCGGGTCGTCCGGCGGCAGGAAGCCGACGCGCGGGATGAGCAGCAGCGCGGCGTCCAGCTCCCGGGACCCGTAGGACTGCGTGAAGGTGTTGCGCTCGGGGTCGTAGCCCTTCTCGCACACCTCGCGGTGCACCTCGTCGCGCAGCGCGCGCCAGCCGTCCAGGTCGCCGTCCAGCTCCGGATGGTGTTCCAGGGTGCGCACGGCACGGTCGGCGGCCACCCACACCATCACCTTGGAGTGCACGAACTGGCGCCGGCCGCCGCGCACCTCCCACAGCCCCTCGTCGGGCTGCCGCCAGTTCGACCGCAGGAAGTCCATCAGGGCCGTCTGCAGGGCCCACACGTCCGGCTGGGGCGACAGGCCCGACTCGCGGGCCAGCGACAGGGAGTCCATGACCTCGCCGTAGACGTCCAGCTGGAGCTGGTTGACGGCGTCGTTGCCGATGCGCACGGGTGTGGACTCGTCGAAGCCGGCCAGCCAGGGCAGCTCGAACTCGGGCAGCCGCCGCTCGCCCGCCAGGCCGTACATGATCTGCAGGTCGGCCGGGTCGCCCGCGACGGCGCGCAGCAGCCAGTTCCGCCAGGCCTCGGCCTCCTCCTGGTAGCCCGCCGCCAGCAGCGCGCCCAGGGTGAGGGTGGAGTCGCGCAGCCAGCAGAAGCGGTAGTCCCAGTTGCGCACCCCGCCCGGCTCCTCGGGCAGCGAGGTCGTGGCGGCGGCGACGATGCCGCCGGTCGGGGCGTAGGTGAGGGCCTTGAGAGTGATCAGGGAGCGGACGACCTCGTCCCGGTACGGCCCGTCGTAGCGGCAGCGCGACGCCCAGGCCTGCCAGTCCTCCACGCTGTGGCGCAGCGACTCGAAGGGGTCGACGAGCGGCGGGCGCGGCTCGTGGGAGGGGTGCCAGGTCAGGACGAACGCGACCTTCTCCCCCTTCTTCACGGTGAACTCCGCGTGGGTGCCGAAGTCCTCGCCCCAGCTGTTCACCGGCGGTTCGCTGCGCAGCCAGGTGGAGTCCGGGCCGGCGACGGCGACCCGGTGGCCGTCGGACCGGCGCATCCACGGGACGATCGAGCCGTAGTCGAAGCGCAGTTTCAGGACGCTGTGCAGCGTCACCTCGCCGTCCAAACCCTCGACGACGCGCACGAGATCGGGTGCCTCGTCGCGCTGGGGCATCAGATCGGTGACCCGGACCGCCCCCTGCGCGGTCTCCCACTCGGTGTCCAGGACGAGGGTGTCGCGGCGGTAGGCGCGCCGGGTGCACCGGTCGGCCCCCACGGGGGCGATGCGCCAATGGCCGTTGTCCTCGTCACCGAGCAGTTTCGCGAAGCAGGCGGCCGAGTCGAAACGGGGCAGGCACAGCCAGTCCACCGATCCGTCCGTGCCGACCAGGGCCGCGGTCTGTTCGTCGCCGATGATCGCGTAGTCCTCGATGCTGGGGTGCACGGAGTGCGGGTTCCCGGCAACTCGGCGTGGCAATCAGGGCAGGGGCCGGGGGAGTGACTTTCGCTCGACGGCCACGGCACGGACGCCCGGGACGACGGGGCGCCCCGCGGCTGTCGCGGCCGGGCGGGGTCAGACCGTCGCCGGTTCCGCCTCGCTGGAGTCCTGCTCCCCGGCCGCCGCCTGTGCCCGGTCCCGGGCCTCGCGGCGGGCCAGGATCACCCAGCCGACCGGGACGGCGGCGGCGAACAGCCACCACTGGACGGCGTACGCGTAGTTCAGCGCCGCGTCCTCCTTGCCGGGGCTTCCCAGCAGCTCGGGCGTGTCACCCTTCGGTCCGGGCGCCGTCAGGGCGATGTAGCCGCCCAGCACCTCGGCGCCCAGACGGCGGGCCTCCTGCTCGCTGTTGATCAGCATGATCTGCCGGTCCGGCAGGTCGCTGAGGTTCTTGATGCCGCTGGCCGCGGTCGTCTCGCTGGGCATCAGCCGCCCCCGGACGGTGACCTCGCCGGCGGGCGGCGCGGGGACCTTCGGGAACGTGGTCTGGGTTGGGCCGGAGGGGACCCAGCCCCGGTTGACCAGCAGCACCTTGCCGTCGTTCAGGACGAACGGGGTCAGGACGTGGTAACCGACCTCGTCGTCGGAGCTGGTGCGGCGGCGGACCACGACCTCGTCCTCGGCGTCGAAGCGGCCCTTGGCGGTCACGGTCCGGTAGCGCTCGGCGCTGGTCACGGTGTGCCCGGGCCCGGTCAGCTGCTCCACGGGCACCGGATCGGCGGCCAGCGCGTCGGTGACCAGCTGGTTCCGGGCGGTGCGCTCCTCGTAGCGGTGCATCTGCCAGATGCCCAGCCTGATCATCGTGGGGATGAGGAGCAGGGCGATCAGCGTGAGGATCACCCACTGCCGGGACATCAGGAAGCGGTACACCCCACGACCGTACAACTCGGTCGTGGGGTGCATTCAGGTGGGTACGGGTTCAGACCTTGTCGACGATCCCCGCCTTTCCCTCCGCGCGGGCGCAGTGGGCGCCGCAGTACCAGTGGCCCTCGACCTCCACGCCCTGCCCGATGATCTGCACCCGGCAGTGCTCGCAGATGGGGGCCATGCGGTGGATCGCGCAGGCGAAGCAGTCGAAGACGTGCACCGCGCCCTGCGCGTGCACCTCGAAGGTCATTCCGTACTGATTGCCACAAACCTCACAGGTCGCCATGGGCCACAGGGTGGGCCGTGGCCCCGGTCCGGGCGAGCGGCCGCCGGGCGAGTCGCCCGGCAATCACCCGTCCGTACGGTCGCCCCGCGCCCTGCCCGGGCTCACCCCTCGGAGGCCGGCTCCACATCCGCGAGGAGCTGCCCGAAGGCCGCCTCGTCCACGACGGGTGTGCCGAACTGGCGGGCCTTGACCACCTTGGACGTGCCCGAGTCCGGGTCGTTCGTGACGAGCAGGCTCGTCAGCCGGGACAGGCTCGTCGCCACGTGCAGGCCGGCCTCGGTCGCGCGGTCCTCCAGCAGCTCCCGCTCGGTCGAGGTGTCACCCGAGAAGGCGACCCGCATGCCCTGCTTGAGCCGCCCGCCCGGCACGTAGCGCCCCGGGTTGGGGTGGGGGCAGGCGGGGCGCTTGCGGGAGGGGCGCCAACTGGCCGGTCGGTGACCGCCGTAGCCGGCCTGCTGCCCGATGCGGGGCGCGGCGGGGCGGTCCGACCACTCCGTCAGCGGCCGGCACTCGTGCAGCGGCAGCCGCAGGTCGTGCGCCGCCGCGGCCCGCAGGCTGGGGCGGAACGCCTCCGCCAGCACGCGCGCGTCGTCCAGCGCGTGGTGGGCCCGCTGCTGCACGACGCCGAAATGCGCCGCGAGGGACTCCAGCTTGTGGTTGGGCAGCGGCAGCCCGAGCTCCTTGGAGAGCGCGATGGTGCACAGCCGCTGGCGCACCGGCGCCTCGCGCTGCGCCCGCGCGTACTCCCGGGCGATCATCTGCCAGTCGAAGACGGCGTTGTGCGCGACGAGGACCCGTCCCGTCAGCCGGGCCGCGAACTCCTCGGCGATGTCCTGGAAGAGGGGTGCGCCCTCCAGCGCCTCGCTCGTCAGACCGTGGATCCAGACCGGGCCCGGGTCGCGCTCCGGGTTGACCGTCGTGTACCAGTGGTCCTCGACCTCGCCGCGTGCGTCCAGCCGGTAGACGGCCGCCGAGATGATGCGGTCGTCCCGGGCCAGGCCCGTGGTCTCCACGTCAACGACCGCGTATCCCTGGGGATACGCGGCCGGCCACGCCGTGGCGGAGAACGCTGCGGTCGTCAGGTCTTCGAGCATGGTTCACGAGGATACGGCCCGGGACTGACACCGCCGTCCGCCAGGTGCGTGCCCGCGCCCCCTTCCGATGCCCCCTCAGGTGGCTTGTCCGGCTTGTCCGTTCGCGAGGCGTACGTCTGCTCGATCGGGGCCGGTTTGGCGGAGATCGCCAAGAAGCAAGCGCGTACCGTCGGTAATACTTGTCGGTAACAACGTCTGGTGGGGCGGGCGGCGGCGGTCCTACGGTGCTTGCATGCCGAACCTGCCCGATGTCGTGCTGTGGTCGATACCCGCCTTCGTGCTGCTCACCGTGGTCGAGATGGTGAGCTACCGTCTCCACCCCGACGAGGACGCCGCGGGGTACGAGGCGAAGGACGCCGCGACGAGCGTCGGCATGGGGCTCGGCAGCCTCGCCTTCGACTTCCTGTGGAAGATCCCGATCCTGGCCATTTACACGGCTCTGTACGAACTCACCCCGCTGCGCGTGCCCGTGCTGTGGTGGACGGTCCCGCTCATGCTGCTCGGGCAGGACTTCTTCTACTACTGGTCCCACCGGGGCCACCACGTCATCCGCATCCTGTGGGCCTGTCACGTCGTCCACCACTCCAGCCGGAAGTTCAACCTCACCACCGCGCTGCGCCAGCCCTGGACGTCCCTGACCGTATGGCCGTTCTACGTGCCGCTCATCCTCCTCGGCGTGCACCCGGCCGCGCTCGCCTTCTGCTCCTCGGCGAACCTCGTCTACCAGTTCTGGATCCACACCGAGCGCATCGACAAGATGCCCCGCTGGTTCGAGTTCGTCTTCAACACGCCCTCGCACCACCGTGTCCACCACGCCTCCCAGGGCGGCTACCTGGACCGCAACTTCGGCGGCATCCTCATCGTCTGGGACCGGCTGTTCGGCTCGTTCGTCGCGGAGACCGAGCGGCCCCGGTACGGGCTGACCAAGAACATCGACACGTACAACCTGCTGAAGGTGGCGACCCACGAGTACGTGTCGATCGCCAAGGACCTGAGGGCGGCGCGCAGTTGGGGCGAGCGCGCGGGGCGGGTGTTCCGGGGACCGGGGTGGGGCCCGGCACGGGCGGCGGCACCGGCCGGCGGCGCCCCGGCGGCTCCCCTCGCGGCCGGGACCGTGACGGGGCAGGAGCCCGTCGTCGGGACCGCGCCCGCCGGGAAGACCCCGCCGGCGTGAACCGCACACGCCTCGTCCTGGCCGCCTTCGCCCTCACCGCCCTCGTCGACCTCGCCTGTCTGGCGGCCGGTTACGACGCCGGCCACACCGTCGCCAAGCCCCTGCTGATGCCGCTGCTGGCGCTCTGGGCCGCGCTGCGCCGGGCGCCCCGGCCGCTCCTGGCCGCCCTGCTGTTCGGCTGGGGCGGGGACGTGCTGCTGCTGTCCGACGCCGAGCCGGCCTTCCTCGCCGGCATGGCCTCCTTCGCCGCGGGCCACCTCTGCTACCTCGTGCTCTTCCACCGGCACGGCAACCGGTACGCCGTCCCCCGCGCGCGTGCCGGCCTTCTGGCCCTCGGGTACGCCGTCGCCCTGACGGGGACCGTCGCCCTGCTGTGGCCGGACCTGCCTGCGGAGCTGCGCGTGCCCGTCGCCGGGTACAGCCTGCTGCTCACGGCCATGGCCTACGGGGCCGGTACCCGCCTCGGTCTCCACACCGGCCTCGGCGGGGCGCTGTTCCTGCTCTCCGACACCCTCATCGCGACGGGCGTCGCCGATTGGCCTCAGCCGCCGCGGCCCGACTTCTGGATCATGCTCACCTACATCGCCGCGCAGGCCCTGCTGGCCGCCGGCACGCTCACGGCGCTCGACGCACGCCGCGCGCCGGCCGCCACGTACGGCGAGATGCGGGTGGTCTGAGCCGGCCGGGGCGGCGGGACGCGGAGCGGGCCGGCGGCCGGAAGCGGATGGGTACCGGCAGTGCCGTCGGCAGGCTCGGGCCGGCAGCGGATGGGCACTGGCAACGCCGTCGGCAGGCTCGGGCCGGCAGCGGATGGGTACCGGCAGCGCCCGTCAGCACGCTCGGGCCGGAAGCGGATGGGTACCGGCAGGGCCGTCGGCAGGCTCGGGCTACCAGCGGATGGGCACCGGCAGGGCCGTCAGCAGGCCGGACACCGCGACCACCAGGCCGAGCACGGCCACCTCGGCCCGGGCGGGTGTACAGGCGGTCAGCGGGTCGGCCGCCCGGCGCAGCCGTCGCCGGGCCCACAGGGCGAGCGCGGCCACGACGGCCACGAGCAGCACCTTGGCGAGCAGGGCGCGTCCGTACGCCGTCGCCGTCAGCTGCTCCAGGATCGTCCCGGGCGGCATCCGGCGCAGCGAACTGCACACGCCCGTGGCGGTGATGGCGGCGAGCAGCACCACCGCCACGCGCGCGTAGAGGCCCAGCAGGGCCGCGCCCGCCGGGTCGCGCCGCAGCCGCAGTACCCGCAGGGCGTGCAGCAGACCGCCCACCCACAGGGCCGCGCAGGTCAGGTGCACGAGCGTCAGGCCCGAGCCGGTCAGCGGGCCGTGCTCGGTCGTGGGGTGGGCGCGCAGGGCCTCGGCGACGATCACGGCGGCCAGCGGCAGCACCTGTGTGGCCGGACGCCGGGACACCGCACACAGGCCCGCCACGAGGAACGCGTTGACCTCCAGCAGGGCCAGCTTGCCGTCCCGGGAGGCGTACAGGCCGCCGACGTCGACGTCCGAGAGGCCGCCCGGCACCAGATTGCCCGTGGCGACGACGGAGGCGAGCCCGAGGGCGGCCAGGAAACCGGCGGCGGCCGCCCAGGGCGACCAGCTGCGCAGCGCGTCCGGGGGAGTGGTCCGCGCCCCCGGCACCGACCGGGCCAGCCGGTTCACGAACACCTCGCCGACCGGTATGCACAGCGCCGCGAACAGCACCGTGCGCAGCAGGGCTATGCCCCCGGCGCCGGGCGCCTCGGCCTCCCCGGTGCCGTGCAGCGCGGCCGACGGGCCCAGCAGCGGTATGAGCGCGGCCAGCACCACGAGCACCAGGACGGCGACGGCCCGTCCGGCGCCGCCACGCCCTGTCGTCCCGGCCGCCCCGGACGCAGATCTTGTCAAGGTCACCCCAGGATCTTCACCAACCTCCACAGGGCCGGGCAAGTCGGGAGCGGCGTCCCGCCGACGGCCCGCGGAGACGAAACGGGCCGGGCGGGTGACCCCGCCCGGCCCGGATCGCCGTCACATGCGCCCTACTTGGTCACCGCGTCCAGCGCGTCCGCGATGCCCCAGCCGTAGAAGCCGTTGCGGTTCTTCGGGCCCTCGCACACCGCGTCGACCTTGCCGTCGGCGTCGATGTCGTACGGGTCCGTGCACGCCTTGGCGTCCGCCTGCGCGTACAGCAGGGCCTTCACCAGGGCCGGGGAGGCGTACGGGTGCGTCGACTTGATGAGCGCCGCGACGCCCGCGACGTGCGGCGACGCCATCGACGTACCGGCCATGTAGCCCCACTTGCCGCCCGGCAGCGTGCCCAGGATCAGCCCGCTCGTGGCCGGCGGCTCCGGCTTCTGGTAGGCCGTCGAGTCGCCGCCGGGCGCGGCTATGTCGGCCACGCCCAGGCCGTAGTTGGAGAAGGACGACTTGATGCCCTTCGCCCCGGTCGCCGCGACCGTGACGACACCCGGCAGCTGGGTCGGGATGTCGAGGCACTTCGAGGGGTCGACGACCCGCTCGCCCGGCGTGGTGTCGTTCGGCGAGGACGGGTCGAGGATCTCGTCGGAGGCGAGGTCGTAGTTCTCGTTGCCGGCCGCAGCGACGTTGACCGCGCCCTTCTTCTCGGCGTACCGCGAGGCCCGCGTGACGGCCTCGACGAGCGCCTTCTGGTCCGGGTCGTCCTTGCAGTTGAAGTACCAGGGGTCGGTGTAATAGCTGTTGTTCGTCACGTCGACCCCGTGCTCGGCCGCCCACACGAAGCCGCACACCACGGCCTCGGTGTAGAAGAAGCCGGCCGTGGTGGACACCTTGATGCCCGAGACCTTCACGCCGGGCGCGACACCCGTCATGCCGACGCCGTTCTTGGCGGCGGCGATCTCACCGGCCACGTGCGTGCCGTGCGGGCTCTCCGCCGCGCTCGGCCGCCAGGCCCCGTCGGAGGTGTCCGGCTTGCCCGTCACGCAGTTGACCGACGCCTCGCGGTCGAAGTTGGGCGCGATGTCGGGGTGCGTGTCGTCCACGCCCGTGTCGATCACGGCGACCGTGACCTTGTCGCTGCCCAGCGACTTCTCGTGCGCCTTGTCCGCCTTGATGGCGGGCAGGTCCCACTGCAGCGACTCCAGCGGGTCCTGGCCGGCCGCCGCCTCGGCCCGCGCCACCTCGGCCGCGCTCAGCACCTTCGGCGCGCCCAGGTCACCCGTCGACGCCGCGGGCAGCGGCGCGGTGCGGGTGGCACCGGCCGACTGCACGCCGCGCACCGTGCGGATGGTCTTGGCGAAGTCGGGGTTCGAGGAGTGGACGACGATGACGCCGATCTGGTCGTACGACGTGACGATCGTGCCGCCGGCCTTGCCGACGGCCTTCTTCACGTGCGCCGACGTGCCGTGACCCGGCTTGACGTTGACGACGTAGCTGAGCGGGGTCGCGTCGGCCGTGACCGCCGCGGGGGCGTCCTCGGCGGCCGAGGCCGTGACGTTCGGCAGGAACGCGAGGGCCGTGGCCATCGCCATTCCGGCCGGGATCGCGACGGCGCGGCGGTAGCGCGCGTGCGGCGCAGTCATGGTGTCTCCAGTTCGTTCGCGGTACGAGGAGGCTGTGCGGAAGGTCCGGAAGGCGCGGGTCACTTGACCGCGCGCAGCGCGTTGACGATGCCGTGGCCGTAGAAGCCGTTGACGCGCTCGCCGCCCTCGCACACCGCGTCCTGCGTGCCGTCACCGTCCTGGTCGTAGGAGGTGGGGCAGGCCGTCTCGTCGGCCTGCGCCTTCAGCAGCGCCTGGAGCTGGGCCGGCGAGGCCCAGGGGTACTTGGACTTCAGCAGCGCGGCGACGCCGGAGGCGTGCGGCGAGGCCATCGAGGTGCCCTGCAGGAAGGCGAACGCGCCGTTCGGCATGGTGGACAGGATGCGGCCGTCCCTGGACGGCGTGTCCGGGATCTGGTAGCGGCGGTCGCCACCCGGCGCGGCGACGTCGACGACGCCCTCGCCGTACGTCGAGTAGTACGACTTGACGTTCTGGACGCCGGTCGCGCTGACCGTGACGACACCCGGCAGCTGGGTCGGGATGTCGAAGCACTCGTGCGGGTCGATGGTGCGCTCGACCGGCGTGGTGTCGTTCGGGCTGGAGCCGTCGACGATCGCGTCGGCGTCCAGGTCGTGGTTGGAGTTGCCCGCCGCGGCGACGTGCAGCGTGCCCTTCTTCTGGGCGTACAGCTGCGCCCGGTTGACCGCGGTCACGACGGCGCGCTGGTCCGGGTCGTCCATGCAGTTGTACAGCCACGGGTCGACGTAGTAGCTGTTGTTCGTGATCTCGACGCCGTGGTCGGCGGCGAACACGAACGCGCAGACGACGCTCTCCGGGTAGAAGAGGCCGCTCGCCCGGTCGGTCACGTTGATGCTGGACACCTTCACCCCGGGAGCGACACCGGCGACGCCGGTCCCGTTGCGGGCGGCGGCTATGGAACCGGCGACGTGCGTGCCGTGGTAGTCCTCAGGCGTGTACGGCCGCCAGGCGCCCTCGCTGGTGTCGGCCTTGCCGCCGGCGCAGTTGGCGGACTGGGAGGCGGAGAAGTTCGGGGCGATGTCGGGGTGGGTGTCGTCCACGCCGGTGTCGATCACCGCGACCGTCACCTTGCGGCTGCCCGGGTTGATCTTCGCGGCCTTGTCGGCGCCGATCGCGCGCAGGTCCCACTGGTCCGCTTCGAGGGGCTCGCTCTCGGGCGTCTGCGCGGAGGCGGCCTCGACCCGCTCGGCCTGGGCGGCCGTCAGGTAGCGGGCGGCGCCCTCCTCCTTCGTCCCCGCGGCGGCCAGCGGCGCCGTGCGCGTCGCACCGGCCGAGTGGACTCCGCGCACCGTGCGGACGGTCTTGGCGAAGTCGGGGTTCGAGGAGTGGACGACGAGGACGCCGATCCGCTCGTACGCCGCCACGACGGTGCCGCCGGCCTTGCCGATCGCCTTCTTCACCGACGCGATCGTGTGGCGGTCCGTCTTGGTGTTGACGACGTACGCCAGCCGCGGCGCGTCTGCCGTCACGGTGGCCGGCCCGGCCTGCGGGGCCGCCGAGGCGGCGGCGGGCAGGAAGCCGAGCGAGGCCGTCAGCGACAGCACGACGGGCACGGCGAGAGCGAGCCGGCGTCTGGAACGCAAGTGAGACATGGGGTCTCCACATCCTCCGGAAACGAAACCGGCCCGAGGCACAGGTGGTGCTCGGGCAGGTACATGACGAGGTGGTGCAGGGTGAAGCTATCCCGGCCTCTCGCCGGCCAGCAACGTTTCGCCGAAACGACTTCGGAAAGAACGCGACGCGGTTGAACCGCTCCCCGTGTGCCGCCGTGACGTTGAACAAGGAGCGCGAGGACACTCGCCTCCGTCCCCGTACCCACCGCTTCCGTCATTGCGAGGAGACTCCGTGGCCACCGACGCACCGCCCCCCTCGAAAGAGCAACACAAACTCCCCTCACCCGAGGAGTTCACCGAGGTGCAGGAGAGCGCGGAGTTCGGTGAACTGCGCCGCTCCTACCGCTCCTTCGCCTTCCCGCTGACCGTCGCCTTCATCGCCTGGTACCTGCTGTACGTGCTGCTGTCGAACTACGCCGGCGGCTTGATGGGCACCAAGCTGTTCGGCAACATCAACGTCGCCTTCGTCCTCGGCGTCGCCCAGTTCGTCACCACGTTCCTCATCGCCTGGTGGTACTCGAAGCACGCCGCCGCGAAGCTCGACCCCAAGGCCGAGGCCATCAAGTCCCGGATGGAGGGCGGCGCATGAGCACCGCACAGCAGACCCTGCTCGCCGCGAACGAGGCCAGCGAGCACCGCCCGCTGATCATCACCCTGTTCGCGCTGTTCGTCCTCGCCACCCTCGGCATCACCATCTGGGCCGGCCGGCAGACCAAGGACGCCGCCGACTTCTACGCCGGCGGCCGCCAGTTCAGCGCCTTCCAGAACGGCCTCGCCGTCTCCGGCGACTACATGTCCGCCGCGTCCTTCCTCGGCATCGCCGGCGCCATCGCCATCTTCGGCTACGACGGCTTCCTGTACTCCATCGGCTTCCTGGTCGCCTGGCTGGTCGCCCTGCTCCTGGTGGCCGAGCCGCTGAGGAACTCCGGCCGCTACACCATGGGCGACGTCCTCGCCTACCGCATGCGCCAGCGCCCGGTCCGCACCGCCGCCGGCACCTCCACGATCGTCGTGTCGATCTTCTACCTGCTGGCCCAGATGGCCGGCGCGGGCGTCCTCGTCTCGCTGCTGCTCGGCATCACCTCCGACGCGGGCAAGATCCTCATCGTCGCCCTGGTCGGCATCCTGATGATCGTCTACGTGTCCATCGGCGGCATGAAGGGCACCACCTGGGTCCAGATGGTCAAGGCCGTGCTGCTCATCGGCGGCACCATCCTGATCACCTTCCTGGTGCTGCTGAAGTTCGACTTCAACATCTCCGACCTGCTCGGCACCGCCGCCGAGAACAGCGGCAAGGGCGCCGCCTTCCTGGAGCCCGGCCTCCAGTACGGCGCGACCGGCACCTCCAAGCTGGACTTCATCTCCCTCGGCATCGCCCTGGTGCTCGGCACCGCCGGCCTGCCCCACATCCTGATCCGCTTCTACACGGTCCCCAACGCCAAGGCCGCCCGGAAGTCCGTGAACTGGGCCATCGGCATCATCGGCGCCTTCTACCTGATGACCATCGCCCTCGGCTTCGGCGCCGCCGCGCTGATCTCCCAGGACGAGATCATCGCCTCCAACCCGTCCGGCAACACGGCCGCCCCGCTGCTCGCCCTGCACCTCGGCGGCGTCGACTCGGCCTGGGGCGCGATCCTGCTCGCCACGATCTCGGCGGTCGCCTTCGCGACGATCCTCGCCGTGGTCGCCGGCCTCACCCTCGCCTCCTCGTCCTCCTTCGCGCACGACATCTACGCCAACGTCATCCGCAAGGGACAGGCCTCCGGTGCCGAGGAGGTGCGCGCGGCCCGCTGGGCGACCGTCTTCATCGGCGTGATCTCCATCGGCCTGGGAGCCCTGGCCCGCGACCTGAACGTGGCCGGCCTGGTCGCCCTCGCCTTCGCGGTCGCCGCCTCCGCCAACCTGCCGACGATCCTCTACAGCCTGTTCTGGAAGCGGTTCACCACCCAGGGCGCCCTGTGGTCGATCTACGGCGGTCTGATCGTCGCCGTCGGCCTGGTGCTGTTCTCGCCCGTGGTCTCCGGCGACCCCAAGGCGATGTTCCCCGAGGTCGACTTCGCCTGGTTCCCGCTGAAGAACCCGGGCATCATCTCCATCCCGTTCGGCTTCCTCATGGGCTGGCTCGGCACGGTCCTGTCCAAGGAGGAGCCCGACGCCAAGAAGTACGCCGAGCTGGAGGTCAGGTCCCTGACCGGCACCGGCGCCCACTGAGCACGAGCCTCGACCCGCGGCCGCGTCGTAGGAACCTCCAGGTCCCTGCGGCGCGGCCGCGTTCCACGTCGTGGGATCGGGTCTGTGGCGTTGTCAGCTCGGTCACGTAGGCTCACAGGTGCCGGAGAACCAGTGCTCCGGGCACGATTCGCGTCGAGGGAGGGGGCCCACGTGCTCATCGACACCTACGGCCGAGTGGCCACCGACCTGAGGGTCTCGCTGACCGACCGCTGCAATCTGCGGTGCACGTACTGCATGCCCGAGGAGGGCCTGCAGTGGCTGGCCAAGCCGGACCTGCTGACCGACGACGAGATCGTCCGGCTGATCGACATCGCGGTCACGTCCCTCGGGATCGAGGAGGTCCGCTTCACCGGCGGCGAGCCCCTGCTGCGCCCCGGCCTGGTCGGCATCGTCGAGCGCGTGGCCGCCCTGGAGCCCCGCCCCCAGATGTCCCTCACCACCAACGGCATCGGCCTCAAGCGCACGGCGGCGGCCCTGAAGGCGGCGGGCCTGGACCGGGTCAACGTCTCCCTGGACACGCTCCGGCCGGACGTCTTCAAGACCCTCACCCGCCGCGACCGCCACAAGGACGTCCTGGAGGGCCTGGACGCGGCCCGCGACGCCGGCCTGACCCCGGTCAAGGTCAACTCCGTCCTCATGCCGGGGCTCAACGACGACGAGGCTCCGGACCTCCTCGCCTGGGCCGTGGAGCACGAGTACGAGTTGCGGTTCATCGAGCAGATGCCCCTGGACGCCCAGCACGGCTGGAAGCGCGACGGCATGATCACCGCGGGCGACATCCTGGCCTCCCTGCGCACCCGCTTCGAGCTGACGCCCGAGGGCGAGGAGAAGCGCGGCTCGGCCCCGGCGGAGCGCTGGCTGGTCGACGGCGGGCCGCATGTGGTCGGCGTGATCGCCTCCGTCACCCGCCCGTTCTGCGCCGCCTGCGACCGCACCCGCCTCACGGCCGACGGCCAGATACGCACCTGCCTGTTCGCCCGCGAGGAGACGGATCTGCGCGCCGCCCTGCGCTCGGGCGCCCCGGACGAGGAGATCGCCCGCATCTGGCGCCTGGCGATGTGGGGCAAGAAGGCAGGCGCCGGCCTGGACGACCCGACGTTCGTCCAGCCGGACCGCCCGATGTCGGCGATCGGCGGCTGAGGGAGCCGGGCGCCGAGCGCGGATCTAGGCGCTCTCTTCCCATTCCTTCAGCGGCACGACGTCCTTGAGGAACCCGCGCACCCCGAGGAACTGCGACAGATGCTCGCGGTGCTCCTCGCAGGCGAGCCACGTCTTGCGCCGCTCCGGCGTGTGGATCTTCGGGTTGTTCCACGCGAGCACCCACACGGCATCGGCGCGGCAGCCCTTCGCGGAACAGATGGGCGTCTCGTCACTCACAGGTTCATCTCACCACTGCACACAGAAAAGGCGACGCCGAGCAGCCACGGGGGGAGCTGCCCGGCGTCGGTCCGTCGCTCCGACGGGGGATGCGGAGCGCGTACGAAGTATGTCACGGGTAACCCCGGACCCGGCACCGGAACAACATGATTGATCTGAGCTTTTCCTGAGCTTGGCGAGAAGGCGACTTCCGTTTGTGCGCCCGATACGCAAGCCCTCGCGGTGCCGCTATCGCTCGGTCGATTCGCCCCGCGCCCCGGGCACCGTCCCCGACACGGCGTCTTCCGCGGCGGATTCCGCCCGGCCGTTCTCCGCTCCCGGCGGCGCGATCATCGGCCGCACGGGCGGCGCCACGAACGTCGACGGCAGAGACGGCGCGTTCTCGCGCCCGGCGTTCGCGATCACCACCGCGATGTACGGCAGCACCAGCCCGAGCACCAACGCCACGATGGCCACGTGCCGTTCGACGTTCCACAGGGTCGCCGCGAGGATCACCGAGACCGTGCGCACGGACATCGAGATCACGTACCTGCGCTGCCGCCCGCGCACATCCTCCTGCAGCCCAGTCCGGGCGCCGGTGATCCGGAAAACCTGGACGTTGCCGCCGCCATGCTGCTTCCGCATCGCATTCCACCATCCGCCCGTATCGGACCTTCCCCGCCCCGCAGCAGCCCCGGGCCGGTGGGGGAGACCGACCAGGACAGATCCCACGTTACGCCGCGTCTGCGTCCGCTACGAGACCGGGGCCGGTGCCGCCGGTGCGTCCGGCCTGCGCCCTCACGCGTATGGCGCCGTCGGCATGCGGCGTAGCGCGGCTGGGCCGACACTGGCCGTAGTGCTCACGTCGAGCCGTACGAGGAGGCAGCGATGGGCTGGTTGTGGGCGATCATCGTAGGACTGGTACTCGGTCTGATCGCGAAGGCCATCATTCCGGGCAAGCAGCACGTGCCGCTGTGGCTGACCGTCATCCTGGGCATGATCGGCGCCATCGCCGGCAACGCCATCGCCCGGGCGGCCGGAGTCGACGCCACATCCGGCATCGACTGGTGGCGGCACGTCTTCCAGCTGGTCATGGCGATCATCCTCGTCGGTCTCGGCGACCGGGCCTGGACGGCGACCAGGGGAAGCAGACGCGCCTGACGGACGCACGGCGCAGGGGGCGGCCTCCGGCTGCGGAGACCGCCCCCTGCGCACGTGTGCTCAGCCGCCCGTGACCTCGACCGCGGCCAGGTTCTTCTTGCCCCGGCGCAGCACCAGCCAGCGGCCGTGCAGCAGGTCCTCCTTGGCGGGGACGGCGTCCTCGCCGGCGACCTTGACGTTGTTCACGTAGGCGCCGCCCTCCTTGACCGTGCGGCGCGCGGCCGACTTGCTGGCGACCAGGCCGACCTCGGCGAACAGGTCGACGGCCGGGACGAGTTCGGCCACCTGGATGTGCGGCACCTCGGACAGGGCCGCGGCCAGCGTCCGGTCGTCCAGCTCCGCCAGCTCGCCCTGCCCGAACAGCGCCTTGGACGCGGCGATCACGGCGGCCGTCTGGTCGGCGCCGTGCACCAGCGTCGTCAGCTCCTCGGCCAGCGCCCGCTGCGCGGCCCGGGCCTGCGGACGCTCCTCGGTCTGCCGCTCCAGCTCCTCCAGCTCCTCGCGGGAGCGGAAGGACAGGATGCGCAGGTACCGGGAGATGTCCCGGTCGTCCACGTTCAGCCAGAACTGGTAGAACGCGTACGGCGTCGTCATCTCCGGATCGAGCCAGACGGCTCCGCCCTCGGTCTTGCCGAACTTGGTGCCGTCCGCCTTCGTCATCAGCGGCGTCGCCAGCGCGTGCACGGTGGCGTCCGGCTCCAGGCGGTGGATCAGGTCCAGGCCCGCCGTGAGGTTGCCCCACTGGTCGCTGCCGCCCTGCTGGAGCGTGCAGCCGTAGCGCCGGTAGAGCTGGAGGAAGTCCATGCCCTGCAGGAGCTGGTAGCTGAACTCCGTGTAGCTGATGCCCTCGGAGGACTCCAGGCGGCGGGCCACGGAGTCCTTCGTCAGCATCTTGTTGACGCGGAAGTGCTTGCCGATGTCCCGCAGGAACTCGATCGCGGAGAGGTTCTGCGTCCAGTCGAGGTTGTTGACCATGACGGCCGCGTTGTCGCCCTCGAAGTCCAGGAAGGGCTCGATCTGGGCGCGCAGCCGGTCGACCCAGCCGCCGACCGTCTCCGGGTCGTTCAGCGTGCGCTCCGCGGTGGGGCGCGGGTCGCCGATCAGGCCCGTCGCACCGCCGACCAGGGCCAGCGGCCGGTGACCGGCCTGCTGCAGCCGGCGCACGGTGAGCACCTGCACCAGATGCCCCACGTGCAGCGACGGCGCGGTCGGGTCGAAACCGCAATAGAACGTGACGGGACCGTCCGCGAGCGCCTTGCGCAAAGCGTCCTCGTCGGTGGACAGGGCGAACAGCCCGCGCCACTTCAGCTCGTCGACGATGTCCGTCACGGTTCTCGTGTCTCCTCGATTGGGCTCGTAATCCGGTACGAGGTTATACGCCCTGGCTGACAGAGCTCATATTGAAATCCGGCACCCGCAGGGCCGGCATCGCGGCCCTGGTGAACCAGTCGCTCCACTCCCTCGGCAGCGTCTTCTCCGTCCGCCCGGCCTCGGTGGCCCGCCCCAGCAGCCCCACCGGCGACTCGTTGAAGCGGAAGTTGTTCACCTCGCCCGTCACCTCGCCGTTCTCGACCAGGTAGACGCCGTCCCGGGTCAGCCCCGTCAGCAGCAGCGTCGCCGGATCGACCTCGCGGATGTACCACAGGCAGGTCAGCAGCAGCCCCCGCTCGGTGTCCGCGACCATCTCGTCCAGGGAGCGGTCCTCGCCCCCGTCCAGGATCAGGTTGTCGATGCCCGGCGCCACGGGCAGCCCGGTCAGACCCGCGCTGTGGCGGCTGGTCGTCAGGTGCCGCAGCTCGCCCTCGCGCATCCACTCGGTGGCCGCGAGCGGCAGCCCGTTGTCGAACACCGACTGGTCGCCCCCGGAGGAGTGCGCGATCACGAACGGCGCCGTCTGCAGGCCCGGCGCGTGCGGGTCGCTGCGCAGGGTGAGCGGCAGGTCGGTGAGCTTCTCGCCGACCCGCGTGCCCCCGCCCGGCTTGGAGAAGACCGTGCGGCCCTCCACCGCGTCCCGGCCCGACGCCGACCACATCTGGTAGATCAGCAGATCCGCCACCGCCGTCGGCGGCAGCAGCGTCTCGTACCGTCCCGCGGGCAGCTCCACGCGCCGCTCGGCCCAGCCGAGGCGTACGGCCAGCTCCGCGTCCATGGCGGCCGGGTCGACGTCCCTGAAGTCCCGCGTGGACCGCCCGGCCCAGGCGGACCGGGTCCGGTCGGGCGACTTGGCGTTCAGCTCCAGCGTCCCGTTCGGCTGGTCGTGCCGCAGCCGCAGCCCCGTGGAGGTGCCCAGGTACGACGAGACCAGCTCGTGGTGGGCGAAGCCGTACAGCTCCCGGCCGCCCGCACGCGCGCGTGCGAAGGCCTCACCGAGGGCCGGCGCGAAGTCGGCGAACACGGCCGAGGAGGTCTCCGCGGGCGCCTGCGTGAACTCCGGCGACCCGTCCACGCCCGTGACCAGCGGCTGCGCGTCCTCGGCGGGACCGGCGGCGTCCGCGGCGGCCTCCGCGGCCCGCACCAGGGGCTCCAGCTCGTCGGCGGTCACGGCGGACCGGGACACGACCCCCGAGGCCGTGCCCTCCTTGCCGTCGACCGTGGCGACCACGGTGAGGGTGCGCCCGCGCGTGACGCCGTTGGTGGTCAGGGCGTTGCCCGCCCAGCGCAGATTGGCGGACGAGTGCTCGTCGGCGATGACGACGCAGCCGTCCGCCCGGGACAGTTCGAGGGCGCGCTCCACGACCTCGTGCGGCTTGCTGACACGCCCGCTCATCGACCGGCCTCCTGCGTGGTGTTCAGAATGTTGACGCCCTTGAACAGGGCGGACGGACAGCCGTGCGACACGGCGGCGACCTGGCCGGGCTGGGCCTTGCCGCAGTTGAAGGCACCGCCCAGCACATACGTCTGGGGACCGCCCACCGCGGCCATCGAGCCCCAGAAGTCGGTGGTGGTCGCCTGGTAGGCCACGTCGCGCAGCTGCCCGGCCAGCCGCCCGTTCTCGATGCGGTAGAAGCGCTGCCCGGTGAACTGGAAGTTGTAGCGCTGCATGTCGATCGACCAGGACCGGTCCCCGACGACGTAGATGCCGCGCTCCACGCCCCCGATCAGGTCCTCGGTCGACATCCCGGCCGGGTCCGGCCGCAGCGACACGTTCGCCATGCGCTGCACCGGCACGTGCCCGGGGGAGTCGGCGAAGGCGCAGCCGTTGGACCGATCGAAACCGGTCAGCTTCGCGATCCGCCGGTCCAGCTGGTAGCCCACGAGCGTGCCGTTCCTGACCAGGTCCCAGGACTGGCCCTCCACGCCCTCGTCGTCGTAGCCGACGGTGGCCAGGCCGTGCTCGGCGGTGCGGTCGCCGGTGACGTTCATCAGCTCCGAGCCGTAGCGCAGCTTGCCCAGCTGGTCGAAGGTGGCGAAGGAGGTGCCGGCGTAGGCGGCCTCGTAGCCGAGCGCCCGGTCGAGTTCGGTGGCGTGGCCGATGGACTCGTGGATGGTCAGCCACAGGTTGGACGGGTCGACGACCAGGTCGTACAGGCCCGGTTCGACGCTCGGGGCGCGCATCTTCTCGGCGAGCAGCTCCGGGATCCGCTCCAGCTCGCCCTCCCAGTCCCAGCCGGTGCCCCGCAGGTACTCCCAGCCGCGTCCGACGGGCGGGGCGAGGGTGCGCATCGAGTCGAACTCGCCGCTGGACTCGTCGACCGCCACGGCGTTGAACACCGGGTGCAGCCGTACCCGCTGCTGCGTGGTGACGGTCCCGGCCGTGTCCGCGTAGAACTTGTTCTCGTGGACGGTGAGCAGCGAGGCGTCGACGTGGTCGACCCCGCGCGCCGCGAGCAGCCGCGCGCTCCAGTCCGCGATCAGCCCGGCCTTCTCCTCGTCCGGCACGGTGAACGGATCGACCTCGTACGAGGAGATCCACGTCTTGTCGGCGTGCACCGGTTCGTCGGCCAGCTCCACGCGCTCTTCGGAACCTGCCGCCTTGATCACCTGCGCGGACAGCTTCGCCATGGCCACCGCCTGCCCGGCGACCCGGGCGGCGGCGTCCATGGTGAGGTCGACGCCGGACGCGAAGCCCCAGGTGCCGCCGTGCACCACCCGCACCGCGTACCCGAGGTCGGTGGTGTCCGACGACCCGGCGGGCCGGGCGTCCCGGAACCGCCAGGAGGCGCTGCGCACCCGCTCGAACCGGAAGTCCGCGTGCTCGGCGCCCAGCGCACGCGCGCGTGCGAGGGCCGCGTCGGCGAGGGCGCGTAGGGGGAGGGCCGTGAAGGCCTCGTCGATGGTATGAGGCACCGCCGTCTCTTTCTGTCGAGGTGACCGTGGTTGCCGTTCTTGGTGACTGCTCCGATCATGTCGCCCATCCCGCGCGCGGGCCACGACTTTCCGTGCCGATCGACGCGTCCTTCTGTAGGGACCCGACAGTGAGTCCCCTACGCCACTGTCGGTGCCCGATTGTCCGCGGGCGTGCCGGGACCGATAGGTTTTCGAGGAAGCCGCCTGTCATCGCCGCCTGTCGTCCAGGCGCCCGGGCGGGGTATCAGACCGCTACCGAAAGGGTGATCCGTTGAGCCGCTCGGTTCTCGTCACCGGAGGCAACCGGGGCATCGGCCTCGCCATCGCCCGCGCTTTCGCCGATGCCGGCGACAAGGTCGCCATCACGTACCGCTCGGGCGAGCCGCCCGCCGCCCTGACAGACCTGGGCTGCCTGGCGGTCAAGTGCGACATCACCGACGCCGAGCAGGTGGAGCAGGCCTACAAGGAGATCGAGGAGGCCCACGGCCCCGTCGAGATCCTCGTCGCCAACGCCGGCATCACCAAGGACCAGCTCCTGATGCGCATGTCCGAGGAGGACTTCACCTCGGTCGTCGACACCAACCTCACCGGCACCTTCCGCGTCGTCAAGCGCGCCAACCGCGGCATGCTGCGCGCCAAGAAGGGCCGCGTCGTCCTCATCTCCTCGGTCGTCGGGCTGCTCGGCTCCGCGGGGCAGGCGAACTACGCCGCCTCCAAGGCCGCCCTGGTCGGCTTCGCGCGGTCCCTCGCCCGGGAGCTGGGCTCGCGCAACATCACCTTCAACGTCGTCGCACCCGGCTTCGTCGACACCGACATGACCAAGGTGCTCACCGACGAGCAGCGCTCCGGCATCGTGTCGCAGGTGCCGCTCGGCCGGTACGCCCAGCCGGAGGAGATCGCAGCGGCCGTGCGGTTCCTCGCCTCGGACGACGCCTCGTACATCACTGGAGCCGTCATCCCGGTTGACGGCGGACTGGGAATGGGTCACTGATCACCATGAGCGGAATTCTCGAGGGCAAGCGCGTCCTGATCACCGGTGTGCTGATGGAGTCCTCCATCGCCTTCCACACCGCCAAGCTGGCCCAGGAGCAGGGTGCCGAGATCATCCTGACCGCGTTCCCGCGGCCCACGCTGACCGAGCGCATCGCCAGGAAGCTGCCCAAGCCCACCAAGGTCATCGAGCTCGACGTCACGAACGACGAGCACCTCGGACGCCTGGCCGACATCGTCGGCGAGGAGCTCGGCGGCCTCGACGGCGTCGTCCACTCCATCGGCTTCGCCCCGCAGGACGCCCTCGGCGGCAACTTCCTCAACACGCCGTTCGAGTCGGTCGCCACGGCCATGCACGTCTCGGCGTACTCCCTGAAGTCGCTGACCATGGCCTGCCTGCCGCTGATGCAGAACGGCGGCTCGGTCGTCGGCCTCACCTTCGACGCGCAGTTCGCCTGGCCGCAGTACGACTGGATGGGCCCGGCGAAGGCCGCCCTGGAGGCCACCAGCCGCTACATGGCCCGTGACCTGGGCAAGCAGAACATCCGCTGCAACCTCATCTCGGCGGGCCCGATCGGCTCCATGGCCGCCAAGTCCATCCCGGGCTTCGGCGAGCTGGCGTCCGTCTGGGACTCCCGTTCCCCGCTGGAGTGGGACCTGAAGGACCCGGAGCCGGCCGGTCGCGGCGTCGTCGCCCTGCTGAGCGACTGGTTCCCGAAGACCACCGGCGAGATCATCCACGTGGACGGCGGTCTGCACGCCATCGGCGCCTGACCCTCCCGGCACGGAACTCCCCGTACGCACCTTCCCGTACGCACCGGACGCCCCGTTCCCCGCACGCGCGGGGGAGCGGGGCGTCACCCGTTCGGCGCAGCAGGCCGGGCGGGCCGGGCCGCGACCGGGCAGTCTGGGAGACGCGTTTCACCACGCGAGCCCCTCCCCAGCACGGCCGAGGAGGTCCCCTTGTGCGCTTGTCCCGCCGAACGGCCTCACTGTCCCTCGCCGCCGTCGCTCTCGTGGTGACCCTGGCGTACGAGGCGGTGCCCCACGCGCGCGTGCCCGCCGGCGACGAGGAGTCGGCGGAGCCGTTCGGGGCCGCCTGCCGCATCCGGGTCACCAGCTCCACGGTGACGGCGTACTGCCACAACCCGTATCCGGAGACCGACCGCGTGAGCCTGCACGTCGAGTGCGCCCGCTGGTGGGACCTCGACACCGACAGCGCGCCGGTGGCGACCGCGCCCGCACAGACCGTGCGGCTGACCGGGCGCTGCTGGAAGGAGGTCGACGAGGTGTGGATCAGCCACCGGAAGGGGAGCTGATCCCGCCCAGGCGGCACAGGAACGGATAGCGCGCGGCCTCCGCCGCCGCCCGCTCCGCGTCGCCCGCGCGGATCGCGTCGAGCAGCCGTCCGTGATCCATGTGCGTCTCCGGCGTCAGCTCCTCGCCGACGTCCTCGCGCAGCCAGTCCCGCAGCACCTCGCCCAGGTCCGCGTACATGGCCGTCATCACGTCGTTGTGGGAGGCGGACACCACGGCCAGGTGGAAGGTCGCGTCGGCGGTCACGAACGCCTCCTTCTCACCCGACTCCCAGGCCTCCTCGCGCCGCAGCAGCAGCGCGTCGAGCTGCTTGAGGTCCTTCTCCGTGCGCCGCTCGGCGGCCAGCCGGGCGGCAGCGGACTCCAGCGTGGAGCGCAGCTCGGCGATGTGCCGGGGATCGGCGTCGGCGAACCGCCGCTGCATCACGCCCGCCAGCTCGCTCGTCGCCACGACGTACGTGCCCGAGCCCTGGCGGATGTCCAGCAGGCCGTTGTGCGAGAGGGCGCGGACGGCCTCACGGACGGTGTTGCGGGCGACACCGAGCTGCTCGACCAGTTCCGGCTCCGTCGGGATGCGAGAGCCGACCGGCCACTCGCCCGAGGTGATCTGGGCCCGCAGCGCGGCGATGACCTGCTCGGACAGGGCCGAACGTCGGGGATGGCTCAGGGGCATGGCTCACCTTCGCACGAACGGCGGCCCGGCGGGCGTCCGGGGGCCGGACAGGAGTGGACAGTCAATCATCCCATGATTCTATGATGGGCCTCATGGCTCGTGAGGAAACCCGGACGACGACGCGGACATCACCCCGGACGACGACGGTCCCCAAGGTGCGCAGTTCTGCCGCGCACGGCAGCGAGGGACCGGGCGGTGCGTCCCCGCGCGCGTGGACGATGCGGCTGCTCGTCGCGGGCATCGTGCTGTCCGCGCTGAACCTCCGCCCGGCCATCACCAGCCTCGGCGCCCTGCTGGAGGAGGTCCGCGACGGGCTCGGCATGAGCGGCAGCGTGGCCGGACTGCTCACATCCGTCCCACCGCTGTGTTTCGCCGTCTTCGGCGTCATGGCCCCGCGGCTCGCCCGCCGCTTCGGCGCCGGCGCGGTGGTGTGCGCCGGCATGGCCGCCATCGCCACCGGCCTGCTGCTGCGGCCGTACACCGGCGGCACGGCAGGCTTCCTGGCCGCCAGCGCCCTGGCGCTCATGGGCATCGCGGTCAGCAACGTCCTGATGCCGGTCATCGTCAAACACTGGTTCCCCGACCGCGTCGGTTCCATGACCGGCCTCTACTCCATGGCCCTCGCGCTCGGCACGGCCCTCGCGGCGGCGGTCACCGTGCCCCTCACCGACGCGCTCGGCGGCAGCTGGCAGTCGGGCCTGGCCCTGTGGGCGGCGCTGGCCGTGGCGGCGGTCCTGCCGTGGCTGCCGTTCGTCCGGGGCCGCGCGAGGATGCCCGGGGCGGGGGACAGGCCCGCGGAGCCGGCATCCGGCGGCGCGGCACCGGCACAGGCCGCCGACGGCCCCGGCACGCATGCTGCCGGCGCCGTGGAAGCCCGCGGTGCCTCCGCGGTGGAAGCTCGTGGTGCCTCCGCCGGGCCCGACGGGGCGCGCGCGGTTGCGGCGCCATTGCGGATCACCCGCAGCCGTACCGCCTGGGCCCTGGCCGTCTTCTTCGGCCTCCAGGCCACCGCCGCCTACATCACGATGGGCTGGATGGCGCAGATCTTCCGGGACGCCGGTGTCCCCGCCGGGACCGCGGGGCTGCTGCTGGCGGTCACCATGGTCATGGGCGTGCCCCTGGCCTTCGTGATACCCCGCCTGGCCACGCGGCTGCCGCACCAGGGCCCGATCGTGCTCGCCCTGGGCGTCTGCGGCCTCGCCGGCTACGCCGGGCTGTACCTCGCGCCCGCCGCCGGTGCCTGGGCCTGGGCCGTGCTGCTCGGCATCGCCAACTGCGCCTTCCCGCTCGCCCTGACCATGGTCGGCATGCGGGCGAAGACCGGGCCGGGCGTGGCCCAGCTGTCGGCGTTCGCGCAGAGCACCGGCTACCTGATCTCCATCCCCGGACCCCTCCTGGTCGGCGTCCTGTACCAGCACAGCGGCGGCTGGGGCCTGCCGATCGCGCTGATGAGCGCTTTGATGATCCCGCAGATGGTGGTCGGCGTCCTGGCCGGCCGGGACCGCACCGTGGAGGACGAGGCGGGCCGCTGAGCCGCCGGGGCCCGACCCCGGGGCGCGCGGCACACCGGGCGGGTGCGAGACTTGCCCCATGCCAGTGCTCGACCCGAATCCCCAGCACGGTCAGAAGAAGATGCTGCTCGTGTTCGGCGCCTTCTTCGCGATCTTCATCGTCATCGCCGTCATCGCGTCCATCGCCTCGCCCTGATCCGGCGCCCGCACCCCCGGGTGGGGCTAGCCCCCCTGTCCCCTAGGGGGTGAGGCTCAGGGTCAAGTGGGTGGATCACCGGATGGGTTGGCGTCCGCGGATTCCGTAGCTTCGAGATGTGACCACGCCAGGCGGGTCACCGACCACTCGAAGAGCGGAGGCAGACATGTCGGCTCCTGTGCACACCCGGCCCCACCCGGCGACCCGGGCCGGTGCCGACGGCCGTCTGCCCTGGTGGGCCCTCGCCCTGCCCGCGCTCGCCTTCACGGCCCTGCTCCTGCTGATCCTGCACCCGTCCGACGCGCACGCGGCCGCGGGTGATCCCGCGATCACCCACCTCGTCGAGCGGATCCAGCAGCTGACGGCCCGCTGAGCACGGCCGGAGCCGGTGGTCAACTCCCTGCGCCCTGTGGCGTGTTTCATGCGAAGCTGGATCTCATGAGCGTCGCAGAACCCCGCAGGATTGTCCTCTTCCGCCATGCGAAAGCCGACTGGCCGCAGGTGACCGATCACGAGCGTCCGCTCGCCGACCGGGGCCGTATGGACGCGGCGGAGGCCGGGCGCAGGCTCGCCGACACCGGCATCGCCTTCGACCTGGCCCTGTGCTCCACGGCGGTCCGCACCCGGGAGACCTGGAAGCTGGCCGTCCAGGAGTTCCCACAGCGGCCGAAAACCGTCTACGAGGAGCGGATCTACGAGGCCTCGCCGGGTGAGCTGATCGCCGTGCTCAACGAGACCCCCGACGACGCGCAGGACCTCCTCATGATCGGCCACAACCCGGGCATCCAGGGCCTCGCCGACGTCCTGGCGGGCTCGGCCGAGGGCGACGCCCGTGAGCGGATGGCCCGCCGCGGGTTCCCTGCCGCCGCCTTCGCCGTGCTGTCGTTCACGGGCTCGTGGAAGAGCCTGGAGCCGGGCGTGGCCACGCTGCGGGACTACTGGGCACCGGCCGAGTGACCACCCGCTCCGCGTGAGCGGGACGGCCCGACCGGTGTGACCTCCGTGGGTACGAGCCCGGCGCCCGACCGGCGCCGCCCCCTCCCGGACGGGTCCGGGAGGGGGCGGAAAGGCCAGGGCCAGTACGGACGGGATCCGGAGGTTCGGTTCGGTCTATACGGGCGGTTCGGGCTGTTCAGGCGGTGTCGACCGTGTCCGCCGCCTCGACCTCTTCGCGCGTGATGCCCAGCAGGTACAGCACCGTGTCGAGGAAGGGGAAGTTCACCGCGGCGTGCGCGGCCTCGCGCACCACCGGCTTGGCGTTGAAGGCCACCCCCAGACCGGCCGCGTTCAGCATGTCCAGGTCGTTCGCGCCGTCACCGATCGCCACCGTCTGCGACAGCGGCACGCCCGCCTCGGCCGCGAACCGGCGCAGCAGCCGCGCCTTGCCCGCGCGGTCGACGATCTCGCCGGTCACCTTGCCCGTGAGCCGGCCGTCGACGATCTCCAGCGTGTTGGCCTGGGCGAAGTCCAGCCCCAGCCGCTCCTTCAGGTCGTCCGTGACCTGCGTGAAACCGCCCGAGACCACGCCCACTTGGTAGCCCAGCCGCTTCAGCGTGCGGATCAGCGTGCGCGCGCCCGGCGTCAGACGCACCTCGCTGCGCACCTTGTCCACGACGGAGGCGTCCAGGCCCTCCAGCAGCGCCACACGCGCGTGCAGGGACTGCTCGAAGTCCAGCTCCCCGCGCATCGCGGCCGCCGTCACCTCGGCGACCTTGTCCTCGCAGCCGGCGTGCGCGGCGAACAGCTCGATGACCTCGTCCTGGATGAGCGTCGAGTCGACGTCCATGACGACCAGGCGCTGCGCGCGCCGGTAGAGGCCGGCGGCGACCACCGCCACGTCGATGCCGAGCTTCGCCGCGTCGGTCACCAGGGCGGTGCGCAGCGGCTCGGTCTCCACGCCGGAGACGGCGAACTCGACCGCGGTCACGGGGTACTTGGCGAGGCGGAAGATTCGGTCGATGTTGCCGCCGGTCTTGGTGATCCGGGCGGCGATCGCCGCGGTGGCCTCCGCGGTGAGCGGGTGCCCGAGGACGGTGACCAGGGAGCGGCCCAGGCCGCGCGGCCGGTTGTCGCCGAGGCCGGAGATGATCTCCGCCTGCATCTTCATCGACTCGGCCCAGCTGTGGACGGTCGCCCGCAGGCCTCCCTCCAGGCCGGGGGGCGGCTCGGTCACGAGCGCGCACAGCACCATGCGGCCACGGGTGACGACCTGCTCGATGTCGACGACGTCGACGGAGTAGGCGGCGAGGGTGTCGAAGAGGCCGGCCGTGATGCCGGGCCTGTCCTTGCCGAAGATCTTGACCAGCAGGGTGGGGACGTCGGCGGGGACGTCGGCAGGAACATCGGAAGACGAGGTCTGCGAAGCGCTCATGGTGGTTCCACCGTATCCGGCAGGTGCCTCGCACCGCCCCTGAGGTCCGCCTGGCGGACAGCGAACAGTGGGTGTCAGCCG
Source organism: Streptomyces sp. XY006 (assembly GCF_002237655.1). Lineage (GTDB taxonomy): Bacteria > Actinomycetota > Actinomycetes > Streptomycetales > Streptomycetaceae > Streptomyces > Streptomyces levis. The sequence goes on from NZ_NOKT01000027.1 coordinate 107,897, forward strand.
GGTGGCGTGGACCTTGCGTACGAGGGCCGGGAGGCGCGGGCCGGAGCCGTGGACCGGCGGGCCTCACCGGCCGCCGCGTGGTGTGCGCGGCGGTGGCGGAGGGGGCGGCGGGGGCGGAGGCCACTCGTCCGGCCGGGAGGGCGGACCGTTCCCGTTCCCCGGCCCGCGAGACTGCCGGGGCCCGCGCGGGGGCGGCCCGACGGGCCGGACGACCGTGGGGGCGCCGTAGATGTCGCCCTCGTCTGGGTCCTCGTCCGGGGCGAGGGAGTCGTCCTCCGGGGCGGCGGACCGGCCTTCCGAGGCGGAGGACCGGCCCTCCGGGGTGGCCGAGGCGGCGGAGTGGGCCCCTGGAGTACCGGAGGGATCTGGCGGCGTACCGGAGGGATCCTGTGGGGTGGCGGAGGGGCCCTGCGGGGTGGCGGAGGAGTCCCTCCGGGGAGCGGAGTGGTCACCTGGCCGAGCGTCCTCCGGCTCCCGCAGTTCGTCGGGGACGCGCAGGTAGGGGTTGGTGGCCGGGTTCGGCGGACGGTAGGGCACCCCCGGCGCGTAGGGCCCGGACTCCTCGCCGTGCGCCGCCGCCTCACGGCCGGCTGTGCCAGGTCCCCCGGGACGCCCGGCGTCGTGCCTCGGGGGAGAGGTGCTTCCCCGGGATCCCGTCCACCCTGCCCCCGCCTGACCGCCCTCCGGCCCGGACGGCCCGGCGCCCTCGCGGTACCCCTGGGGCGTCACACCGGCCCAGGGTCCCGCCGCACCACCACCGGCCCCCGGGCCTCCCGCACCACCTGCTCCCGGCCCCGCCCCTGGCCCTTCCTCAGACCGTCCCCCAGGCCCGAGCCGCCCGGCGCCCCTGTCGTACCCCGGCCACGCCCCACCGCCCACGCGCCCCGCCGGCCCAGGACCCGTGCCGCCCCCGTCATACGCCCCCGCGAAGCCACCCGCCGCCTCCGAAACGGACCCTGACACCGACCCTGACACCGACCCTGACACCGACCCTGCCCCCGACCCAGGCCCGTCACCCTCTCCACGCCCCCGGCCCTCCGCGGCCAGTGCCAGGGCGGTGGCCGATCGTCCCGCCACCCCGAAGGCCCAGGCCAGCAAGGCCCCCGCGCCTCCGGCACCCGCGCCCCACACCGCGCCCAGGAGCAGGGCCATGCCGAGGTGGCCGTGCAGGTCGAGGCCCGCGCCGAACGCGTCGAAGCCGAGGACGGACAGGGACGCGGTGACGGACACGTCCGTGAGCCAGGCCAGCAGCGGCAGGGCGAGCCCGGTCGCCGCCCCCAGCCGCAGCGCGCACCGGCCCGCGAAGGCGAAAGCCCCCGAGGCCCTCAGCGCCCCCGATCCGCCGGACGCGCCCAACCCGACCGGCAAGCCCGACCCGACCGACCCGCCCCGCACCGCCCGCGCCCGCACAACCGGCGTCCGCACCGCCGTCAGCACCCCGCCCAGCAGCATCATCAGTGCCGCCGCCACCCCGAGCAGCCAGACCCGTTGGTCCAGCTCGGCCAGTCGTCCCAGCGTCACCGGCCGGTCCGTGCCGGAGCCGAGCAGGTCGTCCAGGGGGTCCGGCAGGAAGCGGGTCAGCTCACCCGTGGCCCGGCCGTCCCACGGCACGAACAGGCCCAGCGGGACGCCCAGCCACACCCCGTTCGGCGCCCCGAGCAGCGCCGCCCCGGCGACGCGGCGCGGATGGTCGTCGCCGGCCGCCGCGTACGCCGCCGCCGCGAGCCCCGCCGCCACGGCCACCAGCAGCACGGTCACCACCGCGGACGCCGCCGGCCGCACGACCCGGTGCACGGCCTCCCAGCCCGGCGGCAGGGGAGTACGGCGGGACGCCAGCAGGGCGATGGCGAGGATCCCGGCAGACCACCCGAGCCCGCCGAGCAGCGTCGGCGCCGTGTCCACCGTGAAGCCCACGGCCGCCTGCGCGTCGACCAGCTCACCGAGCCGGTCCGGCAGCAGCCCTCCGATGTCCCCGAGCCCCGGGACCTCGATGCCCCCGCCTCCCCCGGGCATGTCGTCCAGACCCAGCGACCCGCCGTCGATCGTGATCACATCGTGTCCCGCCCAGGCCAGCCCGCCCAGCATGGCCACGAACAGCGCGACCACCGCGCCCGCACGCGCGAGGAGTTCGGCCGGTGCGATCACAACTCCCGCCGCCCGCAAGGACCGCAGGAAGAACCACGACAGCAGCACCGCGCCGACCAGGCTGACGCCCAGTGGCGTGATCTCGATGGCTGTGTCCGCCTCCGCGCCCGTCAGGCCGAACGCCGACACGTCACCGGACGGCGTGACCGACCCACCCGCCGCGAGCGCCACCACCGCCGCGGTCATCGGCCCCAACGAGCCCGCCGCGTCCGCCTCCAGCAGCCGCAGGCCCAGCGCGGCCGTCCCGGCCATCCCGATCAACGCCCAGCTCACCGCGGCGACGGCGGACATCAGCACGTCCCCCCACGGCACGCGCGCACCGTCCCTCGCCGACTCCGCACCTGTCGCAGCACCCATGGCAGACCCCCCGATCCGCTACGCGGCGGAACACCGCGCATGTCCCCCTCGCGTCGAAATACCACTCTCCGGTCCGTTTTCAACCCCGTCAACGGAATCGGCCGACGCGTCCGCGTGCGCTCATCACAAGGCCCGACTTTCGGTCAGGGGGCCGCTCCTGAAATAGTTCCCCCCGATGTTCGACATCCCTAGACTCCCCATGTCGGGGGTAACTCGGGGGACAACTCAGTGGGGCATGGAGTGCCGGAACTCGTACTGGAATCAAACGGACGTACCTGGACGCTCGATCCGTCCAGGGCATACACCCTCGGACGTGATCCGCAGGGGGACGTCGTCTTCGACGACGCCAGGGTCTCCTGGCGTCACGCCACGGTCAGCTTCAACGGCCGCAGTTGGGTCATCGAGGACCACGGCAGCACCAACGGCACGTTCGTGCAGGGGCAGCGCATCCACCAGATGGAGCTCGGCCCCGGCTCGGCGGTCAACCTGGGCAACGCGACCGACGGCCCGCGCCTGAACCTGTCCGGCGCCGCGGCCTCCGTCGCCACGCCGCAGGCCCAGCCCCAGCAGCAGCCGTACGCGGCGCAGGGCGCGAACCCCGGCTGGGGGCAGCAGGCTCCCGCCCAGCAGACGCCGCACCAGCAGCAGGCCCCGCAGGCCGGCTGGCAGCAGCCGCAGCAGCCCGCGGCGCACATCCCGCAGCAGCAGGGCTCCGGTGGTGTCGCGGGGGCACCGCCGGTCTACGGCGACCGCAGCCCGACCACGTTCCACCAGTTCTCCCTCGGCCGCGTGATGCGCATCGGCCGTGCCCTGGAGAACGAGCTGGTCGTCTCCGACCTCCAGGTCTCGCGGCACCACGCCGAGTTCCACGCCACGCCCGACGGGCGCATGGAGATCCGTGACCTCGGCTCGCACAACGGCACGTACGTCAACGGTCAGCCGATCGCCAAGGGCGGCACGCAGCTGCTGGGCCCGACGGACATCGTCGGCGTCGGCCACTCGACGTTCCGGATCGTCGGCGACCGGCTGGAGGAGTTCGTCGACACCGGTGAGGTGTCCTTCTCCGCCCGCCACCTGACCGTCACGGTCGACGGCGGCAAGCAGATCCTCAAGGACGTCTCCTTCGGCGTCCCGGAGAAGTCGCTGATCGCGGTCATCGGCCCGTCCGGCTCCGGCAAGTCCACCCTGCTCAAGGCGCTCACCGGCTACCGGCCCGCCAACCAGGGCGAGGTGCTCTACGACAACCGCAACCTCTACAAGCAGTTCGCCGAGCTGCGCCAGCGCATCGGTCTGGTCCCGCAGGACGACATCCTGCACAAGGAGCTGACCGTCAAGAAGGCCCTCAAGTACGCGGCCAAGCTGCGCTTTCCCGCCGACACCACGGCGGCCGAGCGCGAGGCCCGCATCGACGAGGTGCTGCGCGAGCTCAAGCTCGACATCCACAAGGACAAGAAGGTCACGTCCCTGTCCGGCGGTCAGCGCAAGCGCGTCTCGGTCGCCCTGGAGCTGCTGACCAAGCCGTCGCTGATCTTCCTGGACGAGCCGACCTCCGGCCTCGACCCGGGCATGGACCGCGACGTCATGCAGCTGCTGCGCGGCCTCGCCGACGACGGCCGCACGGTCCTCGTCGTCACGCACTCCGTGGCCGAGCTGGCCCTGTGCGACAAGCTGCTGGTGATGGCGCCGGGCGGCTCGGTGGCCTACTTCGGGCCGCCGGAGGAGGCGCTGAACTTCTTCGGCTACGACACCTGGGCCGACGTCTTCTCCGCCTTCGAGAACTACCGCGACTACGACTGGGCGGGCCGCTGGAAGGGCTCGCAGCACTACCAGATGTACGCCGCGGACCTGGACGCGGTGGCGCCGCAGTCCGTACAGGTTCCGCCCATGCAGGCGATGAAGCCGCCGAAGCCGCAGGGCTGGATGTCGCAGTTCGTCACGCTCGTCCGGCGCTATGTCTCGGTGATCGCGTCCGACAAGGGCTTCCTGGCCCTGATGGTGATCCTGCCGGCCGTGCTCGGCGCGGTGAGCCTGCTCATCGACGCGGACAAGGGCCTTCTGCCGAACCCGGCCAACCCGCAGACCGGCCGGATCATCCCGAACGGCACGGCCACCACGGTGCTGCTGATCCTCGCGGTCGGCGCCTGCTTCGCCGGTGCGGCCAACTCGGTCCGCGAGCTGATCAAGGAACGGGTCATCTACGAGCGGGAGCGCGCCACCGGCCTGTCCCGCTCGGCCTACCTGATGTCGAAGGTGTTCGTGCTCGGCATGATCACCGTGCTGCAGGGTCTGCTGGTCGGCGTCATCGGCTTCTCCAGCCGGGAGATCCCCGAGGAGGGGCTCGTCTTCGGCGGCGCCACCCTGCTGGAGCTGTCCGTGCCGATCATGGCGCTGGGCTTCACGTCCATGATGTTCGGCCTGATCATCTCGTCGCTGGTGAAGACCGCCGAGAAGACCATGCCGCTGCTGGTGATGTTCGCGATCATCCAGGTCGTCTTCACCGGCTGCCTGTTCACGCTGCACGGCTCGATCGGCGTCAACCAGTTCTCGTTCCTGATGCCGTCGCGCTGGGCGGTCGCCGCCTCCGGTGCCACGCTGGACTTCAACAAGATCAGCCCGCCCGAGACGGCCGGGGACACCGACCCGCTGTGGGAGCACACGGTCGGGGCCTGGGTCATGGACATGGGCGCGCTGCTGGCGCTCGGCGTGATCTGCGGCTTCTTCGTGGCCCGCTTCCTGCGCCGCCACGAGCCCGAGGTCATGCGCAAGTAGTCACCACCGCTCCGCGTCCGAAGGGCGGCACCCCGTCAGGAGGGTGCCGCCCTTCGGCGTTCGTTCAGCGAAGCAGAGGTCCCGCGCCGGCCTCAGTACGCGCTGTCGACGTTGTCCATCGAGCCGTACTTGTCGGCCGCGTAGTTGCAGGCGGCGGTGATGTTCGCTACCGGGTCGTAGATGTCCCAGGAGGTGCCGGGGACGTGCCAGTGCTTGAAGGTCGGCGGGATGACCTGCAGCAGGCCCTTCGACGGGATGCCGTTGATGGCGTTGATGTCCCAGTTGTTGATCGCCCGCGGGTTGCCCGAGGACTCCCGGATGATGTTGCGCTTGATGCCCTCGTAGGAGCCGGGGATCCCGTGCTTCTTCATGACGTCGAGGGACTCGCGGATCCAGCCGTCGAGGTTGTTCGGGTAGCTCTTCTGGGCGGCCTTCTTCGCCTCGGCGCGCTTGGCGGCGCGGCTCGCGGCCTCCTTGGCCTGGCGCTCGGCCGCGGCCTTCTTCTTCGCCGCCTCGGCGGCGGCCTTCTTCTTGGCGGCCGCGGCGGCCTCGGCCTTCTTCTTGGCAGCTATCTGCTCCGCCTTGACGCTGGCGCCGGCCATCTGGTCGGTGACGCTCGCCTTGACGTCCTTGATCTGCTCCGTGCTGAACGCCACCGCAGCCGGCTGAGCGGCCTCGGTCGTGGTCGTGGTCGAGGCACCGCTCGGCACCGCGGAGAAACCGATGGCGGCGGCACCGAGGGTGGCGACACCCGCCATGGCGATCTTGTGGTGACGGGTCAGGCTACGACTCTGAACACGGCTGAAGATGTTCTTGGGCATGCTGGTGTGGACCTCTTCGAATAGCGCGGGAGTCGCTCGGCGTCCGGCGTTGGACTCGGTGTGTTTCCGACACGAACGCCGCGGGGGCAGAACCCACGGCGCTGAGCGACGAGAGCCATTCTTAGCGGCCGCAAAATCGCGAGGCAAAGGTGTGACGTACGAAGGAAGATAGTGGATCAGGGAGGGGCAAATCGGGGCAGATTGGACGATCTGCGCCGCTCAATAGGGGCGACTTTGTCTCCTATGCACTTTCGTACGTGACGTGCGCCCTATGCGCGGGCTCACATCGCCCGCCGCGCCTTCTCACCACCCGTTGCACGAGCGATGCTCTGTGTGAGGGCCTTTTCAGGGCAGGACGAGGTGCACGTCCCCGAACTCGTGCCACAGATAGCGGCCTTGCAGCGCCGCCGCGTAACCCCGCTCGACCGCCTCCCGGCCCGCGACCGCCTCCAGCATCAGCAGATGCGAGGCCTCCGGCTCGTGCAGCCCGGTCAGCAGCCCGTCCACGGCCCGTACCCCCCGCTCCGGCGTGACGACCAGGTCCGTCCAACCCGCACGCGCGCGGACGACCCCGGCGGCGTCCACCGCCGACTCCACGGCCCGCACCGCCGTCGTCCCCACCGCCACCACCCGGCCCCCGCCCGCCCGCGCCTCCTCGATCAGACGCGCCGACGCCTCCGGCACCGTGAACCGCTCCGGATACGGCGGCTCGTGCGCCTCCGCCGACGCCACCCCCGCGTGCAGCGTGACCGGCGCGAACCACACCCCCCGGCGCACCAGCTCCGCGACCAGCCGCGCCGTGAAGGGCCGTGCCGCACTCGGCATCTCCGCACTGCCCTCCCCGTCGGCAGACGGCAGCGCGAACACCGTCTGGTAGACGGACAGCGGCTGGTCCCGCTCCGTGTAGGCGTAACGGATGGGCCGCCCGTACTCCCGCAGCAGCCCCGGTATCCCGGGCCCGGAGACCCGCGCCCACCACAACCGCTCGCTCCGCGCGCTCACCGGCTCCTCCAGCACCAGCCGCACACCCCCGGGCAGGCACACCTCCCTGCCCGCGGGCCCGCCCGCACGCGCGCGCGTGGTGCCGCGCCCGTCGGGCTCCCGCAGCTCCACCGCCCAGCGGCCGTCGTCCCCACGCGTGGAGAAGTGCACCACCACGCGCGCGTGCCCGGACCGCCCGTCGACGGCCGCCGCCAGCGTGGCGGAGGTGTTGACCACGAACACGTCCCCGGCCCGCACCAGCCCCGGCAGCTCCGCGAACGTGTGATGGGCGACCTCGGCACCCCGCGAGACCAGCAGCCGCACGGCGTCCCGGTCCAGCCCCGGCCCCCGCTGCTCGGCCGGCACCCGGGCCGACAGCTCGCGGGGCACCCGCACCCCGAGCGTCATACGGCGCCGTCCACCAGGGCCGCGGCCGCGTACCGGCCGCTCGCCGGCCGCTCGTCCAGCAGCCGCAGGAACCCCGGCACCACCGTCTCGGGCGCGGGCCGCGGCTCCCGGTCCTCCGGCACGGCCGCCGCGTAGAGGTCCGTGGCCATGTCCCCGGGGTCCACGGCCCAGACCCGCAGCCCCGGCTCCTCCACGGCGAGCACCGCCGCCAGCTGGTCCAGGGCCGCCTTCGACGCCCCGTAGCCGCCCCAGGTCTCGTACGCCTCCGCCGCCGCGTCCGAACTGACCACCACCACCGTGCCCGCAGCGGAGGCCCGCAGCAGCGCCAGTCCCTCCTGGACCAGGCCCAGGCAGGCCACCAGGTTCACCTCCAGCGCCCGTCGCAGCCCCGGAAGCGGCAGCTCCTCCAGCCGGACCAGCGGCTCGATGCCCAGCGCGCTCGCGTTGTGCACCAGCAGGTCGAGCCCGCCCAGCCGCCACGCCGCCTCGACCAGCTTCGAGCGGTGAGCCGCGTCCGTGACGTCCCCCGGCAGGGCCCGCACCCGCACCCCGTGCGCGGAGACCGCCTCGGCCGTGTCGGCCAGGGCCTGCGCACCCCTCGCGTCGAGCACCAGGTCCCAGCCCCGCCCGGCCAGGCCCTCGGCGAGCGCCCGGCCCAGGCCCTTCGACGCCCCGGTGATGATCGCAACAGGCATGATCAGCTCCCTCGTCGTGACCGAAGTGCCCTCACCGTAGAAACGGACCCGCCCCCACCGCCTCCGCCCCGGGCCGCAACCCACCGGGGCCCTTCGCCCTACGCCACCGGCCCACCGCCCCCGGACCTAGGGCCTGTCGTTCGGATCATGACGCAGACGCGGGGTCCGGCACGCGCGTCTGCGGCGTTGTCGTCGGTTGCCGACGCTCCGCGTCGACGCCCTCCTCCGCCTTGCAGTCGCACGCACCAGACCCCGCTCACCGGCACCGACCAGCACTGCCGGCTTCCTGCGACTTGATCCGAACGACAGGCCCTAGGCCGGCCACCGGCCCGGCCCGGCCGCCCGGCCCCGGTCCTACGCCACCCCGCCCGGCGCCTCCGTCCCGCGGCCTAGGTCCACGGACCGGGCCCGCGCGGCCACCGGCCCGATCCCCGCCGTCACAGCCCGCCGGTACCGTGAGGACATGAGCCACGGCCCCCGGTCCGGCCTCGCCGCGGTGAGCTCCGCGTTGCTGGCCATGAGCAGACACCTGGAGGTGCGCGACGTCCTCAAGACGATCGTCGCCTCCGCCCGCGAACTGCTCGACGCGCAGTACGCGGCGCTCGGCGTCCCGGACGACCACGGCGGCTTCGCCCAGTTCGTCGTCGACGGCGTCAGCGAGGAGCAGTGGAAGGCCATCGGCCCCCTCCCGCGCCAGCACGGCATCCTCGCCGCGATGCTCCACGAGGCCCGGTCCGAGCGCCTCGCCGACGTCCGCAAGGACCCCCGCTTCGAAGGCTGGCCCAAGGCCCACCCCGACCTCGTCGACTTCCTGGGCCTGCCCATCCGGGACGGCGACGAGGTGATCGGAGCCCTGTTCCTCGCGAACAAGAACTGCCCGAAGCCCGAGGGCAGCTGCGGCTTCACCCAGGACGACGAGGAACTGCTCGGCATCCTCGCCCAGCACGCCGCGATCGCCCTCACCAACGCCCGCCTCTACGAGCGAAGCCGCGAACTGACCATCGCCGAGGAACGCTCACGCCTGGCCCACGAACTGCACGACGCGGTCAGCCAGAAGCTGTTCTCGCTGCGTCTGACGGCGCAGGCCGCGGCCCGGCTGGTCGACCGCGACCCCTCCCGCGCCAAGGGCGAACTGCAGCAGGTGGCGGCCCTGGCCGCCGAGGCCGCCGACGAACTGCGCGCGGCCGTGGTGGAGTTGCGCCCGGCCGCACTCGACGAGGACGGCCTGGTGGCGACCCTGCGCACGCAGATCCAGGTCCTCGACCGCGCCCACAGCGCCCGCGTGACGTTCACCGGCCACGGCGTGAAGGCCCTGCCCGCCTCTCAGGAGGAGGCCCTGCTGCGCGTCGCCCAGGAGGCCCTGCACAACGCCCTGCGCCACTCCGGCGCCGACCACGTCGACGTGACCCTGGAGCGCCGCGGCCACGGCGCGGTCCTGCGGGTCACGGACGACGGCAGCGGTTTCGACCCGCAGGCGGTCCGCCGCGCGGGGCGCCACCTCGGCCTGGTCTCGATGCGGGACCGGGCGGGCGGCGCCGGCGGCTCGCTGACCGTGGAATCGGCGCCCGGCAAGGGCACCACGATCGAGATGGAGGTCCCCGGTGGCTGACGCGATCAAGGTCCTGCTCGTCGACGACCACCAGGTCGTCCGCCGGGGCCTGCGCACGTTCCTGGAAGTGCAGGACGACATCGAGGTGGTCGGCGAGGCGGCCGACGGCGCCGAAGGCGTCGACCGCGCCGAGGAGTTGCGGCCCGACGTCATCCTCATGGACGTCAAGATGCCGGGCATGGACGGCGTCGACGCCCTGCGCAGACTCCGCGAGCTGGACAACCCCGCGCGCGTGCTGGTCGTCACCAGCTTCACCGAGCAGCGCACGGTGGTCCCGGCCCTGCGCGCGGGTGCCGCCGGGTACGTCTACAAGGACGTCGACCCCGACGCCCTCGCCGGGGCCATCCGCTCGGTGCACGCCGGGCACATCCTGCTCCAGCCGGAGGTCGCCGGCGCCCTGCTCTCCCAGGAGGAGGCCAACTCCGGCCCCGGCAGGGGCGGTTCACTCACCGAGCGGGAGCGCGAGGTGCTCGGCCTGATAGCGGACGGCCGTTCCAACCGGGAGATCGCCCGTGCGCTCGTCCTCTCCGAGAAGACCGTCAAGACCCACGTCTCGAACATCCTGATGAAACTCGACCTGGCCGACCGGACCCAGGCCGCGCTGTGGGCCGTCCGCCATGGTGTGACGGGCTGACACGCTCACCCCACGGCAACCCGGAAGGTTGCGTTCCGGACCGAGATTCATACTGTCGTGGGAACGTCCCCCATATGGCGCATCCTCCCTGGATCTCCGCCGTTCTCCAGTGCGTGCTGCGGCGCCTGCCGCGGCAATCGCAAGGAGGGCTCAGAAGTGAAGAACCTGAAGAAGGCAGCGGCCGTGACGATGGTGACCGGTGGCCTGCTGGCCGCGGGCGCGGGCATGGCCTCCGCCACCAGCGCGCACGCCGACGGCCAGGCCGCCGGCTCCCCGGGTGTCGGCTCGGGCAACGTCATCCAGGCCCCGGTGCACGTCCCGGTCAACGTCTCCGGCAACAGCGTGAACGTCGTGGGCGTCCTGAACCCCGCCTTCGGCAACCTCGCCGTCAACCACTGACACCCCGTCTCCGCCCCCGAGCCGGAGACAACCCCGGCCTCCCGGCCCCACCCGGGAGGCCGGCCCGCTCAGCTGCGGGCAGTGGTGCCGCAGAGCAGCGGGCACACGTGCCGCACAGCTGCGGGCAGTCGTGCCGCTGGGGCGGCACGGGTGGGCGCAGGCAGTACCCCGCAACGCCGGGCTGCGCAACGCCGTGACCTCAGCACCGACACCGAGCACCACACAACCCCCCGTCACCGCACAACCTCACCGCACTCCCCGCTCCCGCTCCTCCACAACGGAGTTGTACGCCGCGACCTGCGCCCGCCGAGCCGTCCGCTCCACCGGCCGCAACGCCTCCCGCCGCGCGGAGATCTCGGACGAGCTCACCGCACCCCCGTGCCCCCGCTCCGTGGCCACCCCGATCAACGTCCCCACCCGCTGCGCCAGCTCCAGCACGCGCACCGCCCGCGGCGGGTACCCCGGCGCCAGCACCTCCCACCCCCGCTCGGCCCGAGCCCGGTACGCGTCGATCGCCGCCTCCGCCACCGGCCCCGACCCGGCGACGTCCAGCCGCGTCAGCACCTCGGTCGCCTCCCGCAGGGCCTCCGCGAGCTCCCGCTCCGCCTCGCCCAGCGACGGCACATCCGCGGGCGGCGCCTCCCGCACGGGCAGCACATGCCACACCACCTCGACCTGCACCCCTTCGGGCCCGGCCTCGTACACGTCCGGCACCAGCCCGAGCGCGGCCCCGTGACAGACCACCGCCTCCTCGGCCTCCAGCGCCCGCGCGTTGAACTCCGGCGGCCCGCTCAGCCCCAGCGGATGCCCCGGCGCCGGCAGCGCCACCCGCAGCCCGGTCACCCCGAGCGCGCGCAACCGCCCCAACGCGAGCGTCAGCCCGACCTGGCCCGACTCACCGGGCAGCCCCTCCACCCGATGCACCGCGTCCTCGCCGACGATGGCGAGCACGGCGTCATCCGGCGAGACAAGTCCGGCCAAAAGGGCATTTCCCCAAGCTGCGAGACGTCCAGCGCGTGGTTCCGTGAGCATGCTCCCACCCTAGGACCCCCCAAGGACCGGACCGAGGGAATGCCCCGGCCGACCAGTGGCGTAGATTTCATGGAGGGCTGCGCCCACCGGCGCGGCGGACCGAGCCACAGGCGTACGCGACAGCCGAGACCGGCCACACTGCAAGGGGAGACAACGCGCTCATGAGCGATGTTCTGGAGCTTCAGGACGTATCCGTGGTCCGCGAGGGCCGGGCTCTGGTGGACCAGGTCTCCTGGTCGGTCAAGGAGGGCGAGCGCTGGGTCATCCTCGGCCCGAACGGCGCCGGCAAGACCACCCTCCTCAACCTCGCTTCCACCTACCTCTACCCCAGCTCGGGCACCACCACCATCCTCGGCGAGACCCTCGGCCGCCCCGGCACCGACGTCTTCGAACTGCGCCCCCGCATCGGCATGGCCGGCATCGCCATGACCGAAAAGCTCCCCAAGCGCCAGACGGTCCTGGAGACGGTCCTCACCGCCGCGTACGGCATGACCGCCACCTGGCACGAGGACTACGAGGAGATCGACGAGCAGCGCGCCCGCGCCTTCCTCGACCGCCTCGGCATGAGCGACTACCTGGACCGCAAGTTCGGCACCCTCTCCGAGGGCGAGCGCAAGCGCACCCTCATCGCCCGCGCCCTGATGACCGACCCCGAGCTGCTCCTGCTCGACGAGCCGGCCGCCGGCCTCGACCTCGGCGGACGCGAGGACCTCGTCCGCCGTCTCGGCCGCCTCGCCCGCGACCCCATCGCCCCCTCGATGCTCATGGTCACCCACCACGTCGAGGAGATCCCGCCGGGCTTCACCCACGTCCTCATGATCCGCCAGGGCAAGGTCCTCGCCGCCGGCCCGCTGGAGCTCGAACTGACCTCCCGCAACCTCTCCCTCTGCTTCGGCCTCCCGCTCGTCGTCGAACAGGTGGGCGAGCGCTGGACCGCCCAGGGCCTGCCGCTGTCCTGAACCGCCCGAGCGCCGGGCAAGTCCCAGGGTAAGAAGGGCATTTACCCGCTGGGCGCCCTGTCGGCGACAGGGGCCTCGGTCCTACGATGACCACGTGGACATCGACGCATGGCTGTGGTGGCTGATCGGCGCGACGGCGCTCGGCATCGCGCTCGTGATCACCGCGATGCCGGAACTGGGCATGCTCGCGGTGGGAGCCATCGCCGCGGCGGTGGTCACCGGCGTCTTCGGCGGCGGAGCCGTCGCCCAGGTCGTCGTCTTCGCCGTCATCTCGACCGCGGGCATCGCCGTCGTACGGCCCATCGCGAACCGGCACCGCTCCCAGCGGCCCCAACTCGCCACCGGGGTGGACGCGTTGAAGGGCAGACAAGCCGTCGTCCTGGAACGCGTCGACGCGTCCGGCGGCCGGATCAAGCTGGCCGGAGAAGTCTGGTCGGCCCGCGCCCTCGACACCGACCGCGCCTACGAAGTGGGCCAGGAAGTGGACGTCGTGGACATCGAGGGTGCCACCGCGATCGTCATGTGACCTCGCACGACGTAACTGGGGCGAACTCCTCGCCAGCTACGCGACGGTCTGTCAGACTCGACCAGCAAGATCTTCGACAACCATAAGATCTGCCGAAGGCGCCGCAGCGGAGAAGGGACACGGGGAACGACGATGGAACCGGTCATCATCGTCCTGATCATTCTGGTGGTGTTGGTCTTCATCGCCCTGATCAAGACGATCCAAGTCATCCCACAGGCCAGTGCGGCCATCGTCGAGCGCTTCGGCCGCTACACGCGGACGCTCAACGCGGGGCTCAACATCGTCGTCCCGTTCATCGACACGATCCGCAACCGCATCGACCTGCGCGAGCAGGTCGTGCCCTTCCCGCCCCAGCCGGTGATCACCCAGGACAACCTGGTCGTCAACATCGACACCGTCATCTACTACCAGGTGACCGACGCACGGGCCGCCACCTACGAAGTCGCCAGCTACATCCAGGCGATCGAGCAGCTCACCGTCACCACCCTCCGCAACATCATCGGCGGCATGGACCTGGAGCGGACCCTGACCTCCCGCGAGGAGATCAACGCGGCCCTGCGCGGCGTCCTCGACGAGGCCACCGGCAAGTGGGGCATCCGCGTCAACCGCGTCGAGCTCAAGGCGATCGAACCGCCCACCTCCATCCAGGACTCGATGGAGAAGCAGATGCGCGCCGACCGTGACAAGCGCGCCGCGATCCTCCAGGCCGAGGGTGTCCGGCAGTCCGAGATCCTGCGCGCGGAAGGCGAGAAGCAGTCCCAGATCCTGCGCGCCGAAGGTGAGGCCAAGGCCGCCGCCCTGCGCGCCGAGGGCGAGGCCCAGGCCGTCCGCACGGTCTTCGAGGCCATCCACGCCGGCGACCCGGACCAGAAGCTTCTCTCCTACCAGTACCTCCAGATGCTCCCGAAGATCGCCGAGGGCGACGCCAACAAGCTCTGGATCGTCCCCAGCGAGATCGGCGACGCCCTCAAGGGCCTCTCCGGCGCGATGGGCAACTTCGGCGGCATCGGCGGAGGTTCCGGAAACGGCGGGACCGGAGCCCAGGTCCCCGCCCAGGAGCGCCGCGAGAAGCCGTCCATCGACTGAGAGCACCCACAACGCAACGGTTCCCCGCGCCCACCGTCTTTCGGGGGCGCGGGGAACAGCGCGATCAACCACGACGAACCCGCCCGCAGCCGCAGAGCTACCCAGGCCCCACGGCGCCGGCTCACGCCGCGTCCAGCACCAGCCAATCCGGCAGCGCCGCAAAGTCCTCCTGCGCCAGCGTCAGCAGCATCGCGTCCGCCGGAGTCGGCTCGAACGGCTGCCGCAGCAGCGGCATCCCCGCCTCGTCCGGAGTCCGGTTCGCCTTGCGGTGATTGTCCTCGGCACACGAGGCCACCGTGTTCAGCCACGTGTCCTGACCGCCCTGCGACCGCGGCACCACGTGGTCCACGGTCGTCGCCCGCCTCCCGCAGTACGCGCACCGGTGCCGGTCCCGCACCAGCACACCGCGCCTCGACCACGGCGCTCGTCTTCGGAACGGCACCCGTACGTACTGGCAGAGCCTGATCACGCGGGGCGCCGGTATGTCGACCGCGGCTCCCCGCATACGCAGCTCGGGGTGGGCCTGCTCGACGACGGCCTTGTCCTGAAGCACCAGAACGACGGCTCGGTTCAGCGTCACCGTCGACAACGGCTCGAAGCTCGCGTTGAGTACCAGCGTGTCCCGCATACCAGCCCACCTCCCGTGTGCACCGGCCCACCCCCTGGCGGGCTGGGATCAACTCTGGCCGGGCACGCCGAGATGGACAACGCAATATCTGCTGCTCCCACGGGGGGTGACCCCCGTGCCCCCGGCAACAAAAATGCCCGCTCCTGATCAATTCCAAGACCAGGAGCGGGCAAACGTTCCATGAACTCCGGGATCGCGCGGGCGACCGGCTCAGTCCTCGGCGGGCACCTCGTACTCGCCGATCAGCTGGGCGCGGCCGATCGTGTGGAACCGCAGGTTGAAGCCCACGGCGGCCGGCGAGGCGTCCGCGTCCGGACCGAGCTTCTCCTGGTCCACGGCGTACACGGTGAACACGTACCGGTGCGGCCCGTCACCGGGCGGGGGCGCGGCACCGCCGAAGTCCCGGCTGCCGTAGTCGTTGCGCGCGTGGATCGCGCCCTCCGGCAGCCCCTCGAACTTGCCGCTGCCCGCACCCACCGGCAGCTCCGTCACCGAAGCCGGGATGTCGAACAGCACCCAGTGCCAGAACCCGCTGCCCGTGGGGGCGTCGGGGTCGTAGCAGGTCACGGCGAAGCTCTTGGTCTCAGGCGGGAAGCCTTCCCACCGCAGCTGCGGCGAGGTGTTGCCGGCCGCGTAGACCTGAGCGTCCTTGAGCGTCGCCCCTTCCTGGACGTCCTCACTCGTCACCGTGAACGAGGGCACGGGCGGGTGGAAGTCGTGGGGGAGCGGCCGCCGCTTGAGCTCGGTCACCTCGGTACCTCCTGATCGGTTCCAGCAGTCGCTCCCGAGCCTAGGCCCTCCTCTAGAACCAGTTGCGCTTGCTCCCCACCTCGGAGAGCCACTGGTTGAGGTACGCCGTCCAGTCCGTGCCCTGGTAGTCGTTGAGCCCCACCTGGAACGACCGGAAGGTGTCGCTGCCCTCGCTGAACAGACCCGGCTTCTTGTCCATCTCCAGCACCACGTCCATGGCGTGCTCGTCGGCCACGAAGCTCAGCTCGACCTGGTGCAGCCCGCGGTACTGCTGCGGCGGGAAGAACTCGATCTCCTGGTAGAACGGCAGCTTCTGCCGCGTACCCCGGATGACACCCCGCTCCATGTCCGCGTTCTTGAACCAGAAGCCCAGCTGGATGAAGGCGTCGAGGATCGCCTTCTGCGCCGGCAGCGGATGCACGTTGACCGGGTCCAGGTCACTGGAGTCCACCGCGCGCGCGATCTCCAGCTCCGTGGACACCCCGATGTTCATGCCGCGCAGCGCCTGACCGTCGATCATCGTGATCGGGGTCTCCCACGGGATCTCCAGCCCGAACTGCACCGCGTGCACCGCGTTCGCCTGCAGCTCGAAGGCACCGCCCAGCCGCGACTTCGTGAACTCGATGTCCTGCTTGTACTCCTGGTCGCCGCTCTCCACCTCGACCTTGGCCTGCAGCCCGACCGAGAGCCCCTCGATCTGCTGGTTCACGGACCCGCCCTGGATCCGCACCTCGCCCTGGACGACACCGCCCGGCACGACGTTGACCTCGTGCAGCACCGTCTCGACCGAAGCCCCGCCGGCCCCCAGGCTCGCGAGCAGCTTCTTGAACGCCATGTCTCTCCCTCTCGCCCACTACGGGTGGATCCCTGATCCCTGTAAACGCGATCCGACCGTGGCCGGTTCCACATGCTCACCCTGACAAGGCCGGTGCCCTGAGGCCACCCCGCGGCACCACGCGTCTCCAGTACCCTCGGACGGCATGATCGCGACCCCCGACCGTACGCCCCTGCCCAGGGAGTTCTTCGACCGGCCCGTTCTGGACGTCGCCCCCGACCTCCTCGGCCGCATCCTGGTCCGCACCACCCCGGACGGTCCGATCGCCCTCCGCCTCACCGAGGTGGAGGCCTACGACGGCGCGGACGACCCCGGCTCCCACGCCTATCGCGGTCGCACCGCCCGCAACGAGGTGATGTTCGGCCCGCCCGGACACGTGTACGTCTACTTCACCTACGGCATGTGGTTCTGCATGAACCTCGTGTGCGGTCCCGAGGGAAAGGCGAGCGCGGTCCTGCTGCGCGCGGGCGAGATCATCGAGGGCGCCGAGCTGGCCCGCATCCGTCGACTCTCGGCCCGCAACGACAAGGAACTGGCCAAAGGCCCGGCCCGTCTTGCCACGGCCCTGAACGTGGACCGCTCCCTCGACGGCACGGACGCGTGCACCGCCGGCGACACCCCTCTCCGCATGCTGACCGGCACCCCGGTGCCCCCCGACCAGGTACGCAACGGTCCCCGCACCGGCGTCTCGGGCGAAGGCGCCGTACACCCATGGCGCTTCTGGGTCGCCGACGACCCGACGGTCAGCCCATACCGGGCCCATGTCCCCAGGCGCCGCCGAAGTTGACTCGCCCAGGCTGGGTGCGTAATGTAGCCCGAGCCGCTTGAACCGGGTACGGCGTTCGCCAGCAGCCGGAAGCGGCCAAACCACTACCTAGCTACCTCCCCTCAGCAGGGGCGAATTCGGCGTGCCCGCATGCCTGAATTCGATGCCGAAGGACTCGATTATGAGTTGGACGGCGAATCGGCTAACGTAGTGAATGTCGAAAGGCCGACGGGCGAAAGCCCGGGCCGGAAGGCAAATCCCGCCGACAGGGAATCGGATCGAAAAGGATCTGATAGAGTCGGAAACGCAAGACCGAAGGGAAGCGCCCGGAGGAAAGCCCGAGAGGGTGAGTACAAAGGAAGCGACCGTTCCTTGAGAACT
>NZ_NOKT01000028.1 GCF_002237655.1 Streptomyces sp. XY006
GCGCGGGGCCGGACCCCGCCGGGGCCGGGGCGCGGAGCCGGGCGCTGCGGGTCGCCGGGCCGGGGCTGCCCTGTTGCCGGGCCGGGGCAGCCGTGCTGTGGGGCCGGATGGGCGGCTCCGGCAGCCGGCGTCCCACACCGCCGGCTCGCGCGCGCGCCGCGACCGCACGACACCTCCCACCGCGGCCCCCGCACCGCCGCCGGACCGGACCCCCGGTGCCGCCCCACGGAGGCTCCGCCACGGCCTCCGCCGGCCCGCTCACCGACCCGCCCCCGCCATGTCCCCGGGTGACGCCCGCGGTGTCCCGCGGCGGCGCCCCCACCGACCCACCCCCGCCGCGCCGTCGGGCCGTCGTGACCGGCCTTCCGGCTCCGGAGAGAATGGACCCCGTGCGCTACCGCATCCTCGGCACCACGCAGGCGATCCGCACCGACGGCACGGTCGTCCCGGTCGGCGGGGCGCGGCTGCGTGCGCTGCTGACCGTGCTCGCCCTGCGGGCGGGGCGTACCGTGCCCGCCGGGATGCTCGTCGACGAGGTGTGGGGCGGTGACCCGCCCGCCGACGCGGCGGGCGCGCTGCAGGCGCTGATCGGCCGGTTGCGGCGGGCGCTCGGCGCGGACGCGGTCGCCTCCGCCGAGGGCGGCTACCGGCTCACGGCCGCCCCCGACGACATCGACCTGCACCGCTTCGAGCGGCTGGCCGGTGAAGGGCTGCGCGCCCTGGCCGACGGCGACCCCGCCAAAGCCGCCGTACTGCTCGACGACGCCCTCGCCCTGTGGCGCGACCCCGCCCTGGCCGACCTCCCCGGCCGCACCGCCGAGGCGGCCCGCCGGGAGGCCCGGCACCTGGACGTGCTGCGCGCCCGCCACGGCGCCGCCCTCGCCCTCGGCGAGGCCGGACAGGCCCTGCCGGAACTGACCGCCCTGTGCGACAGCCGCCCCCTCGACGAACCCCTCCAGGCGCTGCGCCTGCGGGCCCTGCGCGACACCGGCCGCACCGCCGAGGCCCTCGCCGCCTACGACGACGTACGACAGCTCCTCGCCGACCGGCTGGGCACCGACCCCGGCCCGGAACTGCGCGCGCTGCACGCCGAGTTGCTGACCGCGCCGGACGGCGACGACGGCCGGCGGACGCCCGCCGCGGGCCCGGCCGGCCGAGCGGCGGCACCCGGGACGGCCCCGACGGCCCCGGCCGCCCCCGCACGCGGCAACCTGCGCGCCCGCCTCACCTCCTTCATCGGCCGGGAGCGCGACATCGAGTCCATCCGCGGGGACCTCGCCGCGGCCCGTCTGGTCACCCTGCTCGGCCCCGGCGGCGCCGGGAAGACCCGTCTGTCGCAGGAGGCCGCCGAGACCGTGCGGCACACCATGCCCGGCGGGGTTTGGCTGGCCGAACTCGCCCCGGTCGACGACCCCGCCGCCGTCCCGGAAGCCGTGCTCACGGCCGTCGGCGCCCGCGAGACCGTCCTGTACGGCGCGGGCGCCGAGGGCATCCGGGCCGCCGTCGCCGACCGGCTCGACGACCCCGTCGAACGCCTCGCGGAGCACTGCTCCCGCCCCGGCATGCTGCTCATCCTGGACAACTGCGAGCACGTCGCCGACGCAGCGGCCCGCCTCACCGAGGACCTGCTGGAGCGCTGCCCCGGCCTGACCGTCCTCGCCACCAGCCGTGAACCCCTGGGCGTGCCGGGGGAGTTGCTGCGCCCGGTGGAGCCGCTGCCCGAGCCGGTCGCGCTGCGGCTGTTCGCCGACCGGGGCGCGGCGGCCCGGCCCGGCTTCCGCGTCGAGGACGACCCCGAGGCCTGCGCGGAGATCTGCCGGCGCCTCGACGGCCTGCCCCTCGCCATCGAACTCGCCGCCGCCCGGCTGCGGATGCTCACCCCCCGCCAGATCGCCGACCGGCTCGACGACCGCTTCCGCCTGCTCACCTCCGGCAGCCGCACGCTCCTGCCCCGCCAGCAGACCCTCAGAGCCGTCGTCGACTGGTCCTGGGAACTGCTCGACGAGGACGAACGGGACGTCCTGCGGCGCCTTTCGGTGTTCGCCGGCGGCTGCGACCTGGCCGCCGCCGAGGCCGTGTGCGGACCGGTCGCCCTGGAGGCGCTCGGTTCGCTCGTCGACCGCTCCCTGGTCGTCGCCGCCCCGCCCGGCGACACGGCCGACGGCGAGATGCGCTACCGGCTGCTGGAGACCGTCGCCGAGTACGCCGCCGAGCGCCTGGACGAGTCCGGCCGCCGCGCCGAGGCCGAGCGGGCCCACCTGACGTACTTCCGCGAATTCGCCCGCACCACCGACCCGTTGCTGCGCGGCCCCGACCAGCTCGCCGCCATCCGCCGGCTGGAGCGGGAGTACGAGAACCTGCGCACCGCCCTGCGCCACGCCGTCGCCCTGCGCGACGAGCAGGAGGCGCTGTGCCTGGCCCTGTCCCTGGTCTGGTACTGGCAGATGCGCGACCTGCGCATCGAGGCCCGCAACTGGTGCAGCGAGGTGATGGCTCTCGGCCCGGACCCCTTCACGGAGCCCGTCCGCCGCGCCGAGCCCGTCTGGCAGCGCTGCACCGACGCCCCGCCCCCGATGACCGGGGAGGTCCTGTGGGAGGCCCGGCGGGGTGTCCACCTGGCCCATCTCGCCTGTATGGACACCGAGCTGGACGCCTGGCAGAACCCGCGCTCCCAGCAGAAGCTGAAGACCATCTCCCAGACCTACGAGCCCGGCCTGCCGCAGACCTGCCGGCTGCCCGGGCTGCTGTGGTTCTTCGCCGTGATGCTGACCGGCGACATGGAACGGCTGCGCGTCATCATGGACGCCTCCATCCGCACCTGCCGTCACACCCCCGGCTTCGAATGGGAGCTCGCCTCCGGGCTCCAGATGCGGGCCAACTTCCTCGCCAACCGCACCGACTGGGCCGGTGACGCCGGGCGCGACGCCGACGAGTCGCTGGAGATCTACCGCCGCCTCGGTGACGCCTGGGGCACCGCCGAGGCCCTCTCGGCCCGCGCCGAGGCCCATGAGCGCCGGGGCCACCACGCCCTGGCCGCCGCCGACTACGAGGCGGCCATCGCGCACGCCGAGCAGCTCGGCGCCCGCGCCCAGGCGGCCGTCCTGACGGCCCGGCTCGGCGGGGCCCTGCTGGAGGCCGGAGAGGACGGAGAGGCCGAACGGGGCGAGCGGCTGCTGCGCGAGGTGATCGCCCAGCACGAGAACTCGCACAGCGAGGCCATGCCCGCCGCCCGGCTGTTCCTCGCCGGCCGGCTCGGCATGACCGGCCGCACGCCCGAGGCCCGCGACCAGCTGCGGCGGCTGCGCGAGGACTTCTCGATCTCCCACTTCATCGTCTTCGACGCGTTCATCCTCGGCGCCGAGGCCTGGCTGGACGTCCGGGACGGCCGGTACGAGGACTGCCTGGACCGCACCCGCAAGGCCCTGGAGCGGGCGAAGGACCCGGTGTCCGCGGCCATCGCGCCCCACATGCGGGCGGTGTTCCTGACCATCGGCGCCCAGGCCCTGTCCCTGTACGACTCCGGGCGCCACGCCGCGGACGCGGCCCGCTGCCTCGGCGCCGCCGACGCCCGGCTGCCGCCCGGCCATGTCGCCCAGCGCCAGGAGCGCGAGACCCGCGAGGAAGCGGAGCGGCAGGCCCGGACGCTGCTCGGCGACGCCGCGTACGACAGCGCCTACGCGCAGGGCGGCGGCCTCTCACTGGAGGAGGCCGCCGACCTGCTCCGGCGCTGAACGACCCGCTCCCGGTCAGTTCTTCGTGCGGAACTTGTGGATCGCGTAGGGCGCCATCACGGCCGTGATGGCCACCGACCAGCCGAGCGTCACCCACAGGTCGTGCGCGACCGGCCCGCCGATCATCAGGCCGCGCGCGGCGTCCGCGAGCGTGGACAGCGGGTTGTAGTCGGTGAAGGCCTGGAGCCAGCCCGGCATCGACGTCGTCGGCGCGAAGATCGACGAGCCGAACTGCAGCGGGAACAGCACCAGGAAGCCCATCGCCTGCACGGACTGCGCGTTCTTCAGGATCACGCCCAGGGTGAGGAACACCCACATGATGGACGAGGCGAACGCCGTCGACAGGGCCACCGTCGCGAACAGCCCCGGCCAGTTCGTGATCTCGAAGCCGACCGCGACGGCGACGATCATCAGCACGGCCGTCGCGAACAGCATCCGCAGCAGCTCCACCGAGATCTTCGCGAACAGCACCGAGCCGCGCCCGATCGGCAGGGACCGGAAGCGGTCCATGACACCGGAGTTGAAGTCCTGGCTGAAGCCGGTGCCGACGCCCTGGGACAGCGTCATGCTCATCATCGCGATCATGCCGGGGATCACGTACTGCACGTAGCGGTCCTGCCCGCCGCCCAGCGCCTGCCCGATCGAGCCGCCGAAGACGAACACGAACAGCAGGGTGAAGATGACCGGCATCAGCAGCGCGTCGGCCATCGACTCCGGGTCCTTGCGGATCCACAGCAGATTGCGGCGGATCAGGGCACCGGTGTGCCGCAGATGGCCGCGCAGCGGGATGCGGGCGTCCGCCTCGACGTCGTGGACGGTGACGGCGCTCATACGGCGGCCTCCTGAAGGTCTTCGGCGGGCACGGTGTCCTGCGGGGCACTGGCGCGGTGGCCGGTGAGGGACAGGAACACCTCGTCCAGGCTGGGCAGTTCGGTGGTGAGGGAGGACAGCGTGATGCCGCGCGCGGTGACCGCGCCGACCACGGCGGTCAGTTGCTCGTCGCTGAGGATCGGCACCAGCACGTCACCCCGGTCGGTGTCCACGGTCGTGGTGGCCAGCCCGGTGATCCCCAGCTCGTCCAGCGCGCCGGCGAGGGGCCGCAGGTGCGCCGGATCGGCCGGGCGGATCCGCAGCGCGCGGCCGCCGACCTTCGCCTTCAGCTCCTCGATGGCGCCGCCGGCGACGACCTGGCCGCGGTCGACGACCGTCAGCTCGGTCGCGAGCTGCTCGGCCTCCTCCATGTACTGGGTGGTGAGCAGCACGGTGACCCCGTCGCCGACCATGCGCTTCACCTCGTCCCACACCTCGTTGCGGGTGCGCGGGTCGAGACCGGTGGTCGGCTCGTCGAGGAAGAGCACCGCGGGCCGCCCGATCATGGACGCGGCCAGGTCCAGCCGGCGCCGCATGCCCCCGGAGTACGTCGCCGCCGGGCGCTTGGCCGCATCGGTCAGCGAGAAGCGCTCCAGCAGCTCGTCGGCGCGGTGGCGGGCGTCCCTGCGGGGCAGGTCGAGCAGGCGCCCGATCATGTAGAGGTTCTCCCAGCCGGAGAGCTTCTCGTCCACGGAGGCGTACTGCCCCGTGAGCCCGATCACCCGACGCAGCTGCCGGGGCTGGCGCACGGCGTCGTAGCCGGCCACGGTGGCCCGGCCCGCGTCGGGCGCGAGCAGCGTGGACAGGATCCGTACCAGGGTCGTCTTCCCGGCCCCGTTCGGCCCGAGGACCCCCATGACGGTGCCCTCCCGCACATCCAGGTCGACCCCGTCCAGCGCCTTGGTCTCGCCGTAGTGCTTCACCAGCCCCCGCACGGTCACAGCGGCGCCGCCGGCGTTGTCGTCGATTCGCGTCATGCCCCCGACGGTGCCACCCCCCACCGACAAATCACCGACATCCCACCGACAACCGGTCCCGGGCGGCCTCGGCTCTCGGCGAGGGCCCGCCCCGGCCGCTGGCGAGGGTCCGTCTCGGCCGCTGGCGGGGCCCGCCCCGGCTCTTGACGAGGTCTCGTCCCGGCCCTTGGCGGCGCCCCGCCCCGGGCCCTTGGCGGCGCCCCGCCCCGGGCCCTGGCGGCGCCCGTCCGGGCCCTTCGGGACAGCTCGTCCCGGCTTCCGGCGGCGGCCCGTCCCGGCTCTCCGCGACAGCTCGTCCTGGCCCTCCGGCGAGAGCGCGTCCCCGCCCTTCGCGACCGCTCGTCCCGGCCCCCGGCGAGAGCGCCTCCCGGCCTCTGCGACGGCCGGTCGACCGGTCGCCCGGCTCGCCGGATAGGGCCCGGCAGACGCGACGGCAGCCCGTGCGGCCGGGGCCGTGGGCTGCCGTGCGCAGGAACCGTCAGTGGCGTACCGTCTCGGAACCGTCAGTGGCGTACCGCCTCGGAACCGTCAGTGGCGTACCGTCTCGGCCTCCCGTGGGACGTGGGTCGCCACGACCCGCTCGCGGCCGGCGGCCGGGGCCCGGCGCCGGTCCACGACCGCGGCCAGCGCGGCGACGCCCAGGCCGAGGACGGCCAGCGCCGCGCCGGCCAGGGCCGGGGAGGTGACCCCGAAGCCGGCGGCCAGGGCGAGGCCGCCGATCCAGGCGCCGCCGGCGTTGGCCAGGTTGAAGGCGGCCTGGTTGGCCGAGGAGGCCAGCGAGGGCGCCGAGGAGGCCTTCTCCATGACCATCAGCTGCAGCGGGGAACCGGTGACGAAGGCCGCCATGCCGAGCAGGGTCACCGCCACGGCGGCGGTGAGCTCCGCGCGCATCAGCAGCGGGAACAGCGCCAGGACCGCCACCAGCGAGGCCAGACCGCCGAAGAGCGTGCCCCGCAGGGAGTGGTCGGCCAGGCGCCCGCCGAGCAGATTGCCCGCGGTCGCGCCGACGCCGAACAGCGCCAGCAGCACGGTCACGCTGGCGCCGGCGTACCCGGCGGCGTCCGTGAGCATCGGGGTGATGTAGCTGTAGGCCGCGAACAGGGCGCCGAAGCCCGCGACGGTCGTGCCGAGCGACAGCCAGACCGGGACGGAGCGCAGCGCGGCGAGTTCGCCGCGCAGGCCCTGGGCGGTGGCGTGCTCGTGGTCGTGCGGGATGAGGAACGCGAGCGCGGCGATGGCCGCCAGGCCGATGGCGCTGACGCCGAGGAAGGTCGCCCGCCAGCCGAGCTGCTGGCCCATGAGCGTCGCCACGGGCACACCCACGACGTTCGCGACCGTCAGGCCGAGGAACATCAGGGAGACCGAGCGCGCCTTGCGTTCGGGGGCGACCAGGCTCGTGGCGACGACGGCGCCGACGCCGAAGAAGGCGCCGTGCGGCAGTCCGCTCAGGAAGCGGGCCGCCAGCAGCCAGCCGTTGCCGGGCGCGAGGGCCGACAGCGCGTTGCCCGCGACGAACAGCCCCATCAGCCCGATCAGGACCGTGCGGCGGGACATCCGGGCGGTGACCGCGGCCAGCAGCGGGGCGCCGATGACGACGCCGAGCGCGTACGCCGACACCAGGTGGCCGGCACTGGGTATCGAGATGTTCAGGTCGTCCGCGACATCGGGCAGCAGCCCCATCATCACGAACTCGGTGGTGCCGATGCCGAAGGCACCCACGGCGAGGGCGAGCAGGGCCAGGGGCATGAAGAACCTTTCGAGACTTGCGTGAAGATCCGTACGTCGTATGTTCAAGTACGGAACAAAGTCTCGCAGGCGCACTATTCCACGAGGTGAAGCCCAGGTTGCCGGATCTCGCCGAAACTGCCCTGACCTGCGGTTTTCAGGAACCGCTTGTGGCGACCCTCACACGGGCGGCGACCGGCAGATGGTCGCTTCCGGTCTGCGGGAGGGTCCACGAGCTGCGCGGCTCCAGGCCCCGCACCATGATCTGGTCGATACGGGCCATCGGGAACGAGGCCGGCCAGCTGAACCCGAAGCCGCTGCCCACCGCGCCCTGCGTGGACCGCATCTGGGAGGTGACGGCGTTGAGCGCGCGGTCGTTCATCGTGCCGTTCAGATCGCCCAGCAGCACGATGTTCTTCAGCGGTTCGTGCGCGATGGCCTCGCCCAGGTAGTCGGCGCTGCGGTCGCGCTGCCGGGCCGTGAAGCCGGCCTCCATCTTCACGCGCACCGAGGGCAGATGGGCGACGTAGACCGCGACCTGCCCGGCCGGCGCGGTCACGGTGGCGCGCATCGCCCGCGTCCAGCCCATGTCGAGGTCGACGTCCCGGACGCCGCTGAGCGGGTACTTGCTCCACACGCCGACCGTGCCCTCCACCGCGTGGTAGCGGTACGTCGACGCGAGCGCCTTCTCGTACGCCGGCACCGCCGCCGGGGACAGCTCCTCCAGGGCGAGCACGTCCGCGCCGGAGGCGGCCACGTCACGGGCCGTGCCGGACGGGTCCGGGTTCTCGGCGTTGACGTTGTGCGTGACCACCGTGAGGTCGCCGCCCGCGACGGTCTTGTCGCTCAGCTGCCCCCCGAAGAGGTTGAACCACACCACCGTCGGCGCCAGCACCGCGATCAGCGCCGTCGCCGACCTGCGCACCAGCGCCAGCACGAGCAGCACCGGCACGAACAGCCCCAGCCAGGGCAGGAACGTCTCGATGAGACTGCCCAGGTTGCCGATGGCGTTGGGGATCTGCGCGTGCAGCAGCATGATCACGGCCAGCAGCACCGCGCACCCGGCCACCACCAGGCCGCGCCGCCAGATTCTCGGATCGCCCCGCCAGCCGCTCAGCAGCCGGTCGAACAGGCGCCGAAGCCGGGTTCCGCGGTGCTCGGGCCCCGAGCCGCCGTTGTCCGTCTCCGTCATGTACGCCTGCTGCGCCATACCGTCGCCTCACTACCTGCCGTGCACACCATCGCCCCCGTGTCCTTACGACCCTAGGGGATGATCCGTTCCGTTCCCGCCGTCCCGCGACGGCCGTACGGGGGCGAGGACGTTCGAGCCGGTCCGGCGAGTTCCGACCACGGCCCCCGAAAGCGCGGTCTGTGACGAAACGCGCACACTGGGGCCGGGCTCACGCGGAACTGACGGGCCGTGAGCCCGCCGGGCGCAGGCCTTCCAGCAGTGTGTCGACGACCTGTTCGGCGAGGCCCTCGGGCAGGTCGGCGTCCGGATGCAGCACCGAGCGCACGAGCAGCGGGCCGACGAACAGGTCGCTGAGCAGCTCCAGGTCGACGTCCGTGCGCAGTTCGCCGTTCTCCTGGCCCCGGCGCAGCACCTCCAGGCCCAGGCGGCGGCGCGGTTCGACGACGATGGCGTGGTAGGCCGCCCAGATCTTCGGGCTGCTCTTCATCTGGGCGTGCACGCTGTGCAGGATCGCCGACGAGCGCTTGGCGAGTCCGCGCCGGCGCATCTGCTCCAGCAGCACCACGAGGTCGTCGCGCATGGACGTGCCCGGCAGCGGCGGGTCGGAGGGCTCGGCGGCGCGCACGACGTCGACGAAGAGCTCCTCCTTGCCGCTCCAGCGGCGGTAGATGGTGGCCTTGCCCACCCCGGCGGTCCGGGCCACGCGCTCGATCGACAGCTCCGCCAGCGGCACGCCCTCCTCCAGGAGCTTCATCACGCCCTCGATGATGGCGCGCTCGACGGCCTCGCTTCTGGGGCGGCCCCTCGGGGGGCCGTCGTGCCGGGGCTGCCGTTCGGCGAGGCTCACGCGCTGCGTCCTTTCTGTCCGGAGTGGACCGGGGCGGGCCCGAGGGAACCGGGGTGGACCGGGTCGGACCCGAGGGGACCGGGGTGGACCGGGTCGGACCCGAGGGGACCGGGGTGGACCGGGTCGGACCGATTCTCGCAGCAGGTCTAGGACCGGGCGTCCGACAACTCCCGCTCCTCCCGGCCGGGCTGAGCGGCCGGCTGCCTGCCCGGCAGGAACAGTGCCACGACGACCGCGCCCACCAGCGCGACGCCCGCGCCCCACAGGGCGGTGACGTGCATGGCGTGCAGGAACGCGTCGTGAGCCGGGGCGATCAGGGCCTCGCCCCGCGGGCCCAGCTTCGCCGCGACGCCCAGGGTCGCCTCGATGGACTCGCCCGCGGTGTGCCGCAGGCCGGGCGGCAGGGCCCCGAGCCTGTCCTCGATGCCCGTGCGGTACGCCGTCGACAGGACCGAACCGAGGACGGCGATGCCGAGGGCGCCGCCGACCTGCCGGAAGGTGTTGCTGAGCGCGGAGGCCGAGCCGGCCTTCTCGCGGGGCAGGGCCTGCATGATGACGACGCTGACCGGCGTCATGATGTGCGCCATGCCGGTGCCCATCAGGAAGAAGACGACCTCCAGGATCCAGATCGGGGTGTCGGCGTCCAGGGTGGCGAAGGCGGCCAGCATGGCGGCGATGACCAGCAGACCCGCGGTCGTGGTGGCCCTGTTGCCGAACCGGTCGACCAGCAGCCGGGCCCGCGGCGCGAAGATCATCTGGGCGGCGGCCAGCGGCAGCATCAGCAGGCCGGTCTCCAGCGGCGAGTACCCGCGCACGCTCTGCGTGTAGAAGACGGAGAAGAACGTCACGCCCATCAGGGCGAAGAACACCAGCGCGATGGCGGCGATGGCGGCCGAGAAGACCTTGTTCTTGAAGTACGTGACGTCGATGGACGGATGGGCGCTGCGCTTCTCGAACACCACGAAGGCGACGAGCACGGCGAGACCGGCCCCGATGGTCGCCAGCACGGTCGCGTCCGTGAAGTCGGCGAGCTGGCCGCCCTTGATGATGCCGTAGACGAGCAGCACCAGGCCGACGACCGACAGCACCACGCCGACCGGGTCGAGCCGGCCCGGCCTCGGGTCGCGGGAGTCGGGGACCAGCCACAGCATCAGGCCGAGGGCGAGCAGCACGATCGGCACGTTGATGAGGAAGACCGAGCCCCACCAGAAGTGGTCGAGCAGCACGCCGCCGGTGATCGGGCCGATGGCGATGGCGAGGCCGACGCCGCCCGCCCAGATGCCGATGGCCTTGGGCTGCTCCTCGCGCTCGAAGACGTTCATGAGGACGGCGAGGGTGGCCGGCATCACGAACGCGGCGCCCAGGCCCATCACCGCGCGGAAGGTGATCAGCTCACCCGGCGAACCCGAGAACGCGGCGAAGGCCGAGCCGACGCCGAACACGGCCAGCCCGCCGAGCAGCACCTTCTTGCGGCCCAGCCGGTCGCCGAGGAGGCCGGCGGTGAACAGCAGCCCCGCGAAGACCAGGGTGTAGGCGTTGATCGCCCACTCCAGCTCGCTCTGCGTGGCGCCCAGGCCGGTCGGGGCGGGGGTGGAGATCGTCTTGATGGCGACGTTCAGGATCGAGTTGTCCAGGACGACGATCAGCAGGCTCAGCATCAGCACGCCGAGGATCGCCCAGCGGCGCCGGTGCACCGCTTCCGGTATGCGGCGGCCGGTGGGGGCGGCGCCGTCGGCAGGTGTGGTCATGCCGTCGAGCCTAGGCGCATTCCGATACGAGACCGTCTCGTATTGGAATACTCTTACCGAGCTCTTAAGGGCGCCGTGCCGGGGTTCCCCGCCCGGGGCGGAACTCACAGGGGCTCCCCTAGCCCTCGATGGCACGAGGTGCCACCATGGACGTGGTCCGGGGACGCCGTCAGGGCGCCTCGAGATGACGTGTTAGGAGCCGTGCCATGACGCAGCTTCCGGCTGCCCAGACTGCTCGCAAGCCCTCCGACGGCGGCAAGACGCTGTACGGGGGCAAGGGGACCCGTCGCATCACCGTGCGCGACCTCGCCGCCGCCAAGGAGCGCGGCGAGAAGTGGCCCATGCTCACCGCCTACGACGCGATGACCGCGTCCGTCTTCGACGAGGCCGGCATCCCGGTCATGCTCGTCGGCGACTCGGCGGGCAACTGCCACCTGGGGTACGAGACCACCGTGCCCGTGACCCTCGACGAGATGACCATGCTGTCGGCGGCGGTCGTACGGGGCACCTCGCGCGCCCTGATCGTCGGCGACCTGCCCTTCGGCTCCTACCAGGAGGGTCCGGTGCAGGCGCTGCGCTCGGCGACCCGGCTGGTGAAGGAGGCCGGTGTGCAGGCCGTGAAGCTGGAAGGGGGCGAGCGGTCGCACGAGCAGATCCGGCTGCTCGTCGAGTCCGGCATCCCGGTCATGGCCCACATCGGGCTGACCCCGCAGTCCGTCAACGCGATGGGCTACCGCGTGCAGGGCCGGGGCGAGGAGGCGGCCCAGCAGCTGCTGCGGGACGCCAAGGCCGTCCAGGACGCGGGCGCGTTCGCCGTGGTCCTGGAGCTGGTGCCGGCGGAGCTCGCGGCCGAGGTGACGCGGGTGCTGCACATCCCGACCGTGGGGATCGGGGCGGGCCCGGAGACGGACGCGCAGGTGCTGGTGTGGACCGACATGCTGGGTCTGACCGGCGGGCGCGTGCCGAAGTTCGTGAAGCAGTACGCGAACCTGCGTGAGGTCATGGGGAACGCGGCGAAAGCCTTCGCCGAGGAGGTGGTCGGCGGAACGTTCCCGCAGGAGGAGCACTCCGTCCACTGAGCCACTGCGGTACCACACAGCCCCGCCGATCGTCCCCCGTCGGCGGGGCTGTTCCGTCCTCCGGCGCCCGGCGTCCGGCGTCCGGCGTCCGGGGCCCGGGGGGCTACTCCGGCTGCGTCGCGATCTGGATCAGGTTGCCGCAGGTGTCGTCGAAGACGGCCGTGGTGACGGGGCCCGTCTCCAGGGGCTCCTGGGTGAAGCGGACGCCGAGGGCCCGCAGGCGTTCGTACTCCGCGTGCACGTCGCTGACGGCGAACTGGATCAGCGGGATGCCGTCGGCGACCAGGGCGTCGCGGTAGGGCTTGACGGCCGGGTGGCCGGCGGGCTCCAGCAGCAGTTCCGTGCCGCCCGGCTCCTCCGGGGAGACCACGGTCAGCCACCGGTCCTGCTCGCCGACCGGGACGTCGTGCTTCTTCACGAAGCCGAGGATCTCGGTGTAGAAGTGCAGGGCCTTGGCCTGGTCGTCGACGAAGACGCTGGTCAGGTGGATCCTCATGGGGTGCTCTCTTCCGGTCGGGCGGCGGGCGCCGGCCAGCGCTCGGTGATGTGCCGCAGCGGGGCCGTGTTCAGGTCGTGGAACGTGTAGCGGCCCTCCCGCCGGGTCTCGACGAGCCCGGCGGCCTCCAGCACCGCGAGGTGCTGGGAGACCGCCTGGCGCGAGATGCCGAGCCGGTGCTTCGTCGGCCACCACCCCAGGATGGGCAAGTGGCGACTTGCCTATCAAGCTCCCCGCCTCGGCGCGTCAGACCGACTCGCGCCACCCGTTCGTGATCGGCAGGCGCCGGTCCTTGCCGAAGCCCTTCGCCGAGATCTTCGTCCCCGGCGGGTACTGCCGCCGCTTGTACTCGGCCGTGTCGACCATGCGCAGGGTCTTCACGACCAGCTCGCGGTCGAAGCCGGCCGCGACGATCTCGTCCGCGCCGCGGTCCCGGTCGACGTACAGCTCCAGGATCGCGTCGAGCACCGGGTAGTCGGGCAGCGAGTCCGTGTCCACCTGGCCCGGGCGCAGTTCCGCGCTCGGCGGCTTGGTGATCGAGTTCTCCGGGATCGGCGGGGTCTGGCCGCGCTCCCGGGCCGCCCGGTTGCGCCACTCCGCGAGCCGGAAGACCGACGTCTTGTACACGTCCTTGATGGGGCCGTACGCGCCGACGGAGTCGCCGTAGAGCGTGGAGTAGCCGACCGCGAGCTCCGACTTGTTGCCGGGGGCCAGGACGATGTGGCCCTCCTGGTTGGAGACGGCCATCAGCAGCGTGCCGCGCAGGCGCGACTGGAGGTTCTCCTCCGCCAGGCCCGTCAGGCCCAGCGAGCCCATGTAGGCGTCGAACATCGGCTCGATGGGGACCGTGCGGTAGTTGAGGCCCGTGCGGCGGGCCAGCTCGGCCGCGTCGTCCTTGGAGTGGTCCGAGGAGTACTTCGACGGCATCGACACGCCGTACACGTTCTCCGCGCCCACCGCGTCGCAGGCGATCGCCGCGACCAGGGACGAGTCGATGCCGCCCGACAGGCCGATCAGCACGGACCGGAAGCCGTTCTTCGCGACGTACGCCCGCAGGCCCACGACCAGCGCCGAGTAGACCTCCTCGTCGTCGTCGAGACGGTCCGCGTAGCCGCCCGTCAGCTCCGGCTCGTAGGCCGGCAGCGGCTCCTCGGAGAGCACCACCCGGTCGATGCGCAGGCCGTCGTCGACCACGCCCGTCGGGGCGTCCACGGCCGCCGCCGGCAGGTCCAGGTCCAGCACCACGCAGCCCTCTGAGAACTGCGGGGCCCGCGCCACGACCTCGCCGTCCTTGTCGACCACGATCGAGTCGCCGTCGAAGACCAGCTCGTCCTGGCCGCCGATCATGGCCAGGTACGCCGTCGTGCACCCGGCCTCCTGGGCCCGCTTGCGCACCAGCTCCAGGCGCGTGTCGTCCTTGTTGCGCTCGTAGGGGGAGGCGTTGATCGAGACCAGCAGACCCGCCCCGGCCGAACGGGCGGCGGGGACGCGGCCGCCGTCCTGCCAGAGGTCCTCGCAGATGGCCAGGGCGACGTCGACCCCGTGCACCCGCAGCACCGGCATGCTGTCGCCGGGCACGAAGTAGCGGAACTCGTCGAAGACGCCGTAGTTCGGCAGGTGGTGCTTGGCGTAGGTCAGGACCACCTCGCCGCCGTACAGCACCGCCCCCGCGTTCTGCGGGGCGCCGGCCGGCTGGCCGTACTTCGGCTGGGCGGTCTCGCTGCGGTCGAGGTAGCCGACGATCACCGGCAGCCGGCCGAAGCCCTCGTCGGCCAGCCGGGCCGCCAGCGCGCGCAGCGCCGCCCGGGAGGCCTCCACGAAGGACGACCTGAGGGCCAGGTCCTCGACGGGATACCCGGTCAACGCCATCTCCGGGAACGCCACGAGATGCGCTCCCTGCTCGGCGGAGTGCCGGGTCCAGCGGACGATCGACTCGGCGTTCCCGGCGAGGTCGCCGACGCTCGAGTCGATCTGGTTCAGGGCGAGACGTAGTTGAGGCACGAGGTCAGTGTAATCGTCAGAGCGACACAATGGGGTGGTGTGGTCCATCCCACACCACCCCTGTGGCCGTACGCCCGTCAGCGCCGGTGCGCGGCCGCCGGCCACGCCTTCACGGCGGCCACCTGCGAACCGTGCATGCCCGGGGGACCTCTGCGCCCTACGTGCGGGGCGCGGCGCCGCGGGCCTTGAGCAGGTCCGCCATGAGCCCGATCTCCGACTGCTGCGCGTCCACCATGCCCCGCGCGAGCCGCTTCTCCACCCCGACCGCGCACTTCTCCACGCAGCCCTGGGCCATGTGGATGCCGCCCTTGTGGTGGTCCGTCATCAGCTGCAGGTAGAAGATCTCGGCCTGCTTCCCGCTGAGTTCGCCGAGCTTCTTCATCTCGGTGTTCGTGGCCATTCCCGGCATCAGCGCGCCGTCCTTGCCGGAGGCCATGCCGCCCATGTCCATCCAGGTCATCGGCGGCTCGGAGGACACCTTGGGCAGGCCCCACAGGTCCAGCCAGCCGAGCATCATGCCGCGCTGGTTGGCCTGCGTCTGCGCGATGTCGTAGGCGAGGCGGCGCACCTCCTCGTCCTTCGTGCGGTCGCGCACGATGTACGACATCTCCACGGCCTGCTGGTGGTGCACCGCCATGTCGCGCGCGAAACCGGCGTCCGCGGACTCGGCGGAGGGGGTCGTGCTGCCGCCGTCGTCCCCGGCGACGGCGTAGGTGATCGCGCCGGCCGCGACGAGCGCCGTCACCGCGGCCCCGGCGACCAGACCGACGTGCCTCACTGCGCCAGCCCGTTGGTGCAGGCGGCACCCGGCTCGGGGGTCTGCTCGCCCTGGACGAACTTCTCGAAGAACTTGTCCACGTTCGGGTCGTCCGCGCCCGTCACGGTGCGCTGGTGACCCCACGCCGAGAGCATGATCGGGTCCTTCTGGTCGTCCATCGGGCTCATCAGCGTGTACGGCGTCTTCTTCACCTTCGCCGCGAGCGCGTCGACGTCGGCCTTCTTCGCGGCGGCGTTGTACGTCACCCACACCGCGCCGTGCTCCAGCGAGTGCACGGCGTTGGTGTTGTCGATCTCCTTGGTGTAGACGTCGCCGTTGCAGTTCATCCACACCTGGTTGTGGTCGCCGCCGACCGGCGGCTCGGTCGCGTACTTCACGGCCTTGGCGACGTGGTTCCGGGAGAGCTTGCCCTCCCAGGTCTTCACGCCGTCCTTGCCGGTGACGAACCTGCCCTTGCCCGAGGAGTCGCTCGCCGCGGTGTCGCTGCCGTTGTCCGACTGGGACCGCACGAGCACGACACCGCCGGCGATCAGACCGCCGACGATCACGACGCTGGCCGCGATGGTGAGGATCCGGGCGCGGCGCTCACGGGCCTGCTCGGCACGCCGCATCTCCTCTATTCGCGCCTTGCGTGCCGTGTTGCTCTTCTTGGCGGAGCCCATGAGGTGTCCTTCGCGGGAAAAGTGGGACGGTCGGGTGGCCTGATCGTAATGGGGGAGGCGGGGCCCCTCGTAGAGCGGCCGAGGGAAAGGGCCGAATCGATACGGCACCGACAGCTCCCCGACAGCTTCGGCCGGTACGGCCCCGGCTCGTTTGAACCGGCCACATCCCTGTATCTACGCTGCCCGCATGCGGCTGCTGCGCTCCACCGACCTCGCCCTGCGGGTCCTGATGCGGCTCGCCGTCGTGGGCGAGTCGAGTCCGACGACCCGGGAGGTCGCGGACGGCATGGGCGTGCCGTACACCCACCTGGCGAAGGTCGTCGCCGAGCTCCAGCACCGGGGACTGCTGACGGCCCGCCGCGGCCGCGGCGGCGGACTCGCCCTCACCGAGGCCGGCCGCACGGCGTCGGTGGGCGCCGTGGTCCGCGCCTTCGAGGGCGAGGGCGACGTCGTCGACTGCGAGGGGCCGGTCCCCTGCCCGCTGAACTCCGCCTGCCGGCTGCGCGGCGCCCTGCGCCGGGCCCAGGAGGCGTTCTTCGCCTCCCTGGACCCGCTCACCGTGGCGGACATCGCCGCCGAGCCGACGGGGGCGCTGCTGCTCGGGATCTCGCGGCGCCCCGGGGACGGCGGCCCTCCTCAGCTCTGACCCGCCAGCCACAGGTCCGGGCCGAACACCTCGTAGTGGAGGTCGGCCGGTGCCACGCCCTTGGCGAGCAGCTGGGCCCGCACGGACCGCATGAAGGGCAGCGGGCCGCACAGGTACGCGCGCGTGCCCGGGGCGACCGGGACCTCGGCGAGGTCGACCAGGCCGGTGCGGGCCCCGGCCGGGGCGTCCTGCTCGTACCAGAGGTGCAGGGCGGCGTCCGGCAGCTTGCCCGTCCAGGACTCGTGGTCGGCGCGCAGGGCGTGGGTGGCGGGGGAGCGGTCGCCGTGGACGACGGTGACCGGGGCGCGGTGGCCCGAGCCGGCCAGGTGGGCCAGCATCGCGGTGATCGGGGTGACGCCGATGCCCGCCGAGGCCAGTAGCAGGGGCGTGTCGGGACCGGCGTCCAGGATCAGGTCGCCGTAGGCCTCGGACAGCTCCAGGACGTCGCCCTCCCGCACGCGCGCGTGCAGGTGGTGGGAGACCTCGCCGTCGGGGGCGCCGTCGCCGTGGACGCGCTTCACGCTGATCTGCCGCAGGTCCGGGCCCGGCGCCCCCGAGAGGCTGTACTGCCGTATCTGCCGGGCGCCGTCCGGGAGGGTGACGCGGACGGAGACGTACTGGCCGGCGGAGAAGTCCCGCACGGGGCCGCCGTCGGCGGGCCGCAGCCGGAACGTGACCACGTCCGCGGTCTCGGTGACCCGCTCGGCGACCTCCCAGGGCCGCCAGGCGGGCCCGCCGCGCTCCTCGCGCAGCCGCCGCTCGACGGCGATCAGGGCGTTCGCCATCAGCCAGTAGACCTCGTCCCAGGCGGCGGCGACCTCGGGCGTGACGGCCTCGCCCAGCACGCCGGCGATGGCGGCGAACAGGTGCTCGTGGACGATGCCGTACTGCTCGGCGGTGACACCGAGGGAGGCGTGCTTGTGGGCGATGCGCCGCAGCATCGCGTCCGGCCGCTGCTCCGGATGGTCCAGCAGGTGCGCGGCGAAGGCGGCGATGGAACCGGCGAGCGCCTGCCGCTGGGTGCCGGCGGCCTGGTTGCCCCGGTTGAACAGGTCGCGCAGCAACGCGGGGTGGGCCTCGAACAGGCCGGCGTAGAAGCGCTCGGTGATCGTGTCCAGGGCCGCGCCGACGGCGGGGAGGGTGGCGCGGACGGTGGTGGCGGACTGCTCGGACAGCATCGGGGCTCCTCACGTCTCGACTGCGCGCACGCTATTTAAAGTTGCATCTGAGATGCAACTTAAGGCGCGCGGGAGCGAAGCGGACCGGCCGTTACGGATGTCGGTGCGAGCAGGCACTATGGGCTGCAGAGCAGTCCACCCGCCGTACGCGGGTCGTCCGGTCCCCGCCGGTCGGGCGATCATGGTCCGCAACGCGTACGAAATGGTGGTGTGGTGGGATGCTCAGGTGCCCGACCGCCTCCCGTGGTACGGAAGACAGGCGGCCTGACCAGCAAGGATGGGGAAGCGGAAGATGGACAAGCAGCAGGAGTTCGTGCTCCGGACGTTGGAGGAGCGCGACATCCGGTTCGTACGCCTGTGGTTCACGGACGTGCTGGGCTTCCTCAAGTCCGTCGCCGTGGCCCCGGCCGAACTGGAACAGGCCTTCGACGAGGGCATCGGCTTCGACGGCTCCGCGATCGAGGGCTTCGCCCGGGTCTACGAGTCCGACATGATCGCCAAGCCGGACCCGTCGACCTTCCAGATCCTGCCCTGGCGCGCGGAGGCCCCGGGCACGGCGCGCATGTTCTGCGACATCCTCATGCCGGACGGCTCCCCGTCCTTCGCCGACCCGCGCTACGTGCTCAAGCGCGCCCTGGCCCGCGCCTCCGACCTGGGCTTCACGTTCTACACGCACCCGGAGATCGAGTTCTTCCTGCTGAAGGACCGCCCGCTGGACGGCTCCCGCCCCACCCCGGCGGACAACTCCGGCTACTTCGACCACACCCCGACCAACGTCGGCATGGACTTCCGCCGCCAGGCGATCACGATGCTGGAGTCGATGGGCATCTCGGTCGAGTTCTCCCACCACGAGGGCGCGCCCGGCCAGCAGGAGATCGACCTGCGCTACGCCGACGCGCTCTCCACGGCCGACAACGTCATGACCTTCCGCCTGGTCATGAAGCAGGTGGCGCTGGAGCAGGGCGTCCACGCGACGTTCATGCCCAAGCCGTTCTCGGAGCACCCCGGCTCCGGCATGCACACCCACCTCTCCCTCTTCGAGGGCGACCGCAACGCCTTCTACGAGTCGGGCTCGGAGTACCAGCTCTCCAAGGTCGGCCGCTCCTTCATCGCGGGCCTGCTGCGGCACGCGGCGGAGGTCTCCGCCGTCACCAACCAGTGGGTCAACTCCTACAAGCGCATCTGGGGCGGCGCGGAGCGCACGGCGGGCGCGGGCGGCGAGGCCCCGTCGTACATCTGCTGGGGCCACAACAACCGCTCGGCGCTGGTCCGGGTCCCCATGTACAAGCCCGGCAAGACGGGCTCGGCCCGCGTCGAGGTCCGCTCGCTCGACTCCGGCGCGAACCCCTACCTCGCCTACGCGGTCCTGCTCGCCGCCGGCCTCAAGGGCATCGAGGAAGGCTACGAACTCCCGCCGGGCGCGGAGGACGACGTCTGGGCCCTGTCCGACGCGGAGCGCCGCGCGATGGGCATCGAGCCGCTGCCCCAGAACCTGGGCGAGGCCCTGACCCTGATGGAACGCAGCGACCTGGTCGCCGAAACCCTCGGCGAACACGTCTTCGACTTCTTCCTGCGCAACAAGCGGCAGGAGTGGGAGGAGTACCGCTCGGAGGTCACGGCGTTCGAGCTGCGGAAGAACCTTCCGGCGCTGTAAGGGCTGGTCAGAGCAGGGTCTATCGCTGCTGCGGCGGACGGGGCCGACGGTTGTGGACCGTCGGCCCCGTGGCGTCTCACCGGTCCTGGGCCGTCTGTGGGCCGTCGGGCGCCGGATCGGTGCCCTCGTACAGGCCGTCGACGGCCTTCCGGGCCCGTGCGTCGCTGCTCGGCATGAGGTGTGTGTAGACCCGGAGCGTGAATCCTGGGTCGTTGTGGCCGAGGTAGGCACTCAACGCCTTGACGTTCTCGCCGGCGTCCAGCAGGACGGACGCGTAGAAGTGCCTGAGGGCGTGCATGCCGTGTTCGCGGGCGGCCTGGTGACGCTCTCCGGGCTTCGGCGTGGGGATGACCCCAGCAGCCACGAGAGCAGGCTTCCACGCGCGGTCGTTGAAGTCGGTACGCCGAACCGCGCCCGCGCCGTCGAGGCGGGTGAACAGCAACCGCTTCGTCACAGGCGGACCGTCCACCCGGAGCCAGGGAAGGGTGATCTCCACCGGGGGGAACGCCTCCATGTGCTGCTTGAGGACGTGCGCCACACGGTCCGGCAAGGGGACGTCGCGGATCTTGGCCCGCTTCGGCGGGGCGAACACGAGACCGTCTTTCGTCACCTTCACCTGGTTCGCGATGTGCAGCCATCCGGAGTCGAAGCCGATGGCGTCGACCGGCAACCCGAAGATCTCGCCTTGCCGGAGTCCGCAGCCGCCTCCGAGGTCGACCATCGCGCGGTACTGCTCCGGCAGTGCCGCACGCACAGCGAAGACGCGCTCTGCACTCCACGGCACGACACGGCCACTTCCCGCGGCCGGCGGACGAACCGATTGCGCGCGGCACGGGTTCTTGGACAGGTGACCGTCGTCCACGGCCGCGTTGAGGACCGTCGAGACGTTGTTGTAGATCACGCGCCGGTAAGACGCCGCAGGGACGGCCCGTTCCAGTTCGCTGAGCCAATCCCGGATGTGTTCCGGCTTGAACGAGCCGAGCGGTCGCGGCCCCAGGTAGGGGATGGCGTGGCCGCGGATTGCAGACTCCACCGACTCTCGTGTGGTCATGTCGGTGGTCTGCGTGCTCAGCCACTTCTCGGCGTACTGCCGGAACGTCACGCGGCTCGCGGCCGGGTCCACGTACTGACCCCGGGACATGTCGGCCTCGATGTGGGCGAGCCACTGATCGGCCAGTCGCTTCTGCCCGTCCGGGAACGACTTGCTCTTCTCGGTGCCGTCCGGGCCGATGTAGCGGGCGCGGTAGCGCATTCCGGTGCCGTAGCGGGCCGTGCGTACGCGGCGGGGCTTGCCGGCGGCGTCGGGTTCGGTCTTGTACCACCGGTCTTGGATGTGGCCTGCCATCAGGCAGTGGTCCTCTCGACATGCGGCAGGGAGGGCCGCGCGGGCGGCTCTCCCTGCCGTGTGGTGGGTGTTCGGTTAGGCGGCGGTGGCGTCGGCGTGCTTGCGCTGGTCGACGTAGGCCCTTACGTCGGCGGGGTCGTAGCGGAGGTGTTTGCCGATGCGGAAGCCCGGCGGGCCGGTCCGCTTCTTGCGCCACTGATAGACGGTCTCCAGGGGCACCTCGAACATCTCGGCGATGTCGTCGGGGGTGAGGTACCGGTCAGGGAGGCCACCGCGGACAGCGGCGCGAGGGTCGAGGTCTCTCGGTGTTGCCATAGGAGCTCCAGGGCGCGGGCGTGGCCGTGTCTGTCCGAAGTGCGGATTTCTGCGTCATTGCGTCATCAGCGTCATTCGGGCTGATGACCTGCGGCTTTGCGTGACGCAGTGAAGTGGGGGTGCGTCACCGGGGCGTCATGGGCTGTGTCATCAGGTGACGCAGATGACGCAAGATGACGCAGACACGGCCGTCTGCGTCATTCCCCTATGCGCAGGTCAGGGGTGATATCTCGGCCTGCGTGACGCAGATGACGCAGGGTTCCTTCCCTTGGGACAAGGGAGGGGGGTGGCGTCTGTTGTGGTCCGGTGCCGCTTCAAGCGTGAAGAGCGAGCCGCTGCGCGGCGCGACCCTCGCAGGGCGGCTGTCGCCGCCGAACAGCAAGAAGAGCACGCGCGGCGGTGGCCGGTGGTGCTCTTCTTGCTTGTCCGGGGACCGTTCGGGGGCGCGGGGTCAGAAGATCCGCTTCTCCTCGTGGGGCGGCGGCGCCTGCAGGTGGGTCATTTCGAGGTAGCGGCCCTCGCTGGTGCGGCCCGATTCGATCAGGACCCCGCGAGCGGCAAGGGTGGGCTGGAGGCGCTTGAGCCGGTCGGAGAGGACCTTGCCCGTGGTCGGCCACCCCTTGGGCAGCGGACGCATGTCGTCGCCGCTGTAGAGGCGGCTGAGGCAGTGCAGCCACTCCGTGGAGGTCATCCGCTGCTCGCCGCCCGGCTCGATGGTCTCGGCGTGCTTGAGGACCGTCTGCGCGAGCAAGTCGCCCTCAATCACGTCGTCGTTGAGGTCGTCGAGGCTGCGCCGGTAGGCAGCGAGGGCTCCCAGGCCGGTCGCGGCGTCGAGCTGCGCGCACAGGTGCGCGAAGTCCGCCATCCGCAGATCGGTCGGGGTCTCCGCCTCAGCTGCACGGACCTTGACCGTGAGGTCGAGCAGGGACCCGAGGATGACCGGCAGGGCTTCGGCGTACTCTGCCCACAGCTCCGCCTCTGTGCGCCGGACGCGGGGGCGTTCCAGGCGCAGGGGCAGGAGGCGTTCGGCGAGGTCGGGCCGGATGACTCCCACGTCGATGCCGGTGAGCAGCATGGGGCGGCGGTAGCGGGCCCGGACCACGTCCCCGTCGGTGTACAGGGCGCGCTTGACGTTCTCGGCGCCCGTGACGATGCAGCACATCGCGTCCGACAGGTCCGGGGTCATGTGGGAGAGGTTGTCCAGGGCGGTGACCCATCCGGCGGCCACGGCCGCGATCAGGTTCTCCTCGTCCTTCGGGGCGCGGCGCAGGTCGCCGCTCATGCCCTCGATGATCCGCACGAGCATCCGCCCGCCCGTGGACTTGCCGGCGCCCTGCGGACCGGTCAGGAACGGCGCGGGCACGGGCACGGATGGCCCGAGACAGCCGATCAGCCAGGCGATGGCCAGGCACTCGGTCTCGGCGCCGGCGAAGTTGCATAGCCGGAGCAGGAGATCGATGCCCTTGCCGTCGGTGTCCTTGACCGGCAGGGGCAACTCGCCCGTGAGCTGGGTGCGGCGCCAGCACACTTCCCGCGGGTCGGGAATGGCGATGTCCCAGCCGGTGGGGTGGATACGGACGGATTGGCCGTCGGTGCGGCCCAGGTCCAGCCACGTCGCCCCGTCGAACCCGGGCGCCACGCGGATGTGGACGGGCTGCACGTCCTCGGTCAGCGCCAGGGCCTCGATCAAGTCCAGTGCCTCCTTGAGCGCGGTGCCGTTGAACACACCCAGTCCGTCACGGTAGAGACCGACCATGAGTTCCTGTCGGTGGCTTCCCGTCGTGCCCTGCGAGCGGATCGGGCGGGCCACGGGGTGGCCGTTCTTCTGCGCGTACACGGTGCCGTCGGCGGTGCGGAAGTACCGGAAGTGGGCCTGTGCGTAGTCGGTGATGACCTCACGGGCTGGGGTCTTGTCGTCGTCGGACATGCTCACAGTCCCAACCTGGTGCGGGCGTTGGCCCACGCGTCGGTGCAGTGCCGCAGCGTCTCGCCCTTGGCCTGAGCGGCGGCGAACAGCCGCGCCACG
The DNA here is from genome assembly GCF_002237655.1 of Streptomyces sp. XY006. Lineage (GTDB taxonomy): Bacteria > Actinomycetota > Actinomycetes > Streptomycetales > Streptomycetaceae > Streptomyces > Streptomyces levis. Next base: position 23,271 of record NZ_NOKT01000028.1, read on the forward strand.
TGCGCGTCGGTGAGGCAACCGCACCGGCCATGCGTGGACAGCACTGCCAGGAACGCCCGGTAGACGGTCGCGTGGACCGCGCTGCGAGCCTCGACGACGCGCTGCTCCGCCATGGCGATGCCACGCTCCAGATAGGCGGGCGTGCGGTGAGGGCACTCCGCCTCCCCGGCCGGTGCGGGGACGGTGTAGCCGTGCGGCGCCGGCCGGGCGGGGGAGGGCTTCTTCACGGCCAGTCCACGGACGGTGTCCGGCAGGGGGGTCAGGGTTCCGGTGCCGGGGCTGAGGTAGCGGGCGTAGGACATGGCCGACTTGATGTCGACGCCGGGCCGCACCGCGTTGTGCGACGACATGACGCCCTGGTAGATCCAGTGCTCACCGCGCGTCGTCTCCACGGCCCTGGTGGCAGGCAGGGCGGTGCGGGCCCATGCGACGGCCGCCGCGTCGTCGAGGTCCACCACGGTCAGTCCTGCGGCGCCGGGGTGGTAGGCGACGCAGACGGCCCGCCGCCACGCGGTCATCCAGGCCGGGGAGGTGAGCACGTCCGGATCGGTGGTGGCGGCGGCCCACGCGTGACAAGGCGCCGGGCAAATGCAGGCGCCCGCGCTCTTCATGTTCGGCCGACCGCCGCACGCGTTGTTCGCGCACTGCGGGCAGTTGCCGAACGGGGCCTTCCCCGCGCGCAGGGGCAGCACCGGCACACCGGTAGCAGCCAGCGTCAGCGCGGTCCGCAGGGGTTCGGGCAGCGCGCTCATGCCGCCGCGCCCTCGCCGGATCAGGGTCGGTTGCGTCATGCTGGATGACCTCCACAGGTCTGTTGATGGCAGGTGGGCAAGGGCGGCCCCGGTCTTTGGCGAGAGGGGGCCGCCCTTGGCGCATCTAGAAGGGCGGTTCGTCGCTGTAGTGGGTCGAGGTGCGGCGGAACAAGCGGGGCAGGGGCAGCAGGACACAACGGCGGGTGCCGTCCCAGCAGGTGCAGGGCTCCCTGTCGGTGCCTGCGTACTCGCCGGTCTCGGGGTCGCCGTAGTCCCGGCTGATCCCGCCGTCGCCGTCGCACAGGGGACACTTCGAGTCGGGAGTGTCGGTGAGAACGACAGCCCGGCGGGGCCAGCGGATGAGCTGGACACGCGGTCGCATCGCAGTTCTCCTCAGCCGTGGTAGTGGTTGCGCTTGAAGACGGCTTTGCGGATGTTGACCGTGGTCCCGCGGCCCTGGTGGCTGCTCCCGCCGAACACCTGCAGAGCGATCCAGCCGCCGAAGATGACGGCGGCGAGGGTGACGAGCTGGGTGATGAGTGCGGTCAGGGCGGTGATGAGTGCGGTCAGGGCGGTGATGAGTGTGGTGAGCAGCAGCAAGCCGCCGCACACCGCGAGGAACCCGATACCCCCGAGGGCGACGTTCACCGCCGTTCGGGAGACAACCGGTTTGGCGACGATCGGTTCGGGCTTGGGGGGTTCGATGGCGTAGCCGGTGACTACCCGCCCGTCCGGGAGGACGACGCTCGCGACGGCCGGAACGGCGTGCGGCTGGACGGGGACGACCGACGCGGCCGACGGGTGCACGGCGATGGGATGCGGCTGGTGGACTTCGACGGCCACGGGCGGTTCGGGGTGGGCCACGGGGGATCCCTCCGGAATGGCGGCGGGCCCGCGCCAGGGTGGCGGCGCGGGCCCGTGCGGGTGAGTGTCAAGGGGATGTCAGACGACGGTGTCAGGAGTACGTGACACCGCGTCTGCCTAGGGGTTTGGGTGTCAGGCTGCCGTGACGCTGTCAGGCGTCACGCGGCCGTCAGGGCGGGGACGATGCGCCACCGGCCGGTGGTGTTCGTCGGCTCCAGGCGGCCTTCCAGGGCGGCCTCCTTGAGCCGTGCGGAGACCCACGGGCGGGAGAGGTTGTTCCGGTCGCACCAGTCCATGAAGTCCTTGGGACCGACGACCATGTGCCCGGCCCGCTCGAACTCCTCCAGCGCCTGAGCGAACAGGCGCCGGGCCTCCTCCGGCGACGGCTTGCGGCCGGTCTCCTGCCCGAAGATCGGGGCGTCGTCGCCCGGTTCGTCGTCGGGGAGTTCGGCTTCGGGGTCGATGTCGGCGTCCTCGGGGTCGACCAGCGGGCCGTAGCCGGTGTCGTCCATGTCGTCCTCGTCGGTGGCGGTGTGCCCGGCGGGGGTGCCGCCGGGAGTGGGGCGGCCGGTGTAGGCGTTTCCGGCGACGCTGGAGGCGGCGCCGGCGGTGATGGGGTCTGCGGTGGCGCCGTTGCGCTGGGCCCAGTTGGCGAGGACTTCCATGAGGGAGACGGCGTTGGGGCCGAATCCCCAGGTGCGGCCGGGGGAGGCGTAGCGGGTCTCGTCGATGCCGGGGGTGACGAGGTAGCAGTAGCCGGGGCGGCGGTTGCCCCAGGCGCCGGGGTGGGCGCCGGCGTCCAGCACGGTGTCCGGCAGGGAGAACGACTCGTCGCGCGGGTCACAGCCGAGCGCGATCACGGACGGCAGCGAGGCGCGGGTGCTGGTGGACATCTGGTCGTAGGACGGCCGCTGCAGGGACACGATCAGGGATACGCCGGCGGACCGGGCTTCCTGGGCGATGCCGGTGAAGGCGTCGTCCCCGAGGTTGCGCAGGGTGCTGGCGGCCTCTTCCATCCAGGCCACCAGGTACGGCATCCCGGGGCAGCCGCAGGCCCGGCCGTCCGTGCGGCAGGTGTGCTCGGGGTCGTTCTGCACTTGGGCGGCCGCGGGGACCCACTGGCGGTAGTTGTGCTGTCCGAGCCAGCGGGTGCGGGCGGGGATGACGGCCTGGATCGCTTCCACCATGACTTCGGTGGGGGTTCCGCCCTCGGCTGCCCAGTCGATGCCGGGCAGCAGCGGCCGGAAGTCCTGGAACATCTTCGGATCCGACAGCCACAGCAGCACATCCCGCCGGGACAGGATCTCCGTCTGCAGGTTCAGAGCGGTCTCACCCTTGCCCGACCCGGTGCCGCCCGCGATCAGCACGTGGGTGCCGTTGCGGCCCTGCTCGGGGTCGCCGGGCAGCCACAGGAACATCGGGGAGCCGTCGTCGTAGCGGCCGATCACCAGCGGATCGGCGATCGAGCCGCCCAGGTTCGACGGCCCCTCCCAGTACGCGGCCTCAGCGAGCATGTCCTCAGGCACGATGACCAGCTCGCCGCGACGGGAGGAGTCGGCGTCGGGCTGGTAGCGCACGGCGGAGGTGGGCAGGTCCAGCGCGGAGGCGATCCGGCCCAGGGCCTTGGACACGTCGTCGTTGGTCTGCTCACCGGCCTCCACCGCGAGCGGAGCGGTGACCCGGTTCGGCTCCACCTTGGCGTTGCCGATCTGCGCCCGCGCCAGACCGACCTTCTCCAGCAGACCCTTGTCCCCGCCCTCGGCGGTGGGGGCGTCGTTGCGGCGGAGGATCATGCGGATGTTCCACGACAGCGCCACCGCTGGGGCGCCCATCAGGTACAGGTCGGGCAGCGGGCCCGCGGTGGGCCCGGCCAGGCACGCGGCCGTGGTCCACGCGGACGCCGCGGCCACGGTGATGGCGGAGTGCAGGCGCCGCTGGGGGGTGGTGGCCTTTCCCATCCACCAGGTGGCGCCGGTGAGCCCGACGGAGGCGAGGGTCAGGCCGACCCCGGCCGCCGCGCTCTCGGCCCACTGGAGGCTGCCCAACCCACCGGCGATCCCGATACCGGCGGCGGCCACCCACGGCGGCAGGTGCGGCATCGCGCGCTGCAGCAGGTAGCCGCCCACCCCGCCAGTGGCCTGGCCGGTAAAGAGACCAGGGCCGGGGTAGTCGGTGGTCCGGCCGTTGTCGAGGAAGTCCGTGTGCCGCACGCGGCTGTTGCTGTTCCTTGCCATGGGTCGACCTCCTTACTGCTGGGCCCAGTTCATGACGGGCTGTTGCGGCTTGCGGGCGCGGTGACGGACGCGGTTGATCTCTTCCTCGAACTCCTGCTGGAACGTGGCGTAGCAGGCGGCGGCGTTCTTCGCGGCGCTGCGCAGGTCCTCGGCGGCGCGGTTCATCTTCCGGGCGACCTTCGCCGCACGGATCCGGGAGCCGAACGCCCGGCCCTCGGGGTCCGGCACGGCCGCGAGCACGCCCTTGAGGATCTCAGTGCCCATGGCGACCTCGATCGAGAGCGTCACCGCCGCGGCTCGCAGGGTGTTGCAGTAGTTGCGCACCTGCGCCGGGGAGGTGAAGTCCGGGGCGGGGAGCAGGGCTTCGGCGTGCGGGCGGCGCCCGTTCGAGCCGCCCGCCTGCTTGTTGTTGTTCACGGTGACGTTGATCGGCGGGACGAACGAGCCGCCCATCGCGCCGACGAACCCGCCGGCGGCGGCCCCCGCGTTGGCGAACTTGTTGCCCTTACCGTGGTCGCTGTTGCTGCGAGGGCGGGCGAAGGGCTGGGTCGCCTGCCGATTCGCGAAGCCGCGAACGGCGTTGGCGGCGCTGGTGCGTCCGTTGTTGGCCATGTGGCGTTCTCCTCAGGTCAGCGGGACGGGCGGATGATGAGCCACGCGGTCTGCGCGGCGATGAGGATGAGCAGCCATAGCAGCGCGAGCGGCCCGGCGAGCGGGCCGAACCCGGCGGCCAGTGCCAGCCACACCGCGGCGAGCGTGGCGAGGGTGGCCAGGCCGATGCGCCAGGCGAGCGCGGTGCTGCGGGCCGGGTGGCGGCGCTGCATGACCAGCAGCCATCCCAGCGGCGCCGCCGCTGCAGGGGCGATGACGAGGGAGGACCACCAGGCGATCACGTGCAGCAGCCCGGCCACCAGGAACGCGAGCACAGACAGGCCGGTCGGGGCGAGGGCCTGGCGGAACGTCCACAGGCCGCGGCCCACGAAGCCGAGGGCTTCACGGGTCAGGGACGGGCGTTCGGGAACGACGATCACGAACGGTTCGGAGCGGCGCCCGCGCTGGCGGGGGATGCGGACGGTGTGGACGCCCGCGGCCGTCTTCACGGAGCGTGTACGGGTACGGCTGGACACAGCGAAACTCCAAGGGCAGTCGGAGGGATTCAGGCGGCGCGCTGTTCGTCGTCGGGGTAGGCGCAGGGCACGCACATCCCGAGTGCGGCGGGGATGACGTATCCGGCGTCGTTGTGGCACTGCGGGCAGGTACGGCGGGCGGCGTTGGCTTTGGCCAGGGCCGCCCAGCGGGCCGGGGTCATGGGCCGCATGGGTTGGGCCTGCTCGATGCGGTAGAGGTAGGCGACCAGCGGCCCCCGCCGGCGGCGGGGGCGTTCGAGCTGGGCGGCCACGTCCTGACCACCGGGCCGAAGCCCGCGGGCGCGCAGCTGCCGGCGGGTGGCCAACCCGTCCGGCGCCAGGCGCCAGGGGTAGACCGGGACTGCGGCCATCAGCGGCTCGCGATGGCCAGCTCAGCCCCGCCGTTGCCGGGGTCGCGGTGCTCGGCGTAGCGGGCGGAGACCCACCCGACCGACCAGCCGCACAGTTCGGCGGCGGCGCGCACCGGCAACCCGGCCTCGAACGCGGCCCGCACCATCTGGCGGGCGCGCTCCTCGGGGAGCTTGTCCGCGGCCGGTCCGGCGGCCAGCAGCGCGGCGCGTTCCCGGCGCTCACGCTCGGCCCGCTCTTGCCGCTCCTGCTCGCGGCGCTCGGCCTCAGCGCGCTCACGGCGTTCACGCTCCAGCCGGAGCCGTTCACGCTCGCGTTCCGCGCGTTCACGCTCCTCGCGCTCGGCCCGCTCGCGAGCCTGCGCCCGCTCCTGTTCCTCGCGCCGGGCACGCTCTTCCCGCTCGGCCTGCTCGCGGGTCAAGCGGGCCTCGTGTTCACGCTGTTCACGCGCCAGCATCGCGGCGTGCTCGCGCTCCTCACGGGCGCGCTGCGCGGCAGCCTCACGCCGCTCTGCAGCCGCCTTCTCGCGCGCCTCGCGCTCGGCTCGCTGCTTGTCCTCCAGCGCAGTGACGGCAGCGGCGATTGCGCGCCGGTAGGCAAGCCCGGTCTCGGCGGTGACGATCAACAGCAGCGGCGCGACCGCGTGCACAGCCACGCCCACCAGGTCTTTGGCCAGGGCGGAATCTGCGACGTTCAGGGCCAGGGTCATGCAGCCGGTCATCCAGCGCAGCGCCACCGGCCACCCTCCGCCGTTCCCGCCGAGACGGGCCAGCGCCGCGTCCAGGCGGACCACGATGACCACGGCGGCGTCGACCACGAGCGGCAGGATCGGCGCCGTCCAGTCCCACTCATCCGGTGTGTGTTCCGCCGCGAGCGGGGTGACGGTGAGGATCGAGTACAGCATCGCGCCCGCCACGATCAGCCACGTACCGGCCGACAGCGCGCGCTCGGCTGAACGGATCTGAACGCCGTTCACGCGCCCACCTCCGCTCGTGAACGCACCCGGATCGCGGCAATCAGCAGCACCGGCGAGGACGGGTCGAAGGGGGTTTCGCTGTCCTCGGTCCACTGCCACGCAGCGTCCGGCACCGGCTCGAACCCGAGCACGCTGAGCGCGTTCACGCGGTCCGTGAGCGTCGGCACCGGCCCGCCATGACCGAAGCTGTACTCCGGCCACCGCGCGGTGGTGTTCATGAGCACTACGTACAGGTGCCACCGGCCCCGACGCGTCGACATCTGCGCCGTGAACTCGCCGGCCATCACGCCACCACCCCCGGCACCGTGGCGCCGCGGTTGGTCAGCTCACGCCGCACGGTCAGCACCTTGCGGCGGGCCCGCCGCAGTCGGCGCGTGTCCCACTCCGTCGCGGGGCGGTCCAGCAGGCTGATCTGTACGTCCAGCAACTCGACCTCCGCCACGATCAGCGGCGTCTCGCTGGCGATGGCGTCCAGCTCGACAGCGGTCGGCTCGCGGTCGAACTCGTCGGCGGTAACAACCACCTGAACAGCACCGATGTGCTTCATGGGTCGTGGTTCCTCTCAGGGCGATACGGCCCAGACAGCGGCCCCGGTGTTCCAGCACCGGGGCCGCGCGCCGTTGAAGTCGGACGTTCCGGCTCCCCGCGCCCCCGTCCGTCGACCAGCCGCGATGAGGGCGGTCGACGGGCGGGAGAGGCAGCCGGCCGCAGCACTAGGCGCTGCGATGCCAGGAAGAGAGCGGACCGGGAAGTGCGTACGGGCGACGCCGACCGGTCCAGCACGGCGGCGCCCCACGGATGTCGTCGGTACACCGGGGTTCCTCTCAGTCGAGATCAGTAGGGATGAAGCACTGCAAGGGGGATCGCGTCCCCACTCTCCGGCCGTTGCTCGCGGTCACCGGGCCACCTCGCCAGTACGGGCCGAAGCCCTGTCCCACCTGGCCTTTAGCGGGATTGCAGCGTCCCCGCCCCGTGCATGTGCGCAGCCCAAAGAGGGCCCCGCGGAGCGCTGCAGTCCTGGGACTGCGAGGCGCCTGAGAAGACCATGGCTCACAGTCCCAGGACTGTCAACAGTCCTGGGACTGTGTTTCACTGGTCGAAGTCGACGGGAGGTTCTGATGGCACCGAAGTGGCGGGAGCTCGCGGACCGGATCGCGGAGAAGATCCGGTCTGGTGAATACGCGCCCGGTGAGCAGTTGCCGCAGATCAGGGACTTGGTGGAGGCCGGTGAGGGCTCCAAGTCCACTGTTCACGCGGCCTACAAGGCGCTGGAAGCCGAGGGACTGGTGACGTCCTCCCGTGGCCACGGCACGGTCGTACGCGACCGGCCACCGCTCAAGCGGCTCGGGATCGAGCGGTACGACAAGGCCAAGTGGAGGGACGGCGACGAAGTCGCCTTCATCGCGGACCGGGTGGCGTCCGGCCGCGCCTACCGGCGCAACGAACAGACGCAGACGGTCAGCAAGGTCCCTGCACCACCGGTGGTCGCAGCAGCGCACGGCTTGCCCGAGGGAGCCGACGTCTACGCTCGCGCGCGACTGGTCAAGGAAGGGACGCAGCCCACGCACACTCTGACCAGTTACTACCGCCCGGAACACGTCGAGGGAACGCGCATCGTCGACCCGACTCCGGGCCCGGCCGGCAGGGGCGGCGGGTTCCGCGTGCTGTACGACGCGGGGTACGAGATCGACCACATGCGAGAGACGCTGTTCGCCCGAGTCCCTACCACTGACGAGGTCCAGCTCTTGCAGCTCGCCCCCGGTGAGTGGGTCGTAGAGCTGCACCGGACGACGTTCACGGCCGACGGCACGGTGGTCGAATTCGCGCTGGGCGTGCATGCGGCCACACGCTTCTCATGGACGTACGACTTCAAGGTGCCCGACTCGGCGGCGGAAGGCGGAGACAAGAAGTGATCTCGCAGCAGTCATGGGCGGATGCGCGACGACTCTGGGACTTCCAGCAGATGGGCCACGAGGTACGCCCGTGTTCGGTCGCCATCGGGCTGGGGAGCCATGACCTCGGGGTCGCCGACACCACGGCGGCCCTGTATCGGGAAGGTATGGCTCCCCTGATCGTCTTCACGGGAGCGACCAGCCGAACCACCCGGGACCGGATGCCGCGCGGCGAGGCAGAGCACTACCGGGAGCGAGCCCTGGAACTCGGGGTGCCGGCGGACGCCATCCTTGTCGAACCGAACGCCCGGAACACCGGAGAGAACATCACGCTCTCGCGTGCGCTGCTTGCTGACCAGGGCATCGCAGTGGCGTCGGTCCTGCTTGTCTGCAAGCCGTACGAGGAGCGACGAGCGTACGCAACTGCCCGGAAGCTTTGGCCCGATGTGGAGTGGATCTGTGCTTCCGCGTCGATGAGCTTCGCAGAGTACGTCGCCGCAATCGGCGATGAGCGCCTAGTCGTTGACATGCTGGTCGGAGCGCAGCAGCGGCTCATGATCTACCCGGACGAGGGGTTCATGATCCGCCAAAGAATCCCGGCGAACGTAGAGACGGCGTATCGCCGTCTCGTTGCTGCCGGCTTCACGAGTCGTCTAGTTCCCACGACCGCGACACTCGACTGAAAGATCTAGCAGGCGCCGTGTAATCGGGCAACCATCGTGCTGTCCGCCGGGCGCGCCCCATCTTCGCCCCCGGCACCGCTGCTACCTTGTGCCCGCCCGGCCCACACTGCGTTGCGTTCGGGCAGCCGCGCGCCACTTGGACGCCAGACCGGTTCAGCCGTATCGATCGCCACTTCGTCAGCTCGTGCCCCGCAGGACGCTCATCCGAAGCTACAACCCAGCGAATTGTTCAGAACTGGCAGTTTGCGCGACCCGAGTGATGCACGATGACTGGACCACCTGTGAGGGGAGAGCACATGCTCATTCGCGAGTTCCTCTACGTCGATGTAGAGAAGGTTCGTTCGATTCTCGCTCAAGTGGAGGGTGGTGTTCCTGAAACTTCCAGTGCGGCGCAGAAAACAACCACGCATGGACTGCCGGAGAACCAGGAAACTCGCAGGTATGAGTCAGCCAATGAATCAAGCACTACTAAGTCACTCGCTGATTCACTGTTTCCGAGTCTTGAGCAGTCACTACTGGCGGAGAAACTGCTACGCGACGTAACCGACGAAGTCGCTGACCACTCATTCTGGACGTCAGGAAAGCTGCAGGCTAAATATCCGGCAGGCTCCTTGATTAAGATTACCGCACTTGGCTCTCTTTTCGATGCCCGCTATGTGGCCGCCTCATTCGCTGGCCTAGCGGCGGCAGTTACAGGATTTCAGGAGATCAACGGTTCCTACCCTGAACCGGCCGCACTTCCCCCTGCCGTTCGCAAAAGACTGAATCGCGCCGCAGGGAACAAGAAAAACAATCATCCCGCGATCCCGGAATTGGAAGATCGAATCCCAGATTTCACTTTCGCCGACTCGGTTGATTTGAGCGGAGAAAACTTGCGTGCAATGCTACGCATCGCGCGAGGGCTATTTACCCCCGGACTGCATCTCAACCTGTTTCCTGCGCATGATCGTGATTACTCTGTGAGTGTCCGACTTAACGAGGGACGCCAGCACCTTGACGATGACCCTGAAATTCTTTTCGCCAGGTACGGAACGGGTGAACAGGTGTGGACTTTGGTGGGCAGCGTAGGGCATCACGCTGCGCCGGCATCGAACCTGTTTGATGGCGACGGCTCATTCACGGACGATTCGGGAAAGGTCGTGCGAGGCCGCGCGGCGAAGTTCATCAATGAGTTTCTCGGCTTCATGGGTGCCTCTGGATTTTCCGACCTGCCGCAATACCCGGGATTTTCAGTGGTACCCATTGCCGTGTACCGCCCTATCCACGTCGGTGATGATTCTGAGTAGTGCGAGGTCCTGATCTTATGCGTGATCACTTCAATGAGTACTACACGCCAGATGACGAGGAGTATCGGAAGTTCCTCACAGAAGGGACTATCGTTCTAGACACGAACGTCCTTCTTGCTCCATACAAGCTGGACGCTGACACACGAAGACAGGTATTCTCGGTTCTGGAGTCTGTGCAGGGAAGGCTCTGGGTCCCTTATCAAGCAGGCTGGGAGTTTTTCGAGAACCGCCCAGGAGTCATCGCAGGCGAAGACAAGATCTATCAGGAGCTAGAAAAACCAATCAAGGACGCTAAAGCTAAGCTGGAGTCACATTTCTCAACACTGCGAGCACATCCTGTGGTTACACCGGAGGAGCAAACCGCAGTGATGCGGCATGTTGAGGATGCCCTTGCCATCGTTCATCGCCTCAGCGGGGGTCGCGACGGGAAACTAGAAGACGCCCTACGGGCGGATGCGGTGCTGGAGCAGTGGCAAAGACTCCTGGCGGGGCGACTAGGCGATCCCCCCTCGCATGAGACACTCTCCGCACGTATTGAACTGGCAAAGGACAGGTACGCTAAGAAGACTCCGCCCGGCTACCTGGATGCAGAAAAGGAAATCAATACGTACGGAGATGCGCTGCTATGGCTCGACGTACTGGATAAAGTAGAAAAAAGCCCTGGCCACTTCTTGCTAATCACGAACGACACGAAAGAGGACTGGTACAGGCGTCAGAGCGGTCGAACGATCGGACCCCGCGTCGAGCTTGTTCGTGAAGTCGCATCAGTTGGCGGTAATTACTATCAACAAAAGCTTGATGCGTTCCTCAAGCGAGCTGCGCGCGTGGTCGATAAAAATGTCTCGGACAAGTCTTTGGAGGCAATTTCGCGAACTTCCGAGAAGGAACTTCAGTCCCATCTCATGGGGCGTATCATTCATGAGGTTCGCAATATTTCTCCAGAAGCAACTCTCTCGCAGCCGTTTTCACTTAACGGGCCTACGGTAGATATCATCGTGAGCACGCGGCAGGGTAGCATTGGGATCGAAGTAAAGAATTACGCTGGCAAGCTTACCGCCCGCGACATCAAATACTTGGAAGATGTTCTTGCCACACAGGCGATGGACGGCTTCATACTCGTCTCGACGAGCGAAATTTCGCCGGTAGCCATCAAGGGCCTCAAAGAGGCTGCAAATAGAAGAGGTGTCGCATTCACTGCTGCGACTATCAACGACTTTGACTCTATCGACACATTCAGTCATGCATTCCTCGCGACTTTGGATCGCCTCGACAGTCATGACTCCTTCAATAAGAAATTCCGCTTCTAGTTATTGTTGTACGCTCGTCCTTGAGGTGACCCTTCAGGATGCAATTATCCGTGTCGCTGTGTAATGTCCGCGAATGTCATCAGCCTGGTCCCATTGCGGCCTGAGTGGGTGAAACGTTGAGCGTTTGAAATCCGTGGGGGGCCGTTTCGGACACTCCGGTCCACATACTCTCTCAGTAAGAGGACGATCGTCGATGGGCAGCGAATGAAAATGTACCGGTCGGCAAATCTCGTAATGCTGGGCCGACAGGTGCAAAGACCTATGGAGCTCTGTCCGGTCCCGAAGGATCTGCTGCAACTCATCGCTGAGAGCAACACCACTGCAGCCAGTCACGAACTCGGTGCACGAGGCAGGCCCCTACCTATTTTTGAACGGTCTGCCAAGCTTCATAGCCGGGCCGTCTGTGGGCCGTCGAAGGGCGGCTCAGGAAGACCAACAACGACCACCAGCGGCCCCTCGGCAGAGAGCCAGCGCTGCACTGGCGCCGCTCACCCTAGGTCGCTCCCGCACCCCGCCACTTCCTGCGCAACAAGCGGCAGGAGTGGGAGGAGTACCGCTCGGAGGTCACAGCGTTCGAGCTGCGGAAGAACCTTCCGGCGCTGTAGCGCGCGCGACCGTGGTGTGAGGGAGGCCGGCGGCTGGGAGCCGTCGGCCTTGCTTCACAGGGTTGCCGTCTGTGTCACCGGTTCCCACGCGAAGCCGTCCGGGTCCGTGAACGCGCCGGTGTCGCCGTTGATGACGAGGCGGTGGGAGCCCGTGCCGTCGGGGGAGACGCCGGCGACCTTCGCCAGGCCGCCGCGCTTGTACAGCGACAGCTTCACCGGGCCCGGCCCGGTCTCGAACTCGACGTACTTGCCGCCGAAGCTCTTCGCCACGGCCAGGCCGTGCTCGACGTAGAACCGCTTGCCGGCCTTCACGTCCTCGACGCCCAGCAGCAGCACGATCTCGTCGAACTCCCGCGCGGCCGGGCCGGTGTCCTTCTTCGACGACGAGGCGAGCTGCCAGATCGTGCCGTCCGGGGCCTGCACCACGCCGCCGTAGCCCCACAGGGACTTCGCGGCGGGCTTCAGCACGGTCGCACCGGCCGCCACGGCCGCGTCGAAGAGCGCGTCGACGTTGCCCGGCTGGGAGGTCACCAGGGACAGCGTGAAGCCGCGGAAGCCGGTCGAGGGCGCCTGCGAGGCCCGCAGACGCACCTGGCCGGCCAGGCCGAAGGCGGCGGTGTGGAAGCGTTCGGCGGCGGCGGGGTCGCTCACCTCGAGGGTGACGCATGCGATGGAGGTCATGTCTTCGACGCTAGTCGCGCCCCGGCCTTCCGGCTTCTCGATTCCTGACCGGTCCGATCGGCCCCCGCCGCGACGGTCAGGACTCCCGCTGCCGCTTCTGGTTCGCCAGCAGCTCGTGCAGCGGTTCCGTCGCCCGCCGCCGGTACTCCTGCACGGCCCAGCCGTTGCCGTCCGGGTCCTGGAAGTGCATGAACGTGGCACCGTCGTCCGGGGCGTACTGGACCGGCTCCGAGATGTCCAGGCCGCGGGCCACGAACTCGGCGTGCGCCGCCTTGATGTCGGCCACGCACAGCTGCAGCCCCTGGTAGGAGCCGGGGGCCGGGGTGGGGCCCGGGGTCATCTCCCAGAGTGAGTCGCCGAGGGCGATCGAACAGCCGGAACCCGGAGGCGTCAGCTGGACGATCCGCATCCCGGGCATGACCTCCTGGTCGATGTCCACGTGGAAGCCGACCTTGTCCCGGTAGAAGTCCCGGGCCCGGTCGATGTCGGTCACGGGCAGCGGGATGACTTCGAGGGTGATGTCCACGGCGTGACTCCTTCGTCGGGCGGCATCGGCGCCGCACACCGGACGTCGGGCGCACCGCCCTCGCGCCACCGCGTCCGGCTGAACGGCTCCCCCTTACCGAAGCCGAAAACGGTCCGCCGCGCCACCGAGTAGACGGCCGCGCGCCCCGCGCCGTGGTGGAAATGGCCCTCCCGTACCTCGACGTGCCGGAGGTTGCCGTACGTCTCCTCCACCCCGCGGCCAGCCGGCGTAGCCGGGCGCCGCCGCTGACACGCCTCCCCCCGCCTGGTGCCCCCTCCAGCTTGGTGGCCCCCCAGCCTGACAGCCGCCACACACCTCGTGGCCCCCGCCCGCCCGCCCGTCCGGCCGTACGGCCCCGATCCGGAACAGCTCCGCCGTCCCGGCCGTACAGCCCCGATGCGGAACAGCTCCGCCCTCCCGGCCGCACAGCCCCGATCCGGAACAGCCCTGCCGCCCCCATCCGGACCCCGTCCGCCTGCCGAACTCGCCGGCGCCCGTCCCCGGCCCTGCGGTTAGGCTCGAAGCCGTAGGACCTTGATCCGATGCAGGCCCGAGAATGAGTGCGAGGGAGGCCCGGATGACGGCGGCCCCGGGGCGCAGGAGCAGTACCTTCACACGGCTGCTGCGGCACGGCTTCACCGACGCCTCCGCCGCCGAGCGGCTCCTGGACAGCGTCGAGCTCGCGCCCCTGCGCGACGACCCGGTGCTGCTGGACGCCCTGGGTGCGACCGCCGACCCCGATCTCGCGCTGCTCGGCCTCGTCCGGCTGCTGGAGGCCCAGCCGCACCCGGGCGCCCGCCGGGAACTGCTCGACACGCTCATCTCGGCCAAGCCGCTGCGCGACCGGCTCCTCGGCGTGCTCGGCGCCTCCACCGCCCTCGCCGACCACCTCACCCGGCACCCGGACGACTGGCAGGCCCTGGTGACCTACGAGGCGCGGGACCTGCACCCCGGGGTGGCGGAGTTCGAGGCCGGTCTCGCCGAGGCCACCGACCCGGTCTCGCTGCGCGTCGCCTACCGGCGCTGTCTGCTGTCCATCGCCGCCCGCGACGTGTGCGGCACGACCGGTGTCGCCGAATCCGCCGCCGAACTGGCCGACCTCGCCACCGCCACCCTGCGCGCCGCCCTCGGCCTGGCCCGGGCCGCCGCGCCCGAGGACGACGCCCTGTGCCGGCTCGCCGTCATCGCGATGGGCAAGTGCGGCGGCCACGAGCTCAACTACGTCTCGGACGTCGACGTCATCTTCGTCGGCGAGGCCGCCGACGGCGCCGACGAGACCAAGGCGATCCGCGCCGCGACCCGGCTCGCCTCGCACATGATGCGGATCTGCTCGGAGACCACGGTCGAGGGCTCCATCTGGCCCGTCGACGCCAACCTCCGCCCCGAGGGCAGGAACGGCCCCCTGGTGCGGACCCTGGCCAGCCACCTGGCCTACTACCAGCGCTGGGCCAAGACCTGGGAGTTCCAGGCGCTGCTCAAGGCCCGGCCGGTGGCCGGCGACCTCGACCTGGGCGCGGAGTACGTCGACGCCGTCCAGCCCCTGGTGTGGAAGGCCGCCGAACGCGAGAACTTCGTCCCGGACGTGCAGAAGATGCGCCGCCGGGTCGTGGAGAACATCCCCGCCGCCGAGATCGATCGCCAGCTGAAGCTGGGCCCGGGCGGCCTCAGGGACGTCGAGTTCGCCGTGCAGCTGCTCCAGCTGGTGCACGGCCGCACCGACCCCTCCCTGCGCAGCGGCACGACCCTCGACGCGCTCAAGGCCCTCGCCGCCGGCGGCTACGTCGGCCGGGCCGACGCCGCGCAGCTCGACGAGGCCTACCGCTTCCTGCGCTCGCTGGAGCACCGCATCCAGCTGTTCCGGCTGCGGCGCACCCACCTCGTGCCGGAGGACGAGGCCGAGCTGCGCCGCATCGGCCGCTCCCTGGGGCTGCGCACCGACCCGGTCGCCGAGCTGCACCGCGAGTGGCGGCGGCACGCCACCGTCGTGCGCCGGCTGCACGAGAAGCTGTTCTACCGGCCGCTGCTCGACGCGGTCGCCCAGCTCGCCACCGGGGAGGCCCGGCTGAGCGCCGAGGCGGCCCGGGAACGCATGGTCGCCCTCGGGTACGCCGACCCGGCCTCCGCCCTGCGCCACCTGGAGGCGCTGGCCTCCGGCGTCACCCGCAAGGCCGCCATCCAGCGCACGCTGCTGCCGGTGCTGCTCGGCTGGTTCGCCGACTCGGCCGACCCGGACGCGGGCCTGCTCAACTTCCGCAAGGTGTCCGACGCGCTCGGCAAGACGCCCTGGTACCTGCGGCTGCTGCGGGACGAGGGCGCCGCCGCGCAGAACCTCGCCCGGGTGCTGTCCGCCGGCCGTCTCGCGCCCGACCTGCTGATGCGGGCGCCCGAGGCGGTGGCGCTGCTCGGCGACGGGGACGGCGGCGGCCTGGAGCCCCGCTCCCGCGCCCATCTGGAGCAGGAGATACTCGCCGCGGTGAACCGGGCCGACGGGGCCGCCCAGGCGGTCACGGCCGCCCGAGGGGTGCGCCGCCGCGAGCTGTTCCGCACGGCCGCCGCGGACATCGTCGGCTCCTACGGCACCGAGGAGCAGCCCGCCGAGGCCGACCAGGGCGCCCTGGTCGACCTGGTCGGGGCGGCGGTGTCGGACCTGACCGCCGCGACCCTCGCCGGCACGCTGCGCGCCGTCGTCCGGGACGGCTGGGGCGACGAGCTGCCCACCCGGTTCGCGATCATCGGCATGGGCCGGTTCGGCGGCCACGAGCTGGGCTACGGCTCCGACGCGGACGTGCTGTTCGTGCACGAGCCGCGCGACGGCGTCGACGAACGGGAGGCCTCCCAGGCGGCCAACAAGGTCGTCTCCGAGATGCGCCGCCTGCTGCAGCTCCCCAGCGCCGACCCGCCCCTGCTCATCGACGCCGACCTGCGCCCGGAGGGCAAGTCAGGGCCGCTGGTGCGGACGCTGACCTCGTACGCGGCGTACTACCGCCGCTGGTCGCTGACCTGGGAGTCGCACGCCCTGCTGCGGGCCGAGCCGGTCGCCGGGGACGAGGACCTGGGCCGCCGCTTCATCGAGCTGGTCGACCCGCTGCGCTACCCGGCCGACGGCCTCGGTGACGAGGCCGTGCGCGAGATCCGGCGGCTGAAGGCCCGGATGGAGCGGGAGCGGCTGCCGCGCGGCGCCGATCCGAAGCTGCACGCCAAGCTCGGCCCCGGCGGGCTGTCCGACGTGGAGTGGACCGTGCAGCTGCTGCAGCTGCGGCACGGCGCGCGGGAGCCCGGTCTGCGCACCACCCGCACGCGCGAGGCCCTGGCCGCCGCCCGCTCGGCCGGACTGATCACGGACGAGGACGCCGGGACGCTCGACGAGGCCTGGGTCCTCGCGACCCGGGTCCGCAACGCGGTGATGCTGGTACGCGGCCGGGCCGGCGACACGTTCCCCTCCGACCCGCGCGAACTGGCCGCCGTCGGCCGGTACCTGGGCCACAACCCGGGCCACGTCGGCGACATGCTCGACGGCTACCGGCGCACGGCCCGCCGCGCACGGGGCGTGGTGGAGGAGCTGTTCTACGGGGCGGCCGAGCGCTGATCAGGAGCCCAGAGCCCTCGGGCATCAGGGGCCAAAAGCCCCCGGGCAACGGGGGCCCGGAGCCCGCCCCCGGGCATCACGGGCGGCCCGGAGTCCCCGGGCGTGGTGACGCTGCGCCTCAGACCCGGTCCCGCGCGACCGGCCGCTCCTGCCCCGGGGACACCCGAGACCGGGGCCCGACCGGCTTCCGCCCCGGCCTCCACCCCGGCACCCACGACCGGGAGCCGGCCGGTTCCCGCCCGGGCACCCGCTCCGGCAGCGCGTACGGCAGCCGGCCGTACCAGAGCCGGGCCACCGCGAACCCGAACGCCAGGCACAGCACGCCACCGACCGCGTCCAGCCAGAAGTGGTTGGCCGTGGCGACGATCACCACCAGCGTGAGCGCCGGGTACAGCAGCCCCAGCACCCGCACCCACGGGACGGACGCCAGCGCGAAGATCGTCAGACCGCACCACACCGACCAGCCGATGTGCATGGACGGCATCGCGGCGTACTGGTTGGACATGTTCTTCAGGTCGCCGGACGCCATCGAACCCCAGGTCTGGTGGACCATGACGGTGTCGATGAAGTCGCCGCCGTTCATCAGCCGCGGAGGCGCCAGCGGATACAGGTAGTAACCGGCCAGGGCGACGGCGGTGGTCGCGAAGAGCACCAGGCGGGTGGCCGCGTACCGGCCGGGATGGCGACGGTACAGCCACACCAGCACACCCAGCGTGACCACGAAGTGCAGCGTCGCGTAGTAGTAGTTCATGCCGATGATCAGCCAAGTGACCGAGTTCACCGCGTGGTTGACCGACTCCTCGACGGCGATGCCCAGCTGGTGCTCGGCCTTCCAGATCCAGTCGGCGTTGCGCAGCGCCTCGGCCTTCTGCTCGGGCACGGCGTTGCGGACGAGCGAGTACGTCCAGTAACTCACCGCGATCAGCAGGATCTCGAACCAGAAGCGGGGCCGGCGCGGAGTGCGCAGCCGGCGCAGCACACCCGGCCCGGTCTCGGCCGCAACGGGGGGCGGGAGGGCCGCCTCCAGGCCCTCCGGCTGCGTCACGGTCGCGTCACCCATAGGCACAAAGTCTGCCAGAAAAGGACTTCCCCACCGATCATCCCGCGGTCCCGCCCGGGTCGCATGTTCTTCGGCGCAATCAGGCCGCGGGCCTCAGGAGCGGGCGCGGTCCCCGGGCGCCGAGGCGGTCGAACCGCGCACCACCAGTTCCGGCATGAACACGAACTCGCTGTGCGGCGCGGGCGTTCCGCCGATCTCCTCCAGCAGCGTGCGCACGGCCGCCTGGCCCATGGCCGGGACCGGCTTGCGGATCGTCGTCAGGGGCGGGTCGGTGAACGCGATCAACGGGGAGTCGTCGAAACCGACCACGGAGATGTCCTTCGGCACGTCCAGGCCGCGCTGCCGGGCCGCCCGGATCGCGCCCAGTGCCATCATGTCGCTGGCGCACACCACGGCCGTGCAGTTCCGCTCGATCAGCGCGGTGGCGGCGGCCTGTCCGCCCTCCAGCGTGTACAGGGAGTGCTGCACGAGCTGCGACTCGACGGTCTCGGCGGCCAGGCCCAACTGCTCCTGCACCGCCCGCACGAACCCCTCGATCTTGCGCTGCACCGGCACGAACCGCTTGGGCCCCAGCGCCAGTCCGATCCGGGTGTGCCCGAGCGACGCCAGGTGCGTCACGGCGAGGCTCATCGCCGCGCGGTCGTCGGGGGAGATGAACGGCGCCTGCACCTTCGGCGAGAAGCCGTCGACCAGGACATAGGGCACGCCCTGCGCGCGCAGCCGGTCGTAGCGCTGCATGTCGGCGGTGGTGTCCGCGTGCAGCCCGGAGACGTAGATGATGCCGGCGACCCCGCGGTCCACGAGCATCTCGGTCAGCTCGTCCTCGGTCGAGCCGCCCGGGGTCTGGGTGGCCAGCACGGGCGTGTAGCCCTGCCGCGTCAGCGCCTGGCCGATGACCTGGGCCAGGGCCGGGAAGATCGGGTTCTCCAGCTCCGGGGTGATCAGGCCGACCAGGCCCTCGCTGCGCTGCCGCAGCCGCACCGGGCGTTCGTAGCCCAGCACGTCGAGGGCGGCCAGCACGGACTGGCGGGTCGTGGCGGCGACGCCCGGCTTCCCGTTGAGGACGCGGCTGACGGTCGCTTCGCTCACCCCCGCCTGCAAAGCGATGTCCGCAAGCCGTGTGGTCACAGCACTGGACTGTAGCGGCCGGACTTCTGCTTGCACACCGACGGGACGCCGGGTGCGGGCCGGCGCGCGGCCCGCCACGGGTTGCTTGGTCATCGCGGTCCCCTGAAGTCGTGTCGGCGTCCGCTCCGCAACGGATGATTCCCCCGGCGGATACGGATGGCAAGTGCTTGCAGAGTCTTGCACAACTGTCCGACTCCCCGCCGAGCAGCCGAAAATCAAGGCCTCGGGGCGATCGAGGGGAGGTCACGGCGGGATAACCATCCGCACCGCTTGCAACTTTTTGCTGCAAGGTCTTTCGCAACACGTTGCGGCGAGGTTAATGTCACCGACGCCCGGCCGCCAACGGCGCAGTCGGCAGCACAACGGGCTTCACCCTCAAGGAGAACTCATGCGGCGTGGCATAGCGGCCACCGCTCTGGTGGCGTCCCTCGCCCTGGCGGCGACGGCCTGCGGCGGAAGCGACAGCGGCGACGAGGCCGGCGGCCCGGTCACCATCACCTGGTGGGACACCTCCAACGCGACCAACGAGGCGCCGACGTACCAGGCCCTGGTCAAGGAGTTCGAGGCCGCCAACAAGGACATCAAGGTCAAGTACGTCAACGTCCCCTTCGACCAGGCGCAGAACAAGTTCGACACCGCCGCCGGTTCCAAGGGCGCCCCCGACGTGCTGCGCTCCGAGGTCGGCTGGACCCCGGCCTTCGCCAAGAAGGGCTTCTTCGCGCCGCTGGACGGCACCGAGGCGCTCGCCGAGCAGGACAAGTTCCAGCCCAGCCTGATCGAGCAGGCCAAGTACGAGGGCAAGACCTACGGCGTCCCCTTCACCACGGACACCCTGGCCTTCGTCTACAACAAGGAACTGTTCGAGAAGGCCGGCGTCGAGGCCCCCAAGACCTGGGACGAGCTGAAGAAGGCCGCCGCCACCATCAAGGACAAGACCGGCGTCGACGGCTACTGGGGCTCCACCCAGGCCTACTACGCCCAGTCCTTCCTCTACGGCGAGGGCACCGACACCGTCGACGTCGACGCCAAGAAGATCACCGTCACGTCGCCCGAGGCCAAGAAGGCCTACGGCACCTGGCAGGGCCTGTTCAAGGGCAAGGGCCTGCACAAGGCCGACACCACCGCCGACGCCTACGCCCACATCCAGGAGGCGTTCGTCAGCGGCAAGGTCGCCTCGATCGTCCAGGGCCCGTGGGAGATCACGAACTTCTCCAAGGGTTCGGCCTTCAAGGACAAGAACAACCTCGGCATCGCCACCGTCCCGGCCGGCTCCACCGGCAAGGCGGGCGCCCCGACCGGCGGCCACAACCTCTCGGTGTACGCGGGCTCGGACAAGGCCCACCAGGAGGCCTCGCTGAAGTTCGTGAAGTTCATGACCTCGGCCAAGGCCCAGGAGACCATCGCGCTGAAGAACAACACGCTGCCGACGCGCGACGACGCCTACACCGCGAAGGTCAAGGCCGACCCGGGCATCGCCGGCTACCAGGGCGTGCTGTCCGCCGCCCAGCCGCGCCCGGCCCTGCCCGAGTACAGCTCCCTGTGGGGTCCGCTGGACGACGAGCTGATCAAGATCGCGGGCGGCAAGGTGTCCCTGGACAAGGGCCTCGGCAACGCCGAGACCGCCATCGCCAAGCTGGTGCCGGACTACAGCAAGTGACCGCCGCGTGGCCGCCGGATCCCCCGGTCAAGGGGGGAGGGGATCCGGCGGCCACCGGCCCGCGCCTGAACCCGGGCCGCCCTCCCTTGAACTCCTTGAACTTCCAGAAGGTGTCGAACCATGACAGTCGCCATCGACCGAGCGACCGGCAAGCGGCGCGGTGAGCGGGCACCACGGCCCGGACCGGTGCAGCGGCTGAAGAACGGCTTCCACAAGCACTGGTACGCCTACGCGATGATCGCCCCGGTGGCGATCGTGCTCGGGGTCCTCGTGCTGTACCCGCTGGGGTACGGCCTGTACCTCACCCTCACCGACGCCACCAGCCTCAACACCGCCCGCACGATCGGCGTCAACGAGATCGAGGCCACCTACAAGTTCATCGGCCTGGACAACTACGCCGACATCCTGTGGGGCCCGACGTCGTACGACCGCTTCTGGTCGCACTTCCTGTGGACGATCTTCTGGACCGCGGCCTGTGTCACCCTGCACTACGGCATCGGGCTCGGCCTCGCCCTGCTGCTCAACCAGAAGCTGCGCGGCCGCACCCTCTACTGCATGATCCTGGTGCTGCCCTGGGCCGTGCCGACCTTCGTCACCGTCTTCGGCTGGCGGTTCATGCTCGCCGACGGCGGCATCATCAACAGCGGCCTGGAGTTCCTGCACCTGCCGACGCCGTCCTGGCTGGAGGACACCTTCTGGCAGCGGTTCTCCGCGATCATGGTCAACACCTGGTGCGGCGTGCCGTTCATGATGGTCTCGCTGCTCGGCGGCCTGCAGTCGATCGACGCGAGCCTGTACGAGGCCTCGGAGATGGACGGCGCCAGCGCCTGGCAGCGCTTCCGCTACGTCACCCTGCCCGGCCTGAGGTCCGTCAGCACCACGGTCGTCCTGCTCGGCGTCATCTGGACGTTCAACCAGTTCGCCATCATCTTCCTGCTGTTCGGCAACACGGCCCCCGACGCGCAGATCCTCGTGACCTGGGCCTACCAGCTGGGCTTCGGACAGCAGCCGCGCGACTACGCCCAGTCCGCCGCCTACGGGATCCTGCTGCTGTCGATCCTGATCGTCTTCACCTCCTTCTACCGCCGCTGGCTGAACCGCAACGAGCAGCAGCTCGCGATCTGAGGCAGGAGTCCGAAATGAGTACGACCACCGTCGAGAACTCCGCCCCGGCGGCCGAGCGGCGCCCCGCGACCGCCCCCGCCCGCACCCGCCGGCGCGGCGAGCAGAGCCGCGCCGCGTCCCTCGCCTCGCACGCGGTGCTGATCGTCGCGAGTCTGACCGCGCTCTTCCCGGTCGCCTGGCTGTTCTTCCTGTCCCTCGGACCGGACAAGGACGACTATCTGCACCCCGGGCGCATCTGGGGCAAGATGACGTTCGACAACTACGCGTTCGTCCTGCAGGACACCAGCTTCTTCGACTGGCTGAAGAGCACGCTGGTCGTGGTGCTGGGCACGACCCTCATCGGCGTCGTCGTCGCCGCGTCCACCGGCTACGCGGTCTCCCGCATGCGCTTCCCGGGCTACCGGAAGCTGATGTGGGTGCTGCTGGTCACCCAGATGTTCCCCATCGCGGTACTGATCGTGCCGATGTACCAGATCCTCTCGGATCTGCAGCTCATCGACAGCTACCTTGGTCTCATCCTTGTCAACTGCACCACGATCGTGCCGTACTGCGCCTGGCTGATGAAGGGCTATTTCGACACCATCCCGTTCGAGATCGACGAGGCCGGGCGCGTCGACGGGCTGACCCCCTTCGGCACGTTCGCGCGGCTGATCCTGCCGCTCGCCAAGCCCGGACTCGCGGTCGCGGCGTTCTACAGCTTCCTCACGGCCTTCGGCGAGGTCGCGTTCGCCTCGACGTTCATGCTGAGCGACGACAAGTACACGTTCGCCGTCGGTCTGCAGACCTTCGTCAGCGAGCACGACGCACAGCGCAACCTGATGGCCGCGACGGCCGTGCTGATCGCGATACCGGCCGCCCTCTTCTTCTACCTCGTGCAGAAGAACCTGGTGACCGGACTCACCGCCGGCGGCACCAAGGGCTGACCGGCTTCCCGAGGGACGCTGCCGAACGGCACGTCACAAGCCCGAGGCGGCCGCGGCGCCCATCCGACCCC
Organism: Streptomyces sp. XY006; assembly: GCF_002237655.1. GTDB lineage: Bacteria > Actinomycetota > Actinomycetes > Streptomycetales > Streptomycetaceae > Streptomyces > Streptomyces levis. Next base: position 46,123 of record NZ_NOKT01000028.1, read on the forward strand.
GCTGTGCCGCGGCCGCCTCGTCACCCACCACGTCCCACATGACCACACCCCAGTTACGCATCAAGGACGACATGAGCCAGCACTCAGCTGCACCTGCCCCCACCTCCCCGTCCGCCCTGGCCGTCGCCAAGCGCCGCGACTGGTGGCGGGACGCGGTGATCTACCAGGTGTACCCGCGCAGCTTCGCCGACAGCAACGGCGACGGCATGGGCGACCTGGAGGGTGTCCGCACCCGTCTGCCGTACCTGCGCGACCTCGGCGTGGACGCCGTGTGGCTCAGCCCCTTCTACGCCTCGCCCCAGGCCGACGCCGGCTACGACGTCGCCGACTACCGGGCCGTCGACCCCATGTTCGGCAACCTGCTGGACGCCGACGCGCTGATCCGCGACGCCCACCGGCTGGGTCTGCGCATCATCGTCGACCTCGTGCCCAACCACTCCTCGGACCAGCACGAGTGGTTCAAGCGGGCCGTCGCCGAGGGCCCGGGCTCGCCGCTGCGCGACCGCTACCACTTCCGTCCCGGCAAGGGCGAGAACGGCGAACTGCCGCCCAACGACTGGGAGTCCATCTTCGGCGGCCCGGCCTGGACCCGGATCACCGAGCCGGACGGCATGCCCGGCGAGTGGTACCTGCACCTCTTCGCCCCGGAGCAGCCCGACTTCAACTGGAACCACCCGGCGGTCGGCGACGAGTTCCGCTCCATCCTGCGGTTCTGGCTCGACATGGGCGTCGACGGCTTCCGCATCGACGTGGCCCACGGCCTGGTGAAGGCCGACGGGCTGCCCGACCTCGGATCCCATGATCAGGTGAAGCTGCTGGGCAACGATGTCATGCCGTTCTTCGACCAGGACGGTGTGCACGAGATCTACCGGCAGTGGCGGCTGATCCTCGACGAGTACGCGGGCGAGCGCATCTTCGTCGCCGAGGCGTGGACGCCGACCATCGAGCGGACCGCCCACTACGTCCGCCCCGACGAGCTGCACCAGGCCTTCAACTTCCAGTACCTGAGCACCCACTGGGACGCGGCCGAGATGCGCGAGGTCATCGACCGCACCCTGGAGGCCATGCGCCCGGTCGGCGCCCCGGCCACCTGGGTGCTGTCCAACCACGACGTCACGCGGCACGCCACCCGGTTCGCCAACCCGCCCGGCCTCGGCACCCAGATCCGCCTGGCCGGCGACCGGGACCTGGGCCTGCGCAGGGCCCGGGCCGCGAGCCTGCTGATGCTGGCGCTCCCCGGCTCGGCCTACATCTACCAGGGCGAGGAGCTCGGCCTGCCCGACGTCGTCGACCTGCCGGACGAGGTGCGCCAGGACCCCGCCTACTTCCGGGGCGCGGGCCAGGACGGCTTCCGCGACGGCTGCCGGGTGCCGATCCCCTGGACCAGGTCCGGCTCGTCGTACGGCTTCGGCGACGGGGGCAGCTGGCTGCCGCAGCCGCGGGAGTGGGGCGAGCTGAGCGTCGAGGCGCAGACCGGGACGCCCGGCTCGACGCTGGAGCTGTACCGGGCGGCGCTCGCCGTGCGCCGGGCGCAGCCCGACCTCGGGGCCGGCACGTCCGTGGAGTGGCTGCGGGCGCCCGAGGGCGTCCTCGCCTTCCGGCGCGGGGAGTTCGTGTGCGTCGCGAACACCACGGGCGAGTCGGTGGCGATGCCGGCGTACGGCCGGGTGCTGGTCGCGAGCGGTGAGATCGTGCAGGTCGACGACGAGGCGAAGGTGCCCGCCGACACCACGGTGTGGTGGACCACCGCGTCGACCGACTGATTTTCCTTCAATTTCGCACGGCCCGCTGCCCTTTCGGGCGGCGGGCCTTTAACATCTGCGTCACCGCAAGGTTTCTGAACCTTGCAGCAAAAACCTTCAACGAAGAAGGAAACCCCACATGGCACCCAGACACCTCTCCGCCGCCGTCGCGCTCGCCGCGGCTGCGGTTGTCATGAACCCGACCGCCGTGCAGGCCTCCCCGCCCGGCACCAAGGACGTCACGGCCGTCCTCTTCGAGTGGAAGTTCGCCTCCGTCGCCCGCGAGTGCACCACCACCCTCGGCCCGGCCGGCTACGGCTACGTGCAGGTTTCCCCGCCTGCCGAGCACATACAGGGCCCGCAGTGGTGGACCTCGTACCAGCCGGTCAGCTACAGGATCGCCGGCCGGCTCGGCGACCGCGCGGCCTTCCAGAACATGGTGAACACCTGTCACGCGGCCGGTGTGAAGGTCGTCGTCGACACCGTGATCAACCACATGTCGGCGGGCAGCGGCACCGGCACCGGCGGGTCGTCGTACACGAAGTACGACTACCCCGGGCTGTACTCCTCGTACGACTTCGACAACTGCACCGCGCAGATCACCAACTACCAGGACCGCGGCAACGTCCAGAACTGCGAACTGGTCGGCCTCGCCGACCTCGACACCGGCGAGGACTACGTCCGCAGGACCATCGCCGGGTACATGAACGACCTGCTCTCCCTCGGTGTGGACGGCTTCCGCGTCGACGCGGCCAAGCACATGCCGGCCGCCGACCTCGCGAACATCAAGTCCCGGCTGAGCAACCCCTCGGTCTACTGGAAGCAGGAGGCCATCCACGGCGCCGGCGAGGCCGTCCAGCCCACCGAGTACACCGGCAACGGCGACGTCCAGGAGTTCCGCTACGCCTACGACCTCAAGCGGGTCTTCAACAACGAGAACCTCGCCTACCTGAAGAACTACGGCGAGGGCTGGGGCTACATGAACAGCGGCGTCTCGGGCGTCTTCGTCGACAACCACGACACCGAGCGCAACGGCTCCACGCTCAACTACAAGGCCGGCGCCACCTACACCCTGGCCAACGTCTTCATGCTGGCCTGGCCCTACGGCGCCCCCGACATCAACTCCGGCTACGAGTTCACCGACCCCGACGCCGGGCCGCCGGGCGGGGGCCAGGTGAACGCCTGCTGGCAGGACGGCTGGAAGTGCCAGCACAACTGGCCGGAGATCAAGTCCATGGTCGCCTTCCGCAACGCCACGCGCGGCCAGGCCGTCACCAACTGGTGGGACAACGGCGGCGACGCCATCGCCTTCGGCCGGGGCAGCAAGGGCTTCGTGGCCATCAACCACGAGTCCGGCTCCCTGACCCGGACCTACCAGACCTCCCTGCCGGCGGGCACGTACTGCAACGTGCAGAACAACACGCCGGTGACCGTGAACTCCAGTGGCCAGTTCACCGCCACGCTGGGCTCGAACACCGCCCTGGCGATCCACGCGGGCAAGTCCGGCTGTTAGACGCGGGTCCCGTGCCCGGTGCGCGGCCCCGGACGCCGTCTCGCGTGGCGGCCGGGGCCGCTGTGCCGGGCCAACTCCCGTGGTTGAAAGTTCTTTCCAATGGTTTCAAGACTCTTGCTGTAAGGGTTTCGGCGGCGATACGGTCGCGCGGGGTCGGACCCGAGAGAGCCGCAATCGCTAGGAGCCCCTCTGTGATACCGAGATGGCCGGTGCCGTCCAGGCGCCGAACCGCCCGTGCCGGACGGGTCGCGGCGGTCACCGCCGCCGCGCTGGCCGCCACACTCGTCCAGCCGCTCGCCGCCGGGGCGGCCACCCCGCCGGCGCCCCCGTCCGACGCCGCGCTGGCCGCCCAGCCGGCCCGGCACGACGCCACCCGGGAGCAGTTCTACTTCGTCCTGCCGGACCGTTTCGCCAACGGCGACCCGCGCAACGACAAGGGCGGCCTGACCGGTTCGCGCCTCACCACCGGCTACGACCCCACCGACAAGGGCTTCTACCAGGGCGGCGACCTCAAGGGCCTGACCAAGAGGCTCGACTACATCAAGGGCCTCGGCACCACGGCCCTGTGGATGGCCCCGATCTTCAAGAACCGTCCCGTGCAGGGCACCGGCGCGAACGCCTCGGCCGGCTACCACGGGTACTGGATCACCGACTTCACCCAGGTCGACCCGCACTTCGGCACCAACGAGGACCTGGAGACCCTCATCGACAAGGCCCACGACAAGGGCATGAAGGTCTTCTTCGACGTCATCACCAACCACACGGCCGACGTCGTCGACTACGAGGAGAAGTCCTACGACTACCTCTCCAAGGGCGCCTTCCCGTACCTGACGAAGGACGGCGTGCCCTTCGACGACGCCGACTACGCGGACGGACGGCGGGACTTCCCCGAGGTCGACCGCGGCTCCTTCCCGCGCACCCCGGCCGTCCCCGCGGACGCGAGGAACGCCAAGGTCCCGTCCTGGCTCAACGACCCGACGATGTACCACAACCGCGGCGACTCCACCTTCGCCGGCGAGAGCTCCACCCACGGCGACTTCTCCGGCCTCGACGACCTGTGGACCGAGCGCCCCGAGGTCGTCAGCGGCATGGAGAAGATCTACCAGCGCTGGGTGCGGGACTTCGACATCGACGGCTTCCGGATCGACACCGTGAAGCACGTCAACATGGAGTTCTGGACGCAGTGGGCCACCGCCCTCGACGCCTACGCCGCCCAGCGCGGCCGGGACGACTTCTTCATGTTCGGCGAGGTCTACTCGGCCGACACGGACGTCACCGCCCCGTATGTCACCGAGGGCCGGCTCGACGCCACGCTGGACTTCCCCTTCCAGGAGGCGGCCCGCCAGTACGCCTCGCAGGGCGGCAGCGCCCAGCAGCTCGCGGGCGTCTTCGGTGACGACTACAAGTACACGACCGGCAAGGCCAACGCGTACGAGCAGGTCACCTTCCTCGGCAACCACGACATGGGCCGCATCGGGTACTTCCTGAAGCAGGACGACCCGAAGGCCTCGGACGCCGAGCTGCTGAAGAAGGACCGGCTCGCCAACGAGCTGATGTTCCTCAGCCGCGGCAACCCCGTCGTCTACTACGGCGACGAGCAGGGCTTCGCCGGAGCGGGCGGGGACAAGGACGCGCGGCAGACCATGTTCGCCTCGCGCACCGCCGACTACCTCGACGACGACCGGATCGGCACCGACGCCACGCACGCCGAGGACGCCTACGACACGAGAGCACCGCTCTACCGGCAGATCAGCGCTCTCGCCCAGCTCCGCAAGACCCACCCGGCCCTGACCGACGGCGTCCAGCAGCAGCGCTACGCGGCCGACGGGCCGGGCGTCTACGCCTTCTCCCGCACCGACGTGAAGACCGGCACCGAGTACGTCGTCGCCTTCAACAACGCCGCCGAGCAGCGGACCGCGACCTTCGCGACCGGCTCGGCCGGCATGACCTTCCGCGGCCTCTACGGCACCGACGCCTCCGTCAAGAGCGACGGCGACAAGAAGCTCACCGTCACCGTCCCGGCCGGTTCGGCGATCGTCCTCAAGGCCGCGGGCCGGCTCGCCGAGCCCGCCACCGAGCCGTCCCTCACCCTCAAGGCCCCCGCGGCCGGCGCCACCGGAACCGTCGAGATCTCCGCGGACGTCGACGGCGGGCAGCTCAACCGGGTCGTGTTCGCCGCGCAGACCGGCAACGGCAAGTGGCGGGTCCTCGGCTCCGCCGACCACGCCCCCTACAAGGTCACCCACACCGTCGGCAAGGACGTGGCACCGGGCACGGCCCTGCGCTACAAGGCCGTCGTGATCGACTCGGCCGGCCGCACCGCGAGCGCCCTGGCCTCCTCCACCACCGGCACCCCGCCCGTCCAGGAGCCGCCCACCGCGTCCTCCCGCGACTACGCGATCGTCCACTACAAGCGCGCCGACGGCGACTACGCCGACTGGGGCCTGTACGCCTGGGGCGACCTCGCCGAGGGCGAGGCCACCGAGTGGCCCGAGAGCCACCCCTTCACCGGCCGGGACGCCTACGGCGCCTTCGCCTGGGTCAAGCTCAAGCCCGGCGCCTCGAACGTCGGCTTCCTCGTCATCGACAAGGACGGCACCAAGGACGTCGCCACCGACCGCACGATCGACGTCACCAAGACCGGCGAGATCTGGATCGAGCAGGGCAAGGAGACCGTCACCACCGAGCGCCCCGACTACCCGGCCCCCGACAAGGGCAAGGCCGTCCTGCACTACCACCGGGCTGGGGGTACCTCCCAGGCTTTCGGCTCTGGGGGAGGGAACTACGACGGCTGGGGCCTGCACGTGTGGACCGGTGCCGCGAACCCCACCGACTGGTCGAATCCCCTCAAGCCGGTCAAGACTGATTCCTATGGCGCAGTCTTCGAGGTGCCGCTCTCCGAGGGTGCCACCAGCCTCAGCTACATCATCCACAAGGGCGACGAGAAGGACCTGCCCACCGACCAGTCGCTCGACCTCAAGGCCAACGGCCACGAGGTGTGGCTGGTGAGCGGCCAGGAGAAGTACCTGCTGCCGCAGCCCGCGGGCAGCGCCGCCGCCCTCGACCTGAGCACCTCCAAGGCGGTCTGGATCGACCGGAACACCCTCGCCTGGAACGGCTCCGGCGCCGCCGCCTCCACCCAGCTGCAGTACTCCCGCGACGGCTCCATCAAGGTCGAGGACGGCGCCCTGACCGGCGACGCGAAGTGGCTGCGCCTGGCGAAGGGCGAGCTGACCGACGCCCAGAAGGCGAAGTTCCCGCACCTGAAGGAGTACGACGCCTGGACCGTCGACCCCCGTGACCGCGACCGGGTCCGCGAGGCCCTGCGCGGCCAGGTCGTCGCCACCCAGTACGCGGCCAACGGGGCGGTGCTCGCGGCGACCGGCGTCCAGATCGCCGGAGTCCTGGACGACCTGTACCCCGGCGCCACCGAGGCCGACCTGGGACCGACGTTCGCCAAGGGCCGCCCCACCCTCTCCGTGTGGGCACCCACCGCACAGTCCGTGGCCCTGGAGATCGGCGCCACGACCGTGCCGATGAAGCGCGACTCCGCCACCGGCGTCTGGTCCGCCACCGGCCCGGCGTCCTGGAAGAACAAGCCCTACCGCTACGTCGTGAAGGTCTGGGCGCCCGGCGTCCGCAAGGTCGTCACCAACAAGGTCACCGACCCCTACGCCGTCGCCCTCACCACCGACTCCGAGCGCAGCCTCGTCGTCGACCTGGCCGACAAGGCGCTGAAGCCGTCCGGCTGGTCGTCGTACACCAAGCCCAAGGCCGTGCCGCTGCGGGACGCGCAGATCCAGGAGCTGCACGTCAGGGACTTCTCCGTCGAGGACCGCACGGCGAAGCACCCCGGCACCTACCTCGCGTTCACCGACAAGGCGAGCGACGGCAGCAGGCACCTGCGCGAGCTGGCGAAGGCCGGCACCTCGTACGTGCACCTGCTGCCCGCCTTCGACATCGCCACCATCCCCGAGCGCGCGGCCGACCAGGCGCGGACCGACTGCGACCTGGCCGCCCACCCGGCCGACTCCGGCAAGCAGCAGGAGTGCGTCGGGAAGATCGCCGCGAAGGACGCCTACAACTGGGGCTACGACCCGTACCACTACACGGTCCCCGAGGGCTCCTACGCCACCGACCCGGACGGCACGGCCCGCACGGTCGAGTTCCGCAGGATGGTCAAGGCCCTCAACGACGACGGCCTGCGGGTCGTCATGGACGTCGTCTACAACCACACCGCCGCCGCCGGGCAGGAGAGGACGAGCGTCCTCGACCGGATCGTGCCCGGCTACTACCAGCGCCTGCTCGCCGACGGCTCGGTCGCCAACAGCACCTGCTGCGCCAACACCGCGACCGAGAACGCGATGATGGGCAAGCTCGTCGTCGACTCGATCGTCACCTGGGCCAAGGAGTACAAGGTCGACGGCTTCCGCTTCGACCTCATGGGCCACCACCCGAAGGCCAACATCCTGGCCGTGCGCAAGGCCCTGGACGAGCTGACCCTCGCGAAGGACGGCGTCGACGGCAAGAAGATCATCCTGTACGGCGAGGGCTGGAACTTCGGCGAGGTCGCCGACGACGCCCGGTTCGTCCAGGCCACCCAGAAGAACATGGCCGGCACGGGCATCGCCACCTTCTCCGACCGGGCCCGCGACGCGGTGCGCGGCGGCGGCCCCTTCGACGAGGACCCCGGCGTGCAGGGCTTCGCGTCCGGCCTGTACACCGAGCCCAACTCCTCGAAGAGCAACGGCACCCCGGCCGAGCAGAAGGCCCGCCTGCTGCACTACCAGGACCTCATCAAGGTGGGCCTGACCGGCAACCTGAGCGCCTACACCTTCACCGACACCAGCGGCAAGGAGGTCAAGGGCTCCGAGGTCGACTACAACGGCGCCCCCGCCGGGTACGCCGACGCACCCGGCGACGCCCTCGCCTACGCCGACGCGCACGACAACGAGACCCTGTTCGACGCGCTCGCCTTCAAGCTGCCCGCCACGGTGAGCGCCTCCGACCGGGCCCGGATGCAGGTCCTCGCCATGGCGACGGCCACCCTCTCGCAGGGCCCGGCCCTCTCCCAGGCGGGCACCGACCTGCTGCGCTCCAAGTCCCTGGACCGCAACTCCTACGACAGCGGCGACTGGTTCAACGCCGTCCACTGGGACTGCCGGGACGGCAACGGCTTCGGCCGCGGACTGCCCATGGCGGCCGACAACGCCGACAAGTGGCCGTACGCCAAGCCGCTGCTGAGCACCGTGCAGGTGGGCTGCGAGCAGATCGAGGGCGCCTCGGCGGCCTACCGCGACCTGCTGCGGATCCGCGCCGCCGAGCGGGACTTCTCCCTCGGCACGGCCGAGCGGGTGCAGTCCCGGCTCTCCTTCCCGCTGTCCGGCGCGGACGAGACGCCCGGCGTGATCACCATGCGCCTCGGTGACCTCGTGGTCGTCTTCAACGCCACACCCGAGCGGCAGGAACAGCGCGTCCCCGCCCTGGCCGGGACCGGCTACCGGCTGCACCCGGTGCAGGCGGCGGGCGCCGACACCACCGTGAAGTCCTCCGCCTACGCGGAGAAGTCCGGGACGTTCACCGTCCCGGCACGGACGGTCGCGGTGTTCACCGCCGGGTGACGCACCCGGTACGGGCGGGGCGGGCCACCACCGGTGGTCCGCCCCGCCTGCCGTTAGGGTGAGCCCACCGACCTGGAACAGGAGTGCTGATGCCGCAGATCACCGTCGACTATTCCGCCGACCTCGCGGACGGCTTCGACCGGCCCGGTTTCGCGAAGGCGCTGCACGAGGCGACGGTCGAGATCGCGGCCGCCAGGCCGCCGGCCTGCAAGACCAGGTTCCGGCGGACCGAGGACATCGTGGTCGGCCCCGACACCGAGGGGCACGCCCATGTGCACGTCCACATCGCGCTGCTCGCCGGCCGCACCGACGAGACCAAGGCCCGGCTCACGCAGGCCGCGCTGGAGCTGCTGCGGACGCACCTGAAGCCCGCGGCGGGCCTCGCGCTGCACGCCTCCGCCGAGGTCCGCGACCTGGACCCCTCGTACGCCAAGTACGAGAGCTGAGTGCCGGGCTCGTTCAGCTCGCCAGGGCGATCAGCCGGCCGGCCAGGCTCGCGAACGGGCCGTCGGCCGGCTCGTCCTTGACGATCCGGCGCAGCAGGGCCGCCATCTCCTCGTCGTAGGCGGCGCTGACCGCGGCGAGCGCGGCGAAGTCGTTGACGAGCTGCGGCTCCAGCTCCTCACGCGGGATGCGCCGGCCGTCCAGCCAGATCAGCGCCGTCGACTCGGCGAGCGAGATCCAGGACCGCACGACCAGTTCCAGCCGCGCGGGCGGATCGGTCACGCCCAGGTGCGAAAGGATCTGGACATACGCGGCCTGCCGTACGGAGTCGACGAGCGCATTGGTCGTCGAGGAGCCGACCGCCGGGCCACCGCGCATCAGGGCGGAGAAACCGGGTCCGTGCTCGTCCACGAAGTCGAAGTAGCGGCGCATCACACGCAGCAGCCGGGCCCCCAGCGGGCCCTCGTGCGGCTCCACGAAACGGGCCGCGAGATCGTCCGAGGCCCGCTGCAACGCGGCCTCGTACAGGCTGAGTTTGCCGGGGAAGTAGTGGTAGACCAACGGGCGTGAGATGCCCGCGGCGGACGCTATCTCGTCGATCGAGACCTCGTCGGGCGAGCGGCGGCTGAACAGTTCGAGGGCGACGCCGATCAACTGCTGCCGCCGCTCCTCGACTCCCATTCTGCGGCGAACCCCGATAGTCATACGAACACCTTACCGATCGATTCCGGCCGCGAACGGTCCGGAGCGGTCGGTACGGTCCGCCGGGCGCACCCGGACCGGCACCGGACCCGTCGGTCAGCGCAGCCCGCCGAGCGAACGCCCGTCCTTCAGCGTGCCCTTCAGCTCGGCCTGCGCGCCCTGCTCGGCCGGGACCGTGAGCAGACTGCCGGAGGCCGCCCCGTCGACCCCGCCCGTCGCCCGGATCGAGGCCGTGGCCCGGCTGCCGGCGGCCAGCAGGTACCAGTCGCCCGCCTTCGCCTTCCACAACACCCCGGCCAGCACATGGGGATCGCGCGCCCCGCACGCGGGGACGTTCTCGGCCTTCGCCGCCACCGCCCCGTACGCCCCGCCCGGCGTGTGGAACTGCGCCAGCACCCGCGCCCCGCCGCCCCGCCAGGTCTCGGCCCGCGTGCACACCCACGCCGCCGAGCCGCTCGCGTCGGGCAGCGGCTGCTCGTTGAACGCCCAGGCGTTGACGCCGCGCACCCCGGCCGAGCGGACCGTGCCCAGCGAGCAGGCGAACGGCTGCCAGGTGCGCAGCGCCGCCGCGCCGGACACCTCGCCCGGGGAGCCCGGCCGGCCGGTGGTGAGCCGGGCCGGGACCAGCTCGCCGAGGTCCGTCAGCAGCCGGGTCCTGGCGCCGTCGGTCACCTGCAGCACGTTCCACGAGGTGCAGGGGCCGGTCCGCAGCGCGGGGCTGGCCAGCGGCGCGGTCACACCGTCGGTGAGCGCGAGGTCCATCGCGCCCGCGCGGGGCTTGAGCAGATCCCGCTCGGCCGCCTTCTCGATCCACGGGGCGGTCAGATAGCGGACGTTGCCGTCGGCCCGGCCCAGGACCACCGCACCCGCCTCGGCCCGGGAGGCCCCGTCGACCCGGGCGAAGTCGAGGGCGGCTCCCTGCGTGCCGTCCTTCGGCTCGGCGTACCGGGCGATGCGCAGACCGTCGTGGAGGATCACCACGCGCGCGGCGTCGACCGTCCCCGCGTACAGCAGCTGGGGCGGTCCGGCCGGGCCGCCGGACGGGGTGCCGGGCGTCGCCGAGACCTGGACCGTCTCACCGGGGCGGGCCCAGACCGCGAGGGCCCGGCGCAGCAGGGCCTCGTCGCCGGTGAGGTCGCCCCGGGCCGGCCAGACGGAGAAGTCGGTGCGCGCCGAGATCCGCCAGGCGTCACGGGGCACCCGGGTCAGCTTCGCCGGGTCCAGGGCGGCCTGGGCGGCCGGGTTGCGCGCGTACGGCGGGGCGGCGGCGCCGTCGGGGCCCCACCCCTCGCCGGGCAGCCCGAGCAGCGCCCCGCACACCAGCAGGGCCGCCCCGGCCGCCAGCGCGGCCTTCAGGTGCTGGCGGCGCCGCATCAGGTCGGTGGGACGGGCCTGCAGCGAGCAGGGGTCGAACTCGGGGGAGTCGAGCAGGGCGAACTGCTCGGGGATCCCGCCCGCCTCCAGCAGGGCGCCCTCCGGGTCGGCGACGCCCACCGCCGCCAGCACCTTGCGCGCGCCGTCGTCGGTCAGCCGCTCCAGACCGCGCAGCGCGTACGCCGCCCGGGCCGGGCCGGACAGCGTGGACAGCCGCTGGTCGAGGGCGAGTTCGTCGGCGCCGCCGGAGCGCGGGAAGAGCTTCAGGCCCCACACCTGCGGCAGCAGCGGCGGCAGCTGGGACCGCTTGGGCCAGGCCCGCAGCCGCAGCGGCAGACCCGCCTCCAGCGCCGTACGCAGCACCTGGAGGCGGACCAGGGCGTATCCCGGGTCGCCGTCCCGGCCGGTGGACTGGGCCGGGATCACGGGCGCCGGGGTGCGGTTGCGGGGGAGGGCCCGCTGGGTGAGGGCGTGTGCGGTCAGGACGCGCCGGCTGCGGCCCAGGCCGGGCGGCAGCACCAGATAGGCCAGCCGGACGAGCCGCGGGTAGTGCTCGACGAGGGCGGCCTCGGCCTGCTCGACGTCGACGACCGGGCCGGCGGGGGAGGAGGGTGCGGGGCGCTGGGCGACATCCTGTGACTGCACGTTCAGCAGAACGAGCGAATCGGTGGATGGTCACCTGACCACGGGGGCGTTCAGGCCCCGGGCCGCTGCGCGGGCTCGACGAGCAGCCGGGCGTAGTTCGCCATCGACCGCTGGTAGCGCGGCAGATGAGGGGCGAGGGCGCCCAGGACCAGCGACAGGCCCTCGCGGTCGCGGCCGAGGCCGGACAGACACAGGGCGAGGCAGGCCCGCACGGCGTCGTCCAGCTCGTCGGACGGGGCGTCGAGCTCGGCTTCGAGCAGCTCGACGCCCTCCTCGGCCCGCCCGATGTTCCGCAGGGAGCTGGCCAGCTGGATCTTCGTCCGGCGGGTCTTGTAGCGGCTGACGTCGGCCAGACCCCGGGCCAGCGCCTCCCGGTACAGCGGGACCGCCCGGTCCGAGTGGCCGGTCGAGTCCCAGGCGCAGGCCTGCTCGAACGGGCCCAGCGGGCTGTCCGCGGGCAGCTCCGCCACGAGGGCGTCGACGTCGGCGCGGAAGCGGGACTCCTCCTCGGCCGTCTCGGCGTAGTCGTCGAAACGGGCCCACAGGGCGGCCACGCGCTCTTCCCAGTCCTGGTTCACCGGCCCACCCTCGCACGCCCGTGCCCACCGGGGCAGCGGAATTTTGAGCAGTCCGGGCCCCGCGGCCGTATCGAAGGGGAGAGCCTCGTGCCAGGGCTCCGTGCGGCATGCGTCCGGACCGTGCCGTGACAAGGACCGGAGGAACAGATGAGGGTGACCCGACCGATGCTCGCGCTGAGCGGCGCGGTGGCGATACTGACGCTGGCCGGCTGCGGATCCGGCGGCGGACACGAGGCGGCCGTGCCCGAGGCGGTGACCGGCAGCCTGGAGCACATCGCTGCCGAGGCCGAGTGCAAGCCGAACATGCAGACCGACGCCGACACCATCCGTCAGGCCATCTGCAAGAAGGGCGAGGAGAAGTACATCCTCGCCACCTTCGCCACCGACCGCGGCCAGCGCGAGTGGCTCAACAGCGCGAAGGACTACGGCGGCTACTACCTCGTCGGCCGCAAGTGGGTCGCCGTCGGCCAGCAGAAGACGGTGACCGCGCTGCAGGGCACGCTCGGCGGGACCATGGAGGAGGGCTCCGAGCACATGAACCCCGGCGGCAGCCACAACAGCGGCAGCCATCACGGCTGACCGGGGGAATTCCGGAACGAGCGAAAAGCCGGCGGTGGGAATTCCCACCGCCGGCTTTTCGCGGTTCTCACCGGGTGCGGACTACTGGCAGTCCTCGCCGTTGTTGATGCACTGGACCATCTCGTTCATCACGTCCTCGTCGAAGAAGTTGATGAAGTCGTTGTGGTCGGTGATCGGCTTGTGCAGCTGCTCCGGGAAGGAGTCCACCGCGAAGGCGTTCTGCACCTGCCCGTTGTTTATCTGCGGCGCCTGGACGTCGTAGACCAGCCGGACCTGGAGCTGGGGGATGGCCTGGAAGCCGTTCGAGCAGGTGCCGTCCGCCTCCACGAAGTCCACGTGGGTGCGGTGGTTGGCGCTGTCGATGTTCTGGCCGTCCCAGCAGCTCTGGAAGTTGGACGTGCGCACCACGGAGCTGCCCTGGGGGCAGATCGGGTACTTGTCCGTCACCTGCCGGTCCTCGAAGCCGGTGCAGCTCCAGGAGGTGTTGGCGTTGTTCAGGCCGTTGGTGAAGGACTTGGCGTCACCGGTGATGATGCGCAGGGCCTTCGGCATGGCGACGACGTCGCTGGTGCGGTTGCCGACGAACTTCAGCTGCGCCTCGGCCGGCTCGACGATCTTGCCGACGTTGCCGTCCTGGCCACCACCGGGCTGACCCTGGTCGATGTCCTGCGAGCCGTCCTGGATGCGCAGGACCGGCCAGAAGTACGAGGACTTGTCGCCCTGGTTCTGGCAGGTGGTCTGGGCGTTGGCCAGGTCCTCGTCGCTCGCGAAGGCGTTGTTGCTCTGGTTGCCGACGTAGTCGTGCTGGTGCTGCGCGCCGTTGGAGACGCCCGGCGCCACGATCACGTTGTCGGAGTTGCGGTTCTCGTTCTCGTTGGTGCCGCAGTTCGTGGTGAACGAGCCGGTGGAGCCGCCGTCGCCGTTCGCGGCGAGGCCGTTGGGCAGGTTGCGGGAGTTGGGCTGGACGTCCTCGATGTTGACGAAGTCCGCCGCCGCCGGGCCGTTGCCGGCCTGACCGCCGTTGCCTCCGTTGCCGCCCTGGCCGTTGTCCTGACCGCCGTTGTTCTGTCCCTGGTCCTGACCGCCGTTGTTCTGGTCCTGGTTCTGGCCGTCGTTGTTCTGACCGCCGTCGTTCTGGCCGCCCCCGGCGTTGCCGTCGTTGGTGTTGGCGTCGGCGGCCATGCCCCGGCACCGGGCCAGCTTGGCGAGGTTGAACGGTGCCTTGCCGCCCACCCGCCGGATGTTGATGCCGATCCGGTCCAGAGCCGCGGTCCGCTTCGACTTCAGCGGCCCGAGGATGGCGTTGTCGACGAAGCCGGGGTCACCGGCCTGGGCCTGACGCGTGGAGGCGAGCCGCGAGTACGCCTCGCTGATCTGCTTGTCGAGGTTCGCCAGTTCCCGGTCCACCCCCCGCCGGGCGCGCTTCGGCACGTTGGTCAGTTTCTGGCCGACGTCCGGGCACTGGATCGTGGCGATCTGCGCGCCCGCGGACTTCGTCTGGTTCGCCGAGTTCTCCTCGTGCGCCGATGCGTAGAAGTTTGCCCAGATCAGCCCGCCCCCACCGAGCGCTAGGGCCGCCGATGCGGCTATGGCCTTGGTGGCCAGCGGCGTACGGCGTTTTCTTGTGTTGCGTCCCATGGAACTCCTCTGACTTCCTTTTTCGGGGGCATCGAGGCGCCCGACAGGAGTGAAGCGGCTCCCTTCCATACGGAGGCCGTCCCACGGGTGTTCAGAGGTCTCGGAAATTGATGCGAGATTCGTGTGGACCCTGTGCCCTCAACAGCCCCTGAAGTACCGGGAGTTGTTGATCCCGCACCGTCGGTGCACGGGCGGGTCCGGTTTCACCGGCCGTGGTCGAGATACGCGAGAACCGCCAGCACGCGCCGGTTGTCGTCGTCCGAGACCTCAAGGCCCAGTTTGGCGAAGATGTTCGCGGTGTGTTTGGCGATGGCCCGTTCCGTCACGACCAGCTTCCCGGCGATCGCCGCGTTGGACCGGCCCTGCGCCATCAGCTCCAGCACCTCCAGCTCCCGGGGCGTCAGCCGCGCCAGCGGCCGGTCGCCGCCCGACTGCCGCGCCAGCAGCTGCTGGATGACCTGCGGATCCATCGCCGTCCCCCCGCCCGCCACCCGGCGCACCGCGTCCACGAACTGCTCGGCGTCGAACACCCGGTCCTTCAGCAGATAGCCCACGGCGCCGCTGCCGTCGGCGAGCAGCTCGCGGGCGTACAGCTGCTCCACGTGCTGGGAGAGGACCAGTACGGGCAGCCCGGGCCGCTCGCGGCGGGCGTCGAGCGCGCACTGCAGGCCCTCGTCGGTGTGCGTGGGCGGCAGGCGCACGTCGACCACGGCGACGTCCGGGTCCAGTTCGGCCAGCGCGGCGGCCAGTTCGGGCCCGGACTCGACGGCCGCCGCGATCTCGAAGCCGTGCGCCTGCAGCAGCCGGACGAGCCCGTCGCGCAGCAGGAACAGGTCTTCGGCGAGGACTACGCGCAAGGGATCTCCATGGTGACCATGGTGGGGCCGCCCGCGGGGCTGCTGACGGCCAGGACGCCGTCGAATGTACCCAGTCGCCGCTCGACCCCCGCCAGGCCCGAACCGGGTTCGATCACCGCGCCGCCCCTGCCGTTGTCCGTCACGGTCGCCCGCAGCCTGCCGTCCGCCTGGTGCAGGTCGACCCAGATCCGGTCCGCGCCGGAGTGCTTCACGGCGTTGGTGAGCACCTCGCTGACGGCGAAGTACGCGGCCGACTCCACGGGTGCCTCCGCCCGCCCCGGCAGGTCCACGCTCACCTCGGTGACCACCGGCAGCCGCAGGGCCAGCGCCCGGACGGCGTCGCCGAGACCCCGCTCGGCGAGCACCGGCGGGTGGATGCCGCGCACCAGCTCGCGCAGCTCGGTCAGGGCCTCCACCGAGGACTTCCGGGCCTGCGCGATCAGCTCCTTGGCCCGGTCCGGGTCCTTGTCGAGAAGCGCTTCGATGGTGCCGAGGTCCATGCCGACGGCGACCAGCCGGGCCTGTGCCCCGTCGTGCAGATCCCGCTCGATGCGCCGCAGTTCGGCCGCGGAGGCGTCGACCGCGTCCCGCCGCGTCTCGGTCAGCACCCGCACCCGCTCGGCCAGCTGTTCCTGGTCGCCGCCGAGCACCGCCCGGGTGAGCCGGAAGTGGATCCGCAGCAGGCGCGGGGTGAAGAAGTGCGCGAGGAACAGCAGGACCAGGCCGAGCGCCGCCGCGCCGAAGGCGGACGCCTGCCCGGTGACCGGCACGAACCCGTACCAGTACCCGTCGGGGAAGACCCGCCACAGCCCGAGGGCGAGCGCGAAGCCCTCCAGCGGGTAGAGCAGCAGCACCGCCGGCAGCAGGGCCGTGAAGAACCCCGCGGTCATGTCGACCGGCAGCCACCGCAGGTCCCGCCAGGTCGCCGGGTCGCCCAGCATCCCGAAGGTGCGCGCCCACGGGTTGGCGTCCTTCGGCAGCGGCCGGTACGCCGGGGGGATCCGCACCCCGCCCCACTCGGCCGCGAGCACCCGCCGCCCGTTGGCGAACGCCCGCACCCCCGTGAGCACGTACGGCGTCGTGACCAGCCCGATCCCGATCGGTATGAGCCCGATGGAGAGCGCGGCCAGGCAGAAGCAGAGCACCGCCCCCGGCAGGGAGATCAGGGCCAGGGCCAGCCCCCGCACCGCGGCGAGCCCGATGTTCCGCCCCGCCGTGCGCACGTCGCCGTTCTTCGTGTCGATGGTCATGGCGTTCAGTCTGGTCGAGCGGGGAAGCGAGGTCACGGGGCCGGACACCCGGCCGGGGGGTGGTGCTACCTCCACCCCCCGGCGGGCATCGGCCGGTGGATCAGGACCCCGCGCCCGCCGCGAGCACCTTCGCCTCCACCTCCGGGTCCAGTCCCTTCACCGTCCGGTCCGGCCGCTGCGGCGCGACCCCGCCGATGGAGCGCAGCCAGCTCCAGGTGTCGGCCACGGTCTCCTCGACGGGCCGGCAGCGCAGACCCGTCGCCAGGGCCCGGGAGACGTCGGCGCTGTGCAGGGCGTCGTGCAGGTCGCTGCCCGGCGGCACCCACACCGGCAGCTGGGTCCACGGTTCGATGCCCGCCTCCACGATCACCCCGGGCTCGGTCCACCGGAGTTCGGCCGCACCGCCGGTGACCCGCGCGCAGGCGTCCAGGAGCGTGCCCATGGTGGCGTGCCCCTGGGGACCGATCAGGTTGTACGGCCCGCTCAGCCCCTGCTGCGCCGCGCCGAGGATCCACTCGGCCAGGTCCCGGACGTCGATGTACTGCAGGGGGAGCTCCCGCGGCCCCGGCGCGAGGACCGGGCCGCCGCGGGCCGTCCGGGCCAGCCACCACGGCAGGCGGCCGACGTTCTCGTACGGGCCGAGGATCAGCCCGGCCCGCACGAACACCGACCGGTCCGGGCCGAACGCGTCCAGCACGGCCAGCTCGCCGCCCCGCTTGTCCCGGGCGTAGTCGGTCTGCCCGGCGTCGGCCGACGCGCCCTCCACCACCGGCGCGTCCTCGCCGTACCCGGCGGGCGGCGCCCAGGCGTACACCGAGCAGCTCGACACGTACACGTACCGGCCGGCGCGGTCCCGCAGCAGCCGCGCCGCGTCCCGTACGGCCCGGGGCGCCGCCGACCAGGTGTCGACGACGGCGTCCCACGCGCCCGCGTCCCCGGCCAGGGCGGCGAGCCCGCCGGGCGCGGTGCGGTCGCCGTGCAGCGACCGCACGCCCGGTGGAGCCTCGTGCCGTCCCCGGTGGAAGACGGTCACCTCCCAGCCCCGCGCGAGCGCCGCCTCCACGACGGCCCGCCCCGCGAACTCCGTACCACCCAGCACCAGAAGTCTCATGCCGAGGACTCTGCCCGGTGCGGCGAGGGGACGGAACGGGAATCTGCTGTCGGCAGAGGCCGGTTCACCCCTCCGTCGGCGGCACGTACTTGTAGCCGACGCGGCGCACCGTGCGGATGGTGTCGCGGTGCTCCGCGCCCAGCTTGCGGCGCAGGCGGGCGACGTGGACGTCGACCGTGCGGCCGTCGCCCACGTGGCCGTAGCCCCACACGGTGCCGACCAACTGGTCACGGGTGTGCACCCGGCCCGGGTGGGCCACCAGGTGCGCGAGGAGCTCGAACTCCAGGTACGTGAGGTCGAGCGGCCGCCCGGCCACCTCGGCGGTGCGCTGCACGGTGTCGACCCGGATCAGCGGCTCGCCGCCCGGCTCGGCCCCGGGGCCGGTCGTCGTCGCGGGACGGTCGGGCACCGCCACCGGGAACGGGGGCTGCTGGTCGGCGGGGACGAGCACCAGGTAGCCGATCATCGGCGGCTGCCCGGGCAGCGTCGGCAGGGTGTGCGGGGGAGCCGGCAGCCAGGTGGCGCCGGGCGGCAGCAGATCCGCGACCGTCACCACCTCGTCCCGGTCGACGGCGCGCAGCCGGTGCCGGGGGGCGTGCGGGGCGGGGGAGTCGAGGGTGGCGGTGGACAGGGAACGAGTGGTCGCCATGAGAGGTCAGCTCTTTCGCGCGAGGAGTTCGTCGGGAGGTCGACGGCCGCGAGTTCGTGGTCGGGCTCGCCGAGGACGTACGCGGTTCGCGCTGGCCGAAGGCCGGGGTGTACGGCTTTAGAGGGCCGGCGCGTTCGTCGCGCGGCAACACACCCGGTCGAAGTCGTGGTGCTGACGGGAAGGCCAGAAGGGCTCGAGGTCATGGCGACCCGTCGCGGCGTTCTTCTGGTAGCTGGCCATGAGCCCATTGAAGCAGACGGGGGCCGACTGCCGGGACCCTTCTCTCACTGCTTGGACATCGAGCCGCTGTCGGCTGCGTCACCCCGCCGGCCGTTCGCGCGGCGGCAACGGCGAGGGGGCGCCCACCGTCAACGGTGGGCGCCCCCTGCGCGGGCCGTGCGGGCGGATCAGACCTGGCCGGCCTTCTCCAGCGCCGTGCAGCAGGTGTCGACGATCAGGCGGGTCACCACGTACGGGTCGACGTTGGCGTTGGGACGGCGGTCCTCGATGTAGCCCTTGCCGTCCTTCTCGACCTGCCACGGGATGCGGACCGAGGCGCCGCGGTCCGAGACGCCGTAGGAGAACTTGTCCCACGGGGCGGTCTCGTGCAGGCCGGTCAGGCGGTCGTCGATGCCGGCGCCGTAGTTCTTGACGTGGTCCAGCGGCTTGGAGCCCTCACCGAGCGACTCGCACGCGGTGATGATCGCGTCGTAGCCCTCGCGCATCGCCTTGGTGGAGAAGTTGGTGTGCGCGCCGGCGCCGTTCCAGTCGCCCTTGACCGGCTTGGGGTCGAGGGTGGCGGCGATGTCGAAGTCCTCGGCGGTGCGGTAGAGCAGCCAGCGGGCCACCCACAGCTGGTCCGAGACCTCCAGCGGGGACAGCGGGCCGACCTGGAACTCCCACTGGCCGGGCATGACCTCGGCGTTGATGCCGGACAGACCGAGGCCGGCCTTCAGACAGTTGTCGAGGTGGGCCTCGACGACGTCACGGCCGAAGATCTCGTCCGCGCCGACGCCGCAGTAGTAGCCGCCCTGCGGGGCCGGGAAGCCGCCCTTGGGGAAGCCGAGCGGGTAGCCGTCCTTGAAGAACGTGTACTCCTGCTCGATGCCGAAGATCGGCTCCTGCGCCGCGAACTTCTCCGCCACCTCGGCCAGCGCGGCCCGCGTGTTGCTCGGGTGCGGGGTGAGGTCGATGTTCAGCACCTCGCACAGCACCAGTACGTCGTCGCCGCCGCGGATCGGGTCCGGGCAGGTGAAGACCGGCTTGAGCACGCAGTCCGAGGAGTGCCCCTCGGCCTGGTTGGTGGAGGACCCGTCGAAGCCCCAGACCGGCAGCGCGTCGAGACCGGCGGGGGAGCCCGCGATGATCTTGGTCTTGGAACGCAGTTTGGCCGTCGGCTCGGTGCCGTCGATCCAGATGTACTCAGCCTTGAAGGTCACGGGCCACATCCTTCGGGGGTGTGTCTGGGCGCGTATCGCGGGTGCTGCGGCGCTGCGGCACTGAAACGCCGCGCGGTGCTGCCCGGCAGCCTCGCAACGGGCGATTTCCCGGCCATTGCTCGAATGTGAACCCCGTGTTACCTGGTCACCCTGTGCCCGATCTCACGCTGTGAGGGCGTTTCCCTCCGCGGAAGGGGCGGGGGCGGGGCGGCTCACCGGCTCCCCTCCGTCCAGCCGGTGAGCGCCGCCGCGCGGCCCCGACGTGCCGGTCCTGCCACTCCTGGCCGGGAGCGGCAGGACCCTGACACGTACGAGGGGCGGCCGAGGGGGTGGCCGCCGCCTCAGTGGTTCGATCGACCGTCCGGCCTCACCCCACCTTCTCGATCACGGCCCGGCGGATCAGGAACTTGCCGGGCTCACGGACCTGTTCGAAGGCCGCGTTGTTGAGCAGCACACAGCTGCCGGAGACCGAAGTGACCTCCACCGTCGTGGACTTGTTGTTGTCCAGGTTGGTGACCTTCAGCTTCGTGCCGGCCGGGAACTGGTTGCTGGACGCGGCGGGCGCACCGCCCTCGCCGGAGAGCGTGACCGTGGAGCCGTTGCACACCTGCTGCCCGGCGGCCGCCCCGCCACCGCCGGCATTGCCCGCCGGGGCGGACGCGGCGGGCGGGGAGGCCGGGGCCGAGGCCGCCGGGGCGGAGGCCGCCGGAGCCGACGGCTGGGCGGGCTGCGCCGGCTGCGTGGCCTGGGAGTCCTGAGCCGACTCCCCCACCACGCAGCCCGACGCCTCCTGCTTGCGCTTGATCTCCGCGACGACCGCCTCACGGTTGGCGATCCTGGCCTCGGACTGGGCGTCCGGGTTGGCCCGCTGGTCCGCGATGAACTTCTGGTTGTTGCCCAGGGCGGTGGCGAGACCCAGACAGACCGTCGATTCCGACGCCGACTTGGGAGTCGGCGCGGCGTTCGACGTGCTCGCCATGACGAAGGCCCCGCCTCCCGCCACCGTCGCCGCGCTCACGAGGAGCGCGATCTTCTTCTTCGTGCCGAGAGTTCTCCTGCGCGACATGCGCGCCTCCTGAAGAGGTAGGGGAGCGTACGCCGCTATGTACGAGATACCGAACGAGGTTACTCAGCGGTTGCGGAAGTCATTGAAGTGAGCTGCGCCACACGGTCGTTGGCCGGTGTCAGCGGCCCAGCGCGTCGCGCACGGCCTCGTCGGTGCGGGCCACCACGGCCGTGCCGTCGTCCGCGGTGATGATCGGGCGCTGGATCAGCTTCGGGTGCTCGGCGAGCGCCTTGATCCACCGGTCGCGCGCGCCGGCGTCCCGCGGCCACTCCTTGAGCCCGAGCTCCTTGGCGGCCGCCTCCTGCGTCCGGGTGATGTCCCAGGGTTCCAGTCCGAGGCGCGCGAGGACGCCGCGGATCTCGTCCTCGCTCGGCACGTCCTCCAGGTAGCGGCGGACGGTGTAGTCGGCGCCCTCGGCGTCGAGCAGCTGCACGGCACTGCGGCACTTCGAGCAGGCCGGGTTGATCCAGATCTCCATGGTGCTCACCGTACGCGCCCCGGGCTCTGTTCGATTTTCCGCCGACTCGTCCGCCCCTCCCGCAACGGCCGTGACGGACCGCCAATTCCCCCACTGAACAGGGATTTTGTGAGCCTGCGCGGGCTGCCCGTTGTCAGTGCCCGGAGGTAAACTGTAAGCAGTGTTCGAGGGTGGCGCCGAAGACGCCGACGTCTTCGGCGGACCGCCCGACCGCGACAGGAGGATGCCTGTGCCCGCTGCCGCTCTGAAGCCGAAGCCGTTGCCCACCCAGTCCACCGCGAAGCGTCCCGTCCTGCTCGACCTGCCGTACGCCCCCGTGGAGAAGCGACCGCTGCCGCCGGGCCGGCCCCGCGAGTGGTACGTGGCGCACAACCGCCGTCTCAAGGCGATGCGGCTGGCCATCGCCCTGCTCGACTCCGGCATCCACATGCCGAACCAGGCCCGCAACGAGACGATCCGTGACACGGCGGAGCTGATCGGCGTCCACCCGCCGTCGGACACGACGTGCCACATGGTGCGGGCGTTCATGCGCTACGCGCGCTGAGGCGCTGTGCGTGAGCGCCGGGTGCCCCGCTGCGGCGGGACGCCCGGCGCTTCCTCGTGTCGGCGCCTCATGCCGCCCGGCGTTTGCTCATGCCGCCCGTTCCGGGGCCGCGATCAGCGGCGGGTTCAGCCGGGCGAAGCCCTCCTGGCGCTCGTAGGGGAAGTACGGGTACGGTGCCGGGCGGTGGCTCGCCGCGTCGAGTCTCGCCACCTGCTCGGGGGTGAGGCTCCAGCCGACGGCGCCGAGGTTCTGGCGCAGTTGCCGTTCGTCGCGGGCGCCGATGATGACGGACGAGACGGTGGGGCGGCGCAGCAGCCAGTTGAGTGCGATCTGCGGGACGGCCCGGCCCGTCTCCCGCGCGATCTCGTCGAGCACGTCGACCACGCCGTAGAGGTGGTCGTCGTCGACCGGCGGGCCGTAGTCGGCGGTGCTGTGCAGGCGGCTGCCGGGCGGGAGCGGGGTGCCGCGGCGGACCCGGCCGGTGAGGCGGCCCCATCCGAGCGGGCTCCACACGAGCGCGCCGAGGCCCTGGTCCCGGGCGAGCGGCATCAGCTCCCACTCGTAGTCGCGCCCGACGAGGGAGTAGTACACCTGGTGGGCGACGGGGCGGGGGCGGCCGAGCCGGTCCGCCGCCGCGAGGGACTTCATCAGCTGCCAGCCGGAGAAGTTGGAGACGCCGGTGTAGCGCACCTTGCCCGCCCGGACGAGGGTGTCCAGGGTGTCCAGCACCTCCTCGACCGGTGTGCCGGCGTCGTAGGCGTGCAACTGGAACAGGTCGATGCGGTCGGTGCCCAGCCGGCGCAGGGCGTCCTCGCAGGCGGTGATCAGCCGGGAGCGCGAGGAGCCCGCGTCGCCCGGGCCGTCGCCCATCGGCAGACCGGTCTTCGTGGAGACGATCACCTGGTCCCGGCGGCCCTTGATCGCCTGGCCGAGCACCTCCTCGGAGGCGCCGGCGGAGTAGACGTCGGCGGTGTCGAACATCGTGAGGCCGGCGTCCAGGCAGATGTCCACCAGACGGCGTGCCTCCCGCGCGTCGGTGGCGCCCCACGCCCCGAACAGCGGGCCCCGTCCGCCGAAGGTGCCGGCGCCGAAGCTCAGCGCGGGGACCATGAGGCCGGACGCGCCCAGTCGCCTGTATTCCATTACGGACCCTCCTCGGTCGCTCTAACGGGTCTGTGGTTCCGTTAGGGGTCACTAAAGTAGCAGGGGAGAGCGCTTAATGGAACAGGAGTGCCGTTTATGGCTGACGGAGGCGAGCCGGGAACGCTGCGGCCCGGTGGGCGTACGGCGCGGGTGCGGGAGGCGGTGCTGCGGGCGGCCGAGGACGCCCTGACCGAGGAGGGCTTCACCGGCCTGGACCTGGCCGACATCGCCCGCCGCGCCGGGGTGGGCAAGACGACCGTCTACCGCCGCTGGGGGACGGTGACCGGGCTGGTGGCCGACCTCCTGGCGGACATGGCCGAGCAGTCGTCGCCGCGCACCGAGACCGGCTCCCTGCTCGGCGACCTGACCGCCAACGCCCGGCTGGTGCACCGGACTCTGACGGATCCCCGGCAAGGGGCGCTGTTCAAGGCGCTGATCGCCGCCGCGACCGGCGACGCGAGGACGGCAGCGGCCCTGCACCGGTTCTACGACATCCGCGTCCGCGAGTGGGCCCCCTGCGTCCGGCAGGCCGTCGAGCGGGGCGAGGCGCCCGAGGGCACGGACGCGCAGGAGGTGATCCGTGCCGTCTCCGCGCCGCTCTACTACCACCTGCTCATCAGCGGCGGCCGGCTCGACGAGGCGGTGGCCGACCGCGCGGCTCAGGCCGCGGCGATCGCGGCACGGTCGGGGGTGTACGTACGGCAGCCCGCCGGGGGGTGACGTGCCGGTTCCCTCCGGGCGCGGACCCGTTGCCGCGCAGAAGGCCGAGTCGGCCGCTCAGCCGCCGGGTGTCGATGTGACCGCTCAGCCCGTCG
Source organism: Streptomyces sp. XY006 (assembly GCF_002237655.1). Lineage (GTDB taxonomy): Bacteria > Actinomycetota > Actinomycetes > Streptomycetales > Streptomycetaceae > Streptomyces > Streptomyces levis. The sequence goes on from NZ_NOKT01000028.1 coordinate 70,311, forward strand.
CCAGCTGTTTCTCCAGTGGGGTGCGGAAGCGAGGGGTGATCCTCGTCGGGCCCAGCCAGCCGGTCAGTCGTTGCGCCGCCGCCTCGATGGCTGTGTGGGTCTCCCGGCCGACGCCCTCCTCGTCGAGGAGCCGCCAGACGATCTCCCCGTCGGCCCGCTGGGCCCAGCCGCCGATCACGCGCCCGTTCCACCACACCGTCGGCCCGACGTTGCCGCTGCGGTCGAACAGCGCGGGCCGCAGCTCCGGCGCGAGGTACCAGTCGCGCCCTTGCCAGCCCATGGCCGTGGGGTCGAGGCCGGGCAGCAGCGCGGCCCAGGGCTCGTCCGGCTCCGGCGCCGGGCCGGTGTCGTCCTGCGTCACATAGCCCGTGCCCTCGTCCAGCGACACCGGCCGCGCCCCGATCGCGGACAGCGCCCTGCGCACCTCGCTCACCCGCCACCCGGTCCACCACCGCAGGTCCGCCTCGGTCGCCGGACCGCACGCGGCGAGCCACCGCCCCAGCAGCCCGGCCTGGGCCCCGGCCGCGTCCAGCTCCGGATGCGTGGGCGCGACGGCCCAGCGGAACTGGCTGGACGTCCAGGAGCCGAGCGGCCGGCCGCGGACGACCTTCCCCTCCACGCTCAGCACCTTCAGCAGACGGGTGGAGACCGTGTGCACCCCCTCGTAGCTCTTCCCGGCGCCGTGGACGAACCGCTCCTTCAGCCGCGGCTCGTCCCGGGCGAGTTCGGCGGCCGTCGCCTGTCCGCGCCGGGCCAGGGCGGCCAGCGTCGACTCCTCGACCTCCTTCAGCCAGGCCGCGTCCGGCGCCCCGGCCGCCGCCATGTGCTTGAGCAGCGCGGCCCGCTCCCGGGCGGCCACGGCCAGGCCCGTCGAGGCGTGCACGACGGCGGTCAGGGCCGTCGGGAACACGAACACGGTGTGCCGCATGCCGTGCATCCGCACCAGGGAACGGTCCTCGTACAGCGCCCGACCGGTCTCCCGCACCGTGTGCGACGGGTCCGCGAGCCGCGCCCCCACGGCCAGGTACACCGTCGCCGGGTCCGTGCCGTGCAGCGCGACGAGCGCGTCGGCGACCTCCTCGGGCGTGGCCGCCGCGGCCTGTCCGGCCAGCCGGTGCCGCAGCGCGAGCCGCGCCCGCCGCTCCGCCACCCCGATGTACCGCTCCGCCGCCACCATCCCGGCCTCCCTGGCTCCCTCGCCGCGCCTTTCCGGACCGCAACCGACCGCAGCACCCGCACGGCGCCGACCGCGCTGACCGCACCGGACCCATCATCACGGTCACCACTGACAATGACCGCCCCGGAACGTGCGCCCCGGGCCCGGCCTGGCCCGCCACCCCGCCGCCCTCTCAGACGTACCGCTCCAGCAGCCCCGTCACATACGCCTCCAGCCGCTCTCCGAGGACCTCCGGTGTCAGATCGGTCCGGCCGAGCTCCCGCCACGGACCCGCCAGTTTCGCCGCGTCCGGGGCGTAGGCCAGCGCGTCGAGCAGCCGCCAGTACAGATGCTCCGGGCCGTCGGCCAGGCGCCGGCCGCCCTGCTTTTCGTAACGCTCCCGGAAGGCGAGGCCGTACTCCGCTCCGAACAGCAGCGCGAGCGCCGTTGAACAGTGGGCGACGTCCAGATCGGCGGGCCCCCACGAGGTCTCCACCCAGTCGACGACACCGCTGATCCGCAGCCCGGCCCCCGAACCCGTGAACAGCACGTTCCCCGGGTGGAAGTCCCGGTGCAGGAAACAGCCTTCGTACGGGGGAGGGTCGCGGCGGATCACGTCCACCGCCCGCTCCCACACCCCGCCCTCGGGCGCGTTCACCCGCTCCGGTGAGGTCCACGCCTGGTACGTGCGCGGCCGCTCCGCGGGAACGACCCGGTGGATCGCGGCCAGTTGGGCCGCCAGCAGCTCCACACGCCGGCCGAGATCCGCCGCGGTGTCCACCCTGACCCGCCCCGGCACGACGGTCATCAGCAGGGACGGATGCTCGCAGTGGCCGGCGGTCGCGTCCACGCCGATCAGCCGGGGCGCGGGCACGCCCTCCTGCCCGGCCAGCAGGGTGAGGACGTCCGCCTCGCGCGCCAGCAGCCCGGGCGCGTGCCGCCGGAAGAAGGGCGTCACGAAGGTCCGCAGCGCCAGTGCGGTGCCGTCGTCGAGGGTGAGCCGCCGCACCTGGGCGCTCCAGCCACCCGTCAGGAAGGCGGACTCCACGACCCGGCGGCCCTCGGGGAGCCGTCCGGCCACCCACGCGCGCGTCGCCGCCCAGCCCTGCTCGCCGAGCCCGGCCAGCAGGGACGTGACGAACTCCCGCCGGTCGTCCGGGTGGTCACGGAACCACGGGCCCAACCGGTGCTCCGCGTCGGGCAGTTCCCAGTGGGTGAACTGCGCGCGCCGGGCCAGCGCCGCCGAGACGGCCTCCGTCACGCCGGGCGGGATGACCGCGTCCGTGCCGGGCACCGCGAGCACGGCCCGCCCCTGGTAGGCCCGCAGCACGTCGAGCGCGGGCGATCCGCGCCAGCTCCCGGGGCGCCGGATGAGCTCGCTGAACCGCCCGTCCCCGTCGCCGAACGGCACGTCCCACGCCTCGGCCGCGTACACCGCCGGCGCGCACAGCCCCAGGGCCGCGACCCGGTCCCCGTAGTGCCGCACCAGGTCGGCCACCGTCTGGCCGCTCATGCTGAAGCCGACCAGGATCAGCGGCCCGTGCGCGCCCCCGTGGGCGTCGATGACGGAGACGGCCTGGTCGAGCCGGCGGCGCAGGCTGAGTTCGCGCAGCAGGCCGCTGCTGTGCCCGTGCCCGGAGAAGTCGAAGGCGAGGGCACGGCATCCCTGGGCGGCGAACTCCTCCACCAGCGGCAACAAGCGCTCCTTGCTCCCGCTACCCGCCCCGTGCAACAGAACGGCGGTCACCGCCACGGACCCGCCACCCCGGCCCTCGACCCACCACCCACTGAGCCGCTCCCCGTCGGCACTGTGCGAGAACTCGGTACGGACGAAGTCGTTTCGGACGGCACCGGCCCGCGTGACCCCGGTCGCCGCGGCGGAAGTCAGCTCACTCATCCAGCCATTCACTCACGCGACACGACCCCGTACGGAGATCAGCCGGAAACCGGCCAGGGGCGGCTCCCGGCCGCCCCCGGGCCCGGCAGGGACGTCAGCCGCCGCCCGCCACCGCGTACCCGGGTACGGAGGGCCACCGCACGGTGAGCACCACCGACTCCTCCTCCGCGTACCAGGAGTGATCGACACCGGGTCCCCACACGACGTAGTCCCCCTGCCGCTCCAGCACCACGCTGCGCCCCGGCAACTCGACCCGGAACCGCCCGCTGATCAGCACGAGCACCGCTGTGCGCTCCTCACCGCGCACCCACTCGGCCCGCTCGTCCCCGCGGGGGTGCACGCCCCACTTCACCTCCACGGCGTCACTGTGCCGTGGATCTCCCGCGTCCTTGAAGTGCCCGAGGATCCACCCCCGGTCCAGGGCGGCGTCCTCGTCCGCGTTGCCTGTGTACACGCTGTCGCTCACGGGGGCGGACTCCAGCAGTGGCGGTCAATTGTCAAGGCGCGCGGAAGTTGATGTAGCCGAGCAGGACGATCAGTGCCGCCATGCTGCCGAGGACCACGGCCGTCGAGACCCAGGACGAGCGCGCGGCCCGCCGGCGCGGCCGTCCGTGCTCCGGATCGGGCCGGAACGGCACGGGCCCGGGCGGGTTGTGCTTCCACCGCGCGGCGAGCATCCGGGCCCGCGCGGAGGGCTCCTTGTGCTCGGCGCCGTCCGCCCAGCGGAGATCGAACTCGCGCTCCTGGCCGTCCTGTTCGTGCTCGGGCATCACCGCTCCACCCCCGTGTGGTCCTGCCCACAGAATAGAACAAACGCCCGCGCCCCCGCTGCGCGAGGCACAGCGGGGGCACGGACGTTCGATCCGCCCCGGTCAGGCGTCGACCGGGCGTCGATCACACGTCGAAGTACAGCTCGAACTCGTGCGGGTGCGGACGCAGCTGCAGCGGCGCGATCTCGTTCGTGCGCTTGAAGTCGATCCACGTCTCGATCAGGTCCGGCGTGAACACGTCGCCCTGGAGGAGGAACTCGTGGTCGGCCTCCAGCGAGTCCAGGACCGCCGGGAGCGAGGTCGGGACCTGCGGGACGCCCGCGTGCTCCTCGGGGGCCAGCTCGTAGAGGTCCTTGTCGATCGGCTCGGCCGGCTCGATCTTGTTCTTGATGCCGTCCAGGCCCGCGAGCAGCAGCGCCGAGAAGGCCAGGTACGGGTTGCCGGAGGAGTCGGGCGCGCGGAACTCGACGCGCTTGGCCTTCGGGTTCGAGCCCGTGATCGGGATACGCATGGCCGCGGAGCGGTTGCGCTGCGAGTACACCAGGTTGACCGGGGCCTCGAAGCCGGGCACCAGGCGGTGGTACGAGTTCACCGTCGGGTTGGTGAAGGCCAGCAGCGACGGAGCGTGCTTGAGGATGCCGCCGATGTAGTAGCGGGCGGTGTCCGACAGGCCCGCGTAACCGGCCTCGTCGTAGAACAGGGGCTGGCCGCCGGTCCACAGCGACTGGTGGACGTGCATGCCCGAGCCGTTGTCACCGAAGATCGGCTTCGGCATGAAGGTCGCGGTCTTGCCGTTCTTCCACGCCACGTTCTTCACGATGTACTTGAAGAGCTGGAGGTCGTCGGCGGCGGCGAGCAGCGTGTTGAACTTGTAGTTGATCTCGGCCTGGCCGGCGGTGCCCACCTCGTGGTGCTGGCGCTCGACCTTCAGGCCGGCCCGCTCCAGCTCCAGGGAGATCTCGGCACGCAGGTCGGCGAAGTGGTCGACCGGCGGGACCGGGAAGTAGCCGCCCTTGTACCGGACCTTGTAACCACGGTTGTCCTCCAGGGCGCCGGTGTTCCAGGCACCCGCCTCGGAGTCGATGTGGTAGAAGGACTCGTTCGCGCTGGTCGCGAAGCGGACGGAGTCGAAGACGTAGAACTCGGCCTCGGGGCCGAAGTACGCAGTGTCGGCGATCCCGGTGGAGGCGAGGTAGGCCTCGGCCTTCTTCGCCACGTTGCGCGGGTCACGGGAGTACTGCTCGCCCGTGATCGGGTCGTGGATGAAGAAGTTGATGTTCAGCGTCTTGTCACGGCGGAACGGGTCGACCCGGGCGGTCGACAGGTCCGCGCGCAGCGCCATGTCGGACTCGTGAATGGCCTGGAAACCCCGGATCGAGGAGCCGTCGAAGGCGAGCTCCTCGTCAGCGTCGAACGCCTCCGCAGGCACCGTGAAGTGCTGCATCACGCCCGGGAGGTCGCAGAAGCGGACGTCGATGAACTTGACGTCCTCGTCCGCGATGAACTTCTTGGCCTCGTCGGCGTTCTGGAACATCCAGCTCCTCCTACTCCCGACCGTCCCGCCGGGGTGGTAGATCGATCGTGCGGCCAGTGCGGGTGGCACACGCTGACCTCGACCCTAGGGACGGGTGATTTCTCGGGCGTGACTCATTTGTTTCGCACAAGTTAACCGGACCTCCCTCCACCGTAGCCCCGACGCACCCCGGCCTGCCCTGGTCGATTCGGGGCGCAGTACCGTGGACGGGTGGACAACAGGCAAGCACTCGGATCGTGGCTCTCCGGGCCCCGCGCGGCCGCGGAAGAGGCCGGTGTCGACTTCGGATACCGGGGCGAGCAGCTCGGTCTGCCCGAGGAGGGGCCCGGCTCGATCGCCCGCCCGGGCCGCCGTCTGGGCGCCCTCGCCGTGGACTGGGGCCTGAGCCTGCTGATCGCATACGGCCTCATCACCCAGAGCTACACCGAGGCGGCACAGATCTGGGCGCCGCTCATCATGTTCGCGCTGATGGTGCTCACGATCGGTACGGTCGGCTTCACCCCGGGCAAGCGCCTGTTCGGTCTGCGGGTGCTCGCGCTGGACACCGGCCGCGTCAGCCCCTGGCGCTCCGCCCTGCGCACGGTCCTGCTGTTCCTGGCGATCCCGGCCCTGATCTGGGACCGCGACGGCCGCGGCCTGCACGACCGGCTCGCGGGCACCGTCGAGGTCCGTATCTAGTCGAGGCCGGCATCCAGCGGACGTCCCGTACCGCGCCGCACAGTCGCGACGACGTCGCCTACCGCGCCGCACATACGCCGACGTACCGCACCGCACAGACGCCGAAGGGGTGCCCGGAGTGATCCGGGCGCCCCTTCGGCGTCTCGCGTACGGGTGCGGGGTCAGCGGGCCTTGGGCCCGCCCTTCGGCAGCCGCATGCCCTTGGGCATCGGTCCCTTCGGCAGCGGCATGTTGCTCATCAGGTCGCCGAGGGCGCGCAGCCGGTCGTTGGTGGCGGTGACCTGGGGGCCGGTCAGCACGCGCGGCAGCTTCAGCATGGTCGTGCGCAGCTTCTTCAGCTCGACCTGGCCCTCGCCCGTGCCCACGACCAGGTCGTGCACGGGGACGTCCGCGACGATGCGGTTCATCTTGCGCTTCTCGGCGGCCAGCAGGGTCTTCACCCGGTTCGGGTTGCCCTCGGCCACCAGCACGATGCCGGCCTTGCCGACCGCGCGGTGCACCACGTCCTGGTTGCGGTTCATCGCCACCGCGGGGGTCGTCGTCCACCCCCGGCCGATGTTGTCGAGCACCGCCGCCGCGGCGCCGGGCTGGCCTTCCATCTGCCCGAAGGCGGCCCGCTCGGCCCGGCGCCCGAACACGATCGCCGTCGCGAGGAAGGCGAGCAGGAGGCCCAGGATGCCGAGATAGATGGGGTGACCGATCAAGAAACCGATCGCGAGGAAGACACCGAAGGTGACGATTCCGACAGCCGCGAGTACAAGACCGATCTTCTTGTCGGCCCTGCGGGTCATCTTGTAGGTAAGGGCGATCTGCTTCAGTCGCCCGGTGTTCGCAGCGTCCGCTGCGGTTTCCTTCCTCGCCATGCCACGAAGTCTACGTGGCCGCACAAGCGCGGACGACGGCAGTGTCCGCCGGGGCCCCGTGGGGGAGGGCCCGGACTCAGGGACGGACGGAGACGGACCGGGAAAGGGACTGCTCGAGGACGCGCTGCGCCTCGACCCGGTCCTTGGCGCGACGGCGGTCCTCCAGCACGGAGGTCCAGGCGTTGCGACGGGCGGTGCGCTGACCGCCGCTCATCAGCAGCGACTCCACGGCGCGCAGGGCGGTCGTGAAGGACGGGATCGCGGTGGCGCGAACAGGCGCGGCCTGCATGGGTGAGGTCCCCCCTCGGTCAGGGTGTACGTGCTGTGAGTCCAGCGTCACTGTTTGGTGTTACCAGGGCGTGACCGACCGGTCAAACACCCATGAAGCCCTGGCGGGGGGCGGTGAAACGCCGACGCGGCCCCGACGTGTGCCCTCATCTGCGAGGACGGTCGGGACCGCGTCATATCGGTCGCTACCGGCGGGTAGTCTCTTGTGCGCGAATTCACACGCTTGTCCCCGGCCGGACGGGGAGGGGGTGGTGACGGTTCGTCAGACGGCCTGGGCCGCGATGCGCGCGTCCCGCTGCTCCATGGCCATCCGGTACAGCCGCCCGGCGCGGTACGAGGAGCGCACCAGCGGGCCGGACATCACACCGGAGAAGCCGATCTGCTCGGCCTCCTGCTGCAGCTCCACGAACTCCTGCGGCTTGACCCAGCGCTCCACCGGGTGGTGCCGCACGGAGGGGCGCAGGTACTGCGTGATGGTGACCAGCTCGCAGCCCGCGTCGTGCAGCTGCTTCAGCGCGTCGCTGACCTCCTCGCGGGTCTCGCCCATGCCGAGGATCAGGTTCGACTTCGTGACCAGGCCGTAGTCGCGCGCCTCGGTGATGACCTTCAGGGAGCGCTCGTAGCGGAAGCCGGGGCGGATGCGCTTGAAGATCCGGGGGACCGTCTCGACGTTGTGCGCGAAGACCTCGGGGCGGGAGGAGAAGACCTCTTCGAGCTGCTCGGGGATCGCGTTGAAGTCGGGGGCCAGCAGCTCGACCTTGGTGTGGCCGCCCTCGCGGCCCGCGGTCTGCTGGTGGATCTGGCGGACCGTCTCCGCGTACAGCCAGGCGCCGCCGTCCTCCAGGTCGTCGCGGGCGACGCCGGTGATCGTGGCGTAGTTCAGGTCCATCGTGACCACGGACTCGCCGACGCGGCGGGGCTCGTCACGGTCGAGCGCCTCGGGCTTGCCGGTGTCGATCTGGCAGAAGTCGCAGCGCCGGGTGCACTGGTCGCCGCCGATGAGGAAGGTCGCCTCGCGGTCCTCCCAGCACTCGTAGATGTTCGGGCAGCCGGCTTCCTGGCAGACCGTGTGCAGGCCCTCGCTCTTCACGAGGTTCTGCATCTTCGTGTACTCGGGGCCCATTTTCGCCCGGGTCTTGATCCACTCGGGCTTGCGCTCGATGGGGGTCTGGCTGTTGCGGACCTCCAGGCGCAGCATCTTGCGTCCGTCGGGTGCGACTGCGGACACGACCGGCTCCCTAGCGTTTGATTCTTCGGCGTCCTCAAGGGTACGCCCGTCGATTTGAATGCCTGTGTGTGGTGTCAGCCCCTCCCCGGGCGCTTTTATGCCGCCGGCGTCCTCTCGATCTCGCGGGGCCGCAGCTCGGCGTTCTCCAGGACGTCCCGCAGGTGCCGCTCCACCACCGGCAGGACCTCCTCGATCGTGACGTCCCGGCCGAGCTCGCCGGCCAGCGAGGCCACGCCCGCGTCGCGGATGCCGCAGGGGATGATCCGGTCGAACCACTTGTTGTCGGGGTTCACGTTGAGCGCGAAGCCGTGCATGGTGACGCCCTTGGCGACCCGGATGCCGATGGCCGCGATCTTGCGGTCCTCCCGGCGCTGGCCCGCGTTGGACGGGGCGTACTCCGGGCCGTTCAGCCGGGGGTCGAAGTCCTCGTCCTGCAGGCGCGGGTCGAAGTCCAGCGACAGGCCGCCGAGCGCCGGGCGCTGCTCGACCGGGTCGCCCAGCACCCACACGCCGCTGCGGCCCTCGACCCGGGTGGTCTCCAGGCCGAACTCGGCGCAGGTGCGGATCAGGGCCTCTTCGAGGCGGCGGACGTGGGCCACGACGTCCACGGGCCGCGGGAGCTTCTGGATCGGGTAGCCGACAAGCTGGCCGGGGCCGTGCCAGGTGATCTTGCCGCCGCGGTCCACGTCGACGACCGGCGTGCCGTCGAGGGGCCGCTCGTTGTCCGCCGTGCGCCGGCCTGCCGTGTAGACCGGGGGGTGCTCCAGGAGCAGTACGGTGTCGGGGATCTCGTCGGCGAAGCGCGCCGCGTGCACCCGGCGCTGCTCGTCCCACGCCTCCTGGTACTCGACGGCCTCGTCACCGAACCCCATACGGACGAACCGCAACTCACTCACGGCAAGCGCCTCCCTCGAACGGGTGTGTAAGGCACGTATCGCGCCCAAGCCACTGTACGTCCGGCCCGTGCGCGTCAGTCCCGGGGTCAATCCTCACACGATCGGATGAATGTCCGGGAAAATGTGTGATGGGGTGCTTACTCTCCGCTACATTCGCGCCGTCCAGCAAGGCATAAGGCCTGCTCACAGGCAATCCGCGCACATCACGAAGGCCGGAAGGCAGGAGACCGCACCGCAGATGACGGAACGACCCGCGCAGCGCACCCCCAACCGACAGCTCGCCGCGCTCATCGCAGAAGCGGGGTTCTCCAACGCGGGACTCGCCCGTCGCGTGGACCAGCTCGGTCTCGAACACGGGCTCGACCTCAGATACGACAAGACATCCGTCACCCGGTGGCTGCGCGGCCAGCAGCCCCGCGGCACCACACCGGCGCTGATCGCCGAGGTCTTCACCCGGCGCCTCGGCCGCCGCCTGACCGCCCAGGACCTCGGCCTGGACGCCTGCGCCCCGGTCTACGCGGGCCTGGAGTTCGCCGCGACCCCCGAGGAGGCCGTCGACATCGTCAGCGGGCTGTGGCGCAAGGACTCCGGCAGCCACGCCGAGCTGCGCAAGATCGCCTTCACTCCCGCCGGGCTCGTCGTGCCCAGCCGCGACTGGCTGATCGGGCGGGCCGACGAGAAGGTCGCCCGGGGCGAGCAGCCCGCCGCCCGCATCCCGGCCCAGGGCCGCCCCGCCGCCCGCTTCCCGGTCACGGCCGAACAGGGTGTGCCGGTCCTGCCCCGCCAGCGCGGCGGGGCCGAGCGCGGACCCGGCCAGAAGGTCACCGCCGGGGACATCGCCGCCCTGCGCTCGGTCGGCGACCTGTTCCGCACGCTCGACGACGCCTACGGCGGCGGCCACGCCCGCCAGGCCCTCGTGCGCTACCTGGAGCACGAGTGCGAGCCCATGCTGCGCGGCACCTACGGCGAGCAGACCGGCCGCCGCCTCTTCGCGGCCGCCGCCGACCTGACCCGGCTGGCCGGCTGGACGTCGTACGACATCGCCGCGCACGGGCTCGCCCAGCGCTACTTCGTGCAGGCACTGCGGCTGTCCCAGGCGGCGGGCGACCGGGCCTTCGGGGCGTACGTGCTGGTCACGATGAGCCGCCAGGCCGTCTACCTCGGGCACGGGCGGGAGGCCGTCCAGCTGGCCCGGGTGGCCCAGCAGGGTGTCGGCACCTCCGGCCCGCCCGTCGTCCAGGCCCTGCTGCACGCCTCCGAGGCGCGCGGGCACGGCGTGCTCGGCGAGGTCCGGGCCTGCACGGCGGCCCTGGTCCGCGCCGAGCGCGCCCTGGAGACGGCCCGGCCCGGGGACGAGGTGCCGCACTGGGCGAGGTTCTTCGACGAGGCCCAGCTCGCCGACGAGTTCGGCCACTGCCACCGCGATCTGCAGCAGTTCCGCGCCGCCGCCCAGCACGCCGAGCGCTCACTGCAGCTGAGGGCCCCGTCCTACGCCCGCAGCCGCCTGTTCTGCCGGGTCGTCCTCGCCACCGCCCGCCTGGGCCTGGGCGAACTCGACCAGGCCTGCCAGCTGGCGGCGGAGGCGGCGGGCCAGGCGGCCGAGATGCGCTCGGTGCGGGCGGTGGAGTACGTGCGGGACTTCGAGCGCAGGCTGGAGCCGTACAAGGACGCGGCGCCGGTGCGCAGCTACCGCGACAAGGTGGCGGCCCTGGGGTAGCCGGCTCGGGGGCGCGGGGCCGTGTCGATGTGCGGCCGCGCCGCGTGGGCGCGGCCGGCCCCCGCGCACCCGCACCCGGGGAAGCGCCTACGCGGCCCTCGGCACGGTCGGCAGCGGATCGGCGGCATGCATCGACCGCCCCGCCCCCAGATCCGCCAGGATCGCCGCGGAAGCCCGGTGCCCGCTGTGCAGAGCCCCCTGCACCGTGCTGGTGTCCCGGTGGTCCCCGCACACGTACAGCCCCGCGAGCAACCGCACCGGCCGCCGCAGATCGTGCGGCGGCCGCATCGCGGGCACGGCCTGCGGGGTGTGGTGCACGGCCAGCGTCTCCCACCGCGCGGTCGACACCCCGTACAGCCGGGCCAGATGCATCCGCACGGCCGTGTCGACGTCCCCCGGCGGCCGTCCCAGCACGGTCGACGACACCAGCGTCCGTCCTGCCGGGGCCCGGGTCGGGTCGACCCGGCTGACCACCGCCGTGTGCGCGACCGGTCCGCCCAGGTCCGCGTCGAGCAGCAGCGACGCCCCCGTCCCCGGCGGCTCGTCGGTCGTGTGGTGCACCACCGTCACCGGGTGGAAATCCGGCACCCGCAGCCCGGGCAGGAGCTCGGCCGCGGCCCGGGCGTCCGTGGCCACCAGCACCGCCCGGCACCGGATCTCGCCGTGCTCCGCGGTGGTCACCGAGGTCGTCGACACGGACGTGACCCGTACGCCCGTGCGGACCGTGCCCGCCGGGAGCATCTGTGCCAGCCGCTCCGGCAGGGCCTCGGCACCGCCCTCCGGCACACACAGCCGGCCGCTCGCGAAGGCGCGCAGCGCCAGATCCGCGCACCGGCTGGACGTCGTCAGGTCCGGGTCGCACAACAGGGCGGCGAGCAGCGGGCGCAGGAAGCCGTCGATCGTACGGGCGGGCAGTCCGCGGGCCGCCAGGGCCTCACCGGCGGGCAACTCCGGCCGGGCCAGCAGCCGTTCGGCCGGGGTGCCCGCCAGCCGGGTCAGCGCGGCGCCCAGCCGCGCCTGGTCCACGGGCGTGCCGAGCGGGGCGCCGGACCGGCTCCGCGGCACGGAGACCTGCCGGCCGGGCACGGCCGCCGGCCTCCTGGGCGCCCTGGGGAGCCGGGGCGCGGACGGCGACCGGGGCGCGCTCGCCAGCGCGCGCACCGCGTGCAGTGCGCCCCGTGCGCCCCCTGCGCCGGGCTGGACGCCCGCGCGGTGGTGGCGGCCGTCGCCGTGCAGCAGGACACCGGGCGCGAAGGGCCGCAGGGCCAGCCCGCCGAGACCGGGTGTCAGTCGTAGTTCCGGATACGCCGTGGACAGCAACTGGCCGACCCGGTCGAGCCGGAAGCCGTCGATCTTCTCCGTCGCCATGCGGCCGCCGACACCGTGGGCGGCCTCCAGGACCATGGTCGTCACTCCTGCGCTGGTCAGCCGGTGCGCGGCCGAGAGTCCGGCGACCCCGGCCCCCACGACGACCACGTCCGCCTGGTACGCGGGCTCAAGCACGTGCCCCTCCTCGAGGTTGCGCGGGCGCTGGAGACGTCATGCCCTCAACAGGCCGCAGGGATACGCGAGTTCTGGTCGAGGGTAGGGCCGTGATCGGTCAGGGGGAGTCGCGCATCGACAGGGCACGGTCGCACAGCGGTCGCATACGGAGGCCGGGTGGGCGTGAAGTGGTCGCAGGGGTCACAGAGCCGCCCGGATCGCCCCCTCGATGTCCGGGAACGCGAACCGGAAACCCGACTCCAGCAGCCGCGTCGGCAGGACCCGGGCGCTGCCCAGGACGTCCCCGGCCATCTCGCCGAGCACCGACCGCAGCACGGGCGCGGGCACGGCGAACAGCGTCGGCCGGCGCAGCACCCGCCCCATCGCCGCCGTGATCTCACCGTTCGTCAGCGGGTTCGGCGCGGTGAGGTTGAACGGCCCCGACAGCCCGTCGGTGTCGATCAGATGCCGGATCGCGGCGACCTCGTCGTGCAGCGCGACGAACGACCAGTACTGCCGCCCGTCGCCCATCCGCCCGCCGAGGCCCGCCTGGAAGAGCGGGAACAGCCGCCCCCACGCCCCGCCGTGGCGGGAGACGACCAGGCCGGTCCGGGTGAACACCGTGCGGACCCCGGCCTGACGGGCGGGCTCCGCCGCCGCCTCCCACTCCACGCAGAGCTCGGGCAGGAAGCCCGTCCCGGGAGGCGCGTCCTCGTCCACCGCCCGGTCCCCGGTCTCGCCGTAGTAGCCGATGGCACTGCCGTTGACGAGGACCCGTGGCCGGTCCGCGTCGTCCAGTGAGGCGACCGCCCGGGCGAGCGCCGCCGTGCCGTTCACCCGGCTGTCGCGGATGCGCTGCTTGTAGGCGTCGGTCCAGCGGCGGTTGCCCACCCCGGCCCCCGCCAGATTCACCACCGCGTGGCAGCCGGCGAGCCCGGCCGCGTCCGCGCGCCCGCCCTCCGGGTCCCACCGGACCTCGTCCTCCGTGCGGGGCGTACGGCGCACCAGGCGCACCACTTCGTGCCCGTCCGCGGTCAGGGACCGCACCAGGGCGCTGCCGATGAGACCGGAAGCGCCGGTCACCGCGATGCGTCGCATGGCTCAATCTTGCCCGCCCACGGGGAAAAACCCCCGTCGGCGGAGCATGCGCCCGACGTAACGTGCCCCCATGCCGACTGCGCACATACGCCCCGCACGCCCCGAGGACGACGACGCCCTGGGGCGGCTCGACCGAGCCACCTGGTCTCCGCTGCACGCCGTCCAGCCCCGCCCCGAGCCGCCGTACGGGCCGTTCTTCAGCGAGCGGGGCCCGGCGGCGGAGTGCCTCGTCGCCGAACTCGGCGGAACCCTCGCCGGCTATCTGCGGCTGGGCACGGCGACGCCGCTCGCCTGCAACGCCCACGTCCGGATGATCCGCGGGCTGGCCGTCGCCGAGGAGGCACGGGGGCAGGGCGTCGCCCGGGCCCTGCTGCGGGCGGCGGGCCAGGAGGCCCGGCGGCAGGGGGCGCGGCGCCTCACCCTGCGCGTCCTGGCACACAACGCTCCGGCCCGCGCGCTCTACGCGTCCGAGGGGTTCGCCGTGGAGGGAGTCCTGCCCGAGGAGTTCTTCCTCGACGGCGCGTACGTCGACGACGTGTTCATGGGCCGCTTCCTCTGAGCCCGGCGACCGTGCCCTAGGACTGTGCCGGCTCGCCCGTGTCCACCGGCGCCGTCGCGCCGGCCGCGCGCTCGGCGGCGGAGGCCACCTCGTCCGCCGTCAGCACGTAGCCCGTCTCGGCGTCGGAGGTGGAGCGGGCGAAGACCACGCCGAACACCCGGCCGTCCGTGGTCAGCAGGGGGCCGCCGGAGTTGCCGGGGCGGACCGTGGAGCGGATCGAGTAGATCTCGCGCACGGCCGTCCCGTCGTTGTAGATGTTCTGGCCCGTCGCCCGCACCCGGTTCGCGACCGTCGCCGCCTGGAGGTTCAGGTCGCCGTCCTCCGGATAGCCCGCCACCACCGCCGAATCGCCGCGCTCGGCGTCGTCGTCGAACCGGAGCACCGGCGCCTTCAGGCCCGGCACGTACAGCACGGCCACGTCCTTCTGCGGGTCGAAGAGCACCACCCGCGCCTCGTACGTCCGCCCGACCCCGCCGATCTGCACGGTCGGCTCGTCGATGCCGGCCACCACGTGCGCGTTGGTCATCACGTGCTCGCGCGCGTACACGAAGCCGCTGCCCTCGCGGCCCTGGGTGCCCGCGACGCCCTCGACCTTCACCGTGCTCCGCTTGGCGGCCTCGGTGGCGGCCGCCGTGACACTGTCGCCGGTGGGCTTGGCGACCTCGGCCGTCGACTCGTTCTCGAACGGGTTGAAGACCTGCGGGAAACCCGCCTGGGTCAGTGCCGAGGTGGCTTCCGAGAACCAGGCCGGAGTGGTGTCCGGCATCGTCCGCTGCACCGCGCCGAGCAGCCGGGAGTCCCGGATCGCCGAGGTGACCAGCGGTGACGAGGAGGCGCCCAGGACGCTCGCGGCCACCCACGCCACGATCAGCACGGCGACCGCGTTGGCCACGGCCCCGCCGATCCCGTCCGCCACCCTCAGCGGCCCCCGGTCCAGCTCCCGCCGCAGCCGCAGCGCCAGGCGCCCCGCCAGCTCGTGACCCACCACCGCCGGCAGCAGCACCGTGAACACCGCCGTCACCGTCGCCCGCGTCGTCCCCGGCTCCACCGAGTCCATGACCCACGGCAGGATCCACACGCCGACGGCCGCGCCGCCCACGAAGCCCGCCAGCGACACACAGCCGGCCACCAGCCCGCGCCGGTACCCGGACGCCGCGTAGGCCAGGACGACCAGCAACAGCAGGATGTCGAGCAGGTCCACGCAACGCCGCCTTTCTCTCGGAACCCTCTAGTACGTGGGGGAAGGGCCCGGTGATCAGTCACCCGCGCACGGATGACCGGAACCGGTCACGCGCGCGTGCACCCGGAGAAACGTCGCGGACCGTGACGATGGTTCCACCGGGTGGCACATCACACATCGCGGACGGACCGGATCGGGCCGACAGTGGGACCATGCGTGTCTTCCGAGGGCGGCGGGGTGCGCGGGGACGCCGCGCCGCCGGGACACCCGGCACGGCGGGTATGCCGCGCGCGGCCCGCGTGGCGCTCGGCTGCGTGCCGGGCGTGGCCGCCGTCGCCGCGCTGGTGCTGTGCGCCCACGGCGTGGAGAACGCCGCCGAGACCTCCGCCCGCGCCACCCCGGCCCGCTCCGCCGCCACGCCGTACACCGCCCCGCGGCCGCCCATCGTGCCGCGCTCGCACTGGCTGGGCGACGCCGCCCGCGACCAGCCCCGCCCGCGCTACGACGACCGGGTCGCCGCCGTCTTCGTCCACCACACCGACTCGCCCAACGGCTACGACTGCGCCGACGCGCCCCGCATCATCCGGGGCCTCTACACCGGGCAGACCGGCAGCCGGGACTGGGACGACATCGGCTACAACTTCGTCGTCGACCGCTGCGGCACCATCTACGAGGGCCGCGCCGGAGGCGTCGAACGGGCCGTCACCGGCGCGCACACCCAGGGCTTCAACCACCGCACCACCGGCATCGCCGCCCTCGGCACCTTCACCGCGGGCCTGCCCGTGCCCCGGGCCATGATCCACGCCATCGCCGCGCTCTCCGCCTGGAAGCTGGGCCTGACCGGCACCGACCCGCGGGCCGGCGTCCGCCTGGTCTCCAGCAACGGGCTGAGCCGCTACGCGGCCGGCACCACCGCCAGGCTGCCCGCCGTGGCCGGCCACAACGACGGGTACATGACCTCCTGCCCGGGCGCCGCCCTGCACGCCCGCCTGCCCGAGATCCGGCAGCTCGCCGCCCGGCTCCAGGGCCGGCCCGGCCCCGCACAGGAGGGCCACAGCGAACGCGCGGTGTCGTCACAACCGGGCCCCGTACCGTCGTCCCCTCGGACAGCCGACCGGAGGTGGGGACCTTGAACAGCAGCAGCGGTACGCGGGACGCCCGGGCGCGCACGCGGGGCCGGGCCCGCAGCCCGTGGGCGGTGTTCGGCGCGGTCCTGTCCGTCGTCCTGGGACCCGCCGCGGTGACCGCCTCCGCGCTCGGCCGGGCCAACGCGGCCCCGCTGCATCACGCGGTGCGGGCCGAGCGGACAGCCCGGCCCCGGCCGCCGCCGGGGCGCCTGATCAGCCCCTGAAGCGCTCCCAGAGCCGGGGATAGCGCTCCGCCAGCAGGCGCTCGTTCTCGAAGTCCAGCGGGGTGCCCTCCGGCTCGGCCGGCGGGGGCGGGAGCTCCAGATCGGGTGCGACCACGCCGGTGAGCTGCTCGTAGGCCTCGTCGGCCGCGTAGCCCAGCTCCTCGCCGTCGCCGTCGATCTCCTCGTCGAAGTCCCCGAGGAGGTCGGCGAGCCCGTCCGGGTCGTGCAGGGCGCCCTCGAAGACCTCCCGGCCCTGGCCGATCAGCCAGCACCGGAAGAAGTCGAAGGCGTCGTCGCTGGCCCCGTCGAGCAGCACCCACGCGGCGCCCCACAGGTCCCAGCGGTAGGCGCGGTTGTAACGGGACTCGAAGTGCCGGGCGAAGTCCAGGACCGAGTCCGGATCCAGCCGGGCGAGCCGCTCCACGAGCAGGTCCGCCTGCTCCTCCGGGTCGCCCTCGGCGGCCTCCCGGGCGTCGTCCACCAGCTCCCAGAACTCCGTCTCGTCCATCACGGGTCAAGCATCGGCCCTGGGGCACAGGGGCGCACCCGGAGTGCGCGGGATCGTTATGCGCCGCCCTCGGGACGGTAGAGGCGGGCCAGCCGCGCCGCGTCCGCCGAGAACCGCCGGCGCAGCCCCTCGGGCGCCAGCACCTCGGCCTCCGGGCCCAGCGCCGTCAGCTGGGTGTGGGCGACCTCCTCGGACTCCACCGGCAGATCCACCGTCACCCATCCGTCGCCGTCCGGCGCGCCCGCCTCCGCCAGGGCCTCCCGGGCCGACAGCGAGTCCAGCGCGTACGGCAGCCGGCGCACCCCCTCGGGGGAGAGACGCACCACGACCCGCGCGCGCAGGATGGACCGCGCGAACTGCTCCGCCCGCTCCTCCCAGAACGCGGGCAGGTCGAACTCCGGCTCCCGCTCGAAGCGCTCCACGCCCGGCTCCACCGCCGTGAACCGGTCGATCCGGTACACCCGGAAGGACGCGCCCCCGGCCACCCGCGCGCACAGGTACCAGACACCGGCCTTCAGCACGAGCCCGTACGGCTCCAGCTCCCGGGAGACCTCCTCCTCGCCGCGCCGGTAGCGGGCGCTGATCCGCCGGTCGTCCCACACCGCGTCCGCGACCGCCGGCAGCAGCGCGGGCGTCTTCGGCTCCTTGAACCAGTTCGGGGCGTCCAGGTGGAAGCGCTGCGCCGCCGTCCGGGACGCGTCCCGCAGCGACGGCAGCAGCGCCGCCGAGACCTTCAGCCGGGCCGCCGAGGCCGCGTCCTCCAGGCCCATCTCGCGCAGCGCCCCCGGCACCCCGGACAGGAACAGCGCCTCGGCCTCGCCGCGGTGCAGCCCGGTCAGCCGCGTCCGGTACCCGCCGACCAGCCGGTAGCCACCGGCCCGGCCCCGGTCCGCGTACACCGGCACACCCGCTTCCGACAGTGCCTGCGCGTCCCGCGTCACGGTCCGCTCCGACACCTCCAGCTCCTCGGCGAGCTCGGCGGCCGTCATGGAGGGCCGGGACTGGAGCAGCAACACCATCTTGATCAGCCGGGCAGCGCGCATGGCCACATCATGCAGCAGGCCCCCGCCGGGGCGGGGGCCTGCCGATCAACGGTCCGAGTCCGGGGGAGGACTCACAGACCGTACTTCTCGCGCGCTTCCTTCACGGACGCGGCCTTGACCTCGCCGCGCTTGGCGAGCTGGGCCAGGGCCGCGACGACGATGGACTCGGCGTCGACCCCGAAGTGGCGGCGGGCCGCCTCGCGGGTGTCCGACAGGCCGAAGCCGTCGGCGCCCAGCGAGGACCAGTCCTGCTCGACCCACTGCGCGATCTGGTCCGGGACCTGGCGCATGTAGTCGGAGACCGCCAGCACCGGGCCCTCGGCGCCCTGCAGCGCCTGCCGCACGAACGGCACCCGCTCCTCGCCGCGCAAGCCAGCCTCGTCCGCCTCCAGGGCGTCCCGGCGCAGCTCGCTCCAGGACGTCGCCGACCACACGTCGGCCGCCACGCCCCACTCGTCGGCGAGCAGCTGCTGCGCCTTGAGCGCCCAGTGGATGGCCGTGCCGGAGCCGAGCAGCTGGATCCGCGGGGCGTTCGCCGGCACGGTCACGCCCGCCGACTCCGCCGTGTTGAAGCGGTACAGGCCCTTGACGATGCCCTCGTCGATCCCGGCGACGGACGGCTTCGCCGGCTGCGGCAGCGGCTCGTTGTAGACGGTCAGGTAGTAGAAGACGTCCTGGTCCTCGCCCGGGGCGGCCTCGCCGTACATCCGGCGCAGACCCTCCTTGACGATGGCCGCGACCTCGTAGGCGAACGCCGGGTCGTACGTCAGGGCCGCCGGGTTGGTCGCGGCGATGACCGGGGAGTGGCCGTCGGCGTGCTGCAGGCCCTCACCGGTGAGCGTGGTGCGGCCGGCCGTGGCGCCGACGAGGAAGCCGCGGCCGAGCTGGTCGCCGAGCTGCCACATCTGGTCGGCCGTGCGCTGCCAGCCGAACATCGAGTAGAAGATGTAGAACGGGATCATCGTCTCGCCGTGCGTCGCGTACGACGTCGACGCGGCGATGAAGTCGGCCATCGAACCGGCCTCGGTGATCCCCTCGTTGAGGATCTGGCCGTTCTTGGCCTCCTTGTAGTACATCAGCTGGTCGCGGTCGACCGGCTCGTACGTCTGGCCCTTGGGCGAGTAGATGCCGAGCGAGGGGAACAGCGACTCCATGCCGAAGGTGCGCGCCTCGTCGGGGACGATCGGCACCCAGCGCTTGCCGGTCTCCTTGTCGCGGACCAGGTCCTTGACCAGGCGGACGAACGCCATGGTGGTGGCCACGTTCTGCGAGCCGGAGCCCTTGTCGAAGGAGGCGAACGCCTTCTCCGCGGGGGCGGGCAGCGGGGCGACCGGGTGCACGCGCCGGGCCGGGGCCGGACCGCCGAGGGCGGCACGCCGCTCCTGGAGGTAGCGGACCTCGGGGGAGTCGGCGCCCGGGTGGCCGTAGGGGACCACGCCGTCGACGAAGTCGCTGTCCTTGATCGGCAGGCCGAGCAGGTCGCGCATGTTCTTGAACTCGTCCACCGAGAGCTTCTTCATCTGGTGGTTGGCGTTCTTCGACGCGAAGCCCTCGCCGAGGGTGTGGCCCTTGACCGTCTGGGCCAGGATCACGGTCGGCGCGCCCTTGTGCTCGACGGCGGCCTTGTACGCGGCGTACACCTTGCGCGCCTCGTGACCACCGCGCGAGAAGTGGAAACACTCGAGGATCTTGTCGTCGCTCAGCAGCTTCGCCAGCTCCACCAGCGCCGGGTCGGCGCCGAAGAAGTCCTGGCGGATGTAGGCCGCGTCGCGCGTCTGGTACGTCTGGATCTGCGCGTCCGGTACCTGGCGCAGCCGGCGTACGAGCGCGCCCGTGGTGTCGAGCTGGAACAGCTCGTCCCAGGCCGTGCCCCACAGCGTCTTGATCACGTTCCAGCCGGCGCCGCGGAACTGGGCCTCCAGCTCCTGCACGATCTTGAAGTTGGCGCGGACCGGGCCGTCCAGGCGCTGCAGGTTGCAGTTGATGACGAAGGTGAGGTTGTCGAGCTCCTCACGGGCCGCCAGCGCCAGGGCCGCCGTCGACTCGGGCTCGTCCATCTCGCCGTCGCCGAGGAACGCCCACACGTGCGAGGCGGAGGTGTCCTTGATGCCGCGGTTGGTCAGGTAGCGGTTGAAGCGCGCCTGGTAGATGGCCGACAGCGGGCCGAGGCCCATGGAGACCGTCGGGAACTCCCACAGCCAGGGCAGGCGGCGCGGGTGCGGGTAGGAGGGCAGGCCGTTGCCCCCCGCCTCGCGGCGGAAGTTGTCGAGCTGCTCCTCGCTGAGCCGGCCGTCGAGGAACGCGCGGGCGTAGATGCCGGGGGAGGCGTGGCCCTGGATGTAGAGCTGGTCGCCGGAGCCGTCGGCCTCTTTGCCCTTGAAGAAGTGGTTGAAGCCGGTCTCGTAGAGCCAGGCGGCGGAGGCGAAGGTGGCGATGTGGCCGCCGACGCCGTACTTGCTGCCCCGGGTCACCATCGCGGCCGCGTTCCAGCGGTTCCACGCGGTGATCCGCTGCTCCATCGCCTCGTCACCGGGCACGTCCGGCTCGGCGGAGGTCGGGATGGAGTTGACGTAGTCGGTCTCGAGGAGCTTCGGCAGCGCGATGCCGGCGCCCTCGGCGCGCTCCAGCGTGCGGCGCATCAGGTACGCGGCACGGTGCGGCCCGGCTGCCTTGGCGACCGCGTCCAGGGAGGCCTGCCATTCGGCGGTCTCCTCCGGGTCCCGGTCGGGGAGCTGGTCGAGCTCGCTCGGCTGGATGGCGTTGGGGTCGGTCATGTCGCCGCCTTCCTCAGTCGAAGGGGGTTCCCTCACGTAAGGGGATCGGGGGTGCCCTTGGTCTTTGGCAGGACAGGGCTGGGGCTCGGGTGGCAAGCCCGTCGGCGACTGTAACTCCCTGATCGATGATCGATCAAAGGGTTGAGGGGGAAAACCTCTTGATCACGAGAAAGTAGGCACGCGGTGCCTCCGACGATGGCACGCGGTGACGGATTTCGGCGTGATTTTCGCAGGTCGGAGGCGTTTGAGCGGGGTGGCGCTCGGGTGTCACGCCCGGGGCGCGCAGCCCAGCACGTGCGCCTTCACGAGTTCCGCGATCCGGGGGTCGCGGCGCTTGAAGGCGGCCACCAGCTCCTCGTGCTCCTCCGCGTACGACTGCTGCCGCGTGCCCAGCCAGCGGATGGACAGGGCCGTGAACACCTCGATGCCCAGGCCCTCCCAGGTGTGCAGCAGCACGGAGTTCCCGGCGGCGCGGACCAGCTCGCGGTGGAAGGCGACGGTGTGCCGGACCTGGGCCGTGCCGTCGGACATGCGGTCGGCCTCGTACAGGGCGCTGACGTGCGGTTCCAGCGCCGAGCAGTCCTCCGCGAGGGAGCGGGCCGCCAGCTCCGCCGCGATGGCCTCCAGACCGGCCCGGACCGGGTAGCTCTCCTCCAGGTCGGCGGCCGTCAGGTTGCGCACGCGCACGCCCTTGTTCGGGGCGGACTCGATCAGGCGCAGCGACTCCAGTTCGCGCAGGGCCTCGCGGACCGGGGTCTGGCTGACCTCCAGCTCGGTCGCGATCCGGCGCTCCACGATCCGCTCGCCCGGCTGCCAGCGGCCGCTGATGATGCCCTCCAGGATGTGCTCGCGGATCTGCTCGCGCAGCGAGTGGATGACGGGCGCGGTCATTGAGGGCTCCTCGGTCGGGATCGACGCTTAGACAATACGGCCGGTTCGCTCCGCGGGTGGGGCCGACGAGCGTGCTTGCACGCAGGTGAGACATGTTGCACATGGTGTGTGTGGCACCTGGCGGCCCGGGCTGCTCCGCGCGTGGGCGACTGCCCGTCGTCCGTGGCTCGTCGCGCCCACGCGGCGGAGCCGCACATGTCACGGCCCCGCGCCCCTCGGGTACGACGGTGCCCCGCTCGGGACATCCGAACGGGGCACCGTACAGCCGTGGAACCGGAGGTCAGAGGCCGAGCTCGACCTCGAACTCGCCGGCCTCCAGGATGGCCTTGACCGCCGTCAGGTAGCGGGCGGCGTCGGCGCCGTCCACCAGGCGGTGGTCGTAGGACAGGGTCAGGTACGTCATGTCGCGGACGCCGATGACGGGGCCGTCCTCGGTGTCGATGACGGCCGGACGCTTGACCGTGGCGCCGATGCCGAGGATGGCGACCTGGCCCGGCGGCACGATGATCGTGTCGAAGAGCGCGCCGCGCGACCCGGTGTTGGAGATGGTGAAGGTCGCGCCGGACAGCTCGTCCGGGGTGATCTTGCTGGCCCGGACCTTGCCCGCGAGCTCCGCCGTGGCCTTGGCGATGCCGGCCAGGTTGAGGTCGCCGGCGTTCTTGATGACCGGGGTCATCAGGCCCTTCTCGGAGTCCACCGCGATACCGATGTTCTCGGTGTCGAAGTAGGTGATGGTCCCCTCGGCCTCGTTGATCCGGGCGTTGATCGGCGCGTGGGCCTTCAGCGCCTGGGCCGCGGCCTTGACGAAGAACGGCATCGGGGAGAGCTTGACGCCCTCACGGGCCGCGAACGCGTCCTTGGCACGGGCGCGCAGCTTCATCAGGCGGGTGACGTCGACCTCGACGACCGAGGACAGCTGGGCCTGCTCGTGCAGGGCCTTGACCATGTTGTCGCCGATGACCTTGCGGATCCGCGGCATCTTCACGGTCTGGCCGCGCAGCGGGGACGCCTCCAGCGTGGGGGCCTGCTTCGCGGCGGCCGGAGCGGCGGCGGCCGGAGCCGGGGCAGCGGCGGCGGCCTTCGCGGCCTCGGCGGCGGCGACGACGTCCTGCTTGCGGATGCGGCCGCCGACGCCCGTGCCCTTGACGGTGGACAGGTCGACGCCCTGCTCGGCGGCGAGCTTGCGCACCAGCGGGGTGACGTAGGCACCGTCGTCGGCCGGCTTGGCGGCGGCCGGAGCGGCCGGGGCCTGGGCCGGAGCCGGGGCGGGCACCGGAGCGGCCGGGGCCGGCTCGGGAGCCGGGGTGACCTGCTGCTGCGGGGCCGGAGCCGACGGCGCCTGCGGGGCCGGGGCCTGCTGCGCCGGGGCGGGCTGCGCCGGGGCGGGCTGCGCCGGAGCCGGAGCCGGAGCCGGAGCCGGAGCGGGCTCGGGCTGGGCCGGGGCGGCCGGGGCCTCCTGCGCGGGGGCGGCGGCCGGAGCGGCACCCGCCTCGCCGATGACGGCGAGCTTGGCGCCCACCTCGGCGGTCTCGTCCTCGCCCACCACGATCTCCAGCAGGGTGCCGGAGGCCGGGGCGGGGATCTCGGTGTCGACCTTGTCCGTCGACACCTCCAGCAGCGGCTCGTCGGCCTCGACCGTGTCGCCGACCGACTTCAGCCAGCGGGTGACGGTGCCCTCGGTGACGGACTCGCCGAGCGCGGGCAGGACGACGTCCGTGCCCTGGGCGGAGCCGCCGCCGGCGGCGGCGTCGGCCGTCGGGGCGGGCGCCGGGGCGGCCTGCTCGGTGGAGGGGGCGGCCGGGGCCGGCTCCGGAGCGGGCTCGGCGACCTGCTCGGCCTGCGGGGCCTGCTCGGCGGCGGGCGCGCCGCTGCCGTCGTCGATCAGGGCCAGCTCGGCGCCGACCTCGACCGTCTCGTCCTCGGCGACCTTGATGGAGGACAGCACGCCGGAGGCGGGGGAGGGGATCTCGGTGTCGACCTTGTCGGTGGAGACCTCGAGCAGCGGCTCGTCGGCCTCGACGCGCTCACCCTCGGCCTTCAGCCAGCGGGTGACGGTGCCCTCGGTGACGCTCTCGCCGAGCGCCGGAAGGGTTACGGAAACCGCCATGGTTTCGGTTGCTCCTTACGGAAAGTGCGGAAGTCTGTCGTCGCGTTCGTCGACCGAGGGGTCAGTCGTGCGCGTGGAGGGGCTTGCCGGCCAGGGCCAGGTGGGCCTCGCCGAGCGCCTCGTTCTGCGTCGGGTGGGCGTGGATCAGCTGCGCGACCTCGGCGGGCAGCGCCTCCCAGTTGTAGATCAGCTGGGCTTCGCCGACCTGCTCGCCCATGCGGTCGCCGACCATGTGGACGCCGACCACGGCACCGTCCTTGACCTGGACGAGCTTGATCTCGCCCGCGGTGTTCAGGATCTTGCTCCTGCCGTTGCCCGCGAGGTTGTACTTCAGAGCGACGACCTTGTCCGCGCCGTAGATCTCCTTGGCCTTGGCCTCGGTGATGCCGACGGAGGCGACCTCGGGGTGGCAGTACGTCACCCGCGGGACACCGTCGTAGTCGATCGGGACGGTCTTCAGACCGGCCAGGCGCTCCGCCACCAGGATGCCCTCGGCGAAGCCGACGTGCGCGAGCTGGAGGGTCGGGACCAGGTCACCGACGGCGGAGATGGTCGGCACGTTCGTGCGCATGTACTCGTCGACCAGGACGTAGCCGCGGTCCATGGCGACGCCCTGCTCCTCGTAGCCCAGGCCCTGGGAGACCGGGCCGCGGCCGATGGCGACGAGCAGGATCTCGGCCTCGAACTGCTTGCCGTCGGCGAGGGTGACCTTGACGCCGTCCTGGGTGTACTCGGCCTTCTCGAAGAAGGTGCCCAGGTTGAACTTGATGCCGCGCTTGCGGAAGGCGCGCTCCAGCAGCTTGGAGCTGTTCTCGTCCTCGACCGGGACGAGGTGCTTCAGACCCTCGACGATGGTGACGTCGGTACCGAAGGACTTCCACGCGGAGGCGAACTCGACGCCGATGACGCCGCCGCCCAGGATGATCGCGGACTTCGGCACGCGGTCCAGGACGAGGGCGTGGTCGGAGGAGATGATCCGGTCGCCGTCGATGTCCAGGCCCGGCAGCGACTTCGGCACGGAGCCGGTCGCGAGCAGGACGTGGCGGCCCTCCACGCGGCGGCCGTTCACGTCGACGGAGGTGGGGGAGGACAGCCGGCCCTCACCCTCGATGTAGGTCACCTTCCGGGAGGCGATCAGACCCTGCAGGCCCTTGTACAGGCCCGCGACCACGCCGTCCTTGTACTTGTGGACACCGGCGATGTCGATGCCCTCGAGGGTGGCCTTGACACCGAACTGCTCGCTTTCGCGGGCCTGGTCGGCGATCTCGCCCGCGTGCAGCAGGGCCTTGGTGGGGATGCATCCCCGGTGCAGGCAGGTGCCGCCGACCTTGTCCTTCTCGATCAGGGCGACGTCCAGGCCCAGCTGCGCCCCGCGCAGGGCCGCGGCGTAACCACCGCTGCCACCGCCGAGGATCACTAGGTCGAAAACGGTGCTGGCGTCGTTCGCCACGTCACGTCCTCCATGCATGTGCGCCGTGAGCCGGTCTTCTCCGACCGGCAGGCGGCTGGTGTCCGGCCGCTCGTTCTTCGGCCCTTCGGTGGGGCCCTGTCCTGCCGAGCCCCATCTTCGCACTTGTCGGCACACAAGGAGACGCCGGGCTGCTGTGTGAGACGCCCCACGTTCAGATGAGCCGCGCCCCGGCAGGGGCGGGGCTGTGTTGATCTGCGGCTCCGCGCGCGGGCGCGACCAGCGCCCCGGCAGGGGCGCGGGGAACTGCGCGACCAGCCCCCACGCCCCCGCACGCGCCGCGCCACCGGCGAGACCGGGCTCTCGGGCGGAGGTCAGCCCAGCTCGCCCGCAGCCGTCAGCTCCGCCAGCCGCACCAGCGTCCGCACGCCGCTGCCCGTGCCGCCCTTGGGCGTGTAGCCGAACGGCCCGCCCTCGTTGAAGGCCGGACCCGCGATGTCGAGGTGCGCCCAGGTGATGCCGTCGCCGACGAACTCGCGCAGGAACAGACCGGCGACCAGTCCGCCGCCCATCCGCTCGCCCATGTTCGCGATGTCGGCCGTCGGCGAGTCCATGCCCTTGCGCAGGTGCTCCGGCAACGGCATCGGCCACGCCGGCTCGCCGACCTCCTCCGCCACCTCGTACAGCGCCGTGCGGAACGCGTCGTCGTTGCCCATGATCCCGAAGGTCCGGTTGCCGAGCGCCAGCACCATCGCCCCGGTCAGCGTCGCCACGTCCACGATCGCGTCCGGCTTCTCCTGCGAGGCCGCCCACAGCGCGTCCGCCAGCACCAGCCGGCCCTCGGCGTCCGTGTTGAGCACCTCCACCGTCTTGCCGCTGTACATCCGCAGCACGTCACCCGGACGGGTCGCCGAGCCCGACGGCATGTTCTCGGCCAGGGCCAGCCAGCCGGTGACGTTGACCTCCAGGCCGAGCCGCGCGGCGGCGACGACCGCGGCGAACACCGAGGCCGCGCCGCTCATGTCGCACTTCATCGTCTCGTTGTGGCCGGCCGGCTTCAGCGAGATGCCGCCCGAGTCGTACGTGATGCCCTTGCCGACGAAGGCGAGGTGCTTCTTCGCCTTGGACGAGGTGTACGACAGCTTCACCAGGCGCGGTCCGGCCGCCGAGCCGGCGCCGACCCCGAGGATGCCGCCGTAGCCGCCCTTGACCAGGGCCTTCTCGTCGAGCACCTGCACCTTGATGCCGTGCTCCTTGGCCGCGGCCTGGGCGATCGCGGCGAACGACTCGGGGTTCAGGTCGTTCGGCGGGGTGTTGACCAGGTCGCGGGCGCGGTTGAGCTCCTCGGCGACGGCGACGGCGCGCTCGACCGCGGCCTTGTACGCCTTGTCGCGGGGCTTGCCGCCGAGCAGGGCGACCTCGGCGAGCGGCGCCTTGCCGTTCTTCGCCTTGGGGTCCTTGCCGTTCTCCTTGTACGCGTCGAAGGAGTACGCGCCGAGCAGCGCGCCCTCCCCGATCGCACCGGCGTCGGCGGCCTCGGCCACCGGCAGGGCGAAGGCGGCCTTCCGGGCGCCGGACAGGGTGCGGGCCGCGACACCCGCGGCCTTGCGCAGCGCCTCGGCGTCGTAGCCGGCGTCCTGCTCGGGCACCGCGCCCAGGCCCACCGCCAGCACGAGCGGTGCCTTGAAGCCGGACGGCGCCGGCAGCTTCGTCACCTCGCCCTCGGCACCGGAGGCGCCGAGCGTCTCCAGGACGCCGGCGAGCCTGCCGTCGTACGCCTTGTCCACGGCCTCGGCGCCCGGTGCGACGACCGGCCCCTTGGCTCCCTTGGCGACACCGATCACGATCGCGTCGGCCCGCAGACCGGGCGCCGCGGCGGTGCTGAGAGTGAGAGCAGTCACGGTGGTGAAATCTCGCTTCCGATGTGAAGTTGCGTTGGTCGAACGGTGTGGGTCGACCGGGCCCGACAGCCGACCCTATGCGGACCTCGCGGAGCGGGTCTCACGGGGCCTTTCCCGGTGCGGCGAACACTCGACGACGAGACTACGCGCGTGGCCCCGTTCGCTCATTCCTGCGGTCGTTCACCTGTCGGTGGCGTAGTGGCCATTTCCTGATCCCTCACACCGGTGAACCGGGTCACACTCGTCGGGATCCGGTGAGCGCCCTGCTCACCGCGCCCTGTACGGCACGGCGGCCGAGGAGTTCGCGCACTGCCGGCGGCTCGCCGTCGCGGCCCGGGGCGTCGGCTGCGCCACCCTCGTCCTCGACCACGGCACGGCACCGCACCCCTGCTACGCCCGCGTCGCCGACGTCCTGGTCACCTTCGAGGCCGGAGGTGCACTGCGCGGTGCCCGGAACCGGGGATCATCCTTGGGGCACCCTGCCGTACACCCTGGAGAACACCTCGTGAGACGCCCGCTGTTGCCCGTCGTGCTGCTGCTCCTGCTGCTGGCGGGCTGCACCCAGGCCCCCGACGACAAGCCCGGCCCCCGCTGGCAGCCCCGCCCCGGCACCGCCTGGCAGTGGCAGCTCAGCGGTCGCCTGGACACCTCCGTCGACGTACCGGTCTACGACATCGACGGCTTCGACCACTCCGCGGAGACGGTCGCCGAACTGCACGACGACGGCCGCAAGGTCATCTGCTACCTGTCGACGGGCGCCTGGGAGGAGTTCCGCCCGGACGCGGGGAAGTTCCCGAAGGCCGTCCTCGGCCGGGGCAACGGCTGGCGGGGCGAGCGCTGGCTCGACATCCGCCGCACCGAGGTCCTGGAACCGCTCATGGCGGCCCGTATCGACATGTGCCGCGACAAGGGCTTCGACGCCGTCGAGCCCGACAACATGGACGGCTACCGCAACGACACGGGCTTCCCGCTCACGGCCGCCGACCAGCTCCGCTACAACCGCCTCATCGCCCGCCTGGCCCACGACCGGGGCCTGGCCGTCGGGCTGAAGAACGACCTCGACCAGATCCCGGAACTCGTCGGCGACTTCGACTTCGCGGTCAACGAACAGTGCGCCCAGTACGGCGAGTGCGGGGCGCTGAAGCCGTTCACCGCGGCGGGCAAGGCGGTCTTCCACGTGGAGTACGAGGTGCCCACCGGCCGCTTCTGCGCCGAGTCCCGCCGGCTGAAGCTGAGTTCGCTGCTCAAGAAGTACGAACTGGGGGCCTGGCGGCAGGCGTGCTGAGCCCGGTGCCCGGGCGGGCGCGGGATGCCGGTCAGCCCAGCGCCAGCACGAGCAGGGACGTCGTCGCGGCCGTCTCCGCGAGCCCGCCGAACACGTCCCCGGTCACCCCGCCGAACCGCCGCGTGCAGTGCCGCAGCAGCGCCTCGGCGGCGGCGAGGGGCAGGAGCACGGCGAGCGCGGTACGAGCCGCCTCGTCCGCCCCGAGGAGGGCACCGGCCGCGACCGCCGCCACCGCCGTGACGGCGGCCGCGGCACCGAGCGCCGCCCGCACCGGCACCACGCCCGCGACGGCCGCCCCCAGCCCCTCCGGCCGCGCCGCCGGCACCCCGGCCCGGGCCGCCAGCGTCAGGGCCAGCCGGGCGACGGCCGCGGAGACGACGGCGGCGCACGCGCCCCGGGCCCAGGAGGCCTCGTAGGCCTGGGCGAGCGCGGCGACCTGCGCCAGCAGGACCAGGACGAGGGTGACGACGCCGAACGGGCCGATGTCCGACTGTTTCATGATCCGCAGCGCGTCCTCGGCGGGCTTCCCGCTGCCCAGCCCGTCGGCGGTGTCCGCGAGCCCGTCCAGATGGAGCCCCCGGGTGAGCACGGCCGGCACGGCGACGCCGGCCACGGCGGCGAGCGGCGCGCCCGCGCCGAGGAGCAGCAGCACCAGACCGACGGCGGCTGCCGCGGCACCGACCGCCAGACCGGCTAGCGGCGCGCACAGCATGCCGGCGCGCGCCGCCTCCCGGTCCCACCGCGTCACCCGGACCGGGAACACCGTGAGCGTGCCGAAGGCGAAGCGGACACCGTCGAGGGGCGAGGTTCCGGTCACCGGCGCAGGCTACCGGCCGGTCAGGAGAGCGGAGACGGGGGCCGAGGATAAAGTTCACATATGGGATGGCTGGAGCGGAACATCATCGAACCCGGCAAGCTTCCGCTGCTCCTGGCCCTCGTCGCCTTCGTCGTGACCTTCGTGATCACCCGGATGATCACCCGCCTCATCAGGGCGGGCAAGGGCCCCTTCCGCAACATCAGCGGCAGCGGCGGCGTCCACGTCCACCACGTCGTCCCCGGCGTCATCCTCACGCTCATCGGCGGCTTCGGCGCGGTCGCGGGCGGTCAGCACGGCTTCGGCTCCTGCCTGGCCGCGGTGATCTTCGGCATCGGCGCCGGTCTCGTGCTGGACGAGTTCGCCCTGATCCTGCACCTGGCGGACGTCTACTGGACCCCCGACGGCCGCAAGAGCGTGGAGATGGTCGTGCTCACGGCCTCCCTGGTCGGGCTGCTGCTGATCGGCTTCTCGCCGCTGGGCGTCGACGACCTCTCCGAGGACCAGCAGCAGAACCGCGCCACCGTCCTCGCCAACGTCCTGGTGAACTTCGCCTTCGCCCTCGTCGCCCTGTTCAAGGGCAAGCTCCGCCTTGCGCTCGTGGGCCTGGTCGTCCCGCTGGTCGCCCTGATCGCCGCCGTGCGGCTGGCCCGGCCGACCTCGCCGTGGGCCAAGCGCTTCTACCGCAACCGCCCCAAGGCGCGGGCCAAGGCCGGGCTGCGGGCCTACCACCACGACCGCCGCTGGGTGGGTCCCCGGCGGGCCTTCCAGGACTGGATCGGCGGCGCGCCCGACCCGGAGCCGGCCCGGTCCCTGGAACGCCGCTGACGCCACCGGCGCAGCTCGCCGAGCGCGCACAGCACCAGGACGGCCGTGATCGCCGCGAGGTGCTCCTTGCCGGCGAGGTTCTCCTTCACGGCCACCTCGGCCACCATCGCCAGGATCACCACCGAGGCGGTGACGTACGCGTGGTGGCGCCGGCCCAGGAACACCGCGAGGCCGACGACCGCCGCGGACGGCCCCGTGTCCACGACCCACTGGTCGGAGGCGGGCAGCCCCAGCGGCGAGTCCGGGCCGAGCCGGATGCCCAGCCGTGCGTAGAGCGTGCCCGCGAGGGTGGCGGCGTAGGCCAGGGCGAGCGTGCGCCACCGCCCCAGGCTGAGCTCGGCGAGGCCGAACACCAGCAGGATCTGGGCCAGCGCACCCCAGACCGGCAGGTCCAGCGCAGGCACGAACAGCGACAGCGGCGTGCGCAGCAGCGCGAGCCACAACGGGTCCCCGGCGCGCACGGCCCCCACGTTCTCCACGAACTGGTGGCCCCACGCCTGACGGTGCACGGCGTGCAGCACGGCCGTGAGGCACACGGCCCCGACGGCCAACGGCACGGCCCGCCACCGCCGCTCCCGCAACGGGCCCCGCACCGCCGCGAGCAACGGCCCCCATTCGGCCCGGGCCCAGCGGGCGAGCGTGTTCATCGGGTCGTCCCCGTCCGTGCGACAGCGGATGCCTGCGGCCAGTCAAGCCGACACCGTGTGCCTAGACCTTCCGGAGGCCAGGGAAGTTGACCCGAGCGTGAGTGAGGCGGCTGTCGAGAGGGCTGACACCGGGCGACCACGTCGGCGGCCGGGCCGCGTACGCTCTGCCGAGCCGGGCTGGACCGACCGCGCCACCGGCGCCCGGGCGACCGCCCCGGACGCCGGGCCGCGCCGAGCCGTTTCGACTCCGTCGGGCCGGACCAGCCGAGCCACCGGCCCCCGGGCGACCGCCCTGCCGCGCCAAGCCGTTCCGCCGGGCCGCGTCGGCCGGCCGTGCCACCGGCTGCCCGGGACACCTCCGCCGATGCCTGCCCGGCCAGATGCCTGCCCGGCCAGATGCCGGCCTGGCCCCGATGCCGGCCGGGCCCCGCGGCCTGTCCGGACCCTGGGCCCGCACCGGCCCTGCGGCCTGTCCGGCCCTGCCGGCCTGCCCGGGGTCTCTGGTCTGTCCGGCCCCGCCCGTGCTCGCTTCCCGGCTAGTTCGCCTCCCCCGTCGGCCCCACTGCCCCGGCCGGTCCCTCGGTCGCCGTCGGGTCCCCGGTCTCCGTCGGAGGCTCCGGGGTCTCCGAGTCCTCGGGCTTTTCCGGGAGTTCCGCCGCCAGGGCGGCGGCCGACTGGATCAGGGGCAGGGCCAGGAGGCCGCCCGTGGCCTCGCCGACCGTCACCCCGTGGGTGAGGAGCGGCTCCAGGGCCATCCGGTCCAGGGCCTTCGCCTGCCCGGGCTCGCCGCTGTCGTGCGCGGCCAGCCACCAGTCCGGCGCGCGGAACGCGATCCGCTGCCCGACCAGCGCGCACGCCGCCGTCACGACCCCGTCCAGCACCACGGGCAGCTTCCGCACCGCGCACTGCAGCAGAAAGCCCGTCATCGCCGCCAGGTCGGCGCCGCCCACCGCCGCCAGCAGCTGCAGCTGGTCCCCGAGCACCGGCCGGGCCCGGCGCAGCGCGTCCCGGATCGCCGCGCACTTGCGCATCCACGCCAGGTCGTCGATGGCCAGCCCGCCGCGCCCGGTCACGACCGACGCGTCGACCCCGCACAGCGCCCCGACCAGCACACCCGCCGCCGTCGTCCCGCCGACGCTCACATCGCCGAGGACGATCAGGTCCGTACCCGAGTCGGCCTCCTCGTCCGCCACCGCGACCCCGGCCCGGAACGCCGCCTCGGCCTCCTGTGCCGTCAGCGCGTCCTCGATGTCGATCCGCCCGCTGCCGCGCCGCACCCGGTGCCGTACGACGTCGGCGGGCAGGGCCTCGGGGTCGCAGTCCAGGGCCATGTCGACGATCCGCACCGGCACGCCCAGCCGGCGCGCCAGCACCGACACCGGCCGGCCGCCCTCCAGCACCTCGCGCACCAACTCCGCGGCACTGCCCGCCGGCCGTGCCGAGACGCCCAGCTCGGCGACGCCGTGGTCACCGGCGAAGAGCACCACCCGCGGCTGCTCGACCGGCCGCACGGGCACGGCCGACTGCGCCGCCGCGAGCCACTCACCCAGTTCGTCGAGGCGCCCCAGCGACCCGGGCGGCACGACCTGTCGCTCCCGGCGCGCCTCGGCGTCACGGCGGATCCCGCCGTCCGGACGCTCGATCAGATCGGTGAAGTCGTCGAGATTAAGCGAGCTCATTCGCCGAACAGTACCGGCACCGATCGAACAGCACGGCGCCACATCACCACACCGCCGGGACGACGTCGTTGCACCCGGGATCGGCATCCCATACGTTCCGGTTTGCAGCGGATTGTCGTGCGTACGGGTCGTCCCCGGCCCCCGCCGCACGTCCCCGCGTACGCCCTCGCGCCCGGGAGCCGCCCATGCCCGCCCGTCCCGCCCCCTCCGCCCCGTCCGCAGCCCACGCCCCGCACGCCACCGCACGGGTCCACGAACCGCGCCGCGACGACTGCCCCTGGTGCGGTTCCGCCCGGCTGCGCAACCGGCTGCGCACCGGTGACCTGCGGCAGTACAAGCCCGGCAGCTTCACCGTCGACGAGTGCCGGGACTGCGGCCACACCTTCCAGAACCCCCGCCTGACCGCCGAGGGCCTCGCCCTGCACCACCGGACCGTGCGCGGCGCACCGCGGGACCCGGCCAGCGACGGGCTGCTCGCCCTGCGCGGCAGCCGCGCACGGCACCGCTCGGCCGCCCGCGCGATGCGGCGCTTCGGGGAACCGGAGAGCTGGTTGGACGTCGGCACGGGCCACGCGCGCTTCCCGGCGACCGCCCGCGAGTTCTTCCCCTACACCGCGTTCGACGGCCTGGACACCACCCCCCGCGTGGTCCGCGCCCGCTCGGCCGACCGCGTCGAGGAGGCCCACGTCGGCCGTCTGACGGACCCCCGGATCGCCTCACCGCTGCGCGGCCGCTACGACGTGGTCAGCATGCTCCACCACCTGGAGGGCACGCCGGACCCGCGAGCCGAACTCCACGCGGCCCTGAGCGTCCTGCGCCCCGGCGGCCACCTCCTGGTCGAGACCCTGAACCCCCACAGCGTCTTCGCCGCACTCCTGGGCCGCTGGTGGCTCGCCTACGACCAGCCGCGCCACCTCCACCTGATCCCCCCGAGGAACCTGCGGGCCGAACTGGAGGCGGCCGGATGCACGATCGTCACCGTGGACCACCGCCCCACCCACGTCCCGCACGACCTCTCCGGAGCCCTGGCCCTGTCCCTCTCCCACGCCCTGCCGGCACCCGACACGCCCTGGCGAGCGATCCCGCCGCCCCCGGTCCACCGCCACGCCCGTGAGGTGCTGCTGCGCGCGGGCATGCCCCTGGTCGCCCTGGCGGCGACGGCCGACCACCTCATCGCGCCGGTGGCCCGCCGCACCCGCTTCGCCAACGCCTACCGGCTGATCGCCCGCGCGGCCCCCTGAGCGCGGGGTCCGGGCCCGTCAGCGCTTCAGCACCAGGGCCTGCCCCGCCACGACCAGGAGCACGTGCTCGCACTCGTCCGCGAACCCCGCGTTCAGCCGCCCGAGTTCGTCCCGGTACCGCCGGCCGGACGCCGTCGCGGGCACGATCCCCGACCCCACCTCGTTGGACACGGCGACCACCGTCCGGCGCGTGGCCCGCACCGCCTCGGTCAGCTCCCGCACCCGCTCCCGCAGCACCTTCTCGCCCCGCTCCGCCCACACCGCGTCGTCCCACGCCCCGGCCGCGTCCATCGCGTCCGTCAGCCACAGCGACAGACAGTCGACGAGCAGCGGCGGCCCCTCCGCCTCCAGCAGCGGCACCAGATCACAGGTCTCCACCGTCTGCCACGAGCCGGGCCGCCGCTCCCGGTGCGCGGAGACCCGCGCCGACCACTCCGTGTCCCCGTTGCGCGACCCGCCCGTCGCCACGTACAGCACGTCCGGGAACGCCGCGAGACGCCGCTCGGCCTCCACCGACTTCCCCGACCGCGCCCCGCCCAGCACCAGCGTCCGGCGCGGCACGTCCGGCACGTCCTCGTACGCCCCGACCGCCAGCGTCGCCCCGTCCGGCACGGCCCGCGCCCCGGCCGCCGCGAGCCGCCGCCCGAGTTCGGGGCCCGGCGGCACGTCGTGGTCCAGGTGCACGGCGACCACGTCCGTCGTCGGCCCGACCGCCCCGACGGCCCGCAGCTTCGCCAGCGCGTCCGGCCGCCCCACGACGTCCAGGAGCACCATGTCGTACGGCTCGGCCGGCTCCTCCAGGCCCGCCGGCGCCCCGCCCGGCGGCAGATACAGCAGCCGCTGCCCCTCCGGCCCGCTCACCGCGTACCCCGTGCCCGGCGCGTCCAGCGCCACGGCCCGCACCCGGTGCCCGGTCAGCAGCGTCAGCTCCCGTCCGTCGGGCACCCGCCCCGGCTGCGGCAGCCCCGCCGGCACCTCCACCGCCGGGCCGTCGTGCGGATGCGACAGCAGCACCTGCCGTACGCCGGTCAGCGAACGGCCCGCGCGCGCCGCGGCGAACGCCGCCCCGGGCGTCAGGTCGAGCAGCAGCACCCCGTCCAGGAGCAGCGCGGTGGCCGCCCGCGCGTCCGGGCCCACAGCGGCCGCGCAGACCGCGCAGGGACAGTCGGGGCGGGGAAGTCCCGCGGGTGCACCGGTGCCGAGCAGAGTCAGTTCCACGCCCCGATTCTCACCCGTGGCCCTGTGACACGCGTGTCGGCGGTGTCCCCGAAGGGGCGCGGGGAACCGCGCGACCGGCCCGCACGACCCGCACCGGCCCGGCCACCGGACCGTCCGCACACCCGGCCACCTGTCCCGCCCCACCCCGTGGAGCGCATAGGCTCGGATCAGGAGCCGGACCGAGATCCGGCTTTTCGCTGTGCAGTGTGCTCACACACATGGGAGGCGTACATGGCGGCATGGACGTGGCGGTTCGAGAAGACCGACGGGACGGAGGTCGAGCCCGCGGTGCCGCTGGAGGATTTCCCCACGCAAGGGGACGCCGAGTCCTGGATCGGGGAGCACTGGAAGGCGCTGAAGGAGGGCGGCACCGACCAGGTGCGGCTGTTCGAGGACACCACGGAGATCTACGGCCCGATGAGCCTGCACGAGGCGGAGGCCGAGGCCGAGGCGTGAGCCGGGGGCGGGGGCCGGCCGACGGCCCTCGCCCACCCCCCCGTTCGTCCGGAACGCCGGTGCGATCAGCCCCGTACGCCGCACAGGTGCAGCAGCGCCGCCACCCCGCGGTACGGATCCGTCCGCCCGGCCCGCTCCTCCACCGCGAGGAGCGTCTCGACGTCCTCCGGGACCCCGGCGCCGTCCGCCGCCGTGTCGGTGAACACCCGCACCCCGTACCAGGCGTGCAGCGGCGCCCCGATCCCCGCGAGGGTCGCCGTGAGGTCCTTCAGCCGGTCGGCGCGCACGTCGAGTCCCAGCCGGTTGCGGTAGGAGACCGTGTCGAACGCGGCCAGCGCGCCCGCCCAGTCGCCGGACAGCCCCGGCCGCAGCGCGAGCGCGTCCCCGTTGCGCACGAGGAGCGACAGCAGCCCGCCCGGCGCGAGCATCCGGGCCAGACCCGCCAGCAGCGGGTCGGGCTCCTCGACGTACATCAGCACGCCGTGGCAGAGCACC
The DNA here is from genome assembly GCF_002237655.1 of Streptomyces sp. XY006. Classification (GTDB taxonomy): domain Bacteria; phylum Actinomycetota; class Actinomycetes; order Streptomycetales; family Streptomycetaceae; genus Streptomyces; species Streptomyces levis. The sequence goes on from NZ_NOKT01000028.1 coordinate 106,303, forward strand.
ACGTCGAAACTGCCGGGCAGGAAGTGCACGCCGGTGTCCCGGCCGTCCCCCTCGATGATCCGCATCCGCTCCCGGATGCCCTCCGGTTCCCCGGCGAGGGACTCCCGGGCCGCGGCGATCATCGTCGCGTCCTGCTCCAGACCGGTCACCTGGTGCCCGGCCCGGGCCAGCCGCAGCGCCTGCGTGCCCTGGCCCATCCCCACGTCCAGCACCCGCAGGCGCTTGCCGACCGGGAACCGGCCGACTATCTGCTCGTCCAGCTGGCGGGCCACCAGCTCCTGCCGGACGACATCGCGCAGCCCGCCCAGCCGGTCCAGCCAGGCCTGTGCCGCACCCCCGGAGAACGGCGTCGTGGTCAGGGCCGCTCTCCGCGCTTGACCTGCGGCTTCGGCAGCCGGAGCCGGCGCATCTGGAGGGAGCGCATCAGGGCGTAGGCGACCGCGCCGCGCTTGTTCTCACCGGCGAAGCGCTCGTTCAGCTGCTTCTTCAGGCGGAAGGCCGTGACGAACGAGTCGAGCACGATCAGCACGATCACCACGAGCCACAGCAGCAGCGCGATGTTCTGCAGCGACGCCACCCGCACCATGCTCAGCACGAGGATGACCACGGCCATCGGCAGGAAGAACTCCGCGATGTTGAACCGCGAGTCGACGAAGTCACGCGCGAACCGGCGCACCGGCCCCTTGTCACGCGCGGGCAGGTACCGCTCGTCGCCGCTGGCCAGCGCCTGACGCTGCCGCTCCAGCGCGACACGGCGCTCCTCGCGCTGGCGCTTGGCGGCCTCCTTGCGCGTCATCGACGTGTTGGCCACGCTGCGGCGCTGGCTCTGGGCCTGGCTGCGCTTGGGCGTGGGGCGGCCCTTGGGGGCCTGGGGATCGCGGGGCTGCTTGGAGAAGTTCACCGGCGCCTTGTCGGCGTCCTGGGCCTTCTCATCCTTCGCACGGCTACGGAACACAAAACCCAAGGGTAAGGGCTTCCGGGCATGGACCCCAGCCCCGTGGGGAACGATCCGGCAACACCAGTCGTCAGTAAGGGGACAGAGGGGACGTTGCGTACGCACCCGGCCGTTCCCGGGACGTACGCCCGGGAGACCCCGGGGACCACCTACTCCCTACGCCGGAGCGGGAGCGCACGCAGTCGTCCTTGGGGATGAGCGCATCCGTCCCCGAACAGTGCGGTAATGGATGCAGGGCCCGTACTGTGGGTTCTGTCGCTGGAGCTGGAACCGGAGTCGGTCAGAAGGGGGCGCGCGAAGCCCATGAGCGGTGTCATGAAGCGTATGGGGATGATCTTCCGCGCGAAGGCGAACAAGGCCCTTGACCGGGCCGAGGACCCGCGCGAAACCCTCGATTACTCGTACCAGAAGCAGCTGGAGCTGCTCCAGAAGGTGCGCCGCGGTGTCGCCGACGTGGCGACCAGCCGCAAGCGCCTGGAGCTCCAGCTGAACCAGCTGCAGTCGCAGTCCACCAAGCTGGAGGACCAGGGCCGCAAGGCGCTCGCGCTGGGCCGTGAGGACCTGGCCCGCGAGGCGCTCTCCCGCCGGGCCGCGCTCCAGCAGCAGGTGACCGACCTGGAGACCCAGCACGCGACGCTCCAGGGCGAGGAGGAGAAGCTCACCCTCGCGGCCCAGCGGCTCCAGGCCAAGGTCGACGCCTTCCGCACGAAGAAGGAGACGATCAAGGCGACGTACACGGCGGCCCAGGCGCAGACCCGCATCGGCGAGGCCTTCTCCGGCATCTCCGAGGAGATGGGCGACGTCGGACTGGCGATCCAGCGCGCCGAGGACAAGACGGCCCAGCTCCAGGCCCGCGCCGGCGCGATCGACGAACTGCTCGCCTCCGGCGCCCTGGACGACCCCTCCGGCATGCACAAGGACGACATCCAGGCCGAGCTGGACCGGCTCTCCGGTGGTACGGATGTAGAGCTGGAGCTGCAGCGCATGAAGGCCGAGCTCGCCGGCGGTACGAGCGGTGGGCAGCAGGCCATCGAAGGTGGCACGGGCCAGCAGCAGTCCCAGCAGCAGCCGCAGGACACCCCGCGCTTCGACAAGCAGTAGGGGCCCACGCCTAGGAGGGCGACATGATCGTACGGATCATGGGGGAGGGGCAGGTGAGGCTGGCCGACGGCCACCTCGCCGAGCTGAACAAGCTGGACGACGAGCTCCTGGCGGAGATGGAGAACGGCGACGGCCCCGGCTTCCGCCGCACCCTGCACGCCCTCCTGACCCGGGTCCGCGACCTGGGCGACCCCCTCCCCGACGACTCCCTGGAGCCGTCGGAGCTGATCCTGCCGTCTCCCGACGCGACCCTGGAGGAGGTCCGGGAACTGCTCAGCGACGACGGCCTGATCCCGGGGTGACGACCGCGGGCACACATGCCGCTCGGGGCGGCACGGGTGGGCGCCGGGGGTACCCCCCGCTCGCGATCGAAGAGCTCGGCGGAGGCGGGAGGCACCCCGCCGCGCCGGGTCGCGTCGACGCCCCGGCCCCGGCCCGGACGGCCGGCACCTCACACGGCCGCACCCGCCCCGGCTACCGTGAACACCCGTGAGCACCCTCGCGCGGGCCCGCTGCCGGGCCAAGGCGCACCCCCTGGCCGTGGACGCCGTCCTCGCCGCAGCCGTCCTGGTCTGCATGGTCGCCGGCTCGTTCGTCGAACCCCGCCACCGCGACAGCGTCAGCTGGGTGCTGCGCACCCCCGACCCCCTCAGCCTCGTCCTCATGGCCCTCGGCGCCGCCGCCCTGGTCTTCCGCCGCCGTGCCCCGATGACCGTCCTCGCCCTCACCGGCGCCGTCTCCGTCCTCGAGTCCGTCACCGGCGACCCCCGCGCCCCCGTCGCCATGTCCGCTGTCATCGCGCTGTACACCGTCGCCTCCACCACCGACCGCCCCACCACCTGGCGGGTCGGGCTGCTCACCATGACCGTGCTGACCGGCACCGCCATGGCCGCCGGCGGCCTGCCCTGGTACGCCCAGGAGAACCTCGCGATCTTCGCCTGGACCGGCATCGGCGCCACCGCCGGCGACGCCGTGCGCAGCCGCCGCGCCTTCGTGCAGGCCATCCGGGAGCGCGCCGAACGCGCCGAGCGCACCCGCGAGGAGGAGGCCCGGCGCCGGGTCGCCGAGGAGCGCCTGCGCATCGCCCGGGACCTGCACGACGTCGTCGCCCACCACATCGCCCTGGTCAACGTCCAGGCCGGGGTCGCAGCCCACGTCATGGACAAGCGCCCCGACCAGGCCAAGGAGGCCCTCGCCCATGTGCGCGAGGCCAGCCGCTCCGCGCTGAACGAGCTGCGCGCCACCGTCGGCCTGCTCCGCCAGTCCGGCGACCCCGAGGCCCCCACCGAGCCCGCCCCGGGCCTGGACCGCCTCGACGAACTCACCGGCACCTTCCGCAACGCCGGCCTGCACATCGAGGTCGCCCGCGCCGACCAGGACACCACCCTGCCCGCAGCCGTCGACCTGGCCGCCTACCGGATCATCCAGGAGGCCCTCACCAACGTGCAGAAGCACGCCGGGCCGCAGGCCAAGGCCGAGGTCAGCGTCGTGCGGGTCGGGCCGAACATCGAGATCACCGTCCTCGACGACGGCACAGGCGAGGGCGAGACCCCGCACGACGGCGGCGGGCACGGGCTGCTCGGCATGCGCGAGCGGGTCACCGCCCTGCGCGGCACCCTCACCACCGGTCCCCGCTACGGCGGCGGCTTCCGCGTCCATGCCATCCTGCCCGTCAAGAGCCGCACATCCACCGGGGAGGACCCCGCATGACCATCCGTGTCCTGCTCGCCGACGACCAGGCGCTGCTGCGCAGCGCCTTCCGGGTGCTCGTCGACTCCGAGCCCGACATGGAGGTGGTGGGCGAGGCCTCCGACGGCGCGGAGGCGGTCCGGCTGACGAAGGAGCAGCGCGCGGACGTCGTCCTGATGGACATCCGGATGCCCGGCACCGACGGACTCGCCGCGACCCGCATGATCAGCGCCGACCCCGCCCTCGCCGGTGTCCGCGTGGTCATCCTGACGACGTTCGAGGTGGACGACTACGTCGTGCAGTCGCTGCGCGCCGGCGCCTCCGGCTTCCTCGGCAAGGGCTCCGAGCCCGAGGAACTGCTGAACGCCATCCGGATCGCGGCCGGCGGCCAGGCCCTGCTGTCCCCGGCCGCCACCACCGGACTGATCGCCCGCTTCCTCGCCCAGGGCGACCCGGCCGACGAGAACCGCGACCCCGCCCGCGGCGAGCGGCTCGACTCGCTCACCGTCCGGGAGCGCGAGGTGCTCGTCCAGGTCGCCGGCGGCCACTCCAACGACGAGATCGCCGAGCGGCTGGAGGTCAGCCCGCTGACGGTGAAGACGCACGTCAACCGCGCCATGGCCAAACTGGGCGCCCGCGACCGGGCCCAGCTGGTGGTCATCGCGTACGAGTCCGGCCTGGTCCGTCCAAGGGTGGAGTGAACCCGCCCCGGCCGTACTGCGGCCGGAGTACGCGCCGCACAGGGAACGGGACCTGGGGCCTACGGAACAGGCTCCGGCCATGGCTCAGGGTGTAGGGGCGGGCGCTCGTCTGCGCGCCCGCTGCCGCTTCTGCCGTTAAACAGAAGAGAGACCCTGACCCATGTCCTGGCTGTCGAGATTCAGCCTCGCCCAACGGGCCCTGATAGGGCTGATGTCGATCATCGCGCTCGTCTTCGGGGCGATCGCGATACCCCAGCTCAAGCAGCAGCTGCTGCCCACCATCGAACTGCCCATGGTGTCCGTGCTGGCGCCGTACCAGGGCGCGTCGCCGGACGTGGTCGAGAAGCAGGTCGTCGAACCCATCGAGGACAGTCTCGAAGCCGTCGACGGCATCAGCGGCGTCACCTCCACCGCCAGCGAGGGCAACGCCGTGATCATGGCGTCCTTCGACTACGGCAACGACACCAAGCAGCTGGTCGCCGACGTCCAGCAGGCCGTCAACCGGGCGCGTGCGGTGCTCCCGGACGACGTCGACCCGCAGGTCGTCGCCGGCTCCACGGACGACATCCCGACCGTCGTCCTCGCCGTCACCTCCGACCGCGACCAGCAGGCCCTGGCCGACCAGCTCGACAAGACGGTCGTGCCGGACCTGAAGGGCATCGACGGCGTCGGCCAGGTCACCGTCGACGGCGTGCGCGACCTCCAGGTCACCGTCACGCCCGACGACGTCAAGCTGGCCAAGGCCGGTCTGACCACGCAGTCCCTCGCGCAGGCGCTCCAGGCCGGCGGCGCGACCGTCCCGGCCGGCTCCTTCGACGAGGACGGCGCCAACCGCACCGTCCAGGTCGGCGGCGGCTTCACCTCGCTGCGGCAGATCCAGGACCTCAGGGTCACGGGCGAGCCCGGCAAGGGCGAGCCGGTGCGCCTCGGCGACGTCGCCACGGTGAAGCAGCAGCAGGCCCCGGCCGACTCCATCACCCGCACCGACGGCAAGCCCAGCCTCGCCGTCGCCGTGACGATGGACCGCGACGGCAGCGCGGTCGCCATCTCCGACGCCGTCCAGGACATGCTCCCGGACCTGCGCGAGGACCTCGGCTCCGGCGCGACCCTCACCGTCGTCAGCGACCAGGGCCCGGCCGTGTCCAAGTCCATCAAGGGCCTGACCACCGAGGGCGCCCTCGGTCTGCTCTTCGCGGTCCTGGTGATCCTGGTCTTCCTGGCCTCGATCCGCTCCACCCTCGTGACGGCGGTGTCCATCCCGCTGTCCGTGGTCCTCGCCCTGATCGTGCTGTGGACGCGCGACCTGTCGCTGAACGTCCTCACGCTGGGCGCCCTGACCATCGCCATCGGCCGGGTCGTCGACGACTCGATCGTGGTCCTGGAGAACATCAAGCGCCACCTCGGCTACGGCGAGGAGCGCCAGTCGGCCATCCTCACCGCGGTGCGCGAGGTCGCGGGCGCGGTGACGTCCTCCACGCTCACCACGGTCGCCGTGTTCCTGCCGATCGGCCTGGTCGGTGGCGTGGTGGGCGAGCTGTTCGGTTCCTTCAGCCTCACGGTCACGGCCGCGCTGCTGGCGTCCCTGCTGGTCTCCCTGACGGTCGTCCCGGTGCTGTCGTACTGGTTCCTGCGGCCCCCCAAGGGCACCCCCGAGGACGCCGACGAGGCGCGCCGGATCGCCGAGGAGAAGGAGGCCAGGAGCCGCCTGCAGCGGATCTACGTCCCGGTCCTGCGCTTCGCGACCCGCCGCCGCCTGACCAGCGTGGCCATCGCGGCCGTCGTCCTGGTCGGCACGTTCGGCATGGCGCCGCTGCTGAAGACGAACTTCTTCGACCAGGGCGAGCAGGAGGTCCTCACGGTCAAGCAGGAGCTGAAGCCCGGCACCAGCCTGGCCGCCACCGACGCCCAGGCGAGGAAGGTCGAGAAGCTGCTCGCCGGCACCGAGGGCGTGAAGGACTACCAGGTCACGGTCGGCTCGTCCGGCTTCATGGCGGCCTTCGGCGGCGGCACGGACACCAACCAGGCCTCGTACCAGGTGACGCTGGAGGACTCGGCGTCCTACGAGGGCGTCCAGGACCGCATCGAGAAGGGTCTCGCCGGCCTGAAGGGCATCGGCACCACCACCATCGCCGCCGGTGACGGCTTCGGCTCCCAGGACCTGAGCGTCGTGGTGAAGGCCGCCGACGCCGGCGTCCTGCGCACGGCGGCCGAGGAGGTCCGCAAGGCGGTCGCCTCCCTCGACGACGTCACGGACGTCACCAGCGACCTGGCCTCCAGCGTCCCGCGCATCTCGGTCAAGGCCAACGACAAGGCGGCAGCGGCCGGCTTCAGCGACCAGACCCTCGGCGCCGCCGTCGCCCAGGCCGTCCGCGGCACCACCACGGCCAAGGCGGTCCTGGACGACACCGAGCGCGACGTCGTCATCCGCTCGGCGAAGCCCGCGCAGACCCTGAAGCAGCTGCAGAACCTGCGCCTGGGCGGCACGGTGAAGCTCGGCGACATCGCCACGGTGAAGGTGGTCGACGGCCCGGTCTCCATGACCCGCATCGACGGCCAGCGCGCCGCCACCGTCACGGCGAAGCCGACCGGGGACAACACCGGCGCGGTCAGCACCCAGCTCCAGTCGAAGATCGACGCGCTGAAGCTCCCGGACGGGGCCACGGCGTCGATCAGCGGGGTGTCCGAGGACCAGGACGAGGCGTTCGCCAACCTGGGCCTGGCGATCCTGGCGGCCATCGCGATCGTCTTCCTGCTGCTGGTCGGCACCTTCCGGTCCCTGGCCCAGCCGCTGATCCTGCTGGTCTCCATCCCGTTCGCCGCCACCGGCGCGATCGGCCTGCTGGTGGTGACCGGCACCCCGATGGGCGTCCCGGCGCTGATCGGCATGCTGATGCTCATCGGCATCGTGGTGACCAACGCGATCGTGCTGATCGACCTGATCAACCAGTACCGCAGGCAGGGCCACGGCATCGTCGAGGCCGTCATCGAGGGCGGCCGGCACCGGCTGCGGCCCATCCTCATGACCGCCCTGGCGACCATCTTCGCCCTGCTCCCGATGGCCCTCGGCATCACCGGCGAGGGCGGCTTCATCGCCCAGCCGCTGGCCGTGGTGGTGATCGGCGGCCTGGTCACCTCGACGCTGCTCACCCTGCTGCTGGTGCCGACGCTGTACGCGATGCTGGAACTGCGCAAGGAGCGCCGGGCGAACAAGCGCGCGGCCAAGCGCGCGAAGAAGGCGGGGGACACCTCCGGCGCGACGCCGTCCCCGGACGAGCCGGAGCCCGCGTCCGTCTGACCGCGAGCCGGCTCCTCGCCGGGCCCGCACGGCGGGTCCGGCTCCAGGCCGGGTGCCGAACCGGAAGCAACGGTTCGGGACCCGGCCTGTGCCGTGTCGCCGTTACGTATCCTGACCCGGACTGCTTGGCGGGGGAGAGGAACCGGGCGTGCCGCTGCAGAAGGACGACCCGAAGTCGGTCGGCGGGTACAAGCTGGTCGGCCGGCTCGGGTCGGGGGGCATGGGGATCGTCTACCGCGGCCGGGCCCGCTCGGGGCGCGAGGTCGCCGTGAAGGTGGTGCACGCCCAGTACGCGCAGGACGCGGTCTTCCGCGCCCGGTTCCGCCAGGAGATCGAGGCCGTCCGCAAGGTCAGCGGCGCCTTCACTGCGCCGGTCCTGGACGCCGACCCGGAGGCGGAACGCCCCTGGATGGCCACCCAGTACGTGCCCGGACCCTCCCTCGCCGCGCTCATCCGCGACCAGGGCCCCGTGCGCGGCACCGCACTGCGCCGGCTGGCGCTCGGCCTGGTGGAGGCGCTGCGCGAGATCCACCGGGCGGGGGTGGTGCACCGGGACCTCAAGCCCGCCAACGTCCTGATGGCCGAGGACGGCCCGCGCGTCATCGACTTCGGCATCTCCCGCGCGGCCGAGAACCACCACACCCTGACCGAGACCGGCCAGATGATCGGCACGCCGCCGTTCATGTCGCCGGAACAGCTCACCGACGCCCGCTCGGTGGGCCCGGCCTCCGACGTGTTCTCCGTGGGCGCCCTGCTGGTGTACGCGAGCACCGGCCGGGGCCCCTTCGACGCCGACAGCCCCTATCTGACGGCCTATCGGGTGGTACACGACGCGCCCGTCCTGGACGGGGTCCCGGAGTCCCTGCACCCGCTGCTGGAGCGCTGCCTCGCCAAGGACCCCGCGGACCGGCCCGGACTGGACGACCTGGCCCGGGCGTTCGTGGCCGCGCTGCCGGAGACGGGCACGGACGACCAGGCCACCGTGACCCTGCGCAGGGACGAGGCGGCCCTGGTCAGCACCCGGCCCGCCGCGGCCGCCGACCCCGGCCCCCCGGCTCCCGGCAAGCGCCCGGGCCGCGCCCGGCGGCTGTGGGCCACGGCCGGCACGGCGAGCGCCCTCGCCCTCGGCCTGACGGGCTATCTGCTGCTCGGACCCGGACTCGCCGAGGACGACTCCCGCGCGGGAACGCAGACCACCGGCTCCGCACCCTCCCGCTGGACGACCGTCCCGGCCGGCTGGAAACCCTGGCAGACCACGGTGTACGCCACCGCCGCGCGGGGCGTGAAGGAAGGACGCGGCATCGCCGCGGGCGGGTCGATGAACGGCCCGCAGTGCCAGGTGTACGAGGGCGCCGTCCACTGCGCGGGCGACGGGGTGCTGCCCGTGCGCCTCGACGCCCTCACGGGACGGGCCCGCTGGCGCGCCGACGTGCTGCCGGCCGGCACGGGCAAGGGGGGGTACAGCTTCTCCGTCCTGGGCGTCGCGGACGACGCGATGCTGGTCGAGCAGACGTACGACCCCCACCAGGGGGACGACGTGGAGGTCACCCTCGCGGCCCTCGACACCGGGACCGGCAGGCGGCTGTGGCAGCGCACGGTGAACGTCGAAGCGGTGCGTCCGTACGTCTCGGGCGGCCTTGTCGTCGTCCCGGACGACGGCGGCCGCTCGGTGACCGCCCGCGCGCCGCGCACCGGAGCCGGGCGCTGGACGGCGCCGTTGCCCGAGGGGCAGTACTGCAGCCCGGCGGACACCGGCGACCACCGGTACCTGGAGTGCGTCCCGGACCTGGTGCCCTCGGAGGAGACGACCCTGCTGCGGCTGGACCCCGCCGACGGCTCGGCACGGCGTCTTACGGTGCCCGTCGGCGAAAGGCTCGTCGGCACGTCCGAGGGCCGCCTGGTCCTCCTCGAACCGACCGAGGACGACGAGGACGAGGCGTTCGCCGGGATCCGGCTGCTGGACCCGGACACCGGAGAGGACCGCGCGGTGCGGTTCGCGGAGCCGCTGGAGGGCAACGCGACGCTCTCGGACGGCACGCTGTGGTTCGCCACGTCCTCCGGGCAGGTCACCGCGGTGTCCGTCCGGTCGGGCGAGCGGCTGTGGCAGACCCGGACGAGCCTGGAGCAGCCCAGCGACGTCACCCACGACCCGCGCGCCCGCGTGGTCTACGTGTCCAGCGCCAGCGGCCGGGTCGCCGCCCTCGACACGGGCAAGGGCACGCTGCTGTGGGAGATCCTGCCGCGGGCCCGGCGGGTGACGAACCAGGGCTGGTCGCGCTCCGAGGTGCTGCTGCACGAAGGCGCCCTGGTCGTCGCCACCGCGGAGGGCGACCTCTTCACCCTCGACCCGGCCCACCCCGGCCGGAAACCCGTCACGGGGTGAGCCACACGAGCCGCGAGGGCTACGGCAGGGCCAGCATGCGCTCCAGCGCCAGCTTCGCGAACGCCTCCGTCTCCTTGTCGACCTCGATGCGGTTGACGAGGTTGCCCTCGGCCAGCGACTCCAGGGCCCACACCAGGTGGGGCAGGTCGATGCGGTTCATGGTCGAGCAGAAGCAGACCGTCTTGTCGAGGAAGACGATCTCCTTGCCCTCGGGTGCGAAACGGTTCGCCAGGCGGCGGACCAGGTTCAGCTCCGTGCCGATGGCCCACTTGGAGCCGGCCGGCGCGGCCTCCAGGGCCTTGATGATGTACTCCGTCGAACCGACGTAGTCGGCCGCGGCCACGACCTCGTGCTTGCACTCGGGGTGGACGAGGACGTTCACGCCCGGGATGCGCTCGCGCACGTCGTTCACCGAGTCCAGGCTGAAGCGGCCGTGCACCGAGCAGTGGCCGCGCCACAGGATCATCTTCGCCGCGCGCAGCTCGTCGGCGGTCAGGCCGCCGTTCGGCTTGTGCGGGTTGTAGACGACGCAGTCCTCCAGGGACATGCCCATGTCGCGGACCGCGGTGTTGCGCCCGAGGTGCTGGTCGGGCAGGAACAGCACCTTCTCGCCCTGCTCGAAGGCCCAGTCCAGGGCCCGCTTGGCGTTGGACGAGGTGCAGATCGTGCCGCCGTGCTTGCCCGTGAACGCCTTGATGTCGGCGGAGGAGTTCATGTACGAGACGGGCACGACCTGCTCGGCTATGCCGGCCTCGGTCAGCACGTCCCAGCACTCGGCGACCTGCTCGGCCGTCGCCATGTCGGCCATCGAGCAGCCGGCGGCGAGGTCGGGCAGGACGACCTTCTGGTCGTCGGAGGTGAGGATGTCCGCGGACTCCGCCATGAAGTGCACACCGCAGAACACGATGTACTCGGCCTCCGGACGCGCCGCCGCGTCCCGGGCCAGCTTGAACGAGTCACCGGTCACGTCGGCGAACTGGATGACCTCGTCGCGCTGGTAGTGGTGGCCGAGCACGAAGACCTTGTTCCCGAGCTTCTCCTTCGCCCGGCGAGCGCGCTCCACCAGGTCCGGGTCGGACGGCGAGGGCAGGTCGCCGGGACACTCCACGCCGCGCTCGCTCCTCGGGTCGGCCTCACGGCCGAGGAGCAGCAGGGCGAGGGGCGTCGGCTGTACGTCGAGCTCCTGGGTCTGGGCGGTGGTCACGACACGCACCCTTTCTGTTTCCGGCGACTTTTCGTCGATTTGACGCTATCTATCATAACCGCTTCACGTCACTTTGACGATGCCCATAGCGTCTGTGTGACGTGAATCCCGGCGAGCCGCCGTTCATTCCCGGGAAGACCGGGAAAGAGGCGTTTTCCGGTTCCCGGCGCGTGTGCGAGCATGAAAAGAAGCCGAGATCGAACGCCGGGCCCGGAATGAATCCGCGGCCGCGCCGGTTGGAACCGTCGGCAAGCAGTCTCCGTACAACCCGGGAGAGATGTAGATGTCCGTATCGGACGAGACCAGCACCGTCACCGACGGCATCATCCTGACCGACGCCGCCGCGTCCAAGGTCAAGGCGCTGCTCGACCAGGAAGGCCGCGACGACCTCGCGCTGCGCGTCGCCGTCCAGCCCGGCGGCTGCTCCGGCCTGCGCTACCAGCTCTTCTTCGACGAGCGTTCGCTCGACGGCGACGTCGAGAAGGACTTCGGCGGTGTGAAGGTCGTCACCGACCGCATGAGCGCCCCCTACCTGGGCGGTGCCACGATCGACTTCGTGGACACCATCGAGAAGCAGGGCTTCACGATCGACAACCCGAACGCGACGGGTTCCTGCGCCTGCGGCGACTCCTTCAGCTGAGCCGCCCGGCCGCCCCGCTGCGGCAGCGGACATGACGAAGGCGGCGGCCCCCTCCGACGGGGCCGCCGCCTTCGCGCTGCGCGGCGGTGCCGCGTGCTCCCAGGGCACCGGCACCGGCCGGCACTGCCGGCTTCCTGCGACTTGATCCGAACGACAGGCCCTAGCGCTCGCGCGACGGGGGAGCCGGCAGTCGCGCACCCTCCCTGGCCAGCGGAACCGGCTCGCCGTCCGCGTCCACGACCTTCCGGTCGCCGAGCGGCCGGTCCAGCGGCACCGTCTCCTGGAACTGCTTGGCGATCATGATGCAGACCTTGTCCGGCCACGGCGTCGACGTCACGGTGACCGTCACCTCGCCGCCCTTCTCGTCCGCCGTCACGTCGTAGTCGGCGCACACCCCGCCGGTGAACGTCACGGTCAGCTCCGCGCCCTCGGCCCGGTAGCCGTCGACCTTCACCTCACGCGGCCCGGGCTGCGACGTCGGCCCGTCGCCCGGCTCGCTCGGCGACGGGGAGGCCAGGTACTTCGGGTCGACCGCCGGGTACGTCACCGTGAACGGGTCCTTCGCGCCCGGCGCCGTCACCTCGAACAGCCAGGACGGCACGAGCGCCTGCCTGCCGTCCACGAAGTGCGAGGCCAGCCCGAACACCGCGTCCCGCACCGTCACCGTGTCCCGCTGCGGCGTGCCGCTCGCCGGCGATCCGCAGGGCTCCTCCGGCCGGTCCTCCAGCGGCACGGGACTGGCGCAGCCGCCGATGCCCATCCGGTGGTCGTTCTCCGGCCGCCCCTCCATCAGGTCCAGCGCCTTCTCCGCACCGACCACGGGGTACGTGTCACCCCGCACCGGCGCCTTCAGCAGGCCGCTGCCGCCGACGACCTCGCCGCCGGAGCCGACCGTGATCCCGGTCGTCCAGCCGTGCGTGGGCAGTCCGCCGACCTCGGGTGAGGCGTTCACCACCCGCTGGGCGCCCATGACCTGGCTCGCGTCGACCTTCGCGTCGTCCTGACCCAAGGCCTTCAGCACCGGCGCCGCGGCCTTCTCCGCCACGTCCTCGCCCACCGGGGTGCCGCCGGGCCGCTGGGTGGTGCAGGTGTCGGTGCCCTTGCAGTCGTCGCTGCCCGGGGTGTACCGGGTGAACGTCCACGAGCCCGGTGCCTGCCGGTTCACCTGCAGACCCGGCCCCGAGCCGTCCTGGCCGCCGATCCTCCAGACCTCGCCCTGGGCGACGGGCTTGCCCTCGACCCCGAGCGCCTTCGCCAGCCGGGCCACGTCGGCCTCGGCGATCTCACCGCGCGCCAGGTACACCGGGGCCTCGGCGGGCCCCTCGGGCAGCGTTCCCTCGACCCGGTAGGTGGCGCCGTAGGGGTTGGGCTCACCGGGCGCGATGCCGTTGCCGCCGTCCGTGGAGTCCGAGTACCCGTCGAGCGCGAGCGGCGGGGGAGTGCCGTCCCCGCCGGGTGCGCCGGACGTCGCCCCGCCGCCCGACCCGCCGGACGCGTTGGCGGCGAGCCAGGCACCGCCCCCGCCGATCAGGAGCACGGCGGCGGCGACGGAGGCGATGACCGCGGGCGTACGCGGCCGCCCACCGCCCTGCCGGGCCTGATCCTCACCGTCGCGGGTCAGGTCGTGGACGGCGGCCGGGGCGTCGTGGCTGTCGGCGGCGTGGTCCGCGTCCGGCGCCGACGCGCCCGCGGAGTCATCGGCAGCCGCCGAGGCACTGTCGGAGGTCGCGGCTGTCTCGGAGACCCCTTCGGTCTCGGCCGCCTCCGCAGCGCTCGGAGCCTCCGAGGCAACGTCGGTCTCGGCAGCGCTCGGAGCCTCGTCGGTCTCGGCAGCCTCCCCGGCACCGTCGGTCTCGGAGGCCTCCGAGCCACCGCCGGTCCCGGCGTTCTCCGCCGTCTCCGCGTTCTCGGCCTTCCCGGCGACCCCGTCGGACTCGGTGGACCCCGCCGGCGTGCCGGCCTCGGCCACACCCGGCTCCGGGGTGTCCGCGGTACCGGCGTCGCCCGCCGCCCTGGCGTCGTCGTCGTTGTCGGGTCGCTCGGTGTTCACCGCATCGCTCCTTCGGCTGCACAGCTGTCCCATGGGACCCGGCCCGCTCGGAACAGGGCCGTCGGTGGGTCGTATCCCGCCTCCCCTTTACGGGGGACAGCGATGGGACGCAGCGGGGGAGCTCGCGGTTCCCGGGCGTGCGCCGCTCAGTCCCCGTAGTCCGCCATGGCGTCGAGCAGCCGCGCCGACGACGGCGGCACCGTCACACCGTGGATCAGGGCCGGCGAGACCGGCCGGGCGGCGACCCGGTCGGGTACCGCCCAGTGCGGAGCCATCCGCGCCCCGTACCCCGGCAGCGACGCAAGCTCGCCTTCGAGATCGACCGGAACGGGGTTCTGGACCTTGAGGTTCGTCATACCGGCACCGTATGCACGCCGGGACTCACGGAGAAAGATCTACTATCGGGTAGTTTCGCTGCCTTCAGGCGGGCCCCGCCCACCCGATAGCGTGAAGTGTCAAGGTCCGCCTCCCTCAGGAGAATCCTCGCCGTGCGCATCGCAGTCACCGGCTCCATCGCCACCGACCACCTCATGACCTTCCCCGGCCGCTTCGCCGACCAGCTCGTAGCGGACCAGCTGCACACGGTCTCGCTGTCGTTCCTGGTCGACAAGCTCGACGTCCGCCGCGGCGGCGTCGCCGCGAACATCGCCTTCGGCATGGGGCAGCTCGGCACCCGGCCGATCCTGGTCGGCGCCGCCGGCGCGGACTTCGACGAGTACCGGGCCTGGCTGGAGCGGCACGGCGTCGACACCGACTCCGTCCGCATCTCCGACACGCTGCACACCGCGCGCTTCGTGTGCACGACCGACGCCGACCACAACCAGATCGGCTCCTTCTACACGGGCGCCATGAGCGAGGCCCGCCTCATCGAGCTGAAGACCGTCGCCGACCGCGTCGGCGGTCTCGACCTGGTCTCCATCGGCGCGGACGACCCGGAGGCCATGCTCCGGCACACCGAGGAGTGCCGCGCCCGGTCCATCCCGTTCGCCGCCGACTTCTCCCAGCAGATCGCGCGGATGGACGGCGAGGAGATCCGCATCCTCCTGGACGGGGCGACGTACCTCTTCTCCAACGAGTACGAGAAGGGCCTCATCGAGACCAAGACCGGCTGGAGCGACGAGGAGATCCTCTCCCGCGTCGGCCACCGGGTGACCACCCTCGGCGCCCGGGGCGTGCGCATCGAGCGGACCGGCGAGGACCCGATCGAGGTCGGCACGCCGGACGAGGAGCGCAAGGCCGACCCCACGGGCGTCGGCGACGCGTTCCGCGCGGGCTTCCTGTCCGGTCTGGCCTGGGGCGTCTCCCTGGAGCGCGCCGCGCAGATCGGCTGCATGCTGGCGACCCTCGTCATCGAGACGGTCGGCACGCAGGAGTACCAGCTGCGCCGGGGCCACTTCATGGAGCGGTTCACCAAGGCCTACGGGGACGAGGCGGCGGCGGAGGTCCAGGCGCACCTGTCCTAGGCGCACTGTCCTGGGCGCACCCGTCCTGACCGGCGCCGTGCGCGGGTGCGCGGGGCCGGCCGCGCCCCGCGGCGCCCGGCCGCGTGCCGGCCCGGCCTCGCGCCCCCCGAGGTGCTCAGGCGACCCGGCGGACCACGTAGGCCGTCCCCCGGTCCGCCGGCTCCTCCCCGACGTACTCCTGGTTCCTCATCTCGCACCACGCCGGGATGTCCAGCCGGGCGGCCTCGTCGTCCGACAGCACCCGGACCAGGCCGCCCACCGGCACGTCGCCGATCACCTTGGCCAGCTCGATGACCGGGATGGGGCAGCGCTTGCCGAGGGAGTCCACGACGAGGACGTCCTCCTCGCGGGCGACCGCCGCCGCGGCGGCCGGGGCGCCGAGCTTGTCCCGGACCGCCGCCACCACCCCGGGCAGCACCTCCAGGAACCGCTCCACGTCCTCCTCGGCCGCCCCCATCGGCAGCGACACCCGCACGTTCCCCTCACTCAGCACCCCCATCGCCCGCAGCACATGGCTGGGCGTCAGCGTGCTGCTCGTGCAGGACGACCCGGACGACACGGAGAAGCCCTCCCGGTCCAGCTCGTGCAGCAGCGCCTCGCCGTCGACGTAGAGACAGGAGAAGGTGACGACCCCGGGCAGCCGGCGCACCGGATGGCCCACCACCTCGACGTCGGGGACGAGCCGGGGCACCCGGGCGCGGATCCGCTCCGTCAGTTCCCGCAGCCGCGCGGCCTCGGCGGCCGCCTCCGCCCGCACCGCCCGCAGGGACGCGGCCGCCGCCACGATCGCCGGGAGGTTCTCGAAGCCGGGCGCCCGCCCCGACTCGCGCTCGTCCACCGGCCCTTGCGCCGAGAACCGCACCCCCTTGCGCACCACGAGCAGCCCGACCCCGGACGGCCCGCCCCACTTGTGCGCGCTCGCCGTCAGCAGCGACCAGTCCCCGTCCACCGGCCCCCACCCCAGCGACTGCGCCGCGTCCACCAGCAACGGCACCCCGGCCGCCCGGCACACCTCGGCCACCTCGGCGACCGGCTGCTCGGTCCCCACCTCGTGGTTGGCCGACTGCAGACACGCCAGGGCGGTGTCCTCGCGCAGGGCGCCGGCGTACGCCGACGGATCCACCGCGCCGCTGCGGTCCACCGCCACCCGGCCGACCGAACCGCCCGCCGCCTCGTGCGCCTCCGCCGAATGGAGTACCGAGGAGTGTTCGACCGCTGACACGATCAGGTGGCGCCCGACCCGCCGCCGCCCGGCCAGTGCCCCGGCAATCCCCGTGTGCACGGCACGCGTTCCGGACGGGGTGAAGGCCAGCTCGTCCGGGCGGCACCCCACCGCCTCGGCGGCGGCCTCCCGCGCGGCGTCCAGCAGGACCCGGGCCCGCCGTCCCTCCCTGTACAGACGTGCGGGATCGGCCCACCCCTCGTCCAGGGCGGCCAGCAGGGCCTGCCGGGCGACGGAATGGAGCGGAGCAGCGGAAGCAGCATCGAAGTAGGCCACACGCCAACGCTAGAACGCCCGGAAGCGGAACGGACCCCAGGGGTGCGGGGAACTGCGCGAAAAGCCACAATCCACCCGCAGCCGCCAATTCAGCGAACCACCCGAGTGAGTAGGCACCCCTCCCCGAGAACCCCCGGAGGGCGTCGGCTAGGGTTTGGTCCGCATAAACATCCAAACCCCTGCCCGACGCAGGGCGGCGACCGACCAGCGAGAAGGCCAGGCCGCAGCCGAACCGCGCGGGCGAGACTCTCGGGAAGGCGCTACGTGAGTCCCAACGGCTCCGACCGCTCGCCGCGGCGCCCGATGCGGCGGAAGCTGCTGCAGGCACTGACCGCGGGCCTGGTCTTGGCGACAGCCACCGGTTGCTCGTACAACTGGGAAGACTTCCCCCGCCTTGGTATGCCCACCCCGACCACGGAAGAGGCTCCGCGGATCCTCTCCCTGTGGCAGGGGTCCTGGGCGGCTGCGCTCGCCGTCGGCGTGCTGGTGTGGGGTCTGATCCTGTGGAGTGCTTTCTTCCACCGGCGCAGCCGCACCAAGGTCGAGGTTCCTCCGCAGACCCGGTACAACATGCCCATCGAGGCGCTGTACACGGTCGTCCCGCTCATCATCGTCTCGGTGCTGTTCTACTTCACCGCCCGCGACGAGTCCGAGCTGCTCAGCCTCAAGAAGAAGCCCGACGTCACGGTGAACGTGGTCGGCTTCCAGTGGAGCTGGTGCTTCAACTACATCGAGCCGGTCGCCGGTTCCACGGGTGACGCCAAGAAGTCCCCGGAGCTCGACGCGATCCCGGACCGGTTCAAGGAAGACTTCCCGGCCGACGCCGGCGGCGTCTACGACTGCGGTACCCCCGGCACCCGGAACCCGCAGACCAACAACCCGGGTCCGACGCTGTGGCTGCCCAAGGGCAAGACGGTCCGCTTCGTGCTGACCTCGCGTGACGTCATCCACTCCTTCTGGGTGGTGCCGTTCCTCATGAAGCAGGACGTCATCCCGGGCCACACCAACGCCTTCGAAGTGACCCCCAACAAGGAGGGCACCTTCCTGGGCAAGTGCGCCGAGCTCTGCGGCGTCGACCACTCCCGGATGCTGTTCAACGTGAAGGTGGTCTCCCCCGAGCGCTACGAGCAGCACCTCAAGGACCTCGTGGACAAGCAGCAGAACGGTTACGTTCCTGCCGGCATCGAGCAGGCGGGCCCCGAGAAGAACCGAAGGTCGAACATCCTGTGAGCATCCTCAACGAACCTCAGGGTGCCGCGGCGGCAGGGTCCCACTACGAGGACGAGTTGCCGGTCCGGCGCCAGAACCGCGGCAGTGTCGTGGTCAAGTGGCTGACGACCACGGACCACAAGACGATCGGCACGCTGTACCTGGTGACGTCGTTCGCGTTCTTCGTCATCGGTGGCGTGATGGCGCTGTTCAT
>NZ_NOKT01000029.1 GCF_002237655.1 Streptomyces sp. XY006
AAGGAAGACGGCACGGGCAACATCTCCTACGCCCCGGCCAACCACGACTTCATGGTGCGCACCCGGCAGGCGAAGATCGACGGCATCGACGTCCCCGACCTGACGGTGGACGACCCGGACGGCGCCCGGACCCTGGTCCTCGGCTGGGGCTCCACCTACGGACCGATCACCGCCGCCGTACGCCGGCTGCGCAGGGCCGGGGAGTCGATCGCCCAGGCGCACCTGCGCCACCTCAACCCCTTCCCGCGGAATCTGGGCTCCGTGCTGGAGCGTTACGACAAGGTGGTGATCCCCGAGATGAACCTCGGGCAGCTCGCCACGCTCATCCGGGCGAAGTACCTGGTCGACGCCCACTCGTACAACCAGGTCAACGGCATGCCGTTCAAGGCGGAGCAGCTCGCCGCGGCTCTGAAGGAGGCCATCGATGGCTGAGACGTCCACGCAAGGCACCGGCACCGTCGAAGCGCTGTCCCTGGTCCCCAAGGCCGAGGGCCGGCAGTCGATGAAGGACTTCAAGTCCGATCAGGAGGTGCGCTGGTGCCCGGGCTGCGGCGACTACGCCATCCTCGCCGCGGTGCAGGGCTTCATGCCGGAGCTGGGACTGGCGAAGGAGAACATCGTCTTCGTCTCCGGCATCGGCTGCTCCTCGCGCTTCCCCTACTACATGAACACCTACGGGATGCACTCCATCCACGGCCGCGCCCCGGCCATCGCCACGGGGCTGGCGAGCTCGCGCCGCGATCTGTCGGTGTGGGTCGTCACCGGCGACGGCGACGCACTGTCCATCGGCGGCAACCACCTCATCCACGCGCTGCGCCGCAACGTCAACCTCAAGATCCTGCTGTTCAACAACCGCATCTACGGCCTGACCAAGGGCCAGTACTCCCCGACCTCCGAGGTCGGGAAGATCACCAAGTCGACGCCGATGGGCTCGCTGGACGCGCCGTTCAACCCCGTCTCGCTGGCGATCGGCGCGGAGGCGTCGTTCGTCGCGCGGACGGTGGACTCCGACCGCAAGCACCTGACCGAGGTGCTGCGCCAGGCCTCCGCCCACCAGGGCACCGCGCTGATCGAGATCTACCAGAACTGCAACATCTTCAACGACGGCGCCTTCGACGCCCTGAAGGACAAGCAGCAGGCCGAGGAGGCCGTGATCCGCCTGGAGCACGGCAAGCCGATCCGCTTCGGCGCCGACCAGGCCAAGGGTGTCGTGCGCGACGAGCTGACCGGGGACCTGAAGGTGGTCGCCGTGACGCCGGAGAACGAGGGGCGGATCCTCGTCCACGACGCGCACTCCCCGTCGCCGACCACGGCGTTCGCGCTGTCCCGGCTCGCCGACCCGGACACCCTGCACCACACCCCGATCGGCGTCTTCCGCTCGGTCGACCGGCCCGTCTACGACACGCAGATGGCCGACCAGCTGGACCAGGCGATCGAGCAGCACGGCAAGGGCGATCTGTCCGCGCTGCTGGCGGGCGGCGACACCTGGACCGTCGTCGGCTGACCGGCCGCACGAGCCGAGGGGCCCGGGACCGCTGGAAAGCGGCCCGGGCCTCGTCGTGCCTACGGCGCGCTAGGAAGCGGCCCGGGCCTCGTCGTACGCCCGGCGCGCCTGTTCCACGTCGTCCATGCGGTGGCGGGTCCACTCGGCGAGGGCCCGGACCTGCTCGGCGGCCTCGCGGCCGAGGCCGGTGAGGGAGTAGTCGACGCGGGGCGGGATCACGGGCCGGGCCTCGCGGTGGACCAGGCCGTCGCGCTCCAGGGTCTGCAGGGTCTGGGTGAGCATCTTCTCGCTCACGCCGCGGCCCCCGTACGCGCCGATCGCCCGGCGCAGCTCGCTGAAGCGGTGCGGGCGCTCCAGGAGCTCGATCAGCACGAGCACGCCCCAGCGGCTGGTGACGTGCTCCAGGACGAGCCGGTACGGGCACAGCGCCTCGAAGTCACTTACTGCCATGCCCGTACCTTACTTCAAAGTGGGTACTTTCCCAGAGTAAGCGCATGTCCTAGGGTTAGTGACGTCGCACCCCACAAGGAGAGTCCTCACCATGAGCATCGTCGTCACCGGAGCCACCGGACACCTCGGCCGTCACGTCGTGGAGCAGCTGCTGGAGAAGGTCCCCGCCGGGCAGATCACCGCGGTCGTCCGCAACGCCGAGAAGGCCGCCGACTTCGCGGACCGCGGCGTGAAGATCGCCCTCGCCGACTACAACGACCCCGCCTCCTACGACGGCCTCTTCTCCGCCGGCGACAAGGTGCTGCTGATCTCCGGCAACGAGTTCGACAAGGGCCGCGTACAGCAGCACAAGGTCGTCATCGACGCGGCCAAGGCCGCCGGTGTCGCCCTGCTCGCCTACACCAGCGCCCCGGGCACCCTGACCGCCGCGCTCGCCGACGACCACCGCGGCACCGAGGAGCTCCTGCTGGACTCCGGCGTGCCCTACTCGCTGCTGCGCAACGGCTGGTACCACGAGAACTACACCGAGAACCTCGCCCCGGTGCTGGAGCACAACGCGGTCGTCGCCGCGGCCGGCGAGGGCAGGGTCTCCTCCGCCTCCCGGGCCGACTACGCCGCTGCCGCCGTCGCCGTGCTGACCGGCGAGGGCCACGAGAACACGACGTACGAGCTGGGCGGCGACACCCCCTGGAGCTTCGCCGAGTACGCGGCCGAGCTGAGCCGGCAGACCGGCAGGGAGATCGCCTACCAGCCCGTCTCCCCCGAGGCCCTGGTCTCCATCCTGACCGGCGCGGGGCTGCCGGAGCCGTTCGCGCAGACCCTCGCGGGCGTCGACGCCGCCATCGAGAAGGGCGAGCTCGTCGTCTCCACCGGCGACCTGTCCCGGCTGGCCGGCCGCCCGACCACCCCGCTCTCCGAGGCCGTCGCCGCCGCCCTCAAGGGCTGACGGGGCTGACGCCCCCGGCAGCACGAGAGCCCCCGACCCCGCCTGTCATGACCGTATGCCGATACGGGCATGACAGCCGGGGCCGCCCGGCGTTACCGTCGAGCACGCGGAACGAACGTGCGAAGGAGGGGCCGGTGGCGCGCAAGCCGAGGGGTGAGCGGCACATAGGACTGCTGAACGGCTTCGCGGCCTACGGCATGTGGGGCCTGGTCCCCCTGTACTGGCCCCTGCTGAAGCCGGCCGGGGCGACGGAGATCCTGGCCCACCGGATGGTGTGGTCGCTGGTCTTCGTCGGTGCCGCCCTGCTGGTGCTGCGCCGCTGGGCCTGGGCGGGCGAGCTGCTGCGGCAGCCGCGCAAGCTGGGCCTGATCACGGTCGCCGCGACGGTGATCACCGTCAACTGGGGTCTGTACATCTGGGCCGTGAACTCCGGGCACGTCGTCGAGGCCTCGCTCGGGTACTTCATCAACCCGCTGGTCACCATCGCGATGGGCGTGCTGCTGCTGAAGGAGCGGTTGCGGCCGGCCCAGTGGGCGGCGGTCGGCACGGGCTGCGCCGCGGTCGTGGTGCTGACCATCGGCTACGGCCGGCTGCCGTGGATCTCCCTCTGTCTGGCCTTCTCCTTCGCCACGTACGGGCTGGTGAAGAAGAAGGTGAACCTCGGCGGCGTCGAGTCGCTGGCCGCCGAGACCGCCATCCAGTTCCTGCCGGCGCTCGGCTTCCTGGTGTGGCTGAGCGCGCGGGGGGAGGCCACCTTCGCCGCCGAGGGCGCGGGGCACGCGTTCCTGCTCGCCTCGGCCGGGATCGTCACCGCGCTCCCCCTGGTCTGCTTCGGCGCGGCCGCCATCCGCGTGCCCCTGTCCACGATCGGCCTGCTGCAGTACCTCACGCCCGTCTTCCAGTTCCTGCTCGGCGTCTTCTACTTCCACGAGGAGATGCCGCCGGAGCGCTGGGCCGGCTTCGCGCTGGTGTGGCTGGCGCTGGCGCTGCTCACCGGGGACGCGTTGCGCACCGCCCGCCGGGCCTCGCGCACGCTGACCACGGAGATCAGCGCGCCCAGCACCACCAGGACGACCGGCACGACCAGCGCCGCGCGGAACGCCGACAGCGTGGCCTCGGGGCCGGGGCCGGTGGACGCGAGGCCGTAGACGGCGGTCACCGCGGAGATGCCGATCGCGGAACCGAACTGCGTCGCCGTGGTCAGCAGCCCGCCGGCCAGGCCCTGCTCCGACTCGTCGACGCCGTCCGTCGCCGCGATGGTCAGCGGCCCGTAGGCCAGGGCGAACGCGAGGCCGGACAGCAGCAGCGTCGGGAACATCATCGCGTAGGACCAGTCCATGCCGACCGGCAGGAACAGGGCGTAGGCGGCCACCCCCAGGAGGAATCCGCCGAGGATGACCCGGGCGTTGCCGAAGCGGGTGACCAGTCTCGGGGTGAGGGTCGGCGCGAGGACCGCGTCGACGCCCATGACGACCAGGGCGACGGCCGTCTGGAGGGACGACCAGCCGCGCAGTTCCTGCAGGTACAGCGTGACGACGAACTGGAAGCCGAAGAAGGCGCCGAGGAAGAGCAGCGCTCCCAGGTCGGCGCGGACGACCGGGCCCCGGCGCAGGATCCCCAGGCGCACCAGCGGGTCCGGGCAGCGCCGCTCGAACACGACGAAGGCACCGGCCGTCAGCAGGGCCGCCAGCCCCGACGCCAGGGTGAGCGGCCAGTCGCGCAGGCCGTGCTCCAGGCGTACGACGGTATAGGCGGCCAGCAGCATGGCGCCGGCGGCGGTGATCGCGCCGGGCAGGTCGAAGGTGCGCCCCCGCACGGGCGGGGCGTCCCGCCGGGGCACCAGCCGCGTAGCCGTGACGAGCAGGGCGGCGGTCAGCAGCACGGGCGCGAAGAACACCCAGCGCCAGCCCAGCTCGGTGAGCAGGCCGCCGATGACCAGGCCGAGGGAGAAGCCGGCCGCGCCGGTCCCGGCGAAGACCAGCAGGGCCTTGTTGCGCTTCGGCCCCTCCTCGTAGCTGGTGGTGATCAGGGAGAGCGCGGCCGGGGTCATGAACGCGGCGGCGACGCCGGTGACGAACCGGGCGACGATCAGCATCCAGCCGTCCGTCGCCAGACCGCCGAGTCCGGAGAAGGCGAGGAAGACGGTCAGCCAGAGCAGGAACATCCGCCGCCGGCCGAGCAGGTCGGCGGCGCGGCCGCCGAGGAGGGTGAAGCCGGCGTACCCGAGCACGTAGGCGCTCAGCACCCAGGCCGCCGTGCCGGTGGCAAGGCCCAGATCGGAGCGGATGGCCGGAATGGCCACCGCCATCATCGCGACGTCGGCGCCCTCCAGGAAGATCGTCCCGCACAGGACGAGCAGCAACGCCCAGGCACGCGTGCCCATGCTTCAACCCTCCTCCGACACGGGCCGGCCCCGCAAGCGAAGGCCCCTTCCGCCGGTGCGGTACAAGTGGGCGCATGACGCAGACACCGGCACCGCCCACCCCCGTGCACTGGAAGGTCGTCATCGACGCCGGCGACCCGCACGCGCAGGCCGACTTCTGGGCCGCGGCGCTGCGGTACGAGGTCGAGGACAACAGCGCCCTGATCGACAGGCTGCTCGGCCTCGGCGCCCTGCCCGAGCAGGCCACGGTCGAGTTCCACGGCCGCCGTGCCTTCCGGGACCTGATCGCCGTACGGCACCCCGAGGACCCCGTCGACCCGGAGAGCGGGACCGGGCTGGGCAGACGGCTGCTGTTCCAGCGGGTCCCGGAGGCCAAGACGGGCAAGAACCGGCTCCACCTCGACCTGCACCCGGGCGAGGGGCGGCGCAAGGAGGAGGCCGCCCGGCTGGAGGCGCTCGGCGCGCGGGTGCTGCGGCGGGTGCGGGAGCAGGGCGGCGAATGGCTCGTGATGGCGGACCCGGAGGGCAACGAGTTCTGCGTGCAGTGACGGCCGACGGGCCGGGCGTGCGCGGCAACGCCGTGGCCGGATACGCATCTTGACGGAGAGTCAGTACCAGCTTCACCATCCAGGCACCCCATTCACTGTGGGCTGCCCGCGGACACCCCCTGGGCGGCCCCAAGGGAATCCGGAGCCCCCACATGAAGCTCTCCGTTTCCGCGCGCGCCGCCGCGGCGGCCGGCATGGCGACCGCCATGCTGCTGACCGGCGGTGCCGTGGCCGACGCCGCGTCCTCCGCACCCTCCAGAGCGGCCGCCGCGCCGGACATACCCCTGGCGAGTGTCAAGGCCCACCTGTCCCAGCTGCAGTCCATAGCCACCGCCAACGGCGGCAACCGCGCCCACGGCCGCGCCGGCTACAAGGCCTCGCTCGACTACATCAAGGCCAGGCTCGACGCCGCCGGGTACACCACCACCGTCCAGCAGTTCACCGCCTCCGGCCGCACCGGCTACAACCTGATCGCCGACTGGCCCGGCGGTGACGCGAACCAGGTCGTGATGGCCGGCTCGCACCTCGACAGCGTCGCCTCCGGGCCCGGCATCAACGACAACGGGTCCGGCTCGTCCGCCGTCCTGGAGACCGCCCTCGCCGTGTCCCGGGCGCAGTACCGGCCCACCAAGCACCTGCGGTTCGCCTGGTGGGGCGCCGAGGAGCTCGGCCTGGTCGGTTCCCGCTACTACGTCAACCGGCTGGCCACCGGCGACCGTTCACGCATCAGCGCCTACCTGAACTTCGACATGATCGGCTCCCCGAACCCGGGCTACTTCGTCTACGACGACGACCCGGCGATCGAGAAGACCTTCAAGGACTACTTCACCGGCATCGGCGTCCCGACGGAGATCGAGACCGAGGGCGACGGCCGCTCCGACCACGCGCCCTTCAAGAGCGCGGGCGTACCGGTGGGCGGCCTGTTCACCGGGGCCAGCCGGGCGAAGACGGCGGCGCAGGCGGCCAAGTGGGGCGGTACGGCGGGGCAGGCCTTCGACCGCTGCTACCACTCCTCCTGCGACACCACCGCCAACATCAACGACACCGCCCTGAACCGCAACAGCGACGCCCTCGCGTACGCGGTGTGGGAGCTGTCGGAGTAGCCTCCCGGCTCGCCTACTGCCGGCCGGCGCGTGCGGTCAGACGGCCCATGCGGGCGCGAGCCGACTCCAGCTCCTCGATCTCCTCGGCGGCGGGCCCGCCTTCTGAGGCCAGCTCGGTCCACAGGCCGACCAGGCCGCGCCCCAGCTCCAGCCCGAGGGCCGGATCGCGCACGGCACGCCAGGCGGTGGCCGCGCTGCGCACGTTGCCGTAGGCGCCCTCGGCGTCACCGGCGCGGCGGCGGGCACCGGCCAGGTCGAGCGAGAGGTGGAAGGCGCGGAGTGGGTCACCGGCCAAGTAGGCGATGTAGGCGGTCAGTTCGCGCAGCCGGAGCACCTCCGGGTGCTCCGGTCCCAGCGTCGCCGAGGCGTGTGCGACGGTCTGGTCCGCCAGCTCGGCCGCCGCGTCGATCCGGCCCTCCTTCACGGCCTCGTTGATCCGCGCGACCGGCTCCGCGAGGAGCGCGGGTGCGGCGGAGTCGCCCGGGGCGCCGAGGGGTTCGTCCCCGAGCACGGCCTCCGCGACGGCGTCGAAGCCGCGGGCGGGGGTGGGCTTGGGGTCGGGATCGGCGGCGAGCAGCGCGGCATCCGGAACCGGTTCGGACCGCACCCCGGCCCCACTCCCGGGAACCGGCAAGGGCCGCGCGTCCACGGGCGGGTGACCGGCCTCGGATCCCGGGAGCGGCCGCGCGTCCACGGGCGGGTGACCGGCCTCGGGCCCCGGGAGCGGCCGCGCGTCCACGGGCGGGTGACCGGCCTCGGGCCCCGGGAGCGGCCGCGCGTCCATGGGCGGTGGCGGGCCGAAGGCGCCGGTGGGCGGTGCGACGGTGCCAGGTGGCGTGGGCGCGTTGTGCGGCGTGGCCGGGGGCGCGTCCTGCGGGGTGGGCTCCTGAACGGCGCGTAGTTCGAACGTCGGTACGGGCTCGTCCGCCGGCTGCGGCTCGGGCACCGCCCGCAGCGGGAACGTCGGGGTCGTGCCGCGCGCCGGTTCCGGTACGGGACGCAGGACGTGCGTGGCCCGATCCCCCTCGGGCCGCTCCGGCCCGGCCGGGACCGGGGGCGCTGTCTCGGCACGCTCCTGGCGCGAGGGCTCGTCGAAGGCCGGACGGGACGACTCGGCGGTGGCTCCCGCGTGCACCGGCCCCGCGGGAGGCATCGGCACCGGGCCGGCAGGGGGCATCGGCACCGGCCCCGCGGGAGGCGTCGCCACCGGCCCCGCCGAAGGCACCTGCGCCGGTCCTGCCGAGGGCACCTGCGCATCCCCCGCCGGAGGCACCTGCGGCGATCCGGCCGGAGGCGTGTGCACCGGTCCCGCCGGAGGCGTGCGCAGTGGCTCGGACGTGAAGTGGCTGGAGCCGTCCACGTCGACCCGGAGCGGGACGACGTAGCCGATCCGTTCGTCGTGCACCGTGGCGAGGACGGGATGGCCCGTGGCCAGGGCGATGTGGTGGAGACGGCCGAGCACGGCCTGCTGGATCTCCTCGCCGGGGGCCGCGAAGACACGGACACCGCCGACCGAGGCGCCCTCCGGGGTCCCGCCCGTCCCCGTGTCCGTCCCGGGCCCGGGGACGTGGACGTCGATCGGCGCCGCCGGGCTCGCCGCGTGTGCGGCCTGCTTCTGTTCCCGCTTCTTCTCGCGGCTGAGTCGCGACATCGTCCCCTCACTGGGCGTCGTACACCTAGTGTCGAGTGTGTCCGCTCGGCCTCGTTTCTCACGTCACCGGGGTGTCACAGGCTCGTCCCAAGCCCCGTGCGCCCGGAATGGGGCGTTCCGCAGGGCATGAGGGCCGGGTGCGCGAGGGAGGAGAAGGGCATGCACACAGGCATGCGACAGGGACCGGAGATCTGGCTCCGGCCCCCGGTGACGGGCACGGATCCCGGCAGTGCGGAACCCGCGCACGACCGTGCCGCGGCACGGCGTTTCTCCTGGGTCGGCACGCACGGCGGGGCGGGCGTCTCCACGCTCGCGGCGGTCTACGGCGGTCATGACAGCGGCCGAGCCTGGCCCGGGGCCGGTGCCCCGCCCTCGGTGCTGCTGGTCGCCCGGACGCACGCGGCCGGTCTGGACACGCTCGCCGGCGCGGTGGAGGTCTTCCGGCGCGGCCAGGCGCCCCCGGAGCTGGACCTCGACGCCGTCGTGCTGGTGGCGGACGCCCCCGGCCGGCTGCCGCGTCCGCTCGCCCAGCGGGTGAAGGCGCTGGAGTCGGTCATCGACGTGTACCGCGTGCCGTGGGTGCCGGCGTGGCGCCTGGGTGAGCTCGGCCGCCCGCCGCGCGAGACGGAGGCCCTGGCCCGCCTGACGGGAGCGGTGCGCTGACGGCCGTAGGGCTGTCGGCCGGGGACATCGCCGCGGGCGTCCGCGCCCGGGAACTGCGCGCGGTCGACGTCGTCGCGGCGGCGCTGGAACGCATCGACCGGGCCGACCCGGAGCTGTGCGCGTTCGTCGAGGTATGGCACGAGGAGGCCCTGCGCCGCGCGGCGGAGGTGGACGCGCGCCTGGACGCGGCCGGGGCCGACGACTCCGATGGGGGCCGGGGCCTGCGGAACGTGGGCGGGGCCGACGACTCCGACCGGGCCGGGACGCTGCCGGACGCGGCCGGCGCCGACCAGGGCAGGACACTGCCGGACACGGCCGGCACCGACCGCTCCAACCAGGGCAGGGCGCTACCGTCCGCGGCCGGGGCCGATCGCTCCGGCCAGGGCCGGGCGCTGGTGTTGGCCGGTGTGCCGGTTGCTGTGAAGGGGCGGTACGGGCTGCGCGCGGTGGGTCCGCTGTTGGCCGCCGGGGCCGTCGCCGTCGGGGCCACCTCGGTGCCCGGGCCGGGGACGCCGTGGCAGACCTGGGGGCTCGGGGCCCGGGGCCGGACCGTCAACCCCTGGCGGGCCGACCGGACGCCGGGCGGCTCGTCGGCCGGGGCCGCGGTCGCCGTGGCGGCCGGGCTGGTGCCGCTGGCGACCGGCGGCGACGGGGCCGGGTCGGTGCGCATTCCGGCGGCCTGGTGCGGGGTGCTCGGGCTGAAGACCACGAACGGACGGCTCCCCTCCACCGACCGCACGGGCCTGGCCGCACCCGGCGTCCTCGCCCACTCCGCGTCGGACGCGGCGGCGTGGTGGCAGGCGGTGTCGGGTGAGCCCCCGGCCGCCCGTCCGGCCCTCCCCCTCACCGCCGTCTGGTCGCCCGACCTCGGTTTCGCCGGGCCGGACCCGGAGCCCGTCGCGCTGGCCCGGGCGATGGCCGAGCGGCTCGCGGCGGCGGGTGTCGTACGGCTCGTGCGACCGCGGGAGGCGTTGCGGCTTCTGGACCCCGGGCCCGCGTGGCTCGCCCTGCGCGCGGCCGGTGCCGGCCCGGCCGGGAGCGCGTCGGAACCCGGGCCCGGCCTCGCCGCCGCTCACCGGATCCGGGCCGGCAACGACCGGCGGCTGGCCGGGCTGTTCACCGAGGTCTCCCTGCTGCTGACGCCGACGGCCCCGACCGCCCCGCACGGCCACGAGGGGCCGGGTGACCGCTACTCCACCTCGCTGACCTGGGCGTTCAACCTCAGCGGACACCCGGCGCTGAGCCTGCCCGCCGGCTTCGGCCGCGACGGCTGCCCGGCCGGACTCCAGCTCGTGGCCCCGCACGGGCAGGACGCGCTGCTGCCGGCCGTCGCACGGGAGGCGGAGCGGCGCCTCGGCGACTGACGGATCCTCTCCCCCCGGGGACCCGTGCAGGCACCCTTGGCAGATTTACTTGCGCGCGCATATGATGCATGCGCGCATAATTGCTGTGCGCCGAGTATTCAAAGGGGACCGCCATGACCCGCCGCTTCCTTTTCGTCCTGGGCAGCGCCCGCGCCGACGGCAACACCGAACTGCTGGCCCGCCGGGCCGCCGAGCAGCTGCCGCCGGGCGTCGAACAGCAGTGGATCGACCTCACCGAGCACCCGCTCCCCGACTTCGAGGACCTGCGGCACGACAGCGACCACGCCCGCCCGACCGAGGGCAGCACGGCCCTGCTCCTCGACGCCACGCTCGCCGCGACGGACATCGTGATCGCCTCGCCGCTGTACTGGTACTCGGTCTCCGCGCAGACCAAGCGCTACCTGGACCACTGGTCAGGCTGGCTGCGCACGCCCGGCCTCGACTTCAAGGACACCCTGGCCGGACGCACCCTGTGGGGCGTCACCGCCCTGGCGCACGAGGAGGAGGTCGTCGCCGACCCGCTGATCGGCACGCTCAGCAACTCCGCGGCCTACATGGGCATGCGCTTCGGCGGGGTGCTGCTCGGCAACGGCAGCAAGCCCGGGGACGTGCTGAACGACACCGGGGCCCTGGCCCGGGCCAAGACCTTCTTCGCGCAGGAGGCCCCGCTCGCCCGGTTCCTGTACGACGCCGAGGTCCAACCCGCCTAGGCCGTGATGTCCTTCGTCGTGAAGCGCGCCCAGGCCGCCGTGCCGAACACCGCCGCGTACAGGGCCTGCAGCCCGAGGTTCTTCCTCAGCTCGTCCCAGTACACCGGCTCGCGCATGAGGTCGGCGAAGGACAGCCAGTAGTGCGAGAAGAGGTACGGCTGGAGGGCGTGCAGTTGCGGGATCTGGTCGAGGATCTGGACCGTGATCAGCAGGCCCACCGTCGTCGCCATCGCCGCGATGCCGCTGTTGGTCAGCGTCGACACGAACAGGCCGAGGGCGGCGACACCGGTCAGTGACGCAGCGACGGCCAGGGCGATCAGCAGGGCTCTGCCCAGGCCCTCGGCGAAGCCGATCCGCGTACCGGAGATGGTCGTCAGGTCGCCGAGCGGGAAGAGCAGCGCGCCGACCGCCAGGGCCGAGACGGCGACCACCAGCGTGGCCGCCAGGCAGAACAGGACGACCGTCGCGTACTTGGTGAGCAGCAGGCGCGTGCGGCCGGCCGGGGCGACCAGGAGGTAGCGCAGCGTGCCGGCGCCGGCCTCGCCCGCGATCGCGTCGCCCGCGACGACACCGACCGCCATCGGCAGGAAGAACGGCAGGGTCGCGGCCAGGGCGGTGAAGACCAGGAACAGGCCGTTGTTGGTGATCTGCGCGATGAACGCCGGCCCTTCGCCGCCCCCGCCGCCGGGCGGGGAACCGTCGCCCGTCTCGATCCTGACGGCGATGCCGACCAGGATCGGCACACCCGCCAGGACCGCCAGCAGCGCGAGGGTGCGCCAGCGGCGGAAGGTGGTGGTGAGCTCGTTGCGCAGCAGCCCGAGGGTCCACCACGGGCTCACCGGCCTTACGGTCGGCGCCGCTTCAGCCCGCGACATCGAAGCCCTCCCCGGTCAGCGCCACGAACGCGTCCTCCAGTGAGGCCCGTTCCACCGTGAAGCCGCGCACCCGCACTCCGGCCGCGACCAGCGCGGCGTTCACCTCGGCCAGGTCGCGGTCGGGGACCTCGCCGGTCACCCGGTCGCCGGTGACGGCGAGATCGCCCACGCCCTGTTCCTTCAGGACGCGGGCGGCCTCCGCCGGGTCCGGTGTGGTCACCACGAGCCGGCCGCGCGCCCCGGCGGCCAGATCGGCGACCGGCCCCTGGGTGAGGAGCCGGCCCTGGGCCATCACGGCCGCGTGCGTGCAGACCTGCTCGATCTCGTCGAGGAGGTGCGAGGAGAGGAAGACGGTCGTGCCGTCCGAGGCGAGTTCGCGGATCAGCGTGCGGATCTCGCGCATGCCCTGCGGGTCCAGGCCGTTGGTCGGCTCGTCGAGGACCAGCAGCCGGCGCGGCTGGAGCAGGGCGGCGGCGAGGCCCAGGCGCTGTTTCATGCCGAGCGAGTACGCCTTGGCCTTCTTGCCCGCAGCGGCCGTCAGCCCCACCCGGTCCAGGGCGGCGGCGACCCGGGCCCGCCGGGTGCGCGGATCGGCGGCCGGGTCGGCGCAGTCGTGGCGCAGGAGGTTGTCGCGGCCGGAGAGGAAGCCGTAGAGGGCCGGGCCCTCGATGAGGGCGCCGACGTGCGGGAGCACGGCGCGGGTGGCCCCGGGCATGGGCCGCCCGAGGATCCGCGCCGTGCCGGAGGTGGGCTCGATCAGGCCCATCAGCATGCGGATGGTGGTGGTCTTGCCGGAGCCGTTGGGGCCGAGGAAGCCGAAGACGCTGCCCGCCGGGACGGTCAGGTCCAGACCGTCGACGGCGAGCTGTCCGCCGCGGTAGCGCTTGGTGAGCGCGCGGGTGGCGATGACCGGTTCCCCGGCCTCGCGCTCGCCCGGCTGCTCCGGCTCCGTGGCGGACGGTTCGCCCATCGGCTCCCTCGTTCTCTCGGCGTCCCGCGTGGGGCCCGCGCCCCGCGGGGGGCTCACTTCCCGGCGTCGGCCGCCTTCACGAGCGCGTCCTTGGTGACGGCGCCGACGTAGACCTTGCCGTCGTCGGTGACCAGGGCGTTGATCAGGCGGGTCGAGAAGACCGTGCCCGAGCCGAACTTGCCGGTGACCTTGTCGCCGAGCGAGTCGAGGAAGCCGCCGAACTGGCCGGCCGCCTCGCCCGAGGGCACGCCCTCGCCGCCGGTGTCGAAGGTGGCGATGGCGTTCCAGCCCTCGCCGATGGTCTTCATGCCGTCGGGGCCCTCGCCGAGGTCCTTCCCGGCTTCGGGCGCGTGCCGGCGGGCCTCGCCCTTGCCGGCCTTGTCGAAGTCCTTGCCGAAGTCCTTGCCGAAGTCCTTGCCAGCGTCCTTCTCCTCGGTGACCTTCGCGCCCTTGGGCGGGGTGAAGTCGAAGGTCGAGGCGGCCGGCCGGGCGAAGCTGACCTGGGTGAAGCCCACGTCGACGACGGCGGCGCCGCCGCTCGCCGGGGTGAGGGTGAACTTCAGCGGCGTGCCCGTCTCCGCGTCCACCGCGACGGTGATCGCGCCGACGGTCGAGCCGGACTGCCGGGGCTCGACCAGCAGCTTGTAGGCGTCCCGGCCGGCGACCTGGGCGGTGCCGTCCACGGTCACCGAGGTCGTGTCGTCGACGGCCTTCAGGGCCTCCTCGGCGAAGTCCTTCGGCGTGGCCGGCGGCTGCCGGTCCTTCCCGCGCTCCGGGCTGTCCGAGGCGGTGCCGTGGTAGACCTCGTTGGACTTGCTGTCGTAGGCCCAGACGTCCTTGCCGTTGTGGATGAGGCTGTACTCGGCGGCGTTCTCCAGCAGCGACAGCTTCTGCCGGTCGGGGCCGTCGGCGGCGACGCGCAGGGTGTGCGTGCCGGTGGCCAGTTCGGTGAGCTTGGCCGTCGGGTCGGCGGAGGAGCCGCTCTCGCCCCCGCCCGCGGCGCCGGACATCAGGCCGGACTCCAGGCCGCCGAGGTTCGGCAGGCCGAGGTCGGTGCTGACCTTCACCGTGCCGGAGAGCTGTTCGACGTCCGACTCGGCGATCTTCTGGATGAGCTGCTGCGCGGTGATCTTCGGAAGGTCGGGGTCACCGGAGTCGGCGAGCGCGGGGACCAGGCCGATCGTCGCGGCCGCCACCCCCACCACCGTGACCGGGACGACGTACCGCGCGGCCTTGCGCCGGCGGGAGTGCTGCTCGTCGACCTCCCCGCCGGTCGTGCTGTCGTCGGATGCGTACGGTGCCATGTGTGCCCTACCTCCGTGGTCGGCGGCGGCTGTCCGTGTCGTCCACGCACTCTCCCTGAGCCGCCATTCTCACCCGAACAGGTGAGGAGTGGTGTTTTCCGTGGTCTCCATCTGACCAAATCGGCCAGGGAGATACGTCAGACCCCGGACTCAACTCCGCGTACTGCTGGGGTATGACACGGAGCGGCGGCTTCTCCCCCGACCCGTAGGGGTCGGGGGCGGCGGGCGGTCAGCCGGCCCGGTGCACTACCGGCTCAGCCGGCCCGGTGCACCACCGCGTCGCACAGCTCCACGAGCGCCGTCTTCGCGGCGCATTCGGGCAGCGGCGCCAGCGCCGAGCGGGCGTCCTCGGCGTAGCGGACGGTGTCCCGGCGGGCCTGTTCCAGCGCCGGGTGGGCACGCAGCAGGCGCAGGGCCTCGGCGTGCCGCGTGTCGTCGGTGAGGTCGGAGTCCAGCAGCTCGCACAGGGCGAGGTCCTCGGCGAGCCCGAGCCGGGCCGCCCGCTCGCGCAGCCGCAGCACCGGCAGGGTGGCGATGCCCTCGCGCAGGTCGGTGCCGGGGGTCTTGCCGGACTCGTGCGAGTCGGAGGCGATGTCCAGGACGTCGTCGGCGAGCTGGAAGGCGACGCCGAGCCGCTCGCCGTACTGGGTCAGCACGTCCACGACCGTCTCCTCGGCGCCGGACATCATCGCGCCGAACCGGCACGAGACCGCCACCAGCGAGCCGGTCTTGCCGCCCAGCACGTCCAGGTAGTGCTCGATGGGGTCGCGGCCGTCCTGCGGTCCGGCCGTCTCCAGGATCTGGCCGGTGACCAGCCGCTCGAAGGCCTCGGCCTGCACCCGCACCGCCTCCGGGCCGAGGTCGGCCAGGATGTGCGAGGCGCGGGCGAAGAGGAAGTCGCCGGTGAGGACCGCTACGGAGTTGCCCCAGCGGGTGTTGGCGCTGTCCACCCCGCGGCGGACGGTGGCCTCGTCCATCACGTCGTCGTGGTACAGCGTGGCCAGGTGGGTCAGCTCCACGACGACGGCCGACGGCACGATCCCGGGTGCGTGCCGGTCGCCGAACTGGGCGGCCAGCATCACGAGCAGCGGCCGGAACCGCTTGCCCCCGGCCCGCACCAGGTGCTGGGCGGCCTCCGTGATGAAGGGCACCTCACTCTTGGTGGCCTCGAGCAAGCCTTCCTCGACAGCCGTCAGTCCGGCCTGGACATCGGCTTCCAGAGCCTGGTC
The DNA here is from genome assembly GCF_002237655.1 of Streptomyces sp. XY006. Classification (GTDB taxonomy): domain Bacteria; phylum Actinomycetota; class Actinomycetes; order Streptomycetales; family Streptomycetaceae; genus Streptomyces; species Streptomyces levis. Next base: position 15,701 of record NZ_NOKT01000029.1, read on the forward strand.
CCGCACGCTCAGCCCGAACGGCCCGACGTCGGTCACGAGGGGTCTCCTGTCTGCTGGTGTCTGCCGGTGCTTACGCGGATTGTCGATAGGTCGCTGCCATCACTCGGATCAGCGTATCCGGTCACGTTTCGATCACCGCCAGCGCCCATGGTTACAGGCCGGGTGGTATCCGATCACGACCGCTATGTTTTCGATCAGCTCATAAGAACAGACATGTTCCGACTTTCCGGGAATCCGCGGCCTATGCGGGATTTGCGCCATTGGTGGAGCAAATCCCTCTTGTGGGACCTTGCACCCCGGGTCGTGGTCAGTGAATTGAATCACTTCGGCCCCTGTGCCGCTCCACCCGGACACCGGGCGGTACCGCCGTAAGGCAAAAGCGAGTTGAGGCTTGGCTCATGCAAAGGATCAAGCCTCCCGTTACCCCCCGACCAAGGTCATCCAGCGCCATATGTGACTCCGGTGCTTGTTCCCGACGTGTGCTCTCGCATACGTTCCCGCCCAGTCCGGCGGACCGCCGAATCCTGCCGCCGCCCGGACTCCCCACACACACCGACTCACTCACGCAGGGCAGGAGCGGGGGACCCAGGTAAGTCGCCGGTCCTCGACAAGGACCGGCTCGGGGTGAAGCCGCGCACGACAGCACCACGCCGTGTGCGGCCGGGCACCTCCCGGCCCGAACCCGACAGCTCACCTCGCAGGCGCCGGAGAGGAACATCGCCATGCCCGGACGAGGTAAGCACCGTCGCCCCAGAAGGAACCCGATCACCCGTGGTGTCGTCGCCGCCGGCACCGGCGGAGCGGCACTGACCCTCCCGCTCCTCGGCGCCACGTACGCGAACGCCGCCGAGCCCCAGAGCGCGCCCGCCGCGCAGACCGTGCGGCAGGCCGCCCAGCCCGCCAAGTCGCTCACGTACACCGTGACCAAGGGCGACACCCTGTACGGCATCGCGGAGAAGTACGACGTCTCCGGCGGCTGGAAGCAGCTGTACAAGGCCAACCGCGCCACCGTCGGCGACGACCCGCGGGTGATCCACGCGGGTCTGAAGCTCAAGGTCGAGACGGCCAAGGCCGCCGCCGCGAAGAAGGCGACCGAGTCGTCCGCCCCGGCCAAGCCGGCCGGTGGCGTGACCCGGGCCACCCCGGCCGCCGCGAAGACCTATGCGAACAACCTCGACGGATGGATCCGCGAGGCGCTGGACATCATGGCCCAGAAGGGCATCCCGGGCTCGTACGACGGCATCTACCGCAACGTGATGCGTGAGTCGTCCGGCAACCCGCAGGCGATCAACAACTGGGACTCGAACGCCGCCAAGGGCACCCCGTCCAAGGGTCTGCTCCAGGTCATCGACCCGACCTTCGCCGCCTACCACGTGTCCGGCACCCCCTACGACCCGTACGACCCGGTCGCCAACATCACGGCGGCCTGCAACTACGCGGCCGACCGCTACGGCTCGATCGACAACGTCAACGGCCCGTACTGATCCGTCCCGCCCAGCAGTCGTTCGAGGACGACGGCGATGCCGTCGTCCTCGTTCGACAGCGTGATCTCGTCGGCCACGGCCTTGAGTTCGGGATGGCCGTTGGCCATCGCCACGCCGTGCGCCGCCCAGTCGAACATCGGGATGTCGTTGGGCATGTCACCGAAGGCGATGGTGTCCGCGGGCCGCAGGCCCAGGTGCTCGGCGGCCAGTGCCAGGCCCGTCGCCTTGGTGACACCGCACGGCTGGAGCTCGACCGTGCCCGGCCCGGACATCGTCACCGTCGCCAGTGAACCCACCACCGAGCGGGCCGTCGCCGCCAGCTCGTCGTCCGACAGGTAGGGGTGGCGCAGCAGCACCTTGCTGATCGGCTCGCCCCACAGCTCGTCGCGCCGGTCGACCCGCACCGCGGGCAGCGTCGGATGCGGCATGAGGTAGCCCGGCTCGATGAGCGTGAGCCCGTCGACCCCGTCCTGGTCGACCGCCGCGTACACCTCCCCCACCTCGGCCTCGATCTTCCCGAGGGCCGTCTCGGCCAGCTCGCGGTCGAGCGTGACGGACCACAGCAGCCGGTTCGCGCCGGCGTCGTACACCTGCGCGCCCTGCCCGCACACCGCGAGCCCCCCGCACCCCAGATCGTCCAGGAGCGGCCGCACTCTCGGTGCCGGGCGGCCCGTCACCACGAGGTGCTGGGCACCGGCGTCCGCCACCCGCGCGAGTGCGGTGAGGGACCGGTCGGACAGGGTGTCGTCGCCGCGCAGCAGCGTCCCGTCCAGGTCGGTGGCGATGAGTGAATATGCGATGGGTGCGGCCATGATCAGAGAATACGGACAACGCGCCCGTTCGTTTCATCGCGCGGCGCACGGCGATTGCCCGGTTGAAGCCCTCTGCACCGGTTGGCAACAACATGGTCCGCTACCTACCCGAGAGGCCGCATCGGGCGGTACCTTCCAAGTGTCCAGGGGGGACTTGATCGGGGGGTCGGGTTGAGCAGTGGGCGCATTCGCGTGGCCGGGCCCGGGGAGCTCGGCGAAAACGAGAGGGAGCGCTGGCGTGCGCTGCGCGCCGCCTCGGAGGCACCGCGCAACCCTTTCATGGAACCGGAGTTCACCGAGGCCGTCGGTCTGGTGAGGCCGGGGGCCCGGGTCGCGGTGATCCACGAGGGCCGGGAGCCGGTGGGCTTCCTGCCGTATGAACGCGGGCCGTTGGGGCAGGGCCGGGCCATCGGGCTCGGGGTGTCGGACGCGCAGGGCGCGATCCTGCGCCCCGGTCTGGACCTGGAGACGGGCGAACTGCTGCGGGCCTGCTCGCTGTCCGCCTTCGCCTTCGACAACCTGGAGGCCGAGCAGCGGCTGTTCGTCCCGCACGCGGCGGAGGAGCACGCCACGTACGTGGTCGACGTGGAGAAGGGCTACGAGACGTACGAGTCGGTGCTGCGGGCCCAGTCGCCGAAGTTCCTGAAGACGACGCTGGCCAAGGAGCGCAGGCTGGGCCGCCAGGTCGGCGAGGTGCGGTTCGTGTTCGACGAGCGCGATCCGGCCGCGCTGCGCACGCTCATGGAGTGGAAGTCGGCGCAGTACCGCAGGACCGGCCGCCGGGACCGGTTCGCGCAGGAGTGGATCACCCGGCTCGTCGGGCACCTGGCCCGCACCCGGGCACCGGAGTGCAGCGGCACCCTGTCCGTGCTGTACGCCGGTGGGACGCCCGTCGCCGCGCACTTCGGGCTGCGCTCGGCCTCGGTGCTGGCCTGCTGGTTCCCGGCCTACGAGCCGGAGTTCGCCAAGTACTCGCCCGGGCTGGTGCTGCACCTGCGCATGGCCGAGGCGGCGGCCGCGGCGGGCATCGGCACGCTCGATCTGGGGCGGGGCGCGGCCGAGTACAAGGACGCGCTGAAGACGGGCGAACTGCCGGTGTACGAGGGTGCGGTGACGCGGCCGGGGGCGGGCGCGGCGCTGCACTGGCTGAGCCGCGAGCCCGCGCGCCGCGCGCACAGCTTCGTCCGCGGCCGGCCGCGGCTCGCGGCGCTGGCCTCGCGGACCCTGAAGGGCGCGGCCCGGCTGCGCCGTACCTGACGACGAGGGGGGAGGGCGCATGGCCCGTTCGGCGCGTGCGCAGGAGGAGATACGGCGGTTCCTGGCCATCGGGCCGGTGCAGGTCGCCGAGCTGGATCTGGACGGCGAGGAGGCGGTGCTCAGACCCGGCCCGGGCAGCCCGCCGGTGACGCCGGGTGAGGTCTTCGTCCTGGTCAGACGGCGTGGCCGTCCGGTCGGCACGCTGCTGGCACGGGTACCGGAAGGGACCGACCCGCGAGCGGTGCTGGGGGCGCGTGCGCGGGCGGAGTACGCCGGGGTGGATGCGGGCGGGGCGGATGCCGGTGGGGCGGTGGAGTTGCCGTACGCCAGTGTCGTCGTGGCCACCCGGGAGCGTGCCGGGCAGCTGGCCCGGGCGCTGGACTCGCTGCTGGCCCAGGACCACCCGCGGTTCGAGGTCGTCGTGGTCGACAACGCGCCCGTGACGAGCGAGACGCGGGAGCTGGTCGAGCGGAAGTACGCCGAGCGCGTGCGGTACGTGTGCGAGCCGGTGCCGGGCCTCGCGGCGGCGCACAACGCGGGGCTGGCGGCCGTGCGCGGCGAGGTGGTCGCTTTCACGGACGACGACGTGGTGGCCGACCCACGCTGGCTCACCGAGCTGACCGCGCCGTTCGCCGCCGACGCCCGGCTGGGCTGTGGCACCGGGCTGATCCTGCCCGCGCGGCTGACGACACCGGCCCAGGTGCTGCTGGAGAGCCACGGCGGCTTCGCGAAGGGCTTCACTCCAAGGACGTACGACCCGGCGGACCCGCCGGGCGACGAGCCGCTGTTCCCGTTCACCGCCGGGCGGTTCGGCTCGGGCGCGAACATGGCGTTCCGCACGGAGGTGCTGCGCTCCGTCGGCGGTTTCGACCCGGCGACCGGTGCGGGGACGGCCGCCCGGGGCGGTGACGACCTCTACGGCTTCGTCCGGGTCCTGGCCGAGGGCCACCGGCTGCGTTACACGCCGTACGCCCTGGTCTGGCACCACCACCGGGAGACCTGGCGGGACCTGGAGACGCAGGCGTACGGCTACGGCGCCGGGCTCACCGCGTACCTCACGGCGGTGCTGGTCAACCGGCCCGCGCTGCTGCCGGCGTTCCTGGCGCGGCTGCCGCGCGGCCTGGCACACGCCCGGTCGCTGACGGCCGTCCGCGAGACGGAGGAGGCGGCCGGCGGCATGCCGGGTGACCACGACACCCGCACCCACCCCTGGCCGCGGCGCCTGTCCCGCCTGCAGCGCAGAGGGATGGTCTACGGACCGGTCGGCTATCTGAAGGCGCGGCGTGCGCTGCGCGCGAGTGTCCGGGAGGCGAGATGAGGACACCGGCGAGTACGCACGGCGAGGACCAGGGTGACGGCAGAGGCCGGCCGGCCGGGCCCACGCGGGACGGAGAGGGACCGATACCCCCGGGCACCGGCGTCCGGCCCGAGGACGAGGAACCGACAGCCCCGGCGGACACCGGCGGGCAGCCCGAGAGCACGGCACCGACAGCCGCGGACCCCGGCGGGCGGCCCGAGGGCGCGGCTCCGGAAGGCGCCGTCCGGGCCCGGCACGGCGTGACCCGCGCGGTCCAGGCGCGGCACGACGTGGCCGGCTCGGTCCAGGCCCGGCGCGACGTGGTCGGCGCGGGGCAGGAGGCGCAGGACGTAGCCGGCCCTGTCCGCTCCCCGGCCCCGCAGGGTGCGGGCCGCGCTGTCCCCTCCCCGGCCCCGCCGGGTGTGGGTGATGCCGGACCGTCGCCGGTCGTCCCCGTCTTTCTCTACCACTCCGTCATGGACGACCCTCCCGGGTGGATCGCCGAGTTCACCGTCACGCCGGAGCAGTTCGCGGCGCATCTCGACGCCGTCGTGCGCAGCGGGCGTACGCCCGTGACGATCAGTGCCGTCGCCGATCATCTGGCCGGGCGCGCACCCCTGCCGCCCCGGCCGGTGCTGCTCACCTTCGACGACGGGTTCGCCGACCTGCCCGGCCCCACCGCCGAGGCGCTGGCCGAGCGAGGGCTGCCCGCCACCGCCTACCTCACCACCGGCGCCCTCGCCCCGGGCGGCCGCAGCCTGCTGCCGCCCGCCCCGATGATGAAACTGGCCGGCGTGGCGGAGCTGGAACGTTCCGGCATGGAGATCGGCAGTCACACGGTCACGCACGCGCAGCTCGACACGCTGTCCGCGAAGGCCCTGGCGTACGAGCTGCGCGCCTCCAAGGCCGTCCTGGAGGACGCCCTCGGGCACGAGGTCCGGCATCTCGCGTACCCGCACGGCTACAACAGCCCCCGGGTGCGCGCCATGTCGGCCCGGGCCGGCTACGAGACCGCGACCGCCGTCCGCCACGCCCTCAGCTCCGACCACGACGAGCGCTACCGCATCGCCCGGCTCATCGTCCGGCGCGGCCACACCGTCGCCGACGTCGAGGGCTGGCTGGCCGGGACGGGCGCGCGGGTCGCGCCGTACCGGGACGGGCCGAAGACGATCGCCTGGCGGTGGTACCGGCGGACCCGCGCACTGGTGCGCGGGCCCGAGTTCGCCGGCTGACGCGGGTCTCCCCGGCTACTTCAGCGGCTGGTTGAGATACGGGTCGGCGACCGCCTCGCGCAGACTGTCCCAGGCCGCGTCGTTGGCCAGGGCGAGGTTGCAGTGCGGTCCGGGGTCGCGGTAGTTCCACTGCAGGGCCGCCTTCACGCCCTTCAGGCCCTTCAGCACCCCGGGCATCTGCGCGTACCACTCGGCCTGCCGCTGCGGGCGGGCCGAGTCCGCCGCCGTGCCGAACTCGGAGAGCATCAGCGGCTTGTCGTCGGAGATGTTCTTCCGGATCCACTCGTGCGTGGCGTCCTGCGTCTGCGCGAAGGTGAGCCAGCCGGTGTTGTGGCAGCGGTAGTAGTTGTACTGGTTGTAGCCGACCCAGTCGACGTACTCGTCGCCCGGGTACATCTTCCTGATCACGTCGGCGTGGTCGAGATAGCCCGTGGTGATCCACGTCCACACCACGTTGTCGACGCCCAGTTCACGGAACCGGTCGTGGATGTGCCGGTACGCCTTCACGTACTCGGCGGGCGTGCCGTTGGCCGGGGTGCGGGTGTCCATCTCCAGGTCGAAGGAGAGGAACACCTTCCTGCCGTAGTCCTTGATGCGCCGGGCCTGGACGTCGATGACCGTCTCGTCCAGCTCGCCGTCGGCGATCTGCTTCCACGTCGGCTGCTGCCGTTTCGTGCCGCCCCACCACTTGCTCTCCCAGGACAGCAGCAGCAGGTGGTCCTCGCCGACGCGCTGCTCCTCCGGCGTGAGCAGCTGTCCCTCGCGGCGGGTGCCCTCGGGCAGGGACATGTCGTGGTACGTGTACACGATGTCGAGCGGGCGGCCCACGCGCTTCTCGTAGGCGCGCACCTTCTCCGGCAGGTCGTCCCGCTCGTGCGGCACGAACGCGCCGAACCAGGCGCCACAGGGCGGTTCCAGCAGTTCCGTGGGGCGGCAGTCCGCCCTGGCACCGGCTGCTCCCTGGTCCTGCGGCCCGGAGGCGTCCCGCAGGGCCAGGACCGCGACCAGGACCGCGCTGACGACCGTCGCCGACGTGATCAGCAGACGGCGCCGGCTCGACGCGAACGGGCCGGACGCCCGCGGCTCCTCCCGCGGTGGCCTGCGGTGCTGTCCGGCCGGATGCGGCCCGCGGCGAAAGGGACGGTGGGGACGGTTGAACCTCACGGAGCGGAACCCTTCGGTGTCCTCGGTGTCGTCCGCGCCGGCGGGGAGGCGCGCAGCGGCGGACAGAACGCGGCGAGTGTGGTCAGCAGCGTCAGCGTCAGCAGCACCCGCTGCGCGCTGAAGGTGTGCGTGGCGATCAGCACGGTCGCCGCGAGCATCACGGCGCCGATGCTCAGGAACAGCGTCAGCATCAGCCGTTCCAGCAGGTCGGAGTGGCGGGCGAAGTCGGGGTCGCGGCGCTCCACGGGCCCTTCGGCGGGCCGCGCCGCGAACGCGGGGACGCAGACTCTGACCAGGGCCGCGCCCGGGCCCGCCGCGAGGAAGAGCGCGACCGCGGCGCCCCGCAGCGGCGATCCGCCGGGCAGGGCGAGCGCGGCGAGCGCCAGCCAGCCGCCGAACGGCGGCAGCATCCGGACCACGAGCTCCTGCGGTGTCATCGCTCCGCTCCCCCCGTCTGCTTCAGTACGTAGAGCCATCCGGCGCCGTTCTCCGCGACGAGCTGGAACCGCGGCGAGGCGGCGACCGAGTCCTGGATCCGGTCCAGCTGCTCCCTCGTGAGCTGGCCGTTCATCTCGGAGTTGGCCAACTGCCCCTGGGTGAGCAGGAAGTAGGCCCGGGCCGGCCGGTCCACCCCGGCCATGTCGGTGGCGAGCGTGGCGGCCGGGTCCCGCACGATCCGGTCCACATGGCTGCGGGCGTCGTCCAGGAACCAGTAGTGGTCGACGCTCCAGTAGGAGTCGTAGGCGAGCGGGTAGTTGCGGTTGGCGGCCACGACGAGCGAACCCTCGGGTGCCTGGTCGAACAGCTGCCGTACGAGGGCGACTTCCTGCGGCGGGAAGTAGTTGATCCGGTCCTTGCCGGAGTAGGCCGGGACGAACGCCAGCGTGCCGGCGAGCAGCGCGGCCGGCGGCACCCAGGCGGCGAACCGCCGGAGGCCGTGCCGGGCGGGCACGGCCGGCCGGCCGGCCCCCGCCTGCGCGGCGGCGTCGGCGGCGTCGGCGGCGTCGGCGGCGTCGGCGTCGAGCGTGCGCACCTTCGGCAGGAGCGCCGCGGCGGCGAAGAAGGCGGCTCCGGGCAACATGAACAGCAGCACCCGGAAGATCATCTCGCTGCCGTAGCTGCTCGCCGCGAACATCGGCAGCGGGGCCGCGGCGATCAGCAGCAGCGGCCGGGCCCGGTGGCGCAGCACCCGCTGGCGCAGCACCCCGGCGGCCGCGAGCAGCAGGACCGAGCCGGACAGCAGCCGGGCCGCCCAGGAGGTCGCGATGGCGCCGGTGCCGGTCGGCGTGGCGCCGTAGCCGGTCTCGACGTTGGCGCCGACGTCCCCCACGGAGCGGATCATGTCGGGCATCGCGGCGGACAGGAAGGGCAGCGCGGCCGTCAGGCACCAGGCCAGGAAGATCACCACGGTCGTGACCACCGGGACCCAGTCGCGGTAGCGGCGGCTGAGGCACAGGGCGACCAGGCAGACGACCAGCATCCCCGGGGTGAGCTGGTGGGAGATGACGATCGCCGTGATCAGGAGCGTGATCACCACCGTCCACACCGCCTGCCGCGGCCGCCCGCACCGTACGGCGGTCCGGCCGAAGCGGCGCAGGACGACGGCGAGGACCGCGACGTGCAGCGCGTAGGCCACGGACTGGGGGGAGAAGTAGTCCTGCCCGACCCAGTTGGCGACGTAGAACAGCCACACCGCGGTCCAGATCAGCCGCCGGTCCTCGGTGAAGGTGCGGTAGATCAGCAGCAGCGGGAGCAGCAGCATCAGACTGGAGACCAGCGGCCACCACGCCATGAACATCGCCGACGACTCCACCCCGAGCAGCCGCACCAGCGCGGCCTGGGCGGCGAAGAACCCCGGCCACTGGTCGTAGACCGCCATGTCGCCGACCTGGTCGGCCGTCTGCAGGCCGCCGGCCGTCAGCAGGTGGTCGATGACCGCGTCGTGCTTCCACGCCCAGGCGTAGAGCGGGGTCGGGTAGAGCACGGCCTGGGTGGCCCGCTCCATGACCAGCAGGCCGAGGACGTACGCCGCCGCCCAGGCGCCCGGCCGGCGCGGATCGCGGACCGTGCACCAGAAGCCGGCCGTGAGCACCACGAGTCCGGCCCAGAACGTCGGGTGCAGCGCGGTGACCAGACCGTAGTCGTCGAGCCGTGAGACGTCCGTGTGCCGTACCGCGTACACCCACAGCGCGAGCGCGGCGAGCAGCGGAAGGCCGGGCCAGGCGAGCGCGCTGCGCCCCGGGCGGACCGGGCTCAGGTCGGACAGGTCCGTCACCGGCTCGTGAGCCGCGCTCGACGACTCCGAGGACGACGGGCTGGAGGACTGGCTGGCGGTCTCGGGGGTGCCACCGGGGGTGTTCGCACCGTCGCGTGCCGGTGTGGGTTCAGGCGTGGATCTCTCCTTTGGCGTTACTGGCGGACGCACGGTGGTTCCCCCCTGGCGGTTCGGCTCTTCGCGGCCCTGTTCGGCCGGTTCGGCTCTCGGTTCGGTTCAGTCGCTGGGCCGTCTGTCGGCCGTGTGCTCGGGCGGCCGCTCGGACGGGCGCTCGGGCGGCCGCTCGGCTCTGTGCTCGGCGGGACGGTCGACGATCCGGTCGGCCTCGGGGCCTGCGGTCGCGGCGGTCGTGGCGGTCGTGGCAGTCGCGGCAGTCGTGCGGGTGAAGCGGGCCGGGCGTCGCCGGGCCGAGGCGGCGCGGCGGCCCAGGGTCAGGAGCAGGGCGAGGACGCAGAGGACGGCGAGCAGGGGCGGCGCGACGGGGACGAGCGCCTCACGCCACACCCAGCCGGCGACCGCGAGGAGATACAGGACCCCCCAGCGCCCCGGCCAGGTCAGCCGTCCGCCCGCGCTCGCGAGCAGCAGCCACAGGGGGACGAGGCACAGCAGCAGGCAGACCGGCGGCGCCCAGCGCAGCAGCGGCTCGGGCCCGTCGAGCCCCAGCGCGTCCGCGAGGAAGCCGGCCGTCTTCTCGTACAACGCCCCGTCCACCGGCCGCGGTTCCCGTCCGAGGGCGACCGGTGCGGTGTACAGGGCGAGCAGGGCGGCGGCCAGCGCCGTCCCGGGCAGCCACGGGTCGCGCCGGGCGCACAGCGTCACAGCGGCCACGAACACCACCAGCAGCAGGCCCCCCGCGGCGAGCGACGGCAACGGCAGTCCCGCCAGCAGCTGACGCCCGCTCAGCGCCGCGTCGGACGCCCGGTCCGGCCAGGGCAGGTCCCGCAGCGGCGCGCAGAAGAACACCGCGGCCACCCCGAGCAGGCTCCACAGGGCACCCCGCAGCCGCCGCTCCCACAACTCCTGGTCCGGGGGCGGCTGAGCGGACTCGTGCGGCGGTTCGCGGGTGGGGCCCTCCTTGCGCACGATCAGGGCGAGCGTGTCCGCCTGCAGCGCCTCGCGTTCGTAGCCGGGGCGCCCGATGAACAGCGTGACCGTGTCCTGGTCGCCGTCCGTGGGCTGGTAGGCGGCCTTGCGGGCCCAGGTCGTGCCGTACCCGGCGGTGGCGTTGAGTTTCGCCCAGCGGGTGCCGTAGGAGGGGTCGGCCGGTGCGCGGACGGCGGGTGCGCGGTCGTCGGGGCGCAGGGCCGCGCGCAGTCCGGCCGTGGAGACGACGGCGATCAGGGTCATGCTGAGCAGCACGGCCCAGCCCGCTCCGGCGATCCCGGCCGGTGTGAACAGCACGGCCGCGCTGCCCAGCACCAGGGCGCACATGGCGCCTTGGAGCGCGGCGAGCACGCCGGTGCGCCCCTGCACGCGCAGGACGCCGATGTAGAGCTCCACCACGACCCGGGGCAGCGCGCCGAGCGCGAGCAGCCGCAGCACGGTCGAGCCGTGCTCGGCGTAGTCCGGGCTGAAGGGCGTGAGGATGTACGGGGCGAACAGGACGAGGACCAGCACGACCGGAACGAGCAGCAGCGTCATGCGCCGCAGGGCGCCCCGGACGCCGTCCGCGAGCTGGCGCGGGTCGTGCGAGGCGTGCGCGGTGAGGGAGGAGGCCATGTTGATGGCCATGAACTCCATCGTGCCGCCGACGGTGTAGGCGACGTAGAAGTAGCCGTTCTCCGCGGCGCTGAAGCGGACCGCGACCATCACCGGCAGCAGGTTGATCATCGCCAGGCTGAACAGCGCGCCCAGCGAGTCACCGGCCAGGAAGCGGCCCATGTCCCTGATCTTCGGGGGCTCCTTGTCGCGGTCGGCCTCGGCCTGGCGCGGGATGAGCCTGCGGAAGATCAGCCAGCCCAGCGGCAGCGTGGAGAAGGCGATCGCCACCGCCCAGGAGACGAAGATGCCGAGGACGGGCAGCGTGCCGGCGAAGGCGGCCAGCAGGGCGAGCTTCCCGACCGAGAACACCGCGTTGCCGGCCGGCACCCACTCCGCCTTGCGCAGACCGGTGAGCACCCCGTCCTGGAGCGTGAGCAGCGCCCAGGCCACGCACGCGGCGACGAACACCGCGCCCGCCACGGGCGTGCCCAGCGGCGCGTACGACGCACCCCACGCGTCGAGCGTGAGCAGGAAGACGGCCGCGGCGAGCGCCACGATCAGCGAACTGGCCACGTACGTGCCCCACACCAGGCGTCCGGTCTCGCGTCCCGCGCGCGGGACGAAGCGGACGACGGCGCCGATCATCGTCGTCGCCGTGATGCTGGCCAGCAGGCGCATCGCGGCGATGGCCGCGGAGCCCTGGCCGACCGCCTCCTCCGTGTAGTAGCGGGCCGCCACCAGCCAGAATCCCAGGCCCAGCACGGCCGAGACGCCGGTGCTGAGCATGAGGAAGTAGGCGTTCTTGAACAGCGAGTCGTGCGTGTGCTCGCCGTCGGCAGGCCGCGGCCCGCCGCCGGCGCGCGCGGTGGCGGGCTCGTGCACCTGGATCTCAGCCACGGGACTACCCCAGCCCTCCCGGTGTCGGTCCGCTCCGGGACAGCCGTCCCGGGACGTCGACCGGTCGTGCCCCGGACCGCTCCAGCACCTCCACGACCGTGCGCGCCCGCAGCGGGTCGACGGGCAGCGCGTGCCGGGCGAACCAGCGGGCCGCCTCGGGGGCCGGTGAGAGGTCGGTGAACCGCGCGCCCGCGTAGTCGTCCAGCGGCGGGTCGTAGAGGTAGCCGACAACGACGCCCCGGTCCGCCAGGGCCGCGATCGCCGCGTCCCGGTCCTCGACGAACAGCGGTACCCGGAACAGCGGTTGCGTCCCGTGCGTGTCGCGCGGCTTGGCCCAGGGCGTGGCCAGCAGCAGCTCCGTGCCCGCCCGGCAGGCGTCCAGCACGTCGTCCAGCCGGCCGAGCTTGCGTCCGATGCGGCCCAGCCGCAGCCGGCCCGACTCCAGGCGGTAGTCGTGCATGTCGACGCGCAGCCACGGGTGGTGGGCGTCGAGCCCGGGCGCCCGGCCGGCCGCCAGGGCGAGTTCGTCCGGGCGCAGGGGCATCCGGATCTCCTCGCGGTCGTCCAGCCCGAGCAGCCGGATCGCGGCCCAGGCGGCCCGCCGCAGCCGCAGTCCGCGCACGGCCGCCTCCGCGTACGGCCGCACCGCGAAGGCCAGTTCGGAACTGATCCGGCCCCGGGTGAGCAGCCCCGCCCGGGTTTCCTCCACGGCCCGGCGCAGGTCCGGGTCGGCGAGGGACAGCATGCCGCCGGCCTTGGCGCCGACGTGCTTGGACAGACTGAACACCGAGGCCTCGCCCCACGCCCCGACCGGCCGGTCCCCCACCCGGCTGCCGATGGCATGGGCCGCGTCCTCGAACAGCGGGATGCCCAGCGCGTCGCACCTGCTCCTGAGGCGCGGCGCCGGGTCGGGGTTCCCGTACAGGTTCGTGGTGAGCACGGCCGACACCGAGCTCCACACCTCGTCCGGCACGGCATCGACGTCGATGGACGCGTCGAACGGGTTCAGGGGCGCCTGCACCGGGCGCAGCCCGGCGGCGAGCACCACGAAGAAGATCACGTCGTCGTTGACCGGCGACATCAGCACCCGTCCGCCGGGCGGGCACCAGTGGCGCAGCGCCACGTACAGCCCGAAACGGCACGACGGTACATACACACATTCCCGGCCGAGCCGCAGGCGCATGGTCTCTTCCAGCCGCTTCGGCCGTGAACCATGCCGCACCGAGCCCGGACCGGCCTCCCCAATGGCCATCCGCCCCCCTGGTGTGCCGTCGGAACGCCCCCTCCCCGAGGCCTTCCGGCACCCGCCCAGAGTCGCCCCGTTCGCACCGCTCCGTCAAGATTGCGCCGCGTCCTGTGGATAACTTCCGGCACGTACACATGTGCGGTCCCGTACGCCGCGCAGGTCACCGCCGGCGAGTTCGTCCGGTCGCACCCGGGCCCACCTGCCCCGTTCTTCCCGCTCGCCTCCTCGGACACTGCCCAGGACCGGTGCGTCACCCGTAACGTGTGGCACGACCACGGACACGTGGCGACGACATGGCGCACCCGAAAGCGAGGCAGCACCCGATGCCCCCCTTCGATGTCCCCGAGGGCGACCCCTTCGGTCCGCACAACCTGCCGTACGGCGTGTTCTCCCTTCCCGGCTCCGACCACCGCACGGTGGGCGTCCGGCTCGGCGACCATGTGCTGGACGCGGGCGCGGCGGCCCACGCGCTCGGCTCCCCGTACGCCTCCCTGCTCGCGCAGCCGAGCCTCAACCCGCTGCTGGCGGCGGGCCGCACGGCCTGGTCGGACGTCCGCCGGGCGCTGACGGCCTGGGTGACCGTGCCCTCCCACCGCGAGACGGTCGAGAAGCTGTTCCACCCGCTGTCCTCGGTGACCCTGCACCTGCCCTTCGAGGTCGCGGACTACGTCGACTTCTACGCCTCCGAGAACCACGCGCGAAACGTCGGGCAGATGTTCCGGCCCGACGCCGAGGACTCCCTCACCCCCAACTGGAAGCACCTGCCGATCGGCTACCACGGCCGCTCCGGCACGGTCGTCGTCTCCGGCACGGACGTCGTACGCCCCTCGGGCCAGCGCAAGGCGCCCACCGACGCCGCCCCCGTCTTCGGCCCGTCCGTCCGGCTGGACATCGAGGCCGAGGTCGGCTTCGTCGTCGGCGTCCCCTCCCGCATGGGCCGGCCCGTGGCGCTCGGCGACTTCCGCGAGCACGTCTTCGGCCTGTGCCTGCTGAACGACTGGTCCGCGCGCGACCTCCAGGCCTGGGAGTACGTGCCGCTCGGCCCGTTCCTCGGCAAGTCCTTCGCCACCTCGGTCTCGGCGTGGATCACCCCGCTGGACGCCCTGGAGGAGGCTCTCGTGGCGCCTCCGGCCCGGACGCACCGGCTGCTGCCGTACCTGGACGACAGCGACGAGGAGCCCGGCGGCTACGACCTGCGGATCAGCGTCGCCGTCAACGGCCACGTCGTCTCCGAGCCGCCCTTCTCCACCATGTACTGGACGGCCGCGCAGCAGCTGGCCCACATGACCGTCAACGGTGCCTCCCTGCGCACGGGCGACCTGTACGGCTCCGGGACGGTCAGCGGGCCGTCGGAGCGCGAGCGCGGCTCGCTGCTGGAGCTGACCTGGAACGGCCGCGACCCGCTGGAACTCCCGGACGGCAAGCGGACGTTCCTGGAGGACGGCGACGTCGTGACCCTCTCGGCGTGGGCGCCCGGGCCCGACGGTGTCCGGGTGGGGCTGGGAGAGGTGACGGGACGGGTGGTCCCGGACTGATCGCTGTGGGGCGGGGGGCGCGGACCGACCCCGAGGGCCCGGACCGACCCCGGGGAGGCCCGGGCAGGCCCAGGCCACGCGGCATGGGCGGCACGGGCGACCCGGGGCCGGGGGGCCGATCGCCCCTCGCGGCCCGTCCGTTGACGTCCGGTGCCTGACGCGTACCGCCCCGGCCCGTCATACTGGGCGGCGGGCGGTGTGCCCGTACCCGCGCGGTGCACGGCACGCCGGCCGGGGGCTCGTCGCGGTCACGCGGGCGCACGGCAGCCGGAACCCCGGCGGGCACGGCGACCACGTCACCGGTGCGCTCACGGCCGCGGCACCCGCGCACGGCGACCGCCCTGCCCCGCACGACCCGTAGCCGCCCCTTTTCCGACCAGGAACCGGAGCCCGTGGCCATGACCGTCTGCCTGCTCCTGCTGAGCGTCGTCGCCGTGGCGGCCGCCGTCCCCGTACCCCGGGCGCTGACCCGGGCCTCGTGGCCGGAGCGGGAACCGGTGGTCGCGCTGTGGGTGTGGCAGTGCCTGGTCGCCACCGTCCTGCTGTGCTGCGTGACGGCGCTCGCGCTGGGCGCGGCCGCCGTGTTCGGCACGGTCCGCGCGCAGCTCTTCGCCCCGGCGCCGCCCGCAGTGACCGCCGCGTACGACCTGTCCACCGCTCCGCCCTGGGCCGCCGCCCTCACCGTGCTGCTGGCCTGCGGCGCCGCCTGGACGACCGCGATGCTCGCGCGGGAGCTCGTCGAGGCGCGCCGGCGCCGCGCCCGGGCCCGCGCCCATCTGCGCGAGCGCGCCCCCGACCTGCCAGCCGGCCTGCCCGCCGCCAAGGGTCCGGTGCTGGTCCTGGAGGACGAGTACCCCGACGCCTGGTGGATGCCCGGCAGCCCGCCCCAGCTGATCGTCACCACGGGCGCCCTGCACCGCCTGACGGAACACCAGCTGGACGCCGTCCTCACCCACGAGCGCGGCCACGCCCGGGCCCGCCACGACTGGCTGCTCCACCTGTCGACCGCCCTCGCCACCGGCTTCCCCCGCATCCCGCTGTTCGCCCACTTCTGCGACCAGACCCACCGCCTGGTCGAACTGGCCGCCGACGACACCGCCTCCCGCCGCTGCGGCCACCTGACCACCGCCCTGGCCCTGATCGAGCTCAACCAGCACCGCGGCGTGCTGTCCTGCGCCTCCAGCCACCGGCTGCTGGGCGAGCGGGTCGACCGGCTGCTCGAACCGCCGCCCCGGCTGGGCCGCAGGCACCGCGCCCTGACGACCACCACGGCCGCGCTCGTCCCGCTGCTGCCGCTGCTGATCGCCTTCGCCCCGGGCCTGACGGCGCTGTCGTAGCCGCACCGGTTCGGCGGCCGGTGGCGGATCTGCCCGCCGACGCCGCGAACACGCAGGTCACGCGGGGAACCGGTCGCCCTCCCGGTGGCGCAACATTCCCGCAACACCACTTTTCCGACCGGATAGGTATGGTCCGATCCATGCCGACCGACCGTATCCGAGACCACGCCGGACAGGGCGCCGCGACCACCGTCGCCGCCCACCGCGCGCGGCGACGGCTGCGCGCCGACCGGGCCCGGCAACTGGCGGACCTGCTCCGCCGGCAGCTGCTCACCGGCGACTTCGGCGAGGGCGTCCTGCCCCACGAGTCGGCACTCGCCGCCGACTACCGCGCCAGCCGCAACACGGTCCGCGAGGCCCTGGACCTGCTGCGGGCCGAGGGGCTGGTGGAACGCCAGCCGGGTGTCGGCACCGTGGTCGTGGCCCACAAGTACCCCCACGGCCTCGACCGCCTGATGGGCCTCGCGGAGACCCTGCGCGAGCACGGCCACGTCACCAACGAGGTCCGCACCATGGGCCCCGCCCCGGCACCCGTGCCCGTCGCCGCACGCCTCGGCCTGGCGCCCGGCACCGACGTCCTCTACATCGAACGCCTGCGCCGCCTCAACGGCCTTCCCCTGTCCCTCGACCTCACCTACATCCCCCTCGACATCGGCACGGGACTGCTCGGCGCCGACCTCGAGAACACCGACGTCTTCCGTCTGCTGGAAGCCGTCACCGGCCGGCGCCTCGGCCACGCCGAGATCACCCTGGAGGCGGTCAGCGCGGACACCCACTCCGCCGCCGTGCTGGAGGCCCCGCGCGGCGCCGCCGTCCTCATGCTGGAACGCCTCACCCACCTCGCGGACGGCCGCCCGGTCGACCTGGAGTTCATCCGGTTCCGCGGCGACCGCATCGCCATGAGCGGTCTGCTGCACCGGTCCGTCTGACCCACCACCCGCTCGCGCACACTCGCGGAGACAGCCATGCCCTTGGTGCCCCAGCGGGCCGACGTGCCCGTGACGATCGACGAGTCGAAGTGCATCGACGGCTGCACGCTCTGTGTGGACATGTGCCCGCTGGACTCCCTCGCCATCGACGAACGCAACGGCAAGGCCTACATGCACGTCGACGAGTGCTGGTACTGCGGCCCGTGCGCGGCGCGCTGCCCCACCGGAGCCGTCACCGTCAACATGCCCTATCTGCTCCGGTGAGAGGCCCGAACCATCATGAAACGCACAGTCGTCGCCACGTCCGCCGCCGTCCTCCTGCTCCCGCTCAGCGCCTGCGGCGGTGACGCCGAGGCCGGCAGCGGCTCCACGGTGACCGTCACCGTCGGCTACCAGTCCCGGACGATCAACACCGTCACCGCGGGCACCCTGCTGCGCTCCCTCGGCTCCTTCGAGAAGCAGCTCAACGCCCTGAACGACGGCGTCCGCTACAAGGTGAGCTGGCAGGACTACGCCACCGGCGCCCCGATCACCGCCCAGATGACCGCCGGGAAGATAGACATCGGCTCGATGGGCGACTTCCCGCTGCTCATCAACGCGGCCCGCGGCAAGCAGCTCGACCGCCCCACCCGGCTCGTGTCGGTCACCGGCTACAACCTGCGCGGCGGCCTCAACACCATCGTCACCGCGCCCGGTTCCCGGCTGGCCTCCCTGAAGGACCTGAAGGGCAGGAAGGTCTCCACCAGCGTCGGATCCGCCGCCGACGGCACGCTCGTACGGGCCCTGCAGCGCGCCGGCATCGACCCGGCCGGCGACATCGAGAAGCTCAACCAGCAGCCCGCGGTCGGCGCCTCCGCCCTCACGGCGGGCAGCACGGACGCGCTCTCCCAGTTCGTCGCCTGGCCCGGCCTGCTCGCCTTCCAGGGCAAGGCGAAGGCGATCTACGACGGCGCCCGGCTGAACCTCCCCACCTTCCACGGCGTCACCGCCCGCGAGGAGTTCGCGCAGGAGCGCCCGGCCGTGCTGGAGGCGTTCCTGAAGGCGCAGGCGGAGGCGACCGACTACCTGAACGAGCACCCGGTGGACGCCGCCGAGAAGGTCGCGAAGGCGACCGGCCTGCCCGCCGAGGTCGTCTACCTCTACAACGGCGATCACGGCATCGCCACCTTCGACCCGGCCATCAAGCCCCAGCTGGTCTCCGCGCTGAAGCAGGACGTGGCGGTCCTGAAGTCGGCCAAGCTCACCGGCGATGTGGACGTCGACGCGTTCGTCGACGACCGGTACGTGAAGAAGGCCCTGGGACCGGCGGCGTACGCGAAGCGTCTCGCCACGAAGCCCGCGCCCGCCGCGAGCGAGGCCTGGCCCAAGGGCGCCTCGAAGACCGTCACGTTCGACTCCCCCTCCAAGCTGTTGCGTTACGTCGCCGGACACCGCGACACCCTGCGCGCCGCCTCCGTCCCCGACACCACCACCGGCACCCTCTGGTTCGCCGACAAGGCCGTGTGGGTGGCCGACGGCGGCGAGCTGCTGCCCTTCGTCACCCCCGACACCGCGCGGGCGTACATCGCCGGGCACGCCGGGGCGCGGACCGTCTCCTATGCCGACGCCCTGGAGCGGGCGTCATGAGGCGGTACGCGCTCCGTCTGCTCTCGCTGGCCGGCGCCCTCGGTCTGTGGCAGGCGCTGACCAGTCTCGACGTCGACCTGTGGCTGCGGTTCTCGCAGTTCCCGACGGTCACCGACGTGGCCCGCGCCTTCGCCGAACGGCTGACCGGGCCGGACTACTGGACGGACCTCACCGACAGCCTCACCCGGATCCTCACCGGCTTCCTGCTGGCCGCCGTCCTGGGCGTGGCCACGGGCGTGCTCGTGGCGCGCTCGCGTCTCGCCGAGGACCTGCTCGGACCCGTGCTGGAGGTGATCCGCCCGGTCCCGGCCATCGCCCTGGTCCCGGTCGCGATCCTGCTGTTCCCCTCCAACGAGCAGGGCATCGTCTTCATCACCTGCACCGCCGCCTTCTTCCCGGTCCTGGTCTCCACCCGGCACGCCGTGCGCGCGCTGACCCCCGTGTGGGAGGAGGCGGTGCTCACCATGGGCGGCGGACGGTGGCGGATCCTCGGCTCGGTCGTCCTGCCGGGTGCCCTGCCCGGGGTCTTCGGCGGTCTGTCCGTCGGCATCGGCGTCTCGTGGATCTGTGTGATCTCCGCCGAGATGATCTCCGGCCAGTACGGCGTCGGCTACCGCACCTGGCAGGACTACACCGTCGTCGACTACCCGGGTGTCTTCGTCGGCATGGCCACCATCGGCGTGCTCGGCTGGCTCACCTCCACGGCCGTGGAACTGCTGGGCCGCCGCCTCACCCGCTGGCTGCCCCGCACCGCCTACGACCCCGCTGCCCGGGCGCCCCGGCCCGCACGGCCCGCCGGGTCCGGGCAGCCCGCGCCGCCCGCGCCCGCCGTCCGGCCCGCCGGGGCCCGATCCGAGGAGGCACGCGATGAGCACCTCGTCTGAGACCGTCCCGGGCGTTTCCCCGGAGCCGGGGACCGTCCCGGGCACGTCGCCCGAGCCGGACGCCCCCACCGCGGGGACGACGGGACGCGGCACCCGGCTCGCCCTCGCCGGCGCCCGGCTCGGCCGCCCCGGCGCACCCGCCCTGGACGGCGTCGACCTCGATGTCGCGCCCGGCGAGATCCTCACCGTCGTCGGCCCCTCCGGCTGCGGCAAGTCGACCCTGCTGCGCACCCTGGCCGGGCTGCTGGCGCCGCTGGCCGGAGAGATCACCCAGGACGGCCGGCCGCTGTCCGGCCCCGCCGCCGACCGCGCCCTGATCTTCCAGGAAGACGCCCTGCTCCCCTGGCGCACGCTGCGCGCCAACGTCGAACTGCCCCTCGCCGTCCGGGGCGTGTCCCGCGCCGAACGCCGGGCCCAGGCCCACGCCTGGCTGGAGCGGGTCGGACTCGGCGCGCAGGCGGGGCAGTTGCCGCACCGGGTCTCCGGCGGACAGCGCCAGCGCGCCCAGCTGGCCCGCGCCCTGGCCGCACGCCCCCGCGCCGTGCTGATGGACGAGCCGTTCGGAGCGCTCGACGCGCAGACCCGCGCCGGCATGCAGGACCTCCTGGTGGAGGTGCTCCGGGGCACGGGCGCCACCGTCGTCTTCGTCACCCACGACGTGGACGAGGCGCTGTTCCTCGGCGACCGCGTGGCCCTGCTCGCCGCGGGCGGTGTCGCCGCCGTCCGGGACGTGCCCCGCCCGCGCGACCGGGGCGCGCACGACGACCCCGCGCGCCTGGCCCTGCGGCGCGACGTCCTCACCTCGCTCGGCACGTGAAAGGCACCCCGGTGACCACCACCTCCGTGAACTCCCCCGCGGACACCCCCCGCGCCGTCCCGTCCCTCGCCGTCCCGGCCCTCGCCGACGCCGAGGAACTGACCTGCGACGTCCTCGTCGTCGGCGGCGGCACCGCCGGCACCATGGCGGCCCTGACCGCCGCCGAGCACGGGGCGAACGTGCTGCTGCTGGAGAAGGCGCACGTCCGTCACTCCGGCGCGCTCGCCATGGGCATGGACGGCGTCAACAACGCGGTCGTCCCGGGCCGCGCCGAACCCGACGACTACGTCGCCGAGATCACCCGTGCCAACGACGGCATCGTCGACCAGTCCACCGTCCGCCAGACCGCCACCCGCGGCTTCGCGATGGTGCAGCGGCTGGAGTCCTACGGCGTGAAGTTCGAGAAGGACGAGCACGGCGACTACGCGGTCCGCCAGGTGCACCGCTCCGGCTCCTACGTCCTGCCCATGCCGGAGGGCAAGGACGTCAAGAAGGTCCTCTACCGGCAGCTGCGGCGGCGGGAGATGCGGGAGCGCATCCGCATCGAGAACCGGGTGATGCCGGTGCGTGTCCTCACAGCGCAGGGACGCGCCGTCGGGGCGGCCGGCTTCAACACCCGCACCGGGCGGTTCGTCCAGGTCCGCGCGGGCGCGGTCATCCTCGCCACCGGTGCCTGCGGCCGCCTGGGCCTGCCCGCCTCCGGCTACCTCTACGGCACCTACGAGAACCCCACCAACGCCGGCGACGGCTACGCCATGGCCTACCACGCCGGGGCCGAGCTCACCGGCATCGAGTGCTTCCAGATCAACCCGCTGATCAAGGACTACAACGGTCCGGCCTGCGCCTATGTCGCCAACCCCTTCGGCGGCTACCAGGTCAACCGGCACGGCGAGCGCTTCGTCGACTCCGACTACTGGTCGGGCCAGATGATGGCCGAGTTCGCGGCGGAGGTGGCGTCCGACCGGGGCCCGGTCTACCTCAAGCTGAGCCACCTCCCGGAGGAGTCCGTCTCGGCGCTGGAGACGATCCTGCACTCCACCGAACGCCCCACCCGCGGCACCTTCCACTCCGGCCGCGGCCACGACTACCGCACGCACGACGTCGAGATGCACATCTCCGAGATCGGCCTGTGCGGCGGCCACTCCGCCTCCGGTGTCCGTGTGGACGACCACGCCCGCACCACCGTGCCCCGCCTGTACGCGGCCGGCGACCTCGCGTGCGTGCCGCACAACTACATGATCGGCGCGTTCGTCTTCGGCGACCTGGCGGGCGCGGACGCGGCGCAGTACACCGCCTACGAGGGAACGCTGCCGGCCGACCAGTTGCGCGAGGCGCACGAGTTGATCTACCGCCCGCTGCGCAACCCCGACGGCCCGCCCCAGCCCCAGGTCGAGTACAAGCTGCGCCGTTTCGTGAACGACTACGTCGCCCCGCCCAAGTCCGGTGCCCGGCTGTCGCTGGCCCTGGAGGCGTTCGAGCGGATGCGGGACGACATCGCGGAGATGGGCGCCCGCACCCCGCACGAGCTGATGCGCTGCGCCGAGGTCACCTTCATCCGCGACTGCGCGGAGATGGCCGCGCGCTCCTCCCTGGCCCGCACGGAGTCCCGCTGGGGTCTCTACCACGACCGGCTCGACCACCCCCGGCGCGACGACGCGTCCTGGTTCCACCACCTCGATCTGCACAAGTCCCCCTCTGGTGCGATGGAGTTCACGGCTCGTCCCGTGGCTCCCTATCTCGTTCCGGTCGACGGTTTCGATCCGGTCGGCGGCGCGTCCCGGTACATCGGCGAGGTGCACGCCGAGGACGTCGCGACGGCGGGGTCGCGCGATGTGGCGCCGGTGGCGGCCCTGGCCGGGGCCGCCACCGGCGCGGAGCCGGAGCCGGCCGCCACCGCGCCCCTCTCACCCACCGCCCCCGCGGGTGAGCGGTCCTCCGCCCGCCTCCTCGAACTCGTCGCCCTCGCCGACGAGGAGCCCGAGCTCGACGCCCTCCGGCCCTACCTGACCGACCCCGCGCCCGCCGTCCGGCGCGAGGCGGTCGCCGTGCTCACCGAGACCCTGCCGCCGGGGACGGGTCCCGCCCTCGCCGCGGCCCTGCGGGACACCGCCGCCGAGGTCCGTGCCGCCGCGGCCGCGTCCCTGCGGGAGCTCGTCGAGACGCTCCCGCCCGAGCCCGGCCTGCGCGACGGCCTCGCCGCCGCCCTGGACGAGCCGGACCCGGTGGTCCGCGCCGCCGCGCTGGACGTCCTGCGCGCCCTGCGCCTCGGGGACAGCGGCCTGTTCGCGGCCTCCCTGAGCGACTCGGACCTGTCCGTCCGGATCGAGGCCGTGCGCGCCCTGGTGTCGGTCGACGCCGCCGACGCACTGGCGGGCGCGGCGGCCACCGACCCGTCCCGTGAGGTCCGGGTGGCGATCGCCAAGGGCCTGGCCACCGTGGGGGCGGAACGGCTGTCCGCCGCGGCACTGCCGGGCGAGGGCGACGCCGTCGGGTCCGACCCGGTCGCCCAGGCGCTCACCGGGCTGCTCGACGACCCCGACGCCCTGGTGCGAGCGGCGGCTTACGGAGCACTGGGCACGACCGGTTGCCCGGCGCCCCTGACCGCACGCGCCGTCGCCGCCCTGGCGGAGCCGGCCTGGCAGGTGCGGGCCGGTGCGGCGACGGCCCTGTCCGTCGCCGAGCCCGACGTCGCCGTCCCCGCGCTGGCCAAGACCCTCGCGGACTCCAACGCCGATGTCCGCAAGGCCGCCGTCCTGGCCTTGACCCGGCACCGGTCCTCGACGGAGGCGCGAGCGGCCCTGGCCACGGCAACGACGGACTCCGACGCCGACGTCAGGGCATACGCGTCCCGCGCACTATGACGGTCCGGCCGGAGTCATGAGCCACACCGGTCCAGCCGAGGTCGAGCCGGACGACGGCCCCCGGCCCTGGCCCTGGCCCGTCGTCCTATATCCAGTCCTCGGGCTCCGGCTCCGCGTCCATCTCGGGCCAGTCGTCCGGCTCCTCGTTGCCCGGGCCGGAGGCCCGAGACGGGGCCGGCGAGGGCGCGTCGGTCGCCGGGGCCGCTCCGGGCGGCGCGCTCAGCGACGCGAGCACCCCGAGCACCCCTTCGCCGTAGGTCGCGAGCTTCTTCTCGCCCACCCCGCTGATCCCGCCGAGCTCCCGCACCGACGCCGGCCACGCCAGGGCGATCTCCCGCAGCGTCGCGTCGTGGAAGATGACGTACGCCGGGACGCCCTGCTCACGCGCCTGCTCGGCCCGCCAGGCGCGCAGGGCCTCGAACGCCGGCAGCAGTTCCTCGGGCAGCTCGGCGGCGACGGCCTTGCCCTTGCGATCGCCCCGCCCGGAGCCAGTGGAGGAGGACCCCGACCGGGAGGACACCGGCTTCTTCGGCTCCTTGCGCAGCGGCACCTCCCGCTCCCGCCGCAGCACCGCCCCGCTGGCCTCGGTCAGCACCAGCGTGCCGTAGTCGCCCTCCACCGCGAGCAGTCCCTGGGCGAGCAACTGCCGTATCACGCCCCGCCATTCGCCCTCGGTGAGGTCTTCCCCGATGCCGAACACCGACAGCTGGTCGTGGTCGAACTGGATGACCTTGGCGGTGCGCTTGCCCAGCAGGATGTCGACGATCTGCACTGCGCCGAACTTCTGCCCCCGCTCCCGCTGCAGCCGCACCACCGTCGAGAGCACCTTCTGGGCGGCGACCGTGCCGTCCCAGGTCTCCGGCGGGGCCAGGCACGTGTCGCAGTTGCCGCAGCCGGCCGGGTCCGGGTCCTGGCCGAAGTAGGCCAGGAGCTGGCTCCGGCGGCACTGGGCCGTCTCGCACAGCGCCAGCATCGAGTCGAGGTGGGCCTGGGCCCGCCGCCGGAAGGCCTCGTCGCCCTCGCCGGACTGGATCAGCTTGCGCTGCTGGATGACGTCGTTGAGCCCGTAGGCCATCCACGCCGTCGACGGCAGTCCGTCGCGGCCGGCCCGGCCCGTCTCCTGGTAGTAGCCCTCGACCGACTTGGGCAAGTCGAGGTGGGCGACGAAACGGACGTCCGGCTTGTCGATGCCCATGCCGAAGGCGATGGTCGCCACCACGACCAGGCCGTCCTCACGCAGGAAGCGGGACTGGTGGGCCGCGCGCGTCCCCGCGTCCAGGCCCGCGTGGTAGGGCACGGCCTCGATGCCGTTGCGGCTGAGGAACTCGGCGGTCTTCTCCACCGAGTTGCGTGACAGGCAGTAGACGATGCCCGCGTCGCCCGCGTGCTCCTCGCGCAGGAACGCCAGCAGCTGCTTCTTCGGGTCGGCCTTGGGCACGATCCGGTACTGGATGTTGGGCCGGTCGAAGCTGGCCACGAAGTGGCGGGCCGACGGCATGTTCAGCCGCTCGGTGATCTCCCGGTGGGTGGCCCGCGTGGCCGTGGCCGTGAGCGCGATCCGTGGTACGTCAGGCCAGCGCTCGCCGAGCAGCGACAGCGCCAGGTAGTCGGGCCGGAAGTCGTGGCCCCACTGGGAGACGCAGTGCGCCTCGTCGATGGCGAAGAGGGAGATCTTGCCGCGGGAGAGCAGATCGAGGGTGCTCTCCAGCCGCAGCCGCTCCGGCGCCAGATACAGCAGGTCCAGCTCGCCGGCGAGGAACTCGGCCTCCACCATCCGGCGCTCGTCGAAGTCCTGCGTGGAGTTCATGAACCCGGCCCGCACGCCCAGGGCCCGCAGCGCGTCCACCTGGTCCTGCATCAGGGCGATGAGCGGCGAGACGACCACGCCCGTGCCCGGCCTGACCAGGGACGGGATCTGGTAGCACAGCGACTTGCCGCCGCCGGTGGGCATGAGCACGACGGCGTCGCCGCCGGCGACCACGTGCTCGATGACCGCTTCCTGCTCGCCGCGGAAGGCGCCGTAGCCGAAGACCCGGTGCAGGGCGGTCAGCGCCTCGCTCGCGTCGGCACCGAGCGGCCCGGCCGGACCGTCGCCGGTGGCGGACCCGCCGCCCGTCCCGGCATCGGCACCGGTCACCGTGTCCCGTTCCGTCATCACACCCGTCCCGCCCGTCGCGCCCATCGTTGCGTCCCCCGTGCGTCGCGCCTCGACCACTGCGTCCACCATAGGCGCCCGTACCGACAGTCCCGGAGTTGTCCACAGGTCCCGCCCGATGGAGACAGCGACCCACACTCCCGTTCGAATATGCGGAGAGGGCTCACCCCGGACACGCGCGAAAGGGCCCGCCCCGGACACGCGAAGGGGCCTGCCCCAGGCACGCGAAGGAGCCCGGCTCCCCGCGGAAGCCGGGCCCCATGCTCACGGAGACGCTCAGCGGACGAACACGCCCGCCTGTCCCGCCAGGTCCAGGAAGTACTGCGGGGCCACACCGAGCACCAGCGTGACCGCCACACCGACGCCGATCGCCGTCATGGTCAGCGGCGACGGCACGGCCACCGTCGGACCCTCGGGCCGCGGCTCGCTGAAGAACATCAGCACGATGACCCGGATGTAGAAGAACGCCGCGATCGCCGAGGAGATCACACCGATGACGACGAGCGGGGCGGCCCCGCCCTCCGCCGCCGCCTTGAACACGGCGAACTTCCCGGAGAAGCCGGACGTCAGCGGAATGCCGGCGAAGGCCAGCAGGAACACCGCGAACACAGCCGCCACCAGCGGCGAACGCCGACCCAGCCCCGCCCACTTGGACAGGTGCGTCGCCTCACCGCCCGCGTCGCGCACCAGCGTGACCACCGCGAAGGCGCCGATCGTCACGAACGAGTACGCGGCCAGGTAGAACAGGACGGACGAGACGCCGTCCGGCGTGGTCGCGATGACACCCGCGAGGATGAACCCGGCGTGTGCGATCGACGAGTACGCCAGCAGGCGCTTGATGTCGGTCTGCGTGATCGCGACGATCGCTCCGCCCAGCATGGTGACGATCGCCACGGCCCACATCACCGGCCGCCAGTCCCAGCGCAGGCCGGGCAGTACGACGTACAGCACCCGCAGGAGCGCGCCGAAGGCCGCCACCTTGGTCGCCGCCGCCATGAAGCCGGTCACCGGGGTCGGCGCGCCCTGGTAGACGTCCGGTGTCCACATGTGGAAGGGCACCGCGCCCACCTTGAACAGCAGGCCCATCACCAGCAGCGCGGCGCCGACCAGCAGCAGCGCGTCGTTGCCCATGGTGTCGGCGAGCGCCGGGTTGACGTCCTGGACGGTGCCGTCGACGACCTGCGCGATCGTCGCGTACGACATCGAGCCCGCGTAGCCGTAGAGCAGCGCGATGCCGAACAGGGTGAACGCGGAGGCGAACGCGCCGAGCAGGAAGTACTTGACCGCAGCCTCCTGCGACATGAGCCGCTTGCGGCGGGCCAGGGCGCACAGCAGGTACAGCGGCAGGGAGAAGACCTCCAGGGCCACGAACAGCGTCAGCAGGTCGTTGGCCGCCGGGAAGATCAGCATGCCGGCCACGGCGAACATCAGCAGCGGGAACACCTCGGTGGTGGTGAACCCGGCCTTGACCGCGGCCTTCTCGCTCTCGCTGCCCGGCACGGACGCGGCCTGCGCGGCGAAGGAGTCCACCCGGTTGCCGTGCGCCACCGGGTCCAGACGCCGCTCGGCGAAGGTGAACAGCCCGACCAGGGCCGCCAGCAGGATCGTGCCCTGCAGGAACAGGGCGGGTCCGTCGACGGCGATCGCGCCCATCGCCGCGATGCGCGCCTTGGTCGTGCCGTAGCCGTCGGCCGCCAGGGCGACGACCGCGGCGAAGGCGGCCGCGAGGGCCACGACGGAGACGAACATCTGGACGTAATAGCGGGATTTGCGCGGGACGAACGCCTCGACCAGGATCCCGACGATCGCCGCTCCCACGACGATCAGGGTGGGCGCCAGTTGTCCGTACTCGAACTTCGGCGCGTCGATCTTGGTGATCGGGTCGGCCGCGATTGTCCACAGGCTGTGGACGGCTGATGCGCTCACTTGGCCGCCTCCACCTCGGGCTGGGGGTCCTTCTTCTGAACGTCGGACATGGTCTGCTCCACCGCGGGGTTGACGATGTCCGTGACGGGCTTCGGGTAGACGCCCAGGAAGATCAGCAGCCCGACCAGCGGGGCGACCACCACGAGCTCCCGCACCCTCAGG
The DNA here is from genome assembly GCF_002237655.1 of Streptomyces sp. XY006. GTDB lineage: Bacteria > Actinomycetota > Actinomycetes > Streptomycetales > Streptomycetaceae > Streptomyces > Streptomyces levis. Next base: position 43,298 of record NZ_NOKT01000029.1, read on the forward strand.
TCGGGCATGGCGCTGACCTCCGGTTTCACCGGGCCCGTCATCGTCCGCTGGTAGAGGACGAGGGTGTAGAGCGCGGCGAGGACGATGCCGAAGGTGGCAATGATGCCGATCACCGGATAGCGCGTGAACGTGCCGACCAGGACCAGGAACTCACTGACGAACGGCGCCAGGCCCGGCAGCGACAGCGTCGCGAGGCTGCCGATCAGGAACGTGCCGGCGAGCACCGGAGCGACCTTCTGCACGCCGCCGTAGTCGGCGATGAGCCGCGAGCCGCGCCGGGAGATCAGGAAGCCCGCGACCAGCATCAGCGCGGCCGTCGAGATGCCGTGGTTGATCATGTACAGCGTCGCGCCGGACTGGCCCTGGCTGGTCATCGCGAAGATGCCCATGATGATGAAGCCGAAGTGGGAGATCGACGCGTAGGCCACCAGCCGCTTGATGTCCCGCTGGCCGACCGCGAGCAGCGCCCCGTAGATGATGCTGATCAGCGCCAGGACGAGGATCGCGGGTGTGGCCCACTTGCTGGCCTCCGGGAAGAGCTGGAGGCAGAAGCGGAGCATCGCGAAGGTGCCGACCTTGTCGACGACCGCCGTGATGAGGACCGCGACCGGGGCCGTCGACTCCTGCATGGCGTTGGGCAGCCAGGTGTGCAGCGGCCACAGCGGCGCCTTCACCGCGAAGGCGAAGAAGAAGCCGAGGAACAGCCAGCGCTCGGTGCCGGTCGCCATGTCGAGCGTGCCGTTGGCCCGGGCCTCGGCGATCTCCTGCAGCGAGAAGTTCCCGGCGACCACGTACAGGCCGATCACCGCGGCCAGCATGATCAGACCGCCGGCCAGGTTGTAAAGGAGGAACTTCACCGCGGCGTACGAGCGTTGTGTCGCCGCCGCCTTCTCGCCGTGCTCGTGGGCACGGTCCCCGAAGCCGCCGATGAGGAAGTACATCGGGATGAGCATGGCTTCGAAGAAGATGTAGAAGAGGAAGACGTCGGTGGCCTCGAAGGAGAGGATCACCATCGCCTCGACGGCCAGGATCAGGGCGAAGAAGCCCTGCGTCGGCCGCCACCGGCTGCTGCCGGTCTCCAGGGGGTCGGCGTCGTGCCAGCCCGCGAGGATGATGAAGGGGATGAGCAGGGCGGTCAGCGCGATGAGCGCCACGCCGATGCCGTCCACGCCCAGTTCGTAGCGGACGCCGAAGTCGGCGATCCAGGCGTGGGACTCGGTGAGCTGGTAGCGGTCGCCGCCCGGGTCGAAGCGGACCAGGACGACGATCGCCAGGACGAGCGTGGCGAGCGAGAAGAGCAGCGCCAGCCACTTGGCGGCGGTGCGCTTCGCGGCCGGGACGGCGGCCGTGGCGATCGCCCCGATCGCCGGGAGCGCCGCTGTCGCTGTCAGCAGAGGAAAGGACATCGGTATCAGACCGCCCTCATCAGCAGGGTCGCGGCGACGATGACCGCCGCGCCGCCGAACATCGAGACCGCGTAGGAGCGGGCGAAGCCGTTCTGCAGCTTGCGCATCCGCCCGGAGAGGCCGCCGACCGAGGCCGCCGTGCCGTTGACGACGCCGTCGACCAGGGTGTGGTCGACGTAGACCAGGGACCGCGTGAGGTGCTCGCCGCCGCGGACCAGGACGACGTGGTTGAAGTCGTCCTGAAGCAGGTCGCGGCGGGCGGCCCGGGTGAGCAGCGAGCCGCGCGGGGCGACGGCCGGGACCGGGCGGCGGCCGTACTGCGCCCAGGCGAGGGCCACGCCGATGACCATCACGGCGACCGTGGACAGCGTGACCGTGAGGGCGCTGACCGGCGGGTTGCCGTGGTCGTGTCCGGTGATCGGCTCCAGCCAGTGCACGAACCGGTCGCCGATGCTGAAGAACGCACCGCCGAACACCGAGCCGACGGCCAGCACGATCATGGGGATCGTCATGATCCTGGGCGACTCGTGCGGGTGCGGCGGGGTGTACTCGCCGCCCGTCTCGGCCGCGGGTTCCACGTCCGGCTCGGCCGGGGACGGCGTCGGGGCGTGGCGCCAGCGCTCCTCGCCGAAGAACGTCATCAGCATCACGCGCGTCATGTAGAACGCGGTGATGGCCGCGCCGAGCAGGGCGCAGGCGCCGAGGATCCAGCCCTCGGTGCCGCCCTTGGCGAACGCGGCCTCGATGATCTTGTCCTTGGAGAAGAAGCCGGACAGGCCCGGGAAGCCGATGATCGCCAGATAGCCGAGGCCGAAGGTGATGAACGTGACCGGCATGTACTTCCGCAGGCCGCCGTACCTCCTCATGTCGACCTCGTCGTTCATGCCGTGCATGACCGAACCGGCGCCGAGGAAGAGACCGGCCTTGAAGAAGCCGTGCGTCACCAGGTGCATGATCGCGAAGACGTAGCCGATGGGGCCGAGGCCCGCGGCGAGGATCATGTAGCCGATCTGCGACATGGTCGAGCCGGCCAGGGCCTTCTTGATGTCGTCCTTCGCGCAACCGACGATCGCACCGAACAGGAGCGTGACCGCGCCGACGATCGTGACTACCAGCTGTGCGTCCGGGGCGCCGTTGAAGACGGCCGCGGAGCGGACGATCAGGTAGACGCCCGCCGTCACCATCGTCGCGGCGTGGATGAGGGCCGAGACCGGGGTCGGGCCCTCCATGGCGTCCCCGAGCCAGGACTGCAGCGGCACCTGGGCGGACTTGCCGCAGGCGGCGAGCAGCAGCATCAGGGCGATCGCGGTCAGCTTGTCCTCACCGGCGGCACCGGCGAGTCCGGCCTCCCCGTGGTCGCCGAGCACCGGCCCGAAGGCGAAGGTGCCGAACCACAGGAACATCAGCATGATCGCGATGGACAGGCCCATGTCGCCGACGCGGTTGACCAGGAAGGCCTTCTTCGCGGCCGTGGCGGCGCTGGGCTTGTGCTGCCAGAAGCCGATCAGCAGGTAGGAGGCGAGACCGACGCCCTCCCAGCCGACGTACAGCAGCAGGTAGTTGTCGGCGAGGACGAGGATCAGCATCGCCGCGAGGAACAGGTTCAGATAGCCGAAGAAGCGGCGGCGCCGCTCGTCGTGCTCCATGTACCCGACGGAGTACAGGTGGATCAGCGATCCGACGCCCGTGATCAGCAGGACGAACGTCATGGACAGCTGGTCGAGCTGGAAGGCGACGTCCGCCTGGAAGCCCTCGACCGGGATCCAGCTGAACAGGTGCTGGCTCATGACGCGGTTCTCGGCGTCCCGGGCGAGCATGTCGCTGAACAGCACCAGGCCGAGCACGAAGGAGACGGCCGCGAGCAGCGTGCCGAGCCAGTGGCCGACGGCGTCCAGCCGGCGTCCGCCGCACAGCAGGACCGCCGCTCCGAGCAGGGGCGCCGCCACCAGCAGCGCAATCAGGTTCTCCACGATTCTCCCGACCCCTTACAGCTTCATCAGGCTGGCGTCGTCGACCGAGGCCGAGTGGCGGGCACGGAACAGGGACACGATGATCGCGAGCCCCACCACGACCTCCGCGGCGGCGACGACCATCGTGAAGAAGGCGATGATCTGGCCGTCGAGGTTGCCGTGCATCCGGGAGAAGGCGACGAACGCGAGGTTGCAGGCGTTGAGCATGAGCTCGATGCACATGAACACCACGATCGCGTTGCGCCTGATCAGCACGCCGGTGGCGCCGATCGTGAACAGCAGGGCCGCGAGATAGAGGTAGTTGACCGGGTTCACTTCGATGCCTCCTCGGGCCGCTTGAACGTGGCCGGTTCGACGGCCTTCCGCTCCAGGCGCTCCTCGGCCCGCTGCTCCAGGGCCTTGAGGTCGTTGAGCGCCTCCTGCGACACGTCCCGGATCTGGCCGCGCTCGCGCAGCGTCTTGCTGACGGTGAGGTCGGAGGGGGTGCCGTCGGGCAGCAGACCCGCGATGTCGACCGCGTTGTGCCGGGCGTACACACCCGGTGCCGGCAGGGGCGGCAGCTGCTTGCCCGACCGGACGCGCTCCACGGCGAGCTCCCGCTGCGTCTTGGCCCGCTCGGTGCGCTCGCGGTGGGTGAGCACCATGGCGCCGACGGCGGCCGTGATGAGCAGGGCGCCGGTGATCTCGAACGCGAAGACGTACTTGGTGAAGATGAGGGCGGCGATGCCCTCCACGTTGCCCCCGGCGTTCGCCTGGCCGATGCCGTTGAACTCCGTCAGGGAGGCGTTGCCGATCCCGCCGATCAGCAGCACGCCGAACCCGAGTCCGCACAGCAGGGCCAGCCAGCGCTGGCCCTTGATGGTCTCCTTCAGGGAGTCCGCCGCGGTGACGCCGACGAGCATCACCACGAACAGGAACAGCATCATGATCGCGCCGGTGTAGACGACGATCTGCACGACGCCCAGGAAGTAGGCGCCGTTGGCGAGGTAGAACACCGCCAGGATGATCATGGTCCCGGCGAGACAGAGCGCGCTGTGCACGGCCCGCCTCATCAGGATGGTGCACAGGGCGCCGATCACCGCGACCGTGCCGAGGATCCAGAACTGGACGGCCTCTCCGGTGGAGGTGGAGTAGGCGGCGAGCTGGGCGGTCATCGGCCGATCACCTTCTCCGACGCCGGTTCCGTCCCGCCGAAGGTCGAGTCGGCCTCCTGCACGACTTCGCCCTTGGAGTGGGCGACCTGCCGCTCGGTGCCGGGCGCGGCCTCCGTCACCAGGCCGCGGTAGTAGTCCTGTTCGTCCGTGCCCGGGTAGATGGCGTGGGGGGTGTCGACCATGCCCTCCTCCAGGCCCGCGAGCAGCTGCTCCTTGGTGTAGATGAGGTTGGCGCGGCTGGAGTCGGCCAGCTCGAACTCGTTGGTCATGGTCAGCGCGCGCGTGGGGCAGGCCTCGATGCACAGGCCGCACAGGATGCAGCGGGCGTAGTTGATCTGGTAGACGCGGCCGTACCGCTCGCCGGGCGAGTAGCGCTCCTCGTCCGTGTTGTCCGCGCCCTCGACGTAGATCGCGTCGGCGGGGCAGGCCCAGGCGCACAGTTCACAGCCGACGCACTTCTCCAGGCCGTCCGGATGGCGGTTGAGCTGGTGCCGTCCGTGGAAGCGCGGGGCCGTGGTCTTCGGCTGCTCGGGGTACTGCTCGGTCAGCCGCTTCTTGAACATGGCCTTGAAGGTCACGCCGAAGCCGGCCACCGGGTTCATGAAACCGGGCTTGGTGTCCTTCGGTTCCTCGGCCTGCGAACGCTCGATTTCCTCAGCCATCGGACGCCTCCTTTCCATCCGTAGATCCGCCCAGAGATCCGTCACTGTGAGTATCGGGCCCACCACTGACAATCAACTCCCGCTCACGGCGCGAGGGCCGTCGCGGAACCGGCGGAAGTTCCTGTCCGGGCAGGGGCGGTACGGGGAATCCGCCCGCCATCGGGTCGAAGGCGGCCGGGGCCTCGGCCGGCTGCTCGGCCTGCTTGGTCTTCTCGCGGAACATGTCGGCCACGAAGGAGAGCAGCAGCAGGGCGAGGACGGCGCCGCCGACGTAGAGGGCGATGTCGGCGAAGTCGTAGCCCTCGTTGCGCAGGGCCCGGACACTGGCGACGAGCATCAGCCAGACCAGCGAGACCGGGATGAGGACCTTCCAGCCGAGCTTCATCAGCTGGTCGTAGCGGACGCGCGGGAGGGTGCCGCGGATCCAGATGAACATGAACAGCAGCAGCTGGACCTTGACGGTGAACCACAGCAGCGGCCACCAGCCGTGGTTGGCGCCCTCCCAGAAGGTGCTGATGGGCCAGGGGGCCCGCCAGCCGCCGAGGAAGAGCGTGGTGGCGACGGCCGAGACGGTGACCATGTTGACGTACTCGGCGAGCATGAACATCGCGAACTTGATCGACGAGTACTCGGTGTTGAAGCCGCCGACCAGGTCGCCCTCGGACTCCGGCATGTCGAAGGGGGCGCGGTTGGTCTCGCCGACCATGGTGACGATGTAGAGGATGAAGGAGACCGGCAGCAGCAGGACGTACCAGCGGTCGGTCTGCCCCTCGACGATCGTCGACGTCGACATCGACCCCGAGTAGAGGAACACGGAGGCGAAGGCGGCGCCCATCGCGATCTCGTAGGAGATCATCTGCGCGCAGGAGCGCAGGCCGCCCAGCAGCGGGTAGGTCGAGCCGGAGCTCCAGCCCGCCAGGACGATGCCGTAGATGCCGACCGAGGCGACCGCGAGGATGTAGAGCATCGCGATCGGCAGGTCGGTGAGCTGCATCGTGGTGCGCTGGCCGAAGATCGAGATCTCGTTGCCGGCCGGGCCGAAGGGGATCACCGCGATCGCCATGAAGGCCGGGATGGCCGCGATGACCGGCGCGAGGACGTACACCGCCTTGTCCGCCCGCTTGACGATCACGTCTTCCTTCAGCATCAGCTTGATGCCGTCGGCGAGCGACTGGAGCATGCCCCAGGGGCCGTGCCGGTTGGGGCCGATGCGCAGCTGCATCCAGGCGACGACCTTGCGCTCCATGACGATGGAGACCAGCACGGTCACCATCAGGAAGGCGAAGCAGAACACCGCCTTGATGACGACCAGCCACCAGGGGTCGGTGCCGAACATCGAGAGGTCTTCAGCGGCGAAGTACGACGGGCTCATGCCTCCACCTCCTTGGGGGCCTCGCCGGCGAGGGTCGCCGGGCCGATGCGGACGAGGGAGCCGGGCCGCGCCCCGGTGTCGGAGGCGACGCCGCCGCCGGCGGAGTTCAGCGGGAGCCACACCACCCGGTCGGGCATGTCGCTGATCTGCAGCGGGAATGCGACGGCGCCCTCGGGGCCGGTGACCGACAGGAGGTCGCCGTCCTTGACGCCCGCCTCGGCGGCCGTGGCGGCCGACACGCGCGCGCGTGCGGCGTGCCGCGTTCCGGCCAGGGCCTCGTCGCCCTGCTGCAGCACGCCCTGGTCGAGCAGGAGCCGGTGCCCGGCGAGCACGGCCTCCCCGGCGGCCGGGCGGGGCAGCGCGCCCGCCCTCTCCAGGGGCTCGGTGGCCCGCGGGCCGTCCCAGGGGCCGAGCCGGTCGATCTCCGCGCGCACGGTGCGCAGATCGGGCAGTCCGAGGTGGACGTCCATGGCGTCGGCGAGCATCTGCAGCACGCGCGCGTCGGTGGGCGCGAGGGTGCGGGTCATCTGGTCGGGCTTGAGCGCGGCCTCGAAGAAGCGGACCCGGCCTTCCCAGTTGAGGAAGGTGCCGGCCTTCTCGGCGACCGCGGCGACCGGCAGGACCACGTCGGCCTTGCGGGAGACCTCGCTGGGCCGCAGCTCCAGCGAGACCAGGAAGCCCACCTCGTCGAGCGCGGCACGCGCGCGTGCCGGGTCGGGCAGGTCGGCGATCTCCACGCCCGCCACGAGGAGGGCCTGGAGCTCTCCGGTCGCGGCGGCCTCGACGATCTCGCCGGTGTCGCGGCCGTAGCGGTGCGGCAGGCCGGCGACGCCCCAGACGGCGGCGACCTCGTCCCGCGCGCGCGGGTCGGTGGCCGGGCGCCCGCCCGGCAGCAGCGAGGGCAGCGCGCCCGCCTCGACCGCGCCGCGCTCCCCGGCCCGGCGCGGGATCCACACCAGCCGGGCTCCGGTCGCGGCGGCGGTGCGCACGGCGGCCGTCAGACCGCCGGCCACCGCGGCCAGCCGCTCGCCGACGACGATCACCGCGCCCTCGGCGCGCAGCGCCTCGGCGGCGCGGGCACCCTCGTCCGCCAGGCCGACACCGCTCGCGAGCGCGTCCAGCCACTCGGTCTCGGTGCCGGGCGCCGCCGGGAGCAGGGTGCCGCCGGCCTTCTCCAGGCCGCGCGTGGTGTGCGTGGCGAGCGAGAAGGTCTTCTGCCCGTGCTTGCGCCAGGCCTTGCGCAGCCGCAGGAAGACGCCGGGCGCCTCCTCCTCCGCCTCGAAGCCGACCAGCAGGACCGCCGGGGCCTTCTCCAGCGCGGTGTAGGTGACGCCCGTGCCGTCGAGGTCCCGGCCGCGCCCGGCGATCTGCGCGGCGAGGAAGTCGGCCTCCTCACTGCTGTGCACGCGCGCGCGGAAGTCGATGTCGTTGGTGTCGAGCGCCACGCGCGCGAACTTGCTGTACGCGTAGGCGTCCTCGACGGTGAGGCGGCCGCCGGTCAGGACGCCGGTGCGGCCCCGGGAGGCGAGCAGCCCCTGGGCCGCGATCTGCACGGCCTCCGGCCAGGAGGCCGGTTCCAGCTCGCCCTCGGCGTTGCGCACCAGGGGCGTCTGCAGCCGGTCACGCTGCTGGGCGTACCGGAAGGCGAACCGCCCCTTGTCGCAGATCCACTCCTCGTTGACCTCGGGGTCGTTCGCCGCGAGCCGCCGCATGACCTTGCCGCGCCGGTGGTCGGTGCGCGTGGCGCAGCCGCCGGAGCAGTGCTCGCACACCGACGGGGAGGAGACCAGGTCGAAGGGGCGGGAGCGGAATCGGTACGCCGCCGAGGTCAGCGCTCCCACGGGGCAGATCTGGATGGTGTTGCCGGAGAAGTACGACTCGAACGGGTCGCCCTCGCCGGTGCCGACCTGCTGGAGCGCGCCCCGCTCGATCAGCTCGATCATCGGGTCGCCCGCGACCTGGTTGGAGAACCGGGTGCAGCGGGCGCACAGCACGCACCGCTCGCGGTCGAGCAGCACCTGCGTGGAGATCGGGACGGGCTTCTCGTAGGTCCGCTTGCGGCCGTCGAAGCGGGACTCGGCGTCACCGTGCGACATGGCCTGGTTCTGCAGCGGGCACTCGCCGCCCTTGTCGCAGACCGGGCAGTCCAGCGGGTGGTTGATGAGCAGGAGCTCCATCACACCCTTCTGGGCCTTCTCCGCGACCGGGGAGCTGAGCTGGGTCTTGACGACCATGCCGTCGGTGCAGGTGATGGTGCAGGAGGCCATCGGCTTGCGCTGGCCCTCGACCTCGACGATGCACTGGCGGCAGGCGCCGGCCGGGTCCAGGAGGGGGTGGTCGCAGAACCGGGGGATCTCGATGCCGAGCTGTTCGGCGGCCCGGATGACCAGGGTGCCCTTGGGCACGCTGATCTCGGCGCCGTCGATCGTCAGCGACACGAGGTTCTCCGGCGGGACCGCCGCCTCTCCCCCGCCGGAGGGAGAGCTGGTGGTCACGGTCATGCGTTCACCTCCGTGCGGTCGGCCCAGGCCGTCGACTTGGCCGGGTCGAAGGGGCAGCCCCGGCCCGTGATGTGCTGCTCGTACTCCTCGCGGAAGTACTTGAGCGAGGAGAAGATCGGCGAGGCGGCGCCGTCGCCGAGGGCGCAGAAGGACTTGCCGTTGATGTTGTCGGCGATGTCGTTCAGCTTGTCGAGGTCGGACATCTGTCCCTTGCCGGCCTCGATGTCGCGCAGCAGCTGCACGAGCCAGTAGGTCCCCTCACGGCAGGGCGTGCACTTGCCGCAGGACTCGTGGGCGTAGAACTCGGTCCAGCGCGTGACGGCACGGACCACGCAGGTCGTCTCGTCGAAGCACTGGAGGGCTTTCGTGCCGAGCATGGAACCCGCGGCGCCCACTCCTTCGTAGTCAAGGGGGACGTCGAGGTGCTCGTCGGTGAACATCGGGGTCGAGGAGCCGCCCGGCGTCCAGAACTTCAGGCGGTGCCCGGGGCGCATGCCGCCGCTCATGTCGAGGAGCTGGCGGAGCGTGATCCCGAGCGGCGCCTCGTACTGACCGGGGCTGGCGACGTGGCCGGAGAGGGAGTACAGGGTGAAGCCGGGCGACTTCTCGCTGCCCATCGACCGGAACCAGTCCTTGCCCCGGTTCATGATCGCGGGAACCGACGCGATCGATTCGACGTTGTTCACCACAGTCGGGCACGCGTAGAGGCCCGCGACGGCGGGGAAGGGGGGACGGAGCCGCGGTTGACCCCGGCGGCCTTCGAGCGAGTCGAGCAGTGCGGTCTCCTCACCGCAGATGTACGCGCCCGCCCCGGCGTGCACGGTGATGTCGAGGTCGAGTCCGCTGTCCAGGATGTTCTCGCCGAGGAAGCCCGCCGCGTACGCCTCGCGTACGGCCGAGTGCAACCGCCGCAGCACGGGGACGACTTCACCACGGAGATAGATGAAGGCGTGCGAGGACCTGATGGCGTAGCACGCGATGATCATGCCCTCGATGAGGCTGTGCGGGTTCGCGAAGAGGAGCGGGATGTCCTTGCACGTCCCGGGCTCCGACTCGTCGGCGTTGACAACGAGATAGTGCGGCTTGCCGTCCCCCTGGGGAATGAACTGCCACTTCATCCCGGTGGGGAATCCCGCGCCGCCGCGTCCGCGCAGACCGGACTCCTTGACGTAGGCGATCACGTCGTCCGGCGACATGGCGAGCGCCTTACGCAGCCCCTCGTATCCGTCGTGCCGCCGGTACACGTCCAGCGTCCAGGACTCGTCCTCGTCCCAGAAGGCCGACAGCACCGGTGCGAGCAGCTTCTCGGGGCTCATGTCTTTCAGCTCGGGTGCCAAGGTCATCACTCCCCCTCCTCGGCTGCGGGCCCGGCCGGGTGGGCCGGGTCGGAGGCCGACGTGTCCTGCGGCGCGTCGTGCGAGCTCAAGTGCTCCGTCGGTGACGGGTCGTGCGGTGCCCCGGTGCGGGCCGCCTCGCCGCGCGGGTGCACCACGCGCGCGGCGGACGCCTCGCCCTTGGCGAGCTTGAGGCCGACCAGGGAGGCCGGTCCGGCGCTGCCCCCGGACTCCACGGCGCCGTCCCGCTCGTCGGGGAAGCCGGCCAGGATCCGGGCGGTGTCCTTGAAGGTGCACAGCGGCGCCCCGCGCGTGGGCGTGACCGGGCGGCCCGCGCGCAGGTCGTCGACGAGACGCTTGGCGCTGGAGGGGGTCTGGTTGTCGAAGAACTCCCAGTTGACCATCACGACCGGCGCGAAGTCGCAGGCCGCGTTGCACTCGATGTGCTCCAGCGTGACCTTGCCGTCGTCGGTGGTCTCGCCGTTGCCGACGCCGAGGTGCTCCTGGAGCTCCTCGAAGATGGCGTCCCCGCCCATGACGGCGCACAGGGTGTTGGTGCACACCCCGACCTGGTAGTCCCCGCTGGGACGGCGCCGGTACATGGTGTAGAAGGTCGCGACGGCGGTGACCTCGGCCGTGGTCAGGCCGAGCACGTCCGCGCAGAACCGCATGCCGGTGCGCGTGACGTGGCCCTCCTCCGACTGCACGAGGTGCAGCAGCGGCAGGAGGGCGGAGCGGGAGTCCGGGTAGCGGGCGATGATCTCGCGCGCGTCGGTCTCCAGCCGGGCCCGGACGTCGTCCGGGTAGGCGGGTGCGGGCAGTTCGGGCATGCCCAGGCTGACGCCCCGCTCGGAAGAAGAGGTGGTCACCGGTCGACGCCTCCCATCACGGGGTCGATGGACGCGACGGCGACGATGACGTCGGCGACCTGGCCGCCTTCGCACATCGCCGCCATCGCCTGAAGGTTGGTGAAGGACGGGTCGCGGAAGTGGACCCGGTAGGGGCGGGTGCCGCCGTCGGAGACGACGTGCACCCCGAGCTCGCCCTTGGGCGACTCGACCGCCGCGTAGGCCTGTCCCGGCGGGACGCGGAAGCCCTCGGTGACCAGCTTGAAGTGGTGGATCAGGGCCTCCATGGAGGTGCCCATGATCTTCTTGATGTGGTCGAGGGAGTTGCCGAGCCCGTCGGGGCCCAGGGCGAGCTGGGCGGGCCAGGCGATCTTCTTGTCGGCGACCATGACCGGGCCGGGCTGCAGCCGGTCCAGGCACTGCTCGACGATCCTCAGCGACTGGCGCATCTCCTCCAGGCGGATCAGGAAGCGGCCGTAGGCGTCGCAGGTGTCGGCGGTCGGGACGTCGAAGTCGTACGTCTCGTAGCCGCAGTACGGCTGGGCCTTGCGCAGGTCGTGCGGCAGGCCGGTGGAGCGCAGGATCGGACCCGTGGCGCCGAGGGCCATGCAGCCGGCCAGGTCGAGGTAGCCGATGTCCTGCATGCGGGCCTTGAAGATGGGGTTCCCGGTGGCGAGCTTGTCGTACTCCGGGAGGTTCTTCTTCATCTTCTTCACGAACTCGCGGATCTGGTCCACGGCGCCGGGCGGCAGGTCCTGGGCGAGGCCGCCGGGGCGGATGTACGCGTGGTTCATCCGCAGGCCGGTGATCAGCTCGTAGATGTCGAGAATGAGTTCACGATCACGGAATCCGTAGATCATGATCGTCGTGGCGCCGAGTTCCATGCCGCCGGTGGCGATGCACACCAGGTGCGAGGACAGGCGGTTCAGCTCCATCAGGAGCACGCGGATGATGGAGGCGCGGTCGGGGATCTGGTCCTCGATGCCGAGCAGCTTCTCGACGCCGAGGCAGTACGCCGTCTCGTTGAAGAACGGCGTCAGGTAGTCCATGCGCGTCACGAACGTGGTGCCCTGCGTCCACGTGCGGTACTCGAGGTTCTTCTCGATGCCGGTGTGCAGATAACCGATTCCGCAGCGGGCCTCGGTGACGGTCTCGCCCTCGATCTCCAGGATCAGGCGGAGCACGCCGTGCGTGGACGGGTGCTGCGGGCCCATGTTGACGACGATGCGCTCGTCGTCGGCGCGGGCCGCGGACTGGACGACCTCGTCCCAGTCGCCGCCGGTGACCGTGTAGACGGTGCCTTCGGTGGTCTCCCGAGGGGAGGCGTGCGAAGTGCTCATGAGTACGACCTCCGCTGGTCCGGAGCCGGGATCTGGGCGCCCTTGTACTCGACGGGGATGCCGCCGAGGGGGTAGTCCTTGCGCTGCGGGAAGCCCTGCCAGTCGTCCGGCATCATGATCCGCGTCAGGGCCGGGTGGCCGTCGAAGACGATCCCGAAGAAGTCGTAGGTCTCGCGCTCGTGCCAGTCGTTGGTCGGATAGACCTCGAACAGGGACGGGATGTGCGGGTCGCCGTCGGGGGCGCTGACCTCCAGGCGGATCACCCGGTTGTGGGTGATCGAGCGCAGGTGGTAGACGGCGTGCAGCTCGCGGCCCTTGTCGTGCGGGTAGTGCACGCCGCTGACGCCGGTGCACAGCTCGAAGCGCAGGGCCGGGTCGTCGCGCAGGGTGCGGGCGACGCGGACGAGGTGCTCGCGCTCGATGTGGAAGGTCAGCTCGTCGCGGTCGACGACCGTCTTCTCGATGGCGTTGTCCGGGAGCAGGCCCTGCTCCTCCAGAGCCCCCTCCAGTTCGTCGGCGACCTCGTCGAACCAGCCGCCGTAGGGGCGGGTCGCCGGTCCCGGGAGCCGGACCGAGCGGACCAGGCCGCCGTAGCCGGAGGTGTCGCCGCCGTTGTTCGCGCCGAACATGCCGCGCTGGACGCGGATCTCCTCGCCGCCCTGGCCGCGCTGGCCCGGGAGGTTCTCCGCGGAGAGGTCCTTCTCGGGATTGACACCGTTGCCGTTCGCGTCGCTCATCGCAGCAGCCCCTTCATCTCGATCGTGGGCAGGGCCTTGAGCGCCGCCTCCTCCGCCTCGCGGGCCGCCTCCTCGGCGTTCACGCCGAGCTTGGAGGACTGGATCTTCTGGTGGAGCTTGAGGATGGCGTCCATGAGCATCTCCGGCCGTGGCGGGCAGCCGGGGAGGTAGATGTCGACCGGCACGATGTGGTCGACGCCCTGGACGATCGCGTAGTTGTTGAACATGCCGCCGGAGGAGGCACAGACCCCCATGGAGATCACCCACTTGGGGTTCGGCATCTGGTCGTAGACCTGCCGCAGCACCGGCGCCATCTTCTGGCTGACCCGGCCGGCGACGATCATCAGGTCCGCCTGGCGCGGCGAGCCCCGGAAGACCTCCATGCCGAAGCGCGCCAGGTCGTAGCGGCCGGCGCCGGTGGTCATCATCTCGATGGCGCAACAGGCGAGGCCGAACGTGGCGGGGAAGACCGACGCCTTGCGCACCCAGCCCGCGGCCTGCTCGACGGTGGTCAGCAGGAAGCCGCTCGGCAGCTTTTCTTCGAGTCCCATGACTTGTGGCCCCTCAGTCCCATTCCAGGCCGCCGCGCCGCCATACGTACGCGTACGCGACGAAGACGGTGAGCACGAAGAGCAGCATCTCCACGAGCCCGAAAATCCCCAGGGCGTCGAAGGTGACGGCCCAGGGGTAGAGGAAGACGATCTCGATGTCGAAGACGATGAAGAGCATCGCCGTCAGGTAGTACTTGATGGGGAAGCGCCCGCCGCCGGCCGGCGTGGGGGTCGGCTCGATACCGCACTCGTAGGCCTCGAGCTTGGCCCGGTTGTACCGCTTGGGCCCGATCAACGTGGCCATGACCACGGAGAAGATCGCAAAGCCTGCCCCGAGGGCTCCCAGTACGAGGATGGGCGCATAAGCGTTCACCGCTCCTCGCTCCTCTCAGTCGGCACTGACTGCTGGCGGTTAGCGTCGGGCTCACGTCCGCCCCAGCAGCCCCGCGAACCCCGCCCGCCCCGGCGAAGATCGGGAACATGTGAAGCAGGTCACAAGCCCAACCGCGTGCATCTTATGCCCGACGCTCTGTGATCTGCGACACGGGGTATTGCACAAGCTTTGTGATCTCCACCACCTGACGATCGATCATGAAGTCGGATGAGCGGTGATCTTCACACGCGAAGCGTCCGAGTGATCACCAGAGGTGACATTTTGGCTCGTCAGCGCAGCTCGGAGGGCGCGTCTCCATATCAAGAGAGTTCGCGTGCATGCAAATTGGCGGTGGACTCGGTCTCTTGATAGAGGCGCGTTCACACCTCCGGGGGTGTACGGGGCGAGGTGTGGACGCGTGAGTACGTTCACGATCTTCGCGGGGCCGTGATCCGGCCGTGACCGACGCGCCGGTGACGCCACCCCCGGGGCAACCGTTCCGTGACGTCCGCCACATTGATGAGAGCTGCGTGAGAACGGGGCTTGGCCAATCAACCCAACGAATGGTAGGCGCGGGGCAATTCGGGCGTATTGATCAAACACCGTGATCACAGGCCGGTCACAGGGCGCCCGCAATGTCCGTTACGGCGTCAATAAAGGGCCTCGTTCGGGGTTTTTGGGCCCCGCGTTGAACAACTGTGGCGCAGCACACGTTTCTTGAAGATATGAAGGAGCCCCTGGTACCGGTTGTTCCCATGTCCCACACCGCTCACATACGCAGCCACCGGAAGCCCCGCCGCAGCGCGACCTCTTCGATCGCCATGCGTGCCGGAGTTGCCGGTGGCGTTCTCAGCATGGCAGCGGCGGGTGCGTCGGCCTCGGCGAACGCCGCCGAGCCGGTGACGCAGACCATCGAACTGCCCACCCTGACGGCCGACATGTCCGCCGCGGTCGCCCAGTCCGCGGCCGCCACGCAGCAGGCCGCCGCGAACTACGAGCTGCGCGCAGAGCGTGACGCGGCCGCCGCCAAGGCCGCCGCGGAGGCCAAGAAGGACCTCGCCGAGGCGAAGAAGAAGGCCGAGGCCAAGAAGAAGGCCGCCGAGGCCGCCCGCAAGGCCGCCGCCGAGCGTGCCGAGCGCAGCGCCGAGCGTGCCACCCTCTCCGCCTCCGCCTCCGCCTCCACCTCCACGTCGGTCTCGGCGCCCGCCAGCGGCAGCGTCGCCACCGTCATCGCCTTCCTCAAGGCGCAGGTGGGCGACGCCTACGTCATGGGCGCCACCGGTCCCAACGCCTGGGACTGCTCCTCCCTCGTGCAGGCCGCGTACAAGCAGGTGGGTGTGGACCTGCCGCGCGTCTCGCAGGACCAGTCGATGGCCGGCACGGACGTGCCGCTCTCCAGCGTCCAGGTCGGCGACATCCTGTACTGGGGCGGCAAGGGCTCCGCGTACCACGTGGGTGTCTACATCGGTAACGGCCAGTACCTGGACGCGGCCAACCCGTCCAAGGGCGTCGTCATCCAGGACCTGTCGGGCTACCCGGCGTCGGGCGCGGTGCGCGTCCTCTGACGTCATCTCACCACTGATGCATACATAAACGGGCAAGAGGGCCGCTGCCACCGTTCGGCAACGGCCCTCCCGGCCTGTCCGGGCCCGCCCCGCACACCCCGGCACGCCCACACGCCCCTCCAGGGCCCCTGTGAGCGCCTCGCCGGGGTCCGGCGCATCCGGGCGGCCCGAGTCGGCGTCGCGGCCCGCCGACGCCCTTCAGGGACTCCGGCCCCGGCGACGGGACGACTCCGGGCCTACTCGCGCCCTATGCCCGAATTGTTCGCGCCCGGCGGCGCCTTGACGGCGGGTCCGGCACATCGCCCGGCGCGACGAGGTGTACGCGCGCCGGGCCGTCGGTGTGGTCGCCCCGGGCGGCGGGTCAGGCCTTCGGCGCGACCTTGCTCAGGCCGTTGATGATCCGGTCCATCGCGTCGCCGCCCGTCGGGTCGGTGAGGTTCGCGAGGAGCTTCAGCGTGAACTTCATCAGCAGCGGGTGCGTGAGGCCGCGCTGGGCGGCGATCTGCATGACCTTGGGGTTGCCGATGAGCTTCACGAAGGCGCGGCCGAGGGTGTAGTAGCCGCCGTAGGTGTCCTTCAGGACGCGCGGGTAGCGCTGGAGGGCCAGCTCCCGGCCGGCCGGGGTGGAGCGCGCGTGGGCCTGGACGATGACGTCGGCCGCGATCTGGCCGGACTCCATGGCGTAGGCGATGCCCTCGCCGTTGAAGGGGTTCACCAGGCCGCCGGCGTCGCCGACGAGCAGCAGGCCCTTGGTGTAGTGCGGCTGGCGGTTGAAGGCCATGGGGAGCGCGGCGCCGCGGATCGGGCCGGTCATGTTGTCCGGGGTGTAGCCCCAGTCCTCCGGCATGGAGGCGCACCAGGCCTTCAGGACCTCGCGCCAGTCCAGTTCCTTGAAGGACTCGGAGGTGTTGAGCACGCCCAGTCCGACGTTGGAGGTGCCGTCGCCCATGCCGAAGATCCAGCCGTAGCCGGGCAGGAGGCGGTCCTGGGGGCCGCGGCGGTCCCACAGTTCCAGCCAGGACTCCAGGTAGTCGTCCTCGTGGCGGGGGCTGGTGAAGTACGTGCGGACCGCCACGCCCATCGGGCGGTCCTCGCGGCGGTGCAGGCCCATCGCGAGGGAGAGCCGGGTGGAGTTGCCGTCGGCGGCGACGACCAGCGGGGCGTGGAAGGTGACCTCGCGCTTCTCCTCGCCGAGCTTGGCGTGCACGCCGGTGATGCGGCCCGTGCGGTCGTCGACGACCGGCGCGCCCACGTTGCACTTCTCGAACAGCCGGGCACCGGCCTTCTGGGCCTGCCGGGCGAGCTGCTCGTCGAAGTCGTCGCGCTTGCGGACCAGGCCGTAGTCGGGGAAGGAGGCGAGATCCGGCCAGTCGAGCTGGAGGCGCACTCCCCCGCCGATGATCCGCAGACCCTTGTTGCGCAGCCAGCCGGCCTCTTCCGAGATGTCGATGCCCATCGCCACGAGCTGCTTGACGGCGCGCGGGGTCAGGCCGTCGCCGCAGACCTTCTCGCGCGGGAACTCGGTCTTCTCCAGGAGCAGTACGTCGAGCCCGGCCTTGGCGAGGTGGTACGCGGTGGTGGAGCCGGCTGGCCCCGCGCCGACGACGATGACATCGGCGGTGTTTTCGGAGAGGGGCTCGGTCACGGCGGGATCTCCCCAAGGTTCGAAATCTGCGTGCCGACCGGCACAGGACACGGGCAGTCTATTCAGCGCACTTGATCACCCGGCCGAAGGGCCGCCCCCGGCGCGACACGTCCGGTGACGCTCGGTAGTCGACTGTCACAGAAAGACACCTGTCGCTTCCGGCCGCCGCGGGGCCGGAGTTACCCTTCCTGTACCGCTGGGGGTGACATCTGTGCACATATCCCACAAAACACCCGAGGTGCGGGTACCGCGCCTGGTCGGTCTGATGGCCGTGGACGCCCGCGAGACGGCCCGGGCGCAGGGACTGTTCCTCAACGCGCCGGACCGGCCCGACTTCCATCTCGCCGTGGTCGACTACGTCGTCCGCCAGTACCCGCAGCCCGGTGCCGAGGTGCCGCGGGACTCGATGGTCTACGTCTGGTTCGACTTCGGGCCGGGCGAGGGCGGCGGAGGCGTACACGAGCCGCGCGTCCCGAGACCGCCCCGGGGCGGACTGCAACGGGAGCTGGACGAACCGGGCGACCCGTACATGGTGCTCAGCGACCGCTAGGACCCGTCGTCCGGATCAGGTCGCAGGAAGCCGGCAGTGCTGGTCGGCGCGCCCGTCGGGCGTCAGTCCTTCTTGAAGCCCCGGTGCAGGGCGACGATCCCGCCGCTCAGGTTGCGCCAGGCCACCCGCGACCAGCCGGCCCCGCCCAGCCGCTGCGCCAGGGCCGGCTGGTCGGGCCAGGCGCGGATGGACTCGGCGAGGTAGACGTAGGCGTCGGGGTTGGAGGAGACGGCCCGGGCGACCGGCGGCAGGGCGCGCATCAGGTACTCGGTGTAGACCGTGCGGAACGGCGCCCACGTGGGGTGCGAGAACTCGCAGATCACGATGCGCCCGCCGGGCCGGGTCACCCGGTGCATCTCGCGCAGCGCGGCGTCCGTGTCCTGGACGTTGCGCAGCCCGAAGGAGATGGTGACGGCGTCGAAGCTGTCGTCCTTGAACGGCAGCCGCGTCGCGTCCCCGGCGGTGTAGGGCAGCCAGGGCTGGCGCTGCTTGCCGACCTGGAGCATGCCCTGGGAGAAGTCGCAGGGGACGACGTAGGCGCCGGTGCGGGCGAAGGGCAGCGAGGAGGTGCCCGTGCCGGCCGCGAGGTCGAGGATCTTCTGCGCCGGGCGCGCGTCGACCGCCTTGGCGACCTCCTTGCGCCAGCGCCGGTCCTGGCCGAGGGACAGCACGTCGTTGGTCAGGTCGTACCGTTCCGCCACGTCGTCGAACATCGAGGCGACTTCGTGCGGCTGCTTGTCCAGGGATGCGCGGGTCACGGGCCCATTGTTGCAGGACGCCCTCCGGGCAGGAGCCGGGGTGCGCGCCGTGCCGCCACGTCCTCCACCCATCCGCACAGCAGCACGAACACCGCGATCAGCAGCCAGCCGACGCCGAACAGGAACCACTGGCTCTCCAGGGGCAGATACGCCTCGAAGGCGGGCACGTCCCAGCACCGGTCGATCAGCGGCACGGCCAGGATCAGCGCGATCTCGTGCCACAGGTAGACCGTCACCGCCCGGGCGTTGAGGACCGTCACGAGCCGGTCCAGGCGGCGGTGCCGGGCCAGGGCCGCGAAGCCGGTGCCGAGACGGGCCTTGGCGTACAGCAGCAGCGTCACGAACCCGGCGGACCAGAAGGCCTGCGCGAGCGGGTTCTCGTCCAGGTCGTACGTGCCGTACTCGGCCCGGTGCGCGAGGGCGTACCAGGCGCCGCAGGCCAGGGCGGCCGAGGCGAGCGGCAGCACCGCCGCCGGTTTCAGCCGGGCCAGCACGCCGTCGTGGTGCGCGAAGCCGAGGAGCCAGCAGCACAGGAAGGTCGCCAGGTCGGTGAGGACGCTGCCGAACCGGCCGTCCGGCGGCCGCCAGGCGTACGTGAGGGCGACGACCGGGACGAGGGAGGCGAGCAGGACGGGGCCGGGCGCGCGCCGGAAGAGCCGCAGCAGCGGCGGGGAGAGGAGCACGAACCACAGGTAGGTGCGCAGGTACCAGACGATCTCCCAGGCCTGTTCGCCCCAGGCGCTGCCCGGCGGGTCGCCGAGCGGGACGGCCCAGAAGACGATCTGCCATCCCGGCATCCAGCCGTGCACCAGCATCGCGCCGGTCACGAACAGGCCCCAGAACCAGAAGGGCGGCAGCAGCCGGCGGACCCGGCTCGCGAGCACCCCGGCCGCCGGGCGCCTGAGCGACCGGGCCATCAGGGTGCCGGCCAGGCCGAACATCACCCCCATGGACGGGAAGACCAGCCCGGCCCAGGCCCACTCGAAGGTGTGATAGGCGACGACCCGGACCAGGGCCACCGCACGGAGGGTGTCGAAGTAGCGGTCGCGGCCGGCCGGCGCCGCGGTGCGGATCCGCTCCGCGGCCACGGCGCCCTTGCGGTGGGTCCCCATCAACCGGTCCCCGCCGGGGTGCCGACCTCGCCCGTCCGCTTCAGCTTCTGCCAGCGCAGCCGGCCGCCGGTGAGGGCGGTGACGCAGGAGTGGATCAGGACGAGGTACATCATCTGCCGGTAGGCCAGCTGCTGCAGCGGCATCATCAGCAGGTACCGGTACTTCTCGCGGTCCAGGCGGAAGGCGTAGGCCGCGCACAGCAGCTGCACCCCGAGCACGGCCGCCCATGCCAGCAGGGACGCCCTGAGATCGACGAAGATCATCGCGTAGACGGTGAAGACGTCGATGAGCGGGGCGAAGACCGGGGTGACGATCTGGAACAGCACCACCAGCGGCATGCCCACCCGTCCGAAGCGGCCCGAAGGTCCCTTGTCCGTGAGGGACTTGCGGTGCTTCCACAGGGCCTGCATGGTGCCGTAGGACCAGCGGTAGCGCTGCGACCACAGCTGCTTCAGTGAGCCCGGCGCCTCGGTCCAGGCGCGGGCGTGTTCCTGGTAGACGACCCGCCACCCGGCGCGGTGCAGCGCGATGGTGATGTCGGTGTCCTCGGCGAGGGTGTCCTCGCTCATCCCGCCCGCCTGGAGCACCGCCTCGCGGCGGAACGCCCCGATCGCGCCGGGGATGGTGGGCATGCAGCGCAGCAGGTCGTACATGCGCCGGTCGAGGTTGAAGCCCATCACGTACTCGATGTGCTGCCAGGCGCCGATGACGGTGGTGCGGTTGCCGACCTTGGCGTTGCCCGCGACCGCGCCGACCTCCGGGTCGGCGAAGGGCTGCACGAGCAGGCGCACGGTGTCCGGCTCGAAGACGGTGTCGCCGTCCATCATGACGACGATGTCGTACCGGGCGCTGCGCACCCCGTGGTTGAGCGCGGCCGGCTTGCCCGCGTTGGCCTGGCGGATCACCCGGACGTTGGGCATGCCGAGGGACTCGGCGATCTCGGCCGTGCCGTCCGTGGAGCCGTCGTCGACGACGATGATCTCGATCGGATGGGTGCTGCGGGCCAGCGAGTGGAGGGTGTTGGCGATGCACTCCTTCTCGTTGTACGCGGGCACGATCACGCTCACCGGGCGCGTGACGTCCGGTCCCCAGCTGAACCTGCGCCGGTTGCGCTGCCGGTGGTGGCGGCGGGCGAGGATCAGCATCATCCCGAAGCGGCCCAGGACGGCCACGCCGACGACCATGAGGCCGGCGGACAGCGTGGGCACGGCAACCTCGGCGACCGCGACGGCCGCGATCAGGGCCCTGCCCTCGTAGAGGAGGGTGCCGGTGGCCCGGCGGTGGGCGGCCTGCAGACGCGTCCGCCCGTCGCCTTGGGCGGCGGGGGCCTGCTGTTGCTCTTGCTCTTGCTCTTGCTGGTTCAGGACGCCGCTGATGGTGGTGAAGGCGTAGCCCTTCGCCCGCATCTTCTCGATGTACTTCGGCAGCGCGGCGATCGTCTGGGAGCGTTCGCCGCCCGCGTCGTGGAAGAGGACCGAGGCGCCCTCGTTCTGCTCCGGCGTGGCCCACTGGACGATCTTCGCCACGCCCGGCCGCTTCCAGTCGTCGCTGTCGGTGTCGACGAAGACGCTGGTGTAGCCGTCCTGGCCGAGCTTCTCGTACACGGGCCAGCTGTAGTCGTCGATGGCGTCCGTCTGCGAGGAGTAGGGCGCCCGGAACAGGGTGGTCGTGATGCCGGCCGCGCCCGCGAGCGCCAGCTGGGTCTGCTCCATCTCGCGCCGGACGCGGGCCTCGCTCTGGTACGACAGGTCGACGTGCGTGAAGGTGTGGATCCCCACCTCGTGGCCCTGCTCGACCATGTCCTCGACGATGCCCGGGTGGCGCGAGACCATCGAGCCGACCAGGAAGAACGTGGCGGGCACGTCGTACTTCTCCAGGACGGCCAGCACCTGCGGCGTCCAGGTCGGGTCGGGGCCGTCGTCGAAGGTCAGCGCGATGGTCTTGTCCGGGACCGAGACGGTCGTGGCCCGTCCGCCCCGGAACGTGACGATCGGCCCGCCGTCCAGGATCTCGTCGGGTACGTCGCTGGAGCTCGCCCCGGTGCGCACGCGCTGGTCGCCGCCGACCTCGGCGCGCAGATAGCCGTCCAGGAGCATCACGCAGACCAGCGCGAGCAGGAGCAGCAGGGCGAGGACGACGCGCGGCCGCTGCAGCGCGGCGGCCTTGCCGGCGGCCCGCTCCATCCGGGAGGGGGCGCGGCGGCGGCCGCGTGAGGGGGTGGTCGTGGTCATTCGGCGGCCCCGGTCAGTCGGAGACCGCGGCGGCGGACGCCGGGGCGGAGACGGACGCGGACGGCCGCGGGAAGGGAACGGCGGTGCCGGTTCCCGTCCCGGGCGGGGCCGTCGGGGCTCCCGGGCCACCCGGGCCGCCGGGGCCGCCGCCGGGCCCCGCACCCGCGAACGGCAGCAACTGTGACGGCGTCAGCGAGGTGCCCCAGCCCATGAAGGCCGCGCCGAGGACGGCCGCGTACCCGAGGCAGACGGCCCCCAGGACAAGGCCGATCCGGCGCAGCAGCCGGGCGCGGCGTCCGGAGGTGTCGACGAACACGGGGCCTTCGGGGGACCCGTTGCCGCGTTTGCGGCGGCGACCGCGCGAGGCGCGGTTCTCGATGGCGGGCTCGGAATGCATTCCCCGGACACTAGGGCGGCTTCTGTGCCCTAAACTCGGGTTTCCTTGTGAGCGAGCCGTGAGAAAGGACCCAGGCTGTCCTTTCTCTGAGAGTTCTCGAGAACGCCGACGGAACGCGTCCTGTACCCCCACCTTCGTGAGACGTTTGCGGCTGGGAAACGTATTGAACCTTGACCCCTGAGGTCTCACGAGAGAGGGAGCGCGCCGTATGAGGAGTCTGCGGAGACGGGCCGCCGCCGTCGGCTGTCTGATCGCCCTCGCCGCCACGGGCTGTTCGGGCCAGGACGGCCCGGCCCGCGCGGCCCCCTCGGCGACGGCGGCACCCGGCGCCCCGTCCGCCGCCGGCACCTCGTACGCCCCGTACGTCAGCGCCACCGAGGCCGCCGGCACCGACACGGCCGGCTCCCCCACGACGTACAACCTGGCCTTCGTCATAGCCGGGGGCAGTGACTGCACCCCGCGCTGGAACGGCACCCGCGCCCTCGGTGACCCGGCGGTCGCCTCCCGCGTCGCGGCGCTCAAGGAGGACGGCGGCCGGGTCCGGGTCTCCTTCGGCGGCGCCTCCGGGAAGGAGCTCGCGGCGAGCTGCGACAGCGTCTCCGCACTGGCGGCGGCCTACGGCGAGGCCCTGGACGCGGCCGGCGCCACCCTGGCCGACTTCGACATCGAGGGCGACGACCTGTCCGACTCCGCGTCCGTGGCGCTGCGTTCGCGGGCGATCGCGCGGTTGCAGGAGGAACGGGACGATCTGGAGGTCTCGTTCACGCTGCCGGTGATGCCCTCCGGTCTGGACGCCGACGGCCTGGCGCTGCTCGCCTCGGCCAACGACCACGGCGTGCGGGTCGCCACGGTCAACCTGATGACGATGAACTACGGCCCGTCCTACGACGGCGACATGGGCGGCTACGCGCTCACCGCCGCGAAGGCCGCGCACCGGCAGCTGAGGAAGGTCTTCGGCACGTCCGACGGCGAGGCCTGGCGAGGCATGGCGCTCACCTCGATGATCGGCGTCAACGACGTCGCGGGCGAGACCTTCACGCTCGCCGACGCGGCCGAGGTCCGTGCCTTCGCCGAGGAGAAGGGCATCGCCTGGGTGTCGATGTGGTCCACGGCCCGGGACCGGCAGTGCGCGGCCGGCACCGACACCGCTGAGGCGGCCACCGACTGCAGTGGGGTGAAGCAGAGTTCGGGCGCGTTCGCGGAAACCTTCGCGGGCTGAGGGGCCTTCGCCGGATGAAGGGCCTTCGCGGGCTGAGGGATCTTCGCGGGCCGAGCCCCGGCGTCAGCGGGCCCGGTAGACCAGCCGGCCGGCCAGCACGGTCGCCACGCACGTGACCGCGCCGCGCTCGCACAGGGCCGTCTCGTCGGGCACGTCGAACACGGCCAGGTCGGCCCGGCCGCCGATGGTGAGCGGGCCGTGGACCGTGCCCCGGAGGTCGTGGCCCTCGGCGAACGGGTCGAGGACGGGCCGCTCGCCGAGCAGTGTGCCGGGGGCGTCCGTCGTGCCGACGACGCTCAGGCCGGAACGGGCGACGGCCATGGCCACCAGCGGGTCGCGGAAGCGGGCGCCGGGCGAGGCGACGGCCGTCGTGCCGTACCGCAGCATCCGCTGCACGCCCCGCCGCACGCTGCCCGCCCAGCGGGTCTCGTCCAGCTCGCCGAGGGCGGCCAGCCGTTCGCCCCACAGGGGTTCCTCGCCCAGTTCGCCGGCCTCGCGCGGGTCGGGGTGGTAGCACCGGCGCAGCAGCCACAGCGGGTGCCACTGGCGCAGGCCCGGTGTGAGCACGCCCGGCCAGCGCCGCACGCGCGCGCCGGGCGTCTCGTCGGCCACGTCCTCGTACGGTCCGACGGCCGTGATCCGGTCGCCGTCGACCGCGACCGCTCCGTCCGGGACGGGGTCCGCGCCCGCCGGCAGGACCAGCGGGGCGGTGTGGATCGTCAGCACGGTCGGGTCAGTTGGACGCCAGCAGCTTCAGCTCGGGGTGAGCCGTGCCGCCCTCGATGGCCGTGGAGGAGATGTGCGAGACCACGCGGTCGTCGACCGGGTCGTTCGCCGGGTCGTCGTGCACGACGAGGTGCTCGTAGGTGGTGGAGCGCTGGGCCGGGACCCGGCCCGCCTTGCGGATGAGGTCGATGATCTCCATCCGGTTCGACCGGTGCTTGGCACCGGCCGAGGACACCACGTTCTCCTCCAGCATGATCGAGCCGAGGTCGTCGGCGCCGTAGTGCAGGGAGAGCTGGCCGACCTCCTTGCCCGTGGTCAGCCAGGAGCCCTGGATGTGGGCGATGTTGTCCATGAACAGCCGCGCGATGGCGATCATCCGCAGGTACTCGAAGAGCGTCGCCTGGGTCCGGCCCTTCAGGTGGTTGTTCTCGGGCTGGTAGGTGTACGGGATGAACGCGCGGAAGCCGCCCGTGCGGTCCTGGACGTCGCGGATCATGCGCAGGTGCTCGATGCGCTCGGCGTTGGTCTCGCCGGTGCCCATGAGCATCGTGGAGGTGGACTCCACGCCCAGGTTGTGCGCGATCTCCATGATCTCCAGCCAGCGCTCGCCGGACTCCTTCAGCGGGGCGATGGCCTTGCGGGGCCGCTCGGGCAGGAGCTCGGCGCCGGCGCCGGCGAAGGAGTCGAGGCCGGCGGCGTGGATGCGCTGGATGGCCTCCTCCACGCTGACCTTGGAGATGCGGGCCATGTGCTCGACCTCGGAGGCGCCCAGCGAGTGGATCACCAGCTGCGGGAAGGCGTCCTTGATGGCCTTGAAGTGCTTTTCGTAGTACTCGACGCCGTAGTCCGGGTGGTGCCCGCCCTGGAACATGATCTGGGTGCCGCCCAGCTCGACCGTCTCGGCGCAGCGGCGCAGGATGTCGTCGAGGTCGCGCGTCCAGCCCTTGGCGGTGTCCTTGGGGGCGGCGTAGAAGGCGCAGAAGCGGCAGGCCGTGACGCAGACGTTCGTGTAGTTGATGTTGCGCTCGATGATGTACGTCGCGATGTGCTCGGTCCCCGCGTACCGGCGCCGCCGTACGGCGTCGGCGGCGGCCCCCAGCGCGTGCAGCGGGGCGTCCCGGTACAGCACGAGCGCCTCGTCCGGGGTGATCCGCCCACCGGCGGCAGCACGGTCGAGGATGGGCTGAAGGTCGGCCTTCTCGGTCACCGGGCGTCCCTTTCGTAAGGGTTCTGGACGGACCCGCCCAGCGTACGCCAGGGGCCGCACGGACCGGACGCCAGGCTGCGCGGGGGCGGGATCGGGCCGTCCGAAGCGGGGGCGGGGCGCGCCGTGTGGAGGGCACGGAAGCCGGGCGGGAAGATCACCGGAAAAGGCGTCGGGCATCCGCCCCTGTTCCGGAGGTTCCCCATGATCGAGTCCAGTGGCCGGGAAGAGCTCCAGGAGTTCACTCCCGCCCGGTACCCCACCCGGCTGCGCCGCATGGCCGGCGCGCATCGGAGCCTGCCAGTGGCCGGTTGGACCCGGTTGCTCGGTGCGCTGCTCGCCGCGTACGGCCTGTACGTGGTGTGCCGGGTCGCTGCCGGCATCGGCGGATGACCCGCGCCCGGCGGCAGCGGCCGGGTCAGGCCGCGTACGCGCCCGTCAGCAGGCCCAGGAGTGCTCCTGTGATCAGGAACGGGCCGAACGGGATGGCCGTTTTGCGGGTGGCCCGGCGGGTGAGGATCAGGGTGAGGCCGTAGAGGGCGCCGAGGAGGAAGCCGGCGAAGGTGCCCAGCATGACCGTGGGCCAGCCGTACCAGCCGAGGACCGCGCCCGCGCCGAGGGCGAGCTTGACGTCGCCGAAGCCCATGCCCGCGGGGTTGACGAGGAAGAGGACGAAGTAGCCGCCGCCGAGGGCCAGGGAGCCGAGCAGGGTGGTCGTCCACTGCCCCGCGTGCTCGGGGACGAGGGCGGTGAGCCCGAGCAGGGCCAGCGCTGCCGCGGCGAAGGGAAGCGTGAGCGGGTCGGGCAGGCGCCGGACCCGGAAGTCGACCACGGTGAGCAGGACACCGACCGGGGCGAGCAGCAGCCAGACGCCGATCTCGGGGCGGGTGCCGGTCGCGGCGGCGAGGGCGGCGCAGACGGCAGCCGTGGCCAGGGCCAGGGGGATCGTGCGCGGACCGTACCCGCGGTCCGCGCAGTCCCGGCAGGAGGCCGGGCCCAGCCAGCCCCTGACCGGGTGCCCGCCGGGGCACTCCCCGAGCCACGGCTCCCCCGAGGGCGCCGAGAACCGGTAGGCCGCCCGCGGCAGCACGGCTCCCGCCGCCGCGCCCCACAGCGCGGCGGCCAGGACCAGCAGCCCGGTGCTCATCCCGCCGCGGCGATCGCGTCACGCCACGTCGGCAGCAGCTCGTCGAGCAGCGCCTCCGTGCGCGGCGGCAGCCCGCGGGCCCCGCTGCGGCGGATGAGGTCGGTGGCGAGGGCCGTCAGCCGGTCCGCCTCGCCGGTGGCGTGGGTCGCGCGCAGCAGCTCGTGCCACAGGCGCTCGTCCTCCGGGGCGGTGCGCAGCGCCGCGTTCAGCGCCTCGATGGCCTTCTCCGCGCGGCCCTTCTCCATGTGGAACGCGCACAGCGCCAGTCCGGTGTCCGCGACCAGCAGCGGCAGTTGCGCGTCGACGATCTCGTGCGTGAGCCACCGGTAGCGCCCCTCGGGCCGGTCGGCGAGCAGCGGCCCGCGCACCAGCACGAGCGCGTCGGTGAGCAGCCGCCCGCGCACGGCCCGGCTGCCGACGCCCTTGCCCTGCGTGGCCTCGTAGTAGAGGGACCGCAGCACGTCCAGGTCGGAGACGACGGACTTGGCGAGCGTGAGCCGCCCGCTGCCGTCGGTGCCCAGGCGGGGCGTGCCGTCCGGGTCGGCGCCGAGCCAGTCGCGCAGCCGGTCCAGCAGCGCGCCGCGCACGTCGTCGGTGACACCGCGCGGCCACAGCGCCGAGGACAGCACCCGCGGGTGCACGCCCTCGCGGTGCAGGAGCAGCAGCGCCAGCGCCTCGTGCAGCAGGGCGCTGCGGTCCCCGTCCGGAGTGTCCAGGCCGATGATCTCGTACGGCCCGACGAGCCGGGCGTAGACGGCCGGGCGTCCCTGCTCGCTGATGTCGACGAGGAACGGCGGCCGGTGGGCCGGGTCGCCCTCGGGCCGGCTCTCCGGGTCGGCCTCGACGAACAGCTCCACCACGGCGCGCTGCTGGGCGGCGGGCAGCAACTGGGCGTCGAGCTCCAGGCCGAGCAGCGGCGCGAGCAGCTTGCCCTGGCCGGTGATCTCCATCTCCCAGGCGGCGCCGGGCAGATCGCCGGTCTCGGTGCCGACGAGGTAGCCGATGCCCAGCCGGCTCGCGTCGGCGGCGAGTTCGGCGAGCTTGACCGCGTCCTCGGCGGAGGGCTGGGCGGCGAGCAGGACGAGGTGCGGGGCCCAACGGGTGTGCTGTGCGGGCCCGGTGCGGCCGGTGAGCACCGAGTCCTGCCCGGCGGCACCCAGCGCCCCGCGCCGCTGCCGCGTCTCGGCCTCCATGGTCTCGACGAGCGCCTCGACGTCCTCCAGGTGCCGGATCCGGTTCGGGGCCAGCGGCGTGAGGTCCTCGCCGAAACCGACGAGCGTGATGGTCATGCGGTCGGACCAGCCGTTGGTGGCCAACTCGGCGGCCACGGACGCGAAGACGGCGGCCCGGTCGGCCTCCCGGCCGGAGAGCGACACGATGCCGGGCACGGCCTCCAGGTTCAGCAGGAGTCGCGAGTCGTCCATGGTGCCGAGGCTGACGAGCCCCGGGTAGGGCGCGGCCGTGTCGACGTCGCCGTAGCCCTCGGCGTCCGCGCGGGCCAGCATCCAGAACGTCTGGTCCTGTCCCTGCTGCCAGGGCGCGGGCGGCTTGCCCGAGGGCTGGGCGAGCTGGAGGTGCAGGTCGCCGTTGCTGAGCCAGGCCGCGTACACCACCGGCAGGCCCCGGGACTCCTCGGCGAGGGAGGCGGCGAGACCCCGCAGCGACCGGTCGAGCAGCCGGACGCCCTCGGGGTCGGCGCCGACGAGCAGCGCGTCCTGGACGTCCTGCGCGTCCCCGCTCGGCGTGGGCGGCTCCATGCCGCGCCGTCCGCCGACGGAGCCGAACGCCGACTGCCACAGCGCCTGCCGGCGCCGCCGGCCGAGGGCGCCGAGCAGACCGGCGGCGAGCAGGGGCGCGGCCAGCAGCGCTTCGGGCAGGCCGAAGGCGCTCTCGGACTCGGTGGCCGCCGTGGCCTGCTGCCGGTCGCCGTCGGGGGCGGGCCGCTGCTGCTCGGGGACGGACACCTGGGCGGCGCCGGCGCCGGTCTGCCCGTGCTCACCGCCCCGGCCGCCGTCCTGGCCTCCGGTGGCCCCGCCGTCCTGGGCGCCGGCCCCGCCACCGCCCTGGGCGTGGTCGCCGGTCTGCGCGTAGTCGGCGATCTGCTGCTGCACGTCGGGCGAGACGTTCGGCGCCTCGTCGGGCATCTCGACGAGTTCACCGCCGCGCGCGTCGCCCGGCATCTCCATGATCCAGCCGGGCCGGATGAGGCTGGCCTCGGAGAGCTTGGACCCGTCCGGCTGCACCCGGTCCTTGTTGAGCTCGAAGATCTCCTTGTAGCGGCGCCCGTCACCGAGGTGGCGTTCGGCTATCTCCCACAGCGAGTCGTGGTGACGTCCCTCGGGCGGCTGGATGCGGTAGTACTTCGTGTCGCCCTGCCGGGCGGTGCTGCCGCCGGCGTCGGCGTGGGCGGCGGCGTGCGAGGCCTGCTCGGCGAGGGCGGCGGCGGCGCCGGAGGCCTGCTCCTGCTGCTGGGCGAAGATCCCGGGCGTGGCCTGGGCCGCGGCGACGGTCGGCTTCTGGTGGGCGTCGTACCCCTGCCCGAACTGCGACAGCCCCGGCGTGAGACTGGCCGCGGTGGCGCCGACGAGCAGCAGCGCGGCGACGAGCTGCCGTGCGAGCAGCTGACTGGGCCCGGCCCCCGGCACCCGGCCGGGCACGCCGACGCCCGACAGCGCGGCCTTCATCTCCACCAGCACGCAGGCGGTGAACTGCGCCCACGCGAACCACACGATGACGGTGAGGATGTTGAGGAAGGTGTGGACGGTGATCTCTTGCTGCAGCCAGTCCAGGCTCGGCACGCCGTCGGGCAGCGGCCATCCGATCTGCGTGGCGAGCGCGAGGGGCACGCCGACGAGGAGCACGGCCAGCGCGACGAACGCGAGGAAGGCCTTGACGAAGTCCCCGAACGACCGCCGCCGGATCCGCACCGGCTGCGGCGTCCGGTTCCTCGGAGCCGTCGTTCCCGTCGTGTCTCCCGTCGAGCTTGACGAGCTTGAGGTGCGGCGTCGCGGCATGGCGGGTGTCCTGGGGTCGAGGGGGGACGTACGTGGACTGCGTGAGGCCGAGCTGTGGGAGGTGGGTGTGCTGAGCCTACAGAGATCTTATGGACTCACCGTCGGGAGGCACATCAGGGCCGGGATACGGTGCTGGAACGATCAGGGTCCAGGACGTGCCGGACGTGAGGGAGACCGTCGTATGGGACAGGGCAAGAGCGATCTCGCGTTGCCGCTGACCGAGTTGGAGGGGTTCGGGCGCCGGCTGCGTTCTCTCAAGACCCGGTTGAATCACACCAAGAGGCTTTTCGAGTCCTACCAGGACGACATCGGTGACGGCGGCGTCAATGACGCGCTCGGGGATTTCGAGTCGAACTGGGAGGACGGGCGCGAGGACATCACCCAGCAACTCGACGCGCTGGCGAGTATGTCCGACGCCGTGGTGCGAGAGTTCAAGAAGCTCGACGACGAGCTCACCAAGAAGGTGAACGACGCCATGAAGACCGAGGACAAGCGGAAGAAGAAGTAGCCGCTGTCCCGAAAGGCAGGCAAAAAGGCCCCGGTTCCGACCGACCGGGGCCTTTTCGTGCGTCGCGACGCGTGCGTCAGGAGGCGACGGCGGCGTTGAGGTGCAGGTCCGCCGCGATGCCCTGCGGGGAGACGGTGAGGCCCACGCCGCCGCCGACACCGGCGGTCAGGCCGGCGGCCGTGGTCTCGACGTAGAGACCGGCGGCGGCGCCGGCACCCGCGGCGACACCCGCCTGGCCGCCGGCGATGCCGTCCAGCTCGGCGTCGGACATCTGGGCGGTCTCGATCTGCGGGGTGAAGGCCATGGGAGGCGGTTCCCTTCGTTTCAACAATGACGACGTGCTCAAGCGCGACCGATCAAAGCACGCGGGGATAACGGGCGGCCAGCCCGGAGTTGGGCGCGCGCGGTGGAAAAGGGCGCCCGCATTCATGAGTGTGGGCGTTCGGTCACCGGCCGGCCCGTTCCCTTCACATCATCCGCCGCATCGCGGTACACACCGGTGACGTACGGCGGGGGAAATGCGCCGGGACCCGTCCCCGGCCGGTCTTTTCACGACCTCGCGGTGAACGGTGTGCAGATCCCTGGAAGGTTCCGCCCGCAGTCGTCAGCCGACCTGGTTCTCCGCCACCGCCTGGCCACGCACGGTCACGTCGCCGCCGTAGAACATCCCGGTGAAGACCGGGGAGTAGGTGAGCTGCACCTCGACCTCGACCGCGTCGGCGTTCGCCGCGACGCAGTGGGTCGCCGCGATGTCCGCGCCCGTCATGTCCATCTCGCGGGCGAAGGCCTTCACGCGGGCGTCGCAGTTGGCGAAGTTGATGGGCGCCGGGCCGCCCTCGTTCTCGTACAGCGCCTCGCGGTCGATGTCCTGGGCGGCGTAGCGGGCGGCCTGTTCGGCGATGTCGGCGGCGCGTTCCCGCTTGGAGATGGACAGACCGCCGTCGATGACGAACGCGGAGAGGGAGAGGAAGACCAGCGCGAAGACGATGACCGCGCCGGCTCCCGAGCCGCGGTCGTCCAGGTGCGTGCGGCGTGCGGCCCACCAGGTCCGCACGGCCCGCGCAACGTTGCTCACGCCGACCTCCGGAACGGGTCGAGCGGGGAGCTGAAGCTGGCCGACAGCCGCGTCGGGATGTCCAGCCCGAGCATGGCCAGTCCCCGCACCTGGCAGCTCACCTCGACCGTGAAGATGGTGTCCGGCTCGAAGCCCTGGCTGGTCTGGACGACCGTGACGGGGCCGGAGCAGACGTCCGCCAGGTTGGCCTCGGCGGCCTTCCTGGCCTCGGCCATCGCCAGGGCGTGGTTCTTCTGGATGGAGCCCGCGCGGGCCGCGTCCCGGGCCGCGCCGTCCAGGGCTCCGCGGCCGTCCACGAGCTGCCCGAAGGCCACCAGGACGAGGATGAACAGGATCATCACCGGGGCGAGGATCACCACCTCGACGGTGGACAGGCCGCTGTCGTCGGCCGTCCCGCGGCTTGCCGGACGGGAAGAAGCGCCGGGCATCAGTTCCCCTCCTCCTGGACGAACCGCTCCACCGGGCCCATCGACTGGGCGTGCACCGTCAGGTCCAGCCCGGGGAAGACCGTGGGGACGCGTGCCTCGATCTCCACTCCCACGGTGTTCTGCTCCGGCTGCAGCATCGTCACGTCCGGCGACAGGACCAGCTGCGGGCCGAGCTGCCGGATGTAGCTGTCGACCACGTCCCGTGCCTCGCCCCGCCATCCGCCCGGCTGTTCGTCGGCGGTGGCGCGCGCCTTGCGCGCGCCCGCCTGGGCCGCCGCCTGGGCGACGTGGTCGGCGAAGAAGTACAGGGCGAACTGCACGGTCGCGAAGATCATGAAGAACAGGACCGGGGTGAGCAGCACGAACTCGATCGCGGTCATGCCCGAGTCGCCGCCGGCGGCCGCCCGTTCCCGTGCGGCCTCCACCCTGCGGCGTATGCGTCTGCCCAGCGCTGCCGGCATCCCCGTGAACCCCGTCGTCCTTGGAAACGTCAGCAGGTCTTGCCCGCGTCCGCGCCCTTGATGCAGTCGCCGACCTTGTTGGCGCCCTCGCTCAGCGCGGCGTTGATGATGGCGGCCACGACCCCGACGATCGCCACGACGACCGCGGAGATGATGACCCACTCGACCGCGGAGGCACCGCGGTCCAGCTCGCCGGAGCGGGCCCGCTCGGTGCGGGCCTGGAGGAAGGTGACCAGGAAGTCCACGGCGGGGATGCCGGTGTGGAAGGTGCGTCCGTTCATGACGTCTTGTCCTTTCGAGATCCGTTCGGAGGTTCTTCAGTTGGGAGGCCGGCTCACTTCACCTGGAACACCCGCATCGCCGCCGGAAAGATCAGGAACACCAGGAACCCGGCGCACAGCAGCAGCTGCGCCACGAGCATCGACTGGGACTTCTCACCCGCGCTGCCCTCGATCTCGGCGAGCTCGCGGTGCCGCATGGTCTCGGCCCGGGAGGCGAGGGACTCGCGCACCTTCGCGCCGTCGTCCGCGACGAGGGCCAGCGAGGCGGAGAGGTCCTTGAGTTCCTCCACGCCGATCTCCTCGCCGAGCGCGCCCAGCGCCTGCCACTGGCTGACGCCGGTGATCCGGGCGTCGGCCAGGGCGTTCCTGATGCGCTGGTTGGCCCAGCCGTCGGAGACCTCGGCCGCCGCCATCAGGGCCTCGGGCAGCCCGCGCCCGCCGGCCAGGCTCATGGACACCAGGTCGAGGTAGGCGCCGATCACGCGCCTGAGGTCGCGCCGCTTCTCGGCGGCGTCGCGCCGTACTTCGAGGTCGGGCAGGAAGAAGAAGACCACCGCGAACAGAAGCGCCAGCCACACCGGGATGATCGGGCTGCTGCCCACCCCGAGGGTCCACACGACGGCGAAGAGGAAGGGGCCGAAGAACAGGCCCGCCACCCCCAGCAGCACCTTGGTCGCCAGGAACTTCTCCCAGCTGCGCTCCAGGACCGCGAGGTCCGCGCGCAGCGAGCGCTGCTCCCAGCCCTGCTGGAGGTAGAACTCGCCGACTCGCAGGCCCACTTCGGCGCGCAGTGTGCCCAGGCGGCCCGTCTCACGCTCCACGCGCGCCGACTCGTAGGCCGAGCCGCGCGCCCGCATCGCGTCGATCCGCGCGACCTGCGCGACGGCGCTGCGCTTGCCGGGCATGAGGGCGCGGACGAGGGCGTAGAGGCCGAGGCCGATGACGGCGCCGACGACGAGCGGCATCGTGAGGTTCACCGGCGTGCCCCCTCTTCCTGCGGCAGCGTCTGCTGCGGCTGCTGCTGGGACGGCGTCCTGGGCCGGACGAACCGGACACCCGTCTGGTCGCGGACCAGGAAGCGCTCGGGCGTCTCGATGGTGGACAGCTTGCGCAGCCACCAGAAGCCGAGCGCGAACAGCCCGCAGACGCAGGCGAGGACGAGCTGGCCGACCGCCGTGCCGTACGGCTCGACGAAGTCGCGGTTGAAGATGGACAGGCCGAGGACGAAGGCGATGGAGACCGCGACGACGATCTGCACCGAGCGGCGGGTCGAGGCGCGCTGGGCCATGACCCGCTGGCGCATGTCGACCTCCTCGCGGGCGGACTTGGCCAGGGCGCCCAGCACCTGGCGCAGACCGGGCCCGCGCAGCCGGGCGTTGAGGATCAGGGCCGCGACGATGATGTCGGCGGAGGCGTCGTCGATCTCGTCGGCGAGCTGCTGGAGCGCCTCGGGCAGCGGGGTGCGGGCGCGCAGCCGGTCCACGAGGGCGTCGAGGTGCGGGCGCAGGACGGGGGCCGCGGCGCGGGCGGAGGCCGGGATGGCCTGCTCCAGGCCGACGGCGCCGGCGATGGTGTCGCGCAGGGACTCCGTCCAGGAGGCCAGGGCCTCCACGCGGCGCATGGCGGCCCGCTCCTCGCCGGCGCCGCCGAAGAGGCGGTCCCAGAAGAAGACGAGGACACCGGCGGCGATGCCGGCGACCGCCCAGCGGGTCAGCAGCAGCACGACGAGGCCGACGATCGCCGCGAGGGAGCCGCGCTGCCCGGCGAAGCGGATCAGTTCGCTCGCCCGCTGGGCGGCCTTCTGCTTCTCGTGGTCGGGCTTGACGGGCAGTCCGCGTACGGCGACGAGCAGCAGGGCGAGCCCGCCGCCGACGGCGACGCCGCTGCCGATCGAGTACAGGACCTCGGTGGAGAACAGGCCGCCCATGGAGCCGAGCGAGCCGAGTGCGGCGAGAGTCGTCGTGTTCATCCCCGGCTCACCCCCAGGTCCCGGTCGGCCGGTAGCCGTGTGCCATCAGTTCCTCCAGGCAGGCAAGGGGGGCGTGCGGCACGACCCGGCCGTCGGGAGTCTCGGCGAACACCTCGCTGGACAGGACGCGCCCGTCGACGCCGTTGACCTCCCGGACGGAGGTGACCATGCGCTGCAGTCGGCCGCCGTTGCCGAAGTTGTTGCGCCGCTGGATGAAGACGACGAAGTTCACGGCACCGGCGATCAGCATCTGGCTGGCCTCGATGGGCAGCCGCTCGGAGGCCTGCAGCGCGTAGGTGGAGATGCGGTTGAACACCTCGCTGGAGCTGTTGGCGTGGATCGTCGACAGCGAGCCGTCGTTGCCCTGGGACATCGCGTTGAGCATGGTGACGATCTCGTCGCCGAGGACCTCACCGACGATGACGCGGGAGGGGTTCATACGCAGCGAGCGGCGCACCAGCTCCGCCATCGAGATGGCGCCCTGGCCCTCGGAGTTGGGCAGGCGCTCCTCGAAGGCGACGACGTTGGGGTGCAGGTCGGGGAAGGTGTCGAGGCCGAGCTCCAGGGCCCGTTCGACGGTGATCAGGCGCTCGTGCGGCGGGATCTCGTTGGCGAGGGCGCGCAGCAGCGTGGTCTTTCCGGCGTTGGTGGCACCGGCGATCATGATGTTCTTGCGGGCCCGGACCGCGCAGGCCAGGAAGTGGGCGACCTCGGGGGTCAGCGTGCCGTTTCCGACGAGGTCGGAGATGAACACCTTGCCCATGCGCGCGCGGCGGATGGAGAGCGCCGGGCGCCGGGCCACGTCCATGACGGCCGACAGTCGCGACCCGTCGGGCAGCCGCAGGTCGAGCTGCGGGTTGGCCGAGTCGAACGGGCGGGAGGACAGACCCGAGTAGGCGCCGAGGACCTGGATGAGCTCGATGAGCTCCTCGTCGGTCTCGGCGACCGGGTCGCCCTTCACCTCGCGGCCGTCGGCGTACCCGACGAAGACCTGGTCGCAGCCGTTGATGTCGATGTTCTCGACCTCGGGGTTGTCCAGCAGCGGCTGGAGCCGGCCGACGCCGAACAGGGCGGCGTGCACGGCGGCCGCGTACTGCTCCTCGGTCTCGGCGTCCAGCGGCGTACGGCCCGCGTTGATCTCCGCGCGGGCGTACTCCTCCAGGATCTGGGCTATGACGGCCCGGGCGTACTGCCGTTCGTCCTCCGTGGACATCGGAGTGACGTTGTTGAGCTGGTCCTGCCGGCGCTGTTCGGCGATGCGGTCGCCGGCGTCCTGACGGAACCGCTTGACCAACTGGTGGTCGACAGCGGTCATGTGCCGGCCCCCGCGTGGCCCTGCGTGTGACCCGCCTGCTGGTGCGGGACGTGCGGGGTCTGCTGATGCGGGACGTTCGGGCCCTGCTGGGCGTGCTGGGCCTGGCTCGGGGCCTGCTGGGCGTGATGAGCCTGGCCAGGGGCCTGCTGGGCGTGATGAGCCTGGCTCGGGCCCTGCTGGGCCTGGTTCGCCTGGGCGGAGGCGGCCCAGGCGGCGCCGTACTGCTGGTGGATGTCGGCGGCGACCTTGCGGGCCGAGCGGATCAGCAGCGACTTGTCGAGACGTCCGCGCCTGCGGCCGGCCAGCTGCTCGGCGCCGGCCGGGTCGTCGGCGATGGTGCCGAGCACGCGCGCGCCGGTCTGGGCGTGCACGAGCATGTCGTTGACCTGCGAGGCGAGCTTGCCCGCGGTACCGGTGTCGGCGATCAGGACGACACCGATGACCGGGTTGGCGAGGGACGCGGCGCCGCGCGGTCCGCCGTGCAGCTTGCCCGCGAGGGCGGCGGCCCGGTCGCGCACCCGCGCGAGGGACTCCGGCTCGGTGCGGGAGAGCAGCAGCACGAGCGAGGCGTGCGGGAACAGGTCGAGGGCCGGGGTGTCGCCGCTGATGCGTCCGCAGTCGGCGATGACGTCGGCGGCGGCGTGCGGGGAGTCGGCGAGGGAGGCGAAGGCGTGCCCGAGGGTGGGCCACAACCCGGCCAGTCCGGCAGCCTGTTCGGCGATGCCGAGCCCGACGAGCACCTCAAGACCGCCGCTGAGCGGCTGGACGTGGTCCCAGAGCTGGTCCGGCACCAGGCCGCGGCGCGCGGTCGCGGCGATGGAGAGCATGCCGGTGTTGGGGTTGAGCGGTCCGCCGTGCGCGGCCGCACTGCGGTAGACGAGGTCACCGCCCGCCGGGTCCGTCTCGGCGAGCAGGACACGCCGCGGCCAGACCGCCGCGAGGGCGACGGCCGCGGTGGTGACGCCGGGGGAACCCTTGTCGGCGGCGAGAGCGATGAGCGCCATGGGGTGGGTGCCGCCTTCTAGTTGCCGGGGACGTGCACGATGGCGACCTCGCCCGCGGCCGCCGCGGAGGCGAGCGCGGGCGCGTCGGCCTGGTCGACGAGGAGGGTGAGCGAGAGGTTGCCCGTGCTCACCGTGGCGTCGTCGTCCTCGGCGACGGTGTTGACGCGCGCGTCGTCGACGAGGGCACCGGCGGTGGAGGAGCTGCCGCCGCCCGTGCCGGAGCCGTTGCCGGAGTTGTTCGAGCCGGAGCTCGCCGCGCCGACGCGGTAGGCGGAGACGACGTCACCGGCCTTGATGTCGGAGGGGTACTGGCCCTCCTTCAGCGCGAGCCCGACGGAGGCCTTGCCAGCGGGGAGGCTGGCCTTCTTGGCGAACATCTCGCCGACGGCGAGGGTGCCCGGGTAGATCGTGGACTTGGCCTTGTACGTCTTGATGGCGTCGAGCTGCGCCCACTCGACGTAGTGGATGCTGTCGTCCTTGGCCACCATGACGGAGGTCACGTCGCTGTCCTTGAGGGAGTCCCCGGCCTGGACCTGGTTCTTCACCATGACGACCTCGATCCGGTCGCCGGCCTGGAGCACGAGCATCGTCGCGCCCAGCGCGCCCACGAGGATGAGCAGCACGGCGAGCGCGGCCAGTGCCGGTTTGCGCTCGCGAGGCGGCGTGGGAAGCCGGTCACCGACCGACGGCTGAGCCGGAGCGGCGGAACGACCGGCGCCCGCCCCCGTACGCTCTTGGATCTTCACGCAACCGCTCCCCGTACACCCAAGAAGTTACTGACCAAATGGGACACTCCGCACTTCTCGGCCCGCTGAAATGGTGCCTGAGCTGGCGGAATAGCCAGCGCCGAAGTGAGTGTCAAGCCAGGGCACCGTATCAGCCGCACATAGCCCCCTCAAGGCGCCTCAGGCCCCACCGACCCCGGGCCGCAGCCCGTTATCCCTCTGCAACGCCCGCCCGGTCGCGCCCCGTCCGCACCAGCCGGGCGAGGCACCGGCACCTGTGCATCAGCGAATCCAGGACGTCCCCAACCGCCGTTTCCGCGCCGCGGGTTGGCCACGTGCCGGACATCACGTCTGCACGATTCACTCACGAAGTCGGGACCGCGCCGTTACGGTCTCCGGCCGCTCTGCGACGCGACTCCGCAGCGGCCGAGCAGCCTGCCGTATCGCCCCGGAGCGCCAAACCTGTTCCAGCCGGGGCCGGTTGGGCCACAGCCGACCTGTAGCACTCGCGAAGCCCTTAGTAGAGTGCCGCGCGGACAGCGATCGGACCGCGGGGGGCTCACCGGTGGAAGCAGTCACGTCGAACCACGCGCACGCAGGGCGGATACCGCCGGCGAGCACCGGCCGCGGCCGCGCCCTGCGGCTTCTGCCGGCCCTCTGCCTGGCCCTCTGCGCGCTGACAGCGTTCTTCGCAACCGCCACCCCCGCCCGGGCCGAGACCCCCGCCGCCCCGACCCAGGCGGCCTATCTCGCCGACCGCCTGCGCGAACAGCCGGTCTACGTCACGGACCAACTGCCGCGCGCCGTCCCGCGCTCCACGGCCCCCGAGTTCGCGCGGCTCGCCGAGAGGACCGGCGTCCCGACCTACGTCCTGGTGCTGCCCGCCGAGAGCGTCCGGGACGGCAAGGAGCTGCTCGGGGCGGTCCACGACCGGCTGGGACGGGACGGGCTGTACGTGCTCGTCGACGACCACGGCGTGACGGACGCCACGGCCTTCGGGGTGCGCGCCCCGGCCGACGACGCCTGGAGCGCCCAGCTCTACGAACTCCCCTACGACGCGGGCCCGCTGCTGAGCTTCGAGCGGTTCGCGGAGGTCGTCGCCCAGGGTCCGGAGAAGGCCGCAGCCCGGGCGGAGGCGGCTCGCGCGAAGTACGAGCACGACGAGCCCGAAGCGATGTACATCGGTCCGTCCGACCGCCGCAACCAGTCCTTCCTCACGGGGATCCTGCTCTCGGGCGTACCTCTGCTGATCCTGCTGCTGGCGGCGTACGGACGCCGCCTGCGCCGCCGTTACGCGGGAGCCACCCGAAAGCCGGACCCCAGGGCAGGCCGGGCATCGGACGCCACGGCACACCAGAAGCCGGACCCCACGGCAGGCCAGGCACCGGACCCCACGGCACGCCGTGAGCCGGACCCCACGGCAGGCCAGGCATCGGACGCCACGGACCCCACGGCAGGCCAGGCATCGGACGCCACGGCTGGCCGTGAGCCGGACCCCACGACGCGCCGGATGCCGTCCGCGGCACGCTGGAGGCCGGTCCCCACGGCGCGCCGGATGCCGTCCGCGGCACGCCGGAGGCCGTCCCCGTCCCCCGTCGTCCGCGTCGTCGCCGTCGTCGCCGCGGCCGCACTCGCCGCCGCCGCGGTGGCCCTCACCGCCACCGCCGTCTTCGACCAGACCGCGTCCAGCGGGGTACGGCCGCCCGCCCCGGCCGAGATGTCCGCCCGGGCCGAACGCGTCGCGGCGGGCCTGCGGCAGGACCCCGTCTACACGGACCCGGAGAGTCCACGCGTCCTCGACGCCCGCCGGCTGGACCGCCTGCACCAGCGGATCGACGACTTCCGGCGCTCCGACGGCGGCGGCCCGGTGTACGTCGCGCTCGTGCCGCAGTCGTCCGAGAACGAGTCGGCCGGCGACACCGAGCTGTTCGCCGCCGCGGTGCACGCCAAGGTCGGCGAGCCCGGGGTGTACGTCGTCGCG
The DNA here is from genome assembly GCF_002237655.1 of Streptomyces sp. XY006. GTDB lineage: Bacteria > Actinomycetota > Actinomycetes > Streptomycetales > Streptomycetaceae > Streptomyces > Streptomyces levis. The sequence continues at coordinate 82,861 of NZ_NOKT01000029.1, forward strand.
GACCCGGGCGACGGCACGATCGACGCGTACAACCACGGCCTGCGCCTGGACGGCGACCGGCTGCTCTTCGACCTGCCGGACGACATCACGCTCGGCGACAGCAGGGCGGACGAGTCCGACGACCACCTCCTCGGCGAACGCCTCGACGCGCTGATGACCTTCCTCGACCGGACACCGCGCACGGACCGGCCGGTCGAGGGCCCCTCCCCCGCACCGGCCCCCAGCCCCGCCGAGGACAACGCCCTGCCCCCGCTGTTCGCCACCGACTTCTGGCCGGGTCTGCTGGTCGGCGCCTTCACGGCCTTCCTGCTCTCCGCCGTGCTGGCCGGGATCGCGGCGCTCGTACTGCGCCGGCGGCGCCCGGCGACGGAACCGACCCCGCACCTGCCCCTCACGGCACCGACGGAACCGTCGGCGTCCTACCTCCGGCGCACCGCGTACGCCGAGATCAGCGCCCTCACCCGGGAGTTCACCGAGCGCGACGGCGAGCCCCGCGCCTGGGACCGCCTCGACGCCGCGCTGCTCCTCCTCGACGGCGACCCCGGCCGTGCCCGCCGGCCCGGGACGGATCCGGCGACCCTGGTCACCGTGATCGTGCTGGCGCGGGCCGGCCGTGCCGCGCTCACCGGCGACGACAGCGAGCTGTGCTGCGGCGTCAACCCCCTGCACGGACGCGGCGTACGGCTCTCCCACGTCCGGGTCTCCGCCGAGGACACGAGCCGACGCCTGCTGCCCGTCTGCGAGCTGTGCCGCGACACCGCGATCGCCGACCCCCTCGGCATCCCGCCCCGGCTGCTGAGACTGCCCGCCCCGTCCGGCGGCGGCCGCGTCCCCTACTACGACGCCACCGACGGCCCGCTGACCGCCGTGCCCAGGGGCATCGCCCGGCTCGTCGACAAGGTGAGGGAGACGACCGGTGTCCACTGACGTCAAACGCGCCACCACTGCCCTGGCGGCACTGCTGCAGTGGGTGCCGAGCGGATACGGCTCGCTGACGCCGCCATCGAGCGGGTTCACGAGAGCGCGCTGCCCTCGGGGTCCGCACAGGGGAGCTACCAGGCACCGCAGTAGCGAATAGTCCCTACGGAGGCTCCGACCCGGTCTCGGCAGGAGCCCGACATGGCCGACTCCATGCGAGGCCCCATACCTACCGGCTTGATCCTGTTCACTCCGAAGTTCGCGGTGGTGAAACCGAAAACCACACCGATAACGTCAGTGCTCGTACTGCACGTCTGTCTGCTCACGGGGAGCCACTGTGAAGCGCCGCACCTTGCCCGCCGTCGTCACACTGACAGCGACGGCGGCCCTGCTGTTGACGGCCTGCGGCAGCGGGGACGACAAGCCCGGCGACAACCACAAGACCGCCGGCGTGGAACGGGGCGGCGCACAGACGCCGAAGGAGTCCACGAAGCCGTCGGCGGCGGCCCAGACCGAGGCCAAGCCGGAGGGCGTGGACGTCTCCCTGCCCAAGGACATGAACCTTGTCTTCGACTGGGACAGGCCGAAGGACGGGAACGAAGCGGCTGCGATGGATGACGCCGCGAACTTTTTCCGTGCGATCTACCGTGGCGTCGACAAGCGCACGACCGAGGACGCGGCCGTCGCGACGTACGCCACCGGCGATGGGCTGCACTACGCGAACACGCAGATCAACGCCTGGATCGACGGCGGCTGGACCGCCACCGGAACGCTGCGCCACTACGACGTGACCACCCGGTCCACGCCGAACGGCAAGTCGGTGGAGGTGGCGTTCTGCGCTGACTCGCAGAAGTTCTACGGCAAGGAGATCAAGTCTCAGAGAATCCTCCGAACCGAGCCCAGCCTCGAGGACTTCGATCACTACAAGATCGTCATGGCCAAGGTCCCCGCGGGCAAGGACCTGTGGCAGGCATCCAAGGTCTTCGTTAAGACAAAGGCGGCGCAGTGCCAGTAAGCGCCGCAGCATCGGAAAGGCGACGGCGACCGACGCGACAGCAAACGCCGTCGCGCGAGACTGCCCCAGGGCGCCGGCAAGCAGTCGGCCCCGGCCGAGCAGTGTGGCGCGCGATCAGGACACAACGTAGATCACACCACGCTCGATACACCCCGCTTTGGCCGTGTTTTGCGGGAAGTTCGCTCTGGCGAAACCGAGAACCTCACCGATACCTTCGGACCACTTGACTGAGCCTTTGTCTCACGGGGAGTCATCTTGAATCGCAGTCCTCTGCCCGCCGCTGCCGCACTCGCCGCGGTCGCTGCCCTGCTCCTGGCGGGCTGCGGCAGCAGCACCGACTCGTCGAAGGGCGCCGACAAGATCTCGGGTGCAGATCAGGACGACACGAACGACACGCATCCACCGAGCCCCAGCGCCTCGGGTGCGGCCAAGCGCCCGACGATCACGCTACCGAGCGATGTGAACAACGTCTTTGAGACATGGAAGACCGGAGACGCGGCCAAGGATGCGCTCCTGACGGACGTCAAGGAACGGATCAACGCGACCGACGCCGCCATCGTTGCGGGGAACCCGGACTCCGAAGCCCTGGAGTTCTATTACAAGGGCGAAGCCCTCGCCGACGCGGCCGAATGGGTACAGGGGTACGTCAATGACGGTAAGTCGATCACCGGGACCGTGCGCTTCTACAACCCGGACCTCCTGATGGTCGACAAGGACACTGCCGCCCTCGCCTACTGCGCCGACGAGAGCAAGGCATTCGACAAGGAGCGCAAGAGCAACAAGGCCGAGAAGAACCCTGTAAGCAAGGACTCTTACGTGGCGTACAACACCCGCGTACAGAGGACAGCGCAAGGCATCTGGCAGACCACGAGCCTCCTTTCGGACAGGGGGAGCGCGAAGTGCACTCCGTGACGTCACGGACAACCTTGCTCCTGGCCGGAATGACGGCTGCGGTACTGGCCGTGACCTCGGGTTCCGCTTTCGCATCACGGGGGGATGGCCGCACCCAGGGGGGTGACAGGGCGGCTGAGACGAGCGGCAACCGTTCAGGCAAGTACCTGACTTCGGTGGTTCGCTTCACCGGCAGCACGGTCGGCAGCAGCGGCGGTGGGTCCCGGCAGGTCACACCAGTGGGTGACTGGAGCCCGCCGGCGTGCTGGTACGAGCCGCGCACGGCCCAGGAGTTCTCCAAGTACGTCGAGGACAGTTACACCGAGACCATCAACACCCCGGGTCAGCACAGCTACGCCAAGGCGTCTGTCGGCCAGTTCCGCAACCGCTACAAGGACGGAACCTACAAGAACTACAACCTCGACAAGGCAGACGAAGGCAGTTGGTGGGTAGCCGTCCGCGACGAGGACAGGTGGATGGACCCGGAGGCCCAGGTCTGCGACAGGGACCCGTTCTGGGTGGAGACGGGCGACACCCCCGAGGTCCCCAACGCTGTGACCCCGCAAGTGCTCGCGGAACTCGCCTACAACCGCATTGAGTTGCCCTCGACGGAGGTCAGCCTTGCCCCTGAAGCGGCAACCAAGGTCAACCTCCCTACCTGGGCATGGCTGGACAAAGCCACATTCAAAGAGGTCTCGGTGACCGCGTCACTGGCTGCTGGAGGCGTGAACATCCAGGCGACGACCACCGCCAAGCCGGTGTCCCTCAAGCTCCAACCGGGCACCGAGGACGCCGAGACCTACCCCGCCTCCGGCGAGTGCGTCATCAACGCCGACGGCTCCATCGGCGAGCCGTACGCCAAGGGCAAGGCCGACCAGACCCCGCCCTGCGGCCTCAAGTACCTCCGCTCCTCCGGCAACGGCACGTTCAAGCTGCAGGCCACCATCACCTGGGACATCGCCTGGACAGGCACGGACGGCACGGGCGGCGACCTCCCGAACGGCACGTTCGGCAACGAACAAGCAGTCACCGTCCAGGAGATCCAGTCCGTCAACCGCTGATAACTGTCCATCAGCACAGACTCACGAGCCTGCCGGAGAAGTAAGCGTGGCGAACGACGCAGACATCAAGGTGAATGTCGACCTTCTGGTGGAGTCGGAGTCCCGACCCAAGAGAACCAAGAAGGACCTCAAGAGCATGGGCAATCATCGCGATGACATGCGCAAGAACTGGGGCAGGGGTGACGTCACGGGCGCCATGGACGAGTTCGTCAACAACTGGAACGACCACCGCGGAAGCCTGCTCAGCCACATCAACACCATGCGGAATCTGTTCAAAGCCACCATCGCTACCGTGAAGCGCCCCGCATCGCCCGCCATCGTCCTGGTCGCGACGGGAGCACTGCTGTTGACGGCCTGCGGTAGCGGGCACGAGGAGTCGACCGACACGGACAAGGTCGCCGACACCAGCCAGAGCGCTGGGATGCCCAAGAGGCCCGCCGAATCGTCAGCCGCACAGTCCGGGGACAAGCCCGACGGCGTAGACGTGTCCCTGCCCAAGGACATGAACCTCGTCTTCGACTGGAGTAAGTCACACAACGCGAACGAGGCTGCTGCTATGGATGACGCCGCCAACTTCCTCCGCGCCATCTATCGCGGCGTCGACCAACGTTCCACCAAGGACGCGGCCGTCACCACGTACGCCACCGGAGGCGGACTTCACTACGCGCAGGTCCAGATCGGTGAGTGGATGAAGGGCGGCTGGACGGCGACCGGCACCCGTCGGCACTACGACGCCACCACGCGGTCCGTCCCGAACGGCAAGTCGGTGGAGGTCGCGTTTTGCGCAGACACCAGCAAGTTCTACGGCAAGGAGATCAAGACGGGCAAGGTCCTGAAGACCGAACCGCGTCTGAAGGATTTCGGCTACTACAAAATCGTGATGGTCAAGTCTGCGACTGCTGCCGGGCTATGGCAGGCGTCCAAGGTCTTCGTCGAGGCGAAGGCGGAGCAGTGTCGATAGAAGGGGCCGCCTTCCCTGGAGCGGTGCCACTAGTAAGGCCACTTGAGTAAGCCGCCCCACTCCGGCTCGGCCCATCTGGCCGGGACATGGAACGAACTGGCACCTTGCCCGGTCCCGTTCGTCTTGGGAACCGTCGGCGTGAGTGGCCGACGATCCTCCCGCGACCACTGCCGGATCGACACTGCATCTTTTCTACACCGGGAGCCACTGTGAAGCGCCGCCCATTGTCCGTTGCCGCCGCACTAATGGCGACGGCCTCGCTGCTGCTGTTGACGGCCTGCGGCAGCGGGGACGACAACTCGAAGAGCAAAGACGAGACCACAGGCCGCCCCCATGCGGGCGGCGCGACCACGTCGGTCTCCCCGAGTGCTGGCGCATCCGGCCCCACCAACAGGCCCGATATCGCCCTCCCCAAGGGGGTGGAGAACAGGTTCGAAGGCTGGAAAACAGGTGATCGGACCGAGGACGCGGTGCTGTCCGACGTGGCGCAGACGGTGAACGCGGTGGACGATGCGATCGTCCGCGGCGACACCAACTCGTCGATACTCGCCTACTACCGCCAGGGCAAAGCGCTCGTGAGCGCTCAGAAGTGGGTCCAGGCCTGGCTGGACGAGGACCTCACGTGGACGGGTGTCACGCGCTACTTCGACCCGAACGTCAAGGTCGCGGACAGTGACACGGCTGCCGTCGTCTACTGCGCCGACGAGAGCAAGGCTTACAACAAGAACCGCAAGACCGGGAAGGTGGACAAGACACCCTCCGACGAGAGTCCGTACGTCACGTACAGCACTCAGCTCAAGAAGAACAGCGACGGGGTCTGGCAGACCACGGAGGTGCTGTCCAAGCGAGGGGGCAGGACGTGCGCGTCCTGACTCGTTGCATCGTCACGGTCGCCGTTGTGCTCGCGGTGCCGACCTGATTTAGGCCCGACGGCAACCTCACCTTCTCCTACAGCACGCTGATCAGGGCCGGCTCGGGCCTCGCCTTCTACGACACCCGGGGAGCTGTTCGACGCCGTCATGAGCACCCTCCCCTGGAGCCACTCCTGAGGACCCGCCCCCATTGCCCACGCCTCGGCGAAAGAGACCACCCATGTCAGATGGCACCCTCTGGAGCACCGACCTCGGCGCCCCGCTCCACATCGACACAGATGCCGACCCGCGCCTATGGGGCTATCTCCATCTCCAGATCGACAGACGAACCTTCAAGGAATGGCTGGATCAGCACCTGATCGGCCTGGCGGCCTTTCAGGACATCGAACTCACTCGAAAGCTCCGCCGCTTCCACAAGACCTTCTACGAGCAGACAATCGTCATCCTGCGGGACAAGCTCCAAGCCGACGAGGCGTTCATCTACCACCCCGTTCCACTCACCTACATGCCCCTGGTCGTGCACGCCACCCGCATCCACTGCGACGCCCCCGACACGGCCTCTTGTGAGGGATTCAGTGCGACGACCGAGCTTCACCAGGACATCCCCGAGTGGCAGCAACGCACCAGCCGCATTCCCTTTCCCTCCCCCCATCTTGGCGGGGACGGCATCCGGGTCACCCGCTCTTACCCGGCGGACAGCACCCGCGTGATGACGTCGGTGACCTACCACTGGCACACCCCGCCCGGCCGCCCCGACGTATGCCTCCGCGCACACCACGACGACCCCGAAGTCATGGCAGCGGCAATGGAGGCCGTGGACGACTTCGCCCGGACGCTTCGGCTCCCCGACAAGGCCCATTGACCGACCTCGCCTGGCAACGCCCCGCTTGAGCGGGTCGCAGCTCGGCCGGCTCCCGCCCGGTTGGGCGGTGGCTCTGCAGAATCGAAAAAGCTCACCACTACTCTCAGTGCTCGTACCGAACCCTCATCTTTCACGGGAGCCTCAGTGAAGCGCCGCACCCTGCCCGTCCTCGCCACCCTGTCGACAGTGGCGGCACTGCTGCTGACGGCCTGCGGCAGCGGGGACGACAAGTCGGCCGCCAACGACAAGATCGCAGGAGCCGACCAGGGGGCTAAGACGCCGAGGGAGTCCGCCGACCCGTCAGCGGCCGAGGCCGGCGACAAGCCGGACGGCGTGGACTTGTCCCTGCCGAAGGACATGAACCTCGTCTTCGACTGGCAGAAGCCGAAGGACCCGAACGAGGCGGCTGCGATGGATGACGCCGCGAACTTCGTCCGGGCGATCTACCGGGGCGTGCACAAGCGCACATCCAATGACGCGGCCGTGACCGCCTACTCCACAGCCGGCGGTCTGCACTACGCAAAGACACAGATCGACGGCCGAATCGACGGCGGCTGGACGGCCACCGGCACCCGGCGCCACTACCAGGCCACCACGCGCTCGGCCCCGAACGGCAAGTCGGTAGAAGTCGCGTTCTGCGTGGACTCGAGCAAGTTCTACGGCAAGGAGATCAAGACCGGAAAGGTCTTGAAGAGCAAGCCCAGCATCTCAGACTTCGACTACTTCAAGATCATCATGGTCAAGGTCCCTACGAGCGACGCTCTCTGGCAGGCTTCCAAGGTGTTCGTCGAGACCAAGGTGGCGAAGTGCCAGTGAGCGGGGCAACGCGTACCGCCTTCCGCGCAAGCGCACTCATCCTGACGCTGACCTTCGGCACTCTCAGCCTCACGGGACCGGCGCATGCTGAGGAGCCAATGCCGAACGACCAGGGCGCCGGCAGGGAACAAGAAGGCGGCAAAGACAACACCGGCATCTACGCCGCCGCCCGCATCCAGTACTCCGGATCCGTCACCAAAGACGGCAGCACCGGGAACGTGGCATCCACGGACCTCAACTGGACGCCGCCACCCTGCTGGTACGCCCCGTACTTGGGCGCCAAGGACTTCAAGAAGAAGATGTCCGAGGACCTCGAGCGCCAGCTGAGCACACCCGGCATGGGTGGAACCGCGGGTTCGGCGCTGGGCCAGACCAAGCGTCACTACGAGGACGAGTTCGGCTGGGACGGAAGCCCCGGCTACAAGGACTACAACGTCGAGAACGACGGCAAGGGCATGTTCTGGGCCGGCGTCGAGAATCCGAACGAGCCGGACTACCTCAAGCGGACCTCGTGCACCGACCTGCCCTTCTGGGTGGAGAACGGCGAGGCACCACCGGCCCGCTACGAGGAGGCCATCAAGCCCGAGATGCTCGCCGCCCTCGCGTACCAGCACATGGAGCTGCCGGACACGAAGGTCACCCTCGCGCCCGAGGCGGAGACCAAGGTGAACCTGCCGACGTGGGCCTGGCTCGACAAGGCCGTCTTCGACGAGGTCCAGGCAACCGCGGCCATCAACGTCCCCGGCTTCAACATTCAGGCCACCACCACCGCCAAGCCGGTCTCCCTCAAACTGCAGCCCGGCACCGAGGACGCCGAGACCTACCCCGCCTCCGGCGAGTGCGTCATCAACGCCGACGGCTCCATCGGCGAGCCGTACGCCAAGGGCAAGGCCGACCAGACCCCGCCCTGCGGCCTCAAGTACCTCCGCTCCTCCGGCAACGGCACGTTCAAGCTGCAGGCCACCATCACCTGGGACATCGCCTGGACAGGCACGGGCGGCACAGGCGGCGACCTCCCGAACGGCACATTCGGCAACGAACAAGCAGTCACCGTCCAGGAGATCCAGTCCGTCAACCGCTGATCCGGCACACCCGGCCCTACCTGTGGGGATCCCTTCACGGCAGCAACACCGAACCTCTGCACATGCCCGTCAGGCCCGTCCCGCCCTTGTGGTGAGACGGGTCCTCACGTCCTGATTGCCTATGTTCCGCGAGCAGTTCGCCCTGGCGAAACCAGCGACCCCAGCGATAGCGTTTGGGCGTTTGACTGAGCCTTTGCCTCACGGGGGAGCCGTTTTGAACCGCCAGTCCCTTCCCGCCATCGCCACCGCGCCGGTCCCGTCGTCCAAGCCTCCGCCTTGGCGCCGCGAATGCTCACAAACCCGGCAGATGGCCGTCACGCGGCATCCGCGCGAGAAGCGAGAGGACTGAACATCGCATGGCAGGCGACTCCGACCTGATAGTCAACGTCGATCTCCTCGTGAAGTCGGAATCCAGACTCAAGAGCATTCACAAAGAGCTCAAGAACCTGAACAACCGAAAAGACGACATGAACCCCTATTGGGGCAGCGGTGAAATAGCAGACGCCATGGGAGAGTTCGTCGACAACTGGGACGATCACCGCAGCAAACTGCTTGAGAACCTCGAAGGGGTGAGCGGGCTGGTGAAGTCGACGATCGACGGCTTCACCGGTGCGGACAAGCAGCTGGCCGATGAGCTGCGGAAGGCAAGGAAGAAGAAGTGACGACCCCTTCCAAGGCCCGCCCGCGCGACTGGCACCCCCTCGCCGACTCCGATCCCGTACCGGGGGACCCGGAGGAGATCCGCCGCGAGGTCCGGCACATGAAATCGGTCGCGAGTTCGCTCCGCGAACAGACGAAGATGCTGCGTGGGATCGGCAACGACAACGAGCTCAAGGGGAAGTGCGCCACCAAGCTCAAGGACGAAGCCGACGATCTCGAGAAGCGTCTCGGCCAAGTGGCGGACCGTTACGAGCGGGTCCACGGCCACCTGACCAACTGGGCCAACGATCTGGAGGACCTCCAGACCGAGGCCGACAAGGTTCTGGCCAACGCGAAGAGGGAGCAGGAGAACCTCGAAGCGGATAAGGCCAAGAAGGATTCCGGCGACGATTCCAAACCCAGCCCTTCGCCCAGTGGGACGAAGAGCGACCCGCTTCAGGACTACCGGGACCAGCTCGAACGCATCAAGGGCGACCGTGACGAGCGCGCCCGCCACCACGCCGGCAAGATCCGCGACCAGTTGGACGACGCCATCGAGGACAGCCTCTGGGACGACTTCAAGGGCTGGATCCACGACAACATCGACACGATCAAAGTCGTGTTGGACGCCCTGGGCTGGGCAGCGACGATCATTGGCGTCGTCGCACTGTTCATTCCCGGTCTGAACGTCCTGGCCCTCGCACTCGGCGGCATCATCCTCGGCGCGCGAGCGCTCCTCGCGGCAGCCGGCGAGGCGTCCTGGATGGAGGTGGCGATGGACTCGATCGGCCTGCTGACCATGGGCGCCGGACGAGCCGGCCTCACCATGTTGAAGGGCGCCAACGCCGCGACGAAGACCGCCGCCGTCGCCTCCCGCACCTCCCGCCTCAAGACCGGTCTGGCCGCGCACAAGTCGATGATGAACTCGCTCCAGAGGGCCATCGCCAATACTGGGGACGAGGGCGCGAAGAAATTCTACAAAGACCTGCTCACCTACACGCGGAAGAAGATCTCAGGCGAAGCGGGGCTCGTGACCAAGGAACTCCCTCAGCCGAGCGCAGCGTCCAAGTGGGCGCACCTCGGGGACGACGAGCTCGCCGCCCATGCCTCCCAGTTCGCCAAGAACAAGACCGCCTTCCCGGACGCGGCCGTAGGGAACACCGCGAAGGCTCGGGCCGGGTACGGCATTTCCATGGCCGCCATCTACGCTGGAGCCGGCGCCGACGCCACGGACAAGGTCTTCGGCCAGAGCGACGCCTGGAGTGCGGCGTCCAAGGGAACGGACGGAGTTCTCCCCGACAAGTGGTCCAGCGACGGCTACAACGACTGGAAAGAAAACACATGGAAAGCGCCGATCGGCTCCACGTGGTGAGTGCCGGCACAGGGAGTGTGAAAGTCGCATGACATCGCAGGGGAACACTTCGGGCTCCCTCGTCGACCGACTGGGCGGTGGGGCCGTGGCACTGGCCCGTCTGTGTAGCATCGTGCCTTTTGTCTACCTTTTCGTCTACGTCGGTGGCGCTTTCCTCATCCCCAAGTCACTGGGCCCTGCGTGGGTCTGGCTCCAGCGGGGCGTCGTCTCGGCCGCCATCGTGTGTCTGCTGGTTCTCTTCCTCCAGAACCCGCGGCCGGAAAGCCGCCCCGCCGGCCTGACCCACGCGATGGCCATTTCCTTCATGCTGGTCCTGCCTGCGATCGTCACCGGTTACTGGGTGGGCGTTTTCGGGGCGCTCGTGACGCCGGTTCTCGTGTTGTGCTCCGCGATCTGGGGAAAGGCTCGACGTGCCTGAGACAATCGACACCACGGCCGCAGCGCCCACCGGCTACAACCTCGTTCAGCCACCAGGCTGGGACATGATCCCGCTGCGGGAGGGGACGAGCGAGGCGATCAAGCGCATCGTCGACCGTTCCGTTGACGAGCTTCCGGACGACATCCCCAGGGACGACCTCGCCAAGGCGCGCATGGAACTCATCAAGCGGCTCAAGAGAGTCGCCCGGCAGGCCCGCGAATCGCGCGCCATGGACCTCCACCTGCCGGTCGAGCGGGTGGACGGCATGGCTCTCCCGGCCTCCTTCATCGTCTCCGAGCCACTCACCGTTCCGGCGGTCGGCCTGGACGCCGGTCTGGTACTGAGCTCCCTGCGCCCGGATGCCTCGCAGAGTGAGGAGATCACCATCGACGGGGCGACCGGATTCCGTGTGGACGGCGTGGCACAGCCCGACATCGCCAGGGACGTCGAGTTCGCCTCCCGGCGCGTCGAATACCTCCTCCAGATCCCGGACTCGGCCCCGCCCAAGTGGCTGACGATCTCCTTCAGCACCATCGCGGACGGCAGGCCGGACGGCGAGATGGCGGAGCTCCTGGTCGACCTCTTCGACGCCGTGATGACGACGTTCCGCTGGAGCCATTCATGAAGTTTGTGGACACGGACTCGGAGACACTCCAGTGGTTTCCGACCCATATGCGCTGGAGCAGCGAGGGCGAGCGGGAGGAATGGGCGGAGCTCTGCGCCCTCGCGGTCCTGCACGCGCATGAGGAGAAACCCAGGCGCCGCAGGATCAAAGGCCTCCGCGAGCTCCTGTCCGCGTTCGTCGCGGACTTCTCGAAGCTGACCCCGGCGGACCAGGCCTTCTTGTTCATCCCGTACCCCGACGAACTGCCGGTTCCGGCGTTCCTCCTCCTGGCCGAGAGCGAGGGCGACCGCGACGCCACCCTGCGCCAGATCGTCCAGGCCGACGCCGGGAACGTAGTCCGCCCCGTGGAGGTGGACACGTTCACCACGGAACGCCTCGGCGAGGGCCTCCGCTCCACCCGCTACTGGGCCACGGTGGACGACCAGCTCATGGTCACGGTCCGCTACGGCTGGCGCGTGGAGCAGTCCGGCTTGGACCTGTGCCTCTACATGGTGTGGAACGACCCCGGCCGTATGGCGGCGTACGCGGACAGTGTGGACGAGTTCACCCACACCCTGTGGATCAACGAGGTTCAGAAAGCCGATTGACCGGACGGCCCCGGCACATGCCCGGCGTGACACCTGACGTCCCGACGGGTCAACATCAGGGAAAGCTTCCGGCTTCGGGCAGGCGCCTTATGCCCAGCAACGCCCCAGATAGCCACCTTCGCGCGGCAGTTCGCAATGGCGAAAGCAGCAGCATCACCGATAGCGTCTACCTTCCGTAGGCCCACCGTCGGAAGGAGAGCGCGGCTTGAAGTGCAACTCTTTGCGCGTTGCTGGCGCGCCGACGAGGGCCGGCGACTCCGCCCACGAGGCGGCCTTCGGTGAACTCGTCGGCAGGCTTCCCGTCCGGCGTACCTCGCGGCGGGCCGCCAGGACCGAGTCCTGATCCGGCCGCCTGCGGCAGACACGACTTCATTGCACGGGGACTCCATGAGCGACTTGTACATCGACGGCGAGATGCTGAACCGGGTACGCCACAACCTCAGAGACATCGACGAGCTCTTCGCCAAGCCGATCCACGCGATGGCGGACATCGACGCCAAGGCCATGGGGGCGTCCGACCTGGAACGCCGCATGGAGGAGTTCGGCGACGAATGGTCCTACGGGATCAAGCAACTGCGTAAGTTCTCCAAGGGGGCCGCCAAAACCCTCGACACGATTGAGAAGGCTTTCGATCAGCTCGATCTGGACCTTGCCAAGGAGCTCTCGAAGGCGGCAAAGAAGAAGTGAGTGCACCGACCGTCGACGACTTCCCAGTGCTGGGCTTCGTCCCTTGCCCCGGGGACCATGTAGCTGTAGACAAGGTAGCTGATTCGATTCGGCATACCGCGGACGCCCTGGGCGAGATCAAGCGTGTCCTCAAGGGCGCAGCGGACGGAGACTGGCGCGGAAAAGCCGCGATCGCGTTCCGGGAACTGCTTGACGACGACTTCCGGCCGAAGGTCGAGGACGCCTACGATTCGTTCGACAAGGCGAAGCGCGTCATCCAAGGCTGGTCCGACTACATGGAGGACAAGCAGAAGAAGGCCCGCAGTCTCGAACGGGAAGCCGCTGAAGCAAAGGCCGCGGCCGACAAGTCCAAGGACAAGGACGGGCCGGAGGCGGAGAAGAAGAAGCCGACCGGCTCCGGTGGCGACGACGCGGACCCCGTCGAAGAAGTCCGCAAGCGTGCCCGCACGCTTCACCATGACTATGAGGAAGAGGGCCGCAACGCCGCGAAGCGTTTGCAGAAGGCCATCGACATCGCGCCGAACGAGCCAGGGTTCTGGGAAAAGCTCGGCGAGAGTATCAGCAAAGCGCTCGATGCCATCGCCGACGCAGCGGCCTGGCTTCACGATCAAGCGATCGAAGTCCTCGGAAAACTGGCGCCACTGCTCGACCTCATCGGGGACATCGCCGGGCTGCTCAGCGCGGTGACCGGACTGCTCGCGCTCGTTCCCGGACTCCAGTTCCTCGGCGCTGCTTCACTTGTCCTCGCCGGAGTCGCTCTCGGCGCCCACTACCTTTCTGCGGTGGGCACGACCGGAAGCTTCGGCAAGGCATTGCTGACGAAGGACGTCATCATGGATGCCGTCGGATTCGGCTTGGGCAAGGTGGGCGCCAAGGTCGGCGAAGGGATTCTCGCCGCAGCAAAGGCCTCCGGAGCGCCCACCCGGATGGTGCCTCAACTCGTAGGGCCGGCCAAAGAGCTGCCCATGGGCTACTTTCAACTGGCCGGAAGCACCTACGCCATGGGCCACAGCGAATTCATCTGGCGAACCGGACAGTACTTCACCACGTGGACCGGGAACGTCATGACGGCTGAAGGCAGCGGTGACAGCGTCGAGACGCTGGGCAAGATCTTCTCCTGGGACTTCGGTCCTCTCACAGAAAAGCCGAAGGTCACCAATTGAGCACCACGATCGATCCCGCGAGCATCACCCCCGGCGAGGTGAGTTTCTTCGTCCCGCCGGACTGGTTCGATCTCATGGCCGACGGAACCGACAGAGAGGCCACCCGGGCACGGTGCGCCGAACTCGTCCGTCTCACCTACCCGAACACACCCGAGCAACGTAGACAGGAATTCACTGACGGCCTCCTTTACTGCTACGACAGGTTCCTCGCAGACGGTGTACTGATGTACGGGGTGATCACAGCTCCGCTGCCGAGTACCGGTACACAGGCCGCCTGGCAGGTCTACGGCGGTGTCGTCGCCGTGCCTGAGCGCCCGGACGAGATGGACCTCGGCGAGCTCCTGGCCCAGGTATTCGACCAGCGATTCGCCGACAAGATGGCATACGTCGAGAGATTCCCCACCGACATGGGATTGGGCTTCGGCTTCATCTCCCAGCCCTCGGTAGCAGTCCCGCGCGACTGGGAGGGCGAGGTCGGCACCGAGTTGCGAACCGGTCTGGCCGGAGTGCTTACCTGTCCTGCAGACGGTGGTAAAGGACTCCTCGTCATCGGGACGAGTCTGGATCCCGACCAAGTGCGAGAGCTGGCCGGCCTGGTCGCGGTCATCGCCGGCCACTCGGTATTCACCTCCCGAACCCCGGGTGAATGAGCTGACGACACAGGAACGGACATGACGACGAACACGAACGACGGTCACCCTCCGGCCCGCGCCTCGTTCTTGCGGGCGGCGCCCCTACCTGACCCCCCGGGGGCACCGGACAGCTGGCCGGACCGTGGCTCGCGTCTGCGGGACCAGGGGCAGGCGCTGGCTGTGCTGATCCGCGAGGACCTCGCCCGCTCGCGTGCCCTCGTCTTCCTCCTGTGCGCGGGAGCGGTGACTCTTGTCGCCGGACTGGTCCCCGCGATGGTGATCGACGCCGCGGAATCCGAGGCGAACGACTCCACCGACGTCGCCGTGACCGTCGTCCTCGGCGTCGTGCTTCTGGCCGTCGTGGCCGTTCCGGCGCTGATCGTCCTTGGTGCCCTGCGCAAGCGGTCGACCAAGCGCTTCGAGTTGCTGCGGCAGTGGGCTGCGGTGGATCGTGGACCCGACTCGGACTTCCCCGCCCGCTATGGAGCGGAGGGGTATCCGCACGGCCGCTTCTTCTACGCGGCTCTTGCGCTCGTCCTGTCGCTCATCCTGGCCACCGTCGTCCTCGCCGACATGTCCGACCCCTCTGTGCTCGGGTTGCTGCCCTGTCTGGTCGTCGCAGGTCTCTTCGCCTGGAGCACGATCAGCAAGTACGCCGGACGCTACGGCTGGTCCGAACGGGAGCGGGTAGTCAGGGCACGGGCGCGCCGGAGAGAGCTGCATCGCACCCGGCTGGCGCAGACGGCGTCGACCGGCGCCCTATCGGCGACGACCTCCCTGTCCGGCTTCCAGATCCATCCGGCTCTGCTCTACACGGCCCTCTTTGCCCCGGCTGCTCTCGTCACCGTGGTCTTCGCCGTCGCCCGCCCTCACGACGCCGCTGGTCTGGCCGTGGCCGGTCTGCTGGCGTTGCTGGTCATTGTGCTGGGCTTGCCCAAGGTCGTACGCATGCGCCGCCGGGAGCGGGCCGAACTCGACAGCACCGCGCGTTCCCTCGCCTCGGCCTTTTCCGGCGGAGCGGCGTCGCACCCGGTGCGCTTCGGTCTGGGCGAGCCGGACGGCGGGCCCGCCGGGACCGTCTCCGCCGCTTGGGACCAGGGCCCCTCGCGGACCGGGGTGCTGGCGGTCGAGGCAGGCGATCTGCGCGCCCGCGGGGCGGACGGGGCCGTCCTCAATCTTCCGCTCGCCGAAGTAGAGGGCGCGGTCCTGATGGGCAGTGGGGTGGCCTGGCTTCCGCCCTCAGTGGACGTGCTGCTCCGGTCGGGAGAGGCGATCGAATTCCGATCTCCCGATGCCAGGGCCATCGCTGACGCGCTTTCCGCGGCCGGCGTCCCCGTGACGACCGGCTGACGGCATGCCGCAGGGCCGTGCGGTGCATGCGGTGACGCTCCTGTGGGCGCTCAACGCCGACGCACCGCCCGGCTCTTGCCCTTGCCCTCCTTGCGCAACCTCCGCGCCCTCTCCCGCGCCTGGGCCGCCCGCTCCTCCGCCCGCCCTCTCGTCCAGCGGTACAGGCACCATCCCGCCGCGCCGGCGGTGAGCGCGTAAGCCAAGAAGGCCGTGCCCGTCCCGGGAACATAGGCGCAGCCGGCGGAGCGGCAGTTGCGGCTGGGCAGGCCGCTCAGGAGGTACAGGAACGGGCAGAAGGCTGCCGCCCAGCAGATCGCCGTGCGGGCGTGCCGCCAAGCCCGCCCGAAGCGAGTCGCATGTCCGGGCGCGGACAGTGACGCGGAGCCGCGCACTCCCACGGCACCCACGACGGTGAGCGCTCCGAGGGCCCCACCGGCCACCCAGGAACCCCCGGGAAGATAGTCCGCCAGCTGCGGAAGCGTCTCCCGTGCAAGGCTTTTCGACAGGCCGAACACCAGAAGGATCACCGCGAGGACGGCCCCCAGGAAGGCGACCCCGCCGGCTATCCCGAGGCCGTCCCGCATCCGAAAGCGGACGTCGGCTTCGTCCTGCTTGCCGCTCCGCGTCCCGGTGGCACGCTTCACCAAGGTCCCCGCCCCCTCGCTCGCGCATACGAACGCTCCGCGCACGACGGTGCGGCGAGGTGCCCCGCACCCCGCCGCACCGCCCACGACACCGGAAGTCGCCTACTTGCGAGCCTGCTTCGCCAGTTCCTCGTCGATCTGCTCGAACTTGTCCGCCGCCATGGTCAGGTAGTCGCCCATGCCGTCCAGACCGTCCAGCGTCGTCTTCGTGCCCTGCACGAACTCGTCGAAGTTCTCGTCGAACGCCTTCGACGAGCTCTTCGTGACATAACCGGACTGCACGAGGTTGTTGATGTACTTGCGGAGGCCCTCGAGCTTCTCCTGGAGCTTTTCCTTCTCCTTCACGACATGCTTGGCAGCTTCCCGCATGTCCTGATATGTGATGTCAAGGTCCTTGGCCATGAAGCCGCTCCCTCTCACAACGCCGCAGGGCCAACCCCCGTGGCTCCCTGTGTGCGGACTCGTCGGCCCGTAAGCCGAGTTGCCGATCGCACGTGGCAACCGGTGTGATCGTCCGCTCTTGCGCCTGCAGCTTACGGGTGTGGCCTGTGGTGCCACATCCTCGGCTTGTGAACGGGGCGTCGTGAAAGCGTGCACGACATTGCCATTGGGAACATCACCGCACCTCCCCATTGCCCCGCCACCGCACCGAACGGATATCGTCCTTACGGCTGTGACCCCGGTGACGACACGTGACTGGAGCGGGCGCAGCAATGGACACCACAGCGGCCACACCGGCCCAGTGGCACGGGGAGGACAAGTCGTGCGCCTGACTCTGACCGTCGTCGACCCGTACGGCGGTGGCACCGCCGACGTCGTGCTCGATGCGGATCCTGAGTCCACCGTGGGGGACATCGCCCAGGAGCTCGCCAAGCAGGTGGGGCACAGCGGGGCGCAGGTCATCCCGCTCGGACAGCACCGGCACGCGCCGGCCAACAACGCGCCCCTCGTGTACGTGGACGGATACGCCGTCGATCCCGCCGCCACCGTCGTCGGCTCGCCCCTGCGCGAGGGCGCCGTCGTCAGCCTCCAGGATCCCTCCGGGTGTCTGCCGGGTGAGCCCACCGGGCTCGTCGAGTTGCGGGTCGTCGGCGGTCCGGCCGCCGGGTTCGTGCACCGGCTCGGGGTCGGGCGGTACGACATCGGCAGCGGGGCGGCGGCGTACGTCCGGATCGAGGATCCCGAGGTCGACGCCCGGGCCCTGACCCTCTCCGTCGCCACCGACGGCACCTGCCGGGTCGCCGTCCACACGGACCGGGAGCACGTCACCCTCGACGGCACTCCCCTCGCCGGAGACGACAAGGAGGAGTCCGGCGGCGACAAGGGCCGCAAGCGGAAGGGCAAGAAGGGCGAGCAGGAACAGGACGCCGACGACGGACCCGTCGAGTGGCCCCTCGGCGCGCAGATCGGGGTCGGGAACACCCTGCTCGAACTCACCCGGTACACGCCCCCGAACGCCGCCCTGAAGTGGTCCGACGACGGCATCGGGCTGGACTACAACCGGCCCCCGCGGCTGCGTCCGCCCGAGCGGCAGACCAACTTCCGGCTGCCCTCGGCGCCCCGCGAGTACGAGGCCCGGCCGCTGCCGTGGCTGATGGCGCTGACGCCGCTGGTCGGTGCCGTCGTCTCGGTGATGATCTTCCAGCGCTGGTACTACCTGATCATGGCCGCACTGAGCCCGGTCCTGCTCTTCGCGAACTACTACAACGACAAGAAGCACGGGCGTAAGTCGCACGCCAAGCAGGTCAAGGAGTACGAGGAGCAGAAGGAGCGGATCGAGAAGGACGCCCAGGACGCCCTCGTCGCGGAGCGGAACGACCGGCGGCACGCCATACCCGACCCGGCGACCGTGCTGGCCGTCGGGACCGGGCCCCGCACCCGGCTCTGGGAGCGGCGGCGTACCGACCGGGACCACCTCCTGCTGCGGGTGGGGACGGGGCAGTTGCCCTCCGAGGTCGTGCTGGACGATCCCGAGCAGGACGACCACCGCCGTCAGGTGACCTGGAAGATCGAGGACGCCCCGGTCGCGCTGCACCTGCGCACTCTCGGGGTGGTCGGCATGGCCGGGCCCGGTGACTCCGCCCGGGCGCTGGGGCGTTGGGCCGTCGCGCAGGCGGCGGCGCTGCACAGCCCGATGGACGTGCAGTTCTACGTGCTGAGCGAGAACGCCGCGCGGGAGTCCTGGGACTGGGTGCGCTGGCTGCCGCACGCCCGCCCCTCCGGCGGGCAGGACGTCAACGCGCTGATCGGGACCGACGCCGAGACCGTCGGCGCCCGGATCGGTGAGCTGACGCAGATCCTCGACGCCCGCAAGAAGGCCGCCGAGCAGAACAGGTCGCAGGGCTCGACGTTCAGCGACCCGGACATCGTGGTGGTGTGGGACGGCTCGCGCCGGCTGCGGTCCCTGCCCGGCGTCGTACGGCTGCTGCGCGAGGGCCCGTCGGTGTCCATGTTCGCCATCTGCCTGGACGCCGAGGAGCGGTTCCTGCCCGGCGAGTGCCAGGCGTACGTCGTCGCCGAGCCGAAGGCCGAGGAGTCCGAGCCGGACCGACAGCTCCAGCAGCACGGACAGCAGCAGGCATCGCAGCAGGCGCAGCCGGTGGCCGGGGGTTTCCCCTCCTTCCAGGCCTGGCACACCAGCGCCCCGCAGCCCGAACAGGCGGGCCGCGTCGAGAAGTTGCGGCTGCGCGTGGAGGAGGCCGGTGCCGAGCGGCTGAAGGACGTACGGCCCGACTTCGTCTCCCCGGCCTGGTGTCTGCGGCTGGCGCGGTCGCTGTCGCCGCTGCGGGACATCAGCGGCGAGACCGAGGACTCGGCGCTGCCGGCCTCCAGCCGGCTGCTGGACGTGCTGCAGCTGGAGCCGCCGACCAGTGACGCGATCGTCGCCCGCTGGCGGATGGGCGGTCAGTCGACGCTGGCCGTGATCGGTGAGTCGTACGACGGGCCGTTCGGGATCGACATCCGCAAGGACGGGCCGCACGGTCTGATCGCCGGTACGACCGGTTCGGGCAAGTCGGAGCTGCTGCAGACCATCGTGGCGGCGCTGGCGGTGGCGAACACGCCCGAGAACATGACGTTCGTGCTGGTCGACTACAAGGGTGGCGCGGCCTTCAAGGACTGTGTCCATCTGCCGCACACCGTCGGCATGGTGACCGACCTCGACGCCCATCTCGTGGAGCGCGCGCTGGAGTCGCTCGGGGCCGAGCTGCACCGGCGCGAGCACATCCTGGCCGCCGCTGACGCCAAGGACATCGAGGACTACCAGGATCTGGTGCGCCGCGACCCCTCGCACCGGCCCGTACCCCGACTGCTCATCGTCATCGACGAGTTCGCCTCGATGGTGCGCGATCTGCCCGACTTCGTGACCGGGCTGGTGAACATCGCCCAGCGAGGGCGGTCCCTCGGCATCCACCTGCTGCTGGCGACCCAGCGGCCGTCCGGTGTGGTCTCCCCCGAGATCCGCGCCAACACCAACCTGCGGATCGCGCTGCGCGTGACGGACGGCGGCGAGTCGACCGACGTCATCGACTCGCCCGAGGCCGGGCACATCTCCAAGAGCACCCCGGGCCGCGCGTACGCCCGTCTCGGGCACGCCTCCCTGGTCCCCTTCCAGTCGGGACGCGTCGGCGGACGGCGCCCGGGTGCGGCCGACCCGGCCGTGCTGATGCCCTGGGTGGGTCCGCTGGCCTGGGAGGACCTCGGCAGGGCGGCGCTGGCCAAGCCGAAGGCGGAGGCGCGGGAGGACGAGGAGATCACCGACCTGAAGGTCCTCGTCGACACGATCCGGGACGCCAACCGCTCCCTCGGCATCCCGCCCCAGCACAGCCCGTGGCTGCCCGCCCTGGACGAGACGCTGCTGCTGGACGAGATCGAGCCGCCCGCGTTCGCCGGCGGCCCCGGCAAGCTGGCGCCCGCCCCGTACGGCGTCGAGGACCTGCCGGCGAGCCAGTCGCGCCGCCCGGTCGTGGTGGACTTCTCCTCCTTCGGGCATCTGATGATCGGCGGTGCCCCGCGCAGCGGCCGCTCCCAGGTGCTGCGCACCCTGGCCGGCTCGATCGCCCGCACCCACTCCGTCGCCGACGTGCACCTGTACGGCATCGACTGCGGCAACGGCGCGCTCAACGCCCTGACCCGGCTGCCGCACTGCGGCGCGGTGGTCGGGCGCAACCAGACCGAGCGGGTGGTACGGCTGGTCAACCGGCTCAAGGGCGAACTGGGCCGCCGCCAGGACCTGCTGGCGGACAAGGGCTTCGCGGACATCGGCGAACAGCGGGCGGCGGTGTCGGAGGACGAGCGGCTGCCGCACATCGTGGTGCTGCTGGACCGCTGGGAGGGCTGGGTGCCCACGCTGGGCGAGATCGACCACGGCTCGCTCACCGACGAGTTGCAGACGATGATGCGCGAGGGCGCGAGCGTCGGCATCCACCTGGTGCTCACCGGTGACCGGACGCTGCTGGTGGGCCGGATCGCCACGCTCACCGAGGACAAGTACGGCCTGCGCCTGGCGGACCGCAGCGACTTCTCCTCGCTCGGGATCCCGGTGCGCAAGGTGCCGGAGGAGATCCCGCCGGGCCGTGCCTTCCGCAACGAGTCCGGTACGGAGACGCAGTTCGCGCTGCTCGCCGAGGACACCAGCGGCCAGGGCCAGGCAGCGGCGCTGGCGGCGATCGGCGAGGCGGCCGCCGCGCGCGACGCGGACGTGCCGCGCGCACGGCGCCCGTTCCGCGTGGACAGCCTGCCCAGCCGGATCTCCTTCCCGGAGGCGTGGGAACTGCGCGACCCGGACGCGTCCCGTTCGCGGCTGTACGGTCTGGCCGGCATCGGCGGTGACGAGATCGTCGGCTTCGGGCCCGATCTCGCCCAGGGCGTACCGGCGTTCGTCATCGCGGGTCCGGCCAAGTCGGGCCGCTCGACGGTGCTGCTGAACTTCGCGCACTCGTTCCTGGCCCAGGGCACGCGGCTGGTGATCGCGGCGCCGCGCCAGTCGCCGCTGCGCGGACTCGACGGTACGGACGGCGTGCTGAAGGTCTTCACCGGCGACGACATCGACGAGGACGACTTCGAGGAGCTGATCGACCAGGCGTCCCTGGAGGAGCCGATCGCGGTGCTCGTCGACGACGGCGAGATCCTGGAGGACTGCGACGCCGAGAGCCAGCTGAAGAAGCTGGTCTCACGGGGCGCCGAGCGGGGCCTCGCCCTGGTCATCGCCGGTGACGAGGAGGACGTGTGCAGCGGCTTCTCGGGCTGGCAGGTCGACGCGAAGAAGGCCCGCCGCGGCATCCTGCTCTCCCCGCAGGAGTCCTCCAGCGGCGACCTCATCGGCGTCCGCCTCTCGCGCAGCATGGTGGGCGGCCAGGTCGCCCCGGGCAAGGGCATGCTGCACCTCGGCGACGGCGAGCTGCGCACGGTCGTCGTCCCGGGGTGAGGCGTTGAGCGGCGGTTCGGCGAAGCCGAAACGGAGGAAGGCGGCGGGATCGGCGCTGCGCTACGACCACCGCCCCGGGTGGTCACACGCCGACGCGGTGGAGAAGCGGGACCGGGGCTGTGCCTGGGGCTGCTTGGTGGTCCCCGGCGCCCTTCCTGCTGCTGCTGACGCCGCTGCTCCTCTTCGAGTGGTACTGGGGTCACGAGCTGTGGGGCGGTCTCGCTCCCGCCTGGCCGGGCGGTGCGTACGCCTTCGCCGGCACGGTCGGTGCGCTGATCCCGCTCGTCTTCCTCGCCTGGGCGGCGCCGCTGACCCGGATGGACTGGAAGAAGAGCAAGCCGCGGTCGCTGGCCTGGGCGACCGCCTCGCTGCCCGGGCTGGTCGCGGGCTACCTGATCGCGGGGGCGATCAGCGCGACCGCACGGCCGAAACGGCGCCGGGACTGGGACGGTGACTGCTACCGCGAGGGCGGTCCCTGCTGGGTGCATGTGCACTACCCGTGGCTGTGGGCCGTGGGCCTGGCTGCCTGTCTGGCGGTGATCGCGTTGCTCGTCGGCCTGTTCGCCCGGCACGTGCGCCGGTCGTCCGCTACCGCACCTTCGACAGCCGGGCCTGCGGACGACCCGACTCCGCGCTCTCCGAGCGGTACTGGAGATCGTCGCCCGTCGGTGTGAGCCGGACGGTGGTGGAAGCCGGGTTGCAGCCGCTGTGGTTGGTCTTCGCGCCGACCGACGTGGCGACGAGCTCCTTCTTCGTCACCTGCTTCAGGGTGAGGACGTCCACGCAGACGCCGCCGAGCTGGTCGGTCTGCCGGACGCGGCCCAACTCCTCTCCGACCTCGGCCCGTTGCACGGTGACCCGGAACGTGCCGAGCGGCAGTCTGCCGTCCAGGGCGGTGCCCTGGCCCTCCCAGGTACCGAGGTAGGCGGCGGGCACCGTGCCGGACGGGGCGGAGCTCGCGCTCGCCCCGGGCGGCGAGTAGGCGTCGTTGCTGCCGGAACCCGCGTCGTCCCCGCCGCCCCCGCCCGGCAGCAGGTCGAAGACGAGGACCGACCCGATCGTCACGGCGGCCATCGCCCCCGCGACGGCCAGCGCGACGGTGCAGCTCAGCCTCCGCACCCGCCCCTCGCCCTCGGGCGCGGAGGTCGCGGCCACGGACACGGACACCTTGCCGGGCCGACGCCCTTCGGAGGGAACGACGGTATCCTCCCGGCGCCCGTCGCGGGGTTCGGGCACGGCGGTGGAGGCCGGTGCGGCGGACGCCGGTACGCGCGGTGAGGCCGCCGGCCCGTCCATCACCGGGGGCGGTCCGAAGACCCCCGCGCCACCCGAGCCATCCGTCACGCCGGGGCCGGCCGGGACACCCTCGGCCAGGCCCGCCTCCGGCTCCCCCACCGACGGGCTGCTGAACGCCACCGGACCCGAGGGCGCGCCTGCCTCCGTCGCCTCCAGGTTCAGCAGCCGTACGGCACTGCGGCTCACCTGTTCCACCAGCGGCCCCGGCAGCCAGCCGCCCGCCACCAGCCGGGCCGCCCCCTGGGGAGCCAGCCGCCGGGCCAGTTCCGCGGAGCCCGGCCGCGCGCCCGGGTCCTTGGCCAGGCAGGCCGCCGTCAGGGAGCGCAACTCCCCGTCCAGCAGGCCCAGTTCCGGTTCCTCGTGCACCACCTTGTAGAGCAGGGCCGCCGAGGAGTCACCGGGGAAGGGCGGTTCGCCGGTCGCCGCGTACGCGAGGACCGCACCCAGCGAGAAGACGTCCGCCGCGCCCGTGACGCCCTTGCCCAGGATCTGCTCGGGCGACATGTAACCGGGCGAGCCGACGGAGACGCCGGTGGACGTCAGGGACGCCGTGCCGTCGGTGGCCCGGGCGATGCCGAAGTCGATCAGCAGCGGCCCGTCCAGGGTGAGCAGCACGTTCGACGGCTTCACGTCGCGGTGGACGAGCCCCAGCTCGTGCACCGCCGCCAGCGCCTCGGCGAGCCCCGCCCCGAGCGCCCGTACGGTGTGGGCCGGCAGCGGCCCGCCGTCGGCGACCGCGGCGGACAGCGAGGGACCGGCGGCGTACGCCGTCGCCACCCAGGGCACGCGCGCGTCCGGGTCCGCGTCCAGGACGGACGCGGTCCACGCACCGCCCACCCGGCGCGCGGCCTCGACCTCCCGCCGGAAGCGCGCCCGGAACTCCTCGTCCAGCGCGAAGTGCGGATGCACGATCTTCACGGCGACCGTGCGGCCCCCGGCGCTGCGGCCCAGATAGACCCGGCCCATGCCGCCGGAGCCCAGCCGGCCGAGCAGCCGGTAGGGACCCACGACCGTGGGTTCGTCGACGTCGAGCGGCCGCATGGCGTCACCCCTCCCCCGTAGGCGCGCGGGGTCGCTCCCCGGCCCCGGCACGCCCGCACCTCCCAGCAGAGTAGTGCCGGGGCGCCGCCGGGCTCACGGCTGGAGCAGGTCCACCTTCACGTCCGCCGGGAAGCCGGTGGTCGGGCCGACCCGCCGGGCGAACTCGGCGACCGCCTCCAGCTGGGGTCCGCCGAAGCGGAAGTCGAGGGTGGTGAAGTACCGCGCGAGGGTCTCCTCGTCGAAGGCCTCCCAGCGGGCGGCCTGCTCGGCGACCTTGCCGACCTCCTCCAGGGAGAGGTTGCGGGAGTCCAGGAACGCCGCGTGCACCTTGCGCGTGATGGCCGGCTCGCGCTCGGCGTACTCGCGGCGCGCCGCCCAGACCGCGAAGACGAACGGCAGGCCCGTCCACTCCTTCCACAGCGCGCCCAGGTCGTGCACGTCCAGGCCGTAGCGGGGCCCGTCGAGCATGTTGGCGCGCAGGGCCGCGTCGCCGATGAGGACGGCGGCGTCGGCCTCCCGCATCATCAGGCCGAGGTCGGGCGGGCAGGTGTAGTAGTCCGGCTGGACGCCGTAGCGCTCGGCGAGGAGCAGCTGGGCGAGGCGGACGGAGGTGCGGGAGGTCGAGCCGAGGGCGACGCGGGCGCCGTCCAGCCGGTCCAGGGGGACCTGCGAGACGATCACGCAGGACATGACCGGGCCGTCGCAGCCGACGGCGATGTCGGGGAAGGCGACCAGGTCGTCGGCGTGCTTGAGGAACTCGACCAGGGTGACCGGACCGATGTCGAGATCGCCCTGCACCAGCTTCTCGCTGAGCTTCTCCGGGGTGTCCTTGGTGAGCTCGAAGTCGAGGAGCGTGCCCGTTCTGGCGAGCCCCCAGTACAGGGGCAGGCAGTTCAGGAACTGGATGTGGCCGACGCGCGGCCGGGTGCGAGGATTGTCCACATCGTGAGGCTAGCCCTCACGGCACCGGGCCCCGCGTCCGGCCCCGCCGTCGGGGCTCCGGCCGCCGCTCGCGGCCGCTCCGCCAGTCGGCCGGGGGATGTTCAAACATTCGGGTGACGTGATCTTGACCCCTATTGCATTCCGGGGCCCGCGTGCTAGGCTCGTCGCAAGTTGCAGTTTGGTTTCCCTTGCAGTACAGAGCCTGCGGAGCATGTGACCGCGGGCTCTCGTCATTCTCAGACATATGCAGTTGTGCAGAATTCATCTTCACACTTGCTGGTTCTGGAGCAGGGCAACCCTTTTGAGCCCAAGGAGGGCTTATGGCTACCGGAACCGTGAAGTGGTTCAACGCCGAAAAGGGCTTTGGTTTCATCGCCCAGGAGGGCGGCGGCCCCGACGTCTTCGTCCACTACTCCGCGATCAACGCGCAGGGATTCCGGTCCCTGGAGGAGAACCAGCAGGTGTCTTTCGACGTCACGCAGGGTCCGAAGGGCCCGCAGGCTGAGAACGTCACGCCGGTCTGATAGCAGTACCCAAGGAGCCCCGCGCCGCAAGGCGACGGGGCTCCTGCCCTTTTCGGGCCCTTTCGCCGGGTGAATTCCGGGCGAATTCTCCCCGTGCGAGGATGGGCCGATGGGGAAAGATCAGCGGAACACCGGGGAGGGCGGCGGTCCGTCGCCCGCCGGGAAGCGCGCGGCTACGGGCGTGTCGCTCGGGCTGTCACTCGGCACGGCGGTGGGGCTCGTGCTCGGCCTCACCGTCTTCGACAACGTGGGGCTGGGACTGGCCCTGGGCCTGGGCACGGCGATCGGCGCCGGGCCGGAATCGGGGCGGGCCGGTCACGCACCGGCGCGTCGGCCCCGGACGGGGAGACGGCGGCCGGACCGACGGACTGACACCGGACGACACCGCCAGCCGACCGCCCGACCGCGCGATCACCGCCCAGGGCGTACGCGACGGTGATGCCGGGGCGGTGTCGGGGGTGGGCCGGGGGCGCGCGAGATGATCCGGGCCGGTGTCGGGGGCGGGCCGGGGGTGCGCGAGATGATCCGGGCCGGTGTCGGGGGCGGGCCGGGGGCGCGCGAGATGATCCGGGCCGGTGTCGGGGGCGGGCCGGGGGCGCGCGAGATGATCCGGGCCGGGCGTGCGCGACGGTGATTCCGAGCCGGTGTC
>NZ_NOKT01000002.1 GCF_002237655.1 Streptomyces sp. XY006
TCGGAGAAGTACCAGCTCAGGCCCCGCGACTGGGACACCGCCGAACGCGAGGGCCGCACCATCACCCCCCTGCTCACCCGGCTCAACACCATCCGCCGCGCCCACCCCGCGCTGCACCGGCTCAGGAACCTGCGCTTCCACCACACCGACAATCCCGCGCTCATCGCGTACAGCAAGCGCACCGGATCCGACGTCGTCCTCGTGGTCGCCAACCTCGACCCGCACCACGCCCAGGAGGCCACGGTCTCGCTCGACATGCCGCAACTCGGTCTGGACTGGCACGAGTCGGTGCCGGTGCGCGACGAGCTCACCGGCGAGACCTACCACTGGGGCCGGAACAACTATGTGCGCCTGGAGCCGGGGCGGGCTCCTGCGCATGTGTTCCACGTCCAGTCGCCGCCCGCCGCGCAAGGGAACGGAGGGGCAGGAACGTCATGACCGTGAACGAGCCCGTGCTGGACACCTTCGAGGACACACCCGCCAGGGACCGCGACCCGGAGTGGTTCAAGCGCGCCGTCTTCTACGAGGTGCTCGTCCGCTCCTTCCAGGACAGCAACGGCGACGGCGTCGGTGACCTGAAGGGCCTGACCGCCAAGCTCGACTACCTGCAGTGGCTCGGCGTCGACTGCCTGTGGCTGCCGCCCTTCTTCAAATCGCCCCTGCGCGACGGCGGCTACGACGTCTCCGACTACACGGCCGTGCTGCCTGAGTTCGGCGACCTCGCGGACTTCGTGGAGTTCGTCGACGCCGCCCACCAGCGCGGCATGCGCGTGATCATCGACTTCGTCATGAACCACACCAGCGACCAGCACCCCTGGTTCCAGGAGTCGAGAAAGGACCCCGACGGGCCCTACGGCGACTACTACATGTGGGCCGACGACGACAAGGGCTACCCGGACGCGCGGATCATCTTCGTCGACACCGAGGCCTCGAACTGGACGTTCGACCCGGTGCGCGGCCAGTACTTCTTCCACCGCTTCTTCTCGCACCAGCCCGACCTCAACTACGAGAACCCGCGCGTCCAGGAGGAGATCCTGGCCGCGCTGAAGTTCTGGCTGGACCTCGGCATCGACGGCTTCCGGCTGGACGCGGTGCCGTACCTCTACGCCGCCGAGGACACCAACTGCGAGAACCTGCCCGCCACCCACGCCTTCCTCAAGCGGGTCCGCCGCGAGATCGACGCGCAGTACCCCGACACGGTGCTGCTGGCCGAGGCCAACCAGTGGCCCGAGGACGTCGTCGACTACTTCGGCGACTACGCCACAGGCGGCGACGAGTGCCACATGGCGTTCCACTTCCCGGTCATGCCACGCATCTTCATGGCCGTCCGCCGCGAGTCCCGCTACCCGGTCTCCGAGATCCTCGCCAAGACCCCGGCCATCCCCTCCGGCTGCCAGTGGGGCATGTTCCTGCGCAACCACGACGAGCTGACCCTGGAGATGGTCACCGACGAGGAGCGCGACTACATGTGGGCCGAGTACGCCAAGGACCCGCGGATGCGCGCCAACATCGGCATCCGCAGGCGCCTGGCTCCCCTGCTGGACAACGACCGGCACACGATCGAGCTGTTCACCGCGCTCCTGCTGGCCTTGCCCGGCTCGCCGATCCTCTACTACGGCGACGAGATCGGCATGGGCGACAACATCTGGCTCGGCGACCGCGACGCCGTGCGCACGCCCATGCAGTGGACCCCGGACCGCAACGCGGGCTTCTCCACCTGCGACCCGGGCCGCCTCTTCCTGCCGGCGATCATGGACCCGGTCTACGGGCACCAGGTGACCAACGTCGAGGCGTCGATGTCCTCGCCGTCGTCGCTGCTGCACTGGACCCGCCGCATGATCGAGATCCGCAAGCAGAACCCGGCCTTCGGACTCGGCTCCTACACCGAACTGCCCTCCTCCAACCCCGCGGTGCTCGCCTTCCTGCGGGAGTACGAGGACGACCTGGTGCTCTGCGTGAACAACTTCGCGCGGTTCGCCCAGCCGACCGAGCTGGACCTGCGTGAATTCGCCGGACGCCATCCGGTGGAGCTGTTCGGCGGGGTGCGCTTCCCCGCCATCGGTGAACTTCCCTATCTGCTGACCCTCGGGGGCCACGGCTTCTACTGGTTCCGGCTCACGCGAGTCGCATCCCGCATCGGCCGGCGACTGTGAGCATGCGCCGACGAAAGGAGGCGTGACCATGCCGAAGACCGCATCCCTCCGCCCGACCCTCACGCGCCTGGCCGAGCCCATGGAGTCGCTCGGCCGGCTCCTGCGCGACTGGCTGCCGCGCCAGCGCTGGTTCGCCGGCAAGGACCGGCCCGTCACGGAGCTCGGCCTGCTGTCGATGACCGAGCTCTTCCCGGGCTGTCTGCACCTGCTGGTCCACGCCGGTCACGCGGGCCACACGGGCGTGCCCTCCCCGGGCGGGACTCCCCCGGCGGGCGACTGCTACCAGTTGCTGCTCGGCGTCCGGGAGCACCCCGCGCCCCGGCTCGGCCGGGCGCTCATCGGGCAGGTGCAGGACGGGCCGCTGGCCGGCCTGACCGTGTACGACGCGCTGCACGATCCGCGGTCGGCCCAGCTGCTCCTGGACCGGCTGCGGCACCCGGGCACCGCGGGGCCCCTGCGCTTCGAGTGCGACCCGGACCAGCGGGTGCCCGCCGGGCTGGTGCCGCGCCTGCTGGACGCGGAGCAGTCCAACTCCTCGCTGGTGTACGGCGACGAGTACATCCTGAAGGTCTTCCGGCGCATCCAGCCGGGCGTCAACCCGGACCTGGAGGTGCCGGGGGCGCTGGCCCGGCAGGGCTGTCACCGCGTGCCGGCGCCGGTCGCCTGGTTCCAGACCAAGCACCCGTTCCAGGCCACTCTCGGTGTGCTCCAGCCGTATCTGCGGGACGCCTCCGACGGCTGGACGCTGGCGCTGCACGCGCTGGCCGCCGGGGACGACTTCACGGCCCAGGCGCGGGCGCTGGGCGCCGCCACCGCCGAGGTGCATCTCGCGCTGGCCTCGGCCTTCCCGGTCGGCGCCCCGGGCGAGAACGGGCGCACGGCGTCGGCCATGGTCGAGCGGCTGGACGCCGCCGCGCACTGCGTGCCCGCGCTGCAGCCGTACGTGCCGGGCCTGCGGGCCGCGTTCGCGGCGCTGACCGGCTGCGACGCCGGGCCGCCCGCCCAGCGCATCCACGGCGACCTGCACCTCGGTCAGGTGCTGCGGGCCGGACGCGACTGGTTCGTCATCGACTTCGAGGGCGAGCCGTCCCGGCCGCTCTCCGAACGGCGCAGCGCCCACTCCCCCGTGCGGGACATCGCCGGGATGCTGCGCTCCTTCGACTACGCCGCCCGGCAGCGCCGCCCCTGGCGCCCGGAGTGGGCGCGGCGCTGCCGCGAGGCCTACTGCGCGGGCTATGCCGCCCGCGCCGGCTGGGACCCCCGCAAGAAGCACGGACTGCTCCGGGCCTACGAGACGGACCGGGCCGTGTACGAGGTGCTGTACGAGGCACGGCACCGCCCCGACTGGCTGCCTGTACCGATGGCGGCGATCGAGCGCCTCGCCGTGAGAGGAGACTGAGCCGTGGCCCTGCGAGACACCTCAATCCCGGAGCCGTCCGGCCCGGTCCCGAGCCCGACCGCGCCCGCCCTGAGTGCCGAGGAGCGCGGACGCCTGCTGGCGGGCGCGCACCACGACCCGCACGCGCTGCTGGGCGCCCACCCCGTCCCGGGCGGGGTGGCGTTCCGGGCGCTGCGCCCGTTCGCCCGTGCGGTGAGCGTGGTGATCGACGGGCGGCGCACGGCCCTGGTCTCGGAGGGCGACGGCCTCTTCTCGGGCGTGCTGCCGCTGGCGGAGATCCCCGCGTACACCCTGCACATCGCCTACGAGGAGGGCGAGCAGGAGACGCACGACCCGTACCGCTTCCTGCCCGCGCTCGGCGAGCTCGACCTGCACCTGATCCGCGAGGGCCGGCACGAGCAGCTGTGGCGGGCGCTCGGCGCCGAGCCCATGACCCACGAGGGCGTGACCGGCACGCGGTTCACGGTGTGGGCGCCGAACGCGCAGGGCGTGCGGGTGGCCACGGACTTCACCCACTGGGACGGGACGCAGTTCCCGATGCGCTCGCTGGGCGCGTCCGGTGTGTGGGAGCTGTTCCTGCCGGGCGTCGGCGAGGGCACCCCGTACAAGTTCGAGATCCACTCCCGGTACGGGCACCGCTTCCTCAAAGCCGACCCGATGGCCCGCCGTACCGAGGAGCCGCCCAACACCGCGTCGATCGTGACGGCCTCGCACTACGAGTGGGGCGACGCGGAGTGGATGGCGCACCGGGCGGACCGGCCGGTGCACGAGGCGCCGTTCTCGGTGTACGAGGTGCACCTGGCGTCCTGGCGGCCGGGGCTGACCTACCGGGAGCTCGCCGAGGAACTCCCGCGGTACGTCAAGGACCTGGGCTTCACGCACGTGGAGCTGATGCCCGTCGCGGAGCACCCCTTCCACGGCTCCTGGGGCTACCAGGTCACCGGCTTCTACGCGCCGACGGCACGCCTCGGCACGCCCGACGACTTCCGGTTCTTCGTCGACGCCTGCCACCGGGCGGGCCTCGGCGTGATCATGGACTGGGTGCCGGCGCACTTCCCGAAGGACGACTGGGCGCTGGCCCGGTTCGACGGTGAGCCGCTCTACGAGCCGGGCGACGACCGGCGCGCCGAGCACCCGGACTGGGGCACCTACGAGTTCGACTTCGGCCGCACGGAGGTGCGCAACTTCCTGGTCGCGAACGCCGTGTACTGGTGCGAGGAGTTCCACATCGACGGGCTGCGCGTGGACGCCGTCGCCTCGATGCTCTACCTCGACTACTCGCGCGAGGACGGCCAGTGGGAGCCCAACGCCCACGGCGGCCGGGAGGACCTGGCGGCCATGGCGTTCCTGCAGGAGATGAACGCGACGGTGTACCGGCGGGCCCCGGGCGTGGTCACGATCGCCGAGGAGTCCACCGCCTGGGGCGGGGTGACCCGGCCCACCGACACCGGCGGGCTCGGCTTCGGGCTGAAGTGGAACATGGGGTGGATGCACGATTCGCTGGAGTACATCTCCCACGAGCCGGTGCACCGCAAGTACCACCACCACGAGATGACGTTCTCGATGGTGTACGCCTACAGCGAGAACTACGTCCTGCCGATCTCCCACGACGAGGTCGTGCACGGCAAGCAGGCGCTGGTGACGAAGATGCCGGGCGACTGGTGGCAGCGGCGGGCGAACCTGCGGGCCTATCTCGGCTTCATGTGGGGCCACCCCGGCAAGCAGCTGCTGTTCATGGGGCAGGAGTTCGCGCAGGGAGCCGAGTGGTCGGTGGAGCACGGGCCGGAGTGGTGGCTGCTCGACGAGGGCTACCACTCGGCGGGTGACCACCGGGGCGTGCGCGACCTGGTCCGTGACCTGAACACGGTGTATCTGGCGACGCCCGCGCTGTGGCAGTGCGACACCCGGCCGGAGGGCTTCCGGTGGGTGGCGGTGGACTCGGCCGACGACAACGTCTACGCGTTCCTGCGCTACGACGCCGAGGGCCGCCCGCTGCTGGCGGTGTCGAACTTCTCCCCCGTCGTCCGGCAGGACTACGGCCTGTGGGTCCCGGGCGACGTCGCCGCCTGGCAGGAGACCCTCAACACCGACGACACGCGCTACGGCGGCAGCGGTGTGACCAACCCGGACGCGGTCAAGCCGGAGGACGGTCTGGTCCGGATCACCCTGCCTCCGCTGGCGACGGTGTGGCTGACCCCGTTCACGGGGTGAAGTCCGCCGGGCGCACCAGGTGTCCGACCGGCCTGTGAGGGGCACTGGGGGTCTACCCCCGGGAAAACCCGGTGGTCGACGCTTCGGAGTCTTGGAAGGGCGGGCATCAGGTGCGCACCGTCGGAGTGGAGGAGGAGCTCCTCCTGGTCGATCCGGAGACCGGGGAGCCGCGGGCGCTGTCCGCCGCGGTTCTGGCCCGGGCGGCTCAGGACGACGCGGATCAGGACGTGTTCGAGAAGGAACTCCACGAGCAGATGCTGGAGTTCGCGACACATCCGCAGTCGTCCATGGAGGCCTTGCACGCGGAGATCGTCCGCTGCCGCAAGGAGGCCGCCCGGCACGCCGGGGAGATCGGCTGCACGGTGGCGGCGCTCGCCACCTCGCCGCTGCCGGTCAGTCCGGCCGTCGGGCTGAACCGGCGGTACCAGTGGATGGCGGACCAGTACGGGATCGCCACCCGGGAACAACTGGTCCTGGGCTGTCATGTGCACGTAGCGGTGGAGTCGGACGAGGAGGGGGTCGCCGTCATCGACCGGCTGCGGCCGTGGCTGCCGGTGCTCAGGGCGCTCAGCGCCAACTCGCCGTTCTGGCAGGGCAAGGACACGGGGTACAGCAGTTACCGCAGCCGGGTGTGGCTGCGCTGGCCGTCGGCCGGCCCGACCGAGATCTTCGGCTCGGCCGAGCGGTACCACCGTCTGATCGCGGACATGGTGGCCACGGGGGCCCTCCTCGACGAGGGGATGATCTACTTCGACGCGCGGGTGTCCCCGCGCTACCCGACGGTGGAGCTGCGGGTCGCGGACGTCTGCCTGCACTCCGAGACGCCCGTTCTGATCGCCGCGCTCGTGCGCGGGCTGGTCGAGACGGCGGCGCGCGAGTGGCGCGAGGGCCGGGAGCCAGCGGACCACAGCGTCAGCCTGCTGCGGCTGGCCGACTGGCAGGCCGCCCGCTCCGGGCTGACGGGTGAGCTGCTGCACCCGGCGACCATGCGCCGCATGCCCGCCGAGTCCGTGGTGCGGGCCCTGCTGGAGCACGTCGAGGAGGCCCTCGACGGCACGGGTGACCTGGACCGGGTCCGGGCGGGGTGCGAGGAGCTGCTGCGCGACGGCAACGGCGCGCGGGTGCAGCGCGAGCTGATGGAGCGCACGGGGAGCCTGCGGGACGTCGTCACCGAGTGCGTGCGTCACACGCAGGGCTGAGGCGTCCCGGGGGCCGTCGCCTCCTCAGAGGATCAGGACGAGGGCGTAGGCCAGGAAGAAGGCCGCGATCAGCACCGTGATCACGATGATCACGGCCATCGGCGCCTTGGCCCATCCCTTGGGCGGGTTGTGGGTCTCGCGCGGCAGCGCCTCGGGCATGCTGCTCTCCGCGGGCGGGGTCTCGCCCGGCGGCACACCGCCGCCGGGCTCCAGACCGGTGCTGCGCTCGGGCTCGGGATCCGGACTGTAGTGGCTCATGTCCCCCGGGTCCCCCGATCACGGCGGGATCATCAGCGGACCCACTTCCGTATTTCCCGACCCCGAAGGGTCCCGACTCGACTACATTCGAGCACCGCCGATGACGGTCCCCGTCGGCAGCGTCACACCCCGTACATGTCAGGAGCAGTGCATGCGCGACCTCGCCCTCGCTCCACCGGCCGTCTCGCCCCTGACCGGCGGGCTCGCCGACAGCGTGTTCGAGACGGCGGACCGGGAACCCACCCGGCCGGTGCTCGCCCGCCGTGCCGACCCGGCCTCCGCCGTCTGGGAGGAGGTCACGGCGATCGAGCTGCGCGACCAGGTGGTGGACACGGCCAAGGGCCTGATCGCCGCCGGGATCGCGCCGGGCCACCGGGTCGCCATCATGGCCCGCACCCGCTACGAGTGGACGGTCCTGTGCTACGCGCTGTGGGCGGTGGGGGCCGAGGTCGTGCCCATCTACCCGACCTCCTCGCGCGACCAGGTGGAGTGGATCCTGCGGGACTCCGGCTGCGTGGCCGTGGTGGTCGAGGACGAGCAGGGCGTCATGACCGTCGGCTCGGTGTGCGCGTCGCTGCCGGCGCTGGGACACGTCTGGCAGCTGGACTCGGGCGCGCTGGAGGAGCTGGCGGCGCGCGGCCAGGACGTGCCGATCACCACGGTCGACTCGATGCGCCGCATCGTGCTGCCGGACTCCACGGCCGTCATCGCCTACACCTCCGGCACCACCGGCCACGCCATGGGCTGCGCCCTGAGCCACCGGAACCTGGCCGTCACCTGCGACACGCTGCTGGCCGGCTGGGGGCACACGGCCGCGCCGCGCGGCGAGCAGGGCTCGGTGCTGGCGTTCCTGCCCTTCTCCCACGTGTACGGGCTGATGATCCAGGGGCTGTGCGTACGCGGCGGGCTGCTCATGGGGCACCAGGCGGATCCCGGCGGCGAGGCGCTGTCGGCGGCGCTGCGCTCCTTCCGCCCGACATACTTCTATGCGGTGCCCTCGGTCTTCGAGAAGATCTACAAGAACTTCCTGCGCACCGCGCAGCAGGGGGGTCACGGCGGGCTCTTCGAGCGGGCCGCGCAGACCGCCCGGGACTTCGCCGCCGCCCTGGAGCGCCAGCGGCTGGGCCGGGGCCGCGGACCGGGTTTCGACCTGCGGCTGCAGCACGCTCTGTACGAGCGCACGGTCTACCGCCGGCTGCGGGCCGCGCTCGGCGGACGGGTGCAGCGGGCGACGTCCGGCGGCTCGCCCCTCAGCCGGGACCTGTCGCTGTTCTACGAGGGCATCGGCATCTACGTGCACGACGGGTACGGCCTGACGGAGACCGCCGGCGGGGTGACCATGCAGCCGCTGGGCCGGGAGAAGTCCGGGACCGTCGGGCAGGCGCTGCCGGGCATGGAGATCCGGGTCGCCGAGGACGGCGAGATCCTGGTGCGGGGACCGTCGGTCTTCCAGGGCTACGTCGGCGACGAGGCGGCCACCCGGGCCGCGCTGCGCGGGGGCTGGCTGGCCACCGGGGACCTCGGGCGGCTCGACTCGGAGGGCTATCTGACGATCACGGGCCGCAAGAAGGACATCATCATCACCAGCAGCGGCAAGAGCGTCGCCCCGGCGGCGCTGGAGCAGCGGCTGCGGATGCACCCGCTGATCCACCAGGCGGTGGTGGTGGGCGACAACCGGCCCTGTGTGGGCGCCCTGATCACGCTGGACCCGGAGTTCCTCGCGCACTGGCGGGCCGCGCTGGCCCTGCAGGGCGAGATGCGGGAGGCCAGGGAGGAGAACGCGCTGCGCGAGGAGGTCGCCCGGGCCGTGGCCGCGGCCAACAGCGCCGTGTCGCCCTCGGAGTCGATCCGGGTCTTCCGGGTGCTGCCGGAGCCGTTCGACGTGTCCAACGGGCTGCTGACCCCGTCGATGAAGCTGCGCCGGGACGAGATCGTGCGGCACTGCGCCGGCGAGATCGACGCGATGTACGCCTCGCGCAGGCGCCCCGGGCGGCCGAGCACCCCGGAGGAAGCGGCATACGGGGACGATCCGGACAGTGTGTTCCGTTGAGCAGGCGGCCGGACGCGTAGCCCTCGCGCCCTCGGGAACACGCAACAGTGGCGACGCAAGAGAAAGGACGACAGCCCTGACGACAGCCCTAGCTGACGCCCGGGCCGGAAAGGCGATATGTCAACCGAGCCGCGTGGGGACGACGCCCTGACCTCCGAGGAGATTCCGAGCCGCACGAACAGCTTCGTGGGCGAGCCGCATGATGTGACGGGTGCGCGGCTGGCCGCGGAGGAGTTCCTGCGTGACCTCGCACGCTCCGCACCGCCCTCCGCCCCCGAGTACTGGGACGACATCCTGCTGGTGGTGACGGAACTGGCCGCCAACGCGGTCCAGTACGCGCCGGGGCCGTTCGCGCTGCGTATGCGCCGCACCTTCGACGGCGTGCACGTGGTGCTGCACGACACCAGCACCACCGAGCCGGCCCCCCGCCCCTTCGATCCGCGCAGCGGTGGCGGCGGCATCGGCTGGCATCTGATCCACACCCTGTGCGACCAGGTGAGCGTGGTGACCGACGAGCGGGGCAAGGACGTCCACGTCTTCCTGCCCTGGTGAACCCTCCGGCCCGGTGGGCCGCGAGCGGCACGGGCGCGGGGCGCCCGTGCCCGGCTCAGACCGAGGTCGTCTCGCGCGGGGGCAGCCGGTCGTAGTAGTCACCCACGGCCCGCAGATACTGCTGGTCCCGCGTCTCGCTGTCCGTCTGGAAGCGAGGAGCCGCCTTGGCGTCCGCCCTGGTGCAGGCCAGTGTGACCTTCCGGGCCTGCGCGTCGACGCCGGTGACGACCCCGGCCGGCACCAGGACGCTGCGGCCGAACACCCAGACGCCCGTGTCGACGACCAGGTGCCGCAGGCCGTGCGGAGCGGCCTCCCGGTCCACGTGCCCGATCGTGCCGTCGGCCGCGGCGACGGTGAAACCGGTCAGGTCCTGCCCCTCGACGTGACCGCTGTCCGGCGCGTACGACCAGATTCTGTCGATGGTCACGCTGCTCCATCCTCCCTGACGGTGTGCGGATCGCTCGAAATCCGGCGGGCGGACGGCCGCCCGCCCTGCTCCACAGCAGCAAATACCCTTCTGCCGCACGCGCATTCGGCGTACCCGTGTACCGGTGCGCGGGAACGTGATCCGGGCGGGATTCGGATCGGGGGGCATGGGGTGCGGTTTCCGGGGTAATCGCGGGGGCGCGGTGGAAACGGAGCCCGACAGCGAAGGGAGGCACATGAGAAACCGCAGTCGAGCCCGCGACACGACCGGCGTCGCCCCGCACCGCGGTCACCCCCGGAGGTGACCAGCCCAGGCCGTAGCACTTGTTGGAGGTACCCGTGCCCCTCGCCCAGAACCCGCTGTCCGTGGAAGTCGAACTGCCCCGGGAGGACGTGGCCCTGATCACGGTCTCCGGCTACCTGGACGTCGACACCGCGACCGAGTTCCAGGCCCATCTGGCCAACCAGCTCCACCACGGCCGACGGCACTTCCTGCTCGATCTCTCGGCCGTCCCGTTCATGGACTCGTCCGGGATGAACATCATCCTGCGGGTGTACCAGGAGACCCGGGGCGACTCCGGCAGCGTGCACGTCATCCAGCCGACGCCGGCCGTGCGGCGCATCCTCGACCTGACCGGTGTGAGCATCACGGTGCCGATATCGGAGAACGTGGAGGAGGCCCTGGCCCGCGTCGACGCGGGGCCGGTGGTGCCGGAGGAGCCGCAGGCGTAGAGCGCCCGACCCCGGGGGCGTACCCGGGCCCGGCGCCGGTGCGGAACCGGCCGGCCGGTGCCCTGGCTGCGCCCTGCCCGCACGGTGGTTCACCCCCCTCGCACGCCGGGTGACGGCGCTGCCCGGCCGCCGTCACCCGGACCGGACCGCTTGCGCCGGATCCGGTGTCGTACGAGGTCGGCGCATGGTTAGAGTTGTCGCCCGGCAAGTGTCACATCGCCGTTCTCGTTGCCAGAAGCGGGCTCGGTCGACGAACGCGGATGAGGAGAGAACCAGGTGCCGGAGCACGAAGCGGACGGACAGCTCGCCACGCCGACGCACGAGGTGCGGGACTTTCTGCACCGGCGGCGTGAACAGATCGCCCAGCGGTGGGCGGACGAGCCGTTGTTCCGCACCGTGTTCACCGTCTCGCGCGACGAGGCGGTGGAGGCGGGCAAGGCCGTCGTCGACGCACTCGCCCAGGTGGCCGACTCGGACCGGGTGGAGGACCCGGACGCCGCCGGCTTCAGCGGGGTCCGCGAACAGCTGGCCCGCATGGGCGCGGCCCGCTCCCGCGCCGGGCTGTCCAACACCCAGGTCTCCAGTGAGCTGGCCGCCCTGCGGCCGCCCGTGGAGAACATGCTGGCCGCCGATCTGGAGCAGGCTCCGCCCGAGCACCTGCGGGCGTGTTCCACCACCCTGACGGTGCTGATGGGCACGCTGCGGCTGGTGGCCATGCAGACGGCGCTGAGCGAGTGGCAGGCGCTCAGCGACCGGCAGCGGATGCAGCTGCTGGAGGTGGCCACGCCGGTCATCCGGCTGTGGGACGGCATCGTGGCCGTGCCGCTGATCGGGACGCTCGACAGCGCCCGCAGCCAGGTGGTGATGGAGACGCTGCTGAACGCCGTCGTCGACCAGCACGCCCGGTTCGCGATCCTCGACATCACCGGCGTCCCGACGGTCGACTCGCTGGTGGCGCAGCACCTGATGAAGACGGTGGCGGCGGCGCGGCTGATGGGCGCCGAGTGCATCGTCTCCGGCATCCGGCCCGCCATCGCGCAGACCATGGTCCATCTCGGTCTCGACCTGGACGTCCTCACCCGCGCGAGTCTCTCGGACGCGCTGGGTTACGCGCTGCACCAGCTCGGGGCGGACATCGTGAACCCGGGTGCGGGTCAGCGGTGAGCGACGCCAGCCCCCGACCCGTCCCGGGCCAGGTGCCGGTACTCCGGCTCGGGGACGTCCTGCTGGTCACGCTCCAGGGGGACCTGCACGACAGCACGGCACAGCAGCTCCAGCAGGACCTCGCGGAGACCATCTCCCGCACCGGGGTCCGCGGTGTCCTCATCGACATCTCCGGCGTGGAGATCGTCGACTCCTTCCTCGGCCGGGTGCTGGCCGAGATCGCCGCGCAGGCCAAGCTGCTGGCCGCGCGGACCGTGGTGGCGGGCATGCGTCCGGCGGTCGCCATCACCCTGGTGGAGCTGGGCCTGACCCTGCCGGGGCTGAGCACGGCGCTCAGCACGGAGGCGGGCATGCGGCTCCTCACGCAGCACTCGCCGGTGCCCGGTGCCGGCGGCCCGCGTCAGGAGAGTCCGTGATGCACACTGCCGCGGGCGTCGAGGCCTGCCTGCCCATCCGGTCCGACATGGACCTGGTGTGGGTGCGCCAGCACGTACGGCAGGCCGCTGCCCTGCTCGGCTTCGGTCTGGTGGAGCAGACCAAGCTGATCACCGCCGCCAGCGAGCTGGCCCGCAACACCCTCGTGCACGGCGGGGGCGGACAGATGGAGGCGACCCGGGTCAGCAGCGGGGGCGCGCAGGGGCTGCGGCTGTCCTTCAGCGACGAGGGGCCCGGCATCGCCGACCTCGACCTGGCGCTCAGCGACGGCTACACCTCCGGCGGCGGTCTGGGCATGGGGCTGAGCGGCGCCCGGCGCCTTGTGCACGAGTTCGACATCGACAGCACGCCCGGCGCCGGGACGACGGTGCGGGTGACGTGCTGGGTGGCCCAGCCGCCGCGGCCCCGTGAGGAGGCCTGATGCCGCGCGTGTGGGACATCCCGGTACGCGACTCGACCCGGGTGCGCGACGCGCGGGTGGCGGCGGAGCAGGCGGCCGCGCTGGCCGGGCTCGACGAGCGCCGGACGGCGGCCGCGGCGCTGGTCGCGACCGAGCTCGCCACCAATCTGCTCAAGCACGCGGAGGGCGGGCAGGTGCTGATCGACCTCGTGGACCCGCCCGTGCTGCGGGACGTGGGTGAGGAGCCCCGCCTGGTGCAGATCGCCGCGATCGACCACGGCCCGGGCATCCAGGACGTGCCCGCCGCGCTGCGCGACGGTTTCTCCACGACCCGATCGCTCGGCGCGGGTCTCGGCACGTGCCTGCGCCTCGCCGACGACTTCGGCCTGCACAGCACGCCCGGCCGCGGCACGGTGGCGGTGGCACGCGTCGGCTCGACGCCGGCCGGCGCTGTCGTGCCGGCCGGTACGACGGCCTCCGCGTGGGCCGGCGAGGGCGTGGCGGCCGGTCCCCTCGCCCCGGGCGGCGGCCCCTGGACGGGGCCGGACGGCCCGGCCGCCCAGGACGGCCCGTGGCCGGACGGCGCCCCACACGCCACCCGGGCTCCGCTCGCGGCCGTGGCCTGCGGCGCCCTGACGGGTCACGCCGGCGCACCCGCCCCCGCCGGGCGGGACGAGCCCGCCTCCTCCCCACCGGCACCCCGGAACGATCCGACACCGACCGACTCCACCGGCCCCCTGCGGACCGGCACAGCGCCGGTCGCAGCGGGGTCCGGTTCAGAGGAGTTCGGTACCGCCGGGTCCGCTGCCGCGGGGGCCGGTGGCGCAGGGGCCGCGCGGGCCGATGCCGCAGGCGCCGCTGCCGTCGGGTCCGGTGTCGCAGGCGCCGGTGTCGGCGCGGCACCGCTCCGGTATGCCGGTGGCCCCCATCCCGCTTCCGGGGCGCCGGGTCGTCTCCCCTCGGAGACCGGCGGCGCGGTCGGGCGTGCGGTGGGCGAGGTGCCGGCGGGCGAACGGTCCGGGGCGCTTGCCCGTGTGCGGGCCGGCGGTGTGAACATCCCCTACGGCGGGGCCGAGTACTCGGGTGACGCCTGGACGTGGGTGCGGGCCGGGGACCGGGTCACCCTGATGCTCGCGGACGGGCTGGGACACGGGCCGGAGGCCGCCCGGGCCTCCTCCGCCGCCGTCGCTGCGCTGCACCGGTGGGCCCACCTCTCCCCCGCCGAGGCGCTGCGCCACCTCCACGACGCGCTGCGGGGCACCCGCGGCGCGGCCGTGGCCCTGGCCCAGCTCGACCTGCGGGCGGGCCGGCTCAGGTTCGCCGGCATAGGGAACGTCGCAGGGCGGCTGCGCGCGGACGGCACCTGGCGGCACCTGCTGTCGCGGCCCGGCATCGTCGGCGTCCACCGGCCCACCACCCTCCGCGAGGAGGAGGCCGGCTGGGCGGACGACCGGATGCTCATCCTGCACACCGACGGCCTGCCCAGCCGCTGGACGCCGCCGTCCGACCCCGGGGCGCCCGCGGCCGACCCGGCCGTGACGGCCGCCGTGACGATACGTGACGCGAGCAGTCCCGCCCGGCCGGTGCGGGACGACACCGCCGTGGCCGTGCTGACTCCCACCCCGCCGGAACGCCCATGATGCGCACTTGGCAGATCACCACCGTCACCGACGCGGCACGCGCCCGGATCGCCCTCGCGCGCCTGGCCGCCGCCTACGGTGTGCCCACCCTCGAACGGACCCGGCTCGCCGCCGGCCTCAGCGCCCATCTGCGGCAGTGCCTCACCAAGGGCGGCACCTGGCGACTCACCCTGAACCTCGCCGGCTCGCCCGCCGAGGAAGGGCTGCTGCACGCCGTGGTAACCCCCTCCCCGGAGGCGTGTGCGGCCGGGGAGCCGCCCTGGGAGGTCACCGTCCCCTGCCCCGAGGCGGCCGAGGCGACGGACGCCGGCTCGGTCGCCGAGGACCCCGCGGCCCTCGCCGAGGCGCTGCTCGGCGCCGACGAGGACACCGCCGTCGTGCTGGACAAGCTCGGTGAGCAGGAGGACCTGGTCGCCTTCCACCGGGAGGAACTGCACCAGACCAACCAGGGCGTG
This sequence comes from Streptomyces sp. XY006, assembly GCF_002237655.1. Taxonomy (GTDB): domain Bacteria; phylum Actinomycetota; class Actinomycetes; order Streptomycetales; family Streptomycetaceae; genus Streptomyces; species Streptomyces levis. The sequence goes on from NZ_NOKT01000002.1 coordinate 15,075, forward strand.
CTGGCGCTGCACGCCGAGCTGGACGCGGCCGGACGGGCGCAGCGCGAGGCCTTCGCCGCCGAGCGCAGCGCCCGCAACGAGGCGGAGAGCGCCCGGCGCAGGCTGACGTTCCTCGCGGACGCGAGCGCCGTGCTGACGGCCTCCCTCAATCACGAGGAGATCGTGCGCCGGCTGCCGGAGCTGCTGGTGCCCGAGTACGCGAGCAGCGTCGACGTCTGGCTGTTCGACGAGGACGACAAGCGCCGGTCGACGCCGCATCCGGCCGCCGCGGTGCTCGCCGCGCGCACCGGGCGGCCCCAGTACGCGGCCGATCACCCGGGCAACCTGCCCGGCGTCGACGACCAGCCGCCGTCGGCGCTGGACCCCGGCAGGCCGCTGCTGTGCGTGCCGCTGCCGACCCGGCGGGCCCCGCTGGGCGTGCTGACGCTGTCACCGCCCGGTGCGCGCTGGGACCCCGACGACGCGGTGATGCTGATCGAGCTCACCCGGCGGGCCAGCATCGCCATCGACAACGCCCGCCGTTTCGAGCACAACCGCGACATCGCCGAGACGCTGCAGCGGGCCCTGCTCACGGACCTGCCGGCCACGCCCGGCCTCAGTCTGGCCGCGCGGTACCTGCCCGCCACGCACGGGCTGAACATCGGCGGTGACTGGTACGACGCGTTCCCGCAGCGCGACGGCGGGCTCATCACCGTCATCGGCGACGTGACCGGGCACGGTCTGCACGCGGCGGTGATGATGAGCCAGCTGCGCACCGCGCTGCGGGCGTACGCCGTCGACGGTGACAGCCCGGGCCGGCTGCTGACCCGGCTGCACCGCTTCCTGCACCATCTGCAGCCCGATCTGTACGCCACGGCCGTCATCGCCCGGTTCCACCCCGACGAGCCCACACTGACCTGGGCGGCCGCGGGTCATCCGCCGCCGGTGCTGCGCCTGGCCGACGGCACCGTGCGCACCCTCGACGCCAAGCCCGGTGCGATGCTCGGCATCCCCCTCACCCAGGAGATCGCCGACCACACGGTGCAGCTGACGCCGGGTTCGACGCTCGCGCTGTACACGGACGGGCTGGTGGAGCGGCGCGCGCAGGGCATAGACCCGGGGATCGAGCGGCTGGCCGCGGCCCTGGGACGGTTCGGCTCGGCGGAGCTGGACGCGGATCTGGAGGGCTCGGCGGACCGGATCCTGCATCCGCTGCTGAGCGACTCCGAGCGCGACGACGACGTGTGCCTGCTGCTGTGCCACGTGCGGGGCGACGCCGCGACCTGACGGGCCCTCGCCCGGGGGCTCACCCGGCGGTGTGCGCGCGTTCTTCACTCCCACCCGGTGCTTTTCGGCCACCGGACGGGCATGGTGGTGATCGACGCGTTCGTCTGCCTGCCACGTCCGGCTGGCGTCCCGGCCGGAGACGGGGTGGGATCGAAAGGGTGCGAACCGGCGATCCAGGGGCAGGCGAAAGGCGTTCGAGGCAGACCGCCTGGAGCCGCAGAAAGGGATGAACACCGTGACACGACCCAGGATCCTGGTGGTTGGCGCAGGCTTCGCCGGCGTGGAGTGCGTCCGCCGTCTGGAACGGAAACTCTCCCCGGACGAGGCCGACGTCACTCTGGTGACGCCCTTCGCCTACCAGCTCTATCTTCCGCTGCTCCCCCAGGTCGCCTCCGGCGTGCTGACGCCGCAGTCGATCGCCGTCTCCCTGCGCCGCAGCAAGAAGTACCGCACGCGGATCATTCCGGGCGGCGCCATCGGCGTCGACCTGAAATCGAAGGTGTGCGTCATCCGCACCATCACCGACGAGATCGTCGACGAGCCGTACGACTACATCGTGCTGGCGCCCGGCAGCATCACCCGGACCTTCGACATCCCGGGCCTGACGGAGCACGCCTTCGGGATGAAGACGCTCGCCGAGGCGGCGTACATCCGGGACCACGTCATCTCCCAGCTGGACCTGGCCGACGCGAGCCAGGACCCCCAGGAGCGGGCCTCGCGGCTGCAGTTCGTGGTGGTCGGCGGCGGCTACGCGGGCACCGAGACCGCGGCCTGCCTGCAGCGGCTGACGCACGCGGCCGTCAAGCGCTACCCGCGGCTGGACCCGGGGCTGATCAAGTGGCACCTGATCGACATCGCGCCCAAGCTCATGCCGGAGCTCGGCGAGAAGCTCGGCCGCAGCGCGCAGGAGATCCTGCAGCGGCGCGGCATCGAGATCTCCCTGGGCACCTCCATCGCGAAGGCGGGCCCCGAGGAGGTCACCTTCACCGACGGGCGGGTGATCCCGACCCGCACGCTCATCTGGACCGCCGGTGTCGTCGCCAGCCCGCTGATCGCCACCCTGGGCGCGGAGACCGTCAAGGGCCGGCTCGCGGTCGCCGCCGAGATGAACCTGCCCGGCTGCGACGGCGTGTTCGCGCTCGGCGACTCGGCCGCCGTGCCCGACCTGGCCAAGGGCGACGGGGCCATGTGCCCGCCGACCGCGCAGCACGCGCTGCGCCAGGGCAGGCACGTCGCCGACAACGTCATCGCCTCGCTGCGCGGGCAGTCGATGACGCCGTACGTCCACAAGGACCTGGGACTCGTGGTCGACCTCGGCGGCACCGACGCGGTGTCCAAGCCGCTGGGCATCGAGCTGCGCGGCCTGCCCGCCCAGGCCGTCGCCCGCGGGTACCACTGGTCGGCGCTGCGCACCAACGTCGCCAAGACCCGGGTGATGACCAACTGGCTGCTGAACGCGGTCGCCGGTGACGACTTCGTACGGACGGGGTTCCAGGCGCGCAAGCCGGCGCGGCTGAAGGACTTCGAGTACACCGACGCCTACCTGACGCCGGAGCAGGTGCGGGCGCATGTCGCGGGGGCCGGACGGCAGGAGTAGTCCCCGGCCCGGGCGGAGGCTGCCGCTCGTGGCATGACATGCTGAGGTGCGGATCTTGGTGTGTGAGTCGGGAGAGAGTGCGGCGGCGTGAGGGCAGCGGGACACTCGGTGCGGACACGGCTGCGGGACCGGATCGCGGCGTCCGATCCGGGGCTGCTGCGCCTGACGGCCGGGCTTCGGACGGTCGGCGCGATCGCCCTCACGCTCGCCGTGCTCTCCCTGCTGGGGACCGACGTGCCCCATCTGGTGGCGGGAGCCATGGCGGCCATGGTCGCCACCTTCGCCATTCGGGAGAAGCAGCCGGGCGCCCAGGCCGTGACGCTGGCGCTGGGACTGCCGGTGGCGCTGGCCTCCGTGAGTCTGAGCGCCGTGCTCGGCGAGCGCCGGGTCGTCGGTGACGCGTTCTTCGTCGTCCTGATCTTCTGCGCGGTCTACGGCCGCCGGTTCGGCGACCGGGGCACCGCGCTCGGGCTGATCGCCTTCCAGGTCTACTTCCTGTCCCTGTTCGTCGGCGCCACCGTCTCCGCGCTGCCCGGCCTGTACGGCGCCATCACGGTGGCCTTCGCCTCCAGTGCCGTGCTGCGGTTCGCGGTGGTGCCCGCGACGCCCGCGGGCGTCCTGGTGCGGCTGCGCCTGGCCTTCCGGGCCCGGCTGGCCCAGCTGGTGTCCGCGCAGCTCGACCTCCTCGACGCCGGCGAGGACGACATGGACAAGGCGCTGCAGGCCGTGCGCGAGGGCACCGCGCGGCTCCACGAGACCGCCATGATGATCCAGGGACGGCTGGAGGAGGGCACCCCGGACGAGTCGGCGGCGCGTCTGGTGCAGCGCCGGATCGCGGACGCCGAGATCGCCGCCGAGCGGCTCGGCCTGCTGCTGCTGTCGGCCCGCACCGCCGAACGGGCCGACACGCTCACCCTGCACCTGCCGGGCGCTCCGGCCCCGGCGGTGGCCGTGCCGGCCGTTCCCGACGAGTCCTTCGCCACGCTGCGCCGGGATCTGCGGGCGCTGCACACGCTGGTGCTGCGGGCCGGCGACGACTCGGGCACCGCGCTGGCGCACGTGCGCAACCGGCTCCTCGGCTACCGGGACGAGGAGAACCTGCCGCCCGCCTCGGCCGCCGTGCAGGACGTCTTCCGCGGCATCGGTGAGGCGGCCCGGGCGGTGCTGGGGCTGCGGATCGCCCTGGACGGCCCGCAGGACGAGTCCGACGACTCCCCCGCCACCGCCCGTTCCCGCGAGGAGCTGGACGCCGAGGAGGCCGCGCTCGACGGTGGCGCCGAGGAACCGGCGCAGGAGGAGCAGACGGGACTGCGGCGCCCCACCACGCGGGCGGCCGTGCAGGTGGCGGTCGGTTCCTCCCTGGCCATCGCGGGCGGCGAGCTGCTGTCCACGCAGCGCTGGTACTGGGCGGTGCTGACGTGCTGGATCGTCTTCATCAACACGTCCTCGACGGGCGAGATCCTGGTCAAGGGATACCGGCGGCTGCTGGGCACGGTCTTCGGCGTCGTGGCGGGCATCGCGCTGGCCGGGCTGGTCGGGCAGCACACGGTGACGGCGTTCGCCCTGGTGCTGGTGCTGATCTTCGCGATGTTCTACACGGCGCCGCTGTCGTACACGCTGATGTCGTTCTTCGTCACGGCGATGCTGGGGCTGCTGTACACCCTGCTGCACACCTACAGCTACGACGTGCTGGTGCTGCGGATCGAGGAGACGGCGATCGGCGCCGTGTGCGGCGTGGTCGCGGCGGCGCTGGTGCTGCCGGTGCAGACGGACCGGCGGACGAACGAGCTGCTGGTGACGGTGCTGGACCGGCTGGCCGAGGTGGCGGAGGCCGCGGTCGGGCAGCTCAGCGGCGGTCCCGCCGACGACCTGCTGGACAAGGCGCGCGACCTGGACCAGGCGCTGGCCGACCTGCGGGCCGCCACCCAGCCGTTGACCCATCCGGTCACGCCGCTGCGGGCCCGGCGGGACACGGCCCGTTATGTGGTGGCCCTGCTGGAGACGTGCGCGTACCACGCGCGGACGCTGGCGGCCACCGCCGAGCTGCTGCCCACGCATCCGTCGATCGCGGCGGATCCGCGGCTGCGCGGGGCGGCCGGGCGCACCGTGCGCAACATCCGGGCCATCGCGGCCCGGGTCGCCGACGAGCACGCCGGGACGAAGGCCGAGACCGGCCCGAGCATCGCCTCGCTGCTGGGCTCCGACGCCGGGACGCCGCGCTACGGGCGCATCACCGACCGCGTGCTGCGGCATCTGGAGCGGCTGGACGAGGCCGTGGCCGGTCTCGCCCGGCCGCTGGGCGTGCCCGTGGAGACGCCCGGGAGGTGAGCGCCGGGAGGGGCGGCGCCGCCGGTCAGAAGTCGGTGGGCAGTCCGCTCACCTCGGCGATGCCCCGCAGTTCCTCGGTCTGCCGGTGCCGTTCCTTGATGTAGTCGGCTATCTCGCCGAGCCGGACGGGGTCGGACGCGGTGGTCGCGTCGGTGACGATCCGGACCGGGCCGGTGTCGTCGACGTCGAGTTCGATCACTTCGTTGTCCAGGCGGCCGGTCACGGCGGTGGCGATGACGAGGGCGACCTCGTCACGGACCTCCTGGGGCAGCTCGTCGTCGCCCCCGGAATCGAGCGCGAAGTCGAGGCTGGACAGGCGTTCCTCGTCGATCGCCTCGAGGACGGGTTCCACCACGCGCATCAGGAGGCGGTAGTCCTCCGTGTCCATCCGGATGCGCAGGAGGTCCAGGTACACGTCCACGGGCCGGCCGTCGCCATGCGGAATCTCGGAATCGCTCATCCGCATCGTGTTCCCCGGCTGACGCGGCTCAGACGCGCCGCCAGCGGGCCATGGCGAAGGAGAACACCCCGAACAGCACCAGTCCGGCCGCGACGCACACCAGCAGCCAGGGGCCGAGCGGGGTCTCGGCGAGGCTGCGCAGGGTGTCGTCCAGGCCCTTGGCCCGGTCGGGTTCGTAGTCGATCGCCGCGCGGACGGCGAAGACACCGGCCACGGCGAAGACCAGCCCGCGGGCGGCGCCGCCGGCCACGCCCGTGACGTCCACCAGCCGCCGGGTGCGGCGGCTCATCTGTCCCAGCCGGAGCTTGTCGTGGTACTTGCGCATCACGGCGCGGACGGCGATCCAGCCGCCGGCGCCCACGACGACGAGCCCGGCGGCGCCGACCAGCCACTGCCCGCCGGGTATCTCCAGGGCCCGGGCCGTGGCGTCCCGGGACTGCTGGTCGCTGGAGTTGCCGCTCTGGTGGCGGCTGACCGCGAAGGCCAGCACGGAGTAGGCGACGAAGACGTAGAAGGCGCAGCGGGCCGCCGCCATCAGCCGCTTGCGGGGGCTGCGGCCGTCCTTGCCGACCGAGCCGAAGACCACCTCGGACAGCCGCCACAGGGCCATGCCGACGAGCCCGATGCCCAGCGCCCACAGGAGCACCGCGCCGAACGGCTGGTGTGCCAGTTCCTGGAGCGCTCCCCCGCGGTCGGCCTGCCGGCCGGTGTCGCCGAAGGCGATCTGCAGGGCCAGCGCCCCGACGAGCAGATAGATCACGCCCCGGGCGGTGAAGCCCGCCCGTGCCGCCCCCTCGGTCACCGAGCCCCGCGCCATCCGCCGGGCCCGGAAGCGACCGCTCTGTGCCATCGCACTCGTGTTCATGTCGACCTCCCGGGACTGCGGATGCCCCGGGTCGGCGGCCGCACACCCGGGGCACCCTTCGGACCAGGGCATTCCGGTTGGTGGCGCGTCCCTGAGTCCCCGTCGGTGCTGCGGTGCCCCGCGTGTCACGGGCTCAGGACCGCCGCAGCCGGGCGCCCCGGCGGGCGCGGCCGAGGGCGTGCAGGTACTCCAGGGCGTCCAGGACCACCGTGTAGTCGTGCCAGGCGAGCCAGCGGCCCGCCTGGACGCCCATCCCGTCCAGGGCCTTGACCTGGGCGGGTGTCAGTCCGCGCAGGGGCCGGTCCATGTGGGCCGAGACCATGCCGACGCACAGCCCGGACGCGGTCGTCAGCGGGACGCTGTGACAGGCCCGGCTGCCCGCCGCGAGGATGGCCTGCCGGGCGGGCTCGGTGAACACCGGGGCGCTCTCCACCTCGCGCACGGTGACCTGGGCGACGTCCCGGGCGGCCTGCGCGCAGGACGTGCCGTCCTCCCCGACGTGGGCGAAGAAGTCCACGAAGTCCGGGGTGAGCCCGGTGTGCTCCTCGATGCTCAGACCGCCCCGGGCCCGGTCGGCGAGCTGGACGTTGCCCATGCCGGTGTCCGTCACCGCCAGCGTGTGGCTCAGTACCGCCTTCAGGACGGCGCCACGGCTGCCGGAGCCGGAGGTGTGGGCGGTGGTGAAGGCGAGGTCCGGCTGCGGATGCCGGACGCGGCGCGGGAACCACAGCGTCTCGCGGTCGTCGGGTCGTTCCACGGTGACCAGGAGGTTCACGAGGGTCCGCAGCTTGACGTTGTAGCGCTGGGAGGCCCGTTGCAGCAGTGCGAAGGCGCTCTCCCCGTCGGCCAGCGCGTACCGCTCCTGCAGCATGCCCTGGGCCTGTGAGATCAGCGGGTACACGCGCGCCCGGGCCCGCAGGTCGCGCACCTCGGCGCGCAGCCGCTCCAGTTCACCGTCGTCGTCTGCGGCCTCGGGCCGCCGCGCTGTGGACATGGGACTCCCTGGTGCTCCGAGCGGTGTGGGGGGACACGAAGGTCCGGCCGGCGGCGACAGCCGCCGGCCGGACCCTCGGTGCTGGGCGCCTTCCCCGTCGCGCCGGGCGCACACGCGCTCAGGCGGGTTCGGGGGCCGCCATGCGCTGCTCGGTGACCAGGGAGACGGGCTCGCGGGCCGGTGCGGGTGCGGCCGCGAGCCACTGGTGGGCGGCTTCCAGGGCGTGCCGGACGTCCCTGGTCCCCGTGGACACGCACAGCGTGTACGCCAGGTCGCGTGCCCGTGCGCTCACCTCTGCCGTCGCGCGGCCGGCCTCGATGGCCGACAGTGCCTCGTACTCGTCCACGAGGCGGCGCAGCACGGCGGGATGGGGCCTCAGCATGTCGTATCGCTCCTTGTCGGTTCGGGTGGTCAGGCCGTGGCCGAGGGGCCGCCGGTGCCCCGGTTGCCCGTCCGCTGCCCCAGGACCTCGTCGCGCACGCGGGCGCAGCTGCGGCTGATGAGGCGGGAGACGTGCATCTGGGAGATGCCCAGCCGGTCGGCGATGCGGCTCTGTGTCATGTCTTCGAAGAAGCGCATGTAGAGGATGGCCCGCTCGCGTTCCGGCAGCCGGCGCAGGCCTTCCTTGGCGGACTCGCGGTCGACCACGGTGTCGTAGGACGAGTCGGCCGCGCCGAGGGTGTCCGCGAGGCTGTAGCCGTCGTCGTCGGTGGACAGTTCGGCGTCCAGCGACAGCGTGCTGAAGCTGTCGAGGGCCTCGAGTCCGGCGTTGACCTCGTCCTCGGTCAGGCCGGTGTGCGTGGCGATGTCCGCCACGGAGGGCTCGGGGCTGCCCGGGTTCTGGGTGAGTTCACGCCGTGCGACGCGCACCTTGTTGCGCAGTTCCTGTACGCGGCGGGGGACCCTCAGGGCCCACATGCGGTCCCGGAAGTGGCGCTTGACCTCGCCGGTGATGGTGGGGACGGCGTAGCTTTCGAAGGCCCCCCGGCTCGGGTCGAACCGGTCGATGGCCTTGACGAGCCCCAGGGCGGCGACCTGACGGAGGTCCTCGATGGACTCGCCGCGGTCGCGGAAACGGCCGGCGATGCGGTGGGCCATGGGCAGCCAGAGCGTGACCAGTTCGTCGCGGACGGCTTCCCTCTCGGGCCCTTCGTCGAGCTCCGCCATTCGGGCGAAGAGAGCGGCGGTGTCGGGCGCGTCGTCGTGACGCCGCTTGGTGGCGGTGGTCGTCGTTTCGGGCGTGCCGGGACGGTTGGTGGGCGTTTCAATGAGCATGCGGATTCGCTCCTGAACGGTGGTTTCAGGGACTTACCGCGGGAAGGTCGCTGCCCCGATCGACCTCGACGGCCGCCGGGGCAGCCATACCGCTCCCGCTGGCGCGCCTCCGGTCCGAAGCACGAAACTGCGTCTGCCCTGCCCCCGGTGGAACAAACTCCGCTTTGCTGTGCAATCTTCGGGAACCGTTTCGGCTCCGGTCGAAGCAGCTCAGGACAGGGGGACCACAGCGGTGATGCGCTTGCCCCCGGACGGCAGGTCCGACACCCGCACGTCGCGGGAGAGCCGGCAGACGATGGGCCAGCCGTGGCCGCCGTGCCGCGTCCGGCCGTGCTGGTCGGTGCGCGGGGCGGTCACCGGCAGTGCGTCGCTGCGGTCGCTCACCGAGACCCGGACGCCGGGTCCGTCGACGTCGACGTGGAAGTCGGTGACCCCGCCTCCGTGCAGGATGGCGTTGGTCGTCAGCTCCGAGGCGACGAGCAGCGCGTCGGACAGGGCGTCCTGGTCGCACGGGGTGCGGGTGGCGCGGCAGCGTTCGGCCACGGCCCGCTCCACGGCCCGGCGCGCCTCGGCCGGCTGACACGGCCGGACCCGGTTCGCGCCGGGCGGCTCGTCCACGAATTCGATCATGTGCTCGTCGCACATCCTTCTGCTCCCTGGTCGGTCGGGACGGAAGGACGGTTCCGGATCACTGCTCCACGGCCCGGGGCACGGGCACGCCTCGGGGTCACGGACCCGTTGCTTCCGTCGGCTGCCGCGGCGTTTCGCACGCATACCTCGCGAGCGCCGCGGGCTCTTCTCTTCGGCTCACCGGTCGCCGCACCTGCAAACCTGCGGTGCATGTCCTCGGCTCGAAAAGCCCCCGGACGGGCGCGGGTGCCATCTCCGGGCGTCGCCGGGGTACGCGAGGGTCATGACCGATGTGGTGGATTCGGATGAACTGCTGCGACGCATCCAGCGGGCGAGGGCGTGCGCGCTGCGGGAGGAGCAGGCGTGGCAGACCAGGAGCGAGCAGCTGGGCGCGACCGACCCCCAGGGCGCCCGGGACGCGACGGTACGGCGCATGTCCTACGAGGCGGTCCGGACGGTGCTGGACGAGATCCTGACCCCGGGCCGGCAGTCGACGCAGAGTTGACGGCCGGGCAGGCGTGACGGCGGCCGGCCGCCTCGTGCACGGCGGGGCCGGCCGCCGCCCTCGCGGATTGTTCGCGTCCGGGTCGGGAACCCGGTGCGCATGACAGTCGACCACACCCGTGCACCGGTTCTGGAAGCCCTGGACGCGTACCGCCGCAAGGGGCACCTGTCGTTCACGCCGCCCGGGCACAAGCAGGCCCGCGGAGCCGATCCGGAGGCCCGGGAGATCCTCGGGGACGCCGTGTTCCTCGGGGACGTGCTGGCCTCGGGCGGTCTGGACGACCGGCTCACCCGGGGCCGGGTGCTGCAGCGGGCGCAGGAGCTGATGGCCGACGCGGTCCACGCCGACCACACGTACTTCAGCACGTGCGGCAGCTCCCTGTCGGTCAAGGCCGCCATGCTGTCGGTCGCGGGTCCGCACGAGAAGCTGCTGATCGGGCGGGACGCCCACAAGTCCGTGGTGTCGGGCCTGATCATCTCCGGCGTCGAGCCGGTCTGGGTCGAACCCCGCTGGGACGCCGAGCGGCACCTGGCGCATCCGCCGTCCGCCGAGGAGTTCGACCGGGCCTTCGAGGCCCACCCGGACGCCCGCGGCGCGCTCGTCACGAGCCCCACCCCCTACGGCGGCTGCGCGGACCTGCGCGCGATCGCCGAGGTCTGCCACCGGCGCTCGCGTCCGCTGATCGTCGACGAGGCGTGGGGCGCGCACCTGCCGTTCCACCCCGACCTGCCGTCCTGGGCGATGGACGCGGGCGCGGACATCTGCGTGACCAGCATCCACAAGATGGGCAGCGGCCTGGAGCAGGGCTCGGTCTTCCACCTCCAGGGCGACCTCGTCCCGCCGGCCCTGCTCGGGATGCGCGCGGACCTGCTGGGCACCACCAGCCCGTCGGTGCTGATCTTCGCGGGCCTGGACGGCTGGCGCCGCCAGATGGCGCTGCGCGGCGAGGAGCTGATGGGCGGCGCACTGGACCTGGCGGCGGAGGTGCGTGCGGCCATCGAGGAGATCGACGGGCTGCACGTCAACGATCGGAGCGACTTCTGCGGTCCGGGTCTGTCGGACGACTTCGACCCGCTGCCGGGCGTCATCGACCTCACCGGGCTCGGCATCTCCGGCTACCAGGCGGCGGACTGGCTGCGTGAGCACCGGCAGATCGACGCGCATCTGGTGGACCACCGCCGGATCGGCGCCCAGATCACCCACGGCGACGACCGGGAGACGACCGGCGAGCTGCTCTCGGCGCTGCGCGATCTCGCCCGGGTGGCGCGGGACCTGCCCGAGGCGCCGCGGGTGGAGGTGCCCTCGCCCGCCGAATTGCGGATGGAGCAGGCGGTGCTGCCGCGGGACGCCTTCTTCGGTCCGGCCGAGGACGTGCCGGTGGCGCAGGCGGCCGGGCGGGTCGCTGCGGAGATGATCACGCCGTATCCCCCGGGCATCCCCGCGGTCCTGCCGGGTGAGCTGCTCACCGAGCCGGTGCTGGCGTATCTGCGGACCGGGCTGGCGGCGGGCATGCACCTTCCCGACCCGACGGACCCCGAGCTGGAGACGGTCCGGGTCGTCGCCGAGGGCGCCACGAAGTGAAACCGGTCACGCGACCCGCTCTCGGGTAGGTCAACGGCCCCAGAATGGTTTACCGTTCATCCATACGTGGTGACGGAGTCGACCCCCGTCCTCCGTGCCACCACATTCGGCCCTGGCTGGTTTCCCCCGTCCAGCCAGGGCTTTCTCATGCCCGGACGGCCCGGATCAGGAAGTCTCGTACGCCGAGGTGCCCGCGGCCCCGCCAGCGGCTGAAATGGGCGTAGGGACAGCACCGCAGTCGACCGCCCGGCGAGGAGCTCCGCATGACCAAAGCGATCAAACTCCTGACCGCCCTGCCTCCGCCCCAGCGGCAGCGCCTGATGACGCTCGCCCGGGAGGTGTCCTTCCCCGAGGACGCCCGGATCTTCGAGGCGGACGGCCCGGCCGACCGCTTCTGGGTCATCCGCTCCGGTGCCGTCTCCCTCGACCAGCAGGTCAACTCGCTGCAGCGGGTGACCGTGGCCAGCCTCGGCGCGGGCGACCTGCTGGGCTGGTCCTGGCTGTTCCCGCCCTACACCTGGGACTTCGGCGCGGTGGCGTTCAGCCCGGTGCGGGCCTACGAGTTCGACGCGAGGGCCGTGCTGGACCTCTGTCAGGAGGATCCGCAGCTCGGGCTGACGCTGGTGCGCAACGTCGCCGAGGTGCTGGCGCACCGGCTGGAGATGACCCGGGGCAAGCTCATGGAGCAGTACACGCTGCACCGGCGCGGGGCGCTGTGAGACCGCGTCAGACCCGATAGCGGCGCAGCGCCGGCACCGCGGCGGCCAGGAGCAGCATCACGGCGACGACCAGCAGCCCGCCGCCCGCGACGGCCGTGCGGGGCCCGAAGGCGGAGCCCGCGGTGCCGTGCAGCACGTCGGCCAGGCGCGGGCCGCCCGCCACGACGACGGTGAAGACGCCCTGCATGCGTCCGCGCATCTCGTCGGTGGCGGCGGACAGCAGGATCGCGCCGCGGAAGACCATCGACACCATGTCCGCGATCCCGGCGACGGCCAGGAACGCCACCGCGACCCAGAGGTCGGCGCTCAGCCCGAAGCCCGTGATGGCCGCGCCCCAGACGACGACCGCCCCGATGACCATCCAGCCGTGCCGGCGGGCCCGGGAGAAGGTGCCGGAGAACAGCCCGCCGAACACCGCGCCGATGGGAACCGCCGCGAACAGCAGACCCAGCGCGAGCCCCTCGCCGTAGGGGGCGTAGGTCTCGGCGGCGAGCTGCGGGAACAGGGCGCGGGGCATGCCGAGGACCATGGCGACGATGTCGGCGAGGAAGGACAGCAGCAGCACGGTGTGCCCCCACATGTAGCGGAAGCCGGCGGCGATCTCCTTCACGCCCGCGCGCCGTGCCGTCGCGCCGGTCAGGGGCGGCAGCGACGGCAGCCGGTACACGGCCCACACCGTGACGCACAGGGCCAGGGCGTCGACGAGGTACAGCTCGGGCAGGCCGACGACGGGGATGAGAGCGCCGGCCAGCAGGGGTCCGGCCACCTGTCCGGTCTGCATCACCGTGGAGCCGAGGGCGTTGGCGGCGGGCAGTTCGTCCGCGGGCACCAGACGGGCGATGGAGGCGCTGCGGGCCGGTGCGTTCAGGCCCCAGAAGGCCTGCTGCAGCGCGAGCAGCACCATCAGTACGGCCACCGACTCCAGGCCGGCGAAGGCCTGGAACCAGAACAGCAGCGAGGTGACCGCTATGCCGGTGTTGGTGATCAGCAGCAGCCTGCGCCGGTCCATGGTGTCGGCGATCGCCCCGCCCCACAGGGCGAACACGATCAGCGGCACCAGGCCCGCCAGGCTCGCGGCGCCCACCCAGGCCGAGGAGCCCGTGATGTCGTAGATCTGCTTGGGCACGGCCACGGCGGTGAGCTGGCTGCCGACGGCGGTGACGACGGTGGAGCCCCACAGCCGCCGGTAGGCCGGGCGGCGCAGCGGACGGGTGTCCATGGCCCAGCGGCGCCAGCCGCGCCGCCGGGGCGCCTCCGGCTCGGGGTCCGGCCGTCCGGTCGTGCTCTCGCTCGTGTCCACGCGCCGTCGCTTTCTCGATGCTCACTACATCTTTCCGGGCGGGATCACTATCGCACCCCCGGGCCGGTCGCCCGGCCGCCGAGGTCAGCTGGCGGCGATGAGCAGGGCACCGAGCACGAGCATCGTGGCCGCGACCAGACCGTCCAGGACGCGCCAGGCGGCGGGCTTGGCCAGGAACCGGCCGAGCAGCCGGGCACCGAACCCGAGGGCGGTGAACCAGCACAGGCTGGCCAGCACCGCGCCCAGGCCGAACGTCCAGCGCAGCGGTCCGTGGTCGGCGGCGACGGAGCCCAGCAGGAAGACGGTGTCGAGGTAGACGTGGGGGTTGAGCCAGGTCATCGCCAGGCAGGTGAGCACGGCCCGGCGCACCGAACCGGCCGCCTCCCCCTCCGTGCGCAGCGCGCCCCCGTCCGGCCGGAACACCCGGCGGGCGGCCAGCGCGCCGTAGGCCAGCAGGAACGCGCCGCCGATCCAGCCGACCGCTCTCAGCGCGCCCGGCCAGGTCACCACCACCGCGCCCACCCCGCCGACCCCGAGCGCGATCAGCAGCGCGTCCGACAGCGCGCAGATGGCGACGACGGCGAGGACCGCCTGACGGCGGACGCCCTGGCGCAGGACGAAGGCGTTCTGGGCGCCGATGGCGACGATCAGGGACAGTCCGGTGCCGAAACCGGCGGCGCCGGCGGTGAGGGTGCTGGTCATGGCGTCGACGCTACGGACGAGCCCGGATCCCGGTCCAGCTAAAGATTCTTACGTAACATCAGCAGATGTGATGATGCCCGATCTGCCCCTGGATCAGCTGCGGACCCTGCTGGCCGTCGTCGACGAGGGGACGTTCGACGCGGCGGCGGCCGCGCTGCACGTGACGCCGTCGGCGATCAGCCAGCGCGTGAAGGCGCTGGAGCAGCGCACGGGCCGGGTCCTGCTGATGCGGTCCAAGCCGGTGCGGCCGACCGAGTCCGGCGAGGTCCTGGTGCGGCTGGCCCGGCAGGTGGCGCGGCTGGAGCGGGACGCGTTCGCCGAGCTCGGGCTGAGCGGCACCGGTGAGCCGACCCGGGTGACGGTGGCGGTGAACGCGGATTCGCTGGCCACCTGGTTCCTGCCCGTGCTCTCCCGGGTGCCGCCGGCCTCGCGGCTCTACTTCGAGCTGCGCCGCGAGGACGAGGACCACACGGCGGCGCTGCTGCGGGAGGGCGTGGTGATGGCGGCGGTGACGTCGTCGCCGGATCCCGTGCCGGGCTGCTCGGTGCGCGCCCTGGGGCGGATGCGGTACCTGCCCGTCGCCGCGCCGGACTTCGCCGCGCGACATCTGACCGGGCCGATGGCCGAGGCGCTGCTCCGGGTGCCCGTGGTGGTCTTCGACCGGCGCGACGACTTCCAAGACGGCTTCGTGCGGCGGCTCACCCGGGGACACGGCGGCGCGAGCGCGCTGCGCCACTACGTGCCGACGTCGGAGGGCTTCGTCGAGGCGGTCGCCGCCGGGCTGGGCTGGGGCCTGGTGCCGGAGGCCCAGGCGGATCCGCTGCTGCGCGCCGGCCGGCTCGTGGGCATCGCCCCGGACCGGAGCGTGGACGTGCCGCTGTACTGGCAGCAGTGGAAGCTCGACTCGCCGGCCCTGGCCCAGGTGGCGGAGACGGTCACGGCGACCGCGGCGGGTGCCCTGCGCACCTGACGCCCGCACCCCCCACCGGGGCCGGCCCCGCCGCGCTCTACTCCCGGGTGGCCCCCAGCCGGGCCGCCGCGCTGTCCAGGAGCATCTCCAGGGCCGTCGGGTAGGCGCTGGTCACCATCCGCGTGGCGAGCAGGGGGGCCGCCTCGGCGATGCGGGGGTGGGTGGCGGCCGGCAGCCGGGCGTAGGTCGAGCGCCACATGTCCTCGTCGGCCCGCAGGGAGTCCCGGGGCAGGGCCAGGGAGGCGGCGTCCAGGGCCGCGAAGCCCAGCGTGGTGTCGATGAACGCGTGGTACACCCGCACCGCCTCCGGCAGCGGGAAGCCCGCCGTGCGCAGGACGTCCAGGACCGCCTCGTCGGCCGCGAGTTCGTTGGCCCGGCCCGAGACCCGGCTCGCGGTGAGCACGGCCGCCTGCGGATGCTCCACGTACGCGGCGTGCACGGCCAGCCCGAACGCCCGCAGGTCGGCCCGCCACTCCCCCGTGCGCCGCCAGCCGTCCAGCGCCTGGCCGATCAGGGCGTCGCCGATGGCGAGGGTCAGATCGTCCATGCCCCGGAAGTACCGGTAGAGCGTGCTCGGGTCGGCGTCCAGCGCGAGACCGAGGCGACGGGCGGTCAGGCCCGCGCTGCCGTGCTCGCGGAGCATGCGCAGCGCCGTCCGGACGATCAGTTCCTCGGACAGCACCGTGCCGCGCTTGGTGGGTCTGCGCCGGCGGCGTTCGCCCTCGGGCACCACGGGCTTGGGCACGTCGGTCTCCTCCTCCTGGGTCCAGGGTCCCGGCCTTATGCCAACGCCATTGACCTTATGTCGGCGGGCGGCGTTGTATCTCCCCGAGGGCGCGCCACGTTCTTCGCACAAAGGGAGTTTCTGACATGCGTGTACTGCTCGTGGGTGCCGGCGGTGTGGGCGGCGCGATCACCCGGATCGCCGCCCGGCGGCCGTTCTTCGAGGCGATGGTCGTGGCCGACTACGACCCGGACCGGGCGACGGCGGCGGTCGCGGCGCTCGGCGGCGATCCGCGGTTCACGGCCGAACGGGTCGACGCGGGCGACGAGGAGGCCGTGGCCGGCCTGCTGGCCTCCCACCGCTGTGACGTCCTGCTCAACGCCACCGACCCCCGCTTCGTGATGCCGCTGTTCCGCGCGGCCCGGGCGGCGGGCGCCACCTATGTCGACATGGCGATGTCGCTCTCCCGGCCGCACCCGGAGCTGCCGTACGAGGAGTGCGGGGTCAAGCTCGGCGACGAGCAGTTCGCGCAGGCCGAACAGTGGGAGAAGGAGGGCCTGCTGGCCCTGGTCGGGATGGGGGTGGAGCCGGGCCTGTCGGACGTGTTCGCCCGCCACGCCGCCGACGAGCTCTTCGACGAGATCGAGGAGATCGGCATCCGGGACGGCGCGAACCTCACCGTCGACGGCTACGACTTCGCGCCCTCGTTCAGCATCTGGACGACCATCGAGGAGTGCCTCAACCCGCCGGTCGTCTACGAGGCGGACCGGGGCTGGTACACCACCGCGCCCTTCAGCGAGCCCGAGGTGTTCGACTTCCCCGAGGGCATCGGGGAAGTCGAGTGCGTGAACGTGGAGCACGAGGAGGTGCTGCTGGTCCCGCGCTGGGTCGACGCGCGCCGGGTCACCTTCAAGTACGGCCTGGGCCGGGAGTTCGTCGAGACGCTGCGGACCCTGCACCTGCTGGGCCTGGACCGCACCGACCCGGTGACGGTGCCGGGGCCGCGGGGGCCGGTGGCGGTCTCGCCCCGGGACGTGGTGGCCGCGTGCCTGCCCGACCCGGCGACGCTGGGCGAGCGGATGCACGGCAAGACCTGCGCGGGCACCTGGGTGCGGGGCGTGAAGGACGGCAGGCCGCGCGAGGTGTACCTGTACCACGTGGTCGACAACCAGTGGTCCATGGCGGAGTACGGCTCGCAGGCCGTGGTGTGGCAGACCGCCGTCAACCCGGTCGTCGCGCTCGAACTCCTCGCCACAGGCGCCTGGTCGGGGGCCGGCGTGCTCGGCCCGGAGGCCTTCCCGGCCCGGCCGTTCCTCGACCTGCTGACCGCCTACGGGTCCCCCTGGGGCATGCGGGAGCAGTGAACGAGTGTGAACGGTTCTCCACGAAGGCGCTGTTTCGCCGGGCATCGACAGGTGACCCGAAGAGGAGTAAGCATCCGAAAGAGCACGTTTCTACTGCGATGCAGGTGACTTCGATGGACAACTGGCGAGACCACGCTGCCTGCCGGCACGAGGACCCCGAGCTCTTCTTCCCGATCGGCACCTCCGGCCCGGCCCTGATGCAGACCCAGCAGGCCAAGGCGGTGTGCCGGCGCTGCCCGGTACAGGAGCAGTGCCTGGAGTGGGCTCTGGACACGGGACAGTCCATCGGCGTGTGGGGCGGGACGAGTGAGGACGAGCGGCGTGCGCTGAAGCGGCGCGCCGCGGCCCGGCGCCGTTCCGGCTGAGCCGGGGCGGGCCGCCCGCAGCCGTAGAGGCGGCGAGCGGCCCGGCCCTCCCCCGCGTGACCGCACGCGACCCACGGAACCGCGCGGGCCCGGGCCGTTTCCACGGCCCGGGCCCGCGCGTTTCTCGTCTGTGGTTCAGCCGCTCTCGTCTGCGGTTCAGCCCCTTCGCAGGGTCCCCCAGGGCTTCTCCTGCCGCGCCACCTCCGCCTTCGCCTCGTCGATCACCTGCTGGTCGATCCAGCCCAGCGCGTCGACGTCGGTGACCAGGGGCTCGTTGTCGGGCCCGCGCGCGCACTCCTTGCCCGCGAGCACCCAGGGGCGCACCCCGGGCCCCTTCTCGTGCGGCAGGTGGGCGTAGTCGTACAGCCGCCTCGCCACCCACACGCGGACGGGCCGGTCCTCCCACCAGTCCTCGACATCGAGCGGATTGGCGGACAGGCCCGGCATGGACACGCCCGTCAGATCGTCCGTGCTGGACGCATCGCGGAGATCGGTCTCCGGGCCGCGGGACCAGCGCACGTACAGGCCCTCGTGCCCGTCCACGAGCCCGGCGAGTTCGTCGAGTGTGCGCACGACCGGCAGGTCGTCCGATGCACTCATGTCGTGACCTCCTTCCTCGACGCGGTCAGGCGGACGGAGTACCCGCCCGGCGCGAGCGGAATCGGCCCTTCGGCACGGCGCGCCGTCGCCACCGGGGGGCGTTACGCTCGCGGCACGTCCGTCCGCCGCGGAAGGGGCCCGACCATGAGCGTGCGCGTGCGCCGCGTCTACGATCCGCCCGAGCCGCGGGACGGGGTGCGGGTCCTGGTGGACCGGCTGTGGCCGCGCGGTCTCGCGAAGGACGCGGCGCGGGTGGACGCGTGGCCGAAGGCCCTCACCCCGTCGACGGAACTGCGGCGCTGGTTCCACGCGGGCGAGGGCTCGTACGAGGAGTTCGCCGAGCGGTACGAGGCGGAGCTCGCCGCCGGCGAGGCGGCCGAGGCCCTGGAGGGCGTCCGGGAGCTGGCCCGCCGGGGCGAGGTGACGCTGCTGACCGCGTCGAAGACCCCCGAGCGCAGCCACGCCTCGATGCTGGCCCGCCTCCTGGGGGCGTAGGCCCCGGCGGAGCGGGAGGAGGCGGGCCGGACGACACGGGCGGGGGCAGCAGGCGGGCGGGGGCAGGTGGGTCGTCGCGGGGCGGGTCAGGCCGGGCCGTCGCCGGTCAGGCGGTCTGCCCGGCCGCCGCCCGGCCCGCGGCGCGCCCGGAGAAGAGGCAGCCGCCGAGGAAGGTCCCCTCCAGCGCGTTGTAGCCGTGCACCCCGCCGCCGCCGAAGCCGGCGACCTCCCCCGCCGCGTACAGTCCCTCGACCGGACTGCCGTCGGCGCCGAGGGCACGGGAGTCGAGGTCGGTCTGGATGCCGCCGAGCGTCTTGCGGGTGAGGATGTGCAGCTTGACGCCGATGAGGGGGCCCGCTGCCGGGTCGAGGATGCGGTGCGGGCCGGCGACCCGCCCGAGCCGGTCGCCGATGTAGCGGCGGGCGTTGCGGATGCCCTGGACCTGGGCGTCCTTGGCGTAGGGGTTGGCCATCTGCAGGTCGCGGGCCTCGATCTGGCGCTTGATCTCCGCGGCGTCGAGCAGGGGCTTGTCGGTGAGCTGGTTCATCTTCTCCACCAGCTGCTCGATGCCGGGCGCGGTCACGAAGTCGGCGCCCTTGCGCAGGAACGCGTCCACCGGTGCGGGCGCGCCCTTGCCGAGGATGCGTTCCTTGAGGAATCCGGCGCGGTCCTTGGCGGTGATGTCGGGGTTCTGCTCGGAGCCCGACAGCGCGAACTCCTTCTCGATGATCTTCCGCGTGAGGATGAACCAGGAGTGGTCGTACCCGGCGATGTCCTCGGTGGTGCGCAGGTGCTTCAGGGTGCCGAGGGTGTCGTAGCCGGGCAGGTACGGGCCGGGCAGGCGGCGGCCGAGGGCGTCGAACCACATGGAGGACGGGCCGGGCAGGATGCGGATGCCGTGCCCGGGCCAGATCGGGTCCCAGTTCTGCAGGCCCTCGGTGTAGTGCCACATGCGGTCCCGGTTGACCAGGCGTGCGCCGGCCTCGGCGCTGATGTCGAGCATCCGCCCGTCGACGTAGGCGGGGACCCCTGTCACCATCTCCCGCGGCGGGGTGCCGAGGCGCTCGGGCCAGTGGTGGCGGACGATGTCGTGGTTCGCGCCGATGCCGCCGCTGGTGACGATCACGGCCTGGGCGGTGAGGGTGAACTCGCCGATGGAGTCGCGGTTGGAGGCCACACCGCGGGGGGCGGTGTCCTCGGCCAGGACCGTGCCGCGCACGCCCGTCGCCGTGCCGCCCTCGACCACGAGGGCGTCGACGCGGTGGCGGTGGTGGAAGGTGAGCAGGCCGTCGCGCGCGGCCTGCTTCGCGGAGCGGACGAAGGGTTCGACCACGCCGGTTCCGGTGCCCCAGGCGATGTGGAAGCGGGGGACGGTGTTGCCGTGTCCGTGCGCGGTGAGGTCGCCTCGCTCGGCCCAGCCGACGGTGGGCAGGAAGCTGATGCCGTGGCCGTCGAGCCAGGACCGCTTCTCCCCCGCGGCCCACTCGACGTAGGCGCGTGCCCAGCGCACGGCCCAGGAGTCCTCGTCGTCCAGCCGGTCGAAGCCGGCGCTGCCCCGCCAGTCGCTCCAGGCGAGGTCGAAGGAGTCCTTGATGCCGAGGCGGCGCTGTTCCGGGGAGTCGACGAGGAACAGCCCGCCGAAGGACCAGAAGGCCTGGCCGCCGAGGTTGGCGGCGTTCTCCTGGTCGACGAGGGCGACCCTCCTGCCCCTGCTGGTCAGTTCGTGTGCCGCGACCAGGCCGGCGAGGCCGGCTCCGACGACGATGACGTCGGCATCCATGGCGACGTTCCCTTCCTCAGTGCTTCGCGTGATCGGGAGTGCCGCTGCCGTCGGTCAGCAGGGCCGTGAGCAGTTGCTTCAGCCAGGCCCGGGCGTGTTCGACGTCCCGGTCCAGCAGCAGTTGCGTGGTGACGCCGTCGTACGCCGCGACCACGGCGTGGGCGGCGCCGTCGGTGTCGCCGAGGACGGCGGGCAGCGCGGTGTGCCCGCGGGCGCGGGCGAGGCGGTCGGCGATCGCCCCGCGCAGCCGGGCGCGGTGTTCCAGCAGGGTGCGGGCCACGTCCGGGTCGCGGGCGGCGTGCACGAGGAAGTCCGTCTTCACCAGCAGCCAGTTCCGGTCCAGGAGCAGCACCTCGGTGACGCGGTCCACGGCGGCCGGGACGTCCAGGCCGGGCCCGTCCTGGGCGAGGGCCCCCGCCACCTGCCCTGCGATCAGCTCGGCCCGCTGCTGGTAGAGGGCGAAGAACAGCTCGTCGAGGCTGGAGAAGTTGGAGTAGAAGGCGCCCCTGCTGTAGCCGGCGGCCTCGCAGATCTCCTCGATGGAGACGTGCCCGAAGCCCTTGGCGGCGAAGACGGCGAACGCGGCGTCCAGCAGGTTGGCGCGGGTGCGCACCCGGCGCCGGGTCACCCGGCCGGTCGTTGCCTGCACAGTCGGCCTCCTTTCGATACGGGAATGTATTCGATACATCGCTGTATCGAAAGAGCCGAGGCGAAGGAAGAGAGCAGACGGGCAGGATGGAACACATTTTCGATTAAGAGATACGCTGCAGACATGCACCTCCAGGGCTCCCTCTTCGACCAGACCGACGAGATGCGCCTCGGTCCGCTCGACGGAATCCGCCGCACCGAGCTCGGCTTCGGCGCCTGGCTCGACGTGCTGCCCGGGTGGCTCTCCGGCTCCGGCGCGCTGTTCGAACAGCTGGCCGCCGAGGTGCCCTGGCGTGCGGAGCGGCGCCAGATGTACGACCACGTCGTCGACGTGCCCCGGCTGCTGGCGTACTACGGCGCGGGCGACGCGCTGCCGCACCCGGTGCTGGCCGAGGCGCGGGACGCGCTGAGCTCCCACTACGGCGAGGAGCTGGGCGAGCCGTTCACCACGGCCGGTCTGTGCTACTACCGCGACGGCCGGGACAGCGTCGCCTGGCACGGGGACCGGATCGGGCGCGGCGCCCGTGAGGACACGATGGTCGCCATCCTGTCCGTCGGAGCGCCCCGGGACCTGCTGCTGCGGCCGCTGCGCGGCGGCCGGGACACCGTGCGCCGCCCGCTGGGCCACGGCGACCTCGTCGTGATGGGCGGATCCTGCCAGCGCACCTGGGAGCACGCGATCCCGAAGAGCAGCCGCGCGACCGGGCCGCGCATCAGCATCCAGTTCCGCCCGCACGGCGTGCGCTGACACCGGCCAGGCGCCGCCCGGCGCCGGCGAACGCCCCCGCCGCACCGGCCCGTTGGACCGGACCCGGCGGTTCCGTCCGGGGCGGGGTCTGCTTTGCTGCTTCCGTCGGGAGCGGGACCACACAACGCGGGGCGATCATGCGGGCAGGCGTACGGCACGTCGCGGACGGCACCTATCTGGTGCACGGCTCGAACACGAACTGGGTGATCCTCACGGAAGGGGACGCCGTCACCCTGGTCGACACCGGCTACCCCGGCGACCGGGAGCAGCTCCTCGCCTCCCTCGCGGAGGTGGGCAGCGCCCCGGAGGCGGTCGCGGCCGTGCTGATCACGCACGCGCACAACGACCACCTCGGATCCGCCGAGTACCTGCGGTCCGCGTACGGCACGCCCGTATACCTGCACGAGGCCGAGGTGCCGCACGCCCGGCGGGACTTCCTGCAGCAGGTGACCGTCGGGACGGTGCTGCGGAACGCCTGGCGGCCCGGAGTGCTGTCCTGGACGGCGCACGTGCTGCGGTCCGGCGGCACGCAGCAGCACCCCGTCACAGCACCCGAGCCGTTCCCGCGGGCGGGCGCCCTGGACCTGCCCGGACGCCCCGTGCCGGTGCACACGCCGGGCCACACCGACGGGCACTGCGCCTACCATCTGCCGGGCATCGGTGCGCTGATCTCGGGCGACGCCCTGGTCAGCGGGCACGCCACCTCGCGGATCGAGGGGCCGCAGCTGCTGCCCGACATGTTCCACCACGAACGGCCGCGCGCGGTGGCCTCCCTGGACGTCCTGGCCGAGCTGGAGGGCGAGCTGCTGCTGCCCGGGCACGGGCCGGTGTACCGCGGCCCGGTGCGCGACGCCGCACTCCTGGCCCGGGAACGCGCCCTTTAGAGTGAGGCGACGATCGGCGGCGAGACAAGGACACCCGGCGCATGGCACTGCAGATCAGCGCGACGAACCCGGAACACCCCGCGCTCCTGCTGGAGCTGCCCTGGGACGTGCCCCTGGAGGACTGGCCCGAGGAGTACCTGGTCCCGCTGCCGCGCGGCATCTCCCGCCACGTGGTGCGCTACTCGCGCGCCGGGGACGAGGTGATCGCCGTCAAGGAGCTGGCCGAGCGGCCCGCGCTGCGCGAGTACGAGCTGCTGCGCGACCTGGACCGGCTCGGCATCCCCGCGGTCGACCCGCTGGCCGTGGTCACGGGCCGCACCGACGCGGACGGCGCCCCGCTGGAGAGCGTGCTGGTCACCCGGCACCTGGGCGGCTCGATGCCGTACCGCTCCATGTTCGAGACGACCATGCGCCCGGCCACCATGCACCGGCTGATGGACGCGCTCGCCGTGCTGCTGGTGCGGCTGCACCTGGCCGGGTTCGCCTGGGGCGACTGCTCGCTGTCCAACACCCTGTTCCGGCGCGACGCGGGCGCCTACGCGGCCTATCTGGTGGACGCCGAGACCGGTGACCTGCATCCGCGGCTCAGCCCGGGGCAGCGCGAGTACGACCTCGATCTCGCGCGGGTGAACATCAGCGGGGAGCTGCTGGACCTGGAGGCGTCCGGGGCGCTGCACCCGTCGGTGGACCCGGTCGAGTTCGGCATGGAGATCTGCGCCCGCTACCGGGGCCTGTGGGACGAGCTGACCCGCACGTCCGTCTACCCGGCGGGCAAGCACCACTACATAGAACGCCGGATCCGCCGGCTGAACGAACTCGGCTTCGACGTCGCCGAGATGCAGATCGAGCACGCCGCCCACGGGGACACGGTCACCTTCGTGCCCAAGGTCGTCGACGCGGGCCACCACCAGCGGCAGTTGCTGCGGCTGACCGGTCTCGACACCGAGGAGAACCAGGCCCGGCGGCTGCTGAACGACCTGGAGAGCTGGATGGCGACTCAGGACGACTACGCGCCCGGCGATCCTCTCGGCGCCCGGCCCGAGGTACTGGCCCACCGCTGGGTGCGGGAGGTGTTCCGGCCGACCGTGCGGGCCGTCCCGCCCGAACTGCGCGGCACCATGGACCCGGCGGAGATCTACCACCAGCTCCTGGAACACCGCTGGTACCTGTCCGAGCGGGCCCAGCACGACATCGGCCTCGACACGGCGGTCGAGGACTACATCAGGAACATCCTGCCGAAGGCGCGCAAGACGCTGCAGCCGACGGCGGAGTGAGCTACTGCGCCTTCGCGGCGTGCGGCACCACCGCCACCGGGCAGTCCGCGTGGTGCAGCACCCCGTGGGCCACCGAGCCGATCCGGGCGCCGACGGCGGTGCGGTGGGCGCGGCGGCCGACGACCATCAGCTGCGCCGTCCCGGCCACCGACAGCAGCACCTGGCCGGCGCTGCCCATCTCCACGTGCTCCTCCACCGGCACCCCGGGGAACCGCTCCCGCCAGGGCCGCACCGCGGCGGCCAGGGCCTTCTTCTCGTACGGCTCCAGGCCCCCGGCCTCGTCGAGCAGCTTCAGCGAGCCGGGGCTGTAGGCGAAGACGGGCGGCAGGGTCCAGGCCCGCACGACCCGCACGGTCGCCCCGCGCGCGGCCGCCGTCTCGAACGCGAAGCGGAGCGCGTCGGCGCTGTCCTCCGGGTCGCCCTGCTGGCCCACGACGACCTCCCGCCCGGCGGCCTCGCCCGAGGGCTGGTCGCCGGCCCGGACCAGCACCACGGGCCGGGTGGCCGCGGCGATGACCTGCTGGCCGACCGAGCCGAGCAGGAAGCCGACGATCGGCCCGTGCCCGCGCGAGCCGAGCACGAGCAGCTCGGCGTCCTCAGCGGCGGCGACCAGGGTGTCGGCGACCGGGCCCTCCACGACGTCGGTGGTCACCTCGAGCCCGGGGTGGCGTTCGGTCACGGTCGTGACGGCCTCGGCCATGGCGCTGTGCACCCACTCGGCCTGGCTGTCCGCGTCCCCTTCGATCCCGGCCTCGAGCGCCTCCTGCGGCTGGAACCGCCAGGCGTGCACCACGCGCAGCGGACGGTCGCGCCGCACCGCCTCGCGGGCCGCCCAGCCGAGGGCCGCGAGGCTCTCCTGCGTTCCGTCGACCCCTGCGGTGATCGGGCGTGTCATCCGGCTGCCTCCTTGTGTAGGTCACTGGCGATGGTGATCAGTCTTCCCCAACCTCCGCGCAGGCCGGGCGCCGTGTGGCGGTGATCTCCGTATCCGGGCGTTCCGCGGCGATCGAACATACGATGGGCGGAGGTCGGCGCGGCGCCCCGGGACGCCGTGCCGTGAGTCGACCGCCCGGTGTGGGGGACGTATGGCACAGGCCGCCGACACGGCGCGGACCGTCATCATGACCGTGGACGACGATCCGGGGGTCTCCCGGGCCGTGGCCCGCGACCTGAGGCGGCGGTACGGCGCGTCGTACCGGATCGTGCGGGCGGAGTCCGGCGAGTCGGCGCTGGACGCGCTGCGGGAGCTGAAGCTGCGCGGCGATCTCGTCGCGGTGATCCTCGCGGACTACCGGATGCCGCAGATGAACGGCATCGAGTTCCTCGAACAGGCGCTGGACGTCTATCCCGGTGCGCGGCGCGTGCTGCTGACCGCGTACGCGGACACGAACGCGGCGATCGACGCGATCAACGTCGTCGACCTCGATCACTACCTGCTCAAGCCGTGGGACCCGCCGGAGGAGAAGCTCTACCCGGTGCTGGACGACCTGCTGCAGGCGTGGCGGTCCAGCGACTTCCGGCCCGTGCCGGCCACGAAGGTCGTGGGGCACCGCTGGTCGGCGCGCTCCTCGGACGTGCGGGAGTTCCTCGCCCGCAACCAGGTGCCCTACCGCTGGTACTCCTCCGACGAGCCGGAGGGACGGCGGCTGCTGGCCGCGGCCGGCGAGGACGGACTGCGGCTGCCGGTCGTGATCACCCCGGACGGCACGCCCCTGGTCGAACCGGAGGCCGTGGACCTCGCGGCCCGGGTCGGCCTGGCGACGACCCCCACGGCGGACTTCTACGACCTGGTCGTGATCGGCGGCGGCCCCGCCGGACTCGGCGCGGCCGTCTACGGCGCCTCCGAGGGGCTGCGGACGGTGCTGGTGGAGCGGTCGGCGACCGGCGGGCAGGCCGGGCAGAGCTCGCGCATCGAGAACTACCTGGGCTTCCCCGACGGCGTGTCCGGGGCGCAGCTCACCGACCGCGCCCGGCGGCAGGCCGCCAAGTTCGGCGCGGAGATCCTCACCGCGCGCGAGGTGACGGCCCTGGAGGTCAACGGCGCGGCCCGCGTCGTGCGGTTCTCGGACGGCTCGGCGGTCGCCGCGCACAGCGTGATCCTGGCGACCGGCGTCAGCTACCGGCAGCTCCAGGCGCCCGGCTGCGACGACCTGACCGGATGCGGGGTCTACTACGGGTCCGCCCTGACCGAGGCGCCCGCCTGCCAGGGGCAGGACATCTACATCGTCGGCGGCGCCAACTCCGCGGGGCAGGCCGCGATGTACCTGTCCCGGGGTGCCAAGTCGGTGACGCTGCTGGTGCGCGGCGAGTCGCTGACGGCGTCGATGTCGCACTACCTGATCCAGCAGATCGAGGAGTCCCCCAACATCCGGGTGCGCGCCCGCACGGTCGTCGAGGAGGCGCACGGCGACGGCCATCTGGAGCGGCTGACCCTGCGGGACGTGGACACCGGCGAGACGGAGCAGGTCGACGCGCAGTTCGTGTTCGTGTTCATCGGCGCCGCCCCGCTGACCGGCTGGCTGGACGGCACGGTGCTGCGCGACGAGCGCGGGTTCATCCTCGCCGGGCCCGATCTGACCGCCGACGGCCGTCCGCCCGAGGGCTGGGAGCTGGACCGGCCGCCGTACCACCTGGAGACCAACGTGCCCGGGGTGTTCGTGGCGGGCGACGCCCGTTCCGAGTCCGCCAAGCGGGTCGCGTCCGCCGTCGGAGAGGGAGCCATGGCCGTCATGCTCGTCCACCGGTATCTGGAGCAGTCGTGAGCGGGCAGTGCGTGCCCTGCGACCCCGCGGAGATCGGGGCGCTGTTCCTGTTCGAGAAGCTGACGCCCGAGCAGCTCGGGCGGCTGTGCGCCGAGGGGCGGGTGGAGCGGTTCGAGCCCGGCCCCGTGTACACCGAGGGTGACCCCGCCACCTGCTTCTACGTGATGCTGGAGGGCACCGTCGTGCTGTACCGCCGGGTCGGCGGGGACGACGTGGAGGTGAGCCGCACCTCCCAGCGCGGGGTGTACGCCGGGTCCATGCAGGCCTACCTGGGCGACCGGGTGCGGCAGGTCTACAACAACTCCATGCGCGTCACCGAGCCGACGCGCTTCTTCGTGCTGCCCGCCGACACCTTCGCGCAGATCATGCAGGAGTGGTTCCCGATGGCGGTGCACCTGCTGGAGGGGCTGTTCTTCGGTTCGAAGAACACGCAGCGGGCCGTCGGGCAGCGTGAACGGCTGCTGGCGCTCGGCTCGTTGTCGGCGGGTCTCACGCACGAGCTGAACAACCCGGCCGCGGCGGCCGTGCGGGCGACCGCGACGCTGCGGGAGCGGGTGGGCAAGATGCGCCACAAGCTGGCGATCATCGCGCAGGGCTCGTACTCCCCCGAGGTGATGGCGAACCTCATCGACATCCAGGAGCGCACCGCCGAGCGCGTCGCCAAGGCCCCCGTGCTGAGCCCGCTGGAGGCCTCCGACCGGGAGGACGCGCTCGCCGACTGGCTCGACGACCACGGCCTCCCGGACGGCTGGCGCATCGCGCCCACGTTCGTCCAGGCCGGCTTGGACGTGGACTGGCTGGACCAGGTCGCGGCCGCCGTCGACGAGGAGATACTGCCGAGCGCGATCGGCTGGCTCAGCTACACCGTCGAGACCGAGCTGCTGATGGACGAGATCAGCGACTCCACCACGCGCATCTCGCACCTGGTCGACGCGGCGAAGCAGTACTCGCAGCTCGACCGGGCCCCGTTCCAGAACGCCGACGTGCACGAACTCCTCGACAGCACCCTGCTGATGCTGTCGGGCAAGATGGGCCCGCAGATCAAGGTCGTCAAGGACTACGACCGCACCCTGCCGAGGATCCCCGCGTACCCGGCGGAGCTCAACCAGGTGTGGACGAACCTGATCGACAACGCGGTCTCGGCGATGAACAGCGCGGGCGGCGAAGGGACGTTGACCGTGCGGACGGCCCGGGAGCACGACCGGCTGCTGGTGGAGTTCCGGGACACCGGCGTCGGCATCCCGGCGCAGGACCGGGAGCGGATCTTCGACCCCTTCTTCACGACGAAGCCGGTGGGCGAGGGCACGGGGCTCGGCCTCGACATCTCCTGGCGGATCGTGGTGAACAAGCATCACGGCAACATCCAGGTGGAATCGGAGCCGGGCGACACGCGGTTCCAGGTGCTGCTGCCGCTGACGGCGGCCGAGGAGGAGTCGGAATGAGCGACGAGAACGGTATCGACCCGAGCGTGCCGCCGAGCGGCAGCGGGTGCGCCGAGTGCGACGCGGACGGGGGGTGGTGGTTCCACCTGCGGCGGTGCGCGCAGTGCGGGCACGTGGGGTGCTGCGACAGCTCGCCGGCCAAGCACGCCACGGCGCACTTCCGGGAGACCGGGCACCCGTTCGTGCAGAGCTACGAGCCGGGTGAGAGCTGGTTCTGGAGCTACGAGACGAACGAGCTGTACGAGGGCGGGCCGGAGCTGGCCGCGCCGGTGAGTCATCCGGAGGACCAGCCCGCGCCGGGACCCGCCGGGCGGGTGCCGGCGGACTGGGCCACGGTGCTGCGGGCCGGGTAGCCCCGGCGTGCCGCCGGCCGTCGGCCGCGGCCCGTTCATGATGGATCGCGCCCACGCGGCGGAGCCGCACGATTGTCACGGCCCCGCGCGCCCGGAGAAGAAGGTTGGTTCAGTGCCGCAGGCCTCGTTCATCGCGCCGGTCGTCGGGAGGGAAGCCGAACTCGCGCGCCTCTCCGAGGTGCTGCAGGGGGCGCGCGCGGGTGAGGCGCGTGCCGTGCTGCTCGCCGGGGACGCCGGTGTCGGCAAGACGCGGGTCCTCGACGAGGCCGGGAAGCGGGCCGCCGGTGCCGGTATGACCGTGGTCGTCGGGCACTGCGTCGATCTGGGCGACGTGGGCCTGCCCTATCTGCCGTTCACGGAGATTCTGGGCGTGCTCGCGGCCGACGAGCGGTTCTCGGCCGTCGTGGCCGGGCATCCGGTCGCCGAGCGGTTGCTGGGGTCGGGGACCGACGCCGTGCGGGACGTGGACGGGCGGCTGCGGCTGTTCGAGGGGATCGCCGGGCTGCTGGCCGCGGTGGCGGACGTGGCGCCGCTGCTGCTGGTGCTGGAGGACCTGCACTGGGCCGACCAGTCGTCCCGGGACCTGCTGCGGTTCCTGCTGGGGCGGGGCGTCCTGCGGCGGCGCCTGGCGGTGTTCGCCTCGTACCGGGCCGACGACCTGCACCGCAGGCACCCCCTGCGGCCGCTGCTCGCGGAGCTGGTACGGCTGCCCGCCGTGGAGCGCCTGGAGCTGCGGCCGCTGCCCGACCCGGAGGTGGCGCGGCTCGTGCGGGCCCTGGAGCGCCGGCCGCTGCCGGAGACCACGGTGCGGCGGATCGTGGAGCGGGCCGAGGGCAACGCCTTCTACGCGGAGGAGCTGCTCGCGGCGACGGACACCGGGCCGGCGGGGTGCCGAGCGGGCTCGCCGACGTGCTGCTGATCCGCTTCGAGCAGCTGTCCGACACGGCCCAGCAGGTGCTGCGCACCGCGGCCGTCGCCGGGCGCCGCGTCGAGCACGACCTGCTGCGCGAGGCGGTCGGGCTGCCGGAGGAGGAGCTGGAGTCGGCGCTGCGCGAGGCGGTGGGGCGGCAGTTGCTGGTCGCCGGTGACGGCGACACGTACTCCTTCCGGCACGCGCTGGCCCGCGAGGCCGTCTACGCCGATCTGCTGCCCGGCGAACGCGCCCGGCTGCACGGCGCGTTCGCGCGGCTGCTCGCCGGGCGCGGCCACCGCGCCGAGAGCGCCGCCGAGCGGGCCCACCACTACCGGGAGAGCCACGACCTCGCCGAGGCGCTGGCCGCCTCGCTGGAGGCCGCCGACCACGCCCAGCGGGTGGGGGCGCCCGCCGAGGAGCACCGGCATCTCGAAGCGGCCCTCGACGTGTGGTCGGCGGTGGCGGCCGAGGACCGGCCCTCCGGGGCGGGCACCGACCGGGTGACGCTGACGCTGCGCGCCTCGGCGGCGGCCGCGCACGCCGGGGAGCTGCACCGCGCGGTCTCGCTGACCCGGTCGGCGCTGACCCAGCTGGGCCAGGACGCCGACTCCGAGCTCGCCGCCCGGGTCCGCTACACCCTCGCCGGGAACCTGCTGAGCGTGGACAGCCTGACCGCGGCGTTCGCCTACAGCAGCGAGGCGCTGGCGATGATCCCCGAGGAGCCGCCGTCGCGCACCTGGGTGTGGGCGGCGGCCACGCACGCCATGGCCGCGCGTCACATCGGGGAGAACGACACGGCGCTGCGGGTCGCCCGGCGGGCGCTGAGCGTGGCGGAGAAGCTGCGGGTGACGGACGCCCAGGCCGATCTGCTGATCTCCCTGGCCGTCTTCGACGCGGGCGGGCGGCGCGACCCCGGGGGCCGCGAGCAGTTGCTGCGGGCCCGGGAGCTGGCCCGCGGTTCCGGCAACGCGGCGGTGGAGCTGCGGGCCCTGTTCAACCTGGCGATGGGCTGCTACGAGTCGGGGGCGCTGGCGGAGTGCGTGCCCTGGCTGACCGAAGGGCTGGACCGGGCCCGGCGGGCCGGGCTGCTGTCGTCGCCGTACCCGCTGGAGATGCGGTACCTGCGGCTGCTGGTGCTGCAGGTGCTGGGCCGCTGGGACGAGTGCGTGGAGGCGGCCGCGGCCGACGCGGAGGTGCTGCCCGCGGCCGGCGGGTACACCGTCGGTCCCGCGCTGTACGTGGCGCTGGCGCGCGGTGACCGCACGGCGGAGCAGCGGGCGCGTGCCCTGCTGGAAGGGCCCTTCGACTGGATGGCGACTTTGGTGGCGGGGATCGTCCTCACGGACGCGGCGGCGCAGCGGCGTGATCCCGAGGAGGCGGTGCGCTGGATGCGCTCCACGGTCGCGGCCCTCACCGACGAGGCGGGCACCCGCCCCGATGTGGCGGTCCGGCTCGCCGCCCTGGCGCTGTCGGCGGTGGCCGACGCGGCCGTCGAGGCGCGGCTCGCGGGCGACGAGTCCGGTGCCCGCCGCTGGACGGACACGGCGGCCGAACTGGTGGAGCTGGCCCGGGACGTCGCCCTGCGCGGCGAGGACGGCACCCCCCAGGGCCCGGAGGGCACGGCGTGGCTCGCCCGTGCCGAGGCCGAGGGGATCCGGGCCGTCTCGGGTCCGGACGCTGCGGCCTGGGCCCGTGCGGTGGAAGCCTTCGGCTACGGCGACGTCTACGAGCGCACGCGCTGCCGGCTGCGCCACGCCGAGGCCCTGGTGGCGGCCGGGCGCCGCGAGGAGGCGGTGGCCGAGGCCCGTCTCGTGCGGGAGACGGCCGACCGGCTCGCGGCGGCGCCGCTGCGCGAGCGGGTGGACGCCCTGGTCCGGGGCGCCCGGCCGGCCGACGCCCCGCCCGCCGGCGACCGGGCCGGTGCGCTCACCGCGCGCGAGCAGGACGTGCTGCGGCTGCTCGCGCTCGGCCGCAGCAACCGGCAGATCGGCGAGGAGCTGTTCATCAGCGGCAAGACGGCGAGCGTCCACGTCTCCAACATCCTCGCCAAGCTGGGCGCGTCCAGCCGCGGCGAGGCGGTGGCGATCGCCTACCGCGAGGGCCTGATCGCCCCGGAGCCGTCGGCCCCCTGAGGACCGCCCGGTCTGCCCGGCCCGCCCGGGGCCCGACGGGGCGCACCCGGTCGCGTATCCCCGGCCCTCACCAGCCGCTCCCGCAGTCCAGGCTCCTGAGATCGACGGCGTCGCCCATCGCCTGCATCCCCTTGTCGTTGGGGTGCACATGGTCGCCGCCGTCGAACGCCGGCAGGAGCCGCTCGTGGTCGTAGGGGCTGCGCAGGACGCGGTCGAAGTCGGCGACGGCGTCGAACGTGCCGCCGCCGCGGACGAAGGCGTTGACCTCGCGCCGCACCGCTTCGCCTTCGGGGTCCCACTCCGGCCAGCCCTTGTAGGGGGCGATCGTGGCACCGACGACGCACTTCCCGGCCGCGTGCGCCCGCTCGGCCAGGGTCTTGTACCCTGCGACGAGTTCGCCGGCCGTGGGCGCCGGTTCGCCCTTGAGGTCGTTCACGCCCTGGAACAGGAAGACCGTGCGCACACCCGGCAGCGACAGCACGTCCCGGCTCAGGCGGTTCAGGGCGCTCTGCCCGGGGCCGTCGGTGAGGACCCGGTTGCCGCTGAGCCCTTCGTTGGCCACGCCCTTGACGGCGGCTGCGGGGTCCTTCCCCAGGCGGCGGGCGAGATAGTCGGGCCAGCGGCGGTCGGTGTCGGTGGTGGAGTGCCAGCCGTCGGTGATGGAGTCGCCGAGGACGGCCACGGCACCGGTCTTCCCGCGCGGGCGCACGGTGACGGCGTCGAGGTAGAACCAGGAGCCGGTGCGCTGGGTCCAGTGCGTCGCGCTCTCCTCGGCGCTGTGCTCGCCGTCGCTGGTGTACGAGGTCTGCATCGCCATCCAGTGCCCGGTGAGCGGGCCGCCCGCGCGGGCCACGTGGAAGCTGACGGCGAGCGTGCTCGCGGCGGGCACGTGCCCGGGCAGCGGGTCGCTGTAGACGATGCCGCCGGGCGGGACGGTGACGGTGCACGCGCCGTCGAAGGTCAGGCGCCGGTTGCTGCCGGGGACGAGGGCGGCCCCGTCCCGTCGCAGTCCGGCGTGGACGTCCTCGAACGTCACGGGCCGGTCGCCGAAGGCGTTGGACAGCCGCACCCGCAGGCCGCCGCCACCGACGCTGGTGTGCACCATCAGCCGGTAGCTGCGGCCTTCGACGGCCTCGCCGACGCGGTCGGCGGTGGTGGCCCAGGTGACCACGCCGTACTCCGGGCCCGTCGGCGGGTCGGGCAGGCCGCCGGGGGGCGTCCCGGTCCCGCAGCCGAGCGCGACGCAGCAGGACAGGGCGGCCAGGGCGGCACGGCGGCGAGGGCGTGCGGTGCGGGGCATCGGCGCTCCTTCGGCCGGTCGGGCGGGTACGGGGGGTGTCACGGCGCGAGGTCCCGCAGCGTCACGGAGCCGCCGGGCGCGAGGCGGATCCCGCGGGTCGTCCCGGCGTACGAGACGGTGGTGGCGCGGCCTCCGACGCTGCGCACGGTGGCCTCGACAGGCCGGCCGTGCCGCCAGCTCAGGTCGAGGACGAAGCCGCCCCGCACGCCGGCTCCCCGGACGCTGCCCCGGTCCGCCCAGGCCCCGGGGAGGGCGGGCAGCAGTTCCACGTGTCCCGGCCGCGACTGCACCAGCATTTCGATCATGGCGGTGGGAGTACCCAGATTGGCGTCGATCTGAAAGATGCCGCGGCCGCGTTCCACTTCGTAGATGTCGAACAGGTTGAAGGCGGTGCCGTTGGTGCCGCCGGTCGAGGGGCGGAGGTTGTTCCCGAGGAGCTGGTAGGCCTTGCCGGCGTCCTTCAGCCGGGCCCAGCAGGCGCCGCGCCAGGCGTTGGCCCAGCCGAAGCTGTTCATGCCGCGCGCGGCGAGCAGGGCGGTGGCGCCGTCGAGCACGTCCCGGGGGGTGGAGCCGTCGGGGCGGATGCGGTCGCCGGGGAAGAGCCCTACGAGGGGCGAGAGATGGCGGTGGGTGGTCTCGCCGAGGTCGTCCGGGGACATCCACTCCTGCAGCCGGCCGGTCTTCGGGCTGACCCGGGGCAGGTACAGGCGCTCGCGCAGGCCCGCGATCGTCTCGGCGTAGCCGGTGTCGCGCCGGAGTTCGGCCGCGGCGGTGCCGTACTGCCCGAACAGCGCCCACACCAGTTCCTGGGCGTAGGTGATGCCCTTGGCGTCGAGCGGCCCGTGCTCGGGTGACCAGTCGCTGTCGGCGATCAGCACCTCGCGCGTCTCGCCGGGCGGGGTCGTGGTGAGCAGCCGGGCCTCCCAGAACTCGCAGGCGCCCTTGAGCAGCGGGTAGATCCGCTCCAGGTAGGCGCGCGAGGGCCGGTACTCGTAGTGCTCCCACAGGGTGGCGCACAGCCAGGCGTTGCCGGCCGGGTGCCACCACCAGCCGTTCCCGCCGTGCGGGTTGGTGGAGATGGCGACGGTCCATCCGGCGTTCTTCCCGGTGGAGTTGCGGTACCGGTTGCGGGGGTCGTCGAACAGCCGGCGCGTGAGGTCGGCCCAGGACGGGAGCTGGGCGAGGCAGTAGTCGGTGAGCGCGTCGAAGCACTGCGGCAGACCGGCCCGGTCGGCGAGCCAGTAGTTCATCTGGAGGTTGATGTCGGTGTGGTAGTCGCCCATCCAGTCCGGGTCGTTGCCGTCGAGCCACAGCCCCTGCAGGCCCAGCGGGAGGCTGCCGCGGGAGCCCGCGAGGGTGAGGTACCGGCCGAACTGGAGGTAGGCCGCCTCCAGTTCGGGATCGGGGGCGCCGTCGCGGGCGCGGGCCCGGATCCGCTCCCAGGTGTCCAGGGAGCGCTGCCCATCGGTCGAGGCGCCGAGGGTGAGGTCGAACTGCTCGAAGAGGTCCAGGTGGTCGGCGACGTGGGTGCGCAGCAGGGTGGCGGCCAAGTGCCCGGCCGCGGCCCGGACCTTGGTCCGGGCGAGGTGTGCGGGGTCGAGGGACGGGTCGCGGTACCGGGTCGCCGCGTCGGGCTTGTAGTTGGTGCCGCCGCTGACCACGACCGTCAGGTCGCGGCAGTCGGTGAACGCGATCCGGGTGCCGTCGACGCGGACCCGGCCGCCGCTGCCGTGGGCCGTCACGGCGGCCCCGTAGCGCAGCCCGCCGGGGAAGGCCGCGCCGAAGGAGACGCCCTCGCCCTCCCCGTGGGTACCCTCCAGGACGACGGTGCCGGTGTGACGGCCGCCCCCGCTCTGTGAGAAGTGCAGGACGATGACGTCGTCGGGGCGGCTGGCGAAGATCTGCCGGCGGTACGTCACCCCGGAGCGCGTGTACGAACAGCTCACCACGCCCCGGGCGAGGTCGAGGGTGCGCCGGTAGTCCGAGACGGCTGACAGGTCGTGGCCGGACAGCTCGACGGTGAGGCGGGCGAGCAGGGTGAAGGAGCCGAAGTCGTCGCGGCCGTAGGGGAACTGGCCGTCGGCGTCGAGGGTGTCGTTGAGGCCGCCGGTCCACATCGTGGCGTCGGTGATCAGCAGGAGTTCACGGCCGGGGTCGTTGCCCGCGAGCGCGCCGAGGCGGCCGTTGCCGACGGGCAGGCCCTGTTCGATCATCGACGTGCCGTCGGCGGGTGCCCGCCACCACAGGGTGTGGCGGGTGTCGCCGGCGGGGACGGCGGACGCGGCGGGGCGCCGGGGTGCGGCGGTCGCGGTGCAGGCGGGCAGGGCGGCCAGGGCACCGGTCGCCGCGGCCAGGCCGAGCAGGCTGCGTCTGGGCGGGTTGCTGTCCATGGGGGTGCCTCCGTTGCGGTCAGGACGAGGTCGGTACGTCGATCCGGTCGATGTCCGGTGCGTAGCCGGAGCCGCTGTCGAAGGTGATCGTGTTGGCACCGGCCCTGAGCGTCACGGGGACGCTGACGGTCTCGGCGGTCCCCCAGTCGCCCGTGGAGGGGAACCTGTGGGAGGTGGCGCCGCCGCCGTTCGCGGAGACCTCGACCGCGCGGGGGTCGCCGCTGACGTAGGCGACCTTCACCTGGTAGGTGCCGGGCCGGTCCACGACGACCTTGTGGAAGGTGAGCTTGCCGCCGAGGTAGAGGTTGCCGACCTTGCGCCCGCCGGAGCAGGCGGAGCAGTCGGCGGGCGAGGCGTTGCCGGAGAGGGTGTTGGCGGCGGACTCGGCCTCGTGGCCGGTGGTGGTGAGGGCGGCGCCGCGCGGGGTGACGGTGAACAGACGGGAGCCGTGGGCGGGCAGGGCCTGGGTGATTCGGTCCGTGTGGGTGCCGAGGTTCTCGTGGTTCCACAGGTCGCGTACCGCCGCCTTGCCGGTCAGGCCGAGCAAGGCCCAGTGGGCGGTGACGGCGGCGGGCCGGTCGGCGAGGTTGAACAGGGCGACGGTCCGGCTGCCGTCGGGGTTCCTCGACGCCCACACCTGCTGCGGGTCGGACGGGGTGACCGGACGCGCGGGCGGGGCGGCGCCCTGGTTGACGGCGATGACCTCGCGGTTGGTCAGCAGGGACAGGCCGTACGCGTCGAGCCGGGTGAGGTCGTCGCCGGTGTACAGGGGCGACTTGGCGATGGCCCACAGGGTGGCGTAGCTCTGCCGCTCGGCCTTGGTGAGGCCGTCCATCCCGCCGTTGCCCACGTCGAGGGAGTCGAGGTCGTTCCAGCCGCCCGGTCCGGCGTGCCGGGTCCAGCCGGGGGCGTCGTCCCAGCGGTCGTCGACGGAGTTCTCCCAGCTGACGAGGGTGTTGCAGTAGCACTCGACGTCGGTGTCGATGCGCCAGCCCTGGGAGTGCTTGCGCCAGTCGGCGACCCGGCCGATGTCCAGGGACCAGGACAGTTCCAGGTGGATGGGGCGGCCGGTGGCGGCGATGGCCTTGTTCCAGGCGGCCACGTCGGCAACGTTGTCGTAACGGTCGCCGCTCTTCCCGGAGCCGGGTCCGACGCCGTCGAGCTTGAGGAAGTCGTAGCCCCAGTCGGCGAACATCCTCGCCTGGGAGTCGACGTACTTCTGCGCGCAAGGGTCGGAGAAGTCCAGCTTGTAGGCGCTGTCCCAGCCGTTGGTGGTGCGCAGGTCGCCGTACACGATGTCGGCGGTGGTGCAGCCCTCGGCGTCCAGGATGGGGACCTTGCCGTCGCCGTAGGCCTCCTTCTCCAGGCCGACGGGCAGGTAGATGCCGGCCTTGAGGCCCCTGGCGTGGACGTGGTCGGCGACCGCCTTCATGCCGCGCGGGAAGCGGACCGGGTCGGCCTGCTGGCGGCCGTGGCGGTCGAAGCCGGGCTTCCAGGCCTTGTCGCGCCACCAGCCGGCGTCGATGTTGACGTATTCGTAGCCGTACCTCTTCAGCCGGGCGGCCAGGGCGTCGGCCTGCTTCAGGACGTTGGCCTCGGTGAGCCAGCTGTAGCCGCCGTCGGGGTTGAGCCCCGGGTACTTGGAGGACTGCATGCTCCAGCTGGACCAGCCCATGTAGGGCTTGGCGGCGAGGGGCGCGGCGGGGGCGGTGCCGGCCGTCGCGGGCCGGGCGGCGGCGGTTCCTGCCGTCGCGGACCGGTCGGTGCCGGCCCCGGCGGGTCCGGGCAGGGCGGTGACGGCGCCCGCGGCGAGGGCCAGGACCGCGAGGACTCTGAGGGCGCGTGCGGGCAGGGCGGAGTACGAGGATGACCGCATGGGCCGTACCTCCTGGGGTCGGTTCAGCGGCCGGGCCGCTGGTCGTCGGCTCGGATGAAGGACTGGATCGCGGTGGCCGCGGCCCCGCGTGCCCACTGCTCGAAGGGCAGCGGGCGGGTCTGGACGTCGCACCGGGCGGCGGAGCCGAACGCGGCCGCGGCGAAGGCGTCGCGGATCTGCTCGGCGAACAGGTCGTAGGCGGCGAGACCCTCGCCGGAGATGATCACGCGTTCGGGTCCGAGGAGGTTGGCGACGGTGGCGATGCCGCGGCCGATGGCCTCGCCCGCCCGGGCGTACACCTCCCGTGCTCCGGCGACGCCCCGGTGGGCCAGCTCCAGGGCGTCCGCGGTGTCGGCCACCGGCAGGCCCGTCGCCTCGCCGACCTGGCGGACGATCGCCGCGTCGCCCGCGACGGCCTCCACGCAGCCGCGGTTGCCGCAGTGGCAGGGCGGCCCGGCCGGGTCGACGGTGACGTGCCCGATCTCCCCGGCGACGCCGTGCGCGCCGGCGACGACCCGGCCGTGCACGACGAGGCCGCAGCCGATGCCGGCGCCGACGGTCACGACGGCGAAGTCGGACAGTCCGGCCCCGGCGCCGAACCACTGCTCGGCGACGGTCAGGGCCCGTACGTCGTTGTCGACGGTGACGGGCAGGCCGGTGGCGGTCGAGGCGAGTTCGGCGAGGGGCACGTCGCGCCACTCCAGGAACGGCGAGTAGCGCACGGCACCGGCGGCGCGGTCGACGTCCCCGGAGACGGCGAGGCCCAGGCCCAGCACCGCTGCGCCGAGACCGTGCGCCTCGGTCAGCAGGTCCTGCGTCACGGCGGTGAGGGCCTCCAGCACGGCACGGGGGTCCGGGCCGGACAGGGACACGTGCCGGGAGACACGCATCCGGCAGCACAGGTCGGTGAGCACGCAGATGATCTCGTCGCCGGTGACCTTGGCCCCGATGAAGAGTGCCCGGTCGCCGTTGACCCGCAGGGGGTTGGCGGGCCGGCCGAGGGCCGGCCGCGTCTCCCCGTCCGTGTCCTCCGTCAGGTAGCCGGCCTCGATCAGCGGGCGGACCGCCTTGGTGACGGCGGCCGGCGACAGCCCCGCCCGGCGGGCGGCCTCCAGCCGGGTGAGGGGGCCGTGGGACAGCACGGTGGTGAAGACCTGGGACGCGGCCGGGGTGTTCACCGGGAACGTCTCGGCACGGTGTGACGAGTGCATGACCGGAACGTAAGGGGGTTATTTTCCGCTGTCAATAAAAGAAGCAGGGATCCGCCGCAACCGGCCGCCGTGCCCGGGCCGTTGCCCGTGGGGACGGGGAACTCCGCGGCGTCCCGGGCCGTTCCGGACAGGGGCGGCACGACGAGGGCGGCGGGGGGCGTGATGACCGAGTTGGTCCCCGGGGGGAACCTGGCACTGCCGGGCGGTGCGGTGACCGTTCGCGTACCCGGCCCGTTCGACGTGTCCGCGCTGATCACGGACGACGGCGGAAAAGTCCGGGACGACGGCGACTTCGTCTTCTACAACCAGCCCGCGGCGCCCGGGGCCCGGCTGCGGGGCGACGCGCTCGTGGTCGATCCCGCGGCGCTGCGACCGGGCGCGACCCGGGTCACCGTGGCGGTCAGCCCCGCCGACCCCGCAGCCGCGCTCGGCGCCCTGCCCTCCCCCACTCTGCACGTCACCGACGCCCGGGGCCGCGCGCTCGCCCGCTTCACCCCGCCGCGCCCCGCACAGGAGACGGTCCTGCTGCTCGCCGAGCTCTACCGGCGCGGCGACCGCTGGAAGCTGCGCGCCCTGGGGCAGGGCTACGCGGACGGACTGGCGGGACTGGCCCGGGACTTCGGCGTGGAGGTACTGGACGAGGCACCCCCGCCCGTGGGCCCGCCGGAGCCGCCGCCCCGCCCGGACCTGCCGGGGCCGGACGGCCCACCGGCGGGGCCGTCCCAGCCGGACCGGCCGGCGCCGGCGGCGGGCTCCGCCCCGAGGCCACCGTCCGCCCGCCCGGCCTGCTCGGCCCCGGCCGCGCACCCTCCGCCCGCCGCCGCCCACTCCCCCGCCCACTCCCCCGCCGTGTCCGACCCCGACGGCTTCCTCCCGCTGGTCAACTCCGCTCGGGCCGCCGCCGGTTCGCCGCCGGTGTCCCTCGACGCCCGCCTCGTCGCGGCGGCCCGGGAGCACGCCGCCGCGATGGCCTCGGCCGGGCGTCTCGGCGTCGAGACCCGGGACGGCGTCTCGGTCTACCAGCGCGTGATCGGGGCCGGGTACGCGTATCTCACGATCGGCGAGCACCTGGTGTCCGGGCCGCGCACGGCCGCCGAGTTCGTCGCGTACTGCCTGCGCGGGGACGCGCCCCGCCGCGGCGTGCGGGACCCCGCGTTCCGGCACGCCGGGGTGGCGCACGTCCACGACGGCCGCTCCGGCGGCACGTACTGGACCGCCCTGTGGGCCGCGCCCCTCACCCCGGCCGGCCTGGAGCGCACCGCGGCGGCCGTCATCGACCTCACCAACCAGGCCCGCGCCCGGGCCGGGCTGCCTCCCCTGGCCGCCGATCCGCGGCTCACGGCCGCCGCGCAGGCGCACAGCGCGGACATGGTGGCCCGCGCCTTCTACGCGCACACCGCACCCGACGGCAGCCGCCCCTGGGACCGCGCCGCCGCCGCGGGCTCCACCCGGCGGGCGATCGGCGAGAACATCGCCTGCGGCCAGCGCTCCCCGGCCGACGTGGTGGAGGGCTGGCTGAACAGCCCCGGCCACCGGGCCAACATCCTCAAGCCGGACTTCACCCACCTCGGGATCGGCTTCGCGGGCGGCGGCCGGGCGGGCACGTACTGGACCCAGATGTTCGGCGGCTGACCCGCAAGGGGTGGGCGGCTGAGCCGCAAGGGTCGGGTGGCTGCCCCGCAAGGTCACACGGCTGACCGCACCACCGCGCCCCACCTCCGGTGCGCGGGCCCGGCCTTGGCGGAGGGAAACGCTCCGCGCGAGGATGCCCGCATGAAGGGTGACCTCTTTTCCAGCGAACACATGGCACAGCCGGCCGTCGCGGCGGGCATGACGATCGAGAACACCAAGTGCGTCCGGTACGCGGTGAACGGCGAGATGCTCGCCCGGCAGGGCGCGATGATCGCCTACCGCGGCAACCTCCAGTTCGAACGCAAGGGCCAGGGCGTGGGCGGCATGCTCAAGCGCGCGGTCACCGGGGAGGGCCTGCCACTCATGGCGGTGCGCGGGCAGGGCGAGGCCTGGTTCGCGCACGAGGCGCAGAACTGCTTCATCGTCGACGTGGAACCGGGCGACGAGTTCACGGTCAACGGCCGCAACGTCCTCTGCTTCGACGCCACACTGTCCTACCGCATCGCCACCGTGAAGGGCGCCGGCATCACCGGCGGCGGCCTGTTCAACAGCGTCTTCACCGGCCACGGCAAGCTGGGACTGATC
Organism: Streptomyces sp. XY006; assembly: GCF_002237655.1. GTDB lineage: Bacteria > Actinomycetota > Actinomycetes > Streptomycetales > Streptomycetaceae > Streptomyces > Streptomyces levis. The sequence continues at coordinate 55,745 of NZ_NOKT01000002.1, forward strand.
TGCGAGGGCAACCCGCTCGTCATCCCGGTCTCGCCGCAGTACCCGGTGTACGTCGACACCGACGCGATCGTCGGCTGGACCGCGGGCCTGCAGACCTCCCTGCACCGCTCCCAGTCCATCGGCTCCATGCTGCGCGGCGGCTCCGGCGAGGCCGTGCAACTGCTGCTCCAGGGCGAGGGGTACGTCGTCGTCCGGCCGAGCGAGGCGACTCCGCAGAAGCCCGGCCAGCACTGAGCCTTCGCTGATTGCCTGTCAGGTGATCTGCGCCTCACAGGCAACCCGGTCCGTTCCGCCGACGTCTTGATCGGCAACAGGTGATGCCCTGGCCCCCCGGGCCGGGGCAGGTTTCCACTGCTCTATACACGCCATGTATACGCACTGGGTATACATGCGGCGTATACGGACCGAAAGGCATCGATGTACGGCAAGGCATTCGCCCCCGAGTACCAGGGCGCGCTCACCACCCTGTCCGTCAACTCCTCCCTGACCGACGTCCTGGCCGCCGGCACCGAGCAGTTGAGAGCGGCCGAGCGCGCGGGCGAGCCCGGGGAGGCGGCGCGCTCCGGACTCGCGGTGGCCGAGGCGCACCGCCGTCTGGGCCGGGTCGAGGAGGCGGACCGGGCCTGGAAGGCGAGTTACCGCGCCGCCCGGCAGGCCGGTGACGTGGCGGCGATGGCCTGGGCGCTGTGGAGCGGCGGGACCCTGGCCCGGCAGCGCGGCGCGTTCCCGCTGGCCCGCCGGCTGCTGCAGCTCGCGGCCGACCTGGGCGAGCGCGGCGGGGACATCGTCGTCCGCGGCTACTCGCTCGCGGGCCTGGCCGAGACCGGCCGGATCCAGGGCGACTACGAGGCCGTCGGACGGCTGCACGAGCAGCTGCTCGCCGAGGCCCGCCGGCGCGGGGAGGCCCGGCACACGGTGTGGGCGCTGGAGGGCATCGCGCAGATGCACCGCAACACCGGCGACTACGACACGGCGTACGAGCTGTTCGAGGAGGCCGCCGGGATCGCCGCGGGCGCGGACGACCGGCGGGGCCACGCCTGGGCGCTGCGCGGGCTGGCCGACGTCGTCTCGGTGCGGGACGGGGACACCGAGCGGGCCCTGGAGCTGCTGACCGAGGCGGAGCGGACCTGCCGGGCGATGCGGCTGTCGAGCGCGCTGGCCTACAACCACAAGATGCGGGGCAACGTCCTGTACCGGGCCGGGCGTTACGCGCAGGCGCGGGAGCTCTACGAGCAGGCGCTCGCGGAGTTCCGCGAGATGAGCGAGCCGCGCGGTGAGGCGCTGTCCCGCCTCGGCCTCGCCAAGTCCCTGGCGCGGCTGGGCCGCGACCACAGCGAGACGGCGGCCGAACTGGCCGACCTCGCCGGCACCCTGGAGCGGATCGGCCTCCGGCACGCCCACGCCATGGTGGCCCGGGCCTACGAGGAACTCGGCATACCGGCGGACCCGAGGGCGACGGAGGCCGCGCTGTGACGGCACTGCCGACGGCGGCGGGGGCGGTGCGGCCGGGCAGCGCGGCAGGGCCGGACACCGTCACGAGCGGCGGGGACGGGCCGACGGACCGGCACGGCGCGGCCGGCACCGATCCGGGCCCCGGGGCGGGCGACGCCGCGCAGGTCCTCGACCGCTGCCGCGCCCTGGTCCGGCCCGCCCTGGTCGAGGCCGTGGAGCGGCTGCACCCCTGGGTCGCCGAGATGGCCGGCTATGCGTTCGGCTGGTGCGAGGTCGGCGGTGCGTCCGTGGCCGCCCCGGGCGGCAAGGGCGTGCGGCAGGCGCTCGCGGTGCTCGGCGCGGAGGCGGCCGGGGCACCCGGCCGGGCCGGTGTGCCGGCGGCCGTGGCGGTGGAGCTGGTGCACACCTTCTCCCTGCTGCACGACGACATCATGGACGGCGACACCGACCGCCGCCGCCGTCCGACCGTGTGGAAGGCCTACGGCACGGGCCCCGCGGTCCTGGCCGGCGACGCCCTGTTCGCGCTGGCCGTCGAGACGCTCGCGGCCCGGCCGGGCGGCTGCGGAGCCGTGCGGGCCCTGTCCGTGGCGCTGGGCGACCTGGTGCGGGGCCAGGCGGACGACCTGCTGTTCGCCGACCGCCCCTGGACGGGACCGGACCGGGTGCGGCCGGACGAGTACCGGGTGATGGCGGAGCACAAGACCGGCGCGCTGCTGGGCGGCGCCGCCGCGCTGGGCGCCGTGCTGGGCGGTGCCGACGCGGGGACGGCCGAGGCACTCGACCGGGCGGGCCGGCACCTGGGGATCGCCTTCCAGATCGTCGACGACGTCCTGGGCATCTGGGGTGATCCCCGGGTCACCGGCAAGCCGGTCCACGGCGATCTGCGGGAGCGGAAGAAGACGTATCCGGTCCTGGTCGCACTCGACTCGCCCGGCGGCGACCGGCTCGCCGCGCTCCTCCGGGCGGGCGACGACCCCGCCGCGGCGGCGGCGCTGATCGAGCAGGCGGGCGGCCGGACGGCGGCCCTGGCGGAGGCCCGGAGGCACATCACCGCCGTGGAGAGATCACTCGCGGCCGTCCCACTGGCCCCGCGGCCCGCCGCCGAACTCCGCTCACTGCTCGCCTTCCTGCTCCGCCGCGACGTCTGAGTCACCGGTGAGGCACCGCCCCCGCCCGGCGTTGACCCGGGGCCCCTCGTCGGGTCAGGGTGCCGGTCGGCGTGTTTTGCGACCCCGCGCCGGAGGGAGAACCGCAGTGATCGGCATCTCGGAGATCGAGGCAGTGGCGGAACGGATCGCCGGGCACGTCGTGCGCACCCCGACCGTGCCCAGCCCGGGTCTGTCGGCGCTGCTCGGCGTCCCGGTCACCGCGAAGCTGGAACTGCTGCAGCGCACCGGCTCGTTCAAGGCGCGCGGGGCGACGGCGAAGCTGCTGTCGCTGAGCGAGGCCGAACGGGCCGCCGGCGTCGTCGCGGTCAGCGGCGGCAACCACGGGATCGCCCTGGCGGTCATGGCCGCCGCGCTCGATGTGAAGGCCACGGTGGTCATGCCGCGCTCGGCACCCGCCCGGGCCGTGGAGATCGCGCAGGACGCCGGCGCCTCGGTGCGGCTGACCGACGACATGGACGGCGCGTTCACGCTCATGGCCCGGCTCGAGCAGGAGGGGCTGACCCTGGTCCACCCCTTCGACGACCCGGTGGTCGTCGCCGGGCAGGGCACGGTCGGCCTGGAGTTCGCCGCCGACGCGGGAGAGCTCACCGATGTGCTCGTCAGCGTCGGGGGCGGCGGGCTGATCGCCGGTGTCGCCGCCGCGTTGCGGGCGCGGCGGCCCGGGGTGCGGGTGTGGGGCGTGGAGACCGAGGGCGCGCAGGCCATGTCCGAGGCGCTGGCGGCGGGCGGCCCACGGCCGGTCACCCTGTCGTCGATCGTCTCCACGCTCAGTGCCCCGTCGGTCGCACAGCTGACCTACGACCATGTGTCCGCGCTGGTCACCGAGGTGCTCGTGGTCCCGGACCGGGAGGCCGTGCGGGGCTGTCTCGACCTCGCCGACCACGCCAAGCTGTGGACCGAACCGGCCGCCGGCTGTCTGCTGCCCGCGGCCCGGCGGGTGCTGGAGCGGGTCGGGGACGGGGCCCGGCTCGGTCTCGTGGTGTGCGGGGGCAATGCCACCACGGGCGACATGTTCGCCTGGTCCCGGCGCTTCGGTCTGCGCTGAGCGTCGCGGGGCGCTCTCGCGGAATCATCCGTTCGAATTCATCGGAGGAGTGGCGAGTTCGATCGCCGGACACCTCGGCATTTACCCCCGGTTACCCCGAGGCCGGACGGGCGAATACGGAACTCCCGAGGTGAGCGCCCCCGCAAAGCCCGAAAGGCCGTTTTTCCTCGCACACTTGCTCCCCTCTTTTGAATAAAAGACAAGAATGGACACGGAGTTGCGATCCCTTTGAACGGAGGCGGCCTCACTCCCCGTACCTCTGGAAAAGGTGAGAGCCAGGTTTCCAGCGAGGGATGGCCATGGGCAGGGCGCACGTCTCCACACACCAGTTGGTCGCCGGCCGGTACCGGCTGCTCGAGATCATCCAGCGCGAGACCAACCGCATCTGCTGGTACGCCGAGGACCTCGGCGCCGGCGAGGTCTCCCGGCCGTGCCTGGTCACCCAGATCGGGCTGCCGCAGGACCCGTTCGGGAGCGAGCGCCGTACGGCCGCGCGGCTGCTGCGCACGTCCGAGAACATGGCACTGCTCCGCCCCGGCCGGATCGCCACGGTCGTCGACGCCGTGGAGGAGGCGGGCGCGCTGTGGACGGTCAACGAGTGGATCGACGGCACCCCGCTCGGCGAACTGCTCGCGGAGCAGGGCACGTTCAACTACGTGCGGGCGGCGCGGATCGGCCTTGAGGTGCTCGACGTGCTGGACGCGGCGCACGGCGAGGGCATCACCCACGGCGAGCTCAGCCCCGGCCAGGTCTTCGTCCGGGAGGACCAGTCGGTCGTCGTCACCGGCTTCGGCCTGGCCGGTGCCACCCTGGCACCCCGTCTGACGGCACCCGCGTACGCCTCTCCGGAGCAGGCCCGGGACCAGCGCATCGGGCCCGCGGCCGACCTGTGGGCGCTGGGCGCGATCCTCTACACGATGGTCGAGGGGCGCCCGCCCTTCCGTGACCGGGGCCGCCCGGAGAACACCCTCAAGGGCGTGGACCGGCTGCCGCTGCGCACCCCGATGCGTGCGGGGCCGCTCGCCCAGGTCGTGCAGGGGCTGCTCCGCAAGGACTCCCGGGAGCGGCTGACCCGCCCGGTGGTCCGTGCGGCGCTGACCCGGGCGCTGAGCGAGGACCCCGACACAGCGGCCCTGGGCGCGGTGCCCGCTCCGCGGCTGCGGGGCGTGTACGCGGCCGTCCGCCCGGGGGTTCCGGCCTGGAGCAGACGGACCGTGATCGCGGGCACCACCCTGGCCGTCGTCACCGTCGCGGTCGCCGTGCTCCTCGCGACCCAGGGGCTGCCCGGCGGCGACTCGGGCGGCGAGGCGGCCGACGCCCCGGCCCGGCCGCCGGCCTCCGCCGCCTCCCCGGGCGAGGACACCGGCCGGGGCGGCCCCGAGCCGACCGGGGCCCCCGGTCCGACCGGCTCCCCGTCCCCGTCCCCCACACCGACGACGGCCGCCCCGTCCCCGGCGCCGACACGGTCCGACCCGGCGGCCCTGCCACCGGGCTTCCGGCTCTACCACGCGCCGGAGGGATTCTCCGTCGCCCTCCCGAACGGCTGGGAGCGGCTGGACACCGACCGCCAGGGCGAATTGGCCTACCGGGTGGTCTTCGGTGCCGACGGCGACGGCCGCACCCTGGCCGTCACCTACAGCGCCCGCGTGGGCCCGGACCCCGTGGCCGTCTGGCGCGACGAGGTCGAGCCGAATCTGCGGCGCTCGGGCGGCTACGAGCGGATCGGCGAGATCCGGGCGACGACGTACCAGGGTCGCGAGGCCGCCGACATGGAGTGGACGGCGGACGACGGAGGGACCCGGGTGCACACCTTCGGCCGGGGCTTCCTGCTGGGCGGGGGCCGGAGCTTCTCACTGCGCTGGACGACCCCCGACGCCGGCTGGAAGGACGAGGCGAACAGCCAGGCGCTGCGCACCGTCCTGGCCACCTTCCGCCCGGGGTCAGACTGAGCCGCGCGGCGCGCGCCGGGAGGTGAGCCGGCCACGCTCCAGCGGCTCGGTGCGCCAGCGCGCGGCGACCGTCTGGTCCGCGAGGGAGCAGGTCACGGCCAGGCGGTGCGGAGTCTCCAGGAACACCACGTCGACGGCGAGCGTCCCGGGGCCGGTCCAGCCACCGCTCACCGCGGTCGGCAGGGGTTCCTCGGCGACCGTCCAGCCCTCCGCCCCGATGCGCAGCCGGACGCGGTCCCGGTCCGGGTCCCCGTCCCCGGTGAGCGTCAGCGTCCAGCCGTCCGCGTCCCGGTCGAGTCCGGCCGCCCGGACGGGCCCCGCACCGGAGGCCGTGAACCGCGCAGCGGCCCAGTCCTCCGCCCTGTCGCCCGCCCCGTCCGGCGGCACGGGCGCGCCCGGGGCGGGCGGCAGCGCGAGCCGGTCGAGACGCCGGCGCAGCTCCGCGTCGGCGGCCTCACGTCCGGGCAGCGGCCCGGGCCCGAAGGCGGGCAGCAGATGCTCCCAGACCAGGTTCAGGACGTCCTGCATCCGCTCGGTCGCCGCGGTCGTGGCGATCACCGCGTCGTGGTCGGGCAGCACCAGGCAGAACTGGCCGTAGGCGCCGTCGCCCCGGTAGCCGTGCCGGGACGTCCAGAACTGGTAGCCGTAGCCCTGGTCCCAGTCCTGCCGGTCCGCGTCGCCCATGGCGCCGCCGGTCGGTATGCGCGGCCGGGTCGCCCGGGCCACCCAGCCCTCCGGCAGCAGCCGCCTGCCCTTCCACATACCGTCGTTCAGATACAGCTGCCCGAGCCGGGCGACGGCGTCGGTGGTGGCGTGCAGGCCGCTGAAGCCGATCTCGCGCCCGGTGCGGTCGCGCCGCCAGAACACCTCGCCGATGCCCAGCGGGTCGAGCAGCCGCGGCCGCAGGTAGGCGGAGAGCGACTGCCCCGTCACCCGCTGGACGATCGCGCCGAGGGTGTAGGTGGTGGGCTGGTTGTAGGCGAAGACCGTGCCGGGGTCGCGGTCCGGAGGCAGGAGCAGGAATCCCCGGACGGGCTCGGCGGGGTCACGGCCGTAGGCCTCCTCGACCGTCTCCCGCGTGTGGCCGCTCGCCATGGACGCCACGTGCCGTACCAGCATGGCCCGGCTGCGCGGGTCGGTGATGTCGGCCTCGAACTCCGGGAAGTACGAGATCACCGGCGCGTCGAAGTCCAGCAGCCCCTCGGCCTCGGCCAGGGCGGCGGCGGTCCCGGTGAAGCTCTTGCTGAGCGAGTACAGCAGGTGGGGCCGGTGGGCCGTGTAGGGCGCCCACCAGCCGGCGGCGACGAGGTGTCCGTGCCGCATGATCATCACACTGTGCGGCTCGATCTCGGGGGCGGCTTCGAGGGCGTCGAGGAAGGCGTGGACGCCGGCGGCGTCGACGCCCTGGGCTGCGGGGCCGGAGGTCGGCAGGGCGGAGGCACTCATGCGGGCATCCTGCCCCCGCGCGCGGGGCTTGATCGACCCGTTTCCGCGACCGCTGGGCGGGGACCCGGCGGTTATGGTGCAAATCGGATACACGATGATGACCGAGCAGGCCGGCCCCCGCGAGCTCGTCGACCACGTGGTGCGGGCCGAGGAGGCGGGCTTCGACTTCTCGGTGACCTCCGACCACTACTTCCCGTGGTTGCGCTCGCAGGGTCACTCGCCCTACGCGTGGGCGGTGCTCGGCGCGGCCGCCCAGGCCACGTCACGTATCCCGCTGATGACGTACGTGACGTGCCCCACGTTCCGCTACCACCCGGCGGTGGTGGCGCAGAAGGCGGCGACGGTGCAGTTGCTGTCCGAGGGGCGGTTCCGGCTGGGGCTCGGCTCGGGCGAGAACCTCAACGAGCACGTGGTGGGCGGCGGCTGGCCGTCCGTGGACGTGCGGCACGAGATGTTCGAGGAGGCCGTGGAGATCATCCGCGCGCTCTTCGAGGGCGGCCACGTCAACCATCGCGGCACGCACTTCGACGTGGAGTCGGCCCGGCTGTGGGACCTGCCGGACGAGGCGCCGCCCATCGGCATCGCCGTCTCCGGGGAGCGGTCCTGCAAGCTCGCGGGCCGGCTGGGCGATCTGGTGATCGCCACCGAGCCCAAGGCGGGCCTGCTGGAGGCGTTCGACCGGCACGGCGGTGAGGGCAAGCCCCGGGTGGGCCAGTTGCCGGTGTGCTACGACCCCGACCGGGACACGGCCGTCAAGCGGGCGCACTCCCAGTTCCGCTGGTTCGGCAGCGGCTGGAAGGTCAACGCGGAGCTGCCGCACCCCGACTCCTTCGAGGCGGCGACCCAGTTCGTCACCCCCGACGACGTCGCCGAGTCCATCCCGTGCGGTGACGACCCGGACGCCTTCGTCGAGGCCGTCCGCCCGTACGCCGAGGCCGGCTTCACCGAGGTCGCCCTCGTGCAGATCGGCGGCGAGTCGCAGCCGGCGTATCTGGACTGGTCGGAGAAGACGCTGCTGCCCGCACTGCGCGAGGCGTTCGGCTGACCAGCACCGCGCCATCGGGCCCCGACCTGCGCGGAGTGCGTGCCGTCGGCGGCCCGGCGCGGGCGTGGGGGGCCGGTAGGCTGCCGTCGGAATCCCGTAGCCGGTTCCGTAGCCGTCCGATCCGCGTGTCCCAGGAGAGTCGTCCGTGACCGTTGCCCTCACCCCGCCCGAGACGTCCCCCGACGCCCCGGCGCCGCTGTCCGACCTGGTCGCGCGCGACGCGCGGGAGTTCGGGGCGTACGCCCGGACCGGCGGGTGGGCCTTCGGGCTGAGGGTCGCGCGCAGTGTGCGGCCCGGCGGGCAGGGCGCGGACGAGACGCCGAAGGTCTCCGCGAAGGAGTTCGCCGAACTCGCCGGGTGCTCCCCGGAGCGGGTCATGCGCTACTACAAGGCGTGGGACCGGGCGGCCGACGACGGGATGGTCCCCCACTTCGAGGCGCTGACGCCGGGTCAGGAGGTGGAGCTGCCGGACGCCGACGTGTGGCTGAGCTACTACGTCTCCCGCAACAGCGCCACGTCCGAGCGCGGCACCGCCATCTCCGAGGCCGCCGAGGCGGAGGGCATCCGGCCCACGAAGGCGCTGGAGGTCGCGGAGAACCCCACCGCCCTGCGCGCCGCGATCCTCGCCGACCCCTCGACCGCCCGCGCGGCCCGCCAGGCGCTGCTGGACCGCGTCCGCGAGGACCCGGAGCTGCAGTCGGAGCTGGCCCGTGACGTGGTGCGCACCGACGAGCTGAAGAAGGCCGTCGCCGGCGAGAGCAGGGCCGCCGACCGCATCGGGTACGTCCGCCAGATCGCCGAGTCGGGGCAGATCAAGACGCCCGCGGGGCAGACGGTCGAGGCGCCCGCCGACCTGCGCCAGGAGGCCGAGCGGCACCTGTCGCTGCTCGACGAACTCGACGAGGGCGAGGACGCCGGCGAGTGGGCCACCGAGGCCTACGACACCATGAAGTCGCTGGTCGTCGAGGCCGTGGAGGCCGACCCGGGGCTGCGGGTCCGGGAGCGGCGCACGAAGTTCTACTCCAGCCTGCAGAAGGCCACCAAGGTGTTCGAGGAGCTGACCTTCGACGACGCCGGGGAGTTCTACGAGGACGACATGGTCGAGCGCCTGGAGGAACTGCAGCGGGCCGTGGCGGTCTGCATCGAGTCGCTGCGCGGTGCCCGCGGGATTCACCCGGACAGCTGAGCATTTCGCGGGGATCGGGGGTACTAGAGGTCTCTACGTCGGTTCTTCCCGGAGGCCCCCTCGTGAACTCGTTCGTCCACAAGACCCTGGTGGTGCAGCTGCAGGCGGGCGAAGCGGAGCGTTTCTCCGTCCTCGCCCACCTGAGCTACGACACTGCGGACCCCTTCGCCGTCACGGTCGTCTTCAGCCACGACGGGCGCGTGCTCGCCCGGTGGCAGCTGGACCGGGAGATGCTCGGCGACGCGCTGCGGCGTCCGGTCGGCGTGGGAGACGTGCGGATGCGGCCCGAGTCGCGGGGCGTGTGGCAGGAGCTGCGTATGGAGTTCTTCGGCGACGCGCGCGCCGACGGCGGCCGCCACCACGCGGTGGTGTTCGCCTGGGCCCCGGCGTTCGCGGCGTTCCTCAAGGAGACGCACGAGCTGGTCCCGCCGGGCCGCGAGGAGGTCTGTGTCGACGACTTCCTGGCCACCCTCATCGCGGGGAGCTGACGCCCGGGCGGGCGAGGACCAGGACTTTTCGTGGCTGCCCGGCGCTCGTGTGCCGTGCGGTCACTTCGAGGTGTGCCGGTACCTGGTCCACAGCGGCAGGACGAACCAGCACAGCAGGTACCAGGCGACCACCCCTGCGACCAGGTAGGGCACGAAGCCGTCGTGCGTGGCCACGCGCAGGATCAGCAGCAGTGACGCCGTCGTCGTGGCGAGCAGCAGCACCAGGCCGAGCAGGGTCAGCCGGGAGGCCAGCCGCACCGCCTGCGGCTTGACGCGCCGGCCCGAGACCAGCCGGTGCAGCGACACCGGGCCGATGAGCGCACCGGTCGCGCACGCGCCGAGGACCACCGTGACCAGGTAGATCGTCTGGTCCGTGTCGGTCAGGTCGTCGTACTTCTCGGTGAACACCACGGTCAGCAGGAAACCGAAGAGGATCTGCACGCCCATCTGGGCGACCCGGACCTCCTGGATGAGCTCCTGCCACATCCGGTCCGCTCTCTCCTCCTCCGTCTCGTTGCGCCCGCGGCGCATCGCCCCGCCCTGTGCCGTGTCCGCCACTGCTTCCTCCCGGTGTGCGGAGATGCCCTCTCCTTTCCCGGGTGCCCCGGAAAAGGCCGCCCTCCCGGGTGGGCGGCGGTTTGAGCGATCAGGGGACGGTTACACGGACGGCTCGAAGACGCACAGCGCGAGGAGGTCGTGGACGCATGTCCGGTACGCAGCTCACCGTGACGCTCAGCGGCGGAGGCGCCGATGACGCACGAGCGGTCGTGCGGGCGCTGGAAGGCACGTTCGGCGCGCCGGACGAGTTTCCCGCCGACGAGAAGGCGACGGTGCACACGGCGACCTTCGACGGCGACGCGCCGTCGGGTCGCGAGGGACCGGGTCGCGAGGGAAGCGACGGGGAAGGCGCGGGGAGCCTGTCGGCGCCGGTGACGGTCACCGTGCAGGGCTCCCCGGAGGCGGTGCGGCGGGCGAGCGACACGCTCACCCGGGCCTTCACGGCACGCGACGACGGTGCCGCCTCCGGCGACCAGGAGCAGGAGAGGCAGCTGCTCCTGGAGCCGTGAGGGGCGCCCGGAGAGCTACCAGCGGGATTCCACCTGGTCCTTGATCCGCCGGTCGTACAGGTCGCGGATCGCGGCCAGGGTCCCGTCGGGCAGCTCCGGCAGCCGGGCCGCGTCCGCGTTGGCCCGGGCCTGCTCGGGCGAGCGGGCGCCGGGGATCACGGTCGTGACGCCGGGCTGCTCGATGATCCAGCGCAGGGCCAGCTGGGCCGGGGTGTATCCCTCGGGGGCGAGCGCCGCGAACTCGGCGGCGGCCTCGACGCCGGTCACGTAGTCGACGCCGGAGAAGGTCTCGCCCACGTCGAAGGACTCGCCGTGCCGGTTGTAGGTGCGGTGGTCGTTCTCCGGGAAGACCGTGTCCCGCGTGTACTTGCCCGACAGCAGGCCGGAGGCGAGCGGGACGCGGGCGATGACGCCCACGCCGGCCTCCCGGGCGGCGGGCAGGACCTCGCGCAGGGGCTTCATGCGGAACGGGTTGAGGATGATCTGCACGCTGGCCACGTTCGGCCGGGCGATCGCGGTCAGCGCCTCCGCGCAGGTCTCGACGCTGACGCCGTAGGCGGCGATGCGCTCCTCCTCCACCAGGGTGTCGAGGGCGTCGAACACCTCGTCCGTGGAGTAGACGGGCGTCGGCGGGCAGTGCAGCTGCACCAGGTCGATCCGGTCGACGCCGAGGTTGCGGCGGGAGCGGTCGTTCCAGGCGCGGAAGTTGTCGAGCACGTAGTTCTCGGGGATCTGGTCGACCCGGCGCCCCATCTTGGTGGCGACCAGGACGTGCAGGTCCGACCTGCCGCTGAGGAAGGCGGCGATGGTCTGCTCGCTGCGGCCGTCGCCGTACACGTCCGCGGTGTCGAAGAAGGTCACCCCGGACTCCGCGGCCGTCTCCAGTACGGAGAGGGCCTTCTTGTCGTCGACGTCTCCCCAGTCGGCACCCAGCTGCCACGTACCGAGACCGACGACGGAAGCGTGCTGACCCGACCTGTCGAATGTGCGCTCGTCCATGGGCGCCAGTCTGTCATCCGTCACGGGCAGGTGCGGACCGGGCCGCTCCGGCTCGCCGACCACACCCGATTCACTCACACGAGTGAAGAGAGGCGACAGGTATATGTCACGTGTCACCCGGCCCCTAGCGTGACCCGACGTGACAACTGGTTCCATGGACAACATCCCGTCGCAGGACCCCGGTTGGACCCGCCGGGGTTTCCTCCTCTCCGCGGCCGCCCTGGCCGCCGTGCCCGGACTGCCGGCGGATCCGGCGGTGGCCGCAGCGGAGCTGCCCGGCTTCCCGCCGGACGTCGCGCTGTACCGCTCGGCGTACCGGAACTGGGTCGGCGAGATCACCGCCGACGGGCTGTGGGCGTGCGCCCCGAACGGCCCGGACCAGGTGGTCGCGGTCGTCAACTGGGCCTGGCGGCACGGCTGGCGGGTGCGGGCCCGGGGCGCCGCGCACGGCTGGTCGCCCCTGACGGTGACGGAGGGGCCCCCCTCCGGTGCGCCCGTCCTGCTCGTCGACACCGCGCCCCACCTCACGGACCTCGCCCTGCGCGGCCCGGGCGAGGTGCGGGCCGGCACCGGCGTCACCCTGGAGGCCCTGCTGACCTTCCTGGAGGAACACGGCCTCGGCGTCACGGCCGCCCCCGCCCCCGGCGTCCTCACCCTGGGCGGCGCCCTGGCCGTCGACGCGCACGGCACCGCCGTCCCCGCCCGCGACGAGCGGCGCCTGCCCGGCCACACCTACGGCTCCCTGAGCAACCTGGTCCTCTCGCTCACGGCGGTGGTGTGGGACGAACGGGCCGGCTCCTACGTGCTGCGCACCTTCCACCGCGACGAGGCGGACTGCGCCGCGCTGCTGACCCATCTCGGACGGTCCCTGGTGACCGAGGTGGTGCTGCGGACGGGCACGAACACGAACCTGCGGTGCGTGAGCCGTACGGACATCCCCGCCGGAGAGCTGTTCGCCGCGCCCGGCTCGGGTGCGCGGCGCACCTTCGCGAGCTTCCTGCAGGAGGCCGGGCGGGTCGAGGCGATCTGGTTCGCCTTCACCGAGCACCCCTGGCTGAAGGTGTGGAGCCTCTCCCCCACCCGGCCCCTGACCTCACGGAAGGTGACGCAGCCGTACAACTACCCGTTCTCGGACAACGTCCCGGCGCCGGTGGCGGAGCTGGTGGGCCGGATGACGTCGGAGGCGGCCTGGTACCTGGCGCCGCTGCTCGGGACGGCGCAGTACGAGGCGGCCGCGCTCGGGCTGGTGGCGACGCTGTCGGCGGATCTGTGGGGGCCGTCCAAGAACACGCTGCTCTATCTGAAGCCGACCACGCTGCGGGTGCACGCCAACGGCTACGCGGTCCTCACCTCGCGCGAGGGGGTCCAGCGGGTGGTCGCCGAGTTCGCCGCGTTCTACCGGGAGCGGCTGACCGCGTACGCCGCCCGGGGCAGCTTCCCGGTCAACGGCTCGGTGGAGATCCGGGTGACCGGACTGGACGGCCCGGGCGACGCCGGGGTGGCCGGAGCCCGTCCGCCGCTGCTGTCCGCGCTCCGGCCGCGTGCGGACCGGCCCGAGTGGGACACGGCCGTGTGGCTGGACGTGCTGACGCTGCCGGGCACGCCGGACGCGGAGGCCTTCCTCCGGGAGCTCGAGCGCTTCCTGCTGCGCGCCTTCGACGGCGGGTTCGCCCTGACCCGGGTGGAGTGGTCCAAGGGGTGGGCGTACACGGAGGAGGGGGTGTGGAGCGACGCGGAGGTACTGGACGCGGTGGTGCCCGCCGCGGTCGGCGAGGCCGCCTGGGCCGAGGCGGACGCGGTGCTGGACCGGCTCGACCCGCACCGCGTGTACGGCAACGCCTTCCTGGACCGGCTGTTCGACGGGAGCGCGGGCTGAGGCGCCCCCGCCTCGCCGCGCGCGGGGTGCGGCGCCTCCGTCTCACCCCGCGCGGGAGGGTCAGTCGCCCGAGGACACCGTCCGCGCGTGGACGGTCCGCGCCACCCTGGGTCCGAGCCAGCGCTTGAACCGGCGCAGCGGCTCCAGCTGCCCGGCGGCCCGGTCGAGCCGGTAGTACAACTGGGGCGGCACATGCGGCAGCAGGGGCGAGTGGCGCTGACCGAGCAGGGCGAACATGCGCTCCGGGGGCAGCTGGATGTAGCGCGGGAGGTCCTCGTACCACTGGGCGCTGTAGCGGGCCGCGCTCTGCACCGGCAGCAGCGCCGCCGTGCGCTCGCGCTCGTAGCGGGCGAGGGCCTGCGGGATGACGGCGTGCTCGCGCAGCGCGGTGGCCAGGGCGATCGCGTCCTCCAGGGCGAGGGTGGTGCCGGCACCGATCGAGTAGTGCGTGGTGTGGGCGGCGTCGCCGAGCAGGACGAGATTGCCGTGGTGCCAGGTGCGGTTGGTCAGGGTGCGGAACGTCTGCCAGGGGCTCCCGCCGGGGCTCTGCAGCAGGGGGTGGCCGTCCAGGACGCCGGCGAAGAGCTTCTCCAGCAGGGCTCGCCCCTCGGGTTCGCTCGCGCGGTCGAGGCCGAGTCCGGTCCAGGTTCCGGGAGCGCACTCGACGACGCAGGTGCCGCGGTCGGGGCCGTAGCCGTAGCCGTAGCACCAGATCCAGCCGTGGGCGGTCTCCACGAAGGCGAAGGTGAAGGCGTCGAAGGCCTTGGTGGTGCCGAGCCAGAGGTACCGGTTGCGCCCGGCGGTGAGCCGGGTGCCGAAGTGGGCCGCGTGGCGGGTGCGCAGGTCGCTGCCCACGCCGTCGGCCGCCACGACCAGGTCGGCGTCCGAGGGCAGTTCGGCCGCGGTGATCTCGCGCTCGTACTCCAGGCGGACGCCGAGCTCGCGGGCGCGGGCGGCGAGGATCTCCAGCAGGCGGTGGCGGCCGATGCCGTGCCCCTCGTCGCCGCTGTGCCGGGTGGTGCGGTCGCCGACGTGGGCGACGCCCTCGCGCCAGCGGACGGAGGCGGCGCCGAGCGCGCGGGCCGACTCGGGGTCCTGCTCGTGGAGCCGGTCGAGCAGCGCGCGCCAGTAGGTCACGCCCCAGCCGTAGGTCGATCCTTCCGGGTCGCGTTCGTAGACGGTGATGTCGTGGGACGGGTCCTGCCGCTTGAGCAGGATCGAGAGATACAGACCGGCGGGCCCGCCGCCGACGCAGGCGACCTTCACGCGCACCCCTGGGGACTACTGAGAGCTGTCAATGGCGGACGCAGAGTAGCAGTGCGTCGGCCCCGCCGGCCGGAGCGCGCAATCGCGTCAGCTTCCCGGCGTGACCCGTACCACGCGCACCGCCGCCCCCGGGGAGAAACATCCGCCACAGCACCCCCACGGGGTGGAATTTCCCCGTCCGCAGAGGTCCAGGCACCCGCGTCCAGCAAGATCATCTTGGTTCAACCTTGCACGACATAAGGGGAATTGCCCGGATCACAGCCAACCGGCTCGCGGGGATTTCTCCCGGAACCGGAGGGGCCGGTAGGCATGCGGTGACATCACCCGAACGAACCCAGGAGATCCGTATGCCGGAACTCAGCCGTCGCCGTGCGCTCACCGCCGCGGCCGTTCTCGCCTCGGCGGCCGGCGCCCTGCCCGCCCTCACGCCGGCGGCAGCGGCCGCCGACCCCCACCACGGCGCTCCGCGGGCCTTCGACGAGGTCTACAAGGGCCGCCGGATACAGGGCCGGCCGGCCACCGGGTCCGGTCACCACCAGCACGGCGCCGGCTACGCGGTGTTCGTCGACGGGGTGGAGCTGCATGTGATGCGCAACGCCGACGGCAGCTGGATCAGCGTCGTCAGCCACTACGACCCGGTGCCCACTCCGCGCGCCGCGGCCCGCGCCGCGGTGGACGAGCTGCAGGGCGCGCCCCTGCTGCCCTTCCCCGCCAACTGACGTTCCCCGCACGGCACCTGGAGCACCCGAACATGGCAGTCCGCAAGAACCAGTCCGCCCTGACCGCCGACGAGAAGCGGCGTTTCGTCGCCGCGCTGCTCGCCCTGAAGCGCAGCGGCCGCTACGACGAATTCGTCACGACGCACAACGCGTTCATCGTCTCCGACACCGACGACGGCGAGCGCACCGGCCACCGCTCGCCGTCCTTCCTGCCCTGGCACCGAAGATTCCTCCTGGAGTTCGAGCGGGCGCTGCAGTCGGTGGACGCGTCGGTGACGCTGCCGTACTGGGACTGGACCGTCGACCGTTCGCCGCGTGCCTCGCTGTGGGCGCCCGACTTCCTCGGCGGGACCGGGCGGGAGCGGGACGGCCGGGTGTCGGACGGGCCGTTCGCCGCGTCCACCGGCAACTGGCCGGTCAACGTGCGCGTCGACGGCCGTACGTTCCTGCGCCGCTCCCTCGGCACGGCTGTGCGGGAGTTGCCGACCCGGGTGGAGGTGGACTCGGTGCTGGCCATGCCCACGTACGACATGGCGCCCTGGAACAGCGGCTCGGACGGCTTCCGCAACCACCTCGAAGGCTGGCGTGGCGTCAACCTGCACAACCGCGTCCACGTCTGGGTGGGCGGGCAGATGGCCACCGGGGTCTCCCCCAACGACCCGGTGTTCTGGCTGCACCACGCCTACATCGACAAGCTGTGGGCCGAGTGGCAGCGGCGGCACCCCGGGTCCGGCTATCTGCCGGCCGCGGGCACGCCGAACGTGATCGACCTGCGCGAGACGATGCGGCCGTGGCACGACACGAGCCCGGCGGATCTGCTCGACCACACGCCGCACTACACGTTCGACGCCTGATCAGACCGGTGCCGACGCCGGATCAGACCGGTGCGCCCGTGCGGCACTCCGGGTGTCCCCAGCCGCTGTCGTTCTTGGCGATCGGCTCGCCGGCCGCGTACGCGCGGCCGCACTGGCAGCGGCCGGGGAACTTCGCCTTGATCGTGCGCGGGGACCCCTTCGCGGCGGACCCCTTCGCGGCGGACGTCCTGCCGGTGCGGGCGGCGCCGCCGCGCGCACGGGAGCGCGGGGCCTTGGCCGGGGCGTCCGGGGCGGGCGGCGGCTCGGGCGAGCCGAGACCGCTGCCCGCGGGCTCCTGCACGGAGGCGGCCTGGCTGGCGGCCCGGTCGGCGAAGTCGTTGAGCCGGTCGCCGTCGACCTGATGGGCGGGCACGTAGCGGAACTCGACCGAGCGGCCGTCGAGCAGTTCGTCGATGCGCACGACGAGTTCCTGGTTGGCGACCGGCTTGCCGGCGGCCGTCTTCCAGCCGTTGCGCTTCCAGCCGGGCAGCCAGGTGGTGACGGCCTTCATGGCGTACTGGGAGTCCATCCGGATCTCCAGCGGCACGTCCGGGTCGGTCGCCGCGAGCAGCCGCTCCAGGGCGGTCAGCTCGGCGACGTTGTTGGTGGCCCTGCCGAGCGGCCCGGCCTCCCAGCGCACCGGGCTCTCGGCCGCGTCGGCCACGACCCAGGCCCAGCCGGCGGGCCCCGGGTTCCCCTTCGAAGCCCCGTCGCACGCGGCCACCACACGTTCACGCATGGGCTCGATCATGCCATGGCCGCCCGGGACGTCCGGCCGGGAGGGGCGGCCCCTACGACACGTCGGTCAGTTTCGGCATGTCCCCCTCGGTCGTGGTGATGTCGATCAGCGAGAGGTTCGCGCCCTGCGGGTCGCTGATGGCGGCGAACCGGCCGAACGGGGTGGTCATCGGGCCGAACCGCAGCACCCCGCCGAGCTCGGTGGCCTTCGCCACGGCGGCGTCGCAGTCCTCGACGGTGAAGTAGACGTTGATGTACGGCGGCATCTCGGGCGGGAAGTCGTCCGTCATCCTCATCCGGCCGAGCACGCTGCGTTCGCCGAGGTCGTAGACGCGGAAGTCCATCTCGCCGTCCTCCATGTCCTTCTGCCGGTAGGAGAAGACGGCGGGGAAGAACGCGTCGGACTTCTCGGGCTCGCGGGTGAAGACCTCCGCCCAGGCGAAGGCGCCCGGTTCGCCCATCGCCTGGAAGCCCTCGTGGGTCCCGGCCTGCCAGACGCCGAAGACGACGCCTCCCGGGTCACGGGCCAGGCACATGGTGCCGAAGTCGCCGACCTGCATCGGCTCCATCAGCACCTCGCCGCCGTGCTCGCGGATCCGGGCGGCGGTGGCGGCGGCGTCCTCGGCCGCGAAGTACAGACACCACTGCGACAGGCCCTCCTGGCCGTCCTGGCCGGGCATGGGCGGGACGACGGCGGCGACCGCCTTGCCGCCCGCGTAGGCCTCGGTGTAGTTGCCGTACTCCGTCGACGACTCACCGAAGGTCCAGCCGAGGAGGTCGCCGTAGAAGCGCTTCGCCCCCTCCAGGTCACTGAACATCGCGTCGGCCCAGCACGGGCTTCCTTCGGGTTGCACGGCCATGACTGCGGCCCTCTCCGGACGGGGGAATGGTCCGTTTCCTCACGCTAGTCACCCCGCGGCGGACCCGCGCGCCGAACGGACGGGGGCGGCGCGTGCGCGAGCGGCGGGTCACACGGAGTGTCCGGCGGGTGTCTTCCGCCGGGCCGCCGGCTGTGCTTGCCTGAGTGCCGTTTCGGTGGCCGGGGCGGGAGTTGCCGTATGCGAGAGCCGTGGGTCGTGGGAGTGCTGCTGGCCGGGCTGCTGCTCGGTGCGTGCGGGGATCCGGCGTCGGCGCCCGGGGATCCGGCGCCGGCCGCACCGCGCGCGTCGGCCCCCACCGAGCAGCGTGCCCCCGCCTCGCCCACCTCCCGCCCCGCGAAGCCGCGCACGGCGCCGCGGGTGCTCTACCTCGGCGACTCGCTGGCGGTGGAGAACCAGAAGGTCCTCGGCCAGGAGCTGCGCCGGGACCTGCGGGCCCGGTACACCAGCGCCCCCTACTCCGGCACCACGCTCTGCGACTACCTGGAGGGCACGGCCGAACGGTCCCTGGTGCCGGCCGCCGACAAGGCCGCCGCGCTGGTGCGCAGGCTGCGGCCCGACGTGGTGGTGCTGCAGTTCTGGGGGAACTCCTGGGGCTACACGCCGTGCATGGACGGCATCACCCACGACAAGTCCCCGGCGCGGTACTTCACCCGGTACGCCGCCGACGCGCGCCGGCTCACCGAGCAGATCGCCGCGGCGGGGGACGGTGCGGGCCCGCGGATCGTCTGGGTGGCGCAGGGCCCCGACCCGATCACCCCCGACCGGGTCCGGCGCGTCAACGCGCTGTACGCGCAGCGGGCCGCGGCCTCCGGCGCGCTGGTGGCCGACGCGGGGCGGGCGGTGAGTCCGGCCGGCGGCCGCTACACCTGGACGCAGTACCTGCCGTGCACGGCCTTCGAACGCGCCCGACCCGGCTACTGCACCCAGCCCTTACGCGGCCGGACCGCCCTGCACCGCGACGACGACTACCTGCACTTCTGTCTCGCGCCGACGACGTCCCGGCCGAAGCCCTGCCCGGTGCCCTCCCCGGGCATCCTGCGCATGGCCCGCGAGATCACGAAAACCGTTCGACAGTCGGCGCGTTGACCGGTCCAATGGGGCGTCATGGGCGTGGTACGGATGCATGCGGACGAGGTCGACCTCGATGTCCGGCTCGTCGGCCGGCTGGTCGCCGAGCGGTTCCCCCGGTGGGCGGGGCTGCCCCTGCGGCGGGTGGAGTCCTCCGGCTCCGAGAACGCCATGTTCCGCCTGGGCCCCGACAAGGTCGTACGGCTGCCCCGGCATCCCCGCGCCGTCGACGCCATCACGCACGAACTGCGCTGGCTGCCCCGGCTGGGTCCGGCCCTGCCCGCCGCCGCGCCGGAGCCCCTGGGACGGGGCGAGCCCGGCGCGGACTTCCCGTGGCCCTGGTCGGTGTACCGCTGGCTGGACGGCCGCAATCCGGTGCCCGGGGCGCTCGACGCGCCCGAGCCGCTGGCCCGGGACCTGGCGTCGTACGTCAGGGCCCTGCGCCGGATCGACGCGTCGGACGGGCCGGCGGGCTACCGGGGCGGGCCCCTGGCGGCCCGGGACGGTGCCGTGCGGGAGGCGCTCACGCGGCTGGCCGGGCGGGTCGACACCGCGGCGGTGGCCCGCCGGTGGGAGGAGGCTCTCGCCGCCCCGGAGCACTCCGGGCCGCCGGTGTGGGCGCACGGCGATCTGATGGCCGGGAACCTCCTGGTGCGGGACGGGCGCCTGAGCGCCGTGATCGACTACGGCACGGTCGGCGTCGGTGATCCCGCCGTCGACCTGATCAGCGCGTGGTGCGTGCTGCCCGCGCGGCTGCGCGGCCTCTTCCGCGAGGCCGTGGGGGCCGGGGAGGCCGAGTGGGCGCGCGGCCGGGGCTGGGCCCTGTCGATCGCGGTCATCGCTCTGCCGTACTACTGGGAGACGAACCCGCCGGTCGCGGAGAACTCCCGGCACGTGATCGCCGAGATCCTGGCCGAGACCGCGTGACCGCCCCACGGACCCGAGCGGGTGCGTGGGGCGGACCCGAGCGGGTCCACCCCGCCCCGCGGCCACGCCGGGGTCCCGTCACTCGCCCGCGTACGCCCTCTCCAGCGCGGCGATGTCGAACTTGCTCATGGCCATGAACGCCGTCGTGACGCGGGCCGCCTTCGCCGGGTCCGGGTCGGTGAGCATCTCGTCGAGCCGGTCCGGCACGACCTGCCAGGACACGCCGTACTTGTCCTTGAGCCAGCCGCAGGGGCCGGGCTCGCCGCCGTTCTCGGTGAGCCGGGTCCAGTAGTAGTCGATCTCCTCCTGGTCCTCGCAGAAGATCATGAAGGAGACCGCCTCGTTGAAGCGGAACTGCGGGCCGCCGTTGAGCCCGAGGAACTTGTGGCCGTTGGCCGTGAACTCGACCGTCATCACGCTGCCGGCGGGCTGCGGCGCGCCCTCGGGGTAGCGCGCGACCTTGCCGATGCTGGAGTTCTTGAAGATCGAGACGTAGTGGTGGGCCGCCTCCTCGGCCTGGCCGTCGAACCAGAGACACGTGGTGAAGCCGTCGGTCGCCATGGGGTCCTCCCGGAGCGTGGATCGCTGTCGTCTGTGTCGACCCCGCGGCGCCCCGGAACTCATCGGTGCCCGGGGACATCCGCCGGGCGAAACCGAGAACGGGGTCCTCTGCCCGCAGCGGATCTGCCGAGGGCAGAGAAAGCGGCTGCCCCTGCCGTCCGGGGCCGACAGTGGGGTCGACGGCGCTTCCGCGACCACGAGGAGAACCGATGACCCCACTCACGACACTTGCCCCGAGGGCGGAGGAGGGCGACACCCCTCCGACCCGCTTCGACGACCAGCTGGCCGCCCGGCTGCTCGCCCAGCGCATCGTGCTGCTGGGCACCCAGGTCGACGAGGTCTCCGCCAACCGGGTCTGCGCCCAGCTGCTGATCCTGTCGGCGGAGGACCCGCGCACCGACATCAGCCTGTACATCAACAGCCCCGGCGGCGCGGTGCACGCGGGTCTCGCCATCTACGACACGATGCGGCTCGTCCCGAACGACGTGTCGACCCTGGCCCTGGGCTTCGCGGCCAGCATGGGCCAGTTCCTGCTCAGCGTCGGCGCACCCGGCAAGCGGTACGCCCTGCCGAACGCGCGCATCATGATGCACCAGCCGTCCGCGGGCATCGGCGGCACCACCGCCGACATCGAGATCCAGGCCCAGAACCTGGAGTTCACCAAGCGGACCATCGAGCGGATCACCGCCGAGCACACCGGGCAGAGCCCGGAGACCATCTCCCGCGACGGCGACCGGGACCGCTGGTTCACGGCCGAGGAGGCCAGGGAGTACGGCATGGTGGACCGGGTCGTGGACTCCCTCGCGGATGTCGTCCCGGCTTCGGCACGACCCAGGATGGGGCTGCGGTGATGGGGAGCTACACGATTCCGAACGTCATCGAGCGGACCCCGCAGGGCGAACGGTCCTTCGACGTCTTCAGCCGGCTGCTGAACGAGCGGATCATCTTCCTCGGCACCGAGATCGACGACGGCGTCGCCAACGTCGTCATCGCGCAGCTGCTGCACCTGGAGTCGTCGGCGCCGGAGACGGAGATCGCCGTCTACATCAACTCCCCCGGCGGCTCGTTCACGTCGCTCATGGCCATCTACGACACCATGTCGTTCGTGCGGGCGCCCATCTCGACGTGCTGCGTCGGGCAGGCGGCCTCCACCGCCGCCGTGCTGCTGGCCGGCGGGGACCCCGGCCGGCGGTTCGTGCTGGAGCACGCGCGCGTGCTGCTCGGCCAGCCGGCCACCGGCGGGCAGCGCGGCATGGTCTCCGACCTTGCCCTGCAGGCCAAGGAGATGGTGCGGATCCGCTCCCAGGTGGAGGAGGTGCTGGCGCGGCACACGCACCACGACGTGGCGACCCTGCGGGCCGACATGGACCGCGACAAGGTGTTCACCGCCCAGGAGGCGGTGGCCTACGGGCTGGCCGACGAGGTGCTCAGCCGGCGCCCGCAGCTGGTCTGAGGCGCCGGCCGGGGCCGGCTCAGGCGGCCAGGCACAGTCCGTCGAACGACGAGGTGGACGCCCCGCGGCGGCCGCTGCCCGCGTACCGGGAGGTGGCGCGGGTCAGTTCGCCCTGGGCCCGGGACAGCAGGTCGCCCAGGCCCAGCCCGAGCGCGCGGGCGGCGGCCGCGAGGACCTCCGAGGAGGCCTCCTTGCGGCCGCGCTCCACTTCCGACAGGTACGGCATGGAGATCCGCGCCGCGTCGGCGACGTCCTTCAGCGTGCGCTCCTGCGCGAGGCGTTCCCGGCGCAGGACGTCCCCGACCAGGTCCCGCCACAGGGGCTCCTTCGCGGCGGGAGCCGCAGGCGGCCCCTGGCGCGGCGGGGCCGCGGCGGGCCGGTTACCGTGGGGCCGGGCGCCGTGGGGCCGGTCGCCGTGGGGCCGGTCGCCGTGGGGCCGGGCGCCGTGGGGCCGGTCGCCGTGGGGCCGGTCGCCGGTCGGACGCAGGGGAATGACGCGGGCTTCGTTCGGCACGTGATCGGTCACCGCTCCAGCCTAGGAACCCCCGCCGGGAGCGGAAGGGCCCGGCGTTCCGCTCTCGGTGAATTCGGTGGGCATGATGCGCGTCCTTCCGGGTACCCGCAACCCGGGAGTACCTATGCAGATGTCCGCCATGACTGTCGGGAGAGGTAATGGAGACCGCCGTGATCCGGTCGAAGGCACAGGTCGTCGAAGAGAACACCGAGGCCGGCACGGGTGACGGAGCGCTGCCGGGAGTCGTGGACCCGCGTTCCGTCGCCCCGAGGGACGCCCGCGCGCTGTCCCGCCAGTTCTTCCAGCGCCTGACGGAGCTCGAAGAAGGCACGCACGAGTACCAGTACGCGCGCAACACCCTGATCGAGATGAACATGTCGCTCGTGCGGTTCGCAGCCGGCCGCTTCCGGGGCCGCGGCGACGACATGGAGGACATCGTCCAGACCGGCATGATCGGTCTGATCAAGGCCATCGACCGGTTCGAGCTGTCGCGCGAGGTCGAGTTCACCTCCTTCGCGCTGCCGTACATCGTCGGTGAGATCAAGCGGTTCTTCCGGGACACCACGTGGGCCGTGCACGTGCCGCGGCGGCTGCAGGAGCTGCGCGTGGAGCTCGCCAAGGCGCGCGAGGAGCTGGCGAGCCGGCTGGACCGCGAGCCGACGGTCGCCGAGCTGGCCACGCTGATGAACATCTCCGAGAAGGAGGTCGTCGAGGGGCAGATCGCCTCCAACGGCTACAACTCCTCCTCGCTGGACGCCGCCCTCACGGGCGACGGGCCCGAGGGCGGCGAGGCGGTCCTGGCCGACTTCATCGGGGTGGAGGAGGACGGGCTGCGGCTCGTCGAGGACTTCCACTCGCTGGCCCCGCTGATGGCGGAGCTCAGCGAGCGCGACCGGCAGATCATCCATATGCGGTTCGTGGAGGAGGCCACCCAGGCGGAGATCGGCGAGCGGCTGGGCTGCTCCCAGATGCACGTCTCGCGCCTGATCAAGCGGATCATCACCCGGCTGCGGCAGGGGATGCTGGGCGAGCTGGGCTGCGCCTGACGCCGGCGGCGGACCGGCAGACGGCGGACCAGCGGGTGCCGTCCCACACGCGGGAGTGGGACGGCACCCGCTTCTTTGTCTGCTTCGCCGGGCTTGCACCGAGCAAGGTCTCGGAAGGGAGCGCGGCCTCGGAACCCAGCAGGGATTCGGAACCGAGCAGGGGCACGGGACCGAGCAGGGGTTCGGAGCCGAGCAGGGCTTCGGACCGGTGTGTGTGAGGGGCTGTTCGAGGCTCCGGGCGGCGGCTTACTCCGCGGTCAGCGGCAGCACGGCCCGCACCCGTTTGCCCACCGGCACCCGCTCCACGCTGACCTGCTCCGCGAGCGCGTGGACGATCTCCAGGCCGTGGCGGCCGACGCGCTCGGGGTCGCGGGGGAAGATACGGGGCAGGGCGGAGCTGCTGTCGTAGACCGACACGGTCACGGCGGTGTCCGTGCCGACGAGCTCCAGGATGTACGGCCCGTTGCTGTGCCGGTCGGCGTTGGTGACGAGCTCGCTCACCACGAGCTGCACCGCGCCGTCGACGCGCTCGTCGACACGCGCGCACCACTCGGTGCGCAGCTGGTCGAGGAAGAGCGCGGCGAACGACCGCGCCTCGGCGATGCATCCCTGCTCGCCGGAGTAGTGTGCCGCCCGCCTCAGCGGTTCCACGGGCACGTCGAAACCAGTCGGTATCACTGCCCCGTCCACGTGGTCGATCATACTTTTCTCTCTGGGATGCCGGACTGGCCGGACGCTCTGCACCAGTGCTCGTACCCCGAGTCTCCCTGTGCAGTCCTGGCAGTCTCGGCCCGTGCGGTGCCCGGGGCATTGTCCCCCGTACACGGGGCACCCGGAAGGGCACGGGGCCGGCCGACGGTGGCCGGGCGGATCACCGGAGGTGCGCGGTGGCCTGGTGGGTATGGCTGGTCGTAGTGATCGCGGCGCTCGGCGCGCTCCTGGCGGTGACGCTCGCCGTGCAGGCCGGACGGAGGTCCGGGACGGTGATCGCGGTACGGCGCAGGCCCGGCGGGAAGGGGCTGCGATGAACGAGCTGATGGCCGCGCGCAGCCTGACGACCCTGCCGGTGGTCACCCTCGGCGGTGACGCCGTCGCGCAGATCAAGGACACCGTCTTCGACGCTGCCGCCGGGCGCGTCACCGGGTTCACGCTCAGCGGCCGCGGGCTGCTGTCGGGCCCGCTGAAGCAGAGCCTGCCCTGGGCGGGGGTGCATGCGCTGGGCCGGGACGCCGTCATGGTCCGGGACCCCTTGGCGCTGCAGGACACGTCCGTCGTGGTGGCGCGCCGCGAGGCCCAGCAGGGCCGGGTGCTGCACGCCAAGGTGCTCACGGACGAGGGCGCCGAGGTCGGCACGGTGCTCGACGTGGTCGTCGAGGGCGGCACCAGCGGCCGGGTCGTGGGCTTCCGGATCGCCGCGGCCAAGGCGCTGGTGCGCGGCTCCCGGCGCCGTCGCCACCGGGTGTACGTGCCGCGGGGCGAGACGCTCGCCGTCTCCGGACGGGCGCTGGTCATCCCCGCCGACGCGGTCCGCTACGTCGCCGACGACCTGGCGGAGTTCACCGCCCGGGTCGGCGCCTTCCGGAACGAACGCGAAGGGACGCCGTGACGATGCTGTTCTCCGAGGCACGGGGGCTGCCGGTGCTGACGCTGGACGACGCGGAGGAACTCGGCACGGTGAAGGCGCTGACGGTCGACGCCGTCTCCGGAGTGGTCACGCACGTCCGGGTGCGGGGCCCGCACCGCAGGGAGACCGTGCTGCCGTGGGGCGCGCTGCACGCCCTGGGCCCGGACGCCGTGCTGGTGCGCTCGGCCGCGGCGCCGGCCGAGGTACCGCCCCACCACGAGCTGCCGGGCCTGCGGATCCTCGCCGAGACGGGCGACCAGCTCGGCACCGTCCAGGACGTCGCGTTCGAACCGGGCACCGGCCGCCTGGAAGCGGTCCTCACCGCCCACGGCGACCTGCCGGCCGACCGGCTGCTCGGACTGGGCGGGTACGCCCTGGTGGTCCGGGCCGGCTAGCGCCCGCATTGCACGCGCCGGCCAGGGCCCGCCCCGGGCCGCCGGGATTCGTTCAGGACGCCGGGGCCTGGTCCGTCGTTCCGCCGCCCGTGCCGCTGCTCGTACCGCTTCCGGTGCCGCTGCCCGTGTCGCTGCCGGGCGGCGGCGGGGACTCGGACGAGGGCGGCTCGCTGGGCGAGTCCGGCGAGGTCTCCGTCTTCGTCTCCGTCTCCGAGGACGGCGGTTCGGTCGTCGGCGGCCCCGTCGACGTCGTCGAGTCGGTCGGTGACGTCGGCGTGGTGACGCTCACCGACGGAGACGGCTTGTCCGGCTTCTCGGTCTTGCGGTCCTTCTTGCCCGTGTCGCCCTTGTGCCGCTCGAACCACTGGCCGTCGGGCTCGCACATGACGAACACCTCGACCGGCTCGGGCGCGGGCGTGACCATGACCACCTTGGCACCGTCGTAACCGGGCCACTCCTCACCGGTCGTCTTCGGGGCGGTCTGCTGGGCGACCGGCGGGGAGAGCGGGTTGCCGCAGGCGCAGCGCACCCGGGGCACGCCGCGGTCGTCGACGAGGACGGCCGTGCCGGTCTGGAGGACGGCCTGGTAGCTGGTGGCGGCGCCGTCCTTGTAGCCGTGGTTGGTGACCCGGGTGTCCATCCGCAGCTGCACCGGGGTGAGCGAGCGCAGATAGGCGGGCACGTCGGAGGTTTCGACGCGGACGACCGAGGCGAAGGCCCGCTGCTTGTCCGGGGCCCCCTCGAAGTACGTGATCTGCTTCTCCACGTCGCAGCTGGCCACGTTGCGGGTGCCGCCGTAGAGGCCGGGTGCGCCGCCCTGCACGCCCTGGACGGTGTTCTGCGGGGCCAGCTCGGTGGGCGAGGGCGAGACCGGCGAGGCGGAGCTCTGCTCGGCCGTCGACTCGGTGAACGGGTCGGGTCCGGTGTCGGCGGCGGGCTGCAGGAAGATCTCGCCCTGGGACGTGCTGGTGCCGCCGTCGGACGCGCCGGTGCCGCCGCTGTCCGGCCGGGACAGCACGACGGCGATGATCACGGCGGCCACCACGGCGGTGGCGATGATCGCGACCCGGGGCACCGACCCCCACCAGGGGCGGCGCGGCTCCGGGCCCTCGCCGCCCCCGCCGCCGGTCGGCTCGGAGGGCGGGCCGCCTCCGGGCGGCGGCTGGGAGGGGCCCGACAGCGGGCCGGAGGGAGGTCCTGTGGGGCGGCCGGACGACGGCGGTTCGACGCTCACGAGCTCTTCTTCCCGCGTGGGTTCTGGTGCGACCTGTGCACAACCGGGCTGGTTGATCCCGGTTCATTCGTCTTTCTCCACTATGTGTTCATTGTGTGCTCCGGTCCCAGGGGCCCCGCAAGCCGACGCGGACGGACCCGCCCGGCGGGCGCCCGGCACGGGTGCTGCTTAGCGTGGCAGCGTGAGTTCGCGCACCCCTTCCGGCCAGGTCCGACCGTCCGGTGAGCGGGCCGTCGCCCGCCACGGCTGGGCGCACGCCCTCGTCACGGTGGTCGGCGCGCTGCTGGCCATGGCGGTGGTCTCCGCCCTCGGCCTCTGGGCGGCCGGGGCCGCGGATCTTCCCGACGGCGCGTTCGTCCCGGTGGTCGCGGCGACCGTGGTCACCGCCGTCGGCGGCACCGTGAGACTCTCCGGGAGCGCCGGCGATCTCGCCGACACCCAGGCGGACCTGACGGTGATCCCGCTGTCCGTGACGCTGACCGGGGCGCTGGTCGTCGCCTGGGGCTTCCTGCGGCCCCTGCGGCACCGCGCGGTCGCCGGCACGGCGGAACTGGCCGGCTGGGCCGCCCGGGTCGCCGCCCTGTGGCTGCTCGCACTGATCGGCGTGACGCTCGCCGCCCGCCACACGTTCGACATCTCCCTGGGCGACGACGCGCTGGGCGAACTGGGTGACCTGTTCGGCGCCTCGCCCCGGATCGGCTTCACCACGGACGTCCCCCTGTCCGTGTTCGTCGGGGTGGTGTGGCTGGCCGGGGTGCTGGTGCTCGCCCTGCTGGTGTCGCGCCGGGCCCCGCTGCCGGGCGGGCTGCTGCGCTTCCAGACGTCCGTGCGGCCGGCCGCGTACGCGATGGTCGCGCTGCTGCTGGCGTACGTCGCGCTCGGCCTGGTGATCGCCCTGATCGTGGCGGCGACCCGGGGGCACGCGGCGGAGACGTTCGCGGTGATCCTGCTGGGCCTGCCCAACCTGACGTGGCCGGCGCTGACCATCGGCATGGGCGCCACCTGGAACGGCAGGGTGGAGGGCCCGTTCGGGCTGCCCATGCCGCACGTGCTGGACGAGGTGCTGCGCACCCCGGACGTGTCCGAACTGAACCTGCGGACGCTCTCGGAGCACGACGGCCGGGTGTGGTGGCTGCTGGTCGCCGCGGTCGTGCTGCTGCTGGCCGCCGCGTTCGTGATGGCGGTCCGTTCGCCGGCGCGGGTGCGGGCCTGGCAGCACGCCGTGCACATGGCGGTCGCGCTCGCCCTGACGGTCTTCATGATCTGCCTCGTCGGGCGCGTCTCCGCGCACTACGGGCTGTCGGTGCTCGGCATCGGCGACCTGGGCGGCGGTCTCGCGGGCGAGTTGTTCCTGCGGCCCCGGCTGTGGGGCGCGGTCGGGCTGGCCGTGCCGTGGGGGCTGGTGACCGGGTTCGCCGGGGCGCTGCTGGCGCGGCACGTCCGGCGGCGGGGTCAGGTGCGCTCGGACGAACCGGCCTGACCGGGCGCTAGTTCCTCCGTACGAAGACCGGTTCGGCCCAGCGCGGGGGCTGCCTGGGCGGCTCCGGCCCGCCCTGCGGCCGCCCCTCCCCGCGCGGGGAAGGCCGTACGGTCACGGCCTCGCCGCCGGTCGTCGCGGCCCGCAGCGCGGCCACGAACTCCAGGCAGGACGCGTACCGGTCGTCGGGGCTCTTGGCGAGGGCCTTGGCGAAGACCGGGTCGGCCTGCGGGGCGATGTCGGGCCGGGACGCGGTGAGCGGGGGCGGGTCGTCGTACTGGTGGGCCCACAGCAGGGCCATGTCGTCGTCGCGCTGGAAGGGCGGATGGCCGGTCAGGACCTCGTAGACGACGCAGGCGAACCCGTAGACGTCGCAGCGGGCGTCGACCGGTTTGCCGGAGATCTGCTCGGGGGCGACGTAGTCGAGCGTGCCGACGAACTGGCCGACCGTGGTGAAGCCGGTCAGCGACAGGGACTTCTTGGTCAGGCCGAAGTCGGTGAGGTAGACGTGCTCGGGGTGGTCGCTGTCGGTGCCGCGGGCGACGAGGATGTTGCCGGGTTTGACGTCGCGGTGCACCAGGCCGTGTTCGTGTGCCGCGTCGAGCGCGGAGGCGACCTGGGCGGCGACGCGGACGGCGGTGGGGGGCGGCAGGGGGCCCTCGCGGTCGAGGACGTGGCGCAGGTCGCTGCCGGGGACGTAGCGCATGGCGATGTAGAGCACGCCGTCCGTCTCGCCCGCCTCGAAGACGGGCACGATGTGCGGGTGGTCGATGGCGGCGGCGGCCCGGGACTCGTGGGTGAAGCGGCGCCGGAAGGTGTCGTTGCGGGCGAGTTCCGGGGCGAGCAGCTTCAGGGCGACGGTGCGTTCCAGGCGCAGGTCGCGGGCCCGGTAGACGACGGCCATGCCGCCGCGCCCGATCTCCTGCTCGATCCGGTACCCGGCGATCTGCCGCCCGATCAGCTCGGAGGGCCGCCCCGAGAACAGGCTCGTCTCGCGGGTCAACGGCCGTCACCCTCGCGCGACACGATGCGCGTGGGTTCGTGCCCCACGACCCGTGTGGCCGGCGCCCCACCCGCCCGCTCCCCTTCCTCCCCCGCCGCGACGTCCTCTCCGGACCCCGCCCGCGTGGGCTCCGGGGCCGGGGGCGTCTCGACGTCCTCGGGAGACACCACTCGCGTGGGCTCCGGGGCCGGGGGCGTCTCGGCCTCCTCGGGCGACACCACCCGGGTCGGCTCGGGCGCCGCGGGAGACGGACCATCGGGCGCGACGACCCGCGTCGGCTCCGGGGCCGGTGGCGTCTCAGGGGACACCACCCGCGTCGGCTCCGGAGCCGGGCGCGGCTCGGGTGTCTCAGGAGTCACCACCCGCGTCGGCTCGGGCGCCGGGGGCGGCGCGGTCTCCTCCGGGGGCACCACGCGGGTCGGGTCGGGGGCCGCGGGGGTGATCGGTCCCTCCGGGGGCACCACGCGGGTCGGGGGCGCGTCCGGCGGCCGGGACGGCCGCGCGGCGCGGGGCGGCTCGGCCGGGTCCTCCGCCGTCACCACCCGGGTGGGCGGACGCGCCGGCGGGGTCGCGGCCGGCCGGTGCTCCGGGTCGCTGCGGGGCGTCTCGTCCGTCGCGTACGTGGTGAGCCGCGTGCCGTCGGCGTACACCCAGTGCCCGTGGGCGGCGTCGTAGAGCCACATGGACTCGCCGTCGACCACGACGCCGATGCGCAGTCCGCGGGTGCGGGTGCGGAAGGACTCGCCGTCGAGTCCCTCCGTGAGGTCCTCGACCGCGGAGCGGTAGCGCGCGAGGGCGTCCTCCGCGCGGGCCAGCAGCGGACGCGGATCGGCGGTGCGGGTCAGCGGTCCGTCGGTGGTGGGGGGATCCTGCGGCACGGCGACCAGCCGGCGTCCGTCGACCCAGGCGGACCAGCCGTTGAAGCACAGCACGTGCCCCCAGTCGCCCTGCCGTTCGAGCAGCTGCACCGGCAGCAGCGGATCGAGGTCCACGGTGGGCCGCGCGGTGTCGGGAGCCTCCCAGGCCGGCATCCCGTGCTGCGGGACGACGTGCGTGGGCCGGAAGCCGGGAGTCGTCATGGGCCCTCACTGCTTCCGCATCACGGCGGGTTCGTGCCGGCGCAGCAGCCGCGACACCAGGAACCCGAACAGCACCGACAGCACGACCAGCATGCCGACGTCGATCAGCCAGGTGCCCGCCGAGTGCTCGAAGAGCGGATCGTCGGTCAGATCGTCGGGCACGATCCGGGACAGCCCGACGGTGCCGGCCATCGCGGCCAGTGCCCAGCGCGCCGGCACCAGCCAGCCCAGCTGCTCCAGCCCGGGAACGCCGTCCAGCTTCAGCAGGGCCCCGCAGAAGACGACCTGGACGATGGCGATGAGCACGAGCAGCGGCATCGTCACCTCCTCCTTGCGCACCAGCGCGGAGACGAGCAGGCCGAGCATCATCGCGGTGAACGCCAGCAGGGCGACGGCGATGGTGATCTCCAGCAGGGGCGGCATCAGCACGCCTTCGCCGCCCGGCGCGCCGAGGTCGACGCCGAGCAGCGCGACCAGGGTGAGCACCACCGCCTGCAGCACGGTGATGACGCCCAGCACGACGACCTTGGACATCAGGTACGCCGATCTGGACAGGCCCACGGCCCGCTCGCGCTGGTAGATCACCCGTTCCTTGACGAGTTCGCGCACGGCGTTGGCCGCGCCGGTGAGCACCGCGCCCACGCAGAGGATGAGCAGGGCGTTCATCGCCGTGTCGCGGGTGAGTTCGCCCCCGGCGAGGGCCCGGGCCATCACGCCCATCACGAACGGCAGGGCGATCATGATGATCAGGAAGGTGCGGTCGGCGCTCAGCGCGGACGCGTACCGGCGCACCAGCGTGCCCAGCTGCGCGGACCGGCTGCGGGGCCGGGGCGGCGCGGTGATGACGACGGGTTCGGAACGGGGCTGCGGAGGCTGGGCGGTGGCGTCGGCGACGTAGCGGCGGTGGAAGGGCGAGGCGAGGTAGTCCCCCGCCCAATCGCGCTCGGTGTCCCGTTCGAAGGCCTCGAAGGCCTCCGGCCACTGCTCGAAGCCGAAGTACGGCAGGGCGTCCTCGGGCGGCCCGTAGTAGGCGATCCGGCCGCCGGGCGCGAGGACGAGGAGCCGGTCGCACACGTCAAGGCTGAGCACGCTGTGGGTGACGACGATGACGGTGCGGCCGTCGTCGGCGAGGCCGCGCAGCATGTGCATCACCGAGCGGTCCATGCCGGGGTCGAGACCCGAGGTCGGCTCGTCGAGGAACAGCAGTGACGGCTTGGTCAGCAGCTCCAGTGCCACGCTGACGCGCTTGCGCTGACCGCCGGAAAGGCTGTGCACGGGCTGGTCGGCGCGCTGTTCCAGGCCCAGTTCGCGGATCACCTCGTCGACCCGGGCACGCCGTTCGGCCTTGGCCGTGTCCTGCGGGAAGCGCAGCTCGGCGGCGTAGGAGAGCGCCTTTCTGACCGTCAGCTGGGCGTGCAGGATGTCGTCCTGCGGGACCAGGCCGATGCGCTGGCGCAGCTCGGCGTAGTCGCGGTACAGGTCGCGGCCGTCGTAGAGGACGGTGCCGTGGCCGGCGGGGCGCTGGCCTGTGAGGGCGTTGAGGAGTGTGGACTTGCCGGCGCCGCTCGGGCCGACGACGGCGAGCAGGCACTTCTCCCCCACCGGGAACGACACGTGGTCCAGCAGGGTCTTGCGGCCGCGGTCGACGGATACCGCCAGGTCCTGCACGTCCAGGGAGACCTCACCGGTGTCGACGTACTCCTGGAGTTCGTCGCCGACGAGGCAGAACGCCGAGTGGCCGATGCCGACGATGTCGCCCTGGCCGACCGGGGCGGTGGTGACCGGACTGCCGTTGAGGTACGTGCCGTTGTGGCTGCCGAGGTCGGTGATCTCGTACGTGCCGTCGGGCAGGGCGCGCAGTTCGGCGTGCCGGCGGGAGACGACGAGGTCGTCGATGACGAGGTCGTTGTCGCTCGCGCGGCCGATGCGGACGGTGCGCGAGGGCAGCGGCCGGACGGTGGTGGGCGCCCGGTAGGTGCCGGTCAGGGCGGGCATGGAGACGGCGGAGGGGCGTTCCGGGGCCGGTGCGGGGCGGCCGGTGAGGACCACGCGCGGCCCGTCGGCCGGGTTGCCGAAGCGGATGACGCTGCCGGGTCCGACGTCCCGGGCGTGGACGCGGCGGCCGTCGGCGTAGGTGCCGTTGGTGCTGTTCTCGTCCTCGATGGTCCAGTGGCCGTCCTCCGGCCGCAGCACCGCGTGGTGCCAGGAGACCCGGTCGTCGTCGATGACGATGTCGCTCGACGGGTCGCGTCCCACGTGGTAGTCGTGGCCCGGGATCATCACGGTGGAGCCCGTCTCCGTCTCCAGGACGAGCTCTGGTGCTACCGACGGCTGCGCCATGGTCAAGATTCTACCGATATGGCCTGCTATGCGCCTCGGCGAACGGAGGGGGTGGCAGGTCAGGCGACGGGGACGCCCAGGAGGGGGGCGGTGCGCTGCATCCGCAGGGCGTCCACGGACTCGGCGAGCAGTTCGTACTCGGTCGTCTCGTCGCTGGTGGCGATGCGCACCAGCCGTCCGGCCGCCAACTCCTCGGCGACCCGCTCCTGCTGGGCGGGGTCGGCGCACCAGGCGCGCAGCAGCATGGGCACGTCGGGCGCGGTCTCGGCGACCGGCACGAGCACGCCCGACGGTAAGTGTTCGGCGTCGGGCTGCGGGTCCAGGCGCTGGGCGATCCAGGAGGCACGGTCGCGCAGCCACCACAGGGCCAGGGCGAGGGTGGGCGCGCGGTAGGTTCCCAGGGGCACTCCGATACGGCGGCCGCCACAGACGCCGTACGCCGTGACGTGGCACAGAAACTCGTCGTGCACGTGTCCCTCCCCCGCTGCCCTGCCCGCCTGCCGGGTCGCGCTCGTCCCGCAGCTCGCGTGCTGTGCGTGAGGGCGCCGTCGCTGGAAGTGAAAACGCTCTCGCAGGTCAGTATGTTCACTACTGAAACACTGTCACCATGACTTTCCGGCCACTCTCCTGGCATATTCACGGCCCGAGTTGGCCGAAATCCACCCCGCCCGGGGAAGGGGCCTCTGACCAGCGCATCAGCTGCCGGGCGGGGCACGGATCCGGGCCATGCTCGACCGCGTCGACCGCGTCGACCGGGTGCCCGTTGCGGCGTGGGAGCCGTGCCGCGATGAGTTTCCCGCTCCCCGGCGGTCTGTGTGAGTGAGAAGCCGCCGAGGACCGGAGGACACCACCATGGGCACGACCGGAGCACTGGACGCGCAGTTCACCGCCGTCCTGCGCAAGAGCCCCGCCGAGGGCGGCTGGACCTATCTGGTCTGGCCCGAGTCCGTCGACTTCTTCGGCACCCGTGGCCTGGTCAAGGTCCGCGGGACGATCGACGGGCACCCGTTCCGCAGCTCCTTCATGGCCCTGGGCGACGGCACGCACAAGCTGCCCGTGAAGGCCGACCTGCGCAGGGCCATCGGCAAGGAGGAGGGCGACACGGTGACCGTGCGCCTGGAGGAGCAGATCGGCTCCTGACGCCCCGCTGCCCGGGGGCGGCCGCCCCCGGGCAGGTGAGCGCGTGGCGGGCGTGCCGCTACTGCTTGACGATCGCGTCGATGCGGGCCAGCTCGTCCGCGCCGAAGTCGAGGTTGCCGATCGCGCCGACGCTGTCCTCGACCTGCTGCGGGCTGCTCGCGCCCACCAGCGCCGAGGTGACCCGGCCGCCGCGCAGCACCCAGGCCAGCGCCATCTGGGCCAGGGTCTGTCCGCGCTCCTTCGCGATGTCGTTCAGGTCGCGCAGCCGGCCCACCAGCTCCTCGGTGACGGCGTCGGACTGCAGGAACGGGCTGTCGCTCGCGGCCCGGGAGCCCTCCGGGATGCCGTCGAGGTAGCGGGCGGAGAGCAGCCCCTGCTCCAGCGGGGAGAAGACGATGGAGCCGACCTGGAGCTCGTCGAGCGCGTCCAGCAGGCCCTCGTCCTCGGGGCGGCGGTCCAGCATCGAGTAGCGCGGCTGGTGGATCAGCAGCGGCGTGCCCAGCTCGCCCAGGATGCGGGCGGCTTCGCGCGTCTGCTCCGCGGAGTAGTTCGAGACGCCGACGTACAGCGCCTTGCCCTGCTGCACCGCCGAGTGAAGCGCGCCCATGGTCTCCTCCAGCGGAGTCTCCGGGTCGGGGCGGTGCGAGTAGAAGATGTCGACGTAGTCCAGGCCCATCCGGCTCAGGCTCTGGTCCAGCGAGGACAGCAGGTACTTGCGCGAGCCCCACTCGCCGTACGGGCCGGGCCACATCAGGTAGCCCGCCTTGGTGGAGATGACCAGCTCGTCGCGGTAGCGCGCGAAGTCGGTCTTCAGGAACTCACCGAAGGCGGACTCGGCGGCGCCGGGCGGCGGGCCGTAGTTGTTGGCGAGGTCGAAGTGCGTGACGCCGAGGTCGAAGGCGCGGCGCAGGATGGCCCGCTGGGTCTCCACGGGCCGGTCCGGGCCGAAGTTGTGCCACAGGCCGAGCGAGAGCGCGGGGAGCTTGAGGCCGCTGCGTCCGGTGCGCCGGTAGGGCATGTCCGCGTAGCGGTCGGGGTGTGCGGTGTACAACGCGACTCCAGAGGGGTTGGCTCGGTCGGACGGGAAACCGGTGTCCACTCTGGCGTGACCTGCTGCCATGCGTCCAACAGAAGAATCCGATGGGATTCAGCGGCTACGCTTCTCAGTCATGGAACTGCGCCATCTGCAGCACTTCGTCGCGGTCGCCGAGGACCAGCACTTCACCCGTGCGGCCGAACGCCTGCTGGTGTCCCAGTCGGGCCTGTCGGCCTCCATCCGGGCGCTGGAGCGGGAGCTGCAGACGCCGCTGTTCGTGCGCACGACCCGCCGGGTGACGCTCACCCCGGCCGGGCGGGCGCTGCTGGGCGAGGCGGAGCGGATCCTGGCCCAGGTGCGGGCGGCCCACGAAGCCGTGGCGGCGGTGCAGGGCGTGCTGCGCGGGATGCTCACCCTCGGCAGCGAGCAGTGCATCGCCGGGGTGAACCTGGCCGGTCTCCTCGCCGCGTTCCGGCACCGTCATCCGGATGTGGAGATCTGCCTGCGGCAGGCCGGTTCCGGGGCGCTGGCGGAGGACGTCGAGGCCGGGCGGCTCGACCTGGCGTTCGCCGTGCGCACGCAGGAGGACGGCGACCAGCTGCGGTCGGTGCCGCTGACCAGCGAGCCGATGACGCTGCTGTGCCACCGCAGCCACCCGCTCGCCGCCGCCGGCGCGGCCGTCACGCCGGATGAGCTGGGCGGGGAGGTGTTCGTCGACTTCCACCCGGACTGGGGGCCGCGGCGCACCACCGACACGGTGTTCGCCGCCGCGGGCGTGCGCCGGACGGTGGCGCTGGAGGTGAACGACGTGCACACCCTGCTCGACCTGGTCGACGAGAACCTGGGCGTGGCCGTCGTGCCGCGGCACTTCGCGTACAAGCGCGCCTCCCTGACCGCGCTGCCGGTCAAGGGCACCGGGGAGGCGGTCTACGAGACGGTGGCCCTGCTGCCGCCCCGGCCGGCGACCAGTCCGGCGGCCCGGGCCCTGATGGCGCTGCTGGAGACCACGGGCGACCAGGACCGGGCGCGAGGCACGGGCGGCTAGGGCCTGGCGCGGGGGCACGCGCGAGGGAACCGGGCGCACGGGACGCGGGGATGCGCGATGGTGGAGGCATGCATGCGAAGGACATCCTCATCGACGGCTACAACCGCATCCGGGAAGAAGTCCACGCCACCGTCGAGGGCCTCGGGCCGGACGAACTGACCGCCCGCCCCTCCCCCGACACCAACTCCATCGCCTGGCTGGTCTGGCACCTCACCCGTGTCCAGGACGACCACGTGGCCGACGCCTTCGGCCTGGACCAGGTGTGGCTCTCCCAGGACTGGGAGAAGCGCTTCGGCCTGGGCCTGCCCCGCCGCGACACGGGCTACGGCCACAGCCCCGCCAAGGTCGCCAAGGTCAGGGTCGAATCGGCCGATCTGCTGACCGGCTACTACGACGCCGTGCACGAGCAGAGCCTGGACGCCCTGAAGGGCCTCGCCGCCAAGGACCTGGAACGGGTCGTCGACGAGCGCTGGGAGCCGCCGGTCACCCTCGGCGTGCGGCTGGTCAGCGTCCTGTCCGACGATCTGCAGCACATCGGACAGGCCGCCTACCTCAAGGGCCTGCTTCAGAGCGCGGCCGCGTAACCCGGCAGGACCACGTCACGGATGAGCGCGTTCCGCTCGTCGAACGGCAGGAACGCGCTCTTCAGGGCGTTCACCGTGACCGTGCGCAGATCCTCGACGCTCCAGCCCGCCTGCTCCACCAGGAGCGTCATCTCGCGGGTCATCGTCGTGCCCGACACCAGCCGGTTGTCGGTGTTGACCGTGACGCGGAAGCTGAGGTCCTTCAGCGCGGTGATGGGGTGCTCGGCGATCGAGGCCGCGGCGCCGGTCTGCAGGTTGGACGTCGGGCACATCTCCAGCGCGATGCGCCGGTCGCGCACCCAGCCGGCGAGCCGGCCGAGCTTGCCCGCCGCGAGGTCGGGGATGTCGTCGGTGATGCGCACACCGTGCCCGATGCGCTGGGCGCCGCACACCTGCAGCGCCTGGTGGATGCTGGGCAGGCCGTGGGCCTCACCGGCGTGGATGGTGAAGGGCACGCTCTCGCGCCGCAGGTGCTCGAAGGCCGCGAGGTGGTCGGCGGGCGGGAAGCCGTCCTCGGCCCCGGCGATGTCGAAGCCGACGACACCGGCGTCCCGGAACGCCACCGCCAGGTCGGCCGCCTCGCGCACCCGGTCGAACATCCGCATGCCGCACAGCAGGGTGCCGACGCGCACCGGCGTGCCCGCGGCGGCCGCCTTGGCCATGCCCGAGGCGAGGCCTTCCTGGACCGTCTCCACGACCTCGGCCATGGTCAGCCCGCCCCGGGTGTTCAGCTCGGGGGCGTAGCGCACCTCGCCGTAGACGACACCGTCCGCGGCGAGGTCCAGGACGTACTCCTCGGCGGTGCGCAGCAGACCCTCCCGGTTCTGCATGACGGCGAGGGTGTGCTCGAAGGTGGCGATGTACCGGACCAGGTCACCGGAGTTGGCGGCCTCGTAGTACCAGGCGGCGAGCTCGCCGGGGTCGGTGGTTGGCAGGGTGTGGCC
The DNA here is from genome assembly GCF_002237655.1 of Streptomyces sp. XY006. Lineage (GTDB taxonomy): Bacteria > Actinomycetota > Actinomycetes > Streptomycetales > Streptomycetaceae > Streptomyces > Streptomyces levis. The sequence continues at coordinate 93,395 of NZ_NOKT01000002.1, forward strand.
GACCGCGTCCGCGAGCTCCACCACGGTGGCGGGGCGCAGGCCGCCGTCGAGGTGGTCGTGCAGGACGGCCTTCGGGAGGCGGCGGATCACATCGGCATCTACGCGCGTAGCAGTCATGGCGGGTCTTTCCTTGGGCAGCGGTTCTCAGGGGGCGCGAGCGGGGGTCAGCCGGCGGGCTGGAGCAGGTCCCAGCGGTTGCCGTACAGGTCCTGGAAGACGGCGACGGTTCCGTACGGCTCGCGCCGCGGCTCCTCCAGGAACGTCACACCGGCGGCGGTCATCCTGGCGTGATCGCGGGCGAAGTCGTCGGTGTGCAGGAAGAACCCGACCCGGCCACCGGTCTGGTCCCCGACCCGGGCGGACTGCGCCGCGCCGTCGGCGCGGGCGAGCACCAGCCCGGTCCCCGCACCCGGGGCGCCCGGCTCGACCACGACCCAGCGGGATCCGCCGGGCCGGGGCGCGTCCTCGGCCAGCCGGAAACCGAGGGCCTCGGTGTAGAAGCGGATCGCCTCGTCGTAGTCGTCGACGACGAGGGTGACCAGGGCGATACGTCGCATCGGGACCTCTCGGAGCGCGGGGTTAGCCGGAGAGGTTATACGTAAAACCCGGCGAACGCCAACCACTGTTCCGGACCTGGTCCGAGCACCCCGGCCCGCACCGGGACGAGGGCCTCGCCCTCCACCGCGGCGGGCCCGGCCGCCGGGACGGATGTTCGAAACCGACCGGCGGCCCCGTGACCCGTCCCGAACACGCCGTCGAGGGAATGTGACGAGATCCTGGGCATATACCGGGCACTCCTGGGTGGGTTGCGTCATCGGCGTGGATGCGGGACGGTTGCGGTCTGCACAGATCTCCCCTAAAGGAAGGTGGTGGGGTACGCAGATGCGTGCCTCCGCTTGTGACCGCTTCCCGCAGTTCCTCCACCCGCGCCCGCAGCGCCGACGACACGGTCGGCAGCTCGTGGGCTGACGCCCCCTGCCCCGTACTGGTCGTCGACCGGTACGGCACCCTGGTGCAGCTGAACGACGCGGCCCGCCTCCTGCTGCCCGAGGCGGTGAGCGGAAACCGGCTGCACGAGACGGCGCCCTCCTGGCTGTCGGACGCGCACCGGAAGATCGCGGGCGGGCCCGGGGAGGCCCCCGCCACTCCACTGAGCGGGTCCATCAACGAGCGGATCGTCCTGGCGCACCCCACCGCTGCCGCCGGAGGGGACGTGGTGTGGTGGCTGGTCGACGACACCGACCGCCACGTGGCCGAGGAGGCCGTGCGCAGCGCGCAGACGCGGTCGCAGATCCTGACCGAGGCCTCCTCCACACTGCTGTCGACGCTGAACGTGCCCCGCTGCATGGAGGTCGCCGCGTCCATGGCAGCTCAGCATCTCGCGGAAGCCGCGGTGCTGGTCGCTCCGGCCCAGGGCCGCCGCCACCCGCTCACCTACGCCCCCCGCGGCGGCCCCGTCGTCCAGGTCAGCCGGCAGATCGACACGCACAGCGTGCCCGGTCTGCCCGAGGCCCTGCAGGGCTTCCCGCCGGTGCCGGCGCGCTGGATCGACCCGTCGGTCCTTCCCGACTGGGCGATTCCCGAAGGCTTCACCGGGCCGGTCGGGTCCGTGATCGTCACCCCGCTGCCCGGGCACGGCGTGCCCGCGGGCGCCCTCATCCTGCTGCGTTCCAGCACCGAGCAGGCGTTCACCGAGGGCGAGGAGGTCTTCGCCCGGCTGTTCGCCGCCCGGGCCGGAGCGGCGCTCTCGGCGGCCCGGCTGTACACCGAGCAGGCGACCATCACCGCCACCCTGATGAACGAGCTGCTGCCGCCGCCCCTGCAGCGGGTGCACGGCGTGCAGTACGCCGGCAGCTACCGGGCCGCCAAGGACCACGAGCGGGTCGGCGGCGACTTCTACGACGTCCACCCCGGCTCCGACCCCTCCCGGGAGACCCTGGTCGTCCTGGGCGACGTGGCGGGCAAGGGGCTGGACGCGGCCGTGCTGACCGGCAAGATCCGCAACACGCTGCACGCCCTGCTGCCGCTGGCCGACGACCACCAGCGGGTGCTCGACCTGCTCAACGGAGCGCTGCTGAACTCCCGGCACACCCGCTTCGCCACCCTGGTGCTCGCCTCGGTGCGCCGCCGCGCGGGCCGGGCGCAGCTGCGGCTGACCAGCGCCGGCCATCTGCCGCCGCTGATCGTCCGGGCCGACGGCCGGGTGGAGGAGGTGCCCTCGCGCGGCACCCTCATCGGCGCCCTGCCGATCGTGACCGCGCACACCGTGGAGACGGCCCTGGACCAGGGGGACACCTGCCTGCTGTACACCGACGGCATCACCGAGGCCCGGGGCGGCCCGCTCGGTGACGAGCTGTTCGGTGAGCAGCGGCTGAGGAGGGTGCTGGCCGAGTGCGGAGGGCTGCCCGCCGAGGCCGTGGTGGAACGGGTGCAGATGGTGGCCGCCCAGTGGCTCGGCACGGGCCGGCACGACGACATGGCCGTCGTCGCCATCAGCGCCCCCAGGACGGGCGGGCTGTCGGTCGTCGACGGGCGCCGGGGCACCGGCCGGAAGGACGGGTGAACGACCCCGCGATGTCAGTGGCACTGCAGAACCGGCTGTGGCGGGCCGTGGCCGACGGCGACGAGTACGCCGCCGTGGACGTCCTGTCGAAGGCCCTGTCCGAGGGGCTCGACGAAGAGGCGCTGCTCCTGGACGTGATCGCGCCCGTACAGGAGCGGGTCGGCGCCGAGTGGGCCGCCGACCGCCTCACCGTGGCCCAGGAACACGCCGCGACCGCCATCAACGAACGCGCCGTCGCCGCCCTCGCCCACCGCGCCCCGGACGGCGCGAGGCGTTCCGCCGTGCGGGGCCGGGTGACGGTCGCCTGCATCGACGGCGAGTGGCACGCCTTCCCGGCCCGGCTCGTCGCCGAGACCCTGCGGCTGCGCGGCTGGCAGGTCGACTACCTCGGGGCCCAGACGCCCACCCAGCACCTGATCGCGCATCTGCACCGCACCAATCCGGACGCGGTGCTGCTGTCCAGCTCGATCCCCACCCATCTGCCCACCGCCCACAGCGCCATCACCGCGTGCCAGGCCATCGGCACCCCCGTCATGGCAGGCGGCCGTGCCTTCGGCCCCGACGGGCGCTACGCCCGTGCCCTGGGCGCCGACCGCTGGGCCGGCGACGCCCGGCAGGCGGCCGCCGCGCTGGAGGAGGGCTTCGCCCGGCCCACACCGGCGGCGCTCCGGCAGGCCGTGGACGACCTGCCGCACCTGGCCGACCAGGAGTACACGATGGTCGTCCAGAGCCGTGTCCAGCTGGTCAGACAGGCCCTGGCCGACCTGGAGGACCGCTTCCCGGCGATGCGGTCCTACACGAGCGAGCAGCTCGAACGCACGGCGGAGGACCTCGCCCACATCGTGGAGTTCCTCGCGACCGCGCTCTACGTCGACGACACCGAGCTGTTCACCTCGTTCCTGATCTGGACCGCCGACATCCTCGAAGCCCGGCACGTGCCCGCCCGGTCCCTGCTCGCCGGCCTGGACATCCTCGCCGGGCAGATACGCGACTTCCCCCGTGCCCTCGCCCTGATCCGCGAGGGCACCGCCGCCCTCGGCGGCCGCCCCGCCCGTCCTGTCCCCGGCTCCGAGACTCCCGCATGACGAACCTGCCACCGACCCCGTTCACCGTCACCACCGACCGCGAACCGCCCACGCTGACCGTGCGGGTGGCCGGCGAGCTCGACTACGACACGTGCGGCGAGCTCGTCGACGCCGTCGTCCGTGAGCTGTACGACGCCGCGGAACTGCGCGACGTGCGCCTGGACTTCCACGAGCTGGCCTGGATCGACTCCTCCGGCCTGTCGGCGCTGCTGATGGTCCACCGGCACACCAGCGCCGCAGACACGATTCTGCACCTGGACCACCGGCCCGGGTTCCTGGACCGCATGCTGCGGCTGACCAATGTCCTGGAGCATCTGACCGCCACCGCGGACCACGACGAGGCGGACGAGCGGAACGGCGACGTCACCGAGGCCGGCGCCACCTGAGCGCAGCCTCTCCTCGCGCTTTTACGGATACGTGTAGGAGTTGAGGGTGGCGACGGCGGAGGCCGGGTCGCCGCGGTCGTAGTGGTCCACGGCGAGGAAGGTGGGCTTCTTGCGGGCCGCCGGCTCGCAGAACCGCCGGGCCCGGTCGGCGAGTTTGCCGTTGTCCGTGCCGGCCGTGGTGGTGAGCGGGACGTCCCGGAAGTGGTTCATGACGAACAGCGGGCGGAAGCCGGGTTCGGTCCGGGTCAGCGGGATGTTCGTGCCGGCGTCGTACCAGCGGCTGTAGCAGGACCAGTCGGAGGACCCGATGCCCGAGCCCATGGACCAGTGGTTCTCGACGGTCCACTCGCGCTGGTACATGACGCCGAAGTTGTCCCGGGTCAGGCCCGCGGCCTGGTCGGAGGAGCGGCTGTGGTCGGTGAAGATCAGCAACCGGTCGTTCGCGGCGGTCAGTTCGGCCATCGTCGGCCAGCCGTTCTGCCGGACCCCGGTGAGGTCGGGCCGGTACAGCACGTCCGCCAGGCCGTCGACGCGGGCGAGTTCGGCGCGCAGGACTTGGGGGTCGACGTAGTCCTCCAGGAAGACCGTGACGAACTGGTCGGGGTGGGCCTCCAGGAAGTCGACCATGCGCTGGAGGTCGACCCACAGCGCGACCGGCCTGCTGACGAGGGTGCAGCTGTTGTGGCAGAGGATCGCGCCGTCCGGGGTCTGGTGGATGTCCAGCATGAATCCGCGCACCCCGTCGGCGAGTTGGCGTGTGATGCCGCGGGTCTGGTTGGGCGCGAGGTTGACGAAGGGCGGGGCGAAACCGCCGTCGGCACCGTTGGCGTACGCGTTGTGGGTGGTGAGGAAGGTGACCTGGTCCAGGGTGCGGCGGTCCTGCGGGGGCATCGGAGCGGTGGCGGGGTTGACCGGGGTGAGGTACCAGGCGGCGAGGTCGCCGGCGCCGCCGACGGCCAGCCGCGCCGGGTAGTTGGCACCGGACGGCTTGGGAGCCACGGTGAGGTGGCGCGTGGTGCCGGGGGCCTTCAGCGTGTAGCGGTCGGCTCCGAGCGGGGTGATCTCCCAGGGAGCGTCGGCTCCGGTGCAGGCGACGGTCGCGGCCTGCTCGCCGCCGCGGCCGAGACAGCTGCCCGGGGCGTCGGTGTTCTCCAGCAGGTACGCGGATCCGCTCGGCTTGAGCTGCCACTGCTGGCGGTCCTCGTTGCCGCGGGGTCTGTGCTGCTCGACGGCACCGCCGCTGTCGGCCGCGTTGAGCCCGGTCGTGACGCTCTGGACGTAGTAGGCGCCCGGGGCCGGTACGGCGGCGGCAGCGGGCTGGGGTGCCACGACCGCCGCGGCGAGCGCGGCGGTCGTGGCGAGCAGGGCGTGGGGGGTGCGCAGGCGCATGGGAGTGCCCTCCGTCAGGTCAGGTGCATGACATCAGGCATGACACCACGCCCGGTGGTCCGGAGTCAGCAGTACAGGTTGCCGCCGGGTGACACCCCGAGGATCTGGGTGAACCGCTGGTAGTTGTTCACGCGGCTCTGCACCTGCGCCGGGTTCTTCCCGTCGCACTCCAGGGAGCCGTTGATGCTGCGGATGGTCTGGCCGAATCCGGCGCTGTTCACCATGGCGTTGTGCGGGGTCATGGTGCCGGGACCGCTCTGGGTGTTCCAGTACCACAGGGCCGTCTTCCAGGCGACGGCCGAGTCGTTCTGCACCAGCCAGGGGTTGTTGAGCAGGTCGATGCCGAGCGCGTCGCCCGCGGCCTTGTAGTTGAAGTTCCAGCTCAGCTGGATCGGCCCGCGTCCGTAGTAGGCGGCCTGACCGGCCGGACAGCCGTAGGGCTGGCTCCAGTCGCAGTAGTGCGGGTAGTTGGCGGTGTTCTGCTCCACCACGTGCACCAGACCGCCGGTCTCGTGGCTGACGTTGGCGAGGAAGGCGGCGGCCTCCTGCTTCTTCACCGTGTCGCTGCCGGTGTTGGCGAAGCCGGGGTAGGCGCTCAGGGCCGCGGTGAGACCGCTGTAGGTGTAGAACGAATTCCGGTTCGGGAACATCTGGTTGAACTGCGCCTCGGACACGACGAAGCGCGCGTCGGGCGTGCCCGGCCCGCTGTCGCAGGCGTACGGCTCCCAGTACCAGGTGCTGATGATCGGGTCGTAGCCCGGGTTGGCGTGTTCGGCGATGTACGCCTTGCCGTCGGTGTAGCGGACGATGTCACCGGCGTTGTACGACTTGCCTGCCACCCAGTTGGGGTAGCTGGAGCACGAGGCGGCGACGGCGTTCGAGGCCGGCAGGAGCACCGGTGCGGTGCCCGCGAGGGCGAGTGCGGCCAGGACGGCGGAGACACGGCGTCTCGACACGGGATCAACTCCTTTGTGCGTCACGGCCGCTCCCGGCCGGGGGCAGGGCGGAGCAGAGCCTGCGCCGCACGCACCGGCGAACCGGTCACGGCATGGGCGCGGCCGTGGTGGGGGGTTGTGGAGGCACACTCAACCGCGTTGGTCTGTACCAGTCAAGGGTGTAGACCAGTCATCGTCATGACGAGCGCTCAGGCCTGCGCGTCCAGCTGTGCGAACGACACGCCCCCCGGGTCGATGCCCCGCGTTCGGCGGCCGTCAGAATTCGTCTCATGACCACCACAGCCCACCCCCTGGTGACCGCCGCACGGCGACTGGCCCGTGATCTCCTCGTTCCGCAGGCCGAGCGCGTCGACCAGGAGGAAGTGCCGGCGAGCCATGTCGAGGCGGTCAGGCGGGCGGGGCTGCTCGGGGTGGGCGCGCCCCGGGAGTACGGCGGGGCTGACGCGCCCGTCGCCGTGGCCCGGGAGACCGCGGAGATCCTGGCCGGCGCGTGCTGTTCCACCTGGTTCGTGCAGACCCAGCACCACACACCGGTGAAGCTGATCGCCACCTACGACTCGCCCGTGCGGGAGAAACTGCTGCGGCCGCTGGCGACGGGCGAGCTGATGGCCGGCATCGCGTTCGCCCATGTCCGCGCCTTCCCCCGGGTGCCCGTGCGGGCGGTGGCCGAGCGGGGCGGCTGGCGAGGTGGTGTTCGCCGTCGCCGGCGCCCGCGAGCAGCCCGGGCTGACCCCGTCGGCGCCGATGCGGCTGGCCGCTCTCGGCGCCGCCCGCACGGTCTCCCTGGAGCTGGACGGTCTGTGGGTGCCGGAGGAGTCCGTGGTGCTGCGCATGCCGCAGGAGGAGTTCGCCCGGGTGGACCTGCCGCGGGCCGCGAACGCGAGTCCCGCCGTGTTCGGGGTGGCGGGCGCGGCGCTGGAGCTGGTGGCGCGCTCCCCGGAGGGCGAGGAGACGGCCCGGGTGCTGCGGGAGCGGCTGGACGCGGTCCGGCGGGACTCCTACGAGCTGGCCGACCACCCGGTCCCGCACGCGTGCGTCCCGGAGCGGCTGGCCGTGAAGACACGGGCGTACGACGTCCTGCGGGCGGCCACGACCGCGGCGATCGTCGCCGGGGGCGGTCGCGCCATGGCCCTGGACAGCCGGGCCCAGCGGCTGGCGCGGGAGGGGATGTTCCTGCTGGTGCAGGGCCAGACGGCCGAGGCGCGCCGCACACACCTCGCGCACCTCGGCTCACCGGCGTCCGGCTAGCGCGGCCCGGGCCGGGCGACGGCTCGTCCGTCCGGAACCGGCCCGGCCGCGGAACCCGGGCGCGCCGCGCAGGCCGTGCCCGCGGCGGTTCAGCCCTCGTCGTCCGCCGGAACCACCACGAGGAAGGCGTCGGACTCCAGGTCCATCACGACGGTGGCGGGCTCGCCCTGGGCGCGGCGGCGCGCCGCGTACTCCTCGGCGGGCCACGATCCGCGCGGCGACCCCGCCGGGAACCGCTCCAACACCTTCGCACTGATGGCCGCAGTCACGTCCGCTGCCCTCCCCTGTCCTGCGCCGCCCTCCGGGGCGGCGACGTTCGGTCGCTGTCGTACACATCCGGTTGCCCCCGATCCGCCCGGACATGTACCAGGCGGTACGCCGCGCCCTCACCGGGCTCTACACATAAAGGAAAAATAAGAGCAGAATGACGCTAACCGCGGCGGATACCGCACATCACCCCGGACGCGGTCCCCCGCCCGACGTAAGGAGACGAGTCATGGCCAACGTCTCGCCCACCAGGGGTGACATCACCAGCCATCCGGATGCCTCCGAAATGCGGGCCCGGTACGCCCGGATGCTCGGCGGCCGGGATGTGGCGCTCGTCGACGGACCGGTCTTCCTGCTCGGTCTGTACTGCGCCGCCTCCCCGTGGATCGTCCACTACACGACGAGCCAGCCCTCGCTCGTGACCCACAACCTGATCATGGGCATCGCGATCGGCATGCTGGCGCTCGGGTTCACGCGTGCTCCGGAGCGGATGTACGGCCTGAGCTGGGCCATGTGCGCCCTCGGGGTGTGGCTGATCGTGTCGCCGTGGATCGTCGGCGACAGCCCGGACGCCGGTGTCGTGTGGAACAACATCATCATCGGCGCGCTGGCCGTGATCCTGGGTCTGGTGTGCGCCGGCACGGCGGCGAAGGCCTCCAGGCCGTAGTCCCGCCGGAAGCGAAGGCCGGTCCGCGTCCGCGGACCGGCCCTTTCGTGCCGGCCCTTTCGTGCCCGCGCCGCGGTGGTCCCGGCGTGGTGGTCACGGCGTGGTGGTCACGGTGTGTACACGTACGGCGTCGTGGAGGTCAGCGGCGTGAAGCCCAGGCGTTCCAGGACGGGGCGGCTGAGGTCGGAGGCGTCGACCCGGAGGAGGTCGTGGCCGCGGGCCGCGGCGGCGCGGGCACGGTGGGCCACGAGCGCGCGGTAGATGCCGCGGCCCCGCCACTCCTCGACGATGCCGCCGCCCCACAGGCCGGCGAAACGCGTCCCGGGCACGAGCTCCAGGCGGGCGGCGCCGACCGGCTCGTCACCGGCCATCGCCACGACGGCGACGACGGAATCCGGTGCGGCGGCCAGCCTGGCGAGCAGTTCGGAGCGCAGCCAGGAGCTGTCCGCGCCGAACGCCTTCTCGTGGACCGCGGCTACGAGCTCCACGCCGTGCGCGTCGGTGACCGGCACGAAGCGGACGCCCCGTGGCGGTTCGGCGTCCAGGCTCAGTCCGGCGATCCGGCCGATCATCAGCGTCTCCCGCGGCTCGGGCGTGAAGCCGGCCGCGCGCAGCCGCTGCCCGAGGTCCGCCGGACGGTCGTGTCCGTACAGCTTCCACTCGAACGTCAGGCCGAGCCGGGTGTAGTGGGCGATCTGCTCGGCGATCGCCGGATCGGCGGTGTCCTCGTCGAGGGCGGACCACATCACGCAGTTGTAGCCCGGCGCGGCGGCGGTCTGCCGGACCACGGCGCCGACCCGTTCGACACGGGCGGATCCGGGGCCGTCCGGCCGCGCTCCCTCGCGCAGGTCGCGGTCGAACAGGGCGAGCAGCGCGGCATGATCCATGCGGGCATCCCAGCACCGGCCCGGGGGCAGGGCAACGGGTTTTCGGCGGCGTCCGGGGCGGTACCCGGCCACGCCGTTCCTTTCGCCGCGTGGGCCGGCGCTCTAGGGTCCTGGTGATCACCTCGCCGGCCAAGGAGCCCGCCATGGTCGTCCAGGACAGGGAACTGCCGTATCTGCGCCGCTGCGTGGAGCTCGCGGCCGAGGCGCTCGACGCCGGGGACGAGCCCTTCGGCTCGGTCCTGGTGGGCGGGGACGGCACGGTCCTCGCCGAGGACCACAACCGGGTGGCCTCCGGGGACCGCACCCGCCACCCCGAGTTCGAGCTGGCACGCTGGTCCGCCGCCCACCTCACGCCCGGGGAGCGGGCGGCCGCCACGGTCTACACCTCCGGTGAACACTGCCCGATGTGCGCGGCCGCCCACGCCTGGGTCGGCCTGGGCCGTATCGTCTACGTCGCCTCGTCGGAACAACTCGCCTCGTGGCTGCGGGAGTTGGGCGTGCCTGCCCCACCGGTCCGGACACTGCCCGTACGCGATATCGCACCCGGCGTCGTCGTGGACGGCCCCGTGCCCGAACTCACGGAGCGGGTGCGGGAGCTGCACGTGCGCTTCCACCGCGGGCGCGGCTGAGGACGAAAGACCGCGCCGCCCGTTCCGGGGGGGGGGCGGCCTCGGGCCGGGGCCCGAGATGCAGGGCGCCGCACGCGAACCTATGATCGAATGCAACCAGACCAGGTGTACACCCCGGTCTCCCCGACGGGGGGAGGCGCATGTCCTCGCAGGCCAGTCGGCTGCTCACGTTCGCCTATATCGTCCTGGTCGCGGGCGTCTCGATCGTCTACATGACCGTCCCGGTGGTGGCGCCCGTGATGTGGGCCGTCATGGGCCTGGCGGGAGTCATCGCCATCCTGATCGGCACACACGTCCACCGGCCCGCCCATCGGTGGCCCTGGTGGGTGCTGGCCGCCGGGCTGCTCACGTTCATCGCGGGCGACACGTACTACTTCGTGATGGAGGAGTACCTCGGGGTCCCCAACCCGTTCCCGTCCCCGGCCGACGCCTGCTACCTCGCCATGTACCCGCTGTTCGCGATCGGCCTGTCGGGGCTCGTGCGGCACCGGTGGGCCGACCGCGACCTGCCCAGCCTGCTCGACGCGCTGATCGTCACCGCCGGTCTGGCGCTGCCCGTGTGGGTGTACCTGGTGCAGCCGCTGACGGTGGTGCAGGGCCTGACCTGGCAGCAGCGCGCCATCAGCATCGCCTACCCCCTCGGCGACATCCTCGTGCTGGCCCTGCTGGCGCGGCTGCTCACCCCCAGCCCGGTCGACGGCTCCAACCGTGCCGTACGCCTGCTGGTCATCGGCACGGTGACCCTGCTCGCCACCGACATCGCCTACGGGTTGTTGCAGCTGAACGACGTGTGGCAGACCGGCAGCCTGCTGGACCTCGGCTGGGTCGCCTTCTACACCGCCTGGGGCCTGGCCGCCCTGCATCCCTCCATGGTGGAACTGACCGCTTCGGTGCCCCAGCGGGAATCCCTGCTGCCGCCGCCGCGCCGGCTGGTCGTGCTGGCCGTGGTCACGCTGATCGCTCCGGGGGTCCTGCTCTGGGAAGGGCTGAGCGACAACACCCGGGACGCCGCCGTGATCGCCGGCTTCTCGGGGGTGCTGTTCCTGCTGGTGATCCTGCGGCTCGCCGGCATGGTCGTGGCCCACCGGCGCGCGGTGACCCGCGAACTCGCCCTGCGCAAGGCGGCCGCGTCGCTGGTCTCCGCCTTCCGCCTGGAGGAGATCGACCAGTCGTGCCGTGCGGCGGTCGCCCGGCTGATGGGCCCCGACGTGCCGCACCGGACCATGCTGCTGCCGACGGAGCGAGCCGGTGAGCTCGGCGCCCGCGGCACCCGCCTGGTGAGCCCGGCCACCCTCGCACCGGAGATCACCGCCCGGCTGGACGCTCTGCCGTCCGTGCTGGTCTGCCCCATGACCCAGCCCGACCGGCCGGCCGGAACGGTCCTGGGTGTCCTGCTGGTCGCCGCGCCGGAGAGCCGGCTCCGCGAGACCTCCGGCTCGCTGGAGATCCTGGCCTCGCACGCGGGTCTGGCCATGGAGCGGGTCACCCTGCGCCAGGAGGTCATCCGGCGGGAGAACGAGGCGTACTTCCGCACGCTCGTCCGCAACGCCTCCGACGTCATCCTGATCCTGGAGGACGACGACACCATCCGGTACGCCAGCCCCTCGGCGCGCTCGGTGTTCGGCACCGACGACCTCGTCGGTGTGCCCCTGCCCGAGCTGGTGGACCCCGGGGACCGCGGGCGGGCCGCGCGCGAGCTGGCCACCGTCCGGAAGCAGGGCCCACGGGCCGGGCACGACCACTGGTGGGTGCGGCGCCGGGACGGACGCGTCGAGGTGGAGGTGCGCTGCAGCGACTTCCGGGACGAGCGGACGGTGTCCGGACTGGTGGTGACCCTGCGGGACGTGACCGAGCAGCGGCGCCTGGAGCAGGAGCTGACGCAGCGGGCCTTCCACGACTCGCTGACCGGCCTGCCCAACCGGACCCTGGTGCTGGAGCGGATCGAGCGGGCCCTGCTGCGCGGCCGCCGCGAGTCGTCGCTGACCTGCCTGCTCTTCATCGACCTGGACGACTTCAAACTGGTCAACGACACGATGGGGCACCGCGCGGGCGACCAGCTGCTGATCTCGGTCGCCAACCGGCTGTCCCGGGCGCTGCGCCGCAGCGACACCGCGGCCCGGCTGGGCGGCGACGAGTTCGCCGTGCTGATGGAGGACGCCAAGCAGCCGCTCGACGCGGAACTCCTGGCCGCGCAGGTGATCCAGACGCTCGGCCGGCCGTTCGACCTGGCCGACGAGTCGGTCACGGTGTCCGCGAGCGTCGGGGTCGCCACCGCCCGCGACAGCACGGACGCTGAGGAACTCCTGGGCCACGCCGACCTCGCGCTGTACGCGGCGAAGGCGGCCGGCAAACGGCAGTGGCGCCGGTTCCGGCCGCTGCTGCGCAGCCGCATGGTCGAACGGCACGACCTGCAGTCCCAGCTGGCCCGGGCGGTCGCCGACAAGGCGTTCGCGCTGCGCTACCAGCCGGTCGTGGACATCACCGCGGGCGAGGTCGTCGGGTTCGAAGCGCTGGTGCGGTGGCCGAACGGGCAGCGGCCGCAGGTCCCGCCGGACCAGTTCATCAGCCTGGCCGAGGAGACCGGGCACATCGCGCCGCTGGGTTCGTGGGTGCTGGAGAACGCGGTCAACGACATCGTGGACCTGCAGCGGCTGCCGGGCCCCGTCCGGCCGCCCTACGTCAGCGTCAACGTCTCCGCCCGCCAGTTCCGCGACGCCGGGTTCGTCGAGCAGGTCGGCCAGGCGCTCAGCACCCCGGGGCTGGAACCGGGATCGCTGCAGCTGGAGCTGACCGAGACGGTGCTGCTGCACCGCGACGACCGGCTCCAGACGGTGCTGCACACGCTGAAGGAACTCGGGGTGCACATCGCGGTCGACGACTTCGGCACCGGCTTCTCGTCGCTGCGGTATCTGCGGGACTTCCCCATCGACGTGCTGAAGATCGACAAGTCGTTCATCGACGACATCGCGCGCGACGCCCAGCAGGTCGCCCTCGTCGAGGGCATCGTGCGGATCGCCGACACCCTGGGCCTGCAGGTCATCGCGGAAGGCATCGAGGACGCCGCGCAGCGGGACCTGCTGGCCGGGATGGGGTGCCGGTTCGGGCAGGGGTTCCTGTTCGCCCGCCCCATGACGGTGGAGCAGACCGCGCATGTGCTGCGCGAGCCCACCGCCCGCCCCTTCGCCCAGCACCGCACACCGCGGCCCCGGGTGGACACCGCCGCCCGCGGACGCCGCGAGGCGCGCTGGGCGGACCTGGAGCATCTGCGGCGTACCAGCCCGATGAGCGACGCGGTGCTCGACGAGGTGCGCGGCCGGCACATCCGCAGCGGCGATCACTGGCTGATCGACTTCGCCTCCTGCAACTACCTCGGGTTCGACTGGGACCCGGAGGTCATGGAGTCGGTCGAGCCGGCGGTGCGCCGGTGGGGCACCCACCCGAGCTGGTCGCGGCTGCTGGGCAGTCCGCGGCTGTATCCCGACATCGAGGAGCGGCTCGCCTCGCTGCTGGGCGCGCCGGACACGCTGCTGCTGCCGACGCTGACGCTGGTGCACTCCTCGGTGATCCCGGCGCTGGCCGAGGACGGGCACGTGTTCGTGGAGGCGACCGCGCACCGCACGGTCTACGACGGCTGTGTGGTGGCCCGTGCGCAGGGCGCCACCCTGCACCGCTTCCACGCCGACCGCCTCGACGAACTGCGGGCCCTGCTGGCCGCCGTGCCGAAGGGCACGCCCCGCCTGGTGTGCCTGGACGGCGTCAACAGCATGAGCGGCAACGTCCCGGACCTGCCGGCGCTGGCGGCGGTCACCCGCGCCGAGGGGGCGACGCTGTACGTCGACGACGCGCACGGCTTCGGCGTGATCGGGGAGCGCGGGCCGGGCGAGACCTGCCCGTACGGCATGCGCGGCAACTGCGTGGTGCGGCACACCGGGGAGTCGTACGACGGCATCGTCCTCGTCGGCGGGTTCTCCAAGGCGTACTCGTCCCTGCTGGCGTTCCTCGCGCTGCCGCCGGAGCTGAAGAACCGGCTGAAGACCGCGGCCGCTCCCTATCTGTACTCGGGGCCGTCCCCCACGGCGTCCCTGGCCACGGCGCTGGCGGGGCTGGACGTCAACGAGCGCCGGGGGGACGTCATCCGGGCCGACCTGTACCGCAAGACGGTGCGGGTACTCGATCACCTGGACGACATGGGGGTGTACACGCTCAACGCGGACCGGCTGCCCATCGTGGAGGTGCCGCTGGCGAACCCCGCGGACCTGGACGCGGTGGCGGCGTTCCTGTGGGAGGAGGGCATCTACGTGACGCTGGCCGCCTACCCGCTGGTCCCGCGCGACCGGGTGGGCTTCCGCGTCCAGCTCACGGCGCTCAACTCCGACGAGGACATCGAGCGGCTGAACGGGACGCTGACCCGCCTGTCCGAACGCTTCCCGCTGCGGATGAAGGGCTAGCCGGCCATGACGACGCACAACGACGACGTGGACTGGGACCGCTGGCCGGTCGCGGACTACCTCGCGGAGAACTACCGCGAGGTGCACGCCTCGGACGCGGCCGTCATCGCGCACCACGCCGCGTTCTACCGCGCGCTGCCGGCCGGCGGGATCGCGCGCGCGGTGGAGTTCGGGGCGGGGCCCAACCTCTATCCGCTGATGCTGGCGTCCGCCGCGTGCCGCCGGATCGACGCCGTGGAGGCGGGCGCGAGCAATGTGGCCTACCTCCAGGACCAGATCTGCCACCGGACCGACGCGAGCTGGCTGCCGTTCCACGCGTTGTGCCGGCGGCTCGACCCCCGGGTGCCGGCGACGCTGGCCGGGGCGCTGGCCCCGGTGAACATCGTCCACGCCGACGTCCGGGCCCTGCCGGCGGGCCGGTACGAGCTGGGCTCCATGCACTTCGTCGCGGAGAGCGTGACGGAGGACTTCGCCGAGTTCGCCGACTTCTGCCGTGCCTTCGTCCGCGCGGTCGCCCCCGGCGGCCCGCTGGTGGCCGCGTTCATGGAGAACATGCCGACCTACCGCATCGGCCCGGCCTCGCGCTGGCCCGGCTGCCCGGTCGACCCGGCGACGATCACCGAGGTGTTCACGCCCCTGACGCGCGACCTGGACATCACCCACGTCGACGCGGACCCGACGCTGCCGGACTACGGCGACTCGGGGATGGTGCTGCTGACGGGGGTGGCGGACGCGGCCTGAGCCGCCCGGCGCCGACCGCCCGTGGCCTCCGTCCCGGCCGGGGCACACGGCCGGCGGCCGGATCATGCGTGGGTCAGCTGTCCGTGTCCCCGTTCCCGGCTGGCCGGAAGCGCCGGCGCAGCACCACTCCCCCGAGCACCAGCGCGGCGCCCGCGGCGACGGTCTGCAGCGTGTGGTCCGTGCCCGTGTGGGCCAGGGCGCCCCGGGCCTGCTGGGGAGTGGTGTGCCGGACCTGCTCCGGAGCGGGGCGGGGGCGCTCCGGGGCGGACGGCTCCGGGGCGGGCGGCTTCGCCGGGTCGTGCGGCCGGACCGGGCGGTCGCCGGGCGTGTTGGAGGACTGGTTGCCGGTCGACGGGTTGCCGATGCCGACCACGTCCACCGTGTTGCCGGTGACGTTGACGGGGAGCTCGACCGGCAGCTGGACGCCGTTGCCGGAGACCACGCCCGGCGAATCCTTTCCCCGGCTTTCGGCGGCCGCGCCGCCGGAGCGCCCCGGCCGCTCGGCCGCCCGGCCGTCCTTGTTCGCGCAGGCGTTGCCCGCGGCGGGGTTCAGCAGCCCCACCACGTTCACGGTGTTGCCGCACACGTTCACCGGGACGTGCACCGGCAGCTGGACGGTGTTGCCGGAGACCACCCCGGGCGAGCCGGCCGCTGAGCCGTCCGCCCCGGAACCGGCGTACGCGGGGACGGTCATGGCCATCGCGCCGGAGGCGGCGGCGACGGCGATCACACCGTTTCGGGTGACCCGCTTCATAGGTTCCCTGCCTTCCAGACATCGTCGCGGGCACTCACCCGCACGAGATGAAACGCGGCCCGCCCGGTCCGAGTTATGGCTAATCGGCCTTTCACTCCATCGAGCGGCCCGGTTGTCGAACTAGCGGTAAAAACCTTCGTATGCGCGACGAAAGGCGCGGGTGAAACCGTGCAGGGCAGGCCAGGTCCGCCCGCCCCGCCCGCCCGGAGGCGCGCCCGTCGGGGCACGCTTATCGTGGGCGAGGGCGCCGTGGGGCGTCCCTGGAGGCATCGATGCTGGCCAAGCTGTCCACGCGCCCCTCGATCCGGCGCAGCGCGGTCGCCGGCGCGTGCGGACTGGCCCTGCTGGGCACGGGGCTGCCGACCGCCGCCGACCCCTCGCCCGGCCTGGAGCGCTTCTACGACCAGAAGGTGAAGTGGTCCCGCTGCGCGGGGCCGGACATGCCGAAGGACCTGCAGTGCGGCAAGGTCACCGTCCCCCTCGACTACGACCGGCCGCAGCGGGGCACGCTCGACCTCGCCGTGGCCCGCTACCGGGCCACCGGGGCCTCGCGGGGCTCGGTGCTGCTGAACTTCGGCGGCCCCGGCGGCCAGGGCGTGGGCCAGCTCGCGCTCGCCGGCAAGGAGTTCATGGACCTGACCGACGGCTACGACGTGGTCTCCTTCGACCCTCGCGGCGTCGGCCGCTCCTCCCCCGTCAGCTGCGGGAACGCCTCCGATGACGCCCTGGACGCGACCGACGGCAACGCCGACGTGACCGATCCGCAGGCCGTGCTGGAGAAGCTGCGCGACGCCGCGGCCGAGTGCGCCGAGCACTCGGGCCCGGTCCTGCCCCACATCGGGACGGTGAACGCCGCCCGCGACCTGGACGTCATGCGCGACGCGCTCGGTGACGGCAAACTCAACTACCTCGGCTTCTCCTACGGCAGCCGGCTCGGCGCGGTCTACGCGGCGCAGTTCCCGGGGAAGGTCGGCCGCATGGTGCTGGACGGCGTCGACACGCTGACCGAGCCGCTGGCCGAGCAGGGCGTGGTGAGCGCGCGCGGGCAGCAGACCGCGCTGGAGAACTTCCTCACCTGGTGCACGGAGGACATCGCCTGCCCCTTCGGGCAGAACGCGCGCGAGGCCCAGGAGCACGTCGTCGAGGTCGTGAAGTCGCTCGACGAGGACCCGGTGCCGACCGACTTCGGGGAGGCGTTCTCCGGGCAGGACTTCGCCGGCGCCCTCGGCCAGGGCCTCTACAGCAGGGAGCTGTGGCCCTCGCTCCAGCGGGCCGTCGCCCGGCTGCTGGAGGAGGGCGACACCAGCGGCCTGGAGGCCTTCCTGTACGGCGGCTTCACGCTCCCGCCGCTGGGCAGGGTCCACCGCGGGCTCACCGACCCGGAGGACGTGCCCCTGGACAACCTGCCGGCGGCGTTGATGGCGGTGAACTGCGCGGACGATCCCGACCGCCCCGGCGCCGCCCAGGTCGAACGGGATCTCGACCGGCTGCGGGCCCGGTACGAGCAGGCCTCACCGGTCTTCGGGCAGTACCGGCTCACGCAGGTGCTGATGTGCTACGGCCGCCCCAAGGGCACCGACTTCATCCGCGACGAGGTCAAGGACGTCGACACACCGCGCATGCTGCTGGTCGGCACCCGGGGAGACCCGGCCACCCCGTACCGCTGGACGGTGGAGACGGCCGAGCGGCTGGGGTCGTCCGCGGTGGTGCTCGACAACCGGGGCGAGGGCCACACCGGCTACGGCTCCTCCACGTGCGTGCACCGCAAGGTCGACGCCTTCCTGCTGTACGGCACCCTCCCGCCGGACGGCAGCTCCTGCGGCTCCGACCACGACACCGAGTGAGCCGGTGCGGGCCCGGGGCCGCCCTCAGCCGAGGGCGACCTCGGGTGCGTACAGCTCCAGCCACGTCGCCAGGTCGAGGGTCCGTTCCAGGCCGCGCCGCGCCGCCTGGCCGCTGACGGGCGTGTCGTCCCGGGCGGCACGGCGCAGCCACTCGGGGTCGACGAGGTCGAAGACGGGATGGTCCGGCCGGGCGAGCAGGTCCTCGGCCTGCCGGCGCAGGGCCACCGCGTACCGCGGGTCCTGGGTGGACGGGTAGGGGCTCTTGACCCGGTCGTAGACGGACCGGGGGATGAGGTCCGCGGTCGCCTCCCGGAGGAGGCTCTTCTCCCGGCCGTCGAAGGACTTCAGCGCCCAGGGCGCGTTGTAGACGTACTCGACGAGCCGGTGGTCGCAGAACGGCACCCGGACCTCCAGTCCGACGGCCATGCTGGCGCGGTCCTTGCGGTCGAGGAGGATCCGCACGAACCGGGTGAGGTGGAGGTGGCTGATCCGGCGCATCCGGAACTCCAGGTCGCTCTCGCCGTCGAGGCGCTCGACCCGGGCCGCGGCGGAGCGGTAGCCGTCGGCGACGTACGTCTCCAGGTCCAGGGCCTTGACCAGTTCGGGGCGCAGGACCTCGGTGTCGTCGCCGAAGTGCCGGCCGAAGCCCACCAGCCAGGGGAAGGTGTCGGCCGTGCGGGCCTCCTCGTCGAAGAACTGCCGGTAGCCGCCGAACACCTCGTCGGCCGATTCGCCCGACAGGGCCACCGTGGAGTGTTCCCGGATGGCCTTGAAGAGCAGGTACAAGGAGGCGTCCATGTCGCCGAGGCCGGCCGGGAGGTCGCGCGCCCTGATCACCTTCTCGCGGACGGCGGGGTCGGCGAGGGCGTCCGGGTCGAGCACGATGTCCCGGTGGTCGGTTCCGCAGGCGCGGGCCACGTCGTGCACGAAGGGCGTGTCCGGGGTGGCGCGCAGTTCGTCGGCGACGAAACGGTCGGCCTGGCCGGCGAAGTCGACGGCGAAGCTGCGGACCCTCTCCCCGTGCGCGCCGAGCTGCCGGGCGGCGAGGGCGGTCATGGCGGAGGAGTCGAGTCCGCCGGAGAGCAGGGTGCAGCGCGGCACGTCGGCGACGAGCTGGCGGCGCACGATGTCGTCGAGCAGGGAGCGGACGGTGCTGATCGTGGTGGCGCGGTCGTCCTCGTGGGGCCGGGTCCGCAGCTCCCAGTAGACGTGCCGGCGCACGCCCGTGCGGTCGACGGTGACGACGGTGCCGGGCTCGACCTCGCGCATGTCCTCCCACACGGCGTGCCCGGGCGTCTTGACCATGGTGAACAGCTCGCGCAGACCGTCGAGGCCGACCCGGGGCCGGGCCAGCGGGTTGGCGAGGATCGCCTTCGGTTCGGAGCCGAACAGGACGCCGTCGGGGGTGGGGTGGTAGTAGAGGGGCTTGATGCCCATGCGGTCGCGGATCAGCAGGAGCCGGTCGGTGCGGCCGTCCCAGACGGCGAAGGCGTACATGCCGTTGAGGTGCTCGGCGACGGCGTCGCCCCATTCGAGATAGCCGCGCAGCACGACCTCGGTGTCGGAGTCGGTGGTGAAGCGGTGACCGCGTGCGGCGAGCTCGCCGCGCAGCTCGGTGAAGTTGTAGGCCTCTCCCGAGTAGACGAGGGCGACGGTGCCGTGCGGGGTCGCGGCGGTCATGGGCTGGCGGCCCCCGGGCAGGTCGATGATCGCGAGCCTGCGGTGCCCGAGTCCGGCGGGGCCCTCGGCCCAGACGCCCCGGTCGTCCGGACCGCGGCAGGCCATCGTCTCGGTCATCGCGTCCAGGGTCGCGGCCTCGGCCCGCAGATCACAGTCGAAGGAGACCCAGCCGGTGATGCCGCACATACACGTACCTCCCGCAAAGTAGTTGTACTGGCCATTTACATTTCGAGCCTGTTACATCGACCGACCGCGGTCAACTCACCCACCCCCAGCCGCTCCTCCGTGGCCGGCTCGGCACCCCCCGATTCCAGCCGCTCTTTGCAAGCGCAATACCCGGCGAGCCGCTCTCCCCCGGGGCCCTCGCCGTCGGGAATCCGCCAGCGGCAAAAACTTCCCCAACTCCCGGGCGTCCGGGCCTGGGAGAGAAGGGCGAGAATGCCCCGAATGCCCTGAAGGTGAATCGGTTCTATCGTGCTGTCATGGAGCACGATCTGAGTCCCGCGACCCTTGCCGAGCTGCGGCGCCCGCGCCCCTACCCCGCGGTCTCCGTGCTGACGCCGACCCACCGGCGCGAGCCCTACAGCGCCCAGGACCAGGTCCGGCTGCGCAACGTGGTGGCCGAGGCCAAACGGCAGCTGGAGGCGGATCCGGCGGTCAGCCGGGAGCGGCGTGCCGAGGTCGCCCACCACCTCGACCGGGCCCTGTCCGAGGTCGACCTCACCCACGCCGAGGACGGACTGGCGATCTTCGCGGCGCCCGGGGAGCACCAGGTGTGGTCGCTGGCCCGGTCCGTGCCCGAACGCGTGGTCCTCTCCGACACCTTCCTCACCCGCAATCTCGTCTCGGCGCACACCGCCGGACGGCCGTTCTGGGCGCTCTCGCTGGCCGCCGACCGCGCGACCCTGTGGAGCGGCGGCGTCGACCGCGTCGCCGAAGCCCGCCTCGGCGGCTTCCCCCTGACGCGGCGCGTGGAGAACTTCGACCCCGAGCGGCAGCAGCGGATCGGCGACCAGCCGAGCGCCTTCCGGGAGGAGCGCACCCGCCAGTTCCTGCGCAAGACCGACACCGCGATGGGTGCCGTCCTGCGCGACCATCCGCGCCGGCTCTACGTCACCGGCGAACCCGCCGCCCTCTCCCTGCTGGACGAGGCCGGCAGCGCCACCGCGGCAGCGGTGCGCGTCCCGCACGGCGGGCTGGCGCACGGCACGCCCGAGGCCGTGTGGCAGGCGCTGCGTCCGGTCCTGGAGGCGGAGGCCCGCAGCAGCACGGACGACGTGACCCGGGCTCTCGAAACCGCCCGGGGACGAAGGGCGTTCGCGGCCGGCGTCGACGAGCTGTGGCAGAGCGCCCGGGACGGCCGCGTCCGGCTGCTGGCCGTCGAGGAGAACTACCGCGTCACCGCCCGCGACGCCGGCGACCATCTGATCCTCGCCGAGAGCGGCGACCTCGACTCGCGCGAGGACATCGTGGACGAGATCGTCGAGCAGTGCCTGGAGACGGGCGCCGACGTCCGCTTCGTACCGGACGGCGCACTCGGTGAGGCGGACGGCATCGCAGGGGTCCTGCGGTACTGAGACCCGGGCATCGAACACCTGGTCGTCGAACGCACACAGGAGGCGTCCGCTCGCTCCGACGAGGCGTCAAATACCCTGTGTAATCTACGACTTGGCACTCCGGGCGACATGCGTCCCGGCTACCTCGGAGTAACCCTGCGAGACGGTGGCATATGCCAGAAGCACCACCGTATCGTGTGGTGCCAAATCCCTTACAGGGCGTCGCGGGCTGTGCGACAGTCGTAACGGTCCCTCCGTCCGCCCTGGTCGTACCGTCCCGCATCGGAGTGCGTCATGCCGTCCCACCTCTCCGCGGACCGCCCCGCCGCCCAGCCGCCCGGACGCGGCTCGGTCGACGCGCTCATCTCACAGACGCGACGGCTCAAGGGCGACGTGGACGCGGTGCGCCGCGACACCGAGGGCGACGGGGCGGACCACCCGCGCGGACGCTGGCAGCGCGCCCTGTGCGACCTCGCCCTGCATCAGCTCGACGACCTCGACGAGCACCTCGCCCAGCTGCGCGACGGCCCCCTCCCCACGGCCCCGGACCCGGAACCCGCCGCGCCCGCCCAAGGCTCGCTGCTCAGCCGGGTCGGCAGCGCCGAGTGGAACCTCCTGACGGACGAGGCCAGTTGGTCCGGGGAGCTGTACCAGATCCTGGGCCGCGATCCCGCCGCTGCCCCGCTCACCCTCGACGAGCTGCCGTCCCTGGTGCTCGACGAGGACCGGCCCGGGCTGACGGCGATGGTGACCAACTGCCTCGTCGACGCCCGGCCCATCGACGGCGAGTTCCGCATCACGCGCCCCGACGGAGGCGTCCGGACCGTGCACATGATGGGCGAACCGGTACTCGACACCGACGGGAGCACCGCCTCGATGTGGGCCGTGCTGCGCGACGTCAGCGAACTGCGCCGCAGCCAGCGGGTGGTGAGCGAGACCCGTGACTCGCTGCACCACCAGCGGGAGGCCGCGCGGACCGAGCACCGGCTCGCGGTCGAGCTGCAGGAGGCCGTACTGCCGCCGTGGCGCGGCTCGCTGCGGCTCCCCCGCCGGGGACCGCAGAGTCTCGACCTCGCGGCCCGCTGCCTGCCGGCGTCCACGCGCACCCTGATCGGCGGCGACTGGTACGACGCGCTCGAACTGACCGACGGCGACACCCTGTTGAGCGTCGGCGACCTCACCGGGCAGGGCGTGGGGGTCACGTCGAACATGACCATGCTGCTCGGCGCCGTGCGCGGCATGGCGATGGCCGGCGCCCGGCCGGGACAGCTGATGGCCTGGCTGAACCAGTTACTCGACGCCACCGTGCAACCCGCCCTCGGCAGCGCCGTCTGCTGCCGCTACCGCCCCTCCACCCGCACCCTGGTGTGGGCGCAGGCCGGACACCCCGCCCCGCTGCTCTTCCGCGACGGGACGGGGCGTGTCCTGGACACCCCGGACGGCGTCCTGCTCGGCGCCACCTCGGGCGCCGTGTACGGGCAGGCCGAGGAGACCCTCCAGGACGGTGATCTGCTGCTCCTGCACACCGACGGGCTGGTACCCGGGCACACCGGAGCCGCGGCCGCGCATCTCCTCCTCGGTCTGGCGCCGCGCCTGACGGGGTCCGCCGACGCGGAGGACTGCGTCCGGGCAGTCGTCGAGGAGTTCGGCTCGGGCGAGCGCGAGGACAACGCCTGCGTGCTCGTCGCCAAGGTCACGTCATAGCGCCTCAGGCCTGTGCGGCGGCGCCTCCCCTGCCCTTCGTCTTCGGCAGGGCGAGCTTGATCTCCTCCCGCAGCTCCTGGATCTTCGGATAGCCCGAGTACTGCGCGGTGAGCCGGTACATCTGGCGCAGCCGGTCCCAGGTCCGGTGGGAGGAGTTGGACCCCATCGACACCAGCGCCAGGCGGGCGTAGCGGTCGGCCTGCTCGGGGTCGTCGGCGATGAAGCAGGCCGAGGCCATCGACAGGTAGTCGAAGATCTTCGAGCGCTGCCGGCCGTCGACCCGCAGGGCCAGTGCCTTCTCCGCGTAGTGCTGGGCGTGCGCGGCCGCGCCCGGCTCGAACTCGGCGAGCGTGCGGTAGGCCAGGGCCTGCATGCCGTAGAGGTCCTCCTCCTTGAAGGTCTGCATCCAGTCCGGCGGGGGGACGTCGGCCTTGTCGGAGACGAACAGGTCCTCCGCCCGGCCGAGCGTGCGGCGCATGGCCTGGCCCTTGCCCATGGAGGCCTGCGCCCAGGCCTCGATCGTGTAGAGCATCGCGCGGGTGCGGGGCAGCACCTCCTCGCCCGAGCCGGACGTGGCCAGCTTCATCAGGTCCAGGGCGTCGTCCGGCCGGCCCAGGTGCACCATCTGGCGGGCGGCGCGGGAGAGCGCCTCACCCGCGCGGGGCCGGTCCCCGCCCTCTCTGGCCGCGTGCGCGGCGATGACGAAGTACTTCTGGGCCGTGGGCTCCAGACCGACGTCGTGCGACATCCAGCCCGCGAGGACGGCCAGGTTGGCGGCGACGCCCCACAGGCGCCGCTGGAGATGGGGTGGGTGACGGTAGGCGAGCATGCCGCCCACCTCGTTGAGCTGGCCCACCACGGCCTTGCGCTGGAGCCCGCCGCCGCGTGCGGCGTCCCAGGCGCGGAACACCTCGACCGAGCGCTCCAGTTCCTCGATCTCCTGCGACCCGATGGGGGCGGCCTCGTAGCGGTCGAACCCAGCGGGGTCGGCGTGCAGGGGATGGTCGAGGTCGGGGGCGTCGGCAGCCAGGGCAGGGTCGGAGTGCAGCCAGTCGTACATGGCGCTGCTGAGTGCGGATCCCGCGGCGAGCGCGGCGCCCGCGCCCACCAAGCCGCGTCGGTTGAGCATGAGGTCCATTCCCGTGAATTCGGTGAGGACCGCAGCCGTCCGCTCGGGCGCCCACGGCACACCGTCGGGAGCCTCCGGGCTCCCGCCGCCCTGCCGTTTCCCCGCACGCCCGTGCCGGACCAGACCGAGGTCCTCGATGGTCACGACACGGCCGAGACGCTCGGTGAACAGAGCCGCCAGCACCCGCGGCACCGGATCGCGCGGGATCTCTCCCATGTCGATCCAGCGCCGCACCCGGGAGGTGTCGGTCGACAGCTGGGGGTGGCCCATGGCCGCCGCCTGCCGGTTGACCAGCCTCGCGAGTTCGCCCTTGGACCAGCCGGCCAGGCCGAACAGGTCCGCGAGCCGGGTGTTGGGTTGTCCGCTCACGTCAAGCCCCCAGGTTCTCGGCTGAGTTGACAGTAGCCCGGGGAGACTTGCCGGGCGACTATTCGCCAGGGTTCGCCAGGGTGCGCCAGATGGTGTGCCACCGGCCATCCGGTGTCAGGTAGGAACGCGCCACCCCGACCCGGTCGCCGCAGGGACATTCCCCAGGGTGCTTCCGGGCTTCCGGGCCGGGTGAGCGCTGTCGTCGCAGGCACACGAAGGGATCTGTTTCGCCCATGTACGCAGCATCGTCCTCCGTGTCCGCACCGCCCCGGTCGCTCCACCCGCGTCCCACGGACAGCGGCCCCTACCTCGCCCCCGCGCGGCCGGCGGCCCCCGTGCTCGGAGCGGGCAGGGCTCGGCGCGGCGCGGTGCTCGGCACCCAACCGCTCAGCGGGAGACTCGACTTGTCCGGCCCCCAGGGCACGCAGCTGCGCACGGCGATCGCGTCGGTGCACCGCATCTGTCCGGAGTTCGCCCCGGTCCAGGTGCTGCGCCGCACCGGCCGTTCCGTGCTGCTGGTCGGCACGACCGGCCGCAGCACGGCCGTCGCCAAGTGTTTACTGGACCACTCCCCCGCCTGGTCCGAGCGGATCCGCCACGAGATAGCGGCGTACCGCTCGTTCGTCCGGCACCGCCCTCCCGTGCGGGCGCCGAGACTGATCGCGGCGGACCCGGACAACTGCACGCTCGTGATCGAGCGGATGCCCGGCCGGGTGGCGGCCCTCCAGCGGCACCCGGCCGAGGCACCGCCCCGGGCGGACATCAGGGCGGCGCTCGGCGCGATCTGCCGGCTCAACGCCTGGCGGCCGCCGGCGGGCACGTTCGACGCCCCGCTGGACTACGCGGCCCGGATCGCGCGGTACCACGAGCTGGGGCTGCTCACCGACCGCGACCTGGGCGACCTGCAGAAGCTGCTGCACGGCATCGCGCAGGCCGCCGGGCGGCAGGGCATGGGCCAGTTCTGCCATGGCGACGCCCTGCTGTCGAACCTGCTCCTGTCACCGGCCGGTCCAGTGCTGGTGGACTGGGAGCACGCGGGCTGGTACCTGCCGGGTTACGACCTGGCGACGCTGTGGTCGGTGCTCGGGGACGCACCGGTCGCGCGGCGGCAGATCAGCCAGATCGCACAGTCGGCGGGCCCGGCGTCCAGGGATGCCTTCCTGGTGAACCTGATGCTGGTGCTGACGCGTGAGATCCGGACGTACGAGACGGCCGTGCAGCGTTCGATGCACGACACGGCCCCGGCGGCACCGGGCTCGGCCCATCCTGGTGCTGCGCCGTCCGGCGAGGAACAGCGGCTGCTGCTGCGGCGGCTGCACGACGACTGCCAGTTGGCCCGGCGGGCCGTGCGCGCGGCGGTCGGCACTCGCTGACGGGGACGAAGCGGCCGCTGTGCGCCCGGTCGGGCGCACAGCGGCCGCTTCGTGTGTGCGGGCGTGCCGCGGCGTCGGGTCAGCCCTGCTGGAACAGCTCCGCGGGCAGCGGCTTGAGGAGAGCGTAGAGATCGTCCGTGATGGGGCGGTCCCAGGCGGCGATGGTCACCAGGACGTTGTCGCTGCGGTCGAACTGCACGCAGGAGATCCGGCTCTCGGAGAGCTTGATCCGGCGCACGATCAGGAGGTTGTCGCCCTGCATCACCGGCACGTCCTCGGTGCCGACGACGGTGACCTCCTCGTCGTTCTCCAGCGCCAGGAGGAGCTGCGCCACCTCGAAGGGGACCTCGCCCTCGGGGACGTCGCGGGCCGGGGAGCCCTCCGGCAGATTGCCGATGATCATGGCCGGGCCCCGGCCGCCGAACAGGTCGTAGCGCAGGAAGACGCCCTGGCAGGTGCCGTCGGGCGCGGGCAGCAGTCCCGCACCGAGGTTGCCGGGCCAGTCGCCCGGGTCCATGGCCAGTACGTCGAAGTCGGGCCCGGCGGGAGTGGCGCTGCGGCGGCGGAGGAACGACATGTCGCCATGGTACGTGCCCGGGCCTGCGAAGTGTCGGGCGGGCGGCGCCTCGATCGGGCCGGAACGGCCCCGGGCGTTCATCCGGTGCCGACGGCGGCGACGAGCCACCCGGGCCCGGTTGCCGCGGGGCGGGCGCGGCCGGTTTCCGGCAGGATCCCGGTTCCCGCACGGTCCTGATGACAGGCGGGTCCCTGTCCATCACCGCTCGGGCCGGTCCTCCGGCGGTGCCGGGGGGATCACCGCCACCGGGCTCGCGGCGTGCAGCAGCACGGCGTGGGTGACCGAGCCCATCATCCGGGCGGGTGCCAGCAGGTGCCGGCGGTGGCGGCCCACGACGACGAGGTCGGCGTCCCGGGAAGCGGCGACGAGGTGCCCGGCCGCGTCCCCCGCCGCCGGGAGCGGCTGGACCTCGACGTCCGGGTGCCGTTCGCGGTGGGGGGCGAGGAAGCCCTCGGCGAGGACCCGGGCCTCGTCCTCGACGACGTCCTGGTCGACGACCGGCGGGGGCATCTCCCCGGGCAGCATCCAGGGCTGCGCCGGCCACGGGTAGGCGGCGACCGCCTGCAGCCGGGCCCCGCGCCGGGCGGCCTCGGCGAAGGCGAACTCCAGCGTGGCGTCGTCGGGGCCGTCGACCTTGAGCCCGACGACCACGCGCGGGGCGGGGCCGGCCGGCGCCCCGTCGGGCACCTCGCGTCCGGGCCGGGGCACCACGACGACGGGGCACTCGGCGTCCCGGGCGGTGGCCAGGCTGGTCGAGCCGAGCAGCAGGCTGGCGAAGCCGCCGCGGCCCCGGGACCCGAGCA
Organism: Streptomyces sp. XY006; assembly: GCF_002237655.1. Classification (GTDB taxonomy): domain Bacteria; phylum Actinomycetota; class Actinomycetes; order Streptomycetales; family Streptomycetaceae; genus Streptomyces; species Streptomyces levis. The sequence goes on from NZ_NOKT01000002.1 coordinate 120,450, forward strand.
CCAGCAGCTGGGCGCCGGTGCCCAGTTCGGGCAGGACCACGCCGGTCGCGCCCTCCAGGCCGACGTACTCGGTGTCCGGCAGGCCGGTGCGGTTCTCCAGACGGGCGCGGACCCGGTCGAGGACGGGGTCCTGCCGTGGGTCGGCGGGCCCGGCGGCGAGGACCTCGGGCTGGGCCCAGTGGGCGTACTGGCGTACGTGGGCCACGCGCAGCGGGGCCGAGCGCCCGAGGGCCGCCTCGACGGCCCACTCCAGGGCGCGCAGACTGTCGTCCGAACCGTCGACCGCCGCGACGACGGGCAGGGTGCTCATGGGTGCCTCACTTCCGGGTGACGACCGTTCCCTCCCCGGTGCCAGCCTGACGCAGGGCCGGCCGAGGGAGGCTGCCTCGGGTCGCGTGTCCGGAAAACGCGGTCGGAACACCCCCGGATCGGCCGTCGGACACGGCCGCCCCGGGCGGTCGGCTCCCCCACGTCAGGTGAGGTCGAACTCCCCTTCCCGCGCTCCCGAGACGAACGCGCCCCACTCGGCGGGCGTGAAGATCAGGGAGGGGCTTTCGGGGCGGGCGCTGTTCCGCATGGCGATGAAGCCCTCCACGAAGGCGATCTGCACATCCCCCAGGCCACGGCTGCTGGACTGCCACTGTGCCTTGCTGAGGTCCAGATCCGGCTTGTCCCAGCCCATGAGCGGGCGCTGCTGGGTGGTGGTCTCGGCCACGTCCGTGCTCCTCCCGATTGCGTCGTCCGCGGCCAGCCTAGCGATCGTGTCCCACGGCCGACAGAGCACGTGAGCGGGACCTTTCAGGAGTCCGGCGGCCGTGCTCCCACGAGCCACATGGAGAAGAACTGCGATCCGCCGCCGTAGGCGTGTCCGAGGACCCTGCGGGCGCCCTCCACCTGGTGTTCCCCGGCCTGTCCGCGCACCTGGAGCGCCGCCTCGGCGAAGCGGATCATGCCGGAGGCGCCGATGGGGTTGGTGGACAGCACCCCGCCCGACATGTTGACGGGCAGGTCCCCGTCGAGTTCGGTCACGCCCGCCTCGGTGAGCTTCCAGCCCTCGCCCGGATCGGCGAAGCCGAGGTTCTCCAGCCACATGGGTTCGTACCAGGAGAACGGCACGTAGATCTCGGCGCCGTCGATCTCGCGGCGGGGGTCGGTGACACCGGCCTGCCGGTAGACGTCGGCGGCGCAGTCGCGGCCGGCCTGCGGGGAGACGAAGTCCTTGCCCGCGAAGAGCGTCGGTTCGCTGCGCATGGCTCCGCCGAGCATCCAGGCGGGCGGTCGCGGGGCCCGGGCGGCTCCGGCGCGGTCGGTGAGGACCATGGCGCAGGCGCCGTCGGAGGAGGGGCAGGTCTCCGAGTAGCGGACGGGGTCCCACAGCATGGGCGAGGCCATCACCTTCTCCAGGGTGATGTCGTGCTCGTGCAGGTGGGCGTAGGGGTTCTTCAGGGCGTTGCGGCGGTCCTTGTAGGCGACGAGGGCGCCGATCGTCTCGGGGGCGCCGCTGCGCCGCATGTAGGCGCGGATGTGCGGGGCGAAGAACCCGCCGGCGCCGGCCAGCAGGGGCTGCTGGAAGGGGATGGGCAGGGACAGGCCCCACATGGCGTTGGACTCGGACTGTTTTTCGAAGGCGAGGGTGAGGACCGTGGCGTGGACGCGGGCGGCGACGAGGTTCGCGGCGACGAGGGCGGTGGAGCCGCCGACGGAGCCCGCGGTGTGCACGCGCAGCAGGGGTTTGCCGACGGCGCCGAGGGCGTCGGCCAGGTAGAGCTCCGGCATCATGACGCCCTCGAAGAAGTCGGGCGCCTTGCCGATGACGACGGCGTCGATGTCGGCCCACGTCAACGCGGCGTCCTCCAGGGCCCGTCGGGCGGCCTCCCGGACCAGACCGGCGATCGAGACGTCCCGGCGGGCCGCGACGTGCCTGGTCTGGCCGATGCCGACGACGGCCACGGGCTCCTTGCTCATCGGGGCTCCCCTTCGAGGACGGCGACCAGGTTCTGCTGGAGGCAGGGGCCGGACGTGGCGTGGGCGAGGGCGCGGTCGGAGGCGCCGCGGTGGATGCGGGCGGCGGCCTCGCCGAGGCGGATGAGCCCGGCCGCCATGATCGGGTGGGCGGCGAGGGCCCCGCCGGAGGGGTTGACGGTCACGTCGTCGCCGAGGCGCAGCGCCCGGCGCAGGACGATCTCCTGGGCGGTGAAGGGCGCGTGCAGCTCGGCGGTGTCGACGGGCCGTGCGAAGGCGCCGGCCCGCTCGGCGGCCAGGCGGGTGGAGGGCGAGTCGGTCAGGTCCCGCACGCCGAGGCCGTGGGCCTCGATGCGGTGGTCGATGCCGCGGATCCAGGCGGGCCGCGCGCACAGTGCGCGGGCCCGGTCCCCGGCCGCGAGGATCACTGCGGCGGCGCCGTCGCCGATGGGCGGGCAGTCGCCGGTGCGCAGGGGCCGCACGAGGTAGTCGCCCTGCGGCACGCGGTGGCGCAGCTGGGCGTGGGGGTTGGCGGCCGCGTTCTCCCGGTTGCGGGCGGCGACGGCGGCGAGTGCGGGTTCGTCGGCGGCGCCGGTGTCGATGAGGGCCTGGGCCTGGAGGGCGGCGAGGGCCACCGAGTCGGGCCACAGGGGGGCCACGTAGTACGGGTCGAGCTGGCGGGTCAGGACGTCGCGGACCGGGCCGGGCGAGGACTTGCCGTACGCGTAGACGAGGGCGGTGTCGGCGTCGCCGGTGAGGAGCTTGGTCCAGGCCTCGTACAGGGCCCAGGCGCCGTCCATCTCGACGTGGGACTCGGAGATGGGGGGCCAGGCTCCGACGCCGTCGAGGGCCAGGGTGAAGGAGAAGGCGCGTCCGGCGAGGTAGTCGCTGGAGCCGGAGCAGGTGAAGTCGATGTCGGCGGTCTTCAGGCCGGTGCGGTCGAGGACCTCGTGCAGCACCGGCATGAGCATCTCCACCTCGGAGAGCTCGTCGCTGATGCGCCGGTGGACGGTCTGGGCGAAGGCGACGACGGCGATCTCGCGGTGCGGCGGTGCGCTCGTCACAGCAGCTCCTTGTAGGTGTCGTAGTCCGCGTCGGGTTCGCCCGTGGGGCGGTAGTGGTCGGGGTGGCGGGCGCTCTCGGTCCACACGGGTTCGACGCGCAGCCCCATGCGGACCTCGTCGTAGGGGATGCCGCCGATGCGGCCGTGCAGCGCGAGGCCGGCGCCGTCGAGGGCGATGTGGGCGTAGACGTAGGGCACTTCGATGTCGAGGTTCTTCGCCTTGATGTTGACGACGCAGAACGTGGTCACGGTGCCGCGCGGTCCCACCTCGACCTGCTCCGATGTGGCCACCCCACATGTGGGGCACGCACCCCTCGGCGGGATGTACACCTTGCGGCACTCCGGGCAGCGCTCGCCGACGGTCCGGCGGCCGGAGAGGGCGTCGAGGTACGCGGTCTGGGCGCGGCCGGGCGCGTAGGTGTAGTCGAGGCGGGCGGGCGCGACGATGCCGGTGACGGGGTCCTCGAACGCGCCGGTGTGCCCTGCCGTCCCGGCCGGGTCCCCGTCGTACGGCTCGAAGCAGGCGATGTCCGTGATGGCGCCGGTGCGTTGCTCCGCCCAGCGGACACGGACGCGCATGCCGGTGTGCACGGCGTCGGGGCCGGGGGCGTCGAGGGCGTGCAGCAGCGCGGTGTCGGCGCCGTCGAGGCGGACCAGGACCCAGGCGAAGGGGGTGGTGAGGGGCTGGCCGCGGCGGGGGGCGTGGTTCCAGGCCCAGGTGGTGACCGTGCCGGTGGGGGCGACCTCGGTCAGGTCGCGGATCTCCTCGGCGGTGACGGGGTCGTACTCGACGGGCGGGACGAGGACGCGGCCGTCGCCGGTGCGCACGCCCAGGACGACCCGTGCGCGCAGGCCGGTGAGGAAGGCGCTCTGGACGGGGCCGAGGGAGCGGGTGAAGGGGAACTCGACGACGAGCGGGGCTTTGAGGACTTCGGGCATGCCGCGGGGCTCCTTCGGTCAGGCGCGCTTGTAGACGGGCGGTCGTTTCTCCGCGAAGGCGCGGGCGCCCTCCTTGGCGTCGTCGGTGTCGAAGACGGGCCGGCCGCGGGCGAGTTCGGCCGCGAGGCCGTCGGACTCGGTCATGCCGGCGGTCTCGTACACGGAGGCCTTGACGGCCTCGACGGCCAGCGGCCCGCAGGAGTTGACCCGCTCGGCGATCTCCAGGGCCCGGTCGAGCGCGGCGCCGTCGGGTACGACGTGGCCGATCAGGCCGATGGCGGCGGCCTCGCGGGCGCTGTAGGGGCGGCCGGTGAGGAGCATTTCCAGGGCGTGGGTGCGGGGGATCTGGCGGGGCAGGCGGACCGTGGAGCCGCCGATCGGGAACAGGCCGCGCCGCACCTCGAACAGGCCGAAGGTCGCGGACTCGCCGGCGACGCGGATGTCGGTGCCCTGGAGGATCTCGGTGCCGCCCGCCACGCAGGACCCCTCGACGGCGGCGATCACCGGCTTGCGCGGGCGGTGGTGGCGCAGCATCGCCTTCCAGTGCAGGTCGGGGTCGGCCTTGAGCCGGTCGCGGTACTCCTCGCCCGCCATGCCGTTCCCGGCGAGGGCCTTGAGGTCCATGCCGGAGCAGAACGCACCGCCCGCGCCCGTGAGGACGATCGAGCGGACGGAGTCGTCCGCGTCGGCTTCCAGCCAGCCGTCGTGGAGGCCGACGAGCATCGGCAACGAGAGCGCGTTCCTGGCCTGCGGCCTGTTGAGCGTGAGCACCAGTGTGGCGCCTTCGCGCTGCACGGTGAGGTGTTCCGTCCCACCCATGGCCAACTCCCCTCTCCCGGAACGAGAACAGGTTGCAGTAGGAGGTCGGGCACTTCAAGGGTTTTCTGACAGGCAGTCAGATTTTCTGGTGCGGGCCCTTCACAGTTGTGGCGCCCTTTGCTCTGATGACCGGCGAACCGTCCGATGCCAGGCGCACGCCCCGGGGTCAGGAGGAGCGGTGGAGTACAACCTTGCCGACCTGTTCGAGTCGGTCGTCGACGTCGTCCCCGGCCGTGAGGCGCTCGTCCACGTCGACCATCCCGGCACGGGTACGGAGCGCCGTCTGACGTACGCGGAGCTGGACGCGGCGGCCAACCGGGTCGGTCACCACCTGCTCGACAGCGGGATACGGCCCGGTGAGCACCTCGGGCTGCACCTCTACAACTGCGTGGAGTACCTGCAGACGGTGCTCGGCTGCCTGAAGGCGCGGATCGTCCCGGTCAACGTCAACTACCGCTATGTCGAGGAGGAGTTGGCGTACCTCTACCGGGACGCGGATCTGGTCGCGCTGGTCTTCGGCGCGGAGTTCACCGACCTGGTGGCGGCGGCGCGGCCCCGGGCGGAGAAGCTGCGGCACCTGATCCGGGTGGGGACCCCGGCACCGGGCGCCGCGGTCGTGCCGTGTGCGGAGTTCGCCGGGGCGGAGGCCGCGGCATCTCCCGGGCGGGGCTTCCCGGCCCGCTCGGGCGACGACCAGTTCATCATCTACACCGGCGGTACGACCGGGATGCCCAAGGGTGTGATGTGGCGGCAGGAGGACCTGTTCTTCGCGGGTCTGGGCGGGGGTGCACCGACGGGCGAACCGGTGAAGAAACCGGAGGAGCTCGCCGAGCGGGTGGCGGCCGGCGGGGACGGGATCACCTTCTTCCCGACGGCGCCGCTGATGCACGGCACCTCCACGCTGACCGCGTTCATCGGCTTCCACTTCGGCCAGCGGGTGGTCATCCACCGCAAGTTCGTGCCCGAGGAGGTGCTGCGGACCGTGGAGAAGGAGCGGGTCAGCAGCATCTCGCTGGTGGGCGACGCGATGCTGCGGCCGCTGGTCGACGCGCTGAGCGGTCCGCTGCGGCACATCGACCGCTCGTCGCTGTTCAGCGTGTCGTCGTCCGGCGCGATCATGTCGGACACGGTGCGCCGGCAGTTCCAGGAGCTGGTGCCGAACGCCCTGCTGCTGAACAACTTCGGCTCGTCGGAGTCCGGGTTCAACGGCACGGCGACCGAGGACTCGGGGCCCGAGCGCGGCTTCCGGGTGCGGGTCAACGCCCGTACGCAGGTGGTGGATCCCGTGACGCACGAGCCGGTGGCGGCCGGACGGGTGGGGCGGGTCGCGCAGTGCGGGCACGTCCCGCTCGGCTATTACAACGACCCGGCCAAGACCGCCGAGACCTTCTTCGAGAGGGACGGCGAGCGGTGGGTGCTGCTCGGGGACATGGCCACCGTCGACGCGGAGGGCGTGGTCACCGTCCTCGGCCGGGGCTCGCAGTGCATCAACACCGGCGGCGAGAAGGTGTACCCGGAGGAGGTCGAGCAGGCACTCAAGGCCCACCCGGACGTCTACGACGCGCTGGTGGCCGGGGTGCCGGATCCCCGGTGGGGCCACCATGTGGCGGCCGTGGTGCAACTGCGCGAGGGGGCGGCGCGGCCGTCGCTGGAGGACATCCGCACGCACTGCCGGGACCGGCTCGCCGGGTACAAGATCCCGCGGCAGCTGGTGATCACGGACGAGGTGCGGCGGTCGCCGAGCGGCAAGGCGGACTACCGGTGGGCGCGGGAGGTGGCGGCGGCTGCGGACGGGTGATTCACCGGCCCGGTGATTGAACCCGAGGTGACGTACGGACGTACTGGTGGTGGCAGGCTCGGCACTGGGCTCTGTTTGCCATGCCATCGCACGACCGCACGGAAGGACCACCGGGTGTCGCTCTTCACTCGCCCGCATCAGCAGCCGGACCGAACCGAGGGCGGAGCGGAACCGGACGCCGGCACGGAGACGGCGGGGCCGGACGGGACGCCCCGGGCGAAGGACGACGACGCCGCCGACACGGGCACGACGGACCGGGACACGGACACCGCGACGACCGACCCCGGCGCAGACACCGCCGCGACCGACCCGGCCCCGGACGCCACCACGCCCGACCCGGACCCGGACGCCACCGTGACGGCGAAGCCGGATGACCGGGCCGGTGTGGTGGAGGCGCGGGACGGGTCCGGCGGCACGGGCGGCACGGCGCGGGGGGCCGGGGCCCGGTGGTTCGGCCGGTGGCTGCGTCATCCGCGGGCCGTGCGGGGCGTCTCCGTGGGGACGACCGTGCTGGCCGGGCTGCTCGTGGTGTTCGCGCTGCTCGTGCCCAACCGGATCGAGCGGATCGAGTTCGCCTCGTTCCTGCGGATCCCCGCCGAAGGGGTGCTGCTCGCGGGCCTGCTGCTCGCGCTCCCCGCACGCCCCCGGCGGATCACGGCCGTCGTGGCGGGCGCGTTCCTCGGGCTGATCACGATCCTGAAGTTCGTCGACATGGGCTTCTACCAGGTGCTGGCCCGGCCGTTCGACCTGGTCCTGGACTGGATCCTCATCGAGCATGCCACCGACTTCCTCCGCGAGACCTTCGGCCGTACCGGCCAAGTGCTGGCCGTCATCGGCGTGATCGTCCTCTTCGTCGCCGTGCTCGTGCTCACCACGCTCTCGGTCGTGCGGCTGACGAACCTGATGGTGCGCCACCGGCCGGTCGCCGCCCGTACGACCCTGATCCTCGGCACGGCGTGGATCACCTGCATGACCCTGGGCCTGCAGCTCGGCACGGTGCCGATCGCCACCAAGGGCAACGCCGAGTTCATCGGCAACCGGGTGGAGCAGGTCCGCGCGGGACTGGCGGACGCCCGCGTCTTCGAGAAGCAGGCCGCCGTGGACGCCTTCGCGAAGACACCGCCCGACCAGCTGCTGACCGGACTGCGCGGCAAGGACGTGCTGTTCACCTTCATCGAGAGCTACGGCCGGGTGGCAATCGACGACCCGGCGATGGCGGAGCAGACCGACGCCGTGCTCGCGGAGGGCACCAGCCGGCTGCAGTCGGCCGGGTTCGCGTCGCGCAGCGGCTGGCTTCAGTCGCCGGTGACGGGCGCCGGCAGCTGGCTCGCCCACTCGACGTTCCTGTCCGGACTGTGGATCAAGAACCAGCAGCGGTACCGCAGTCTGACCACGAGCGACCGGATGACGCTGACCAAGTACTTCGGCAGGACGGGTGCCTGGCGGACCGTCGGCATCGTGCCCGGGGTACGGCGGGCCTGGCCGGAAGGCCGGTTCTTCGGCCTGGACCACATCTACGACTCCGAGCACCTCGGCTACCACGGGCCGTACTTCAGCTGGACGCCCGTGCCCGACCAGTTCAGCATGGAGGCCTTCCAGCGCCTGGAGCACGGCAGGAAGGACCGTGAGCCGATCATGGCGGAGATCATCCTGGCCTCCAGCCACAACCCCTGGTCGCCCATCGCCCACATGATCGACTGGGAGGACCTCGGCGACGGCTCGGTGTTCCACCGGATCAAGAAGGAGGGCACGAACCCGGCCGAGGTCTGGAAGGACCCGGAGAAGGTGCGCGCCGAGTACCGCAAGGCCATCGAGTACTCGATCCGCAGCCTGACCGAGTGGATGGAGCGCTACGGCGACGAGGACACGGTGCTGGTCTTCCTCGGCGACCACCAGCCGGTGCCGACCGTCACCGCCGGGGACACCGGCAAGGACGTGCCGATCAGCATCGTCGCCAAGGACCCGAAGGTCCTGGACCGCGTCGCCGACTGGGGCTGGACGGACGGTCTGAAGCCGGCCAAGGACGCGCCCCGTTGGGGCATGGACAAGTTCCGCGACCGTTTCATGACGGCGTACGGCCCGCAGCCCTGACGAGCCCGGCCCGCCGACGGCCACCCGAATCCCCTGCGGTCAGGAGAAGAAGGCCGACACGCGGCGCGTGAACCACTCCGGGTCGTCGAGCCACGGGTAGTGCCCCGCGCCCGGCTGCACCACGCACTCCGCGTGCGGGAAGACGCCGGCGGTGCGGCGGGCCAGGGCCGGGGACGGTCCACCGTCGGCCCCGCCGGCCAGGACAAGCACGGGCGCGGCCAGCCGCGCCAGGGCGTCGCGGGTCGCCTCCGGGTCGTAGGCGCCGTCCCCGCCGTAGACGTCGGCCGCCTCGTCGTTGGTCTCGGCCTCTTCGCGATCGGCGTGGGCGCGGGCGGTGTCGTCCCAGCGCCCGTGGAAGAACGGCACGAACACCGGGTCGAAGTCGCCCGAACCGTCCAGCCAGGCCTCGAACGCCGGGAACGCCTCCGCGAACCAGGGTTCCGAGGCCCTCATCCGGGCCGCCGTACGCCGGTCGTCGGCCGTCGCGGGCCACCCCAGTGCCCACGGGGTGGCGGTGACCAGCGCGAGGCGTGCGATCCGCCGCGGGTAACGGGCCGCGTAGAGCAGGGCGAGACTGCCGCCCGCCGAGTGCGCTAGCAGGTCCATCCGCTCCAGCCCCAGCCGGATCCGCAGCGCCTCGACGTCGTCCACGAGCCGGTCACAGCGGTACGTGGCCGGGTCCGCGGGCACCCCGGACTCGCCGGTGCCGCGCAGGTCGAGCAGCACCAGCCGCCGGTGGGCGTCCAGTCCGCCGAGGTTCCCGAGGTAGGCGGAGGCCCGCATGGGGCCGTCGGGCAGCACGATCAGCGGCTCGCCCTCGCCGCGTACGTGGAAGGCGAGCCGGGTCCCGTCCGGGGCGGGGAAGGTCGGCATGTCGTCGATCCTGGTGGCCGGGGGCGGTTCGGCACAAGCGGGGGGTCCGGCCGGGCTAGGCCTTTGCGAGTTCGTCCCTGAGCCGGCGCTTGAGGATCTTCCCGCTGGCGTTGCGCGGGAGTTCGTCCACGAACACCACGCGTTTCGGCGCCTTGAACGGCGTGAGCCGCTCGCGGACGTGGTCGATCAGCTCTGCCTCCGTGACCTCCCCGCGCGGGACGACGATCGCCGTCACGGCCTCGATCCAGCGCTCGTCCGGCAGGCCCACGACCGCCGCCTCGGCGACGCCGGGGTGGGTGTACAGCGCGTCCTCGACCTGGCGGGAGGCGATGACGACTCCGCCGGAGTTGATGACGTCCTTCACCCGGTCGACGATCGTGAAGTAGCCGTGGGCGTCGCGCACGGCGAGGTCGCCGGAGCGGAACCAGCCGTCGCGGAAGGCCTCGGCGGTCTCCTCGGGCTTGTCCCAGTAGCCCTCGCACAGTTGCGGGGACCGGTAGACGATCTCGCCGGGCGTGCCGTCGGGGACGTCCTTGCCGTCCTCGTCGACCACCCGGGCGTCGACGAACAGCACGGGACGGCCGCAGGAGTCCATGCGGCCCTTGTGCTCGTCGGGTGCGAGGACCGTGGCCAGGGGCCCGATCTCGCTCTGGCCGAAGCAGTTGTAGAAGGCCAGGTCCGGCAGCCGCGCCCGCAGCCGTTCGAGGACCGGGACCGGCATGATCGACGCCCCGTAGTAGGCCTTGCGCAGGCCGCTCAGGTCGCGGGTGGCGAAGTCGGCGCGGTGGGAGAGGGCGATCCAGACGGTGGGCGGGGCGAACAGGCTGTCGACACGGCCCGCTTCGACGAGGTCGAGGAGCCGGTCGCCGTCGGGTGCGTCGAGGATGACGTTCGTCGCGCCGACGGCGAGGTAGGGCACCAGGAAGACGTGCATCTGCGCCGAGTGGTACAGCGGCAGCGCGTGCGCGGGACGGTCGCCGGCGCTCAGGTCGAGGGCGGTGATCGCGCTCAGGTACTCGTGCACCAGGGCCCGGTGCGTCATCATCGCGCCCTTGGGCAGGGCGGTCGTCCCGGACGTGTACAGCAGTTGCACGAGGTCCTCGGTACGCGGCTCGGGCCCGTCGTACGCGGGTGCCCCGTCCAGCCGCGCGAGCAGCGAGTCGTCCGCCTCGCGCAGGGGCAGGGTCCGTACGCCGCCGGGGAGCCGGCCGGCCAGGTCCGGGTCGGCGAGGACCAGGGAGCTGCCCGACTGGCCGACGATGTAGGCCAGGTCGTCGCCGGTGAGGTTCTGGTTGACGGGGACGTGGACCAGGCCCGCCCGGGCGCAGGCCAGGAAGGCGATCAGGTAGGCGTCGGAGTTGTGGCCGTAGGCGCCGACCCGGTCCCCGGGGGTGAGCCCCTGGCCGAGGAGGACGCTCGCCGCGCAGGAGACGGCGGAGTCGAGTTCGTCGTACGTCCAGGTGCGGTCGCCGTACTCGACCGCGACGCGCGCCGGGGTGCGCCGGGCGCTGCGCCGCAGGACTCCGTCTACCGTGCTGCCGTGTCCGGGCGTCGTCATGACACATGATCCTGGGCTCACCGCCGGGGCGGGTCAAGGCACCTCGTCGTGTCACATCCCGCGGTCCCGCCCCGCCCAGTACGGCTCCCGCAGACGCCGCTTGTACAGCTTGCCGTTGGGGTCGCGGGGCATCTCGGCGATGAAGTCGACGCTGCGGGGCCGTTTGTATCCGGCGAGACGGTGGGCGCAGTGGTCGAGGAGGTCGGCCGCGAGGGCCGGTCCGGGCCGGTGCCCGGGGGCGGGTTCGACGACGGCCTTCACCTCCTCGCCCCAGTCGTCGTGCGGGATGCCGAAGACGGCGGCGTCGGCGACGGCCGGGTGGGCGAGCAGGGCCGACTCGATCTCGGCGGGGTAGATGTTCACCCCACCGGAGATGATCAGGTCGATCTTGCGGTCGCGCAGGAAGAGGTAGCCGTCCTCGTCGAGGTGGCCGAGGTCGCCGACGGTGAAGAAGTCGCCGATGCGGTTCCTGCGGGTCTTGGCCTCGTCCTTGTGGTACGAGAAGCCGCCGGTGGTCATCTTCATGTAGACGGTGCCCAGTTCACCGGGCGGCAGCCGGTTGCCGTCGTCGTCGAAGACCGCGAGTTCGCTGATGGGCCAGGCCTTGCCGACGGTGCCGGGCTTCTTGAGCCAGTCCTCGGCGGTGGCGAAGGCGCCGCCGCCCTCGCTGGCCGCGTAGTACTCCTCCACGCAGGGCCCCCACCAGTCGAGCATGGCCCGTTTGACGTGGTCGGGGCAGGGGGCGGCGCCGTGGATGGCGTGCCGCATGGAGGAGACGTCGTAGCGGGCCTTCACCTCGTCGGGCAGGGCCAGCAGCCGGTGGAACTGGGTGGGGACCATGTGGGTGTGGGTGCAGCGGTGGGCGTCGATGAGGCGGAGCATCTCCTCGGGTGTCCACTTGTCCATCAGGACGAGCCGGTGCCCGATGTGCAGGGACGCGCCGGCGAACTGGAGCACGGCCGTGTGGTACAGCGGCGAGCACACCAGGTGCACGTTGTCGTCGAACGGCCGGATGCCGAAGATGCCGAGGAAGCCGCCGAGGTAGGCCTCCTCCGGTGGCTTTCCGGGCAGCGGGCGGCGGATGCCGCGGGGGCGGCCGGTGGTGCCGGAGGTGTAGTTCATGACCCAGCCGAGGGTGCGGTCGGCGGGCGGCGACTCGGGCTGCCCGGCGAGGAGTTCGGCGTACGGGCGGAATCCCTCGACGGTGCCGACGGCGTAGCGGTGGGTGTCCGGCAGGGCGGCCTCGTCGGCGGCGGCGCGGGCCGCGTCGGCGAAGCGCTCGTGGGCCAGCAGGACCTTGGCGCCGGAGTCGGAGACGATCCAGGCGATCTCCGGGCCGACCAGGTGGTGGTTGACGGGGACGAGGTAGAACCCGGCCTGGCTGGCGGCCAGGTAGGCGGTCAGGAACTCGACGCCGTTGGGCAGGACCACCGCGAAGGTGTCGCCGCGGCGCAGGCCGGCCGCGCGCAGGCCGTGCACGAGCCGGTTGGCGGCGGCGTGCAGGCGTCCCGCGGTCCACTCCTCCCCGTCGGGTGCGACGAGGACCGTGCGGCCGGGGTCCTGTGCGGCCTGGGCCCAGAAGCCCGCCGGAGGTGTGCTCACCGTGCTCACGACTGGCCGCTCCTTCCGGCGATGCGGTTGACGCGGTCCACGGCCCTCTCGAAGCCGCGGGTGAGGTCGTCGACGACCTGCTGGACGCTGCGTTCACCGGTCATCCGCCCGACGATCTGCCCGACCGGGGTGCCGAGCAACGGCTCGACCTCGTACTTCTGGATCCGCGACACGGCCTCGGCGACCAGCAGGCCCTGCAGCGGCATGGGCAGCGGCCCGGGCCCGGCCGGATCGTCCCAGGCGTCGGTCCACTCGGTGCGCAACTGGCGGGCCGGTTTGCCGGTCAGGGCGCGGGAGCGGACCGTGTCGCCGGACCCCGCGGCGAGGAGTTTGCGGGTCAGGGCGGGTGAGTGGAGATCCGCCTCCGTGGTGGTCAGCCATATGGAGCCCAGCCACACACCTTGAGCGCCGAGGGTGAGGGCGGCGGCCACCTGCTGTCCGCTGCCGATGCCACCGGCGGCCAGCACGGGCAGCGGGGCGACGGCGTCGACGACCTCGGGGGTGAGCACCATGGTGGCGATCTCCCCGGTGTGGCCGCCGGCCTCGTAGCCCTGCGCCACGACGATGTCGATGCCGGCCTCCCGGTGTTTGACGGCGTGCCGGGCACTGCCCGCGAGCGCGGCGACGAGGACGTCCCGTGCGTGGGCGCGGGCGATGACGTCGGCGGGCGGGGAGCCGAGGGCGTTGGCCAGCAGCCGGATCGGGTAGTCGAAGGCGACGTCGAGCTGGCCGCGGGCGACCTGCTCCATCCAGCCGGTGATGCGCCAGCCGGCCGCCTCGCCCTCGGCGAGTTCCGGTACGCCGTGCTTGGCGAGGGTGTCCCGGACGAACCGCCGGTGCGCCTCGGGGATCATCGCCTCCACGTCGGCCTCGGTGACGCCCTCGACCTTCCTGGCGGGCATCACGACGTCGAGGCCGTAGGGGCGGCCGTCCACGTGCGCCTCGATCCAGTCCAGGTCGCGTGCGAGCTCGTCGGGAGCGGTGTAGCGGACCGCGCCGAGCACCCCGAGACCGCCGGCCCGGCTGATGGCCGCGGCGACGGCGGGGAACGGCGTGAAGCCGAAGACGGCGTGCTCGATTCCCAGTTGCTGGCTCAGCTCCGTCTGCATGGGCGCAGGATGCCGGAGTCCCCGGGAGGACGGAAGAGGTTTTCTGATGCTCCGTCAGATACTTTCCGGATCCGGCTTCCGCGACCCTCGGCCGGTTCGCATGGGTGTGCGGCGGACATACTCCGGGGGACGCGCGAGACGGCTGAGGCGAAGGGGTACGCGGTGACCGACAGACCGGCGAACGGTGAACTGACCCGGCGTCGACTCGGCCGGGCGGGACTGGCCCTGGGCGGAGCGCTCGCGCTCGCGCCGCTGCCGGCCGGACCGGCCGGAGCCGCCCCGGCGGCCGGGGGCCCGCGGCCCACCCTGCGGCACGGCACCGCCGCCCGCGCCGGACTGCTCGCCTCCCACCTGCGCCGCCTGGTCACCGACGCCGAGACGTTCCTCGGCCCCTCCCCCGCGCACCCCTGGTACGCCGGCGCCGTCCTCCTCGCCGGGCGCGGCGGCACCGTCGCCCTGCACCGGCCCATCGGCACGGCGGTGCGCTACCGGGCCTACGACGAGAAGACCGACACCGGTGTGGAGTTCCCGCCGGAGCAGCAGATCCCGATGGCCGAGGACACCGTCTTCGACCTGGCGTCGGTGTCGAAGCTGTTCACGTCGATCCTCGCCGTGCAGCAGATCGAACGGGGCGCGCTCGGCCTGGAGGCGACCGTCGCCTCCTACCTGCCGGACTTCGGGCGCGCCGGCAAGCAGGACATCACGATCCGTCAACTGCTCACGCACACCTCGGGGTTCCGGGCCTGGATCCCGCTGTACACCGCGCCCACGTACGAGGAGAAGCTCCGGCGCATCTGGGACGAGCAGCCGGTCAGCGCCCCGGGCACGGCCTACCTGTACTCGGACCTGAACCTCATCTCGCTGCAGCTCGTGCTGGAGCGCGTCACGGGCCGTGCCCTGGACACCCTGCTGCGGGACGAGATCACCGCGCCGCTCGGTCTGCGCCGCACCCGCTACAACCCGCCCGCCTCCTGGCGGCCGAAGATCGCGGCGACGGAGGACGCGCGCCCGCCGTGGAGCGGCCTGGACCGGGGCCTGGTGTGGGGCGAGGTGCACGACGAGAACGCCTTCTCCCTGGGCGGGGTCGCGGGCCACGCCGGCGTGTTCTCCGACGCGTGGGACCTCGCGGTCCTCGGCCGCACCCTGCTCAACGGCGGTGTCTACGGACGGGCCCGCATCCTGACGCCGGAGTCGGTGGAGCTGATGTTCACGGACTTCAACACCGCCTTCCCCGGGGACGAGCACGGCCTGGGCTTCGAGCTCTACCAGCACTGGTACATGGGCGCGATGGCCACCCCGCGCAGCGCGGGGCACACCGGCTTCACGGGCACCTCGCTGGTGCTCGATCCGACGACCGACTCGTTCCTCGTGATGCTCGGCAACTCCGTGCACCCGGTGCGCAGCTGGCGTTCCGGCTCGGCACCGCGGGTGGCCGCCGCGAACCACCTGGCCCGGGCCGTGCCGGTGCGTCCCGCGCGGGGCCGCACGGCCTGGTTCTCCGGCATGGCGGTCGCCACGACGGCGACGCTCACCCTCCCCGCGCTCGACACCTCCTCCGGGAGTGCGCGGCTGAGCTGCGCGCTGTGGTGGGACACCGAGCCGAAGGCCGACGAACTGGTCCTGGAAGCCACCACCGACGGCGGCACGACCTGGCAGCCGGTGCCCTTCACGACGGCCCGCCGCGGCGCGGATGTGGTCCCGCACCCGTCCGGGTCGGTCACCGGCTGGTCCGGCCGCACCTGGCACCGGCTCACCGCCGGCCTCCCCGCCGCCCGGGCTCTGACGCTGCGCTGGCGGTACACGACGGACCGGCTCTACGTGGGCCGCGGCTGCTACGTGGACGCGCCGCGCGTGACGGCGGCCGGCGGCGTCCTGTTCGACGAGGCGCGCCCGGCGGACGCGGCGCGGATCGAAGCGGCGGGATGGACACCGTCGGCCGACTGAGACGGACGCACCCGGGACCGTGGCCCGGTTCTTAACCGGGTCACGGGCTCCGGGTCACTGGTTGAAGACGGCCTTCTGCACCTCGTTGGGGCCGTCGAAACGGCTCTCCTTCAGGCCGTCGAGGGTGCTGACGATCTTCTCGTCGGCGTGGTTGCTGCGGGCACGCTCCACCAGGTGCTGCTTGTCCGTGGGGTAGTCCATGCCCTTGAGGGCCTTCTGGAGATCGGTCGGGCTGAGCTCGGCCACAGGGCCTCCCGGGGTGGTGCGACCGTCCGCGCGGGGCGGCCGGCGGTCACGGATCCTTCGTCCTGTCGGATTGCCCCTGGACCGGCGTGCGATTCAGTCGTTTCCGCTTTCCAGTACCGCCATCGCCGCGTTGTGTCCCGGCACCCCGCTCACGCCCCCTCCGCGCACCGCGCCCGCCCCGCACAGCAGGACGTTCGCGTGCCGGGTCTCCACCCCCCAGCGGCCGGTACCGTCCTGCACGTAGGGCCAGCTGAGCTCCCGGTGGAAGATGTTGCCGCCGGGCAGGCCCAGGTCGCGTTCCAGATCGAGCGGGGTCTTCGCCTCGATGCAGGGGCGGCCGTCCGCGTCGGTGGCCAGGCAGTCGGCGAGCGGCTCGGCGAGATGCGCGTCGAGCTGGGCGAGGGTCGACTTCAGCAGGTCCTCGCGTACGGCGTCGTTGTCCCGCGCGAACAGGCGGGCCGGGGTGTGCAGGCCGAACAGGGTGAGCGTCTGGTAACCCCGCTCGGCCAGGCCGGGGCCCAGGATCGTCGGGTCCGTGAGCGAGTGGCAGTAGATCTCGGAGGGCGGCGCGGCGGGCGGTTCACCGGCGGCGGCCTGGGCGTGGGCGGTGGCCAGCTGCTCGTAGCCCTCGGCGATGTGGAAGGTCCCGGCGAAGGCCTCGCGCGGGTCGACGGAGCCGTCGCGGAGCCGGGGCAGCCGCGTGAGCAGCATGTTCACCTTCAGCTGGGCGCCCTCGGCGGGGGCGGGCGGCGTATCGCCGGTCAGGTCGGCGAGGGCCTGCGGTGAGGCGTTCACCAGGACGTGCCGGGCGGCGACCGTGCCCTCGCCGTCGGCCGTGCGGTAGCTGACCTCGGCGGTGCGGCCGTCCGTGGCGATGCGCAGGGCCTCGTGGCCGGTGACCAGGACGGCGCCGGCCGCGCGGGCCGCGTCGGCGAGCGCGTCGGTGAGGGCGCCCATGCCGCCGACGGGCACGTCCCAGTCGCCGGTGCCGCCGCCGATCACGTGGTAGAGGAAGCAGCGGTTCTGCTTCAGGGAGGGATCGTGGGCGTCGGCGAAGGTGCCGATGAGCGCGTCGGTGAGGACCACGCCCCGGACCAGGTCGTCGTCGAAGTGCTCCTCGACGGCGACACCGATCGGTTCCTCGAAGAGCGTCCGCCAGGCCCGGTCGTCGTCCAGGCGGCCGCGCAGCTCCTCGCGCGTGGGCAGCGGCTCGGTGAGGGTCGGGAAGATCCGCTGCGCGGCGCGGCCGGTCATGCCGTAGAAGTCCTGCCAGGCCCGGTACTCGCTCTCGGAGCCGGTGAGCCGGGCGAAGGCCTCCCTGGTCCGCCGTTCACCGCCGCCGACGAGGAGGCCGGTGGGCCGTCCGTCGCGTTCGGTCGGGGTGTAGGAGGAGACGGTTCGGGTGCGCACCCGGAAGTCCAGGCCGAGCTCCCGGACGATCTTCCTGGGCAGCAGGCTGACGAGGTAGGAGTAGCGCGACAGCCGGGCGTCGACGCCGGCGAAGGGCCGGGTGGACACCGCCGCGCCGCCGGTGTGGTCCAGCCGCTCCAGCACCAGCACGGAGCGGCCGGCCCGGGCCAGGTAGGCGGCGGCGACCAGGCCGTTGTGGCCACCGCCGACGATGACGGCGTCGTACGTCCGGTGTGCGCGGGATCCCAGGGGTGCGGTCATGGTTCTTCGTAACACGGGGTGATCCGGGTCGGCCAGAGCAACCGCGCGCCTCCGGCGGCCGGGGGTGAGGGCCGGGTCGGTCGGACGCCGGGGCCCCTCGCGAGGTGCGCCTGGACGTACGGCCGGGCCCGAGGGAGAGGCGCGTCTGGGCGTACGGCCGGGGCCGACGAAGGGCGCGCCGAGAGGTGCGGTCGGGGCCCGACGAGAGGCGCGCCGAGACATACGACCCGGGGCCCGACGAAAGGCGCGCTGAGGCGTACGGCCCGGGCCCGATGAGAGGCGCGTCTGGGCGTACGGCCGGGGGGCGCCGTGCGGTGCGGGTCAGGGGCCGCTCGCTGCCTGTCGGCCGCCGCTCGTTCGCTGGTCGCGCAGGGTGGCGACCCTGCGGTACAGCTCGGCCGCCTCGGTGGCGTGGCCCAGTTGCTGGAGGCAGTGCGCCTCGTCGTTGCGGCTGGCGAGGGTGTCGGGGTGGTCCGCGCCGAGCACGCGTTCGCGGGCCGCGGCCACCCTCCGGTACGCGGCGAGCGCGTCGCCCCAGCGGCCCAGCCAGCCCAGGCCCACGGCCACCTCGCGGTGGCTGACCAGGGTGTCCGGGTGGTCGGGGCCGAGGACCTGCTCGCGCACGGTGCTCACCTCGCGGGACTCGGCGAGGGCCTCCTCCCAGCGTCCGAGCCGCCCGAGGTTGACGCACCGCCCGTGCCGGGCGCGCAGGGTCTCCGGGTGGGTGGGGCCCTGGACCCGGGCGCGGTCCTCGGCCAGGAGGGTGTAGAGGTCGAGGGCCTCCGCGCTGCGGCCGAGGCGGCCCAGGCTGATGCCGATCTCGTGGCGGGCGGCGAGCGTGTCGGGGTGGTCGGGCCCGAGGGCCCGGGCACGGGCCTCGGCGACCTCCCGGTAGGTCTGCAGCGCCTCGGCCCAGCGGCCCAACTGGCCGAGCGTGTAGGCCACTTCGTAGCGGGTGACCAGGGTGTCGGGGTGGTCGGGCCCGAGCACCCGGGCGCGGGCGGCGGCCACCTCGCGGGCCATCCGGTGGGAGTCCTCCAGGCGGCCGAGGCGGCTGAGGTTGAAGGCGAGGTTGTGCCGGCAGCGCAGGGTGTCGGGATGGTCGGGGCCCATCGTGCGCTCGCGTGCGGCGAGGACCGAGGTGTAGACGCGGTGGGCGTCGAAGGGGCGGCCGAGTCGGCCCAGCACGTAGGCCATCTCCTGGCGCGCGGCCAGGGTGTCGGGGTGGTCGGCGCCGAGCGTGCGGATCCTGGCCTCGGTGACGTGCTTGTACGCGCGCAGGGCGTCCGGCGCGCGGCCGGTGCGGCTGAGGGTGAAGGCGATCTCGAAGCGGCTGGCGAGGGTGTCGGGGTGGTGGGGGCCGAGGAGGTGCTCGCGTTCGGCGGCGACCGCCCGGTGCACCTCCCCCGCCTCCGTCCAGCGGCCGAGCCGGCCGAGGCTGAGGCCCGCGTTGTGCCGTCCGGCCAGGGCTTCGAGGACCTCCGGGGACGGGGTGGGCCGCGACTCGGGGACGGGTTCCCCGACGGGACCGGTGGCGGGCCGCGCGATCCACTCGCCGGACAGTGCGGCCGCCGGGTCCGGAGCGGTGCGCAGCCCGGTGCCGGCCGCCTTGCGGCCGGTGGTCATGCCGTGCGTCCAGGAGGGCAGCCGGCCCGCACCGGCCGGCGCGTCGGCGGCGGGTGCCACGACGGCCGGCACGTACACCGGGGCGGCCCGGTGGGCGCTGATTCTGCGCGCCAGCTCGCGGGCGTCGCCGGGCCGTTCGGCCGGTTCCTTGGCGAGCAGGTCGAGGATGACCCGCTCCAGGTAGCCGGGCAGTTCGGGGCGGTGCTCACGCGGCGGTCTGGGCGGGGTGTCGCGGTGTCCGACCAGGATCGCCCAGGCGTCGTCGAGGTCGAACGGCGGTACGCCGGTGGCGATCTCGTACAGCACGCAGCCGAACGAGTACAGGTCGCTGCGCTGGTCGACCTCGGTGCCGCCGATCTGCTCCGGGGACATGTAGTGCGGGGTGCCCATGGCGATGCCGGTGCCGGTCAGCCGCGAGGTGAAGCCGATGTCGTGGCCGAGGCGGGCGATGCCGAAGTCGCAGATCTTCACCGTGCCGTCGCCGAGCCGCACGATGTTGGCGGGCTTCAGGTCGCGGTGGACGATGGCCTGTTCGTGGCAGTAGGCCAGCGCGGCGGCAACCTGTTCGGCGATCTCCACGACGTCGGCGACCGGCAGCGGGTGCTGTTTGTTGTCCTCCAGGAGCTGGCTGAGGTTGCGGCCGTCGAGCAGCTCCATGACGAGATAGAGGACGCCGTCGGACTCGCCGAAGTCGTGAACGACGGTGATGCCCCGGTGCTGCAGCGCCGCGGCGACCCGGGCCTCGCGGCGGAACCGCTCCCGCAGGACGCGGGTGAAGGCGTGGTCGTGGTTCGGGCCCAGCGGTTTGAGGCATTTGACGGCGACGTGCCGGCCCAGGGACTCGTCCCGGGCCCGCCACACCTCGCCCATGCCGCCGCGCCCGATCGGATCGAGCAGCCGGTAACGGCCATGGATCAGCCTGGTGTCCCCCATCTCGCGCGACGCTCCCCCCGGTAGCTGTTCGCCCGCCCCACCCCTGGCCCACCCAGTATGGCGGCCTGTCGTCCCAGTTTGTACGGTGCCGGGCGCGCGTGGGGGCCGGGACGAGCCAGGGCGCGCAGGAAGTGTTTCGCAGGGAGTTGCCCCCGCGCACGTGCGGGAACGCGGGGCAGCGGGAGGCTCGTGAGGCGCGGTCGCCGGGTGCCGGCGGCGGGTTCGGGGGCCGCTGCGCGGTACAGCTCGTGGGCGTACGGCGGCGGAAGGGCGTACGCCAGATGCGCCACGCGCCGCCGCGGCACTCCGCGCGCCGGTACGAGGAGCGGGTGCGTCGGGGGCAGGAGGGGGAGGTCGTGCAGCTCGCGTGCCGGAGTGGGCGGCGCGCCGGTCAGGAGGGGAGCTCGACCCCGTAGAGGGTGCGTCCGCCGGTCAGTTCGCGCCCGGTGACCAGTTCCGGTGCCACGCGGACGAAGACCTCGTGCGGGGCCGGGGCCCAGGACCGCGGGCCGTCCCGCAGCAGCCGGTGGTGCTCGGCCGGGTCGGTGACCAGGGCGGCCGTGCCGGTGATCACCACGCTCCAGCCGGCCCGGGTGCGCGAGTCGAACGCGTCGGCCTCGAAGGCGACCACCGCCCCGACGATGGCGCCCACCAGCTCGGACGTCACCGAGGTGCGCAGCAGGACCGAGCCGTCGGCGTCCAGGCCGAAGTTGACCGGCCGTACCGCCGGCAGGGCCCGCCGGGTGAACACGATCCGTCCCACAGGCACCTGGGCCATCAGGCGCAGGCACTCGTGCCTGCTGAGTTCACGGAATCCGTCGTTGGCGTCCATCTGCCGTCTCGTCTCTCACCCGGTGCCGCGTGCTGCGTGATCTCATCCTGGGACGGGCGACCGGGCCGGGCCAGGGCCCATCGGCCCACGGCCGCGTGACGAAGGACCCCATCGGCGGACTCGGGCCGGCGGGACGCCGAACCGTACCGCGAGGTGCCGGTCCTGGTGCTCGAAGCCGCCGGGACTACGTCCCGCCCCAGGAGACGCCGCGCTGCCCGTCGCCGGGGCCCTCGCCCACCCCCGTGGGCGGTCCCGATCCGTCACCCTCCGCAGCCCCGGCAACCCGCACCCGCCGCTCCTCGCGAGCGGAGCCGACGTCCCGTTCCAGGGGTGTGCGGCTCACGGCTGTCGCGAGGGTGTCCAAGGCCCTCTTCTGCAGTAGGCGGCCCCGGTTGACGCGCCCACGCCCCGCAGGGCCGGCTCCGGCGTCCCTCGCCGCACGCGGGCTCAGCGCCGCACCCGCGGCATCCCCAGGCCGAGCCACGAGATGATCTCCCGCTGGATCTCGTTGTTGCCGCCGCCGAAGGTGAAGATGACCGCCGAGCGGTAGCCGCGCTCCAGTTCGCCGTGCAGGACCGCGCCCGCCGAGCCCTCCTTGAGCGCGCCGGGGGCGGCGGTGATCTCCAGGAGCCAGGCGTAGGCGTCGCGCCGGGCCTCCGAGCCGTAGACCTTGACCGCGGAGGCGTCCTGCGGGGTGAGGGTGCCGTCCTGGACGGCGCCGACCATCTGCCGGTTGAGCAGTCTCAGCGCGTCCAGGCGGGCGTGGGTGCGGGCCAGGAGGCGGCGGACCCAGGGCAGGTCGGCGACGCGGCGCCCGTCGGCGAGCTTCGTCTCCCGCGCCCAGCGCTGTACGTCGTGCAGGGCGCGGATCGCCATCGTGCCGTGGGCGGCCAGGGTCACGCGCTCGTGGTTGAGCTGGTTGGTGATCAGCCGCCAGCCCTGGTTCTCGGCGCCGACCCGGTGGGAGACGGGGACACGGACGTTCTCGTAGTAGCTGGCGGTGGTGTCGTGCGAGGCGAGCGTGTTGATGAGGGTGCAGGAGTAGCCGGGGTCGGAGGTCGGCACCAGGAGCATGGTGATGCCCCGGTGCGGCGGCGCGGCCGGGTCGGTGCGCACGGCCAGCCACACCCAGTCGGCCGTGTCACCGTTGGTCGTCCAGATCTTCTGGCCGTTGACGACGTACTCGTCCCCGTCCCGCACCGCGCGGGTGCGCAGTGCGGCGAGGTCGGTGCCCGCGCCGGGTTCGCTGTAGCCGATGGCGAAGTCGATCTCGCCGGAGAGGATCCGCGGCAGGAAGTAGGCCTTCTGCTCGTCGGTGCCGTACTGCATGATCGTCGGGCCGACGGTGTTCAGCGCCATGAGCGGCAGTGGGACCCCGGCCTGGGCGGCCTCGTCGAAGAAGATGAACTGCTCCGTCGCCGACAGGCCGCGCCCGCCGTACTCGCGCGGCCAGCCCACGCCGAGCCAGCCGTCGGACCCGAGCCGCCGGATGGTCTCGCGGTAGAACCGCTTCTGGGCGGCCGGGTCCGTGTGCCGGGCGTACGCCTGGTCCGGGACCAGTTCGGCGAAGTAGGCGCGCAGTTCGCTGCGCAGCCGCTGCTGCTCGGGCGTGTCATCGAGGTGCACGGCGCCTCCAGGCTCGGCCAGGGCGGTCCTGTCGGCGCACACCGTAGAACGTGTTCCAGAAATAGGGAATGGCGAGGGCAGGCCGCGATGGCGGGTCGTCGGCCGCACGGGTAGGCCTCGGTGGTGGCAGGCCGTTGGTCGGCGAGCGCAGACCACGGTGGTTCCAGACCGACGGCCGGCGAAGGCAGGCCGCGGTGGCGGGAGGCCGTCGGCGCGGTGTGGTCAGTTCAGCGTCGCGAGGAAGTCCGTGCAGGCCCGCGCGCAGGCGCGGCAGGCCGCCGCCGAGTCCTCGGCCCCCGGTTGCCGGTCGAAGACGTGCGCGGCCTCCAGACACACGGTCCGGCACCACTCCACCTGGACGCGGATGCTGTTCTCGTCCACCTGGTTCTGCTCGGACAGCACACGGCAGGTCGCGTCGCAGACCTCCGCGCACATGATGCCCTTGCGCCGTACGAGTTCCTGGTTCTCGGTGCCGTCGGGATCCACGAGGCTCGCGCGCAACGCGCACGCCCGGGCGCACTCGGTGCACGCCTGGGCACAGGCGAAACGGTCCTCCAGGAACCGGAACAGCTCCTGCTGGGATGTCGTCGAAGTCACACCGGGCGGGTAGCCCCGCCGATGCCGGTCAAACCCGGTCCCGCCACGGGTTCCGGCCGTTTTCCGGACCGGCGCGCCGGGCACTCGGCCGGCCCGGAAGGCCGACGCGCGGAGGTGGGTCACATGCCAGGGCGAGAGGAGCTCCCGTCGACCGTGGAGCGCTCCTCGAAGGAGGCGCAGCGCACCTGGATCAAGGCGCACGACTCGGCCGTGGAGATTTACGGCGAGGGCGAACGCGCGCACCGCACGGCCTTCGGCGCGCTGAAGCACACGCACGAGAAGGTCGGCGACCACTGGGAGCGCAAGGAGGGCGGCCGCAAGGGCCCTTCGGACCCCCGGTCGGCCCGCCCCCGGCAGCGGGGCGGCCGCAGCAGCGAGGGCGTCGACGAACAGGCCTCGAAGGCGCACCTCTACGAACTCGCGCGGCGGCTGGGCGTCGAGGGGCGTTCGCGCATGTCGAAGGCGGAGCTGCTGGACGCCCTCCGCAAGGAGAACCGCTCCCGTACCCGCTCCTCGCGGCCGTCGGCACGATCGAGGTGACCCGGTTCATGGCGGGGCCCGGGGGTACTCGCGTGCCATGAATACCGCATGGATGGAGCTGGCCGCGGGCCGAGGCGCCCTCGGCATCGGGCTGGGTGTGGCGGGCGTGGTGGTCGTGGCCCTGCTGCTGGGGGCCTTCGTCCTCGGCTTTCGCACCAAGCGCAAGGAACCGCCCACGCCGCGACCGGAGGAACAGCCGCGGATGCCCGCAGGCGGGCCGGTCCGCGAGACGCTCGAGCGCCGGGAACCCGACGAGATGCCGAGAAGCGAGGAGCGTCTGACGCCGCACGAGCTGAAGACGAACGGCCGTCAGAGCGACCGGACGAGCGCCTCGCAGGAGCGCCCGCGCTGGAACGAGGGCAGCAGCGGCGGATTCGGCAGCGGCGGACCGGGCGCCCGCTGACCTCCCCACCGCTCCCCCGTCACACCGTCCTCAGTCATCCCAACCCCGGCCGTACATCACGTCGTACACAGGGAAGTGAGAACCATGGCCGATCCCGCCCGCACCACCCTGCCGCTGCCCGACTACGACCATCTGCCGATCGGCGGCCTGGAGAGCCGTGTGCGGTCGCTGTCCGCGGACGAGGTCGAGGCACTGCTGGCGTACGAGCGGTCACACACCGACCGGCTGCCGGTGACCGAACTGCTCGGCTCCCGGCTGGAGCAGTTGCGCGCGGGCGCCGAGCCGACGTCCGGCGACCCGAACGCCCTGCGTCCGGAGTCGGGGCACGGCGGCCAGGGCGGTTCACGCGTGACCCCGGCGACGTCGCCGCAGCCGCACAGCGCTCCGCCGCACGGCACGCCGGACCAGCCCGGCCAGCCGAAGGCGAACCGCACCTAGCCGAGCCGCGACCGCATCACTGACCGAGGAGAGGGCCCGTGCCGTGCACGGGCCCTTTTCGCTGCCCTGCTGCCCCACCCCTCGGGGAGTGAGGTGGATCACAGGTTTAGGGTGCAGCGTGGAGGGGGGTCCAGCGTCTTTCGAGAGGTGTAGGAGGCCACTGAGACGCGGGACGGTGAGGATGGAGCAGATTCGGGGGGCGGACGGCTTCGACGAGTTCGCGGCCGCCCGTTGGTCGGCGCTGCTCCATGTCGCCCGGCTGCTCACGGGGGGCGACCGGCAGCGGGCCGAGGATCTGGTGCAGGAGGCCCTGGTCAAGCTGTGGTTCGCATGGCCGAAGGTGGCCGAACAGGCTCCCGAGGCCTATGTCCGCACCGTGCTCGTGCGGCTGGCGGCCCGTTCGGCGCGGCGCCGCTGGTGGGGCGAGCGGCCGGTGGAGCAACTGCCCGACCGCGCCGACCCGGGCGACATGTCGTCCGCGGTCGCGGAACGCTCCCGGCTGGAGGCGGCCCTGGCGCTGCTGTCGCCGAAGCAGCGGGCCGCGGTGGTGCTGCGCTACTACGAGGACCTGCCCGAGGCCCAGGTCGCCCAGGCGCTGGGCTGTCCGGTCGGCACGGCACGGTCCCACGCGTCACGCGGAGTCGCCCGGCTCCGCCAGCTCCTGTCCGACGCCGTCAGGCCCGTGGGGTGAAGGGAGAAGCGATGGACGACTTCGAGCGGGACCTGTCGCGCCTGATGCGCGACACCCGGCAGCACACCCCCTACGAGGCCGAGCACCGGCAGCGGCTGCACGCGGGCATCCGGGCCCGGCGCCGGGCCCGGATGCTGTGGAAGGCGGGCGGTTCCGCCGTCGCGGTGGCCGGGATCAGTGTCGGACTGGCCCTGCTGCCCGGCCTGCTCACCCGCGCCCAGCCCCCCGCCGACCACCGGCCGCAGCCGTCGACCAGCCCGACCGTGCAGGTCGACACCACCCCCACCACCGACGCGCCGGACCCGAGCCCCACCCCGACACGGCCGGAGTCGACGGCGCCCGCGACCACCGGCGGGGTCACGCCGTCCGGGACCACGAGCGCGCCGAGCGACCCCACGCCGAGCGCCACGCCCTCCACGAGCCGGAGCACATCGGCGCCGCCCACACCCCCGCCCTCCCCCACGCCAACGACGGTGCCGCCGTCCGTCCTGGAGTCGGAGGAACCTTCCGCGTCGGCCTCCATCGAGTAGCCGCCGCTCCGGCGGACCCTGCGTCGGGGCGGGACGCCCCGCCTCCCGTCACCGCACCACCCCTCACCCGGCACCCCCACGGGCGCCTTCGGCATGCCCGCGACCGGCGCCGGGCTCCGCCCCGCGCCAGAAAGAGACCGTGACACAGCCATGAGAACCGCACGGCGGTCGCCGCTGATCGACCGCCCGACACCGAGCGAGCCGGCCGCGCTGCCGCGTCGCGCGCCCTTGTCCGCGCACCACCCGGAGCCGGTCCTCGACGTGGTGGTCCCGGTGTACAACGAGGAACGGGACCTGGAGCCCTGCGTCCGGCGTCTGCACGCGCACCTCGCCGAGACCTTCCCTTACTCCTTCCGGATCACCGTCGCCGACAACGCCAGCACCGACCGGACGCCGGTGATCGCCGCGCGGCTGGCCGCCGAACTGCCCGGCACCCACTGGCTCCGGCTGGCCGAGAAGGGCCGCGGCCGTGCGCTGCACACCGCCTGGTCGCGCTCCCGGGCACCGGTCCTGGCCTATCTGGACGTGGACCTGTCCACCGACCTCGCGGCCCTGCTGCCGCTGGTCGCGCCGCTGATCTCGGGGCACTCCGACATCGCGATCGGCACCCGGCTGGCGCGGGGGGCCCGCGTGGTGCGCGGACCGAAGCGGGAGATCATCTCGCGCTGCTACAACGGGCTGCTGCGCTCCACGCTCGCCGTGGGGTTCTCCGACGCGCAGTGCGGGTTCAAGGCGGTGCGGCGGGACGTCGCCGAGCGGCTGTTGCCGCTGGTGGAGGACCGCGCGTGGTTCTTCGACACCGAGCTGCTGGTCATCGCCGAGCGCGCGGGGCTGCGGATACACGAGGTGCCGGTGGACTGGGTGGACGACCCCGACAGCCGGGTGCACCTGCTGTCCACGGCACTGGCCGATCTGCGCGGCATGGCCCGGCTCGGCCGCGCCCTGGCCGGCGGCCGGCTGCCGCTGACCGCGCTGCACCGCAGTGATGCCGAGCCGGCCGGGGAACTGCCCGACGGACTGGCCCGGCAGGCGGTCCGGTTCGCCGCCGTGGGCGCCGCGAGCACCCTGTTCTACCTCCTGCTGTACACGGCGTTCAGACCGGCCTCGGGAGCACAGGCCGCCAACGCGCTCGCCCTGCTCACCGGCGCGGTCGCCAACACCGCCGCCAACCGGCGGCTCACCTTCGGGATCCGGGGCCGCGGCGGGGCGCTGCGCCACCATCTCAAGGGCCTCGCGGCGTTCCTGATCGGGCTGTCCCTGACCAGCGGATCGCTGGCCGCCCTGCACCACGGCGCGCCCGACGCCGGCCGCCTGGTCGAGCTCGCGACGCTGATCGCCGCCAACCTGGCCGCGACGCTGCTGCGCTTCCTCCTCTTCCGGGCCTGGGTGTTCCCCGCCCGTTCCGTCCGCCGCACGACAGGACCCGCATGAGCACCGTCGAGCTGCACCGGCCGCCGTCCGGTCCCGGCCTCCCCCGAGTCCCGCCCCGGTCCGAGGAGTTCCGGCGACGGCTGCGCGGGGCGGCCGCACGCTACGGGCCCGTGCTGCTGACGTACGGCGTGCTGAAGCTGGCCGGCTTCGCCGTCTTCATGTACCTGCTGGACTCCGCGGGCGACTTCCGGAAGAAGAACCCGCGCTTCGGCGGCGGCGAACACCCCTGGGACGTCCTGGCGAGCTGGGACGGCTGGTGGTACCAGCAGATCGCCGCGCACGGCTACGACCCCGCGCTCGTACCGGTCCCGGGTGCGAAGGGCCTGATCACCCTCGAAGGCAACTCGGCGGCGTTCTTCCCGCTGTACCCGGCGCTGACGCGGCTGGTCTCGGAGTGCACCGGGCTCGGCCTGTACGGCGCCGGCATGACGGTCTCCGTCGTGGCCTCCTTCGTCGCCGCGCTCGGCATCTACACCGTCACGCACCGCCTGGGCGGCCACCGGGCCGGTCTGGTGGCCGCCGGACTGTGGGCGGTCTGGCCCGGCTCGGGGACGGAGTGGTCGGGGTACTCGGAGTCCCTCTACACGGCCGTCGCCGCCTGGGCCTGTCACGCCGTCATGTCCCGCCGCTGGCTGACCGCGGGGCTGCTGACCTGCGCGGCCGGGCTCTGCCGGCCCACCGCCGTGGCACTGGTCGCCGCACTGGCCTTCGCCGCCGTGCTGTCCCTGCGCCGGCGGGAGGACGGGCTGCGCCGTCCGCTGGCCGCCGTGGCGATCGCCCCGCTGGGCCTGTTCGGCTATCTCGCCTGGGTCAACCACCGCATGGGCGACATCAACGGCTACTCCAAGCTCCAGGACGGCGCCTGGGCCCACAAGTTCGACTGGGGAGCCCACACGCTCACCGTGCTGACCTCCCTCCCCGTGGGGCACTTCGACTACCTCTTCGCGATGCCCTTCGAGGACGTCATCGGGGTGTGCGTGGTGCTGGCGGTGCCGGTGCTGACGGTGCTGCTGCTGCGCCTGCGGCCGCCCGGCGTGCTCGTCGTCTACACCGTGCTGTCGTATCTGATGGTGATGACGACCCAGCAGATCTTCGGCAACGTCTCCCGCTATCTGCTGCCGCTCTTCCCGCTGTTCATCCCCCTGGCGCTCGCGATGCGCCGCCTGCGCCTGCCGTCCCTGGCGACGGTGCTCGGCACCGCGGCCCTGGCCTCCGGCTCGTACGCGGGGTACGTATTGTTCGAACTCGGGGTGCCCTAGGCCCTCCTGCGGCCCCCGGGGCCGGACGGCATACTGATCTTGCACGACACGGGATCGGTCGCGAGGGCCGGAGAGGGGAGGACGGGACGTGACCACCGCAGGACCGGGCGGGCGGGGAACGCCCGGCGAGCCGGACGGCGTCTCCCCGGTGCCGGACGAGGTGTGGCTGCGCTTCCTCACGGACAGCGAGTCCGCCATACGCTCCTCCGCCCCCAGGGAACCCTCCGCGAGGGAACGGGCCAGCGGCCGGCAGCCCCAGCCCGCGCAGACCGTCGGCGACCTGTGGCAGCCCGAGGAGCTGTGGGTCCGGGTGGCCTGGCGGGACCTGGACCGACGGGCCAGGGCCCGGCGCGTGGGACGGGTCGTCGCCACCGCCGCCGCGGTGGCCCTCGCCCTCGGCGCCTGGTCCCGGCTGGCCACCAGCCCCGGCGCGGGCGACCGGCCCGGAGACGGCACCGTGCGGCAGGTCGAGGGCGCCACCGTGGGCCTGCCCACGGCCACTCCCCACCCGTCCGGATCGCCGTCCCCGCAGCGCTCCGGATAGCACACACGGACGAGACCCCGCCCGCGCGGCCGCCTACGATGAGCCCCACGGGCCGGATCCGGACGCCGGTCCGCACGGCCCCACGCAGCCGAGTCCGCCGGCACGCGCACGCCGACCGAAGGGGACAGTCATGAGCGCGCCCCGCCTCAGCAGTACGCCGTTGCCCGGCATCGGCGTCCGCTACGACCTGACGACCCGGGAGCACCGCCGCCTGTCGGTGGTCGCCCACCGCGACGGCCTACGGACGGTCAGCGCCTACCGCGAGGACGATCCGGACGCCTGCGACCTCTCCGTGCGGCTCACCGCTGAGGAGGCGGCCACCCTCATCGACGCGCTGATGCCCGCTCACCACACACCGAACCTGCTGTCCACCACCGACCTGGGGCTCGTGGCCGAGCGGATCGAACTGCCCGGCTCCTCGCACTGGAACGGGCGGCTGCTGGGCGAGTCCCGGATCCGCACCGAGACCGGCGCCTCCGTCGTCGCGGTGCTGCGCCGGGCCGAGGCGATCCCCTCCCCCGCCCCGGACTTCCGGCTCGCCGGCGGTGACGTCCTCATCGTGATCGGAACCCGCGAGGGCGTGGAGGCGGCCGCCGCGATACTCGGGCGGGACTGACCCGCCATCCGGTGGCGGGGCCGAGTCGCCGTTCGCCCGGGTCAGCCCGTCTTCCATCCGCGGCGGGTGTCGAGGCGTTCCCATTCCGCGTCCCACGCGGCCATCCGGTGACGGTCGAGGCAGAGCCGGGTCAGCCAGGCGGCCCCCAGCAGGGTCCCGGCCGCGAAGGAGCCGGCCAGGGTGCCGCCCAGGGCGGTGTGGAGCCAGGCCTCGCCGTCCGACACCGGTGCCGTGGTCAGGTCACCGCGCCGGTCCACCCAGACGGGGATCGTGCTTCCGGCGGGAGCTCTCGGCGGGACGCGCGCCTCGTTCCGGTGTGCCGAGCCGTCCGGCGCGGTCCACCGCACCGTGCCCCAGACGCGCTGATCGCTCGCCGCCCGGGCCGGTGAGGGGCCGGGGGCGTCCTCGACGAGGACCGCGGAGACCCGACGGCTCTCCGCGCGCTGACGTTCGACGGCCCGGTCGACCGCGGCCGCCGCCGACAGCCCGCCGGCCGCCCCGCCGAGCAGCGCGCACACCCACCCGGCGAGCACGACCCAGGCCTCGACGACGTCGACGCGGCGCTTCAGGGCGTTGCGCCGCCACCGCCACCACCGCACGGTCGTGCGCTCGGACGCTGTCATCGGCCGACACCCCCTCGCTGAGCACCGGCAGCACCCTTCCAGTGTGCTCCCGGCACCGGCGCACGGGCCCGTCGGCTGCGGAACGCCGAGACGCCGGTGGCTCAGCCGGCCCACCGGTCCTCGCCGGGCCTGCGCAGCACGGACAGCAGGTCGTCGTGGCCGGCCACCGCCTCCAGGGCCAGCGTGCGATAGCCGGCCTGCCCGAAGAACACCGTGATGCGGTCCTGGTCCTCGCTGAGCACGGTCCCGTCGCCCCACTGCTCGTGCCGTACCTCGGTGCCGACGGGGTATTCCGCGGCGGCCGGGTGCGCGGGCCTCTCCTCGTCGTCATCCTGCTGCAGCCGTCCGTCGCACAGGTCGCAGTTGCCGCACCGGCCCGGGTGGTCCTCGCCGAAGTAGCCCAGCAGGAAACGCCGCCGGCAGCCGGTGGTCTCGGCGTAGGCCCGGGCCATCTCGACCCGGGTCCGCTCGGTGCGGCGGTGTGCCCGGGCGGTGCGCGCGGCCTCCTCGGCGGCCTCCTGCGGGGCCATGCCGTCGGCGGGGCGCACCTCGCCCTCCTCGCCCGTGGCGACGGCGTCGGCCTCCTCCAGCAGGTTCACCGCCGCGGTGACCCGGTTCCGGGACAGGCCGGTGTCCTCGCGCAGTCCGTCGAGGTCGGCCGGGTCCGAGCGGTGCTCGTGCACGGCCCGCGCCACGTCCGTCAGGGTCTCGGGACCGGGGGCGCGTCCCGCGAAGTACGACCGCATGCCGGTGTCCTCGGACCGGTGGTGCAGCACGGCGAGGGCCGGCCGGCCGTCCCGGCCGCAGCGGCCGATCTCCTGGTAGTAGGCGTCGAGGGAACCGGGCAGCGACGCGTGCAGGACGAACCGTACGTCCTCCTTGTCGATGCCCATGCCGAACGCCGAGGTCGCCACCACCACGTCGGCGGTGCCGGAGAGGAAGGCGTCGTGGATCCGCTCGCGTTCGCAGGCGCGCAGTCCGGCGTGGTACGCCTCGGCGGACAGCCCCAGGGCGGCCAGTTCCCGGGCGTAGTGCTCGGTGTCCTTGCGCGTGCCGGCGTAGACGATGCCCGGTTTGGGCTCGGCGGCGGCCCGTTCGACGACCGCGAGGCGCCGCTCGTCGTCGTCGAGGAAGCGGCGGACGCTGAGGGCGATGTTCGGCCGGTCGAAGCCGGTCACCAGCAGTCGTGGCCGGCGCATTCCGAGGCGTTCGGCGATGTCCCGGCGCACGGGCGCGGCGGCGGTGGCGGTCAGGGCCAGGACGGGCGGTCCGCCCACACGCCGGACGGCCTGCTCCAGGCGCAGGTAGTCGGGCCGGAAGTCGTGGCCCCAGGAGGACACGCACTGGGCCTCGTCGACGACGAACAGGGCGGGGCGCAGCGCGGCCAGCCGCTCCACCACGTCGTCCTTGGCCAGTTGCTCGGGCGACAGGTACAGCAGCCGGGCCGCACCGCCGCGCACCGCGTCCCAGGCCTCCTCGGTCGCGGCCGCGCCGAGGTCGGAGTTGACCGCGACGGCACCCGGCGCGCGGTCGCCGTCCGGCAGCCCCGCGATCTGGTCGCGCTGCAGGGCGAGCAGCGGCGACACGACCACGACCGGCCCGGACAGCAGCACGGCGGGCACCTGGTAGACGGCGGACTTTCCGGAGCCGGTGGGCATGACGACGAGGGTGTCCTGCCCGTCGAGCACCCATTCCATGGCGGTGAGCTGTTCCGGCAGGAGGGTGTCCCAGCCGAACACCTCGGCGGCCGTCTCCCGCAGGAGTCCGGCGCGGTCCGTCCGCGGCTGCTCGCGTCCCATGCCGGGCTCCTCGCTGTTCCGTGCGGTCGCGTCCGGATGGCACGCCCGCGGCGCCCTCTGGGTACCCGCGGGTCCGCCGGCGTATCAGCCGGTGACCGGCGACGGCGTCACCCGGGGGACGGGGCGATGCGCACCCGGCCGGCGTCGCCGCTGCCGAGGAAGGACGCCAGCGCCCCTCCTTCCTCGGCGACGGCGGCCCGGTCGGCGCGGGTGAGGCGGCGCAGCGGGGTGATCAGGACGGTGTCGGTCTCGACGGTCCAGGTCGCGGCGACCCGGCCGTCGACCAGGACGAAGCGGGCCCCGGCGACGGACAGGCCGCGATGGGCGTCGTCGATGATCCGGCTCCGGTCGTGGTAGCCGAGGACGGCGTTGTCGAAGGCGGGCAGGAACCGCACCGGGGCGGGGGTATCGGGGTCCGGGCGCGGCGCGCCGGGGAGGTCGAGCAGCTCACGGCCGCGCTCGTCGCGGAAGCGGACCAGTTCCCCGCGCAGGGCGGAGACCGCCGCAGGGAGGCCGGTCAGACCGCACCAGGCGCGCAGGTCGGCCGAGGCGGCGGGGCCGTAGGCGGCGAGGTAGCGCCGCAGCAGGGTCTGTCCGACGGGGTCGGAGGGGTCCGGGTCCAGCGGGTCGATGTCGCGTCCGAGCCAGGTGGCGACCAGTCCGTACCGGGCGCCCGCCCTGGTCCGCCACACCCCGCGTGGGGGCAGTTGCACCGTCGGGAGGAGACCCGCGGCCAGCATCTCGCCCAGCGGCCGCGGTCCCACCGCCGGCCAGCGGTCGGCGACGGCCCGGGCGAGGCCGGACATCGAGCGGGGCTCGCCGTCGGCCATGACCTCCCGGCCGGCCGCCGCGAGTGCGCCGAGGTCGACCCCTTCGAGTTCCCGGCGGTACACCCCCAGCACCCGCCGGCGCAGCATGTCGTCGTGACGGGCCCGCCAGGCCAGGAGGTCGCCCGCGGTGACGAGATGGACCGTGCGGCGCATCAGGTGGGCCCGCACCACGCGACGCCCGGTCAGCAGCTCCGACAGGGCCGCCGGGTCGAAGGCCCGCAGCCGCGACCAGAGCCCGGTGAACGGCTCCTGCGGCTCCTGGGCCTGGAGCCCGCCGAGGTGGGCGACGGCGTCGAGGACCGGCAGCTCGGCGCGGTCGAGGAGCAACTGCCGGGCGAGGGTGGCGCGGTTGAGCGCCCGGGCGTCGAGAACGGTCATCGGTACACCTGTGCCTTCGGATCGTGCGCCGGCCCCGGGACGCGGGAACGGCTGCCTGCCCGGCCACCGTCCCAGGCCTTGCGGTCAGGGGCTGACCGCGAGGGGGCACCGGGAGGTCGCCTTCGTCCGTACGGCGTTGAGGTTTTCGGCCACCCGGGCATCGGCTTTCCCTACGTTCCCTATCGAATTACTAGGAAAGTATTGACGGCGTCTGACGGCCCTGCGCAGGATGATGCGCATGGCCCACACATCTTTCCGCTGTACGCGCTGCCGGTGAGCCCCGACCCCCCACCGTGTCACCGAAGTTGAGGAGACCCCTGTCATGGGCGCTGCCCCCGCGCTGTCCGGACCCGACGTGGAGTCCGAACCGGCCGGGCCCGGTCCGGCCCACTGGCTGCGGGTGGCCCGTGAGACGGCGGAGGACCTGGCCACGGACGCGGTGGCCAGGGACCAGGCGGGCAAACCGCCGTTCGACGAGGTGGCCCGGCTGCGCGAGTCGGGGCTGCTGGCCCTGCTCGTACCGGCCGGACTCGGCGGCGGCGGAGCGGACTGGCCGACCGCCTACGCGGTGGTCCGGGAGATCGCGACGGCCGACGGCGCGATCGGCCAACTCCTCGGCTGTCACTACTTCGTGTCGTGGAGCGCCCGGTTCTTCACCGACCCGGCCCGCGCGGACGAGCTGGAGCGGCGGACCGCCGCGGAGCAGTGGTGCTGGGGCGGTGGCCTGGCGCGTCAGGAACCGGCCCTGACCCTCGTCAGGACCGCGCAGGGCAGGGTGCTGAACGGCCGTCAGAGCTACGCGGCGGGGGTGCTGGTCGCCGACCGGCTCGCCGTGCGGGCCGTGCGGGCGGACACCGGCGAGCCGTTCGCCGTGGTGGTCGATCCGGCCCGGCAGGGCGTGGCGGTCGACGGTGACGCCGATCCCTTCGGACAGCGGCTCGCGGCCGGTGGCAGCGTGGAGTTCGACGCCGTGCCGGTCACCGCCGACGACGTCCTGGGGTCCCTGACCGCGGACGAGGACGTCCTGTCGCCGCGGACCGGTCTGGTGTCGCCGGTGGGGCGGCTGCTGTCGGTGCAGCTCCGGCTGGGCATGGCCGAGGGGGTGCTCGCCGAGGCCCGCGAGTACAGCAGGGCCGGCCGCGCGCCCTGGCACCCCGACTGGCCGGCCGGCTCGCCCCGGGACCCGCAGGTGCTGACCGCGTACGGGGAGCTCACCGTGCTGACCCGCTCGGCGTCCGCCCTCGCCGACCAGGCGCGGGACGCCGTGCACGCCGGGCTGACCCGCGGTGAGGACCTCTCCTACGAGGAGTACGCGGAGACCTCCGTCCTCGTCGCCATGGCCGAGGCCGCCGCGTCCCGGGCCGTGCAGGAGTCCACCGCCCGCGCCCTGGACATCATCGGCGCCCGCTCGGCGTCCGCGCGGCTGGGCTTCGACCGCTTCTGGCGCAACGCCCGGACCCACACGCTGTACGAGCCCGTGACGCACCGGCTGCGGGACGTCGGGGACTACTTCCTCAACGGCTCACATCCGCCGTTCGTCCTCCCGGTCTGAGCGGCGCCTGGAACGCGCAGCCTGCCGGGGCGGGTCTGGTCCTCCTCGTGGGGCTCGTGGGACGACAGGCCGGTCAGCTTCGCCGCCGTGGCTGCCGGCTCCAGATGCGGGCCGATCCATTCGCACATCAGGACCGTGGCGTCGTCCTGCAGCTCTCCGTCGTGGTAGTCGAGGACGGCCCGGATCAGACGGCGCAGCGTCTCGGGCACGGGCAGCCCGTCGGCGTGGTGCCGGATCAGGAAGTCGGCGAAGCGGTCCAGTCCGAACTCCCGGCCGCCGGCGCTGCGCGCCTCGGTGATGCCGTCGGTGTACAGCACGACGCGGTCGCCGGGCTGGAGGTGCTCCTGGCAGACGGTGCCGGGCAGGCCGAGTTCGGTGCCCATGGGGTGGGCCGGGCGGCACTTGAGGTGGGTGGTCCAGCGGTTGTCCCGGATGACGATCGGCGGATGGTGGCCGCGGTTGACCCATGTCAGGGCCCCGTTGCGGGTGTCGAGGGTCGCCAGGATGCCGGTGACGTAACGCCGGTGGCCGTACTGCTCGACCAGGGCGGCCTCGACGGCCTCCGCCTTGGCGAGGAGGCCGGCGCCCTGGCGGCGGGCGTTGCGGCACGCCCCCAGCGCGAGCGCTCCGGACAGGCCGGCGGCGGTGTCGTGGCCCATGGCGTCGAAGATCGTCAAGTGGACGAGGGGTCCGTCGACGGCGTACTCGAAGACGTCGCCGCTGATGTCGTAGGCCGGTTCCAGCGCCGCGGAGATGGTCACCCGTCCGTCCGCGTAGGTCCTGGGCGGCAGGAGGTTCCACTGCATCTCGGCGGCCACGCTCATCGGCCGGGCGCGCGTCAGCTTGGCCAGCGCGTCGCTGGTGCTCCGCTTGCTGACCACGATGAGCGAGACGAGCGCCGCCAGCGACTCCATGTCGTAGCGGGCCTCGGCGTCGTTGCGCTCGGCGCTCACCCGCAGCAGGCCGATGCGTTCCGTGCCGTCCAGCAGCGGCACCCACCACTCGAACACGTCACGGCCCGGGGGCGCGGCGGGCAGCACGTCGCCGTACTGGAAGGCCCGCCCGGCCACCGTCCCCTCGATGGGCAGCTCCCTCTCGTGGCCCTCCTCGGCCGCTTCCTCCCCGGCAGGAGGCACAGCGTCCGGCGCCGCAGATCGGCGAGGTAGATCAGCACCCGGCGGAAGGAGGCGGCGCGGGCGCACGCGTTCGCCTTGGCCGGGAGCAGTTCGACGGGCATGAGGTGGCTGGCCGCCAGCAAGTCGGCGAGCATGCGCCGTCCGCCCTCTCCACCGCGCTCCATCACCCACCTCCGTCCCGTCCGTTGCGCCGCACTGCACGGCTACCCGCGAAACGGCGTCCGGCACGGAACCGGGCCCGGGACCGCCGGCCGAGCGGATTCCGCATACCGGGGCGATACTGATGCTTCAGGGGGCCTGCTCCGGGTACTTCCATGGTGGAACGACCCGCCGAAGGAGGAAACGGAGGCGCGAGGGCCGTGTTGCTGTCGCATTCGCTCGACCACGGAGTACTCGTCATCACGGTCCACGAAGACCCCGGCATCGGGGGGCGTGCCTCGCTCCTGACGCAGATCAGCGCGCTGGTCGAGGCCTACCGGCCCGCCCCCGTGGTCGTCGTCCTGGACGAGCCGGCCACCCAGGGCGCAGCCGTCAGCGTCGTCCTGCGCGTCCATCGCCTGTGCAGCCGGCTGGGCATGCTGATGTCGGTGGCCACCGCCAGCGCGCCCACCCGCCGCGTGCTGGAGGCGAACGCCGACACCGCCGGCACCCGGCTGGTCGTGCACGCCCGGACCGACACCGCCGTGGCCGCCGCCTACGCCGCCGCGGCCTGAGCAGGTTCCCGGGGCGTTCCGTCAGGGCATGGTGCTCTGGGCGCTGATCAGCTCGGTGACCGCGCGCAGGCCCCCGTGGGCGAGCGCGGCGCGCTGCCGGTCCGCGCCGGTGCCGTTCTGCAGCAGCCGGTGCACCAAGGACGTCACCTGCCGGGTGTCCCCCGCGGCGTCCAGGGTGGGACCGACGTACCGCAGGAGCTCGTACAGCATGTCGCCGGCGCGCTGCGGTGTGCCGTCCTGGCCGATCAGGGTGTCCTCGAGACCGTGCCGGGCGGCGTGCCACATGGCGGCCTGGAGCAGTTCCGGGGGGAGGTCGGGGGCGGGTACGCCGTCCGCCGCCTCGGCCAGGGCGGTCTCCACCAGGGACCGGATGACGGCGGCGAGCAGGACCGCCTCGTCCGCCCGCAGCTGGACGTCCAGGCACCGCACCTCGACGGTCGGATAGGTGGAGGACAGGCGGGCCTGCCAGTAGAGCTGGCCGGTGTCGGTGATCAGGCCCGCCTGCTGCAGGCGCGCGGTGCGCCGGTCGTAGTCCTCGGCGTCCTGGAAGTACGGCGGGATCCCGCTGACCGGCCAGCGGCTGAAGATCACGGTGCGCCAGCTGGCGAAGCCGGTGTCGTGGCCGTCCCACAGCGGGGAGTTGGCCGACATGGCCGTCAGCGCGGGCAGCCAGGGCCGCAGCCGGTTCAGGACCTGCACGCCGGCCTCCCGGTCGGGCACGCCGACATGCACGTGCGTGCCGTTGACGAGCTGTTCCGCCACCAGCTGCGGTGCCTGCGTGACCATGGCCCGGTACCGGGCCTGGTCCGTGACGGCCACGGGGCGGCCGTGGCGCACCGGCGGGGTGCCGCAGACGGCGATCCGGCAGCCGTGCTCCTCGGCGGCCACACCGACGGCGTGCCGCAGGCGCAGCAGATGTCCGCCGGCCTCCTCCAGTGTGGCGCACACCGGGGTGGCCACCTCGACCTGCGCCTGGAGCAGCTCGTACTGCACCTCCTGGTCCGCCACGAGACGCCCCAGGCCCGCCGCGGCGCGCACCTTGTCCGCGTGCGGCACCGGCAGGCCCGTGACCGGGTCGACCAGCAGGTATTCCTCTTCCACGCCGATCGTCGTCATCGGATCACCCTCTGTTCCGCCCGCCCCTGGGGCCGGGTCGGGTCACACCGGTGAGAGTACCGAGTGCCGCGGCCGGTCCGGGACAAACCATGACAGGCCACGCAGCCCCTCCATGGATGATTCAGGGGGTCATTCAGCCCATCGAGCCGCGACGCACGGTGATCGGCCGAACCGGCGGAGCTAGGTTCCTGCGCGCCGGGCACTCCCCGCAGCGCCCGGCGAGAAAACCGCTGCTGCCGATCGAGGGACTGATGGCGACACACACTGAACCGGTTGCGCCAGTACCCGCGGCGGAGCGCCGCGGCCGGGGCAAGGTCATCGTCTCCTGGGTGACGACCACCGACCACAAGAAGATCGGGCATCTGTACCTGATCACGTCGTTCCTGTTCTTCCTGATCGCCGGTGCGCTGGCGATGGCGATCAGGGCGGAGCTGGCCCGGCCGGGTCTGCAGATCCTCTCCAGCGAGCAGTACAACCAGGCATTCACGATGCACGGCACGATCATGCTGCTGCTGTTCGCGACGCCCACCTTCGCGGGCTTCGCCAACGCGGTCATGCCGTTGCAGATCGGCTCACCCGACGTGGCGTTCCCGCGGCTGAACATGCTCTCGTACTGGCTGTTCCTGCTGGGCGGCCTGATCGTGCTGGGCAGCTTCCTCACCCCGCAGGGCGCGGCCGACTTCGGCTGGACCGCCTACACCCCGCTCAGCGGCGGCGAGCGCACCACCTACGTCGGCGGGGACCTGTGGATCATGGGGCTGGCGCTGTCCGGCTTCGGCACCATCCTCGGCTCGGTCAACTTCATCACCACGATCATCTGCATGCGCGCCCCAGGCATGACGATGTTCCGGATGCCGATCTTCACCTGGAACGTGCTGCTCACCTCGGTACTGGTGCTGCTGGCCTTCCCGGTCCTGGCCGCGGCCCTGCTGGTGCTGGAGGCGGACCGGCGGTTCGGCGCCCAGGTGTTCAACCCCGAGAACGGCGGCGCGATCCTCTGGCAGCACCTGTTCTGGTTCTTCGGCCACCCCGAGGTCTACATCCTGGCGCTGCCGTTCTTCGGCGTGATCAGCGAGATCATCCCCGTCTTCGCGCGCAAGCCGATCTTCGGTTACACGGGTCTGATCGGTGCCACCATCGCCATCGCCGGGCTGTCGGTGACGGTGTGGGCGCACCACATGTTCGCCACGGGCGCGGTGCTGCTGCCGTTCTTCGCGTTCATGACGTATCTGATCGCGGTGCCGACAGGCGTGAAGTTCTTCAACTGGATCGGCACCATGTGGAAGGGCTCGCTGTCGTTCGAGCCACCCATGCTGTGGGCGGCCGGCTTCCTGGTCACCTTCCTCTTCGGCGGTCTGACCGGCGTCATCCTCGGCTCCCCGCCGCTCGACTGGCACGTCACCGACAGCTACTTCGTCGTCGCCCACTTCCACTACGTGCTCTTCGGCACGATCGTCTTCACGATGTTCGGCGGATTCAGCTTCTGGTGGCCGAAGATGACCGGCACCATGCTGAACGAGCGCCTGGAGAAGGTGCACTTCTGGACGCTGTTCGTCGGCTTCCACACCACGTTCCTGGTGCAGCACTGGCTGGGCGCCGAGGGCATGCCCCGCCGCTACGCCGACTATCTGGCCGCCGACGGCTTCACCGCCCTCAACACCGTCTCCTCGATCGGCGCCTTCCTCCTCGGCCTGTCGACCCTGCCCTTCCTGTACAACGTGTGGCGCACCGCGCAGAAGGGCGAGCGGGTCGAGGTCGACGACCCCTGGGGGTACGGGCGGTCCCTGGAGTGGGCCACCTCCTGCCCGCCGCCCCGGCACAACTTCCTCACCCTGCCCAAGATCCGCTCCGAGTCCCCCGCGTTCGACCTGCGCCATCCGGACGTGGCCGTCCTGGACGAGGCGGAGAACACCGGGCGGCGTGACGTGGTGGACGCCGAGGGGCACAAGGGCGACCGGCCGTGACGCCCGGCGGCCACGACGCGCTGGACGGGGAACGGCCCGGCGTACTGGCCGCGGAGGCCGAGGGCTACCTGCTGGCGCACGCCCATCACGAGCAGATCCGCCGCGAGGCCGCGGAGCTGCGGGCGCGGCTGCCGTGGCTGACCACGGCTCAGGCCGAGGAGCTCACCGGCCACTACGTCCGGCTGCGGCTGGACGTCACCCGCCGGCTGCTGCTGAGCACGGTCCGCCGCGCCGAGGAGCTGCGCGAGGAGTACGAGAACCGCTACGCCGCCCTGCGGCGCGTGCTGCTCCGCCGGCACGCGGCGGCCGCGTGCGCGGTCCTCGCGTGCGGTGCCGGGGTGAGTTCCCTGGCCGCCGGGGTGCTCACCCGCTGACCGGCCGTGCCGGACGGTGGTGCACAGTGGGAAGGAGTCCAGGCCTCGGAGGGGTGGTGTGATCGTGCGTCGGATCCTGGTGACCGGTTCCGCGGACGGGCTCGGCCGGGCGGCGGCGGACACGCTGCTGGCGGCCGGGCACGACGTGGTGGTGCACGCCCGGAACCGGGAGCGCGCGAAGGAGCTGGACGCGCTCGTCGAGCGGGGGGCGCGGCTCGTCGTCGGCGACTTCACCGACCGGGAGGCCGTACGGCGGATCGCCGGCGAGCTCGACGAGGCGCCCCCGCTGGACGCGGTCATCCACAACGCCGGGGTGTGGCGGGGGCCGGCGGTCATGCCGGTGAACGTCATCGCCCCGTATCTGCTCACGGCCCTGCTGCGCGGGGTGGGCCGGCTGGTGTACCTGAGCAGCGGCTCACACTACGGCGGGCGTCCCGTCCTGGACGGGGTGGACTGGCGGGGCGGGAGCGCGGGTTCGTACGCCGACAGCAAGCTGTTCGTCACGGCTCTCGCGGCCGCCGTGGCCCGGCTGCGTCCCGGCGTGCCGAGCAACGCGGTGGATCCCGGCTGGGTGCCGACGAAGATGGGCGGTCCCGGCGCGCCGGACGACCTCGAACTCGGTCACCGCACCCAGGAGTGGCTGGCGGTGAGCGACGAGCCCGCGGCCCTGTCGACCGGCGGCTACTGGTACCACGGCGAGCGGCGGGAACCACACGCCGCGGTCCACGACCGGGCGTTCCAGGACCGTCTCCTGCGGACCCTGGCCGAGGAGACGGGCACCGCGCTCTGAGCCGGACCTCCGCGTGGTCGAGCGGCTCGCGGTCGGACCGGCCGCTCGCCGGAACCCGGGGACCGGCAGGCGGGCCGGGTCATCCCTCGTGGCCGTCCGTGAGGAGGAGCCGGGCCGTCTCCCCCGCCTGGACGCCGATCGCCCGGTCGGGCAGTTCGACGTCGATGGGCGGCAGGTCGGACGGCGGTACGGCGATCTCCAGTTGTCCGTGCGTGAGGCGCAGCCGGATGCCCCAGTGGCCCTGGTAGGCGATGGAGACCCCGTACGACGACAGCTCCGGCAGCGGCACCGGGTCCAGCCACAGGGCCCCGGCGCGGGTCTCCAGGCCGGTCAGTCCCCGCTGGACCAGGTCGAGGGTGCCGGCCATCGCGCCCAGGTGGATGCCCTCGCCGGTGGTGCCGCCCTGGAGGTCGGCGATGTCGCCGCGCAGGGCCTCCTGGCAGAATGTCCACGCCTCGGCCCGCCGGCACCGGGCCAGGACCCAGCCGTGGACCAGGCCGCTGAGGGTCGAGCCGTGGCTGGTGCGGGCCAGGTAGTGGTCGACGGTGCGCTCCCAGGTCTCCTCGTCCAGCCGGTAGCCCAGGCGCCGGAAGAGTTTCCGCAGTTCGGCCGGTGAGAAGAGGTAGCCGAGCATCAGCACGTCGGCCTGTTTGGACGCCTTGTAGCGGTTGACGGTGTCGCCCTCGGCCTCCAGGATCCGGTCGAGGCGGCGGATGTCGT
This sequence comes from Streptomyces sp. XY006, assembly GCF_002237655.1. Classification (GTDB taxonomy): domain Bacteria; phylum Actinomycetota; class Actinomycetes; order Streptomycetales; family Streptomycetaceae; genus Streptomyces; species Streptomyces levis. The sequence continues at coordinate 162,195 of NZ_NOKT01000002.1, forward strand.
CGTAGCGCTTGCGGTAGTCGCCCCAGTCGAGTTCCACGAGGTCGCCGTAGCCCTCGAACTGGCTGATGACCCCGTCGTGGAAGGGCACGTGCAGGGTGCGGGAGACGTCCTCCCAGTGGTCCGGTTCGCCGGCCTCCAGGGCGATGCGCTCCACGAGTTCGCGGCGGCGGGGCTCGGGCAGGGTGCGCAGCACGTCCAGGGCGCGGGTGAGCACCCAGGCCGCCGTGACGTTGGTGTAGGCGTTGTCGTCCAGGCCCGGCCGTTCGGCGTCCGGGTAGGCCTCGTGGTACTCGTCGGGGCCGACGACCCCGCGGATGCGGTGGCGTCCCAGGGTCGCGTCCCAGGTGGCCGAGTCGGCCCAGAAGCGCGCGATCTGCAGCAGCATCTCGGCGCCCTTGGTGTGCAGGAACTCCGCGTCGCCCCCGGCTTCGCAGTACTGCCAGACGTTGTACGCGATCGCCGAGCCGACGTGGTGCTGCAGATGCGTGTGGTCGGGCAGCCAGCGGCCCGAGCGGGGGTTGAGGTGCAGCTGCTGGGTCTCCTCGCGTCCGTCGCTGCCGCTCTGCCACGGATACAGCGCGCCGCGCCGGCCGATGGCCCGGGCCGCCGCGCACGCCCGCTCCAGTCGCCGGTGGCGGTAGCGGAGCAGGGCCCGGGACACCTCGGGGAAGTGCAGGTTGAGGTACGGCAGGACGAACAGCTCGTCCCAGAAGACGTGCCCGCGGTAGGCCTCGCCGTGCAGTCCCCGGGCCGGTACGCCCACGTCGAGTTCGGCGGTGTGCGGGGAGAGCGTCTGCAGCACGTGGAAGAGGTGCAGGCGCAGGATGTGACCGGGCTCCCCCGGCACGTCCAGTTCGGCACGGCGCCACAGCTGGGCCCAGGCGGTGCGGTGGGAGGCGAGCAGCCGGTCGAACGCGGGTGCCGCGCCGACCCGGTCGACGGCGGCCTGCAGCGGGTCGCTGATCGCCGGGTCGTGCGAGGTGTGCAGGGCGATGGTCTTGTCGACGGTGGCGGAGTGCCCGGGGGCGAGCGGCACGGTGAGGCGCTGGACGGCGCGCGCGGGTTCGTGGAGGTCCGCGACGGGCTGCGCGGCGGTCAGCCGGGCGGCCATGCCGATCCGGATGTCCGACGTGCGGGTACGGCAGCGCAGCCACACCGTGTCCGGCCCGGCGGTCCCGGTGTGCACATGGGTGAGGTGGCGGCCGTCCAGATCGCGGTAGCGCGGCACCCCCGCGTTGCTCACCGTCCCGTCGAGAGCGGCCTCGACGTCCAGCTCACCGGAGAAGCCCTCGGCGGTGAACTCGCTGCGCAGTGCCGCGAGATGGGGGTCGGCCATGTGCACCAGCCGCCACTGCCGTACCGCGAGGACCCGCCCGGCGCCGAGGGCGTAGCGGGTGCGCCGCTCCAGCAGGCCCTCGTCGAGGTGGAGGGTCTGCCGGTGGTCCAGCACGGTCGCCGTGTCCGGGGAGAGCCACTCCCCGCCCGGGATCCGGAAGCGCAGGGGCAGCCAGTCGGGCAGGTTGACGAGGTCCTCGTTCTCCACGCGGCGTCCGGCGACCTCGGACACCAGCCGGTTGTAGCAGCCGGCCGCGTAGGTGCCCGGGTAGTGGACGTCGTCGGCCGCGCACTCGGGCAGCGCGCCCCGGGTGGCGAAGCAGCCGTTGCCCAGCGTGCACAGCGACTCCCGCAGCCGCTCCTCGGCGGGCAGGTACCCCTCGTACTCCCAGATCCGGTCCGTCACGGGCCGTATCCTCCTAGACGCGCTGCGGAACGACGGCGACCGGGCACTCGGCGTGGTGCAGCAGGATGTGGGCCACCCTGCCGAGCTGGAGCCCGAAGTGGCCCTGCCGGCGCCGGGCCCCGACGATCACCAGGTCGGCCGCGGCCGAACGGTGCACGAGCACCTTGGCCGCCGGGCCCTCCGGCGTCGTGCGGTGCACCCGGACACCGGGGTGCCGGGCCGCGGCGTCGCGCAGCAGCGCGTCGAGTTCGGTGCGGGCCCGCTCCGCGTGCTCGCGTCCGGGTGCCTCGGCGAGCGGGTCCCCGTCGACGGCTTCGCGCGCGGGGCAGCGCCAGGCGCGGACGACGTCCAGGACGCAGCCGCGGGCCTCGGCCTCGTGGAAGGCGAAGCGCACCGCTTCCGCGCCGGTGTCGGGGCCGCCGGCGCCGAGCAGGATCCGCTCGTGGGTGCCGGCCAGACCGGCGCGGTCGCCGCGCACCACGATCACGGGGCAGTGCGCCCGGGCCGCGACGGCCAGCCCGACCGAGCCGAGCAGCAGCCCCTTCAGCTCGCCGCGTCCGCGCGAGCCGGTGACCAGGGCGGCGGCGTTGTTGCCCTCGTGCAGGAGGGCGTCCGCCGCGTCGGCGAGCAGCACGTCGGTGGTCACCTTCACGTCGGGGTTGCGCCGACCGGCGCGTTCCGCCGCGGAGGCGACGATGTGGTCGGCCATCAGACGCCCCGTGGGGCGGGCCAGTCCGACGGACGGGGCGAGTCCCTCGTAGCGCTCCCAGAGGGAGCCGTGGACGAGCCGCAGCGCGAGTCCGTGCCGGGCGGCCTCGTCCACCGCCCAGTCGACCGCCGGCAGGCTGCCGTCCGAACCGTCGACGCCCACGACCAAGGGCAGTTCCGTCGTCATCGTTCCCACCGCCTCGTGCTCGGGCAGTTCCCGGATCCATGTCCTCGGATTCACGTGCTTGGATCCACTCCCACCGTCGCACCCGGGGCGGCGGCGCGCGAGGGGCGGTCGGCCCCTGGCCGGGGCCGTTCGGCCCTTGGTGCGCGGTGGGCGCCGGGCCCACGCTGAAGTCAGCGGACCCGGCCCGGGCATCCCGGGGAGGCCGCGGGCACACCCCGCACGCGCCGCCCGGCGCGGCGGGCGGCGGAAGGGAGACGGAGCCATGACCACCACCACCAACCTGACCGCGGGTCTCACCGCCGCGCACCGCGAGCGGCTGATGCGCGTCGCACGCGAGGTGTCCTTCGACGCGGACACCCGCCTGTTCGAGGAAGGCCGGCGCGCCGACCGGTTCTGGATCGTGCGCACCGGGACGGTCGTGCTCGACCTGCGGGTGCCGGGCCGGCGGGCCGCTGCCGTCGAGTCCCTGGGACACGGCGAACTGGTCGGCTGGTCGTGGTATTTCGCGCCGTACGTGTGGCATCTGGGCGCGCAGGCGGCGAGCCCGGTGCGGGCCTGGGAGTTCGACGCGGAGATCGTGCGGGCGATGTGCGCCCGGGACGCCGAGTTCGGCCGTGCCGTCGCGGAGTGGGTCGGCCGGGTGATCGCCGACCGGCTGCACGCCTCACAGGTCCGGCTGCTCGACCTGTACGCCCCGTACGGCAGCGGGAGCCGGATCTGAGCGAGCCCCGCCGTCCTGCCCGGCCCGGACCCTCCCGGCCCCGCCCGGCGCCGGGGCGTGGCGGCGGGAGGTCAGCCCGTCATCCGTTTCCTCCACTGCGGCCCGACCCGTGCCCACTCCGCGTCCCACCGCTGCAGGCGCCGCCGGTCCAGCCGCAGACGCGCCAGCCGCCCGCACGCCCAGACGGCCGCCCCGGCGCCGGCCCCGGCGAGGACCCCGGTGCCCACGGCCTGGAACCTCGACTCCGTGGGACTGAGGGGCGCTGCGGCCAGCCGGCCGGCGCGGTCGGTCCACACGGTCACCCGGGTTCCCGCCGCGGCGTCGGGCTCGACCTCGGTCCGTCCGGTGTGCGGCGAGCCGTCCGGTGCCGTCCAGCGCACCGTCGCCCACACCGTGTCACCGCCCGAGCCGTCCGTCGTCACCTGCGGGGTCCTGGGCGCCCGCTCGGTGAGCACGGCGGGCACGGCACGGGTCTGGGCGCGCTGTGCGGAGAGGGAGCCGTCGACCGCCGTGGCCGCCGCGAGGGCGGCGACGGCCCCGCACAGCACGGCGAGGACCCAGCCGGCGAGCACGATCCAGGCCTCGACGCGGTCGCTGCGCCGGCGGAGCGGATTGCTCCGCCACCGCCACAGCCGCACCGGGGCCGCTTTCCTGCGTGGCGTCTGCCTCATCGCGCCTCCCCGCTCACGGGAGTGCTTCCAGTCTGCGCCGCCAGGGCCGGACGGCGCCTCCCGTGCGGCCCGGTCAGCGCGGGACACCGCCCCGGGATCCGGCGACCGGCCGTCGCGGCGGCGTCCGCGCCGTCGCTCAGACCGTGATCCGGCGCCCGGTGACGGTGACCGGCTCGATGCGCAGCCACAGGTCGCGCGGGCCACCCGCCCAGGGCGTGGTGAAGGCCTGCTCGTCGAGCCGGGCCGCCTCGTCCGGGTCGGTCACGGCTCGCGCGGGGCCGCGCACCAGCACGCTCCAGCCCTCGCTGAACGCCTCGTCGATGCGGTCGACCTCGAAGGCGACCTGGTGGCCGTCCGCCTGGGCGGGCGTCGTGCCCGGCTCGGTGCGGTAGACGATCGCGCCCTCGGCGACCTGGTAGTTGACCGGCACGACGAGCGGCCCGGTGTCCGCGGGCACGGCGAGGCGCCCCACTCCGTGCGTGGCGAGCAGGGAGCGGCACTCCGCCTCGGTGAGTTCCGTGAACCTGGGGGTCCGGGCGGCGCGGCCGAGGCCGGGCGGCAGTTCGGTGTCGCCGCCGGTCAGGTGCCACACCGTGGTCCTCAGCGCTCCGGCGAGCCGGAGCAGGGTGCCCGCGCCCGGGTCCGCCGTCGGCCGCTCCTCCAGGTACTGCAGGTAGGCCGGGGCCATGCCCGCGCGGGTGGCCGTCTCCTGCCGGGACAGGCCGAGTTCGGTGCGCCGCTGGGCGATCCGCCGCCCGAGGTCCCCCCGGGTGCGGCCCCCTGCGGCATGCGACGAGGCCCGTTCGGTCATGGCCCGTCACCCCTTCCTCTCGTCAGGCCGCCCGACAGGGGACGACGTCCTCGCTCGTCACGCCGCCCGGTAGGGGACGACGTCCTCGTGCCGCTCCTCGCCCAGCACCACCTTGAGCGCACCGGTGTCGGCGGCCCGGGCGAAGACGTCGTACGCCTCCTCCATGCGGCTCGGCGGGAAGGTGTGGGTGACCAGCTGCCCGGTGGGCAGGCGGCCGGCGGCCGCCATCCGGAGCAGGGTGGGAGTGGAGTAGGTGTCCACCAGCCCGGTGGTGAGGGTGACGTTCTTGATCCACAGGTCTTCCAGGTGCAGGGTCGCGGGCTTTCCGTGCACGCCGACGTTGGCGACGTGCCCGCCGGGACGCACCATGCGCGTGCAGAGTTCGAAGGTCTCCGGGACGCCGACCGCCTCGACGGTCACGTCCGCGCCGAGCCCGTCGGTCAGGTCCGCGATCAGCTGCTCGGGTTCCTCCCGGGCGTCCGCCACCGCGTCCGCGCCGAGCCGCCGGGCGGCCTCCAGCCGCGGTGCCGCCACGTCGACGGCGATGATCCGCTCGGGCGCGAACAGCCGGGCCGTGGCGACGGCCGCGAGGCCGATGGGCCCGGCCCCGACGACGGCGACGGTGTCCCCGGGCCGTACGCGGCCGTTGAGCACGCCGACCTCGTAGGCGGTGGGGAAGATGTCGGCCAGCAGCACGGCGTCCCTGCTGTCGAGGGAGGCGGGCAGCGGGTGCAGGGAGAGGTCGGCGTACGGCACGCGGACGTACTCGGCCTGGGTGCCGTCGATCAGGTGGCCGAGGATCCAGCCTCCGCCGCCCCGGCACTGGCCGTACATGCCCTCGCGGCAGAAGCGGCAGCGACCGCAGGCGGTGATGCAGGAGACGAGGACCCGGTCCCCCGGACGCACGGTGCGCACGTCACCGCCGACGTCGACGATCTCGCCGACCGCCTCGTGGCCGAGCACCGTGCCGGGGCGTACCTCCGGGACGTCGCCTTTGAGGATGTGTAGGTCCGTTCCGCAGATGGTGACGGCGTCGACCCGCACGATCGCGTCGGTCGCCTCCTTGACGGCCGGGTCCGGGACGTCCTGCCAGGCGGACTGTCCGGGACCGTGGAAGACGTAGCCCTTCATGGCGTTCCCACCTTCCTGGCGCGGGCGATCTGCCCCGTTCTGCCGCAGTTCCAGCTTCGCGCGGATCGGTGCGACGCGCTTGGGCCGGACGGCCCCGTCCCGGTCCGCAGGGCCCTGTGCGGCCGGCGGGGTCCGGGCGGCGTCCGGCGGGCCCGGGCGGCCCACGAGGTCCGGGCGGCGTCCGGCGGGCCCGGGCGGCCCGCGGGGTCCGGGCGGCATCGGGCGGGCCCTGGGCGGCCGTCGGGCGGGGGCCTGCCGGGAAGGGTTCTTACGGCCCTGCCCGACATGGGCCGACCGGCCCTACCGCGCGCCCCGCCGGCAGGCTTTGCTCGGACCATGTCCGAGACCACCAGCAGGTCCACCCCCCGGCCGGCCACGGGCGCGGCCCGCGTCGTGACGGTGCGCGGCGAGATGGACCTGCTCACGGCGCCGGCCCTGCGGGACCGGCTCGATCTGCTGACCGCCGGCCCGTGCCCCGACCTGGTGCTGGACCTGCGGGCCGTCTCCTTCATCGACTGCGCGGGGCTCGGCGTCCTGTGCCGGGTCCGCAACCGCGTGCTCGCGCGCCGGGGCCGGCTGCGCCTGGTCGGTGGCGGGACCTTCCTGCGGCGCCTGTTCCGGAACACCGGTGTGGCCGGGGCCTTCGAGGTCCTGCCGGGCCTGCCGGCGAGCGCCGCCGACACGGTGAGCGCGCGTGCCGCGGGCGAGACCGGGGGCTGACGACGACGCCGGGGGTCCGCCGCCGTGGGGCATCACGGCTCGGGGACGACCGCCACGGGACACTCGGCGTGGTGCAGGACGCCGTGGGTGACCCGGCCGATGTGCAGGCCGAAGCGTCCGTGGGGGCGACGGGCACCGATGACGAGGAGAGCGGCGTCGGCCGAGGCGTCCAGCAGCGCGGTGCGGGCGTGGCCCTCGACGGTCCGCCGGTGCACCTCGACGTCCGGGTGCTCCTCGGCCGGGCCGCGCAGCACGGCCTCCAGCGTCTCGGCGGCGCGCTGCCGGTAGGCGTCGGCGGGTTCGCCGGTGAACAGGGGGAAGTCGGTGGACTCCGGTGCCGGCCGGTGCCAGGCGCGGACGGCCTCCAGCGGCACCCGGCGCCGGGCCGCTTCCCGGAACGCGAAGCGCACCGCCCGCGTGGCGTCCGGTTCGCCCGGGACGCCCACGACGACGCGCCGGCCCGGCCCGGGCGCACCGCCCTGCCCGTCGGCGTCGCCGCGCACCACGACCACCGGCCCGTCGGCACGCCCGGCCACGGCCAGGCCGACCGAGCCCAGCAGCAGCTCGCCGGCGCCGCCGCGCCCGCGGTTGCCCACGACCAGGGCCGAGGCCTTGCTCGCCGCACGGCGCAGCACGGGGACCGGTCCCGCCGCCACGACCTCGGTGGTGACCTTCATGCCGGGCACGCGCCGGCGGGCGCGTCTGGCCGCCGCCACCACGAGGACGTCGGTGAGCATCCGCTCCGACCGTTGCGGACCGGTGGGGAAGACGGCCTGTTCATAGCGCTCCCACAGGGACGCGTACAGCACGTGCAGCGGGACCTCGCGCAGCGCGGCCTCGTCGGCCGCCCAGTCCACGGCCCGCAGGCTGGACTCGGAGCCGTCCACGCCGACGACGATCGGCAGGTCCATCGTCTTCACCCTTCTGCCCGTGCCGCCCGCCCCGCCTTCCCGCCTTCCCGCACGAACGCTTCTCGTGCCACAGCAGCATCGTCTCGCCAGTCGCAGCATCGCGCCGAGGGGTGGGCCGCGTGGAGGGGCCGCAGGTCCCCGGTCGGGACCGACCGGCCCGGGTCGACGCGTCGGCCCCGCGCGCGGCCGATCGGGAGGGAGGGACGGAGGCGGAGCCGGGCCGTCCGGCCCTGCGGGCGGGGCCGGACGGCCCGGGCGGGAACGCCGGGAGCCGCCTAGGGTCGTTGCCGGGACGAGTCACCGAGGCGGGAGCGGAATGGACGTGAAGATCATCGCGTACGGAGTCCTCACCGACGAGCGGCCTTTGCTGCGGGATGCCTTCGACCGGAGGTTCGGCGACCGGTACGAACTGCGCTGCCTGGAGCCGTTCCTCGACCGGGACACCGCGCCCACCGCCGCGGGTCACCGGATCGTCCTCAGCAGCGTCAACGACGTCCTGGACGCCGAGGTGCTGCGGAGCCTGGCCGGGGCCGGCGTCGAGATGATCGCCCAGCGGGCCACCGGCTACAACAACATCGATCTGGACGTGGCCCGGGAACTCGGCCTGACCGTCGCGCGGGTCTCGTACTACTCGCCCTACTCGGTCGCGGAGTTCGCCTGGGCGCTGGCCCTGGCCGTCGGCCGCCGCGTCGTGCGGGCCGCGCACCGCACGCGCGAGTTCGACTTCCGCCTCGACGGCCTGCTCGGCCGGGACCTCCACGGCCGGACCGTGGGCGTGGTGGGCACGGGCAAGATCGGCACGGCGTTCACACGCATCGCGCACGGCTTCGGGATGCGCCTGCTGGGCTGGGACGTCGCCGAGAACCCCGAGTGCCTGGCGCTCGGCATGAAGTACGTCCCGCGCGAGCGGCTGTTCGCCGAGTCCGACCTGGTCAGCCTGCACGTGCCGCTGCTGCCGGACACGCACCATCTGGTGGACGCCTCGATGCTGGACCTGATGAAGGCGGACGCCGTCCTGGTCAACTCCAGCCGCGGCGGGCTGGTCGACACGGACGCCCTGCTGGCCACCCTGCGCGCCGGGCGGCTCGCCGGTGTGGGCCTCGACGTGTACGAGGAGGAGGCCGGGGTGTTCTTCCTGGACAAGTCCCTGGAGGTGATGACCGACGAACGCCTCGCCCGGCTGATGACCTTCCCCAACGTGCTGGTCACCTCGCACCAGGCGTACTTCACCCGGGACGCCGTGGGCCAGATCGCCGAGACCACCGCACGCAACGTCGAGGACCACACCACGGGCCGCACGAGCGACAACACCCTGATCGGCCCCGGCACCCGAGGACGCTAGGCATCCGGCCGACCTCGCCGCCCGAGGGCGTTTGCCGCCGGTCGCTCCCGCTCAGGCAAGTGGCCGCACTGCCCGGGCAGGCCTCGACCGGGTGCCGCCGGGCGGTCAGGGCGGGCGTCGACCGGGTGCCGCCGGGCGGTCAGGGCGGGCGTCGACCGGGTGCCGCCGGGCGGCCGGGCCGGGGGCCCACCGGGTGTCCGTGGAGGGGCCGGTAGGCTGAGGCTGCTGTCGTCCCTTGCCCGGGGGGCAGTGCGGCGGTGGGGCCCGCCGGAGCCAACCGTGGCCGGGCCGGCCGCCAACGGTCCCTGCCTGACCCCTCCGCGTGCCCGCGCGCGGTCCGAGCCGATCAGGTAGGAGCCTGGACGCCGTGCGACCCGACCGCCCCGACGACACCTCCCCGGCCCCCGGATGGCAGGCGCAGCCCGTCGACCCCGACACGGCCGTCGATCCCTGGCCCCCGCGCCGCGCCCCGAGTCCCGGGCGGCGGCAGGCCGAGATCCTCGCCGCCGTCACGGCCGGCGGCGTCCTCGGCGCCTGCGCCCGCTACGGCGCCACCCTGCTGTGGCCCACCGTCCCGGGTGCCTTCCCGTGGACCACGTTCTGGATCAACGTCACCGGCTGCGCCGCCATGGGTGTGCTCATGGTGCTGATCACCGAGCGCACCACCGCCCACCCCCTGGTGCGGCCCTTCCTCGGCACGGGCGTCCTGGGCGGCTACACCACGTTCTCCACCTACGCCGTGGACGCGCGCGCCCTGTTCGGCGACCACCGCGCCGGAACCGCCCTGCTCTATCTCGCCGCCACGCTCGTGGCCGCGCTGTTCGCCGTGTGGGCCGGGGCCGGGCTCACCCGGCTGCTCGCCCTGCCGCGGGCCACGAGGACGGAGGGCGAGGCGTGAACTGGCTGATGGTGGTCGTGGGGGCGGCGGTCGGCGCGCCCCTGCGCTATCTCGTCGACCGTGCCGTCCAGGCCCGGCACGGCGGCGTCTTCCCCTGGGGGACCGTCGTGGTGAACGTCGCCGCCTGCACGGTGCTCGGCTTCCTCACCGGCGCCGCCGCGGCCACGACCGTGCCGCCCGCGCTGCAGCACCTGGTCGGACCCGGACTGTGCGCGACGCTGAGCACCTACTCCACGTTCTCCTTCGAGACCCTCCGGCTGGCCGAGACGGGCGCGAAACCGTCCGCCGCGGCCAACGTCGTCGTCAGCGTCGTCGCCGGTCTCGCCGCCGCCTTCCTCGGGGGCATGGCCGGGCAGGCCCTGCTGCGGTAGCCGCTCCCGCCCGAACCGCCCCCGGGCCCGCGTCAGACCGGGGCGAGCCGCGCCGCCCCGAAGGACACGTCGAAGCGGTCGCACCAGATGCTGACGCTGCTGAACCGGCTCACGTCGACGTTCCCGGGAACGGCGTAGTTCTGGCTGCCCTTGTTGCCCTTCAGCTTGCCGAGGCTGACATGAGCGCCGTCGTCGAACACGTGCCAGCCGGCCCGGCCTTCCTTCACCGGCGCGTCGGTGAGCAACACGCGCAGGTCGGGGCCGTTGCTCGTGTCGAGCCGTTCCAGGCGGACCACATGGCTGCCGTCCGCCAGCCGCAGAAGCTTCACGGTGCCGGAGGTGGTGTGCTCGTGGCTGATCAGCTCGCCGCTCGCGAGCGACTCGGGTCCGGCCGGGGCGGGCGAGGCGGACGCCCCGGACGGCGGTGCCGCCGCCGGCGGACGGGCGGCGTCGCCGGGCAGCGCCTCCCGCACGGTCTCGTCCTGCCAGAGCTTCCACGGCTGGAACCAGTACAGCCCGAAACCGGCCCCCGCAACCGCCACAGCCAGCACACCGATCACCCACGGCCTGACCAGCGCGCTCCACAGCCGTCCCATGCCGCCCCCTTTTCCGAGAGTCCGTCGTCCTGCCCCCATTCAACGCAAGGGGCGGGCGCGCGGGGCCGTCCGGGGGATGACGAAACCCTTACGGCCGCCGGGGCCCTCGCGTTCGCCGGACCGGCGCGCCCGTCGCCTTACGGAGTCGTGACGTACGGGCGTCGTCCCGGGGCGCGGGGGCGGCGCGGCCCTAGCGTGGCCGTATGCGTGTACTGGTCACCGGCGGTGCCGGGTTCATCGGGTCCCATGTGGTCGCCGTCCTGCGGGAACGGGGGCACGAGGCGGTCGTGTTCGACGTGCGGGAGGACCCCGGCGCCGATGTGCGGGATCCGCGGGCCGTCCGCGGCGCCCTCGCCGGGGTGGACGCCGTGTGTCATCAGGCCGCGATGGTCGGGCTGGGCGACGGGGTCGCCGACGCGGCCGAGTACGTCTCGCGCAACGACCTGGGCACGGCCGTGCTGTTGTCCGCCATGGCGGACAGCGGCGTCGGGCATCTGGTGCTGGCCGGGTCGATGGTCGTCTACGGCGAGGGGCGGTACACCTGCCCGCGCCACGGGGCCGTACGGCCCGGGCCGCGGGCCGTCGCCGATCTGGAGGCGGGGCGGTTCGAGCCCGTCTGCCCGGTGTGCGGGGAGGACCTCCTGCCCGGGCTGGTCGGCGAGGACGCCCCGGCCGATCCCCGGAACGTGTACGCCACGACCAAACTCGCCCAGGAGCACCTGGCCGCCGCCTGGGCCCGCTGCACCGGGGGTTCGGCCGTGTCGCTGCGGTACCACAACGTGTACGGACCGGGGATGCCCCGCGACACCCCGTACGCCGGTGTCGCCTCCTTCTTCCGCTCGGCGCTCGCCCGGGGCGAGGCGCCGCGCGTCTTCGAGGACGGCCGGCAGCGCCGGGACTTCGTGCACGTCCGGGACGTGGCGGCGGCCAACGCGGTGGCGCTGGAGGCCCGGTCCGCGCCGGGGGCTCTCACGGCGTACAACACCGGCAGCGGCGAGGCGCACACCGTCGGCGGGATGGCCCGGGCCCTGGCCGCCGCGTACGGGGGTCCCGAGCCGTGCGTCACGGGCGAGTTCCGGCTCGGCGACGTACGGCACATCACCGCGGACTCGGCGCGGCTGCGGCGCGAGCTCGGGTGGCGTCCCGAGGTCGGGTTCGAGGAAGGCATGGCGGAGTTCGCGCGGGCGGGGATGCGGGGGGTCTAGGGACCGGTGGTGCTGCCCGCATCAGGAAGCGGCGGTGGGCAGCACCACCTCGAAGCGGCAGCCGCCGGGAATGTTGCGTACGGTGGCCCGGCCCTGGTGGGCCTCCACGATCCCCCGGACGATGGCGAGGCCGAGGCCCGCGCCCGCCGGGGGCGTGCGGGCGTGGCTGCCGCGCCAGCCGGTGTCGAAGACGCGCGGCAGGTCCTCCTCGGGGATGCCGCCGCAGCCGTCCGTCACCGACAGCACGACGCCGTCGGCGGAGCGCTCGGCGGCGATCGCGACCGTGCCGTCGGCCGGGGTGCGGCGGATGGCGTTGACCAGCAGGTTGCCCAGGACGCGGCTCATCTCCTTGCCGTCCACCTCCACCGGGACCGGCTCGATGCGGCCTCCCACCAGCCGCACCCCGTGCTCCCGGGCCAGCGGGTCGGCTCCCGCCAGCGCGTCGCCGACCAGGTCGTACAGCGACATCCGGGTGGGAGCGAGGGGCAGGGTGCCGGCGTGGATGCGGGACAGCTCGAAGAGGTCGCCGACCATGTCATTGAGGTGTTCGACCTCGGTGCGCATCTGCCGCAGATAGCGGTCGGAGTCGGCGGCCACGCCGTCCTCCAGGGCCTCCGACATGGCGCGCAGCCCGGCCAGCGGGGTGCGCAGGTCGTGCGAGATCCAGGCGACGAGTTCGCGCCGGGAGGTCTCCAGCGCGCGCTCCCGCTGCCGGGACTCGGCCAGCCGGGCGCTGGTGGCTGCCAGTTCGCGGCTGAGCGACTCCAGTTCCGCGGTCGCCGGGCCGTCGGGCGCGGTGAAGTCCCCGCCGTCGCCGAACGACCGCGCGGCCACCGCCAGGGCGCGGCTGCGGGCGACGACCCAGCGGCCCAGCAGCAGCGCGGTGGCCAGGGAGACGACGGCGGCCATGGCGACCACCGTGGTGACGACGGTCAGGTCGTGCGCGGAGAGGAACATCGCCCGGGCGACGGCGAGCGTGCCGGCGAGCATCGCGACCACCCCGACCGCCGCGACCACGGCGAGCGAGGCGGTCAGCGAGCGGCGCCGGATCAGGTAGAGCGCCCCGGCACCGGCCAGTCCGCTGGCGGCGGCGCCGGTGAAGGCGTACAGGGCGATCAGCATCGTGTCGTTCACGACGGGTCCTCCCCGCCCGCGGGGTCGAAGCGGTAGCCCACGCCCCACACGGTCTGGATCAGCCGGGGCCGGGCGGGGTCGTCCTCGACCTTGCCGCGCAGCCGCCGGACATGGACCGTGACGGTCGACAGGTCGCCGAAGTCCCAGCCCCACACCTCGCGCATCAGGTCCTCGCGTCCGAACGCCCGCCCGGGGTGCCGCAGGAAGAACGACAGCAGGTCGAACTCCCTGAGAGTGAGCGCGAGTTCGTCGCCGTTCTTGGTGGCGCGGCGGGCCGCGGGCTCGACGGTCAGACCGCCCGCCGCGAGCCGCTGCGCGGGGGCGGCGGGTCTGCTGCGGCGCAGCACCGACTCCACGCGCAGGACGAGTTCGCGGGGGCTGAAGGGCTTGGTGACGTAGTCGTCGGCGCCGACCTCCAGGCCCAGGATGCGGTCGTCCTCGTCGCCGCGGGCGGTGAGCATGATGACCGGGACGGGCCCTTGCCCGCGGATGCGCCGGCACACCTCCAGGCCGTCCATGCCCGGCAGCATCAGGTCGAGCACGATCAGGTCCGGCCGGCGCGCGGCGGCGCGGGCGAGGGCGGTCGGACCGTCGTCGGCGCGGTCGACGGCGTAGCCGGCGCGGTCCAGGTATCCGGCGACGACCTCGGCGACGGTCGGATCGTCGTCCACGACGAGGATCCGCAAGGAGCCCTCGCCCGCCCCGGAGGGCTCGTACGGCTGCTGCATGCCCCCAGCCTGGCACCGCGCGGCCACGGACGGGGTGCCGGGCCGCCCTCCGGCCCGTGACGTCCGGGTTTCGTAAGGAGCGGTGGTCCGTTATGTCCGGTTCGCGTTCGTAGGGTGAAACCGTGACGACGACACCTTCGGACGTCGACGTGGTGCTGCCCTGCCTGAACGAGGCCGATGCCCTGCCCTGGGTGCTCGGCCGGATCCCGCCGGGCTGGCGCGCACTCGTCGTCGACAACGGTTCCACCGACGGCTCGGCCCAGGTCGCCCGCGCGCTCGGCGCGACCGTCGTGCGCGAGCCCCGCCGCGGCTTCGGCGCCGCCTGCCACGCGGGACTGACCGCCGCCACCGCCGAGGTGGTGTGCTTCTGCGACTGCGACGCCTCGCTCGACCCGGCGCTCCTCGTCCCCTTCGTGCGCGAAGTGCGCGACGGCGAGGCGGACCTGGTGCTCGGGCGGCGACGGCCGCGGGGCCGCGGGGCCTGGCCCGCGCACGCCCGGGCCGGGAATCTCGCCCTCGCGCGGATGCTGCGCCGCCGCACCGGGCTGCGGCTGCACGACCTCGGTCCGCTGCGCGCCGCCCGGCGCGAGCCGCTGCTCGCCCTCGGTCTCACCGACCGGCGCAGCGGCTATCCGCTCCAGATGGTCGTCCGCGCGGCCGACGCCGGCTGGCGGATCGCCGAGCACGACGTGCCGTACCTGCCGCGCACCGGTGCCTCCAAGGTGACGGGCACCTGGCGCGGGACGTGGCAGGCCGTCCGGGACATGAGCCGCGTACTGGCCGAGACGCCCGCGCGGGAAGGGGGAACCGTCCGTTGACCACGCTGCTCGTCATCGCCAAGGAACCGCGCCCGGGGCGGGTCAAGACCCGGCTCACCCCGCCGTTCACCCCGCAGCAGGCCGCCGGGCTGGCCGAGGCGGCCCTGGCCGACACCCTGCGCGCCGTGGCCGCCGCTCCCGCCGTCCGGCGCGTACTCGTCCTCGACGGCAGGCCGGGTGCCTGGCTGCCGCCGGGCTTCGACGTGGTGGCGCAGTGCGCGGGCGGACTCGACGAACGGCTGGCGGCGGCCTTCGCGCGCTGCACCGGCCCGGCCCTGCTCGTCGGCATGGACACACCGCAGGTGACCCCGGAGCTGCTCACCGTGGATTTCTCCGGCGCCGACGCCTGGTTCGGCCCGGCGGAGGACGGCGGCTTCTGGGCACTGGGTCTGGCCGAGCCCGACCCCGGTCTGCTGCGGGGCGTGCCCATGTCCACGGCCGAGACGGGGGCGGTGCAGCGGCGGCGGCTGGTCGACGCGGGCCTGCGGGTACGCGACCTGCCGTGTCTGCGCGACGTCGACACGGCGGCGGACGCCCACGCGGTCGCGGCCCTCGCCCCCGGGGGCCGCTTCGCGGCACGGCTGGCCGGCTGCACGGCCGCGCCGCCCGCCTCCGGCCCGGGCGCCGCCCGGTGAGCGCCGCGTCCGGCACCTCCGTGCCGGGCCGGCTCCCGGGCCCCTCCCCCGCGGCTCCCCTCTCCCCCTGGGCGGGAGCCGACCCGTACGACGCGGCCCTGCGCGCCGGTCACGGCCCGCTGTTCCTGCGGCGCGCCGACGGCTGGCTGCTGCCGCTGGAGGTGGAGCGCTGGTGCGCCCGGGCCGACGTGGTCGACCGGGACGTGCTCGACCGGTGCGAGGGGACGGTGCTGGACGTGGGGTGCGGGCCGGGGCGGCTGGTGGCGGAACTCGCCGCGCGGGGCAGGCCGGTGCTGGGCATCGACGTCAGCGAGGCCGCCGTCGAGCACACGGTGCGGCTCGGCGGCCACGCCCTGCGGCGGTCGGTCTTCGAGCCGCTGCCCGGGGAGGGCCGCTGGGACACCGTGCTGCTCATGGACGGCAACGTCGGCATCGGCGGCGACCCGCACGCCCTGCTGCGGCGGATCGCCCGGCTGCTGCGGCCCGGCGGTCTGCTCATCGCGGAGACCGCCCCGGTCGACGTGGACGAACGGGTGCGCGTGCGCATCACCGATGCCCGGGCCGCCGCCGGCTCCCCCTTCCCGTGGGCGCGGTTGGGCACCCGCGCGCTGCTGCGGTACGCCCGGGGCTGGGAACGGGCCGGTCAGTGGACGGCCGGCGGACGGCGGTTCGCCGCCCTGCGCAGCCGCGGCAGCCGCAGCGCAGCGAGCAGTGCCGACCCGCCGAAGAGGACCGCGGTGATCAGCAGCCAGCGGCCGAGGAACACGTCGGCGGGCAGTCCGGTGGCGGACCGGTAGCGCTGTTCGACCAGTCCGGCGATCAGCGGGAACCACACGAGGAGCAGCAGGCCGGACAGGGCCGCCGGGACCCGTACGTACAGGGTCAGATCCCGGCGACCCACGGCGTCGAGGCCGCGGACGACGGCCCGGTCGGCGGCCGCGTACAGCGGCAGCAGCACGAGGTCGTGCAGCAGGGCCGCGCCCACGATCCACAGCGCGACGCCGAACCAGTCGCCGGCCAGGAGGCGCACGCCCGCGTAGGCGGCGAGGGCGAACGAGCAGGCGAGCAGCAGGAGCCGGAAAGGGCTTCCGAGGGGGATCCGGGGCGGGCGCATCAGAGGTCTCCGAAGGTCAGGCGGGCCACCCACTTGGTGTTCAGGACACCGGGCGCCGCGGGCACGATGATCCGCGCCGGGTGGCCGTGGTCGGGGGACAGCTCCTCGCCGTTGACGTACAGGGCGAGCAGGGAACGCGGGTCGGCCACCTGGTTGGCGCGCAGGGCGGCCTTGCGGAAGGCGCCGTGCCGCTGGAGCGACTCGACGAACAGGTCGGGCGGGTCGTCGTGGCCGACGAGCGCCGCGAGGTCGCGCAGCCGCACCCCGCGCCACCACTGGTCCGGGGTCGACCAGCCCTCCACGCAGGCGATGGGCAACGCGGCACTGTACTGCGGCAGTCCGGCGAGCTGGGCGCGGCTGAGGCGGACGGTTCCGGTGCGCCCGGTGACGACGAGCCGCCAGGCGTCGGCGCCCGTCTCGGCCCGGTCGATCCCGGCGTGGGTGGCGGTCTTGTTGATCTGGAAGCCGTTCGGCCCGCTGCCGGGGTCGGCGCCGCCGTGCGGGGCCAGCAGGGCGGTGCGCCGCAGTGCGCCGCCGAGGCTCTGTCCCACCGTGGTCGCGAACAGCAGCAGCGAGGCGCCTCCGACGAACCACAGGGCGCCGCGGCGGGAGACGGTCGGCTCGGCGGGCCGCGGGGACACCAGGTCGCCGGGCTCCTCGCGCAGCCGGCGCAGATTGCGCAGGGCCGTGGGCGTCTTCAGCGCCGCGTGCGCCACGAACGCGGCGAAGAACACCCAGGCGCCGTAGAAGTGCAGCGGGTAGAAGGAGCCCGGGAAGACGTAGTCGAGCTGGACGTTGAGGACCCCGGTCACGAACTGGAAGAGTCCGCCGCCGACCAGCAGCAGCAGCGAGAGCCGCTCCAGGGCGTGGGCGAGCGACCGGGCGGGCGGGAGCGTGAACAGCCGCGGCACCACCGACCACAGCTTGGCGAGCAGCACGGGGATCAGCGTGATGCCGAGGGTGACGTGGACGCCCTGGGTGAGCCGGTACAGCCAGTGCGGGTCCGTCGGCCAGGCGAAGAGGTAGAAGCCGAGGACCCCCTTGTCCGGGGTCTTGTCGTTCACCGGCGACAGGCCGGGGTTGCAGGCCGCGTACGACAGCAGGCCCGTCCCGAACAGCACGGTGACGCCGACGAGCAGCACGAGGCCCAGCACGGCGGTGAACCGGGGGCCGCGCAGGGGGCTGCGCCAGAAGCCGGGGGACGTGGGGAGCAGGGGAGCGCGTGGATCGTCTCGCATGAGCCGACGGTAGGCCCGCGCGGGCCTCCGGCCGGGTGCGGAACCCATGACGAAACGCTGACGTCGGGCCCGGACGGCGGTGGATGACGGGCCGCGCGGCCTAGCGTTCCGGTGTGATCCACTCCCCGTCCTCCCCGGCCCCGTCGCGAGGCCCGCGCCGGGACCTGTACGCCGCCGGAGCCGCCGTCCTGCTCGTGGCGGCGGCCGTGCTCGTCGGCCGCCGCATCGAGGAGACCAGCCACACCCTGTTCGTCGACTGGCCCCCGCTGCTGGCGTCCTGGGGGCCGCACGCGGGCCCCGGCACTCCGGCGGCCGTCCTGGTCGCCGTCGCCGTGGTCGCCTACGGCCCGTCCCTCGCGGCCCGGCTGCCCTGGCGGGCCCTGCTGCCGCTGGCGTGGGGCGCCGCCACGGCGTGGATCCTCTCCCTCGCCCTGGTCGACGGCTGGCACCGGGGCGTCGCCGTCCGGCTGACCACGCGCTACGAGTACCTCCAGGTCGTCGACCGCTTCCACGACATCCCCGCCGCCCTGCGGGACTTCACGGGGCACATCCTGCTCGACTCCCCCGACCCCTGGCCCGCCCACGTGGTCGGTCATCCACCGGCCGCGACGCTCACCTTCGTGCTGCTCGACCGGATCGGGCTGCGGGGCGGGGGCTGGGCCGGGATGTGGTGTGTCGTCGCCGGGGCGACGGCCTGTGCGGCCGTGCTGGTGACCGTCCGCGCCCTGGCGGGCGAGGCCCTCGCCCGCCGGGCGGCGCCCTTCCTCGTGCTGGCCCCGGCGGCCGTGTGGATGGGCACCTCGGCCGACGCCTGGTTCGCGGCCGTCGCGGCGTGGGCGGTGGCGCTGCTGGCGCTGGCGGTCACCGGCCGGTCGCCGGGGTGGGCGGGGGCGTCGGGGCTGCTGTTCGGACTGACCTGCTACCTGTCGTACGGCCTCACGCTCGTCGCGTCGATCGCGGCGGCGGTCCTCGTGCTCGGCCGGGCCGGGATCCGGGAGCGTCCCGTCCTGCTGCCGGCGCTGGCCGCCGGGCTCGCCGTGGTGCCCGCCGCGTTCACCGTCGCCGGGTTCGACTGGTGGGAGGGCTACCGGCTGCTGGTCACGCGCTACCACCAGGGCGCGGGCGGCATCCGCCCGTACGGCTACTGGGTGTGGGCCAATCCGGCGTGCGCGGTGCTCGTCACGGGCCTGGCGACGGCGGCGGGCCTGCGGCGCACGGCCGCCGTGCTGCTCGCGCACCGGGACGCGTGGTCCGTCCGGGCCCGCGGCTCATCAGGCCGGGGGCCCGGCCGGACCCGCGGCGCGTCACGCCCGGGGCCCGGCCAAGCCCGCGGCGCGACGACACGTCTCGCCTTCCTGGTGTCCGCCGCTCTGCTCGCCCTGCTGGCGGCGGACCTGTCCGGGATGAGCAAGGCGGAGACGGAACGCATCTGGCTGCCCTTCGCGGTGTGGCTGCTCCCGGCCTGTGCGCTGCTGCCCCGCCCCCGCGCCTGGCTCGTGGCGCAGGCGCTGCTCGCGCTGCTCCTCAACCACCTGCTGCGCACCGGATGGTGAGGGCGCCCCGGTGCGGGTGCGCGCGGTGCGCTACCGGTCCTGCCGGGGGCGCCGGGTGAGCCGTTTCTCGAACCAGTGGTGGGCGTACGGCTCGTCGTTGAAGGCGGGGACCTCGGTGTACCCGCTGTCGCGGTACAGGCGCGTGGCCGCTTCCAGGGCCTTGTTGGTGTCGAGCCGTACCAGCTCGCTGCCGTGCCGGGCGGCGCGTTCCTCCAGTTCGGCCAGCAGGCGCCGGGCGAGGCCGAGGCCCCGGGTGTCGGGGCGTACCCACACCCGCTTGATCTCGGCGGGGGCTCCGGCCGGCAGCTTCAGCCCGGCGCAGCCGACCGGCTCGCCGTGCAGCCGGGCGACGAGGAACAGACCGCGTGGCGCCCGCAGTTCGCCCGGGTCGGGCAGCAGGCTCCGGGCGGGGTCGAAGCCGCCGTCGAAGAGCCGGGCGAGTTCGGTGGCGTAGGCGCGCAGACAGTGCACGGCGTCCGGGTGATCGGGGTCGAGGACCTCCAGGGAGACGACCGCTGCGGTCAGCAGCCGCTCGACCGTCGCCATGGCCGCGGTCAGCCGGTCCCGCTGCCGGGCGTCGAGCGGGTCGAGGAGCGAGGCGGCGAGCGCGTCGCTGCGTTCGTCGAGGCGGGCGCGTTCCGTCCGCCCGGCCGAGGTCAGCCGCACGGTGCGCACCCGCCGGTCACGGGGGTGGGGCTCGACGACGAGCCCGTCGCGTTCGAGGGCCCGCAGCAGCCGGCTCACGTAGCCGGAGTCGAGACCGAGCCGGTCCCGCACGCTGCGGACGTCATGGGTGCCGCCGTCGCCGATCTGCCAGAGCAGCCGGGCCTGGCCGTAGGGGCGCGCGGCGCCCAGGTAGTGGTCGTGCAGCACTCCGACGCGCTCGGCGACCGTGCGGTTGAAGCGCCGTACCTGTTCGACTTGTTCCGCCGTCATTCTCTGACCTTAGTCAGAGAACGCCTCACACGCCGTCAACTCCGGTGAGAGTCGGACCACTCGGGAGCCGCCGCCGAGTCGCAGATCACCGCGTCCGGGACGATACTGGAGCATAGATCTTCCATCGTCGGAACGGCCGGGGGGACCGCTTCGAAGGCGATGGAAAGGATCCGCCATGCAACTCGAATCTCTCCCGGACGACGTCGTCGCGTCGATCGAGGTCCGGGATCGCTGGAGGCGCGCATCGGCCGGCGGCGGACTGGAGTTCCTCGTCACCGACATCGCGCGGTGGACCCCCGGTTCGACCGTGCGGGTCGCGTTCCTCGACGGGGACGAACAACTGCACGCCGACATCGCGGGAGCGACGGCGCAGATCACCGACGCCTGCAACCTGAACCTGGATTTCGGCCACGACCCCGCGAGCGGGACCTTCCGCCGGTGGACCCCGTCCGACACCGCCTATGCCGCGGAGATCCGCGTCAGCTTCGACCTGGAGGGTTACTTCTCCCTGGTCGGCACCGACAGCACGGACCGTACCGTCGGCGCGGGAGGCGGCCCGGTCGGGGGCAACCCCGGGCAGCGCAGCCTGAACCTCGGGGGGTACGCCGTGAACCGGCCCGCCCGCTGGGAGGGCACCGTGCGCCACGAGTTCCTGCACGCGATCGGCTTCCACCACTCCCACCAGAACATGCGGGGCACCTGCGAGGAGGAGTTCCGCTGGGACGACGACGCCGGATACATGCCCACGCGCGACGGGGACGGGGTGTTCGTGGCGGACGCCGCGGGCCGGCGCCCCGGCATCTACACCTACCTCGCGGGCGAGCCCAACCGCTGGCCGCGCGCGAAGGTGGACCACAACCTGCGCACCGAGGACGACCCGGATGTCGTGGCCGGGCCGTTCGACCCGCAGTCGGTGATGCTGTACCGCTTCCCGTCGTTCTTCTACAAGTCCGCCCCCAGCAGCTGCGCGCCGACCGGGGACGGACAGAACCTGTCGGCCGGCGACCAGCGCGGGCTGCGACTGCTGTACCCGCACACGGCGGACGAGTTGGCGGACCTGCAGACCCGGGCGGACGCGGTCCTGCACTCGATCGGGACCGGCGGGGAGGGGCTGCGCGGCTCCGACGGCGGGGAGCTGGCGGAGGCGTACCGCAGCCGGGTGGAGACGCTGGTCGCCGCACAGGCGGCGGGCCCCCGCTGAGAGACAGCATGCACATGTCACCCTCCGGGTACCGGAGGGCGACCGTCCTGTGCGCACGGCCGCACGACGGGGCCCTTGATTCCTCTCCCGACGTGACCTGGGGATCCGCAAGGTCGATACTGCTGACATGAGGTGCATGCCACCTGACACACCGTCATTACTGCGGTCGACTGCCCCGGACCACCGAGATCGAAAACTGAAGAACCACCTCTGACCAGCGACGACGCAGGCCGGTGACGGACCTGCTGATCACTTTAGGAGATACCAGTGAAGATGCTGATCAACGTCCCCGAGACCGTGGTCGCGGACGCGCTGCGTGGTATGGCGGCAGCCCACCCGGACCTGACCGTGGACGTGGAGAACCGGGTCGTCGTACGGCGGGACGCCCCCGTCGCCGGGAAGGTCGGGCTGGTCTCGGGCGGAGGCTCGGGGCACGAGCCGCTGCACGGCGGATTCGTCGGTCCCGGCATGCTGTCGGCCGCCTGTCCCGGCGAGGTGTTCACCTCCCCCGTGCCCGACCAGATGCTGCGCGCGGCGGCGGCCGTGGACAGCGGGGCCGGCGTGCTGTTCATCGTGAAGAACTACACCGGTGACGTGCTCAACTTCGACATGGCCGCCGAGCTGGCCGAGGACGAGGGCATCCGGGTCGCGAAAGTCCTGGTCAACGATGACGTGGCGGTGACCGACAGCCTCTACACGGCGGGCCGGCGCGGCACCGGCGCGACGCTCTTCGTGGAGAAGATCGCGGGCGCCGCCGCCGACGAGGGCATGCCGCTGGAGCGGGTGGAGGCCATCGCCCGCCAGGTCAACGAGAACTCCCGCAGCTTCGGTGTCGCGCTGAGCGCCTGCAGCACCCCGGCCAAGGGCAGCCCCACCTTCGATCTGCCCCCGGGTGAGCTGGAGTTGGGCATCGGCATCCACGGCGAACCCGGCCGGGAGCGGCGCGCGATGATGACCTCGGGCGAGATCGCCGAGGCCGCCGTCGAGGCCGTGGTGGAGGACCTGCGACCGCGCAACCCGGTGCTGGTCCTCGTCAACGGCATGGGGGCGACGCCCCTGCTGGAGCTGTACGGATTCAACGCCGAGGTGCACCGCGTGCTCGCGGAGCGCGGTGTCGCCGTGGCCCGGGTCCTGGTCGGCAACTACGTCACCTCCCTCGACATGGCGGGCGCCTCGCTCACCCTGTGCCAGGCCGACGAGGAGCTGCTGCGGCTGTGGGACGCGCCGGTGAAGACGCCCGGCCTGCGCTGGGGCGTGTGAGAGACA
Source organism: Streptomyces sp. XY006 (assembly GCF_002237655.1). Taxonomy (GTDB): domain Bacteria; phylum Actinomycetota; class Actinomycetes; order Streptomycetales; family Streptomycetaceae; genus Streptomyces; species Streptomyces levis. The sequence continues at coordinate 184,831 of NZ_NOKT01000002.1, forward strand.
GGGGGTAGAGGATCACCACGTACCTACCAGGCAAGGAGATCCAGTGCTCGACGCCGATTTCTTCCGCCGTTGGATGACGGCGACCGCCGCGTCCGTCGACCGTGAGGCGGAACGGCTCACCGCCCTCGACTCCCCCATCGGGGACGCCGACCACGGCAGCAATCTCCAGCGCGGCTTCCACGCGGTCAGGGACGCCCTGGACAAGGAGCCCCCGGGAACGCCCGGCGGGGTCCTGACGCTGGCCGGACGACGGCTCATCGCTACGGTCGGCGGCGCCTCCGGGCCCCTGTACGGCACGCTGCTGCGCCGGGCGGGCAAGGCGCTCGGGGACGCGGCCGAGGTCAGCGCGGAGCAGCTGGCCGAGGCGCTGCGGACCGGGGTGCACGCGGTCATGACGCTCGGCGGAGCCGCGCCGGGCGACAAGACCATGATCGACGCGCTGGTGCCCGCGGTGGACGCGCTCGGCGAGTCGTTCGCGGCCGCCCGCGCCGCCGCGGAGGAGGGCGCCGTCGCGACGACGCCCTTGCAGGCGCGCAAGGGCCGGGCGAGCTATGTCGGCGAGCGCAGCATCGGGCACCAGGACCCCGGCGCCACGTCCTCGGCGCTGCTGATCGCGGCACTCGCGGAGGCCGCCGGTGAGTGACGAGCGACTGGTGGGCATCGTGCTGGTGTCGCACAGCGCGGAGGTGGCCTCCTCGGTCGCCGCGCTGGCGAAAGGGCTCGCGGGCGGCGGCACGGCGGTGCCGGTCGCCCCGGCGGGCGGTACCGAGGGCGGCGGGCTCGGCACGAGCGCCGAGCTGATCGCCGCGGCGGCCGCGTCCGTGGACCGCGGGGCCGGCGTCGCCGTCCTGACCGATCTGGGCAGCGCGGTGCTGACCGTGAAGGCGCTGCTCGCGGAGGGCGACGAACTCCCCGAGGGGACACGGCTGGTGGACGCCCCGTTCGTCGAGGGAGCCGTGGCCGCGGTGGTCACGGCGTCCACCGGGGCCGATCTGGCGGCGGTGGAGGCGGCCGCCGCGGAGGCGTACACGTACCGGAAGGTGTGAGGCCCGGGGCCGGGCCCGCCCGGCCCGGCGGGTCCGGCCGGAGCCGGCGAGTCCGGCCGGAGCCGGCGGGTCCGGCGGGAGCCGGCGGGTCCGGCGGGAGCCGGCGGGTCCGGCGGGAGCCGGCGGGAGCCGGCGGGTCCGGCTTCCGGCGGGTCCGGCGGGTCCGGACGCCGCGCCGTCCGGGACGCTGCGCTGTCTGGGATGCCGCGCTGCCCGGGCCGTGTCGGTTTCGGCCCCGCCCACCGCCGCCCACGGCTTCCGGCTGCTGCCGTCGGCCCGACGCGGGGCGGTGTCGGCGTTGGGCCGGGCGTTCTCGCGGCGGGCCGACGGTCGGGCCGGCCCGCTCACCGACAGGCCGCGTCGGCGTCAGCATGAGCGTCGGCGTCGCCGGCAACGGCAGAAGCAGCGGCAGCGGCAGCGGCAGCGCGGCAACGGCCCGACGCGGTGGGAGGCGGCTGCGCCGCCCCCTCAGCGGGTGCCGACGAACCGCTTCGCCGCGCGCTCCCCCGCCGCCACGGCTGCCGCGTGGTCCTCGATGGGGGACACCCGGGTGTTCTTGAAGACGATGTAGGTGACGCCCGAGGGGACGCCGCCGCCGTGCGGGTCCGGGCGGATGCCGAGGGCCTTGGCGGTCGCGTAGGACGCCTCCCCGATGATGTGCTGCGGACCCGTGTCGCCGACGACCGCGTACTGCACCCGGTCCCGGTGGATGACGGCCACGACCGATCCCCCGCGCACGCCGTGCTCCCGGTAGTCCCAGATGCGGCCCGGGGCGGGTACGACGATGAACGGCAGGCGCTCGGCGCTCAGCGGACGGCCGTCGCTCTGCGCGAAGGCCGTGCTGGGGGCGAAGTAGGGGTCGGTGCGGCGGTTGCAGCGGGGGCCGGGACGGCCGTCGCAGTCGATGTCCATGTCCGCCTTCCAGTACACGGCGTCACGCGTGCCGCAGACCGGGATCGTGGCGGGCGCGCCGTAGTCGCTGCGGTAGTTGCCGCGCGAGACGGGGACGCAGTCGCGCACCTTGGCCAGCAGGTCGGCGGCGGCCACCGCGTCCGCGCGCCGGGTCACCGGCCGGTCGTCGTACGGGGGCGTGGTGGTGGGGGCGGTCGTCGGGGCGAGCAGGGCGGCACTGGCCGCGGCCAGGGAGAGCGACTGGACACGCACGATACGGGGGCCTCTCCTCGGGGACCTGACGGGCACTCAGCCCAATCTGGCCCCGGTGCGATCGGCCGGCCACCGCTGGGGGGCCGGACGGTGCACGAGACGGTGCACACGCCCAACCGTCCGCAGTGGCCGGGGGCCTGAGTCCCTGTGAGACCCGGGCCGCCCGGCCACCCGCGCCAACGCGGCTTCTGCGACGACAGCGGTCCGCGCGACAGGCCCGAACTCCCTGGTGTCCGCCAGGTGTTCGGCCGTGAGGAACTCCAGCATACGTAACCCGCCCGCATGGTTCTGCACGGTGGGGCGACGCCGGGCCATCGACCATCGCCCCCTTGATGTGATCGCGTCAGTCAGGTCATATTGGTCCGGACCATTCCCGAGCCCCACACCGGGAGGCAGTCCCGTGCGACGTGTTGCCCTGCTCCGCCGGTGCGCCGTGCTCTGCGCGACGGCCGTCCTCGTCACCTCCTGCGGCTGGGCCGCGACGGGCGAGGGCGACACAGGCTCCCCGCCCGGTGCGCCCACCGGCGTCACGGCGGCCGCGGGCAGTGCCACGAGCGTGCACGTCATGTGGAACGCGACCGAACGGGCCGACCGCTACGAGGTGTATCGCGGCACCACGAAGGTCAAGGAGGTGCCGGGTTCGGAGCACATGGTGGACGTCACCAGGCTGCGGCCGTCCACGCTGTATGAGTTCACCGTGCGGGCGCGGGACGCCGACGGGCGGCTCGGACCGCACAGCCGGGAGGTCCGGGCGAGGACACCCGCGGCCGCCGCGGACGACCGCTCGGCGCCCACCCGCCCCACGGCGGCCCGCGGACGCCCCGCCGGGAGCCGGGCCGTCCAGCTGTCCTGGTCCGCCTCGACGGACGACCAGGGTGTGGTGTCGTACGACATCCACCAGGGGGACACGAAGATCCACAGTGTCGGCGGGGGCCAGACGGCCACCGTGGTCACGGGCCTGCGGCCCGGCTCGGCCTACGCCTTCACGGTTCGGGCCCGTGACGCGGCCGGCAACGTCTCCCCGGCCAGTGCCGCCGTCCGCCTCACCACTCCGGGCAGGGACGACGGCCGTGCCACGGCGCCGACCGGCTTCCGGGCGACGAGCCACCGCGAGGACGGGGCGTACCACCTCGACCTCAGCTGGATCCCGCCCCGCGTGGACGGCGTGATCACCGAGTACCAGATCCAGCTGGACGGCCGGGCGGCCACGTCCCTCGTGTTCGGCGGGAACCCGCCGCGCGGACGGGCGACGTACAGCTTCTACGTGGGGCGGGACAGCGGGGTCACCCACCGCGTCCGCATCCGGGCGATGCTGCCGGACGGCACCTGGGGAGGCTTCTCGGCGGAGCGAGCGGTGACGACGGGCGCGGGACGGTGACCACGGACGCGAGGCGGTGACCACGGGCGCGGGGCGCTGACCCCACGGCCGTGGCACCGGCCGTCGGGTGGCGCGGCGTCACCTGCACGGCGGCGTCCGGCGTGCGGCGCGGACCGGGGGCGCCTTGGCTGACCCTGAGGCAGCACGGGCGTTCCCGACCCTCGGCGGCGCTAGGGATGTACCGCCAACCGTGCCGCCGGAGGGCAGTCCACATGCGCAACTCATCGATAGTTCTCCGCTCCGGCCTGACCATGGCCGCCGCCGCGCTGCCCCTCGCCCTGGCGGCGGTGCCCGCGGCCGCGGGCCCGGGCATCTCCGTGAGCACCACGGGCTCCACGGTGTCGGTCACGACCAGCGCGTGCACCCAGATCAACGGCAGCTGGGGCACCGCCTCGCTTCTCACCAGCAGTCAGGGCAGCTTCGCCCAGGGGCGGCAGGTGACCCTGTCGGGCACCTCGACCAGTCAGTCCGCCGCCTGGTCGAGCGTCACCGCGGGCACCTACACCGTCATCGTCATCTGCTCGGACGGCACCACCGCGGGCACGCAGTCCGTCGTGGTCTCCCCCGCCCCCACCCCCACGCGGACGGCGTCACCGTCGGTCTCGCCGTCCCGCGGTGTCATGGGCGGGGTCGGCGGGTCGTCGACGGACTACGGGACCGTCACACTGGTCGCGGGCGGCGCGCTGGTCGGTTCGGGCGTCCTCGCGACGGCCTGGTACCTGCGCCGCCGCAACAGGCCGCACCGGCTCTGATCCGGTGCGGATGGCGGCCCGCCCGGTCGAAGCGCTCCGGCCGTGCGGGCCGCCGTCACGTCCCGCTCCCGTCGTCCCGAATCCCCCCGATCGCCGCTCCCGTCGTCGCGGATCGCCCGTCGCCGGTCACCTCGTCGCGGATCCCCCCGTCGCCGCTCCCCCGTCGCCCATCGCCTCGTCGCCCATCGCCTCGTCGCCGGTCGCCTCGTCGCCGGCGGCCTCAGGCCGGGTGGCTCCGCTCCGGGCCGGGCAGTTCGGCCACGTCCGCGACGGCGCGTCTGAGCCACTGGGTCCAGAAGGTCTCCAGGTCGATCCCGGCCCGGAGCACCAGGTGCCGCAGCCGGTCCTCCGTGCCGTCCCGGCCGGGCGGGAAGTCGCGCTTCTCGATCTCGCGGTACTCCGCCAACTGCCGCTCGTGGAGCTCCAGATGACGGCGCAGATCGGCCTCCAGGCCCGCCGTGCCGACCACGGCCGCCGCCCTGAGCCGCAGCAGCAGGGTGTCGCGGTGCGGCTTGGGGTCCTGCGAGGCGGCGGTCCAGCGGGCCAGTTCGGCGCGGCCCGCCGGCAGGACCTCGTAGCTCTTCTTCTGGCCGCGGGCCGGCTGCTGTGTCGGCAGGGCCCTGATGAGGCCGTCGGCCTCCAGTTTCCCGAGCTCGCGATAGATCTGCTGGTGCGTCGCCGACCAGAAGTAGCCGATCGACCGGTCGAACCGGCGGGTCAGCTCCAGCCCGGACGACGGCTTCTCGAGCAGGGCGGTGAGGATCGCGTGCGGGAGTGACATGGCCTCATCCTAGGGACGCGTCGCCGCACTACAGGGCGGCCGCCAGCTCGGTGCCCTGCTTGATGGCGCGCTTGGCGTCCAGCTCCGCGGCGACGTCGGCGCCGCCGATGAGATGCGCGCTGCGCCCGGCCGCGATCAGCTCCTCGTACAGGCCGCGGCGCGGCTCCTGGCCCGTGCACAGCACGATCGTGTCGACCGGGAGCACCGTGCTCTCCTCGCCGACGGTGATGTGCAGTCCGGCGTCGTCGATCCGGTCGTAGCGCACGCCCGGGACCATGGTGACGCCGCGGTGCTTGAGTTCGGTGCGGTGGATCCAGCCGGTGGTCTTGCCGAGGCCGGCGCCCACCTTGGACGTCTTGCGCTGCAGCAGGTGGACGGTGCGCGGCGGGACGGGCCGCTCGGGCGCGGCGAGGCCGCCGGGGGCCCGGTAGTCCAGGTCGACGCCCCACTGGCGGAAGTACGTCCGGGGGTTCTCGTGGGCCTTGTCGCCGGTGTCGGTGAGGTACTCGGCGACGTCGAAGCCGATGCCGCCGGCGCCGAGGATCGCGACCCGGTCGCCGACGGGGGCGCCGTCGCGCAGGACGTCGAGGTAGCCGAGGACGCTCGGGTGGTCGACGCCCGGGATGTCGGGGGTGCGCGGGGTGACGCCGGTGGCGACGACCACCTCGTCGAAGCCGTCGACGTCGGCGGAGGTGACGAGGGTGTTCAGCCGGACGTCGACGCCGTGCCAGTCGAGCTGGGTGCGGAAGTAGCGCAGCGTCTCGTCGAACTCCTGCTTCCCGGGCACCTTGCGGGCGACGTTGAGCTGCCCGCCGATCTCGCTCGCCGCGTCGAACAGCGTCACCTCGTGCCCGCGCTCCGCGGCCGAGACCGCGCATGCCAGTCCGGCCGGGCCGGCGCCGACGACCGCGACGCGCTTGCGCAGCCGGGTCGGGGAGAGCACGAGCTCGGTCTCGTGGCAGGCGCGCGGGTTGACCAGGCAGGACGTGATGAGGCCGCTGAAGGTGTGGTCGAGGCAGGCCTGGTTGCAGCCGATGCAGGTGTTGATCGCCTCGGGGCGGCCGGCCTGCGCCTTGGTGACGAAGTCGGGGTCGGCGAGCATCGGGCGGGCCATCGACACCATGTCGGCGGCGCCCTCGGCGAGCAGCTCCTCGGCGAGCTCGGGGGTGTTGATGCGGTTGGTGGTGACGAGCGGGACGGACACCTCGCCCATCAGCCGCCGGGTGACCCAGGTGTAGGCGCCGCGCGGCACGGAGGTCGCGATGGTGGGGATGCGGGCCTCGTGCCAGCCGATGCCGGTGTTGATGATCGTCGCCCCGGCGTCCTCGACCGCCTTGGCGAGGGTGATCACCTCGTCGAGCGTGGAGCCGCCCGGGACGAGGTCGAGCATGGAGAGCCGGTAGATGACGATGAAGTCCTCGCCGACCGCCTCGCGCACCCGGCGCACGATCTCCAGCGGGAAGCGGGTGCGGTTCTCGTACGAGCCGCCCCAGCGGTCGGTGCGCCGGTTGGTCTGCAGCGCGATGAACTCGTTGATGAGGTAGCCCTCGGAGCCCATGATCTCGACGCCGTCGTAGCCGGCCTGCCGGGCGAGGCGGGCGGCGCGCGCGTAGTCCTCGATCGTCCGCTCGATGTCGGCGTCGGTGAGCTCGCGGGGCGGGAAGGGGCTGATGGGCGCCTGCAGCGGGCTGGGCGCGACCAGGTCGCGGTGGTAGGCGTAGCGGCCGAAGTGCAGGATCTGCATCGCGATCCGCCCGCCCTCGCGGTGCACGGCGTCGGTGATGACCCGGTGCTGCTCGGCCTCCGCCTCGGTGGTGAGCTTGGCGCCGCCCTCGTAGGGGCGTCCCTCGTCGTTGGGGGCGATGCCGCCGGTGACGATCAGGCCCACTCCGCCGCGGGCGCGGGCGGCGTAGAAGGCGGCCATGCGCGCGAAGCCGCCCTCGGCCTCCTCCAGGCCCACGTGCATCGAGCCCATGAGGACCCGGTTGGGCAGGGTGGTGAAGCCCAGGTCGAGGGGGCTCAGCAGGTGCGGGTAACGGCTCATCGGGCCCTCCGTGCGCGGTGTCGTGCCTGTAGTTGTAGAGGACTACCGACGGTTTATGCAACTAGTTGCACAAGGTGATGGAGGGCACAGTAGGGCCATGACCAGGGATCTTGGAGCGCTGTCGGCGGTGGTGGACCTCGCCGGTGAACTGATCCGCCGCCCCAGCCGGGCCGGGCTCGACGACCACGGGCCCGTGCTGGGCGTGCTGGAGGAGTGGCTCGCCGGCCGCGGGCTGCCGCACCGCCGGCTGCGCGACGGCACCGGCCGCGCGGTCGCCCTGCTGGTGGAGGTCGCCGGCGGGCGTCCCGGGCCCTGGTGGACGCTGGACGCCTGCGTGGACACCGCTCCCTACGGCGACGAGACGGCCTGGTCGTTCCCTCCCGACGCCGGGGACGTGGTGGACGGCCGGCTGCGCGGCAGGGGCGCGGCCGACTCCAAGCTCGCCGCGTCCCTGTTCTGCCACCTCGCGGCGGAGCTGCACGGGCGGGCCGACCAGCTGCGCGGCGGGCTCGCGGTGCTGCTCGACGCCGACGAGCACACCGGCGGCTTCGGGGGCGCCCGGGCCTACCTGGCCGACCCCCGGGCCGTCCGTCCGGCCGGGGTGATGATCGGCTACCCGGGGCTCGACGAGGTCGTGGTCGGCGGACGGGGACTGTGGCGGGCCGCGCTCACCGTGCACGGGACGGCCGGCCACTCCGGGTCGAGCCGGCCGGCGGTCGGCGCGGTGTCGCGGGCGGCGCGTCTGGTCCGGCTGCTGGAGGAGGCTCCGCTGCCCGGTGCGCGCGGGGCGTTCCCGCTGCCGCCGAAGCTGACGGTGACGTACTGCCACGGCGGCGAGGGATTCTCCGTCGTCCCGGACCGCTGCGAGGTGGGCGTGGACATCCGCACCGCACCGCACTTCGGCGCCCCCGCCGCCGAGCACCTGGTCCGGTCGGCGGCGGGCGAGCTCGACGTACTGCTGCCCGGCCCGCGGCCCACCGAGGTCGCCCCGGTGGCCGCCTGGCCGCCGTACCGGCTTGACGCCCACGAGCAGCCCGCCGCCGCGCTCCTCGGCGCCGCCGCCGAGGAGGGGCTGCGGGTGCGGGCCAAGACCGCGGGCCCGTCGAACATCGGCAATCTACTCGCGGCCGAGGGCATCCCGGCCACGGCCGGCTTCGGGCTGCCCTACGAGGGGCTGCACGGCGTGGACGAGCAGGTGCGGCTGGCGGACCTGCCCGTGGTGTACGCCGTCTACCGGCGGGCCGTCCTCGGTCTGCTGGGGGTGTGAGCGGCGCTCACCGGCTCTGCAGGCGCACGTGCAGTTCCTTCTCCTGGTCGCCGGAGACCGTGCTCAGGTCGTGCACGTCGAACAGGGAGTCCAGGGTCGTGCGCAGCCGCTCGATCGCCCAGTACCCGCCGTGCAGGTCGGCTTCGACCGAGGACGACAGCCGGACCTGCGGGTGCGCCCCCTCGTGCGTGTCGGCGACGTCGAAGGTGCCGAGCCAGACGGTCGGGCGGGTCTCGTGCAGTTCCTCCGGGACGTCGTCGGCGCACCGGTCGGACTCGTAACAGGCGCACAGCGTGTCGAACACGATCCGGGCGTCGTGCTTGCTGCACCCGCTGATCTCCACCGAGACGGAGTGGGGGTGCGGTCGCTCGTGGTTCATCACCATCGTGATCGCTCCTTAACTGGCCACGCTGCCGTTTCCGCCCCTCCCCCAGCAAAGCACCACCTCCCGCCGAGCACTACCGGCGGCGCGGATGCCTCTGCGGGGCGGCACCCGCCCCGGTGGGAGATGGTGGAAGGTGACGGAAGGGGCCTCGCACCGATGGCTCCGCGCGGTAGAACTGGGGTGTCGGCACCGTGACGGCGTGCCGCGAGAACGGCGAAGGCGGGGCGTGGGATGAGTGCAGCCGGGTCTCCCGGAGCCGGGGGCGAGGAGCCGGTGGGCGGCTCGGCGCGGCCCAGCGGACTGCTCGACGTCCTGCGCGTGGCCTCGGTGGTCCTGGACACCGAGGGCCGCATCGTGCTGTGGAGCCCGCAGGCCGAGGAGCTGTTCGGGTACGAGGCGCGGGAGGCACTCGGGCAGTACGCCGCGCGGATCATGGTCCACGAGCAGCACGTCGACCTCGTGGTCAAGCTGTTCGCGGACGTCATGGGCACCGGTCAGAGCTGGGCGGGGGCGTTCCCCGTCCGGCGCAAGGACGGCACCACCCGGCTGGTGGAGTTCCGCAACATGCGGCTGCTGGACGACCGGGGTGACGTCTACGCGCTGGGGCTGTGCGCCGACCAGTCGACCGTGCACCGGCTGGAGCGGGAGGTGGCGCTGTCGACGCGGATGATCGCGCAGTCCCCGATCGGGCTGGCCGTGCTGGACACCGAACTGCGCTACGTCTCCGTCAACAAGGCGCTGGAGGAGATCAACGGCGTACCGGCCGAGGAACACCTGGGCCGCACGCCCCGCGAGGTCGTGCCCGGGATGGACGTCGACGCCCTGGAGACGGCGACGCGCCGGGTGCTGGAGACGGGCACGCCGGTCGTCGACCAGTCCACGATCGGCCGCACACCGGCCGATCCGCACCAGGACCACGCCTGGTCGGTCTCGCTGTACCGGCTGGAGAACGCCTTCGGGACCGTGCTGGGCGTGGCCGTCTCGATCGTCGACGTCACCGAGCAGTACCGCGCCGGGATCGAGGCGGAGGCGGCCCGGCGGCGGCTGGCGCTGATCGCCGACGCCTCGGGACGGATCGGCACCACGCTGGACCTCGACCACACGGCCCACGAACTGACCGAGGTGGCCGTGCCGGAGCTCGCCGACGTCGCGGCGGTGGACCTGCTGGACGCGGTGGTGCAGGGCCGGCAGTCCAGTCTCGGCCCCACCGAGTCGGCAGTGATCCGGGCGCTCGCGGTCCAGGGGTACGACTCCGCCGAGGCGCTGGAGGCGGCCGATCCGCCGGGACAGGTGGCCCGGTACGCCCCCGACCGGCTCGTCACCCAGTGCGTGCGCACGGCGAGTCCCGTGATGCTGCCGGAGGTCAAGGACGAGGACCTGCCGCGCATCGCCCGCTCCCCGGAGGCGGCCGAACTGCTGGGCCGGGCCGGGGTGCACTCGTACCTCGCGGTGCCGCTGATCGCGCGCGGCCAGGTGCTGGGCGCCCTGGACCTCAAACGCACCCGCAATCCCCTGCCGTTCACCGAGGACGACCTGCTGCTGGCCCGCGAACTGGCCGCCCGGGCCGCCGTGCAGATCGACAACGCCCGCTGGTACCAGAGCGCGCGCGACACCGCGCTCACGCTGCAGCGCAGCCTGCTCCCCAGCCACCCCGCGGTGACGGGCGGACTGGAGGTGGCCTCCCGCTACCAGCCGGCCGGTGCCACGAGCGAGGTCGGCGGCGACTGGTTCGACGTGATCCCGCTGGAGGACGACAAGACCGCGCTGGTCGTCGGCGACGTGATGGGCAGCGGCATCCCGGCGGCGGCGGCCATGGGGCGGCTGCGGACGGCGACCAACACCCTGGCCTCCCTTGACCTCGACCCGAACGTGCTCCTGGAGCACCTCGACAAGATCACCGCGGGGCTGGACCAGGCCATCGCCACCTGCTTGTACGCCGTGCACGACCCGCGCCGGCGGGAGTGCCGGATCGCCAACGCCGGGCATCTGCCGCCCGTCCGCGTCCGGGCCGGCCGGCCTCCGGAGCTGCTCGACCTGCCGACCGGGGTGCCGCTCGGCGTCGGCGGGGTCGCCTTCGCCACCACCACCGTCGACCTTGAGCCAGGCGACCGGCTGGTGTTCTACACCGACGGACTGGTCGAGACCCGGCGTGACCCCCTCGACGACCGGCTCGGCACGCTCCTGTCGCTGCTGGACGGGCCGGACCGGCCGCTGGAGGAGGTCTGCGAGCTGCTGCTGCGGACGCTGCACGAGCCGGACAACTTCGACGACGTGGCACTGCTGATCGCGCGGGCGACGGCCCCGGAGTGAAGGGTCGGGACGGCGCCTCTGACCCGGGGGCCGTGACGCCCCCCCGGCCCGAGGGGTCTCAGGTCCGGACGCCGATCACCACGTGGGCGTGCAGCTCCTCCGAGACGGCCAGCCGGGCGGTGAGGCCGCTTCGCTCGAACGCGGCGACCGCGTCCGGGGCCTGGTGCCGGCTCGTCTCCACCAGCACGCAGCCGCCCGGGGCGAGCCAGCCGGGCGCCCCGGCCGCGACCCTGCGCAGCACGTCGAGCCCGTCCGTGCCGCCGTCGAGGGCGACCAGCGGCTCGTGGTCCCGGGCCTCCTGCGGCAACAGCCCTATCTCGTCGCTCGGCACGTACGGCACGTTGGCCGCGAGGATGTCGACGCGGCCCCGCAGCCCGCGGGGCAGCGCCTCGAACAGGTCCCCCTGGTGGACGTGCCCGCCGGCGGCGGCGACGTTGGTGCGGGCGCAGCGCACGGCGGCCGGGTCGATGTCGGCGGCGTGCAGTTCGACGCGGCCGAGCCCGGCGGCCAGCGCCGCGCCGACAGCGCCCGAGCCGCAGCACAGGTCCACGACGACGCGCGCGCCGGGCGCCCGGCCCAGGGCCTGTTCCACCAGGAACTCGGTGCGGCGGCGCGGCACGAACACGCCCGGCGCGACGTGGATGCGCAGCCCGCGGAACTCGGCCCAGCCGACGACGAGTTCGAGCGGCAGACCGGCGGCGCGGCGTTCGGCCATGGCGGCGGCCTCGGCCGGGGTGCGGGAGGTGGCGAGGATCAGATCGGCCTCGTCCTCGGCGAAGACACAGCCCGCCGCGCGCAGGACGGCGACGAGGGCGTCACGGGACGACGGCGGGGACGGCGGGTTCGGCGGGTTCGGCGGGTTCGGTGGTACAGCGGACACAGACGGCATGGAAGCCCAGAGCCTTTCGAGAACCGAAGGGCGCTCCGGCGGTCGCCTAGGGCCGGCGATCCGCGCCACGTCGAGGGGAGAGCACCCGAGCTGACACAGCGGTAATGGGTCTCACCTCCCCGGTTCCTCGACGGCTGGGTCCGTCCGCAGCCGGACGGCAACCCTACCCGACGGGCCGGCCGCCCGGTACGGGGTCACGGCCGGGCACCCTGCCGGGCCAAGTGGTTGGGTCATGCAACCGTCGTGCGACCATGGGAGGAGCAGACGGCAGCGCCCCGAGGGAGGTCCCGTGCAGACAGCCGACGCCGTGGAGACCATCCAGCGGGAGATGACGGTCTTCGCCCGCCGGGCGCGTGCCGCGGCCGGGCGGACGCACCCCGAGCTGTCGCTGGTGTCGTACACGCTGCTGGGGCATCTGGAGGACAGCGGTGGGTGCCGGGCCACCGATCTGGCCGCCCACTACGCCCTGGACAAGTCCACCGTCAGCCGCCAGGTGTCCGCGGTGGAGCGTGCCGGGCTCGTGGCGCGCCGGCCCGACCCGCGGGACCACCGCGTCCAGATGCTGGAGCCGACCCGGGCCGGCCGGCGCATCCTGGCCCGGGTCACCGAAAGCCGCCGGGCGGTCGTCCGGGAACGGCTGGCGCACTGGCCCGAGAACGATCTGTCGCGGTTCGCCGACTACCTCGTGCGCTACAACGCGGGATCCGCCCCCCGGCCGCAGGACTGAGACCCACCGCATGTGCGGGATCCACATGCGCACACCACGTACGGTTGAATAGGCAATCACTGATCACGCCGGACCGGACGGGGCACCGCCGGCCGGCCCGGAGGCACCACCCGATGCACATCACCCGAGGCTTCACCGGGCGCCCGCGCGGCGCCGACCCGGGGCTGCCGCCCGGGCAGTACGACGCCCGCGACGACTGGCCCGTCCTGTCCGCCGAGGTCACCCCGGACCTCGCGCCCGCCGACTGGACCTTCCGCGTCGACGGGCTGGTCCACGAGCCCCGCACCTGGGACTGGGAGCAGGCGCACCGGCTGCCGCCGTCGGCGTACGAAGGCGCCATCCACTGTGTGACGAGCTGGTCGAAGTTCGGCATGCGGTTCTCGGGTGTGTCCCTGGACGCCTTCCTGGATGTGGTCCGCCCCTATGGCTCGGCGACACATGCCGTGGCGTACGCGCACACCGGCTACACCACGAGCCTCCCGCTCGCCGATCTGACCGGCGGTCGCGCCTGGATCGCCTGGGAGTACGACGGACGGCCGCTCGCGCCGGAGCACGGCGGCCCCGCGCGGCTGCTGGTGCCGCACCTGTACTTCTGGAAGAGCGCCAAGTGGATCGCGGGCCTGCGGATCCTCGACCACGACGAGCCGGGCTTCTGGGAGCAGAACGGCTACCACCAGCGGGGCAACCCGTGGGAGGAGCAGAGGTACGCCGGTGACTGAGACCTTCGTGCCGCCCACTCGGTTCGCCGTGCCCGGGCGCATCGCCGTGCACGAGCAGGCCGCCTCCATGTGGCAGACCGCCACGCTCACCGAGATCCGCCGCGAGACCCCGCGCACGGCGACGTTCCGGTTCGCCGTGCCCGGCTGGCCGGGGCATCTGCCCGGGCAGCACCTCATGGTGCGGCTGACCGCCGCGGACGGCTATGCGGCCCAGCGGCACTACTCGATCGCGTCGGCGCCGGACGACTCCGGGCATGTGGAGCTGACCCTGGACCACGTCGCGGGCGGCGAGGTCTCGGGCTGGTTCCACACCGTCGCCCGGGTCGGTGACCGCGTCGAGGTGCGGGGCCCGGTGAGCGGCTTCTTCGCGTGGCCGGGAGACCGGCCCGCGCTGCTGCTCGGCGCCGGCTCGGGCGTCGTGCCGCTGATGTCGATGGTCCGGCACCACCGGGCGCGGAAGCTGACCGTGCCGCTGCGCATGCTGGTGTCCGCGCGCAGCCCCGAGGAGCTCGTCTACGCACGGGAGTTGGGCGCCGAGACGACGCCCGTGTTCACGCGGAGCGCGCCGGAGGGAGTGCCGGTGGGACGTATGGCGGCCGCACATGTGGCACCGCTCCTGGCCGCGTCCCCGCCTGGTGGGTGGGAAGCCTATGTGTGCGGCTCCAACTCCTTCGCCGAGCACGCCTCGCGCCTGCTGGTGACGGCGGGTCAGCCCGTGGACCGCATCCGGATCGAACGCTTCGGCTGACGCCGACGGCGTCCGCGTCGGGATCGGCCTCCGCGTCCGCGTCGGCATCGGCATCGGCATCACCTCACCTCGTCTCGCCGCGCAGGGCCGGTGTTTTGCCCCCGGAGGGCCGGGCACCCAGCCCGGGGGCCGGGAACCGGGTACAGGATCCGTGGGGGCGCGCGTGGGGGCGGTCCCACGCGGTGGGGCGAGCGGCAGGGGCCGCCGTCGTCGCACGACCGGTCCGGCTCTCCGGCGAAGGGCGAGGAGGTCGGCATGCGAACCCGGGTGCGCGGCTGGCGCTGGCGGCACAGTCCGCTGCGGCGCCGGTGCGATGTCGTCGAGGCGTGGACGGTGCTGGTGGTCGCCGTCCTGATCCTCGTGGGCGCGCCCCTGGTGGGAGCGGCGGCCGCCTGGTGGGCGCACGGCGAGGCACGGACCGTCTCTCTGCAGCAGCGCCAGGAGCGGCACGCGGTGCGCGCCGAGGTGATCGGCGAACGGGGCCGCTCCCTGCCGTCGATGCAGGGCGGCGGGCAGCGCGCCTACCGGACGACCGTGCGCTGGTCGGAGCCGGGCGAGGGGACCCGCACGGCGACGGCCCGGGTTCCCGCGGGCGCCCGGCAGGGCGACGTCGTGGACGTCTGGTTCGACACCCGCGGGCGGAACGTCACACCCCCCGTCGACGGAAGCGCCGTCTGGCAGCACAGTCTGACCATGGGCACGTGTGCCGCCGGAGGTGTGGTGCTGCTCGTGATGCTCGGGCACGGCGCGGTGCGCCGGGTCGCCCTGCGCCGCCGGCTCGCCGAGTGGGAGCGTGCCTGGGCCCTGACGGAACCGCAGTGGACGCACCGCAGCGCGTGACGCGACACCGAGACGCCAACCGTTCGGTGACCCGACCACCTGCCCGCGGCATCGCCCCCGTCCCGACCGCACACGCCCCCGTCCCCACCGCACCCGCCCCCGGCCCCACTCCCCTGACCAGCCGGTGCCCCGCTGTGCCGCTTCCCTCCGCGCCGGGCACGTCCGGTGAACGCCTGGTCAGTCCTCCGACCACCGCCGTAAGGTGATCCGCGCTGTTCTCGCACCGGTCCTCATCAAAGGCGGTCCTGCATGGCCCTGTTCGACCTTCCTCTCGACGAACTCCGCGCGTACCGCAGCGCGTCCACGGAGCCGGAGGACTTCGACGCGTTCTGGTCCAAGACGCTCCAGGAGGCGCGCGAGCACGATCTGGACGCCCGCTTCGAGCCGGTCGACACGGGCCTGTCCACCGTGCGGGTCTTCGACGTGACGTTCGCCGGCTTCGGCGGGCATCCGGTCAAGGGCTGGCTGACCGTGCCGGCCGGAGCGGACGAACCGCTGCCGCTGGTCGTGGAGTTCATCGGCTACGGCGGCGGGCGCGGACTGCCGCACGAGCATCTGCTGTGGGCGTCCACGGGGCGGGCGCACTTCGTGATGGACACCCGCGGCCAGGGCAGCGCCTGGGGCGGGGGCGGCGGCACGGCGGACCCGGTGGGCGGCGCGCCCGCCTACCCCGGTTTCATGACCCGCGGCATCGACGCGCCGGAGCACTACTACTACCGCCGCGTCTACACGGACGCCGTGCGCGCCGTCGAGGCGGCCCGTTCGCATCCGCTCACGGACGCCGCGCGCACCGTCGCGGTGGGCGCCAGCCAGGGCGGCGGCATCACGATCGCCGTCGGCGGTCTGGTGCCCGACCTCGCGGGCGTCGCCCCGGACGTGCCGTTCCTGTGCGACTATCCGCGCGCGGCGACCCTCACCGACCGGCACCCGTACCGGGAGATCGGCCTCTACCTCAAGACGCACCGCGGCCGGACCGAGGAGGCCCTGCGCACGCTGTCCTACTTCGACGGCGTCCACTTCGCCGCCCGCGGCCGGTCCCCCGCCCTCTTCTCGGCCGCCCTGGAGGACCAGACCTGCCCGCCGTCGACCGTCTTCGCGGCGTTCAACGCCTGGGGCCACGAGGACAAGGCGATCGAGGTGTACGACTTCAACGACCACGAGGGCGGCGGCCCCTACCAGGAGGCGGTCAAGCTGCGCTGGATGCGCGGGCGCGTCTGATCCGGCCGCTCCCCTCCGGCGGCCTTCCCCTTTGGTCCGACCAGTCGGTACGTTCTTCCCGCCCGGGCGGCGCGACACCGCGGCCCGGGCCTGGACACGACCGCGGCGAAGGGGTGGGGCCCATGTCCGAGAACGAGGCGTCCGAACAGGCGCAGGCGGCACGCGGAGCGGCGCCAGGCGAGGACACGGCACCCGGCGACAGCTCCCGCGCTGACCGGGCACACACAGACCGGGCACACACCGGCCGGGCACACGCCGACCGGGGACGCGCCGACCGGCCGCGGGTGCACGGTCACCGGGTGCACGGTCACCGGGTGCACGGTCACTGCGACCCCCGTTTCACGGCCGTGCGCGAGGCCTTCGAGGAGAACTTCCGCGAGCGCGACGAACTGGGCGCCGCGGTGGCCGTCACCGTCGGCGGCCGGGTCGTGGTCGATCTGTGGGGCGGCTGGGCCGACGGGGCGCGCAGCCGCCCCTGGGAGCGGGACACGCTGGTCAACGTGTGGTCCACGACCAAGGGCCCGGTGGCGCTCTGCGCGCACCTCCTCGCCGACCGGGGGCTGCTGGACCTGGACGCGCCGGTGGCCGTGTACTGGCCCGAGTTCGCCGCCGCGGGCAAGGAGAAGGTCCTCGTACGGCACCTGCTGTCCCACCGGGCCGGTCTGGCCGGACTCAGGGAGCCGCACTCCCTGGAGCAGCTCTGCGACTGGGAGCTGACCACCCAGCGGCTCGCGGCGACGGAGCCCTGGTGGGAGCCGGGCACCCGGTCCGGCTATCACGCGCTGACCTACGGCCATCTGGTCGGTGAGGTGGTGCGGCGGGTGTCGGGCCTGCGCCCGGGAGCCTTCCTGGAGCGGGAGGTGACCCGGCCGCTCGGCATCGACTTCCGTATCGGTCTGCCGGAGGAGGAGGCCGGCCGGGTCGCGGAACTGGTGCAGCCGCCGGTCGTGGAGTCCGGCGCGCAGGCCGCGGTCTTCGCGCAGCTCGCGCCGGCGGCGATCGCCGCGCTGAGCAATCCGCCGGTGGGCGCGGCCGCGGCCAACACGCCCGGCTGGCGGGCCGCCGAGATCCCGGCGGCCAACGGGCACGGCACCGCGCGGGCGGTGGCCGAGCTGTACGGCGTCTTCGCCGGGCGCGGTTCGTACGGCGGCCGGCGGCTGCTGTCCCCGGAGGCGGCCGAGCGGGTGCGCGAGGGGCAGGGCGGCTGCCGGGACCTGGTCCTCGGCGCCGGGTTCCCGGGCGAGACGGAGGTGGGGCTCGGTCTCTGGCTGAGCGGCACCAACGGCTCCTACGGGCCGAACCCGCGCGCTTTCGGACACGACGGCTTCGGCGGCTCCTGCGGACTCGCCGACCCGGAGGCGGAGGTGTCCCTGGGGTACGTGATGAACCGGATGGGCCCTCACATCGCCGACGACCCGCGCAAGATGGCGCTGGTGGGGGCCGTGTACAGCGCGCTGTAGGGCGTATCGCGTCCTCTCGGCGCGGGGCGGCGGACCGGACGGATGCACCCGTTCCCCTCGAGCGGCCCGGCCAGGCCAGGCCCCGGCCCGATGCCCGCACCCGCCGCCCGGGCGCCCAGGGCGTTCCGGCGGCGGTGCGGTGACCCCGCCGCCGCGCCGTCCCGCCGCCACTGCCGCCTGGCCGACGCCTCCGCCCCGCCGACGCCTCCGACCCGCCGACGCCTCTAACGCGGCGGCACTCGGTTTCGGCCGAACCGCCCGGCCGCCCTTCCCAACTGGTTTAGACCAATGCTAGATCTGGTGGCGCACCGGGCCCGCACGGCTACCGCACGTCACCAACAGGAGGCGCGGCATGGCCCGCACCACCCCGCCCGACCACCCGGCGACCGAAGGAGAGCCCCTGTACCGGCGGATCGCGACGGAGCTGCTCGGCGAGCTGCGCGACGGCACGATCCCGCCCGGTGAACGACTGCCCGGCGAACGGCGGCTGGCCGGGCACTTCGGCGTCAGCCGGGAGACCGTACGGCAGGCGCTGGAGCTGTTGCGCCGCGAAGGTCTCGTCGCCACCGACCGGCGCGGCAGCCACGCCACCCTGCCCGGCGCACCGACCCGGTCCCCGGCGGCGCTCACGTTCCCGGTCGGCGCCCGGACCACCACGCCGGGCACCGTCGCCCGTGCCACCGTCACCTGGGAGCCTCCCCCGCCGGAGCACGCCGAGGCCCTGGGACTGGCCCCCGGCCGCCCGACCCTCGTCCACCACTACCGGTACGCGAGCACCGACGGGCAGGGCCTGCGGACCGCCGTCACCTCGTTCTCCGCCGTGGCCCTCGCGGAGGTGGAGGAACTGGCCCGCTACCGCGACCGCGCCGACGGCACCGCCGCCGCCCAGCTGCGCCGCGCCTACGACTGGATGCGCCGGGCCGGTCTCACCCTCCACCACCGCGACGCCATCACGCCGCTCGCGAGCACGCCGTCGGTGCGGGTCACCCGGCGGGTGCACGACCAGTACGCGCGCCCCCTGGAGATCACCGACCTCGTCGTGGACGCCCAACAGGACGCGCTCGTCTACGAGTTCACTCTGCCGGGCCGGGCGGAGCGGCCCGCAGCCGCCGGGGCGTCACGCCGTAGGCAGCCCTGAAGCGGCGGGTGAAGTGGCTGGGGCCGGTGAAGCCCCAGGCGCGCGCACAGGCGGTACAGCGCCCGCACGGAGATGTCGTGGGCGTGAGCGATCCGGGCGGGCGTGAGGTCAGGTTCCGCCAGATGGGTCCGCAAGCCGGCGATCATCGGTCACTCGTTCGGCGGACTGCTCACGCAGATTCTCGCCGGGCGGGGCCTGTCCGCGGCGTCGGCGGCCATCGACCCGGCACCCTTCCTGGGCGTGCTGCCGCTGCCAAGCGCCGGCGGCGCAATCCCGGGATCACGGAGATCATCGAGATCGAGGACAGGGGCCACGCCCTGACCATCGACCACGGCTGGCAGGAGGTCGCGGACACCGCCCTGACGTTCGTCCGGCGTTTCGTCTGATCTCGCGCCACGATCCCGGAGAGAGGAATCCCCATGAGCAGGTTCACCACGTCCGACGGAACCGAGATCTACTACAAGGACTGGGGTGAGGGCCGGCCCGTGGTGTTCAGCCACGGCTGGCCGCTCAACGCGGACGCGTGGGACCGGCAGGCGCGCCTGGTCGCCGAGAACGGGTTCCGCGCCATCGCCCACGACCGCCGCGGCCACGGCCGCTCCGGCCAGCCGTGGCAGGGCAACAACATGGACCGGTACGCCGACGACCTGGCCGAGCTGATCGAGTCGCTGAACCTCGACGACGCGGTGCTGGTGGGCCATTCGACCGGCGGCGGCGAGGTGGCCCGCTACATCGGGCGGCACGGCACCGGCCGGGTCGCCAAGGCCGTACTGCTGGGCGCGGTGCCGCCGCTGATGCTGCGCACCGACGACAACCCCGAGGGCACGCCGAAGGAGGCCTTCGACGGGATCCGGGCGGCCGTGGAGGCGGACCGCTCGCAGTTCTACTGGGAGCTGAGCGAAAGCTTCTACGGCTTCAACCGGCCCGGCGCCTCCGTCTCGGAGGGCGTGCGGCGGGCGTTCTGGATGTGGAGCATGCAGGCCGGCCTGAAGGGCGCCTACGACTGCGTCGCGCAGTTCTCGGAGACCGACTTCACCGGGGATCTGTCGCGGATCGACGTACCGACGCTGGTCGCGCACGGTGACGACGACCAGATCGTGCCGATCGCCGCCTCGGCGAAGCGGACCGCGCAGCTCGTGAAGGACGCGACGCTGAAGGTCTACGAGGGCGCCCCGCACGGCCTGGTGGGCGACTTCGAGAAGGCGTTCAACGACGATCTGCTCGCCTTCATCCGCGGCTGACCGGCCCGCCCGGCCCATCCGGCTCCGCCGCTCCGTCCGGCTCCGCCGCTCCGTCCGGCTCCGTCGGCCCGCCCGGAGCCGCCGGTCCGTCCGGGGTTCGGGCCACGACGAGACGCACCCGAGGGCTGCCGTCGCGTCGCCGCCCGAACTCCGGCAAGGCGTACAGCTCCACCCGGAAACCGGCCCGGGCGAGCTCACGCCGTACGTCCCCGAGCCGGAACGTGCGGTAGTACATGACGAACGGCGGCCGCCACAGCGCGTTGCGCACCCGCATCACCGTGTCGAAGCCGAGCAGCGCCCAGTAGCCGCGGCTGCCCGGGCGGGGCGGGGCGACCAGCGGGAACGCGAACCGGCCACCCGGCCGCAGCACCGAGCGGACCTGCGCGAACAGCCCGGGCAGTTCACGCGGCAGGAAGTGCCCGAAGGCCCCGAAGCTCACCACCAGGTCGAAGGCGGGCGCGAACGGCAGGGCACGGGCGTCGGCCCGGACCCAGGAGACCGGCGGCCCGTCGGGCCGGATCCGTTCCCGCGCGACGTCGAGCATGCCGGCGCTGAAGTCGGCCCCGGTGACGTGCTCCCCGCACAGCCGCGTCAGCACACCGGTCCCCGCCCCGGTGCCGCAGCACAGGTCGAGCCCGGTGGCGAAGGGTCCCATCGGGCGCAGGGCCGATTCGACGGCGTCCAGCACCGAGTCGGGGGTCCGGAAGGGCGTGTGGTCGAACTTCGGCGCGAGGAGGTCGTAGCCGCGTGGGACGGACGACAGGGCCTGGACGGCGAGCTCGCGCACACTGGGACCTTCAGGGCTGAACATCGGCTCAGCCTACGGGCTGCCCCGCGCCGTCCCGGAGCACTGCGCGGACAGCCCCGGGCCGTGACGGGAAGGAGTGGGCGATGACCGCACGCACGGGCCGGGTGAGCTGCGACCTCACGATCTCGGCGGACGGGTTCGCGGCAGGGCTGCACCAGAGCGAGGAACGCCCCTTCGGCGACGACGGCGGGGACGGCACGGGCGGCAGACTGCACGCCTGGATGTTCGACACCCCCCAGGAGAACCGGGCCGAGCTCGCCCGGCTGAACAGCGCCGCGGCCTACGTCATGGGCCGCAACATGTTCGGCCCGGTGCGCGGCGCCTGGGACCGGCCCTGGAACGGCTGGTGGGGCGAGAACCCGCCGTTCCACGCGCCGGTCTTCGTGCTCACGCACCACGCCCGCGCGCCGCAGACGATGGACGGTGGCACCACGTTCCACTTCGTCACGGACGGCGTCGCAGCGGCCCTGGCCCGGGCCCGCGAGGCCGCCGGAGACGGCGAGGTCTGCGTGCTCGGCGGGGCGACCACCGTCAATCAGTACCTGGCCGCCGGCCTGGTCGACGAGCTGCGGCTGCACCTCGTGCCCTGCACGCTCGGCGCGGGCACACGGCTGTTCGACGGCGTCCCGCCGCTGGACCTGGAGCAGGTGCGCTCCCGGTCCGCGAGCCAGGTCACGCACCTGACTTATCGCGTGCCGTCCTGAGCCGGAGGGCGCGGCCGCTCGCCCCGGGCGGCGCGCCGGTCCAGGACCTCCCGCACGCGCGCGCACCAGCGGAGGTTCTCCTCCTCCAGGGCGATGCCCGCCAGCAGGGTCAGGTAGGGGCCGACGCGGTCGGCCTCCCGCAGGTACTCCTCCTCACCGCGGCCGGCCAGCAGGCGCTCGCGGACGCGCAGGTAGCGGGCCAGCTTGCCGCGCGCCCACGCCTCGCGCTCCTCGACCAGCGCCCGGGTGTCCTCGGGGTCGGCGCCGTCCATCGCCTGGATCTTGATGAGCAGTTCGTCGCGGATGGCGGTGGGCCGCCGGGGCGGTGTGGCGGCGAACGTGTCCAGGTCGTGGCGGCCGGCCGCGGTCAGCGTGAACATGCGTTTGTCGGGCCGCCGCTCCTGCCGTACGACGCGGGCCTGGATCAGGCCCTCCCCGGCGAGGCGCTCCAGCTCCCGGTAGAGCTGTTGCGGGGTCGCCGCCCAGAAGTTGGCGAGCGACACGTCGAACACCTTCGACAGCTCGTAGCCCGACGCCTCGCCCTCCAGGAGGGCGGCCAGGACGGCGTACTTGAGAGACATGTGGACACCGTATCAACGGTTGACTAATCTACTCCGCACCTACTCAACTAGTTGAATAAGGCGGTTGCGATGCGTGCATTCCGTGAGGCGGTCGAGGCGCTCGACCTGGACGCCGCCGAGGCGCTGCTGGCGCCGGACGTCGTCTTCACCAGCCCGGTGGTGTTCAAGCCGTACACCGGCAAGGCGATCACGGGGGCGATCCTGCGCGCCGTCTCCGGTGTCTTCCAGGACTTCCGCTACGTGCGCGAGATCAACGACGCGGGCGGCCGTGACCACGCCCTGGTCTTCACCGCGCGGGTGGGTGACCGGGAGATCAACGGCTGCGACTTCATCCACGTCGACGACGACGGGCTCATCGACGAGTTCACCGTCATGGTGCGCCCCCTGTCGGGCGCGCAGGCGCTGGCGGCGGCCATGGGAGAGCAGTTCGAACGGATCGCGGAGGAGGCCAGGGCCCGCGCGGTGTGACGGACGGCTCGCGAGGTCCGTCTCCGGCGTTCGGCGGCGCGCGCCGGGCACCACGCGAGGTCCGTTTCCCGCGCTCGGCGGCGCACGCCAGGACCACGCGGGGTCCGCCTCCGGCGTTCGGCGGCGCGTGCCGGGCACCACGCCGGTCCGTTTCCCGTGTTCCCCCGCCGCCCGGGGTCGGTTCGCGGTTGGATGTCCCCATGACGTCCGCCGAGCACGACCGGCTGATGCGGGCCAACCAGGCCAACTGGGACGCCCGCACGCCCGTCCACCTCGCCAGCCGGTTCTACGGCCTCGACCAGGACCTCGATCCCGAGCGCTGGTTCGCCCCGTTCGAGTGGGAGGACCTCGGCGAGCTGGCCGGCCGTGACGTGCTCCACCTGCAGTGCCATCTCGGCACGGAGACGATCGCCTTCGCCCGGCGCGGGGCCCGGGCCGTGGGGCTCGACTTCTCCGCGGCGTCCGTGGCCGCCGCGAACGGCATCGCGGCGAGGGCCGGGGCCGACGTGACCTACGTCCGGGCCAATGTGTACGACGCCGTCGAGGCCCTGGACGGACGGCGGTTCGACGTCGTGTACACCGGCAAGGGCGCCCTGTGCTACCTGCCCGACCTGGACCGCTGGGCCCGGACCGTCGGCCGGCTCCTACGGCCGGGCGGCAGCCTGTACGTCGTCGAGTTCCACCCGCTGCTCAACTCCCTCGGCCCGAAACCGGCCCCGGGCGAAGGCCCCGAGCTGCTGCTGCGCCACGACTACCTGGGCGGCGGCGGTCCCGTGCGCCGCGACGCCACCCACACGTACACGGACGGCCCGCCCGTCGAGGGCGCCACGGACAGTTACGAGTGGATGCACGGAATGGGCGAGGTCGTCAACGCGTTGACGGATGCGGGGCTCAGCGTGCGGCGTCTGCGTGAGGGCGACGAACTTCCCTGGCCGCGCTGGCCGCACATGGTCCGCACGGAGTCCGGCTGGTGGCGGCTCCCGGAGCCGCGGATCCCGCTGCTGTACGGGCTGCTGGCGACACGCTGACCCGCTTCCCGTTCCCCTGGCGCCGCCCGGCGTGGTAACGTGCCGAACAGCACGTGTGCTTGCCCCCTCTTGCGGGCGCCGGTGCCAGTTCCTCCAGCAACACCTCTTCTTCATCTCTCCCAGCACCACGACGGATCCCGTCGTGTTCCCGGTGCTGTTCCCCGCCGCACGGAGGCGTGCCCCAAGGCCCTCCCCTCGCGGCTCTCTCCCTCCCCTTCGCATGTCTCATGCCATCCCGTCCCCGGAAGGACACACCACCATGACCACCACCCTCGAAACCCCGCCCGGACAGCGGCGGACCACGCCCCGACCCGTCATCGGCGTCCTGGACATCGACACGAACGGGAAGGGACACCTGCGCGGCGGCGACCTCCTGCCCACCCCCGCCGACATCGCCGTCTCCCCCGCGCTGATCCGCCGGCACGGCCTGCGCAAGGGCGACCTCGTCGAAGGCGTACGCGGCGACCGGGGCGGCCTCACCGAGGTCGAACGGGTCGACGGCGCCGGCCCCGACGCGCTGCGCGGCCGGCGCCACTTCCGCGATCTGACACCGCTGCACCCGCACGAGCGGCTGCGCCTCGAACACCCCGCCGCCGGAGCGGCCGGACGCGTCGTCGACCTGATCGCACCCGTCGGCAAGGGCCAGCGCGGGCTCCTCGTGGCCCCGCCCAAGACCGGCAAGACCGTCCTCCTCCAGCAGCTCGCGGCGGCCGTGGCCGGCAACCATCCCGAGTGCCGGCTGATGGTGCTGCTGCTCGACGAGCGCCCCGAGGAGGTCACGGACATGCGGCGCGGCGTGCGCGGCGAGGTCTACGCCTCCACCTTCGACCGCACCGCCCGGCAGCACATCGCGCTCGCCGAACTCGTCGTCGAGCGGGCCAAGCGGCGCGTCGAGGCGGGTGAGGACGTCGTCCTCCTCCTCGACTCGCTGACCCGGCTCTGCCGGGCGCACAACAACGCCGCGGGATCCGGCGGCCGCATCCTCACCGGGGGTGTCGACGCCTCGGCGCTGGCCGGGCCCAAGCGCTTCTTCGGCGCCGCCCGCACGGCCGAGGAGGGCGGCTCCCTCACGATCCTCGCGACCGCCCTCGTGGAGACCGGCTCCCGAGCCGACGACTACTACTTCGAAGAGCTCAAGAGCACCGGCAACATGGAACTCCGCCTGAGCCGCGAGCCGGCCTCCCGCCGGCTCTTCCCGGCCGTCGACATCACCCCCTCCGGCACCCGCCGCGAGGAACTCCTCCTCCCCCCGGCCGAGTTGACGGCCCTGCACGGCCTGCGCCGGGTCCTGCACCACCGCGACGGCCAGGGCGCCCTGGAAACCCTTCTGGAACGCCTGCGCGAGACACCGGACAACGCGACGTTCCTGCGCCGCATCCAGCCGACGCTGCCCGCGAGTTGACGGTCCCTCACCGAAGGGCACGAGTCCGGCACGGGCGCGGCGCGTGACCGCTAGGTTGTGGCCCTACGACGCTCGGCGCTTGGGGGGCACATGGCCGGCAGCGACACGGCACGAGGCGCGGACCGCGAGGACGGCACGACGCCGCCGGCCACGTCGGTGCGGGCGAGTGCGGAACGGGCGATCGCCATCGGCGGGAACGCGCGCACCGTCGTCTCCGGCGACGGCGTCACCATCGTCGAGAAGCAGTTCGTCCAGCCCACGCCGTCCCCGGCCGCCGCACCCTCCGAGGAGGAGATCGCCACGGCGGTGGCCGTGTACGCCGGGCAGCTCGCGCACCTCTACGGACGACTGGACCTGGAGGTCCTCACTCCGCTGCCGGACGATCACCCGGCCGTGGAACTGCGCGACGTCTTCGTCACACCGACCGTGCGGGCCGAGCTGCCGCCCGTGGAACTGCCCAGGGAACTGCTCAGGCGGCTGGCCGAGGCCGGGGAACTGCCGGACCGGGGGGCGCTGCCGCCGGGCGTGGACGACACGTCCTTCGCGGCCCTGCGGGAGTCCTATCTGCGACGCCCCGAACAGGACGTCCTCGATGTACTGGCCGCACCGGCCAACCGGCTGCTGGTCGTCCTCGGCGACCCCGGAGCGGGCAAGTCCACCCTGGTGCGTCACCTGAGCCTGACCCTGGCCCTCGGCGGGGCCCCGGATCAGCCGCCCGCACTGGCGGGCCGGGTGCCGCTGGTGATCGAGCTGCGCCGGTACGCGGAGGAGCAGTGGCGGCACAGCGGCTTCGAGGACTTCCTGACCCACCTGCACGACGACTACGCCCAGTCCGTGCCCCGGCCGGTCCTGGAGGAACTGCTCGCGAGCGGCCGGGCCCTGGTCGTCTTCGACGGGCTCGACGAACTCTTCGACCCCAAGGTGCGCGCCCGGACCGCGGAGCGCATCGCCGCGTTCGCCGTGCGGCGGCCCTCCGCGCGGATCGTGGTGACCTCCCGCGTGATCGGCTATCAGCGTGCCCTGCTGGAGGGCGCGGGCTTCACCCACTTCATGCTCCAGGACCTGGACGAGGAGCGGATCGGGGCGTTCGTCCGCAGCTGGTACCGCGTCTCCTGCCCGGGCGACCCGCTCCAGGCCGGACGGCTCGTCGAACGGCTCACCTCGGCCGTGCAGGACTCACGCCCCCTGCGGGAGATGGCGGGCAATCCGCTCCTGCTGACCGTCCTGGCCATCATCGGGCGCCGGCAGACGCTGCCGCACAACCGGCGGAGCGTGTACGAGCACGCCGTCACCGTGCTGGTCTCGCACTGGGACCAGGCGGCGAAACTCCTCAAGGCACCGTTGCCCGCGCCGGTCGCCGAGGCCCTCGACGTGCTCGGTCCCGACGAACGCGTGGAACTGCTCCGGCTGCTGGCCCGGGCGATGCAGGAGGGACACAGCGGCATCGCGGGGAACCACATCCACGGACCCGACCTGGAACGCGTCTTCCGCGACTACCTCCAGCAGTACGAACTGCCGCCGGTGCACGCCACAGCGGCGGCCCGCGCGATGGTCGCCCAACTGCACGAGCGCAACTTCATCCTGTCCCGCTACGGCGGCGACGTGTACGGATTCGTGCACCGCGCCTTCCTGGAGCACCTGGCGGCGGCCGACATCGCCCACCGGTACAAGGAGGACCGGGCGTGGACGCCCGAGGAGCTCGTCGAGCAGGTGATCGCCGGGCGGGCGCAGGACCCCGCGTGGCACGAGGTGCTGTTGTTGCTCGCCGGGCAGATCGGCACGGCCACGGTCGGCGCGGCCGTCGACCGGCTGCTCGCGCTGCACGAGGCGAGACCGGACCAGGATGCCTCCCATGTGGCCCTCGCCCTGCGGATGCTGGCCGAGACGGGCAAGCTGCGCGAGCTGTCCGCGCAGAGCGCGGCGGTCGTCGACGCCGCGACCCGGGCGCTCGACGCGCGCGGGCGCAAGGGTCCGTGGCTTCTCGACGAGGCGGTACCGGCCCTCGGTTCGTTCAGTCCGCACTGGACCGGGCACCGGAGGCTGGTCGACTGGTTCCGGATCAGCGGGCAGTTCTCGCCCAGCGAGGAGCCCACCGACACCGTCTGCGCGCTCCGCCTCGGCCGCGACGACCTCGCCGCCCTGGCACGCCGCAGCTACTACGGCATCGACCGGCTGCGCTTCCTCTACACCTGGGCGCAGCGGTTCCCCGACGACACCGAGGTCCGCGACCTCCTGCAACACATGGCGGAACACGAGCCGCAACAGCACCTGCGCTCCACGGCGCTGGATGTGCTGGCGGACGTGTGGCCGGACAGCGAGGAGGTCCGCTCGCTCGTGGCGGCGCGCGCCGCGGACGAGCCGGACGCCCGTACACGCTGTGAGGCACTCACCGTCCTGATCCGGCTGCGCCCCGACGATGTTGCTGCGCTCCGCTCGGTGGAACGGGCGGCGGCCGAGGAACCGGACGTGACGTGCCGCTCTCTGCTCCTGCGCGAGTTGGGGAGGTGGTCGGACGAACACGAGGCCATCCGTCGTCTCGTGATGTCCCGGGCGGTCGAGGACCCTGACGGGCACGTGCGTCGGTTGGCGTTGCGGATGCTGGGCGAGTACGGCCGCCAGCACGAGGAGGTCCGCACGTTCCTCAGCACCCGCGCGGTCCAGGCCGGGCAGGCCGAGGAGCGTGAGACGGCCCTGTGGACACTCAGCGAACACCTCCCCGGCGACGACCGGGTGCGCGATCTCGCCCTGCTGCGGTGCGCCGACACCCGCCGTCCACGCGACCGTCTGTATGCCCTTCGGGTGCTCGGCAGAGGGTGGCCCGGAGACGAACGGGTGCATCGCGAGATCCTGCGAGCCGCCGAGGACGCGGAGACGGACGTCCGGCGCGCCGCCCTGGACACGCTCGCCGAGCAGCGATCCTGGCCGGAGGACCTTCAGGAGATCGTGCTGCGGCTCGCCGGGGACGACCCCGACCCCGGCGTCCGGGGAGCCGCGATCCGGCTGGTCCGCCGTGACCGGTTCGAGCACGACGGTGGGCGCGAGCTGCTGCTGGCGGCGGCGCGTGACCTCACGACACCGCATGGGAACGACGCCGTCGCCCAGTTGGCAGAGCAGTGGCCGGACCACCCGGACGTTCGGGATCTGCTGCTCCGCATCGACATGGCCGCGCTGTCACCGCTGACCTTCAGCCTGGTGCTGTCGGAGCTGACCCGCCTCTGGCACGGGCACTCCGACGTCCGGGACCTGCTCGTGCGGGCGCCCGACATCCCGGAGGGCATCGGGCGGGGCCTGGCACTGGACCTGCTCGAGGACGTGTGGCCGGACTGGGACGAGATGCGTGCGTCCCTCGTGCGCCTGGCCTGCCGGCCGGACGACGAGCACGGCTCGCGCGCCTACGTCCTCAAAACCTTGGCCAAACGGTGGTTCGACCGGGACGACGTCCGGGAGGTCGTGGTCCGCGCCGCCCGCGACACGACGGCACCGTACTCGTCCATGGTCGTTCTCAACACCTTGCGCAAGCACTGGCCGCGCCGGGACGACGTGCGTGACCTGCTGCGGGACGCGGCCCTGCACCATGAGCGCGTCGACACCCGGTTCAACGCGGTCCGGACGCTTGGCCTGCACTGGCCCCACCACCCCGGCGTCCGGAGCCTGTTCCACACTCTCGCCTCGGAGGACCCGGATCCCGACGTCCGTTTCCACGCCCTGCGCCGCTGGGCACTCGTCGGTGGTGAGGAGGCGTGTGGGGTTGCCGCCGGGCGGGCGGGGGTGGATCCCGATGCCGTCGTCCGCCGGAAGGTGCTGCACATGCTCGCCCTGGCCTGGCCGGAGCGCACGGAGACGATCGCCGCCCTCGGGGACCGCGCGGAGCGCGACGGTGACGAGGAGACCCGGGAGGCGGCGGTGCGGCTGCTCGCGGACCTGGCCGGCTGACGTGACCCGTGCGGCATCCGGGTGCTCGCCGGGTGTGTTCGGCCCCGTCGTCGCCGTGCGCAGGGCGAGCGTTTCTACGTTGATCGTATGATCATCGGATTCTCTTCCCGGGTGGCCGTGTCGGCCGGGGCGCTCTGTGTGGCGGGGCTCCTCGTCGTGATGCCCGCCGCCGCGGCCGAACCCGGCGGCGCGGAGCCCACCGCGCCGGCCGCGCCGCGGGCGGCGGCCCCGCACCCCTCGCTGCTGCACCGGCCCGGCCTGCACGTGCGCCCGCGCGCCGGCGCACCCCGCCTGCCCAAGGTCTCCGCCCTGTCCTGGGTGGTGGCCGACGCCCGCACCGGCGAGGTGCTCGCCGCCCGCAACGCCCACCGCAGGCTCCCGCCGGCCAGCACCCTGAAGACCCTGTTCGCCCTCACGGTGCTGCCGTCCCTGCCGGCGGGCATCCGGCACACGGTCCGCGCGGAGGAGCTGCGCGGCATCGGGGCCGGCAGCAGCCTGGTCGGGGTCGCCGAGGGGCGGACGTACCGGGTCGCCGACCTGTGGCGCGGTGTCTTCCTCAACTCCGGCAACGACGCCGTGCGCGTCCTGGCGGAGCTCAACGGCGGCTGGCGAACCACCGCCGAGCGGATGCAGGTCAAGGCCCGTTCCCTCGGCGCCTTCGACACGCGCGTGGTGTCGCCGGACGGCTACGACGCCCCGGGCCAGGTGTCGTCGGCGTTCGACCTGGCCGTGTTCGGGGCGGCGGGGCTGCGCAACCCGGACTTCGCGCGCTACTGCGCCACGGTCGAGGCGAGGTTCCCGGGCGGCGGCCGCTGGTCCTACCCGATCCGCAACACCAACCGGCTGCTGAGCGGCGCCCGCGGGGTGAAGCCGTACCGGGGGCTGATCGGCATCAAGAACGGCTACACCAGCAAGGCCGGCAGCACGCTCGTCGCCGCGGCGCGGCGGGACGGCCGCACCCTCGTCGTGACGGTGATGAACCCTCAGGAGGGCGACGGCTCCGCCGTCTACGAGGAGGCGCGGTCGCTGCTCGACTGGGGGTTCGGGTCGGCCGCGAGGGTCGAACCGGTGGGCTCGCTGGCGGTGCCGCGTCCGCCCGCGCGCACGGAGGTGACGGCCGTGCCCGCGGCCGCGGCGACCGTGCCGAGGGAGCCTGGGTCCGTCTGGACGGAGGCGGGGCTGATCGCCGGAGCGGCCGGTGTGGGCGCCTCGGTCGTGGTGCTGGTGCTGCGGCTCCCGGTGCGCAGGCCCGGGCGGAGCTGACCGGCCGGCAGCCGCAGCAGCAGGCCGAGGGTGATCCACGCGTACAGGCTGCCGCCGAGGAACCCGTCGATTCCGGACGCGTCGTCGAACCACAGCCAGACGACGCTGGTGCACAGCACCGCGTACAGGGCGCCCGCGACGCGGACGTGTCCGGTCCGGACCAGTACGGCGAAGGACGGCAGCAGCCAGACCAGGTGGTGCACCCACGTGATGGGGCTGACGAGGCAGGCGGCGAGGCCGGTCAGGGCGAACGCGGCCGTCCAGTCGCCCGCCGCCACGGCCCTGCGCGCCCGCACGGCCCACACGCCGAGGACCGGCAGGACCGCCGCCGCCCACACCGCACGGTCCGGTTCGCCGAGCCGGGCCAGGATTCCCTGCACGGACTGGTTCGAGACGTAGGCGAGCCGGCCCACCCGGTCGGTGTCCCACAGCGCCGTGGTCCAGTAGAAGCGCGAGGCGTCCGGGTCGATAAGGGCGGCGAGGGCCGTGGCGGCAAGGGCGACGGCCGTGGCAAGCGCGGCGGCACGCCACCGCCGGGCCACCAGCAGCAGTCCGATGAACAGCGCCGGGGTGAGCTTGACCGCCGCGGCGAGCCCGATGCCGACGCCCGCGAACCGGCCCCGTCCGCTCGCCAGCAGGGCCGCGTCGGTCAGGACGAGGGCCAGCAGCAGGACGTTCACCTGCCCGAAGCTGAAGGTGTCGCGCAGCGGTTCGAACAGCGCGAGCAGGCACGCGAGCAGGGCCCAGCCGAACCAGCCGAGCCGCCGCCACGCCGGGCCCGCCAGCAGGCGCAGGACCAGGGCGAGGGCGGCCAGGTTGAGCAGCAGGGCGGCGGCGATCGCGGTGCGCAGGTCCAGCAGGGACATCGGCAGCATGGCGACCGCGGCGAACGGCGGATAGGTGAAGCCGTACGTCGTGCCCGGCACCCGGTAGTCGTAGATCCGGCCGCCGTGGTGGACCCAGGTGTCGATGCTGCCGTGGTAGACGCGCAGATCGAAGAAGTCGCGCAGCAGGGGCACGGTCGCGGTGAAGACGGTGACCGCCAGGGCCAGGGAGCAGACCAGCAGCAGTCGGCCGCGATCGGTGCGCGGCAGCGGCGGGGTCACGCGGCGCGTCCCAGCGCCGGGGCGAGCCGGGCCTGGTGGGCCTGCCACAGCACGACGACCGCGAGCGCCCCGCCGGAGACGGCCAGCAGCAGCTGCCCGGTGTCCGCCGGTCCGCCGCTGGGCAGGACGCCCAAGGCGAGCACGCCGGTCACGGCGGCCATGCGGTGGCGCACCGAGCCGCTGGGCGCGGCGGCGGCGATCAGGAACAGGCCCCACAGGGCGTACCAGGGCCGGATCGCCGGGCCGAGCGCGGCCACCGTCGCGAGACTCAGGCCGAGCGCGTACACCGGCCGGGGCCGCAGCCGCAGCCAGATCACCGCGATCGCGACGACCGCGGCCACGATGCCCAGGGCGTGCCAGACCGGGATCGCCAGGGGCGCGAGATCACTGCCGAGGTGCTCCAGGAAAGCGCGGGTGGCCCGGCCGAGCAGGGTGGTCAGGGCCCAGTTCTGGGCTGAGACGGGCGTGTTGAGGGCACCGATCCAGCCGTACCCGGTACCGGCGAAGGCCGTGGCGGCGACGGTCGTCCCGGCCGCGGCGACGGCGGTGGCCGCGAGGGCCCGCACGGGCCTGCGGCCGGCGCGGATCTGCAGGACGACGACGGCGGCCAGGCCGAGCACGGCGGGCGCCTTGACCAGCGCGGCCAGCGTCACCAGGACGGCGCCGAGGACCGGCCACCGGCCGAGCGCGGCGACCAGCCCGATGCCCAGCAGGCCCAGCATGACGGCGTCGTTGTGGGCGCCGGCGACCAGGTGCAGCAGGACGAGCGGGTTGAGGGCGCCCTGCCACAGCGCGGCCGACGGGTCGGCGCCGCTGTGCCGGGCGAGACGGGGCAGCGCGGCCGCCATCAGGGCCACCCCGGCCAGCGCGACCAGCCGCATCCCGAAGAGCCCGGCGGGCAGTTCGCCACGGGTCAGACCGGACAGGGCGGCGGCCACGGCGAGGAAGACCGGGCCGTACGGGGCGCCGGTGTGCCGCCAGAGCGGCGCCACCTCGTCGGCGAGCGGGCCGCCGAGCCGGGACGGCCCGTGCGCGTAGACGTCCATGTGCGCCTCGACCATGGCTCCCTGGGCGAGGTAGCTGTAGACGTCCCGGCTGAACAGCGGCGGCGCCAGCAGCAGGGGTGCCGCCCAGGCGGCGAGGACGAGCAGCAGGGCGCGCGGGGCGGGTGGTCTGGGGCCCCGGACCAGGCGGCCCAGCAGCACCCAGGCCGCGATCAGCAGCACGACGCCGAAGTAGGCGCCCACCAGCCCCAGGGCGGCGCGCGCGGAGGCCGGGTGGAGGAGGTCCCGCACGGGCAGGGCCCCGGCCGTCTCACCGCCCAGGGCGAGGCAGGCGGTGCCGGCCAGACCGAGTATCTGGCAGCGGCGGAGATCGACGGGGAAAGCCATGGCCAACACTCGGGAAGCGTGTCAACGCGGGGTGGCGCGCGGGCGACGCGGCGCCCTCCGGCGGGCAGCGGATGTGTGACCGGCCGGTGATCAGGGGTTGGCCTCGCGGGGGTTCAGAACACCGACAGGCCCGTCAGTGTGGTGAATCTGTCCAGGGCCGCCACTCCCGCCACCGAGTTGCCCCGCTCGTCCAGGCCCGGGCTCCACACGCACAGGGCGCAGCGGCCCGGGACGACCGCGATGATGCCGCCGCCCACGCCGCTCTTGCCGGGCAGGCCCACCCGGTACGCGAAGTCTCCGGCCGCGTCGTACGTGCCGCAGGTCAGCATGATCGCGTTGATCTGCTTGGCCTGGCTGCGGGTGAGCAGCCGGGTGCCGTCGGCGCGTATGCCGTGCCGGGCCAGGAAGGTCGTGGCGAGGGCGAGGTCGGCACAGGACGCCGTGACGGAGCACTGCCGGAAGTACTGTTCGAGCAGGACCGGCACCGGGTTGTCGATGTTGCCGTACGAGGCCATGAAGTGGCCGAGCGCGGCGTTGCGGTCGCCGTGGGCGGATTCGGAGGCGGCGACCTCCTTGTCGAAGGTCACCTCCGGGTTGCCGCTCTCGGCGCGCAGGAAGTCCAGCAGCTCCCCCGAGGCGTCGCCGGTACGGGTGTGCAGCCGGTCGGTGACGACGAGGGCGCCGGCGTTGATGAACGGGTTGCGCGGGATGCCGTTCTCGTACTCCAGCTGGACCAGGGAGTTGAACGGGTTGCCGGAGGGCTCGCGGCCCACGTGTTCCCACAGGGCGTCGCCCTCGCGGGCGAGGTCCAGGGCGAGGGTGAAGACCTTGGTGATGGACTGGGCGGAGAACGGCTGCCGCCAGTCCCCCACCCCGTACACGGTGCCGTCGGGTTCGGCGACGGCCATGCCGAAACTCCGCGGGTCGCAGGCCGCGAGCGCCGGGATGTAGTCGGCGGCCCGGCCGCGGCCCGGGGTCCGCTCGATCTCCTCGGCGATGCGTTCCAGAACGGGCTGGAAGGTGGTCGACGACGTCATGATCACCATTGTCCCTCCGCGCCGGCGCACCCGCGCGGGGCGTCCTTGTCGCGTTGTCGTGCCGGAGCGCCGGAACGGCGGAGCGCCGGGGGCTGCCGAGCTCTCCTCGCCCCGCCCCGTCGGTGTGCGTCCCATGGCAGGGGTGAGCGGGCGGCCGGGCCGCGGCGGTCGGATCAGACCACGGCCTGTCCACCACTGCCCGCCAGGACCTCCGGGCGCAGCAGGGCCGCCAGGGCCTCGGCGGGGAGCAGGCCCTTCTCCAGGACGAGTTCGGCCACGCCCCGGCCGGTCGCCAGGGCCTCCTTGGCGATGTCGGTCGCGGCCGTGTAGCCGATGTGCGGGTTGAGGGCGGTGACCAGGCCGATGGAGTTCTCGACCGTGGCGCGCAGTGCCTCGGTGTTGGCGGTGATGCCCCACACGCAGCGCTCGGCCAGCGTCAGGCAGGCGGCGCGCAGGTGCGTGATCGACTCCGACAGGGAGTGCAGGATGATCGGCTCGAACGCGTTGAGCTGGAGCTGCCCGGCCTCGGCGGCCATGGTGATGGTGACGTCGTTGCCGATCACCTCGAAGGCGACCTGGTTGACGACCTCGGGGATCACCGGGTTGACCTTGCCGGGCATGATCGACGAACCGGCCTGCACCGGCGGCAGGTTGATCTCGCCGAGGCCCGCTCGCGGCCCCGACGACAGCAGCCGCAGGTCGTTGCAGCTCTTGGAGAGCTTGACGGCGATGCGCTTGAGCACGCCGGACATCTGCACGAACGCGCCGCAGTCCTGGGTCGCCTCGACCAGATTGGCCGCGGTCACCAGGGGCAGACCGGTGAGGGCCGCGAGGTGACGGCGGGCCGACTCGGCGTATCCGGCGGGGGCGTTGAGGCCGGTGCCGATGGCCGTGGCGCCGAGGTTGATCTCATGGATCAACTCGACGGCCTCGGCGAGCCGGGCCCGGTCCTCGTCCAGCATGACGGCGTACGCGGAGAACTCCTGACCGAGCGTCATGGGCACCGCGTCCTGCAACTGGGTGCGGCCCATCTTGAGCACGTCGCGGAACTCGACGGCCTTGTGGGCGAACGCGTCCTGCAGCACGGACATCGCGTCGAGCAGCCCGCGTACCGCGAACACCGTGGCGATCTTGACCGCGGTGGGATAGACGTCGTTGGTGGACTGGCCGAGGTTGACGTCCTCGTTGGGATGCAGGTACCGGTACTCGCCCTTGGCGTGGCCCAGCAGTTCAAGGGCCCGGTTGGCCACGACCTCGTTGGCGTTCATGTTGGTGGAGGTGCCGGCGCCGCCCTGGACGACGTCGACCACGAACTGGTCGTGCAGCTTGCCCTCGCGGATCTCCCGGCAGGCGGCGACGATCGCGGCGGCCTTCTCCGGCTCCAGCAGCCCGAGTTCCTCGTTGGCGAGGGCCGCGGCCTCCTTGACGGCGGCCAGGGCGTCGATGAGGTGCGGGTAGGCGGAGATCGGCGTGCCCGTGATGGGGAAGTTCTCCGTGGCCCGCAGGGTGTGCACACCCCAGTAGGCGTCGGCTGGAACGTCACGGTCCCCGAGCAGGTCGTGCTCGGACCGAGTGGCGGCGGTCATGAGGGTGAGGGTCCCTTTTCTAGAACGGAGAGGAGAGAGCGCCCCGCCAGGAGCACGGGGATGCGCCCGTCAGGGGCGCGGGGAACTGCGCGATCAGCCACGGAAGCGCCGCAGCCGCCGGACGGCGAGATCCGGCACGCGCTCAGGCGCGGACGGCGGCCCCGGCAAGCGGCTCCAGCGATCGCACGGGCCGCACCCGCCCGACCTCCCGCCCACCGCCCAGCAGCGGCTCACCCGCGAACCCGGTGAGCAGCTCCGGATCCACGCCCGCCCGGGCCAACGCCGCGGCGGTCACCGGCACCCGCGCCCGGTTCGCCCCGTCCGCGATCTTCACCGCGACGGCCCGCCCGTCGGGCAGCGCGGCGACCTGCACACCCTCGAAGCCGTCCTTGGACAGCAGCCCCGGCACGGCCCGCATCAGCGCGGCGACGTCCCGCCCGGAGCCGGAGGCCATCTCCGCGTGCTCGCGCATCGCGTCGGCCACGCGGGCCTCGGGCGTGCCCGGCGCGGCCGAGACGATCCGGGCGGTCGCCCGGGCCAGGCCGTGCAGGGAGATGCCGAACAGGGGCGCGCCGCAGCCGTCGACGGTGACCCGGGCGATCCGCTGCCCGGTGAGGTCCTCGACGATCTCGGCGATCGCCTGCTGCAGCGGGTGGGCCGGGTCAAGGTAGTCCTCCAGCGGCCAGCCGTTGAGGGCGCAGGTGTAGAGCATGGCCGCGTGCTTGCCGGAGCAGTTCTGCGCGAGCCGGGAGGGCGCCCGGCCCTCGCGGATCCAGGCGTCCCGGACGGCCGGGTCGAACGGCATGTCGGGCACGTTGCGCAGGTGCTCCTCGGTGAGCCCGGCGAGTTCGAGGATGCGCCGGGTGCCGGCGAGGTGGCGCTCCTCGCCGGAGTGGCTGGCCGCGGCCAGCGACAGCAGCTCGCCGTGGAGCGGCAGTCCGGCCCGGGCCATGGCAACGGCCTGGACGGGCTTGATCGCGGAGCGGGGGTAGAAGGCGGCCTCGATGTCTCCGATCTGGAGCTGGACCTCTCCGTCGGCGCCGAGGACGACGACGGAGCCGTAGTGCATGCCTTCGACGATTCCGCCGCGTATGAGATGGGCGACGGGGGCGTGGACGGGTTCACGGACCAGGGGTGCGGCCGCGAGGGAACTGCTGTGCATCACTGCCTGCTTCTCTGGGAGCGGGGCGCGGTTCACGCGTCGGCTCCGGTGGTGGACTTGCGCGCGATACGGCCGCGGATGCCGAACCATCCGGCGACCAGGGCTGCGACGATCAGCGGCAGGCACAGCACGGTGGTGCGTCCCGCGCCGCCGTCGGCGTACATGAGGACCAGGACGGAGGCGAGGAACGCCAGCGTCACGATCTCGGTCCAGGGGGAGCCCGGGAGTCGGTAGCCCGGGCGGGTCAGCTCGCCCCTCTGGGTCTTCTGCCAGAAGAGGAGGTGACAGACCATGATCATGCCCCAGGTGGCGAGGATGCCGAGCGCGGCGAAGTTCAGCACGATCTCGAACGCCTCGGCGGGCACGACGTAGTTGAGGCCGACGCCCAGCACACAGATGCCGCTGGTGAGCAGGATGCCGCCGTAGGGGACCTGGCTGCGGCTCATCACGGAGGTGAAGCGGGGCGCGGATCCGGCCATGGCCATGGAGCGCAGGATGCGGCCGGTGGAGTAGAGGCCGGAGTTGAGGGAGGACATCGCGGCGGTGAGGACGACGAGGTTCATCACGCCGCCCGCCGCGGGGACGCCGATGTTGGACAGCACCGTCACGAAGGGGCTCTCCCCGGCGGTGTACTTGTTCCAGGGCAGCAGCATCGACAGCAGGACGACCGAGCCGACGTAGAACACGCCGACGCGCCACATGATCGAGTTGATCGCCTTGGGCATGATCTTCTCGGGGCTCTCGGTCTCACCGGCGGCGACGCCGACCAGCTCGACGGAGGCGTAGGCGAAGACGACGCCCTGGATGATCAGCAGCATGGGCAGCAGGCCGTGTGGGAAGACGCCGCCGCTGTCGCCGATCAGGGACGGGCCGGGGGTGTGGCCGTCGACGGGGTGCTGGGTGACCAGCAGGAAGATGCCGATGCACATGAAGACGACCAGTGCGCCGACCTTGATGATCGCGAACCAGAACTCCAGCTCGCCGAAGATCTTCACCGAGATCAGGTTCACGGTGAGGACCACCGCCAGCGCGATCAGGGCGAGCACCCACTGCGGGATGTCGGAGAACATGCCCCAGTAGTGGGTGTAGGTGGCGACGGCGGTGATGTCGGCGATGCCGGTGGTGGCCCAGTTCAGGAAGTACATCCAGCCGGCGCTGTAGGCGCCCTTCTCCCCCATGAACTCGCGTGCGTACGACACGAAGGCGCCGGAGGAGGGCCGGTAGAGCACGAGTTCGCCGAGGGCGCGGACGACGAGGAAGGCGAACAGGCCGCAGACCGCGTAGGCGATGAAGAGGGAAGGGCCGGCTTCGGCGAGGCGGCCGCCGGCGCCCAGGAAGAGGCCGGTGCCGATGGCGCCGCCGATGGCGATCATGTTGACGTGCCGTGACTTCAGGGACTTGCTGTAGCCCGCGTCTCCGGCGTCGACATGGCCGGAACGTTTCTGCACTCCGTCGTGCAGGGACTGCTCGCTCACGCCTCGGGTCCGCCTTCCGTGGGGTTTTCCGTGCCGGTGGCCGTGGGGGTGTCCGTGGGGGTGTCCGTACGCGGGGAGCGCACGATGTCGGTGAGGGTCGTCTCGACGCGGTCGAGGTGGTGGGCCATGGCCTCCACCGCGTCGTTCTCGGAGCCGTCGATCAGCGCCTCGACGATCGCCCGGTGCTCGCGGTTGGACTGCTCGCGGCGTCCGCCGAGCTCGTTGAGGAAGGCCGACTGGCGGGCCAGCGCGTCCCGGATCTCCTCGATCACCCGGCGGAAGACCGGGTTCTGGGCGGCTTCGGCCACCGCGAGGTGGAACAGCGTGTCCATGGCGACCCAGGCCGTGGTGTCGGTCTCCCGCTCCATGCGGTCCAGCAGATGGGCCAGGTGGTCGAGGTTCTCCGGGGTGCGGCGCCGGGCCGCGTACCCGGCGACCGGGATCTCGACGTGCCGGCGGACCTCCAGCAGGTCGCTGGCCGCGTAGTCGCCGAAGGTGGGGTCCTCGACGGTGCTGGCGACGACGAAGGTGCCCTTGCCGGTCCGGGACACCGTCAGGCCCATGGTCTGCAGGGCGCGCAGCGCCTCGCGCAGCACGGGCCGGGAGACCTCCAGGGTGCGGCAGAGCTCCGCCTCGGAGGGGAGCTTGTCGCCGATGGCGTACTCGCCCCGTTCGATGGCGCCGCGCAGGTGCGCCAGCACCGCTTCCATGGCACTGACGCGACGCACAGGCTGTCCGGCTGTCCGGCTGTCTGACAGGTTCACGGGAGAGATACTCCGGCCGACGGCTCAAGCTGTCAAGGGGCGCCCCGGAGGGGCGCGGGGAACTGCGCGAGGAGCCACGACGGCGCCGCGGACAGACGACGGCGCGCCGCGAACAGACGACGGCCTGGCCCCCAGGCCACTCAGCTGTGCAGCACACCCGCCCCGAGCAGCCCGAACAGCAGCACACCGACCGCGACCCGGTAGACGACGAACGCGTTGAACGAGTGCTTGGCGACGAACTTCAGCAGCCACGCGATGGAGGCGTACGCCACGACGAAGGAGACGACCGTGCCTACGGCGAGTGGCGCCGCGCCCACCCCGGTGCCCAGGGCGTCCTTGAGCTCGTACAAGCCGGCACCGGTGAGCGCGGGGATGCCGAGGAAGAAGGAGAGCCGGGTGGCGGCGACGCGGTCCAGGTCGAGGGCGAGCGCGGTGGACATGGTGGCGCCGGAGCGGGAGAAACCGGGGAAGAGCAGGGCGAGGATCTGGGAGCCGCCGACCAGCATCGCGTCCTGGAACGAGGTGTCGTCCTCGCCGCGCTTGTGCCGGCCCGTCCGGTCCGCCGCCCACATCACGCCGCTGCCGACGACCAGGGAGCCGGCCACCACCCACAGCGAGGCGAGCGGGCCCTCGATGAGCGGCGCGGCGGCCAGTCCCACGACGACGATCGGGACAGTGGCGCAGACGACCCACCAGGCGAACCGGTAGTCGTGGTGGTGACGCTCCTCGCGGTGGCGCAGCCCGCGCCCCCAGGCCGAGACGATCCGCACGACGTCCTGGAAGAAGTACACGAGCACCGCGGCGATCGCGCCGACCTGGACGACGGCCGAGAACCCGACCACGGCACGGTCGTCCACAGGGATGCCCATGAGCCCTTCGGCGATCTTCAGATGGCCGGTGGAGGAGACGGGCAGGAACTCGGTCACCCCCTCGACGGCACCGAGGACGACGGCCTGACCGACGGAGATGACGCTCATGGGATCCCGTTCTGCTCGGGAGGGGCGGGAAGCGGAGAGGCCAGTCGTACTGCACGCGGGCGAGAGCGGATCTCACCCGGGCGTGCGCGCGCACCCCGAGAACGCTTTCTGCCCCGCCTCTTCCTGCCGCGGCGCGAGGCCGGACAGGGAGTCACCACCCGAGCGGTTCACACCCACTCCTTACCCGTCGGGCCACCGGTCGGGTCCCCTACCAGCCCTTCTCGAACATGCGGGCGACCTCGGCGATCCGGATGTCGTCGCGGTGGTAGCACACGCGGTCGCCGGACCGGCTGCTGCGCAGCATGCCGGTGGCCTCCAGCAACCGCAGGTGGGTGGCGGCGACCGGGCCCGGCAGCGCGAAGCGCTCGGCGACGGCGTCCGCGGTGACCCCGCCCGCGGCGGTACCGGGTTCCCTCAGCCAGGCCAGGATGTGCAGCCTCGTCTCGTCCGTGGGAGTCCTCAGCATGACGTGCCCCTGCCTCGCGGCGTCGTCCTCTGCACCGCGTCTTCCCACTGTCCCGCACTCGATGCGGCCGTGTCCGGGACTCGGCAGGCTTGACCGATACGTACCGCCCACGCGGCGAACTGCCGTACGACACAGAGCAGTTCGGCGCGGGCAAGGGAGGTGGCGAGGCGGGGAGGGACGCGCCCGGCAGGCGGGGAGGGACGCGCCCGGCGGAAGGTTCGCGCCCCTCCCCCACCGGCTCAGCGGTGGCGGAACCAGGACATCGACGCGAGCGCCCGGTCGTCGTAACCGAACAGTGCCTGGTTCTCCCAGGCGTTGCCGGAGGACGGGTCCGTGGGGTCCCAGCCGTTGCCGGGCACGGCGGTCCAGGTGGCCTCCCAGTAGAAGATGCCGAGGCCGCGGCCGTTCGGGACGGCCTCCACGATGCTCGCCACGTCGTTCATCCACCGGCTCTGGCCGGCCACACTGGCCGGATAGCCCGGGACCAGCTCGCCGGCGGTGTCGATGATGTTCTCGTGGGAGTCCTCGCTGTCCAGGCGGAACGGATAGGCCGTCTCAGCGACGAACACCGGCTTGCCGTAGCGGGTGGCCGCGTCGTCCAGGGTCGTCTGGAAGTCGGCGAGGGTGCCGTGCCAGTAGCCGTAGTACGACAGGCCGATCGCGTCGAACCGCACGCCGTGCGAGCGCGCGCTGTCGAACCACCAGCGGGTGCCCTCCAGATCACCGCCCTCGGCGAGGTGCAGGGCCACGGCGGTGGCGGAGTCGACCGCCTTGACCGCGTCGTACCCGGAGTTGAGCAGACCGGCCAGCTGCGTCCAGTGGGAGGTGGATCCCTCGTCCCACAGCATGCCGCCGTTGATCTCGTTGCCGACCTGGACCATGTCGGCGGTGGTGCCCTGGGCCTTCAACGCGCTCAACACGTCGTACGTGTGGCGGTACACGTCCGTCCTCAGTTGACCGTACGTGTGCCCCGCCCAGGCCGCGGGCTTGTCCTGACGGCCCGGATCGGCCCAGAAGTCGGAGTAGTGGAA
The DNA here is from genome assembly GCF_002237655.1 of Streptomyces sp. XY006. GTDB lineage: Bacteria > Actinomycetota > Actinomycetes > Streptomycetales > Streptomycetaceae > Streptomyces > Streptomyces levis. The sequence goes on from NZ_NOKT01000002.1 coordinate 226,120, forward strand.
GTCGACCAGCAGCTTCATGCCCTGGGCCTTGACGCGCTTGGCCACGGCCAGGACGCGGGCCTTGTCGTTGAACCCGTCGGCCGGGTCGACCCACACCTTGAGGCGGGCGTAGTTCATGCCGTTCGACTTGAGGACGGACAGGGCGTCGCCGGCGGCACCCGAGGCGTTGCGGTAGACGCCGCCCTTGGCCTCGCTCTTGGCCAGGGACGAGATGTCGGCGCCCTTGATCGACGTGCCGGAGGTGCCCGGCGCGAACGTCAGGTCGTCCACATTGATCCAGTTGCCCGCGTTCGCGTCACTGTTGACGCTGATCGTGCACTGGTTGCTCGTCACGTTGACCGGCACGACGATGCGGATCCACCCACTGGCCGAGACCGGCAGGTCGGTGCGCTGCTCGGCGCCGCCGCAGTTCTTCAGCGCTATGTAGGCCGACTTCTGCCCGCCGCCCGAACGCACCCAGGCGGTGAGCCGGTAGGCGCCGTTGGTGAGTCCGGACAGGTACTGGTACGTCTCCACCTTGTAGGCGCCGGCGGCCCAGTGGCTCAGGCGGTGGCTGCCGCCGTGGCCGCCGGACTCGGTGAACGAGGCGCCGGTGTCGCCGTACTCGGACCAGCCGGCCGGGGTGGCCGTGCCCGCGCCGTCGGCTTCGAAGCCGCCGTTGGTCAGCGTGCTCGCGGCGTGGGCGGAGCCGGCGGGCAGGGCGGTGAGGGCCAGCCCGGCGGCCAGCGGCGGCAGCAGGGCCCTCAGGGTGCGTCTGGGATGGAACATCGTCGTCCGTCGTCCCTTCGACGTGGGGTCGGTTGGTGCCTCCCGCCCTCGGCCGGGCCGGGAGAGCCCCTCCGCCCGCAGCTCGTGGCACGCGCGGGCGGAGGGAGTCGGTTCAGCCGTCGAGCCGGACGACCCGGACGGCTCCGGCCGGGACCGCGAGACGGCCGGCGGCGCGTTCGCCGGTGAGCAGCTCGGTGCCGGGCACCTCCAGCGGCACCTTGGCGTCCGCGCCGGTGTGGTTGACGGCGAACAGGTAGGTGCCCGACTCGCCGGTGCGGCGCACGACTTCGACGTCCCGGGGCAGGTCGGGGCGCGGGGCGATCCGGGCGTCCGCGGCCGCCCTGCCGAGCAGCGTGTCCAGGCCGTCGGCGCCGAGCCGGGTGGAGACGTACCAGGCGGTGCCCTCGCCGAGGCGGTGCCGGGTGACGGCGGGCAGTCCCGCGGCCGGGCCGTCGGCGTAGGCCAGGACCGTGTCGGCGCCGCGGGGCACCACGAACTCGGTCCACACGTCGGCGCCCAGCTCGGTCCCGTCGGGTCCGGTGATCCGCACGCGTTCGCCGGGCAGCAGCGGGGAGAACTCCTCGACCGTCAGGCCGAGGACGTCCCGCAGCGGGCCCGGGTAGGCACCCTCGTGGACGGCGTCGTGCTCGTCGACGATGCCGGAGAAGTACGAGACGACCAGGGTGCCGCCGCCTTCCACGTACGCCGTCAGGTTGCGCCCGGCCGCCTCGGTCATGAGGTACAGGGCCGGGACGACGACCAGGGGATACCTCGACACGTCGGCTTCCGGGTGGGCGAAGTCGACGGTGAGGTGACGGTCGTAGAGGGCCTCGTAGAAGGCGTCGGCGCGCTCGCGGGCGTCGTGGTCGACGCTGGGGCGCCAGTCGAGGGTCTGCGCCCACCAGGAGTGCCAGTCCCACAGCACCGCCACGTCGGCGTCGGTGCGCGTGCCGCGGATCTCTGCCAACGCGTCCACGAAGGAGCCGAGTTCGACGACCTCGCGCCACACACGGGTGCCGGTGCCGCCGTGCGGGACCATCGCCGAGTGGAACTTCTCGGCGCCGCGCCGGGACTGGCGCCACTGGAAGAACATGGCGCCCTCGGAGCCGCGTGCCACGTGCGCGAGGGAGTTGCGGGCCATCTGCCCGGGGGCCTTGGCGGGGTTGCGGGGCTGCCAGTTGACACCCGAGGTGGAGTGCTCCAGCAGCAGCCAGGGGGCGCCGCCCGCGACGGAGCGCGTGAGGTCGGCGGCCATGGCGAGGTTGACGTGGGTGCGGCGGCCGTCGGTGATCAGGTAGTGGTCGTTGGTGACGAGGTCGACCTCCCGGCCCCAGGCCCAGTAGTCGACCGAGTCGCACTGGCTCAGGGCCGTCATGAAGTTGGTGGTGACCGGAACGCCCGGGGAGAGGCGGTGCAGGATGTCCCGCTCCATGCGGAAGTTCTCGCGCATGGTGGCGTCGGCGAACCGCTTGTAGTCCAGCGCCTGGGCCGGGTTGACCGTCGCCGGGGTGAGCCGGGGCGGGCTGATCTGCTCGAAGTCCGTGTAGCGCTGGCCCCAGAAGGCCGTGCCCCAGGCCTCGTTGACCGCGTCGACCGTGCCGTACGCGGCCGCCAGCCAGCGGCGGAAGTGGGCGGCACAGGAGTCGCAGTAGCAGGCCGAGACGGGGACCCCGTACTCGTTGTGGACGTGCCACAGCGCCAGGGCGGGGTGGCTTCCGTACCGCTCGGCGAGCGCGGTGGTGATGCGCGCGGCGGCGGCGCGGTAGTCGGCGTTGCTGTGGCAGACGGCCGCGCGGGAGCCGAACTCGTAGCGCACGCCCTCGGCGGTGACGGGCAGCGCCTCGGGGTGCGCCCGGTAGAACCAGACGGGCGGGACGACCGTCGGGGTGCCGAGGTCGACGCGGACGCCGTGCTCGTGGAGCAGGTCCAGGAGCCGGTCCAGCCAGCCGAAGTCGTAGGTGCCGGGTGAGGGTTCCAGCAGGGCCCAGGAGAAGATCCCGACGCTCACCATGGTGACGCCGGCCTCGCGCATCAGCCGGACGTCCTCCTGCCAGACGCTTTCCGGCCACTGCTCGGGGTTGTAGTCCCCGCCGAAGGCGAGCCTGGTGAGGCCCCTGGGGGTGGTGTCCGGCATGGATGGTCTCCCGTTGATCGATCAATTGGGAACGTGCACACACAGCAGCGCGGTGCGGAGCCCAACATAACCGCACAGCTCCAACCATTGACAAGTGTCCGGGATGTTTCTCTACTGTGAACGCTCACAGAACCAGGGCAGGTCCTCGCAGCGGGCGAGGACCCCAGGTCAGGGGAGAGATCCATGCCGTACACGACGCGCCGCCGCCTCGTGACATCCGCCGTCGCCCTCGCGCTCGGCACCACCGCCCTCGCCGCCTGCGGCACGGAGTCCGGGGACGGCGAGACCGCCTCGGGGCCGGTCTCGCTGACGTACTGGACCTGGACGCCCGGCATGGACAAGGTCGTGGACCTGTGGAACAAGGGGCCGGGCAAGAAGGACCGGATCACCGTCACGGTGAAGAAGCAGGCCTCCGGCGACACCCTGGTCACCAAGATCCTCACCGCGCACAAGGCGGGCAAGGCGCCCGACCTGGTGCAGGCCGAGTACCAGGCGCTGCCCACGCTCGTCAGCAACGACGCGCTGGCGGACATCTCCGAGACCGTGGCCGGGGCGAAGGACCGGTTCGCCGACGGCGTCTGGCAGCAGACGACCCTGGGTACGGACGCGGTCTACGCGGTCCCGCAGGACATCGGGCCGATGATGTTCTACTACCGCGAGGACCTGTTCGAGAAGTACGGCCTGAGCGTGCCCACGACCTGGGACGAGTTCGCCGAGACGGCCCGCGAGCTCAAGAAGGCGGCTCCCGGCAAGGACCTGACCACCTTCTCCGCCAACGACTCCGGCCTCTTCGCGGGCCTCGCCCAGCAGGCGGGCGCGCGGTGGTGGACGACCTCCGGCGACCGGTGGAAGGTCGCGATCAATGACGCGGCCACGCGGAAGGTCGCGAAGTTCTGGGGCGGCCTCGTCGAGGAGGGCGCCATCGACAACCAGCCGATGTACACCCCCTCCTGGAACAAGGCGCTCAACACCGGCAAGCAGATCGCCTGGGTCAGCGCGGTGTGGGCCCCGGGCACCCTCACCACCGCCGCGCCCGACACCCGGGGCAAGTGGGCCATGGCTCCCCTCCCCCAGTGGTCGGCCGGCGAGAACCGCACGGGCAGCTGGGGCGGTTCCTCCACCGCCGTCACCACGGACTCCGAGCACCGGGAGGCCGCCGCGAAGTTCGCCACCTGGCTGAACACCGACCGGGCCGCCCTGAGCGCGCTGGCCAAGGAGAGCGGCATCTACCCGGCCGCCACCAACGCCCAGACCAGCGGCGCCTTCCTCAAGCCGCCGGCCTACTTCTCGAACCAGGCCGACTTCTACTCCAAGGCCGCCGGCATCGCCGGGACCACCGCGCCCTCCGCCTGGGGCCCGAACGTGAACGTCGCCTACACCAGCTTCAAGGACGCGTTCGGCGCCGCCGCCAAGAACAAGTCGGACTTCGGTGCCGCGCTGGACACGATGCAGGCCGACACCGTCGCCGACATGAAGAAGCAGGGCTTCGAGGTCGCGGAGTGAACAGCACGGCACGCCGGCGGTCGTACGGGGTCAAGGGGGCCCCGTACGCCTTCCTCCTTCCCGCGACGGTCCTGTTCGCGCTGTTCTTCGCCCTGCCCGTCGGCTACGCGCTCTGGCTCAGCTTCCGCAAGGTGAAGGTCTCCGGCCTGGGCCTCGGCTCCGGCGCCCGCACCGAGGTCTGGGCCGGACTGGAGAACTACACCGACGCCCTCTCCGACAGCGAACTGCTCGACGGCGCCCTGCGCGTGCTGGGCTACGGCTGTGTCGTCGTCCCGGTGATGCTGGGCCTCGCCCTGCTCTTCGCGCTCATGCTCGACTCGGAGAAGGTGCGGCTCACACCCTTCACCCGGCTCGCGATCTTCCTCCCCTACGCCGTCCCGGGCGTGGTGGCGGCGCTGCTGTGGGGCTTTCTCTACCTGCCCGACGTCAGCCCCTTCCACTTCGTCCTCGACCGGCTGGGGCTGCCGCGGCCGGACCTGCTGGACGGGGGGCCGCTGTACCTGGCCCTGTCGAACATCGCGGTGTGGGGCGGCACCGGCTTCAACATGATCGTCATCTACACCTCGCTCCGGGCGATCCCCGCGGAGGTGTACGAGGCGGCCAGGCTGGACGGCGCGACGCCGCTGCAGATCGCCCTGCGCATCAAGATCCCGATGGTGGCCCCGTCGCTGGTGCTGACGTTCTTCTTCTCGATCATCGCCACGCTCCAGGTGTACAACGAGCCCACCACCCTCAAGCCGCTCACCAACTCCGTGTCCACGACGTGGAGTCCGCTGATGAAGGTGTACCGGGACGCCTTCGGCGACGGCGACATCCACGGCGCCGCGGCGCAGGCCGTGATCATCGCCTGCGTCACCCTGCTGCTGTCCTTCGGCTTCCTGCGAGCCGCGAACCGTCGTCAGAAGCAGGAGGCAGCCCGATGAGCTCCCTTGCCGTCCCCCAGGCCGAACCGGTGGCGGGCAGCACGCCCGGCACGGACCGGGACCGCCCGCCGCTGCGCCGCCGGATCGCCCTGGTCCCGACGGTCACGCTGCTGCTGGGCGCCCTCTACTGTCTGCTGCCCGTGGCCTGGGTGGTCATCGCGGCGACCAAGTCCGGCCGTGAGCTGTTCTCCACGTTCACGTTCCTGCCCGGCACGGGCTTCGCGGACAACGTCCGGGACCTGAACGCCTACCGCGACGGCGTCTACTGGCAGTGGATGGGCAACTCCGCCCTGTACGCCGGCCTCGGCGCGCTGCTGTCGGCGTGTGTCTCGGCGGTCAGCGGCTACGCGCTGGCGGTCTACCGCTTCCGGGGCCGCGAGACGCTCTTCAACGTGCTGCTCGCGGGCGTGCTGATGCCTCCGGTGATCCTCGCCGTCCCGCAGTACCTGCTGCTGGCGCAGGCCGATCTCACGGACTCGTACCTGTCGGTGCTGCTGCCGCAGATCCTCTCGCCCTACGGCGTCTACCTGGCCCGGATCTACGCCGCGGCGGCGGTGCCGGCCGACGTGGTGGAGGCCGGGCGGATGGACGGGGCGGGCGAGTGGCGGATCTTCACCCGGGTCGCGCTGCCGATGATGGTCCCCGGCCTGGTGACGGTGTTCCTCTTCCAGTTCGTGGCGATCTGGAACAACTTCCTGCTGCCGTACATCATGCTCAGCGACGACGAGAAGTTCCCGATCACGCTGGGACTGTTCACGTTGCTGGAGCAGGGCGCCAACTCCCCGGCGCTGTACACGCTGGTGATCACGGGCGCGTTCCTGGCCGTGCTGCCGCTGGTCGCGCTCTTCCTGGTCGTCCAGCGGTTCTGGAGTCTGGATCTGCTCTCCGGAGCCGTAAAGTCATGACCATGAACGCTGCGGGGGGCAGGCGCAGGCCGCCCACGATCCACGACGTGGCGCGCGAGGCGGGAGTCTCGCGCGGCACCGTCTCACGTGTGCTCAACGGCGGCCACTACGTCAGCCCGGCCGCGCAGGAGGCGGTCAACGCGGCCATCCGCAGGACGGGTTACGTCGTCAACCGGCACGCGCGCTCCCTGATCACCGGCCGGTCGGACTCGGTCGGCTTCCTGCTCACCGAGCCACAGGAGCGGTTCTTCGAGGACCCGAACTTCAACGTCCTGCTGCGCGGCTGCACCCAGGCGCTGGCCGCGCACGACATCCCGCTGCTGCTGATGCTGGCGGGCACCGAGGACGAACGGCGGCGCATCACCCGGTACATCACCGCCGGGCACGTGGACGGGGTGCTGCTGGTCTCCAGCCACTCCGGCGATCCGGTCGCCGAACAGCTGCGCGGGGCGGGGGTGCCGCTGGTCGCCTGCGGGAAGCCGATCGGGCTGGGCTCGAAGGTGAGTTACGTGGCCGCCGACGACCGGGACGGCGCCCGGGACATGGTGCGCCATCTGCTGTCGCTCGGCCGGCGCCGGGTGGGCACGGTGACCGGCCCGCTGGACACGCCCGGCGGTGTCGAGCGCCTCGCCGGGTACCGGGAGGTGCTCGCCGAGGCGTGCCTGGAGTTCGACGAGAAGCTCGTGGTCCCCGGCGACTACAGCCGGGCCGGCGGGGAGGCGGGCGCCGAGCGGCTGCTGGCGCAGGCCCCGGACCTGGACGCGGTGTTCGTCGCCTCCGACCTCATGGCCCAGGGCGTGCTGGCCGCGCTGCAGCGGGCGGGGCGGCGGGTGCCGCAGGACGTCGCGGTGGGCGGCTTCGACGACTCCCCCGCCGCGCTCGCCTCCAGCCCCGAGCTGACCACCATCCGGCAGCCGTGGGACCGGATCAGCGCCGAGATGGTCCGGGTGCTGCTGGCGCAGATCGGGGGCGAGGATCCGGCGGCGGTGATCCTGCCGACGGAGCTGGTGAAGCGGGAGTCGGCCTAGCCTCCGGGAGCCGGGCGCACAGCCCTGCTCCATGCATGCTCATGGAATGCCGCGCCGGTGTTACCGTTCCCATATGGCAGCGAAAACGGCCGGTGCGCGGCTCGAGGAGCGGTGGCGGGACATCCTGTCGGCGCACGCGCGCACGATGTGCGAGATCGACCGGGCTCTGCATCCGCACGGCCTCGGCGCCTCGGACTTCGAGGTCCTCGACATGCTCGCGACGGCCGGGCCCGAGCAGGGCGACCAGTGCCGCGTGCAGAACCTGGTGGGGCGGGTCCATCTGAGCCAGAGCGCGCTGTCGCGGCTGATCGCCCGGCTGGAGAAGGACGGGCTGGTCACGCGGTCGGTGTGCGAGGAGGACCGGCGCGGCGTCTGGGTCGCCCTCACCGCCAAGGGCCGTGACCTGCACGCCGAGGTGCTGCCCCTGCAGCGGGCCGCACTGGCCCGGACCCTGGGCGAGTAGTCCCCCAGAGCCCGGACGGGGCGGATCCTCCTACGGGCGTGCCAGCAGGGTGCGGACTCCCTCCGAGGTGAGCGTCAGCCGGTGCTCCGAACTGCCGTCGATGGTGAGCGACAGATCGTCGGCCGGCCACTGCGCGGCGAGGGCGCCGAGGGGCACCAGACGGTAGCGGGACACGAACGGCAGCAGCCCGGCCATCTCCACCTCCGAGGTGAACACGGGCACCACCGGCTCGCCGCCCGGCTGCTCCAGCACGGGCAGCGCCACCGCCGAGGGATTGGCGGCGTCGGCGTCGTTCGCGTCGTCGGGCACGGGGATGAGCACGTCGCTGTTGGCGAGCGCGTCCAGAGCCGCCGCGTCCTCCGTGTTCTCGGCGAGGACGTCCAGAGCCCGCTGGGCGGGCGTGGGCGTGGGGTCGTTTGCGGGTGTCTCCATGGCAGATTCCCTGGTAGCGGCGGTCGTGCGGCCCACCCGGGGCATGATCCGCCCCGGGTGCGGTCCTGCTCGCGTACCCGAACGAACCCGGGGCAACCCTCGCCGGTCCCGGAGGTTCCCTGGAGGGCTCGGGGATCACTCGTGCAGAACGGCGAGCAGCCCGCGCACCCGTGTGCCGTCCGGCAGCGTCCAGGAGCCGGCGAGGTGGCCCGTCGCTCCCCCGGCGGCGGGTGGGCCGTCCGGGGCGGGTTCCAGGACCCGGTGCAGGCGCAGCACCGGGCCGCGCGGCGAGGTCAGCCGGGTGCCGTCGGTGTCGTCCGTGGCGGTGAAGTCGGTGGGCAGGGGGCCGTCGCCGGTGCGGGAGACGGTGACGTCGTCGTCGGGGCGGTCGCTGATGTTCTGGTCCTGTGCCCTGGTCCGGCCTTCGAACAGGGCCGGCAACCGGTCGAGGAGGACCGGGTCGTAACAGCCGTCGTAGGCCCAGCGCGGCCCGAGCACGCCGTGCTCCATGGTGCCCACGAGGGCGTGCTCCGCCCCGGGGAGCGGGGCGCCGCGGTAGGTGAGCGGCACCAGATAGGCCGTGGGCGCGGGACCGGGGCCGTCGGTCACGATCATGAACTCGATCCCGACCTCCCCCTGCGGGTCGTCCAGCCGGAATCCCCCGGCCTTGGCCGGCCGCGGCTCGCCCGCGCCCGCGCGGTACCAGGGGCGGGAGGGCAGCCAGGCGGCGAGCAGTTCGAGCTTGGTCGGTGTGAGTGTGGTCCGGTGGATGACGGCCATGCCGTGATTTCCCTCCGTCGGGTCGTGGGGCGGGAGCCTTCGAGACTGTGCCGTGTGCCTAGCCGGCGGATCCGGCGCCGAAGACGTCGTTGTGGCGCAGCTGTTCGGCGCACCAGCGGAAGTGCCCGTCGCCGTCGTCCGCGCCGAAGAGGTCGTAGGTGGTGAGGGCGTACGCCGCCTGGTAGGCGGTGAGGGTGGCGGGTGCGTGGCCCAGTTCCCGGGCGAAGAGGCGGGTGAGGCCGTCGGTGTGCCGGCGGGCGTGGGGGCCGTACATGTCGCAGACCGCCGCGGTCACGGCCGCGTCGAAGGCGGGGTCGCCCGCGGTGGTGAAGAAGCCGAAGTCGAGCACGGCTACGGGGCGGCCGGCGCCGTCGACGTGGATGTTGGGCGGGACGAGGTCGCCGTGGATCACGCTGACCGGGCCGTCGGGCAGGGACCGCAGCGCCTGAAGCGTGCGGGCGACCCCGGCCTCGAAGCCGGGCACCCGCGCGGCGAGGGCGGCACCGTTCCGGGTCACGGAACGGGTGACCAGGGCCGCGAGCGCGTCCTGGAACCGGTCGTGCCCCTCCCACAGCGGGCGGTCGTCGCCCTGCACGGTCAGCCGGCGCATGGCGTCCGTGCCGGGCACCGAGGCGAGGCCGCGCAGGACGCTCAGCAGGGTGTCCGTCAGCCGGACGGGCAGCTCGCGCTCGTACTCCTCGTGCGCGGAGTCCGCCCGCATCGGGGTGCCGGGCAGTTCGCGCTCGTACGTCACCGTGACGCCTCGGTGCTCCTCGACCGCGAGGATCTCCGGGGTGGCGAACGGCAGGGCGTGCCGCGCGAGGTCCGCGTACACCCGGCGGGTGAGCTCGGACGGTGGCCGGCCGGTCCAGACCTTGGCGATCCGTCCCTCGCCCAGCCGGTAGACGACTCCCTCCACGCCGGCGCCGATCCGACGGGCACCGGGGTGCCCGCGCCCGGCGAGGTACCCGGGCCACGGGTCGTCGGCGGGGCGCGTCATGGTGTGCCGTGAGATCTCCACGCGGGCATGAGATCAACTCGGCCCGACACCCGGCAAGTTCCCGGACGCGGAGGATGTCATCACCATCGCCCCGCAGCTGTGGGCGGGCACGGGGTGGGCACGCCAGGGTCTGGCACATGGCGGGCCCGACCGGCTCCTGCTCCTGCTCCCGCTCCTGGACCTGGACCGCATCGACGGCCCGGGCGAGGGGCCCCGGGCCGACACGCTCGCCCCGGTCGACCCCGTCGTACGGGCCGACACCCTCGCCCCGGCCGACCCCGTCGTACGGGCCCGCAGCGGTCCGCCGCCGGTGCGCCGACGGGACTCAGCCGCTTCCCTCCGCGGCGGCGCGCCGCCAGGCCGACTCCCGCAGCAGCCGCAGGCCGTTCAGGCCGACGAGGACCGTGGAGCCCTCGTGCCCGGCGACGCCCAGCGGTAGCGGCAGGTCGCCGGCCAGGTCCCACACCACCAGACCGGCGATGAACACCCCGGCGACGACCAGGTTCTGCACGACCAGCCTGCGGGCGCGGCGGGAGAGGGCGACGGTGGCGGGCACCGCGGCGAGTTCGTCGCGCACGATCACGGCGTCGGCGGTCTCCAGGGCGAGGTCGGAGCCCGCCCGGCCCATGGCGATCCCGGTGTGGGCGGCGGCCAGGGCGGGCGCGTCGTTGACGCCGTCCCCGACGACCAGCACCTTGCGGCCCGCGTCCGTCATCTCCTGGACGGCGGCCAGCTTGTCCTGGGGCAGCAGCCCGGCGCGCACCTCGTCGAGGCCGGCCTCGGCGGCCAGGTGCGCGGCGGCCCGCGGGTTGTCGCCGGTGAGCAGCACGGGGGCGGTGCCGGCGAGCCGGGCGAGGGAGGCGACCGTCCCGGCCGCGTCCGGGCGCAGCCGGTCGGCGATGCCGAGGAGCCCGGCGGGGACGCCGTCGACGACGACCAGGACGGCCGTACGGCCCGACTCCTCCAGTGCGGCGGCCGGGCCCGGGACGTCGTCCGCCAGCCGGGCCGGGGCACCCACCGCGACGGTGCGGCCGGCGACGACGGCGCTCACGCCGACACCGGGCGTGGACGTGAAGTCCGCCGCCTCGGGCAGGTCGAGGCCGCGCTCGCGGGCGGCGTCCACGACCGCCCGGGCCAGCGGATGCTCGCTGGGCCGCTCGGCCGCCGCCGCGAGGGTCAGCACCTCGTCCTCGGACAGGCCGGGGCCGGGCAGCGGCCGGACGTCGGTGAGGCGCGGGGTGCCCTCGGTCAGCGTGCCGGTCTTGTCCAGGGCGACCGCGTCCACCTGGCCGATGCGCTCCATCACCACGGCGGACTTGACCAGCACGCCGTGCCGTCCGGCGTTGGCGATGGCGGAGAGCAGCGGCGGCATGGTGGCCAGCACGACCGCGCACGGCGAGGCCACGATCATGAAGGTCATGGCGCGCAGCAGCGCGTCGGTGAGCTGCGCGCCGAAGGCGAGCGGCACCAGGAAGACGGCCAGGGTCGCGGCCACCATGCCCAGCGAGTAGCGCTGTTCGACCTTCTCGATGAACAACTGGGTGGGCGCCTTGGTCTCGGACGCCTCCTGCACCATGCGGACGATCCGGGCGATCACCGAGTCGGACGCGTCGCGTTCGACCCGGACGCGCAGGGCGCCGGTGCCGTTGAGGGTGCCCGCGAAGACCTCGTCGCCCGGTTCCTTGGGCACGGGGAGGGGTTCGCCGGTGATGGTGGCCTGGTCGGCCTCGCTCGCCCCGTCCAGGACCAGCCCGTCGGCGCCGATCCGCTCCCCCGGGCGCACCAGGACGGTGTCCCCGACCGCCAGTTCCCCGACGGGCACGGTCTGTTCACTGCCGTCGGGGGCCAGCCGGGTGGCGGTGGCGGGGGCCAGGTCGAGCAGGCCGCGGACGGAGTCGGCGGTACGGGCCGTGGCCAGGGCCTCCAGCGCGCCGGAGGTGGCGAAGATGACGATGAGCAGCGCGCCGTCCATCACCTGCCCGATCGATGCCGCGCCCAGGGCGGCGACGACCATCAGCAGGTCGACGTCGAGGGTGCGTTCCCGCAGCGCCTTCAGCCCTTCCCAGCCCGGCTCCCAGCCGCCCGTGACGTACGCCAGCGCGTACAGCGGGCCCCAGGTCCAGGCGGGAGCTCCGGTCAGGTCCAGGGGCAGCGCGAGCAGGAAGAAGACGGTGGCCGCGGTGGCCCAGCGCGCCTCGGGCAGCGCGAGCACCCGGGTACGGCGCCGCGGGACGGCTCCGGCCCGGGCGGATTCGGCCCGGTGCACCGGCTGCGGCGTGAGGGTGGAGGTCATCGGGGGTCCTTCTGGCGGGGGCGCGTCGGCGACCCTCACCATACAGGAACACATGAAGACTCATTCATGCCTTCATATGGGGCCTGCTCCGCCCCCTGCGCCGGCCCGCGTCCGTCCCACGCGTCAGCCCACCGGTACCGCCACGTACTGGTACTCCAGGAACTCCCCGATCCCGGCGCGGCCGCCCTCGCGGCCGAGTCCGGACTGTTTGACGCCGCCGAAGGGCGCGGCCGGGTTGGAGACGAGGCCGGTGTTGAGGCCCACCATGCCGGTCTCCAGGCCCTCGCTGACGCGCAGTCCGCGGTCCAGGCCCTGGGTGAAGACATAGCCGACCAGGCCCCAGGGCGTGTCGTTGGCCCGGCGCAGGACCTCGTCCTCGTCGTCGAAGGTGAGGATCGCGGCGACGGGGCCGAAGATCTCGGTCTGCAGCAGGCGGCTGCCGGGGGCGACGTCGGCGAGCACGGTGGGCGGGTAGAAGCAGCCGGGGCCGTCGGGCGTGCGGCCGCCGGTGAGGACGCGGGCGCCGCGCTCGACCGCGTCGGCGACGAGCTCCTCGACCTTGGCGCGTCCGGCCGCGTCGATGAGGGGTCCGACGTCGACGCCGTCGCGTGTGCCGGGGCCCACCTCCAGCGCGCCCATCCGTTCGGCGAACCGCCGGCCGAATTCGCCGGCCACGGACCGGTGGACGAAGAAGCGGTTCGCGGCAGTGCAGGCCTCGCCCATGTTGCGCATCTTGGCGATCATGGCGCCGTCCACGGCCGCGTCCAGATCGGCGTCGTCGAAGACGATGAACGGGGCGTTGCCGCCGAGCTCCATCGACGTGCGGACGACGGTGTCGGCGCACTGCGCGAGGAGCAGCCGTCCGACGGCCGTGGAGCCGGTGAAGGACAGTTTACGGATGCGGCCGCCGCGCAGCAGCGGTTCACAGACCTCCTGGGCACGTGAGGTGGGCACGACGTTCAGCACGCCGTCGGGCAGGCCCGCCTCGTGCAGGATCCCGGCCAGGGCGAGGGCGGACAGCGGGGTCTGCGGGGCCGGCTTGAGGATCATCGTGCAGCCCGCCGCGACCGCCGGGCCGATCTTGCGGGTGGCCATGGCCAGCGGGAAGTTCCACGGCGTGATCAGCAGGCAGGGGCCGACGGGGCGGCGGGAGAGGAGCATGCGGGTACGGCCGTCGGGCAGCAGTCCGTACCCGCCGTCGACGCGGACGGCCTCCTCGGAGAACCAGCGGAAGAACTCGGCCGCGTAGGCCGCCTCCGCCCTGGCCTCGGCGAGGGGCTTGCCCATCTCGGACGTCATCAGGCGGGCGAGGTCACCGGTCCGCTCGACGATGAGGTCGTGGGCGCGGCGCAGGATCTCGCCGCGGGCGCGGGGCGCGGTGCGGGCCCAGTCCGGCTGGGCCCGCACGGCGGCCTCCTCGGCGAGCCGGGCGTCCTTGGGTCCGGCGTCGGCGACGTGGGCGATGATCTCGCCGGTGGCGGGGTCGTCGACGGGCAGGGTGGCGCCGTCGGCGGCGTCCGCCCAGGCACCACCGACGAACAACTGCTTGCGCACCTCGGTCATGGTGTCTCTCCTGGTCGATGGCGGCGGGAGGCGGATCGGGGGCGGTGCCGGGCGGGGCGTCCCGGCACTCCTCGGGTCACGCCGTGCCGGACTCGACGGCGTTCGCCCAGGCCCGCAGGCCCTCGTCCACGGCGGCCTCGTCGATCACGAGTGCCGGGATCATGCGGACGACCTGGTTCCAGGCGCCGCACAGCAGCAGGAGCAGGCCCTCGTCCACGGCGGCGCGCTGCACCCGGGCGGCGGTCTCGGGGTCGGGGCCGCCGCCCTGCGTGACGAACTCCGTGGCGAGCATCAGGCCGAGGCCGCGGACGTCGCCGATGCCCGGGGTCCGGTCGGCCACGGCCGTCAGGCCCCGGCGCAGCCGCTCGCCCATCGCCTCGGCGTTGTCGACGAGCTTCTCGTCCCGTACGACGTCCAGGGTGGCGCACGCGGCGGCGCAGGCCACGGCGTTGGCGCCGTACGTGCCGCCCTGCGAACCGGGCCAGGCCTTCGCCATCAGCTCCCCGGGGGCGGCGATGCCGGACAGCGGGAAGCCGCTGGCCAGGCCCTTGGCGGTGACGAGGATGTCCGGGGTGACGGCGAAGTGGTCGTGGCCCCAGAAGCGGCCGGTGCGGCCGACGCCGGTCTGCACCTCGTCGAGGATCAGCAGGAAGCCGTGCCGGTCCGCCCGCTCCCGCAGCCCCTCCATGAAGGCCCGGTTGGCGGGCACATAGCCGCCCTCGCCCAGCACCGGCTCCACGACGACCGCGGCGGTGTCGGCGGGCGACGAGATCGTCTGCAGGGTGTAGTCCAGTTCCTTCAGGGCGAAGCGGGTCGCCGTCTCCTCGTCCCAGCCGTAGCGGAAGGCCGTCGGGAACGGGGTGACGACCACGCCGCTCATCAGCGGCGCGAAGCCGGAGCGGAAGCGGATGCCGGAGGTCGTCATGGAGGCGGCGGCGACCGTACGGCCGTGGAAACCGCCGTGGCAGACCAGGACGTTGGGCCGCCCGGTGGCCTGGCGGGCGAGCCGCAGCGCCGCCTCGACGGCCTCGCTGCCGGAGTTGGTGAAGAACAGGCTGTCCAGCCCCGCCGGGAGCACCTCGCCGAGTCTGTCGACCAGCCGGCGCAGCGGCCGGTGCAGGACGGTCGTGTACTGGCCATGGATGAGCGTGCCCACCTGCTCCTGCGCCGCGGCGACGACCCTGGGGTGGCAGTGCCCGGTGCTGGTGACGCCGATGCCGGCGGTGAAGTCGAGGTAGCGGCGGCCGTCCTCGTCCCAGAGGTGGACGCCCTCCCCCCGGGCCGCCGTGACGGGCGTGGCCTGACGGAGGTGCGGCGACAGTGCGGTCATGCTGGCTCCCGGCCGTACGTCGAGGACTGGTCGCCCGGATCGGCTCCCGTGACCGAGCATCCGGGCCGCCGCGGGGGGCGACAACGCGCGAACCGTCCAGCCCCGGCGCGCAGTCCGGACGGTGTGTCAGGTTCCGGACCTGCGGCTGCCGTCCGTCCCTCCGTCCGCTCCTCCCACGGCAGGCTCTCCTCCGTCCGCTCCTCCCACGGCAGGCTCTTGCACGGGTCAGAAGCGGCTTGTCAGAGTGACCGGGCACCCAGGGAGGCACCGTGAACGAACCCGCGCCGGGCGCCGGCCGTGCGCCCACCGTCGCCGACGTCCTCGCCCTGCCCGTCCTGGCCGCGGGACAGCCCCGGGTCGTCGCCGGACCGGACCGGCTGGACCGGCCGGTGCGCTGGGTGCACATCACCGAGCTGACCGATCCGGCCTCCTTCCTCAAGGGCGGCGAGCTGGTGCTGACCACGGGTATGCCCCTGCCCGCCGACACCACCGGGGTGCGCCGCTACGTCGACGAACTGACCGAGGTGGGCGCGGCCGCCCTGGTCATCGAGCTCGTACGGCGCTACCACCGCCCGCCCGACGCGCTCGTGCAGGCCTGCCGCGCCCGGGGCCTGCCGCTGGTCACCCTCGCCCGGGACGTCAACTTCCTGGAGGTCACCCAGGTCGTCCACGCCCTGCTCCTCGGCAGCCAGGCCGACGCGATGCGCCGGACCCAGCGGATCCACGAGGCGTTCACGGCGCTGACGCTGCGCGGCGCCGGAGCGCAGGACGTGGTGCGGGCGGCGGCGGAGATGAGCGGGCGGACGGTGGTGCTGGAGAACCTGGTGCACCAGGCGCTGGTCTGCGAGCCGTCGGGAAGCACCGTCCAGGAGGCGCTCACCGGGTGGGAGCAGCGCTCCCGGGCCGCCGGGGCCGGCGATCGCACCGCGACGGGCGGACCGGCGGGCTGGCTCACGGCGCCCGTCTCCTACCAGGGCGAGCACTGGGGCCGGCTGGTGATGCTCCCCGGGGACGGGCCGGCCTTCGGACCGGAGCACGTCACCGTCCTGGAGCGGACGGCGATGGCCCTGACCGTGGCCCGCCTCATCCACGCCACGCCCTGGGAACACACGGCCCACCGCGCCGCCCTGCGAGAACTGGCGGAACAGCGCCACTCCTCCCCCGAGGACGCCCGGGCCCGCTGCGCCGCGCTGGGCCTGCCCGCACAGGACGGTGTCTTCCTGGCCGTCCTCGTGGACCCGGGGCCCGGTGGCGCGGGCACCGAGCCGGAGACACTGCTGCACCGGGAACTGCGCTCGGCGGGGGTGCCGGCGCTGGTCGGGGAGCTCTCCCCGGGCCGGCTCGGCATCCTGGCGGCCCTGCGCCCCGCCCTCCCCTGGCGCCCGGTGGCCGAACGCGCGAGCCGCGGCGTGCTGAAGCTGCTGCCGGGGGCGACCGTGGGCGTCGGTTCCCCGGTGGCGGACCTCGCCGACACCGCCCGCTCCTTCCGGGAGGCGGCGCGCGTCCTGGAGGCCACGCCGCCCGGCCAGCCCCTCCCCGCGGACCGTTCCTTCCACGAACTGCCGGACATCGGCCTGGGCCGCCTGCTGTACGCCCTGCGCGAGGACACCCGCGTCCAGGGGTACGCGGAACGCCGCCTGGGCCGGCTCCTCGACCACGACACCCGGCACGGCACCGATCTGGTGACCACCCTGCGGCACTACCTCGACGCCGCCGGCAACAAGACCGCGGCGGCCCGGAGAGGCGGCCTGTCCAGGGAGACGCTGTACCAGCGGCTGCGCACCATCGAGCGCCTCCTCGCCACCGGCCTGGAGTCCGGCGAGACCCGCACCGAACTCCACGTGGCACTCATGGCGTTACGCGGCCCGGGCGCCGGCCGGACGACCCCGCCGGACAGGTGAGGAGGCGAGAGCCGTCAGGTGTCGAAGTCGACCGTCAGCGTCTCCGACACCGGATACGTCTGGCAGGTGAGGACGTACCCCGCGTCCACCTCGGACGGTTCGAGGGCGAAGTTGCGGCGCATGTCGGCCTTGCCGTCGGTGACCAGGGCCCGGCAGGTGCCGCACACCCCGCCCTTGCAGGCGAAGGGCAGGTCGGGGCGGGTCTGCTGGGCGCCCTCCAGGAGGGTGCGCTCGCGGGGCAGGGCGGAGGTGGTGGAGCGGCCGTCCAGGGTGACGGTGACCTGGCTGACCGGGCCGGAGGGGCCGGTCTCCGTGTGCCGGACCTCGCGGACCGGCTCGTCGTCGGCGTAGAAGAGCTCCTGGTGGACGCGGTCGGCGGGGACGCCGAGGGCGGCCAGGACCTGCTGGGCGGAGCGGACCATGCCGTGCGGGCCGCAGAGCCACCAGTGGTCGGCGGACTCCACGTCGACCAGCGCGTCGACCAGTGCCGCGAGGCGCTCGGCGTCGAGGCGGCCGGAGAGCACCTCGGCCTCCCGGGGTTCGCGGGAGAGGACGTGGGCGAGCTGGAAGCGCGTCGGGTACAGGTCCTTCAGGTCCGCCAGCTCGTCGGCGAACATCACGGTGCCGGTGCGGCGGTTGCCGTAGAGGAGGGTGACGCGGGAGCGGGAGTCGGCGGCCAGGACGGACTCGGCGATGGAGACCATGGGCGTGATGCCGGAGCCGGCCGCGACGAGGACGTGGTGGCCGGGTGTGCCGAGGTCGGGGGTGAAGGCGCCGGTGGGGGCCATCACCTCGACGGTGTCGCCGGGGCGCACCTCGTGCACCAGCCAGGAGGAGAACAGGCCGCCCGGGACGACCCGGACGCCGATGCGCGGGGCCGTGCCGGCGGGCGAGCAGATGGAGTAGGAGCGGCGTTCGTCGCGGCCGTCGATCTCGCGCCGCAGGGTCAGCGACTGGCCGGGCGCGAACGCGAACTCCTCGGCCAGCCCGGCCGGGATGTCGAAGCTGACGGCAGCCGCGTCCTCGCACAGCGGCTGCACGGCGGCGACCCGCAGCGGGTGGAAGACCGGGCGTCGGCGGGCGCGCGCGGGGGCCGCCGGGGCGGGGGCCGGCTCCATCAGGTCCTCCATCAGATCTCCTTGACGTACTCGAACGGCTCGCGGCAGGCGAGGCAGCGCCACAGGGCCTTGCAGGACGTGGCGGCGAAGCGGGAGGTCTCCTCGGTGTCCGCGCTGCCGCAGCGCGGGCAGGGCACCGAGCGGCGGGTCGGCGCCAGGACGAGCGGCACCGGTCCGGCGGGGCGCGCGGGCGCGGCGCCGGGCGGGGCGATGCCGTGCTCGGCGAGCTTGCGCCGGCCGTCCGGGGTGATCCAGTCGCTGGTCCACGGCGGGTCCAGGACGGTGCGGATCTCCACGCGCGTGTACCCGGCGTCCCGCAGCCGGGCGGCCACGCCGGCGCGCATCTCCGCCATGGCGGGGCAGCCCGAGTAGGTCGGGGTCAGGCTCGCGACCACCGTCCCGTCCTCCGTCAGGGAGACGTCGCGCAGCACGCCGAGGTCGGCCAGGGTGAGCATGGGCAGTTCGGGGTCGGGCACCTGCTCGGCGATCCGCCGGGCCCGCCGCGCGTCCAGGAGTGTGATCACCATGTCGCCTCCGGATGGGCCCGGGCCACGCCCTGCAACTCGGCCAGCAGCGGGGCCAGATGCTCGGTGTGCTCGCCGGAGCGGCCCGAGCCGGGCAGCGGGCGGTAGACCGGCATGGGCAGCCCGGCCGCCTCGGTGACCTGGCGCAGGACGGCGACGACCTCGTCCCGCACGTCGTACGCGGTGAACAGCTCGCCCAGGTAGGGGGCGACCTGCTCCTGCGCCTTGCGCATCCGGCGGTGGGACTCCTCGGTGCCGTCGCCCAGCCGTACGGCCCACTCGGCCGCGTACTGGCGGTGGTAGGCCAGCTCCTTCACGCCCTTGGCGGCGATCGCGGCGAGGACCGGGTCGCGGTGCGCGGTGAGCCGCTCGAAGTGCGCGAGGCGCCAGCTGGAGAACACCAGCAGCCGCACGACCGAGAACGCGAAGTCGCCGTTGGGCAGTTCGGCCAGGCGCACGTTGCGGAAGCCGTCCGCGTCGCGGAAGTAGGCGTAGGCGTCCTCGGTGCGGCCGGTGCCGTCGACCTGGCCCGCGCGGGAGTAGAGCAGGCGGGCCTGGCCGAGCAGGTCGAGGCCGATGTTGGCGAGGGCCACCTCCTCCTCCAGCTCGGGGGCGCGGGTGGTCCACTCGGCGAGCCGCTGGGCCGAGACCAGGGCGTCGTCGGCCAGGGTGACGCAGAGGTCCGCCAGTTCACCGGCGTCGACGCCGTCCGGGACGGTGGTGTCGACGCCGTGCAGGGGGTCCTCGAAGCCGGTGCCGTAGGCCCAGCGGGTGTCGTCGTCGTGTCCCTCGGCGAGGGTCAGGTAGACGTGGTCGTCACTCATGCCCTCTCCTTCAGATGTGCGGGACGTCGTCGGGGATGTCGTAGAAGGTCGGGTGCCGGTAGACCTTGTCGGCGCTGGGCTCGAAGAAGGGGTCCTTCTCGTCGCGCGTGGAGGCGGCGATGTGCTCGGAGCGCACGACCCAGATGGAGACGCCCTCGTTGCGGCGGGTGTAGAGGTCGCGGGCGTGGGTGAGCGCCATGCGGTCGTCGGCCGCGTGCAGCGAGCCCACGTGGACGTGGTTCAGGCCGCGCTTGCCGCGTACGAACACCTCGTACAGCGGCCAGTCCTGTTTGCCGGCGGTCATGCCACCGCTCCCTTCCGCTCGCGACGCGCCTGCTTGGCGGCGTGGGCGGTGGCCGCCTCGCGCACCCAGGCGCCCTCCTCGTGGGCCGTGCGGCGCCGGGTCACGCGCTGCTCGTTGCACGGTCCGTCGCCCTTGATGACCCGCATCAGCTCGTCCCAGTCGGGCGTGCCGAAGTCGTGGTGGCCCCGCTCCTCGTTCCAGCGCAGCTCCGGGTCGGGGAGCGTCACGCCGAGCTTCTCGGCCTGCGGGACGGTCATGTCGACGAAGCGCTGGCGCAGTTCGTCGTTGCTGTGCCGCTTGATCTTCCAGGCCATCGACTGCGCGGAGTTGGGCGAGGCGTCGTCGGGCGGGCCGAACATCATCAGCGACGGCCACCACCAGCGGTTCACCGCGTCCTGGACCATCTCACGCTGCTCCGGCGTGCCGCGCATCATCGTCATCAGCAGCTCGTAGCCCTGCCGCTGGTGGAAGGACTCCTCCTTGCAGATCCGCACCATGGCGCGCGCGTACGGCCCGTAGGAGGAGCGGCACAGCGGCACCTGGTTGCAGATCGCGGCGCCGTCCACGAACCAGCCGATCACGCCGACGTCCGCGAAGCTGAGCGTCGGGTAGTTGAAGATCGAGGAGTACTTCTGGCGGCCCTCGACGAGCCGCTCGGTCAGGTCGGCGCGGTCGGCGCCCAGGGTCTCCGCCGCCGAGTACAGGTACAGCCCGTGCCCGGCCTCGTCCTGGACCTTCGCGAAGAGGATGGCCTTGCGGCGCAGCGACGGGGCGCGGGTGATCCACTCGCCCTCCGGCTGCATGCCGATGATCTCCGAGTGCGCGTGCTGGGCGATCTGGCGGATCAGTGTCTTCCGGTAGCCCTCGGGCATCCAGTCGCGCGGCTCGATCCGCTGGTCCCGCGCGATCGTCGCGTCGAAGTGCCGCTGGAGAACCGGCTCGGTGCCGTCCGCCCCCGGGGGGCTGGAGTGTGTCGTGTCCATCCGTCCCACTTCCCAACCGACCATTCGTTCGGTCCATGGTATGACAAGGCGCCGGGCCTTGGTAAGACCCCGGCCCTTGACAGGCACCGGAGCGAATTGATTACTTGGCGGCACCGAAGCTAACCGAATGTTCGGTCGGGCTACAAGGTGGTGCGAGAAGTGAGTCATACCGCTGACGCGACACCGGCCGCGGAGGCCATGTTCGCCGCGGACGAGGCCTCCCGCGGCCTGGGGATCGAGCTGCTGGAGCGGGGCGAGGGGACGGCCGTGCTGCGCATGACCGTGACCCGGTCGATGGTGAACGGGCACGGCATCGCCCACGGCGGGTACGTCTTCCTGCTCGCCGACAGCGCCTTCGCCTGCGCCTGCAACAGCCACGGCCCGACGACGGTCGCGGCCGGCGCCGACATCACCTTCGTGACCCCGGCACACGAGGGCGACGTCCTCGTGGCGCGGGCCGAGGAGCGCACCCGCTACGGCCGCAGCGGCCTCTACGACGTGACCGTCCGGCGCGGTGACGAGGTGGTGGCGGAGTTCCGGGGCCGCAGCCGCAGCATCAGGAGCACGAGGGCGGAGGAGCCGGCATGACCAGCGAGACGGACGCCACGACGGACACCGCGGCCGGCCGGCGGCGGGGTGAGCCCCTCCCCCACGACCTGCTGGACGACGCCGAGCGCCTGAGCCGTGAGCAGCTGCGCGAGCTGCAGCTCGACCGGCTGCGCCGCAGCCTGCGGCACGCCTACGACCATGTGGAGACGTACCGCGAGAAGTTCGACGCCGCCGGGGTCACGCCCGAGGACTGCCGCTCCCTTGAGGACCTGGCCCGCTTCCCGTTCACCACGAAGGCCGACCTGAGGGACACCTACCCGTTCGGCATGTTCGCGGTCCCCATGGACCAGGTGCGCCGCGTGCACGCCTCCAGCGGCACCACCGGCCGCCCCACGGTGGTGGGCTACACGGAGAACGACCTGTCGATGTGGTCGGACCTGGTGGCCCGCTCGATCCGGGCGGCCGGCGGGCGCCCGGGCCACAAGGTGCACATCTCCTACGGCTACGGACTGTTCACGGGCGGCCTCGGCGCGCACTACGGCGCCGAGCGGGCCGGCTGCACGGTGATCCCCGCCTCCGGCGGCATGACCGCCCGGCAGGTGCAGATCATCCAGGACTTCCGGCCCGAGATCATCATGGTCACCCCGTCCTACATGCTCACCCTGCTCGACGAGTTCGAGCGGCAGGGCGTCGATCCGCGTACGAGCAGTCTGCGGGTGGGCATCTTCGGCGCCGAGCCGTGGACGGAGGAGATGCGCCGCGAGATCGAGGAGCGGATGGACCTCCACGCCGTCGACATATACGGCCTGTCGGAGGTGATCGGCCCGGGCGTGGCGCAGGAATGCGTGGAGACCAAGGACGGGCTGCACGTGTGGGAGGACCACTTCTACCCGGAGGTCGTCGACCCGATCACGGGCGAGGTGCTGCCCGAGGGCGAGGAGGGCGAGCTGGTCTTCACGTCCCTCACCAAGGAGGCGCTGCCGGTCGTCCGCTACCGCACCCGCGACCTGACCCGGCTGCTGCCCGGCACGGCCCGGCCCGCGTTCCGCCGCATCCAGAAGATCACCGGCCGCTGCGACGACATGATCATCCTGCGCGGGGTGAACGTGTTCCCCAGCCAGATCGAGGAGATCGTGCTGCGCACCCCCGGGGTCGCGCCGCACTTCCAGATCCAGCTGACCCGCCGGGGCCGGCTGGACCACATGACCGTGCGGGTCGAGACCCGTCCCGGCACCGGCCCCGATGAGCGGGAGGCGGCGGCGCGGGCGATCGCGCAGGCCGTCAAGGACGGGGTCGGCGTCTCCGCGGAGGTGGCGATCGTCGAGCCGGAGACCCTGGAACGCTCCCTGGGCAAGCTCCGCCGGGTGAAGGACCTGCGAGACGACTGAGGGGAACAGAGCAGCGCACTACCGGCCGTAAGCGGACATCAGGGGCGAAACGCCGACGTGGTCCTTCGCGGCCCTCCCCCGACCGGCGACCATGCCGTGTCATGGACATCTTGCTCGTCGCCAGCGCGTTCAACAGCCTGTCCCAGCGCGTGTACACCGAACTGTCGGACCAGGGACACCAGGTGGACGTCGTCCTCGCCTCGCACGGGGACGACGCGGTCCGCGCCGCCGTGCGCGAGATGCGTCCGGACCTGATCGTCGCGCCGATGCCCGCGTCGCCCCTGCCCGAGGACGTGTGGCGGGAGCACACCTGTCTGATCGTGCGCCCCGGTCCGGCCGGCGACCGGGGACCGTCGCCGCTGGACTGGGCGATCGACGAGGGCGCCTCCGAGTGGGGCGTGACGGTGCTGCAGGCCGACCCGGCGCCGGACGCGGGGGACATCTGGGCGGACGGGTCGTTCACGGTGCCGCCGGCCGGCAAGGGCGACGTGTACCGCAACGAGCTGTCCGACGCCGCAACCGCCGCCGTACTGCTGGCCGTACAGCGTTTCGCGGAGGGCTCGTTCAAGCCCCGGCCGCAGAGCGACCCGGGGATCCGCGTGGTGTGGCGCGATGCCTTCCGCCCGGAGCAGCGGCGGATCGACTGGGAGAACGACGACACGGAGACGGTGCTGCGCAAGCTGCGCGGGGGCGACTCGCGGCCGGGCGTCCTGGACGAGCTCTGCGGCCGGGAGGTGTACCTGCACGGCGGCCATCCGGAGGACCGGCTGCGCGGAGCGCCCGGGGAGTTGCTGGCGACCCGCTCGGGCGCGCTCTGCCGGGCCACCCGGGACGGCGCGGTGTGGATCCCGGAGCTGCGCCCCCGCAGGAGCTCCGGCGACCCGGCCCCGTTCCGCCGCCCGGCGGCCTCGGTGCTCGCCGGCTTCCCGGCGCCGCCCGGCAGCGGCCCGGGCATGCCCGGATCGCAGGACCGCCCGTACTGGCTGCCGGAGATCGCCGTCCCGCTCGAACTGCCTCCCGGCCGCACCACCTGGGCCGACATCCGCTACCGGCAGCAGGGCGCCGTCGGCTTCCTGTCCTTCTCGTTCCCGGGCGGGGCGATGAGCACGACGCACTGCCGCCGGCTGCTCGCCGCCTACCGGTACGCGCTCACCCGCCCGACCTCGGTGCTGGTGCTCGGCGGTGCCCGCGACGTCTTCTCCAACGGCGGCCATCTGCACGTCATCGAGGCCTCCGGCGACCCGGCGGCCGAGTCCTGGTCCAACCTCCTCGCCCTGAACGACCTGGTCGAGGCCGTGCTGCGCACCACCGACCGGGTGGTGATCGCGGCCCTCGGCGGCAACGCGGCGGCCGGCGGCGTGATGCTCGCCCTGGCCGCCGACGAGGTCTGGTGCCGCACGGGCGGTGTCCTCAACCCGCACTTCCGGAACCTGGGCCTGTACGGCTCGCAGTTCTGGACGTACTCGCTGCCGCGCCGGGTGGGCGCCGAGACGGCCGAGCGGCTGACGAGCGAGGCCCTGCCGGTGAGCGCGGCGACGGCGGAGCGGCTCGGTCTTGTGGACCGTCTGGTCCCGGTGTCTCCCCGGGAGTTCACCGCGGAGGTGGAGCGGCTGGCGGCCGACGTGGCCGCCGACCCGGACCTGCCGCGCCGGATCACCACCAAGACCACGGCACGTCACGCGGACGAGCTCCAGCAGCCGCTCGCCGAGTACCGGCGCACCGAACTCGCGCGGATGCGGGCCGCGTTCTTCGACCCGGAGGCCCCGTACCACGCGCTGCGGTCCGCTTTCGTCCGCGGGCTCCCGCACGGCTCCGCCCGTCCGCTGGCCACGACCGGCACGCCGTAGCGTGCGACCGCCGGTTTCGTGGGGGGGAGGGCGTCACCGCCGGGTGCCGGGAAGTCGGCGGGCCAGCAGCGGGATGATCACCGCGGCGGCCACCACGTGGGACACGGCCAGCACGACCTGGGTGGACACGGCCGTGTGCGGGGCGACGGCGGGACCGGCGAGGGACAGCGCGGTGAGGGCGACGGTGGTCACCGTGAAGGTGCGGGCGGGCCTGCGGGCCCAGCGGGCGAGCGCGACCGCGAGGACGATCCCGGCGACCGACCAGAACACCACCCCGCCGAAGAACCCGCCGACCGGGATCCCTGCGGCCTCGGTGGCGCCGGGACTCGCCGCTTCCATGGGGACGCCCGCAGCCCGCGCGCCCAGCGCGAAGGCCTCGGTCACGACGGCGCCGGCCAGGGTCGCCAGGACTCCGGCGAGCCAGACGGGACGTGCGGCGAGGAAGCCGGTGACGGTCCGGGGGGTGGCCGGGGCGGTCGCCGTGGTGTCCGGGGCGGTCGGGGCGGTGGCGGGGGCGGTCGGGGTGGTCGCCGTGCCGGTCGGGGTCTCGGGGGTCGTCGCACTCATGTCGGTGTCTCCTGAGGTGAGTCGGGGGCGCGGGGCGCGCCTTTCGGAGAGATGGACGGCGCGGCGCCGCGGAACTCATCGGTGTCGCGGTGACTTTCCCCGAACGGTCCCGCCGTTGGTCCGGATGGCACACGTCACCCGCACGAACCGGCCCGTCGCGGGAAGGCGTCCCACCATGGACCAGCCGACGCACCGCCCCCGCCCCACCACCAGCCCCGCCGTCACGACCCTGGCCGACCCGCTGGTCAACAAGGGCACCGCCTTCACCCGCGAAGAGCGCGAGGCACTCGGTCTCGACGGGCTGCTCCCGCCCGCCGTGGAGACCCTGGACGAACAGGTCGCCCGCGCCTACGAGGCGTTCCGCGGGTACGACAAGCCCCTCAACCGGCACATCTACCTGCGGCAGTTGCAGGACACCAACGAGGTGCTCTTCTACCGTCTGGTCACCGAGCACCTGGAGGAGCTGCTGCCGGTCGTCTACACACCGACGGTGGGCGAGGCCTGCCGGCGGTTCAGCGAGATCTACCGGCGGCCGCGCGGACTGTTCCTCACCTGGGAGGACCGGCACCGCTTCCGTGACATCCTGCGCAACCGCCCGCACGGCAACCAGGACGTGGACGTCATCGTCGTCACCGACGGGCAGCGCATCCTGGGGCTCGGCGACCAGGGCGTCGGCGGCATGGGCATCCCCATCGGCAAGCTCAGCCTCTACACGGCGATCGGCGGCATCCACCCCGCCCGCACCCTGCCGATCCTGCTGGACGTCGGGACGGACAACGAGGAGCTGCTGGGCAACCCCCGCTACCTGGGCCGCCGGGACCGCCGGCTGACGGGCGCCGAGTACGACGAGATGATCGAGGCGTTCGTGGCGGCGGTCGAGGCGGAGCTGCCCGGGACGCTGCTGCAGTGGGAGGACTTCGCCACGGCCCACGCGTACCCGATCCTGGAGCGCTACCGGGACCGGCTGCTCACGTTCAACGACGACATCCAGGGCACCGCGGCGGTCACGCTCGGTGCCCTGTCCACCGCCGCGGACGTGGCCGGCACGCCCCTGCCCGAGCAGCGGCTGGTGATCCTCGGGGCGGGGTCGGCCGCGATCGGGGTCGCGGAGATGATCCGGACGGCCATGGTGGACGAGGGGCTGTCCGAGGACGAGGCGACGGCGCGGTTCTGGATCCTCGACGTGGACGGCCTGCTGGTGTCGTCCCGCTCCGGACTCTCCCCGCAGCAGCGGGTGTTCGCGCGGGACGACGGCGAGGTCGCCGACTGGGACGGCACGGGTCTGGCCGAGGCGGTGCGCCGGGTCGAGCCGACCGCGCTGATCGGCCTGTCGACGGCGCACGGCGCCTTCACCGAGGAGATCGTGCGGCAGATGGCCGGCACCTGCGAACGGCCCGTCATCTTCCCGCTGTCGAACCCCACGTCCCACTCCGAGGCCGAGCCCGCCGACCTGACCCGCTGGACGGACGGCCGGGCGCTGATCGCCACCGGTTCACCCTTCCCGCCACTCATGGTGGACGGGCACCGGGTGCCGGTGGCGCAGTCGAACAACGTGTACGTCTTCCCCGCCATGGGTCTCGCGGTGACGGCGGGCCGGGCCACGCGCGTCACCGACCGGATGCTCGTGGCCGCCGCCCGGGCCGTCGCCCGGTGCGCGGTACGGGCGGCCGAGGGCGTCGAGGGCCCCGTGCCGCTGCTGCCTCCGCTGGCCGGGATGCGCGACTCCGCCCGCGAGATCGCCCTGGCCGCGGCCCTCGCCGCCGTCGAGGACGGGGTGGCCCCGCACGCGACGGAGGAGGAACTGCGCGAGGCGATCACGCGGGCGCAGTGGACACCCCGCTACGCCGACTGAGCACCGCGCCCGGCACCTCGGTCCGGATCTCCGACAGTCCGCCGTTCCCGAGCCCTTCCCCCCTTCCGCGTGCCGTGGCATGCTCACGCCAGCTCCCACCATCCTGAACGTCATTCACGTACATGACCAGAGAGGAGTGGCGGACCATGAAGGCACGGTCCCGTCCCGTCGTCGTGCTGCTGGCCCTCACCGCGTTGCTGGCCGGGGTACTCCCCATGGCCTCGGCACACGGGGAGACCCGGCACGCCGCCCGCGTTCCCGGCACCGCCGTCCTGGACGGCGCCCGGCTGCAGCGGACGAAGCTGCGTCTGGAGCACGGCGATCCCGGGCTGCGGCGCGCCGTCCGGGCGTTGCGGGCGCGCGCCGACCGCTGGCTCGACCAGGGCCCCTGGACCGTCGTCGACAAACCACGGCCCGCCCCCAGCGGCGACGTCCACGACTACCTGAGCCAGGCGCCGTACTGGTGGCCCGGCACGACCCCGTCCGCGGAGAACCCGTGGGGCTGCCCCTACGTCCAGCGCGACGGCGAACGCAACCCCGAGGTCGACACCGGCACCGACCGCCAGGACGTCGAGAAGACCTTCGACTCGGCCTACGACCTCTCCCTCGCCTGGTACTACACGGGCGAGCGACGGTACGCACGCAAGGCCGGGCAGGTGCTGCGCACCTGGTTCCCCGACCCGGCGACCCGGATGAACCCGCACCTGCGGCACGCGCAGTTCATCCCCTGCAAGTACGACGGCCGGGCCATCGGCATCATCGACTTCTCCCAGTCGTACACCGCCGTCCTGGACGCGCTCGCCCTGCTGGAGACCGGCGCGCCGGGCTGGACCGCGCGCGACCGCGCCGGCATGAGGGCCTGGAACACCGCCTTCCTCGACTGGCTCCGCACCAGCGACTTCGGCAGGCAGGAAGCCGCCGCCACCAACAACCACGGCACCTTCCACGACCTGCAGGTCGCCGGCCTCGCCTACGCGACCGGCGACGAGGAACTGGCCCGCCGGACGGTCCTGGAGGCCGGGGGCAAGCGCATCGCGCCGCAGATCGCGCCCGACGGCAGCCAGCCCCAGGAACTGGCCCGCACCCGGAGCTGGCACTACTCGACGTTCACCCTGGTCGCCCACACACGGCTGGCCGCCATCGGCCGCAAGGTGGGCGTCGACCTGTGGGACTACACGGGCCCGGACGGACAGAGCCTGTTCAAGGCCGTGGACTACCTGCTGCCCGCGGCGACGGGGGCGAGCGCCTGGCCGCATCCGGAGCTCGACTTCCGGCGGTTCGCGGCGACGGACGTCGTCCACGCGGCCGCCGACGCCGGCGACCGGGAGGCGCGGCGGGCCGTGCCGCTGCTCCAGGAGCCGCCGGGCGGCGACCTGTGGGCCCTGCGCCCGGCGGCGGAACAGCTGGACTCCATCGCGGGCTGACCGCGCCCCGGGCCGGCCGGGCCGTCCGGTCGGGCCGTCCAGTCGGGCCGCTCGGTCAGACCGTTCCGTCAGACCGTGGAGAGGTCGATCGCCCGGTCGACGTCCTGCGGCCGCAGCACCCGCAGGATGCCTTCCAGCAGGTAGTAGTCGGCGTACGGGAGGGAGATCTCGACGCCGTCCTCGGCCGGGCGGTTGCGGGTGCAGCGGGCCACCACGGCCTCGGCGCGGGCGGAGTTCCTCGTCAGGCACGTCTCCGACAGCGCGGTGAGCATCCGCAGTGCCACGTCGCGGTAGGCGGTCCTGCCGGTGGCCGCCGCCAGGTCGAGGAGGCCGCAGGCCGTGATCGCGCCGGCCGAGGCGTCCTTGATGTCGTGCGGCTGCTGCGGGGCGCGGTAGTCCCACACCGGGACGTGGTCCGGGGTCAGCGCCCCGACGGCGAAGTCGGCGAGTCTGCGGGCGGTGGCCAGGAACGCGCGGTCGCCGGTCCTGCGGTACATGGTGGTGAACCCGTACAGGCCCCACGCCTGTCCGCGCGACCAGCACGACGTGGGGCTGTACCCCTGCACGGTGTTCGGGCCGATCGGCTCACCGGTGGCGGGGTCGAAGTCGTAGACGTGCGGGGTGGATCCGTCCGCGCGCGGGAAGACCCGCTGGGTGGTCCGCGCGTGCTCCACGGCGATGTCCAGGTAGGTGCCGTCGCCGGTCTGGCCGCTCGCGAAGGCCAGCAGGTCGAGGTTCATCATCGTGTCGACGATGACGCGGCCGGCGTTGCCGGGATCGTCGAGTGCGCCCCATGCCCTGATGAACCGGCCGCGCGGGTTGTACCGCTTGATCAGCGAGTCGGCCGCCCGCAGGGCGCCCGCGCGCCAGGTCTCGTCGCCCGTCAGCCGCCAGGCCGTGACCCAGGAGGGGTAGAAGAGGAAGCCGAGGTCGTGCGTGCCGGTGTCGTGCTGGCGCGGGGCGAGCTTGCGCGCGGAGGCGAGGGCCTGGGCGCGGAAGGTGTCGTCCCCGCTGTGCAGCCACGCCATCCACAGCGTGCCCGGCCAGAAGCCGCCGACCCAGTCGCCGTTCTGGGAGTAGGTCCACTTCTCGAACTTCGTGCCGACCGGGAAGGCCGTCACGGCCGGCGCGACGGCGCGCAGCTTCTCGACGGCGTAGTCGGCGGCCGCGCGCAGCGTCCGCTGGGTGGGCACCGGTGCCGGGGCGGCCGCTGCGGCTGGTGCCGCCGCCGTCACCGTCGCCGCGGCACCGGCCGCCGTCGCCAGCACGGTGCGCCGGGAAACACTCATGAGATCCCTCCAACGGGTGGGCGGGGGAACGGAGTTGACCGAGCGTCGCATGGTGAGGGCGTGGATGTACACCCACGTGAGCAATGTTCATGATGATGAACGACCATCGGGGAGTGGCTGTTCGCCGGCCCGGCACAGGAGGCCAGGAATGATCATGTTTGCCCCGCTTCGGAACGGTCAACGATCTCCGGGACCGAGCGGAGAGCGAGCGCATCCGGAGGCGGACGCGGGATGAGCCCCACCAGACCATCGGGGCGCGGCATGCGCGACGCGTGGCACCGGCTGGGGGCGCACACCCTCGTCCGGCGGGGCCGCGACGTGGAGTTGATGCACCGGGCCATGGGGTTCGCCACGCTCGCGCTGGTCACGCTGGCACCGCTGCTGATCGTGGTGGCCGCCGCCGATCCGCTCGGGCGCGGCGGCTTCGCCTCGTGGCTGGCCGACGGCATGGGGCTGTCCGGTCGGTCCGCCCGGGTCCTGACCGACATCATCAGCCCTCCGCGGGAGGTCATCGGCACCACCAGCGTGCTCGGCGGCGTCGCGCTCGCCGTCTTCGGCGTGGCCTTCGCGGGAAGCGTGCAGAACGGCTACGAGCGGATCTGGGGGCTGGCGGCCGGGCCCTGGCACCGCGTCTGGCGCCAGGCGGTGTGGATGATCGCCATGACGCTCTACCTGTACCAGGAGGTGCAGACGCGCAGCCTGGTGTCCGGACCCGAGCGGATCGCGCTGAGCACGGCGTCCGGTGTGCTGTTCTTCTGGTGGGGGCAGCGTTTCCTGCTGGGCGGGCAGGTCCGCTGGAGCGAACTGCTCCCCGGGGCGGTGGCCACCCTGGTGGGCCTGGTCGGCCTGCGCACGTTCTCCTACTTCGTCTTCACGCCGCTCATCGTCACCAACGCGATCAGCTACGGGGCGGTCGGCGTCGTCCTCGTCGTGGAGTCCTGGCTCATCGGCGTGGGCTACGTGTTCTTCGGCGGGGCCCTGCTGGGCCGCTGGCTCCTCGACCACCACGGGCTCGGGCGCACGGCACGGCGGTGAGGTGCCCGGCCGGATCGCCTATCTTGGCGCCCATGCAGTCCTACACGATCGGCCAGGCCGCACGGCTCCTCGGCGTGAGCCCCGACACCGCGCGGCGCTGGGCGGACGCCGGCCGGGTGGCGACCCACCGGGACGAGGGCGGACGGCGCCTGATCGACGGCCGGGACCTGGCCGCCTTCTCCGTGGAGCTGGCCCAGAGCGGCGGCGCCGAGGAGGACACCGCCCCCTACACCTCCGCCCGCAACGCCTTCCCCGGCATCGTCACCGCCGTGAAGCTCGGCGACGTCGCGGCACAGGTGGAGATCCAGGCCGGACCGCACCGCCTGGTGTCCCTGCTGACCCGGGAGGCCGTGGAGGAACTGGGACTGGAGGTCGGCATGGAGGCCACGGCCCGGGTGAAGTCGACGAACGTGCACATCGACCGGGCGTGAGGCCCCATACGAACGCACATGCCAGCCTCACGGAACACTTCCCCCGCTCATGCGAACCCACAGGAGACTTCCCCCTGGCATCTGCGGCACTATCATCGACGTACGCATGCACGCCCACCGCACCGGGGGTGCGGCCGCGTCACCCGAGAGTCCGTAGAGGGAGTGCACCCGAGATGACCCGTACCGCGCGCCGCCGTCCGTTCCGCATCGCGGTGCCGGGAGCCGCCGCCCTGCTGGCCCTGAGCGCGTGCTCGTCGTCCGGATCGGACACCTCGGGCGCCCCCGCCTCCGGCTCCTCCCAGGGCGAGGTGACCGGTGAGGTGACCGTCTTCGCCGCCGCCTCGCTGCAGGACAGCTTCACCGCGCTCGGCAAGCGCTTCGAGAAGGAGCACCCCGGCACGAAGGTCACCTTCAGCTTCGGCGGCAGCGACTCCCTGGCCGCGAGCATCACCGGCGGCGCCCCCGCGGACGTCTTCGCCGCGGCCAGCCCCAGGACCATGAAGATCGTCACGGACGCCGGTGACGCCTCCGGCACACCCGCCACCTTCGTCCGCAACGAACTGGAGATCGCCACCCTGCCGGGCAACCCCGACCGGATCTCCTCCCTGAAGGACCTCACCGCGAAGGGCCTCAAGGTCGTGCTGTGCGCCCAGGAGGTGCCGTGCGGCGCCGCCGCCCGCAAGGCTCTCGACGCCGGCGGGCTGAAGCTCACCCCGGTCTCCTACGAGCAGGACGTGAAGGCCGCCCTGACGAAGGTCGAACTGAAGGAGGCCGACGCGGCCGTCGTCTACAAGACGGATGTGCGCGCCGCGGGTGACAAGGTGGAGGGCGTGGAGTTCCCCGAGTCCGCCGACGCCGTCAACGACTACCCGATCGCCCTGCTCAAGGACGCGCCCAACGCCGAGGCCGCCAAGGCGTTCATCGCGCTCGTGCGGTCCGCCGAGGGCGAGCGGGTGCTGAGCCGGGCCGGGTTCCTCACCCCGTGACCGGCCCGAACGACCGGCCCGGCGACACGGCCGACAGGATCCCGGACGGCCCGCGGTCCCGGCGTGTCCGGGGCGGCCCGCGGTCCCGGCGTGTCCGGGGCGGCCCGCCATCCCGGCGCCTCCGGGGCGGCCCGCGAGCCGGGCGCGTCCGGACCGGCGTACCCCTGGCGCTGCTCCTTCCCGCGCTGCTCGGGGTGGCCTTCCTGACCTTCCCGCTGATCGCGCTGCTCGTTCGGACTCCGTGGCAGAGCCTGCCCGAGCAGCTGACCAGCGCCGCCGTGTGGCAGGCCCTCAGACTGTCGCTGCTGTGCGCGACGGCGGCGACCGCGGTGAGCCTGGTGATCGGCGTGCCGCTGGCCTGGCTGCTGGCCCGGGTCGACTTCCCCGGCCGCGGTGTCGTACGGGCCCTCGTGACCCTGCCGCTCGTGCTGCCGCCGGTCGTCGGGGGCGTGGCCCTGCTGATGGCCCTGGGGCGCAACGGCATCGTGGGGCAGTGGCTGGACGCGTGGTTCGGGATCACCCTGCCCTTCACGACGGCCGGGGTCGTCGTCGCGGAGGCGTTCGTGGCGATGCCGTTCCTCGTCATCAGCGTGGAGGGCACGCTGCGGGCCGCCGACCCGCGCTACGAGGAGGCGGCCGCCACCCTGGGCGCCTCCCGCTTCACCGCGTTCCGCCGGGTCACGCTGCCGCTGATCGCCCCGGGCATCGCGGCCGGCGCGGTGCTCGCGTGGGCGCGGGCGCTGGGCGAGTTCGGCGCGACCATCACGTTCGCCGGCAACTTCCCCGGCCGCACCCAGACCATGCCGCTGGCCGTCTACCTGGCCCTGCAGAGCGACCCGGAGGCGGCGATCGCCCTGAGCCTGGTGCTGCTGGCGGTGTCGATCGCGGTACTGGCCGGGCTGCGGGACCGCTGGATGAGCGCGGGATGAGCGGCATGTGGGAGAGCCGCATGAGGGAGAGCGTCATGAGGGAGGCCCGTATGAGCGGTCGGCGCGGCGGAGCGCACGAGGGCCCCGCACGCGGGCCCCGAGGGCTCCGGGGGCCCCGGGACCACGACGTCCACGTCGACTCCGGTACGGCAGGGCTCGACGCCCGTCTCGTCGTGGAGCGGGGCGGCTTCCGCCTGGACGTGGCCCTGGCCGTCGCGCCCGGCGAGGTGGTGGCCCTGCTCGGCCCGAACGGCGCCGGCAAGACCACGGCCCTGCGCGCCCTCGCCGGCCTGACCCCGCTCACCGGCGGCCATCTGCGTCTGGACGGCACGGACCTGGACCGCCGGCCACCGGAGTCGCGCCCGGTCGGCGTCGTCTTCCAGGACTATCTGCTCTTCCCGCACCTCACGGCCCTCGACAACGTGGCCTTCGGCCCCCGCTGCCACGGCGCCACCAAGGCGGAGGCCCGCGCGCAGGCCGCCGCATGGCTGGACCGGCTGGGCCTCGCCGACCACGCGGGTGCCAGACCGCGCAGGCTCTCCGGCGGCCAGGCCCAGCGTGTCGCCCTGGCCCGCGCGCTGGCCACCCACCCCCGTCTGCTGCTGCTGGACGAGCCCCTGGCGGCGCTGGACGCCCGTACGCGGCTGGAGGTGCGCGCCCGGCTCCGGCGCCACCTGGCCGACTTCGAGGCGGTCGCCGTCCTGGTCACGCACGATCCGCTGGACGCCATGGTGCTCGCCGACCGCCTGGTCGTCGTCGAGCAGGGCCGGGTCGTCCAGGAGGGCACCCCGTCCGACATCGCCCGCCACCCGCGCACGGACTACATCGCCCAGCTGGTCGGACTCAACCTGTACCGGGGCGAGGCCGACGGGCACACCGTCCGGCTCGCCGAGGGCCCGGCCCTCACCACCACCGAGCAGCTGTCCGGCCCGGTCTTCGTGGCGTTCCCGCCCGGCGCGGTGACGCTCCACCGCACGCGTCCCACCGGCTCCAGCGCCCGCAACCTGTGGCGCTGCGAGGTCAACGGCCTGGAGACACACGGGGACCAGATCCGCGCCGACCTCACCGGCGAACTCCCCCTCGCCGCCGACCTCACGACGGTCGCCGCCACCGAACTCGACCTGCACCCGGGCGCCGAGGTCTGGGCAACGGTAAAGGCCACCCAGACCCACGCCTATCCCGTCTGAGGTCCGCTCGCTGCCCGCGGTTGCCGAACTGCGACCAGGGAAACCGCCAGCGGGCATGGTGGTCTGACGCATAGTTATGGGCTTAACTATGGTGTCTCACCACATGTGCGCTTGACCTGCGGGTTTCTACGGTGTGCCGACACGTACCCGTCCCCACCGCACACGAGGAAGTGGCGCACATGGCCTCCGCAGCATCCGCTCCCCCAACGCCGAACAACCTCAAGCGCATCGTCGCCGCGTCCCTCATCGGCACCACCATCGAGTGGTACGACTTCTTCCTCTACGGCTCCGCCGCCGCGCTCGTCTTCAACAAGCTGTTCTTCCCCGACTCCGACCCGCTCGTCGGCACACTGCTGTCGTTCCTGACGTACGCCGTCGGATTCGCCGCCCGGCCCCTGGGCGCCCTGGTGTTCGGGCACTACGGCGACCGGCTCGGGCGCAAGAAGCTGCTGGTGCTGAGTCTGCTGCTGATGGGCGGGGCGACCTTCGCGATCGGACTGCTGCCCACGCACGCCACCATCGGCACCGCCGCGCCGGTCCTGCTCACCGTGCTCCGGCTGGTGCAGGGCTTCGCGCTCGGCGGCGAGTGGGGCGGCGCGGTGCTGCTCGTGTCGGAGCACGGGGACGCGCGGCGGCGCGGCTTCTGGGCCTCGTGGCCGCAGACCGGCGCACCGGCGGGGCAGCTCCTCGCCACCGGTGTGCTGTCCCTGCTGACCGCCCTGCTGTCGGACGCCGCGTTCACCAGCTGGGGCTGGCGGATCCCGTTCCTGCTCTCCGGTGTGCTGGTCATCGTCGGTTTGTGGATTCGTCTGTCTGTCGATGAATCGCCCGTGTTCAAGCAGGCGTTGGCGCAGGCCGAGGCGCGCAGCGCGGCCCGGGACGCGACGGCGGAGAAGCTTCCGCTCGTCGCCGTGCTGCGCCACCACTGGCGTGACGTCCTGGTCGCGAT
Source organism: Streptomyces sp. XY006 (assembly GCF_002237655.1). Classification (GTDB taxonomy): domain Bacteria; phylum Actinomycetota; class Actinomycetes; order Streptomycetales; family Streptomycetaceae; genus Streptomyces; species Streptomyces levis. Next base: position 261,329 of record NZ_NOKT01000002.1, read on the forward strand.
GGGCGCGCGCATGGCGGAGAACATCAGCTACTACGTGATCACCGCGTTCATCCTCGTCTACGCCACCACCTCGGCCGGCGTCTCCAAGCAGACCGCGCTCAACGCGGTGCTGATCGCCTCCGCCGTGCACTTCGCGGTCATCCCGGCGTGGGGCGCCCTCTCCGACCGGATCGGCCGCCGGCCCGTGTACCTGATGGGTGCGGTCGGGGTGGGGCTGTGGATGTTCCCCTTCTTCGCGCTGATCGACACCGGCGGCTTCGGCAGCCTGCTCCTGGCCGTGACCGTCGGGCTGGTGCTGCACGGGGCGATGTACGCGCCGCAGGCCGCGTTCTTCTCGGAGATGTTCGCGACGCGGATGCGGTACTCCGGGGCGTCCATCGGGGCCCAGTTCGCCTCGGTCGCGGCGGGCGCGCCGGCGCCGCTGATCGCCACCGCGCTGCTGTCCGACTACGGCAGCTCCACGCCGATCGCCCTGTACGTCATCGCCGCCGCCGTCCTCACGGTCATCGCGGTGGCGGCGGCCAAGGAGACCCGCCACCGGGACCTGGCCGATGTCGACGCCGCCGAGGCGACACCGACCGCGAGCACGCCGCACGACGCCCGGGCCCTCTGAGACGCACGCCCCAGGCCCCCGTGCGCCGCAGGCGTGCGGGGGCCGCGCCGTGGGGCAGTCGACCTGCGGTGCCGTGGGGGGCGGCCGCTGGGGCCGGTGCCCGGCGGGTCAGCCCCTCCCTGGGGGCAGTCCCCCCGGGGTCAGTGCCCCGTAGGTGACGACAGTCGGTGCAGTCGTAGCGCCAGTTGGATCTCCAGGGCGCGGGCCGGGCTCTGCCAGTCGTCGCCGAGGAGGCGGCCGACGCGCTCCAGGCGCTGGGCGACCGTGTTCACATGGACGTGCAGTTCGTCCTTGGTGCGCGCCGGGCTCATGCCGCAGTCGAAGTACGCGTCCAGGGTGCGCAGCAGCTCCGTGCCGCGGCGCCGGTCGTACTCCACGACCTGGCCGATGGTGCGGTCGACGAAGCCCGGGATGTCCCGGTCGCCGGCCAGCAGCAGCCCCAGGAAGCCGAAGTCCTCGGCGGCCGCCCCGTCCCCGGTGCGGCCGAGCAGGCGGAGGGCGTCGAGGCAGCGCCGGGCCTCCCCGTAGGCCGTGGCCACCGCGTCGGGACGGGTGGCGAGGCCGTCGGCGGGCCCGGAGGCGCCGACGGTGACCGGTGCGTGGACCGCCGTGCCCAGCTGCCGGGCGGCGCCGCGGGCCAGCTCGGTGGCGCTGCCGCCGGGGCCGAGGGGCAGCAGCAGGACCGTGCCGCCGTCACGGGCGGCGGCGAGGCCGTGCCGGGTCGCGGCGAGGTGGGACGCCGCGGCCGCCAGGCGTCTGCGGACGTCGGCCTCCTCGTCGGCGTCGGCGGCGCCGCCCTCCAGCCGTGCGGCCAGCACCACGTGCACGGCGTCGAGATCGGCGTCGAGGCGGGCCGCGCGCTCCCGCAGCACGCGCGGGTCGTGGTCGCGTGCGTCCAGCAGGTCGTCCAGCAGCTCCCCGCGCACCCGCTGCTCGGCCTCGGCGGCGGACCGGCGGGCCAGGAGCAGCAGGGACGTGACCATGGCGGCCCGCTCCAGCGTGCGCTGGTCGACGGGGTCGAGGCCCGGGTGGCCGCGCAGCACGAGCGCGCCGAGCAGTTCACCGCCGGCCGCGACGGCCGCGATCCAGTCGTCCTCGTGGCGTACCGCGTGGCCCTCCTCGCGGGAGGCCTCCAGGGCCTCCGCCGGTGCCGCGGCGGCCTCCGCGAACTCGACCGTGCCGTCGAGGACCTGGGAGACCGCGGCGGCCACGTCGTGCACCCCGCCGCCGCGCAGTACCAGTTCGGCGAGCCGGTCGTGCACGTCGGAGGCGCGCTCGATGACGCCGCTGCGGTCCCGGATGATCTCGTTGGCCCGCTCCAGACCGGCGAGGGCGGAGCGGGTCTCGGCGAGCAGGTTGGCGGTGTCGATGGCGGCGGCGGCCAGGGCGGCGAAGGAGCCCAGCAGGGCGATCTGCTCCCGCTCGAAGACCCGGGCCCGGCGGTCCGCCGCGAACAGCACGCCGATGACGTGGTGCCCCAGTGTCAGGGGCACGCCCAGGATCGCCACGAGTCCCTCGTCGCGCACGCCGGCGTCGATGGTGAGGGTGTGCTGGAAGCGGTCGTCCTTGAAGTAGTCGTCGGTGACGTAGGGGCGTGCCGTCTGGGCGACCAGGCCGCCGAGGCCCTCGCCCATGCCGAGCCGCAGCTGCTGGAACCGGGCGGCGACCGAGCCCTCGGTGACCCGCATGTAGGTGTCCCCGCGCGCCGGGTCGTTCAGGCTGAGGTAGGCGACGTCCGTGCCCAGCAGGGAGCGGGCGCGCTGGACGATCGCCTGGAGGACGGCGTCGAGGTCGCGCAGGCCGGCGAGGTCGTGGGCGGTCTCGAACAGCGCGGACAGCTCGGCCTCGCGGCGGCGCCGGCCCTCCAGCTCCGCGCGGACGCGCAGGGCGAGCGGCTTGGCCCGCTGGAGCGCCGCGATCCACTCCGGCGGCCGCCCTTCGGCGCGCGCGAGCAGCACCGGCTGCTCGTAGGCGTCGGCGGACGCGCCCCGGGCCAGGAGCTCCAGGTAGGGCGTCTCGGCGCTCGCCGGCCGTTCCCCGGGGCCGGCGGAGCGCTCGGCTTGCTGCACGTGATCGCTGGACATGCTCACAGGATTCACCATGACCCGGCCGTCCCGTCAGGCCTGTGGACAACTGCGGGGCGGCCCGGCGCTCAGTGGGCGGTCCAGCCGCCGTCGAGCACGAGCGAGGCGCCGGTCATGTAGGAGGCCTGCGGGGAGCACAGGTAGGCCACGGCCTCGGCGACCTCCTCCGGTTCGATGAGCCGCTTGAGGGCGCTGTCCTGGAGCAGCACCTCGGACAGCACGCGCTCCTCGGGGATGCCGTGGGCCCGCGCCTGGTCGGCGATCTGCGTCTCGACCAGGGGGGTGCGCACATAGCCGGGGTTCACACAGTTCGAGGTGACACCATGGGGCGCGCCTTCGAGGGCGGTGGTTTTGGACAGTCCCTCCAGGCCGTGTTTGGCGGCCACATAGGCCGACTTGTAGGCCGAGGCGCGCAGCCCGTGGACGGACGACACATTCACGATGCGGCCCCACCCCTGCCCGTACATGTGGGGCAGGGCGCCGCGGATGAGCCGGAACGGCGCCTCCAGCATGACGGTGAGCACGGTGTGGAAGACGTCGGGCGGGAACTGCTCGATGGGGCGCACGAGCTGCAGTCCGGCGTTGTTGACGAGCACGTCGGTGCCCGCGGCGGCGAGCTCGGCGGCGTCCAGGTCGGTGAGGTCGAGGACGTGCGGTTCCAGGGTGCCCGCGAGGCCGGTGCCCTGCGCGGCGAGCGCCTCCAGTCCGGCGGCGTCCCGGTCGACGGCTCTGACCTTGGCGCCGGCGGCGGCGAGCCGCAGGGCGCAGGCGCGGCCGATGCCGCCGGCGGCACCGGTGACGAGCGCGGTGCGGCCGCCGAGGTCGAGCGGGCTGGCGTGGGGAGCCGGGAGGACACGAGGCGCGGTCATGCCCCGACCCTAGGCAGGGCCGCAGCCCCGACCCATGTGGTCACACCCCACAGTTCAGCTGGATCCAGTGGGGCCGAACCATGTGGGGGCGTCCGACAGGGCCTGCTTGATCCGCAGCACTCCGAACTCGTTCAGCTCGGGCAGGGCATCGACGTCGAACCAGGCCACGTCCAGTGACTCGTCGTCGTTGACCCGGGCCTCGCCGCCGACGGCCCGGCAGCGGAAGGTGATGTCCATGTACTGGCAGACGTCGCCGTTCCCGTACGTCACGGGATCCAGGGCCTGGACCAGGACGACCCGTTCGGCGACGCAGCGCACGGCCGTCTCCTCGTAGACCTCGCGCACCGCGCACTCCGCCGGCTGCTCCCCCGGGTCCGGGATGCCGCCGATCACCGACCACCTGCGCGTGTCGGCCCGGCGGTTCAGCAGCACTCTGCCCTCGTCGTCGAAGACGAGGGCGGTGACCCCGGGGAGCCAGAGCAGCTGGTGGCCCGCGGAGGCGCGGAGCGTGCGGATGAAGTCAGGAGTAGCCATGGTCACGACCCTAAAGGGCCGGTCCGGGCGCCCTGGCCGGTTTCAGGCGGCGTGCGACCGGCGTACGGCTACACGTCACCGGCGCGTCGCCCGCGCAGGCCGGCGCCCACGGCCCAGCCGAGTCCGCCGGCCGCGACGAGCACGAGCGCGATCTCCGGCAGGACGCCGAGCCGGGTGGCGGGGGTCTGCGAGGAGCGCAGCGGCACCTTCTGCACCAGCGAGTCGGCCACGAACATGCCGGTCCGCTGGGTGATCCTGCCGTCCGGCATGATGAAGGCGCTGACCCCGCTGGTCACCGGCACGGCGACGGTCCGGCTGTGCTCGACCGCGCGGACGCGGGACATGGCGAGCTGCTGGTACGTCATCTCGCTGCGGTCGAAGGTGGCGTTGTTGCTCGGCACGGAGATCATCTGGGCGCCGTCGGTGACCTCGGAGCGCACGGCCCAGTCGAAGGCGGCCTCGTAGCAGGTGACCAGGCCGACCTCGGCGCCGTCCATGGTGAACACGCCCGGCTCGGTGCCCCGGCTGAAGTCCTGGCGGACCATGGCCGTCCAGGCCGGGTTGATCGCGCCGATGAGCGAGCGCAGCGGCAGGTACTCGCCGAAGGGCTGGATCTGGCGCTTGTCGTAGGTGTCGACCGGTCCCTTGGCCGGATCCCACAGGATCTGCTCGTTGTACAGCCTGCCGTCGCGTTCGACGACGCCGCCGACGGAGATGGGCACGCCCACGGCCCGGGCCGCCGCATCGATCACCGCGCGGGCGTCGGGGTTGGCGAAGGGGTCGATGTCGGAGGAGTTCTCCGGCCAGAGCACGAAGTCGGGCCGGGCGACCTTGCCGGCGTCGACGTCGGCGGCCAGGCGCTCGGTCTCGCGCGCGTGGTAGTCGAGGACGGCCCGCCGCTGGGCGTTGAAGTCGAGACCGGCGCGCGGCACGTTGCCCTGGATCACCGCGACGGTGACGCTGCCGTCCTCGGCCTCGTCGCTGACCAGGGGGCGGGCCGCGAACGCCCCGAGGACCGGGACGCCCAGGCTCAGCGCGGCCGCGGCGGCCGCCGCGGGCCGCACGAGCCCGGTGGCCCGCCTGTCGAGAATCAGACGCACGACTTCGAAGAGGCCGAAGCCGCACAGGACGACGGCGAAGCCGAGCACGGGGGTGCCGCCCACCGCGGCGAGCGGCAGGAACACGCCGTCCGCCTGCCCGAACGCGACCTTGCCCCAGGGAAAGCCGTTGAAGGGCGCACGCGCGCGTGCCGCCTCGCCCGCGATCCACACGGCGGCCGCCCACACGGCCGCGCCGGGCAGTTTCGACACGGCCGCGATCCCCGCGCCGACCAGCGCGACGAAGACCGCCTCGATGGCCACCAGGGCGAGCCAGGGGCCCGGCCCCACCTCCACCCCGGTCCACACCAGCAGCGGCAGCAGGAAGCCGAGGCCGAAGAGGTATCCGAGGCCGAGTCCCGCCTTCCAGCCGCGCCCGCGCAGCACCCAGGCGAAGACGGCGAAGGCCGGTGGGGCCAGCCACCACAGGGTGCGGGGCGGGAAGCTGACGTAGAGGAGCAGGCCGGAGAGCGCGGCTGCGGCGGCCGGGACGAGCCGCCGGGCCCAGACGCGCGCCCGGGGCGCGGTCCGCGGGTCCAGCTGGTCCGACTCGTCGACGGAGGTTGCGGTGACGGTCACTCCCGGAGTCTAAGTCGACCGGCCTGCGCACCGACAGCGCGGTCCGCGGCGCCCCGGGCCCCGCGGGTGCCGCGGCCTGCTGCTCATTTCGTCACGACACATCCCCAAAATGTCCACCAGCCGTTACGGTGTGCCGAAGCCTCAGTCCCGCGGCCGGTGACGGTCCCGGTGACCGGGGTCTTCACAGGTCGGGGGCGACTGGTGCGGGCGACGGGTGCGGGGGGCGTGGCGTGGTGGGTCGAGGCGGGGTGTCCGCGTCCGGGCCGGACGCGGACGGCGAGAGAAGAATCGTTTCCGACGCGACGGGTGTCGTGGTGCTGGGGGCCTGCGCCGGCTGGTCCCTGATCACGGCGGCGGCGCACGACGGCCGGCCGGAGGGCGTGCTTCTCGCGGTGCTGGCCGTGGCGGCCGGGTACGCGGCGGGCCGGATCGGCGGGGCCCTGCTGCCGGTCGGGGCCCCGTGCGCCGGTGCGCTGGCCGGGGTCGGGCTGACGCTGGCCGTGCCGCATCTGGCTCCGGGCCCGCAGATCTCCGCGCCGCTGGGGCACGCGGGGGCCACCGCGGCGGTGCTGACGCTGTCGGCGGGTGCCGCGTGCTGCGCGGCCTGGGCCGCTCCGGGCTTCCTCGCACGGTTCGCGCTGCGTCTGCTGGCCGCGGGCACCGCGGTGCTGGCGGCGGTGCTCGGTTCGGCCACCGGGTGTGTCACCTGTGTCGCGGTGCTGCTGTGCTCGCTGGCCGCCGGCCGCACCCGGCACCGCGGCGCCGGCCTCGCGGTGCTGGCCGCCGTGGCGGCGGTGGTGACGGGCCTGACCTGGGCGGTGGCGTCGGGGAGCGTGCCGGGCGGGTTCGCCGCCGCCCTCGAGGGACGGCTGACGACGCACCGGGTCCAGCTGTGGCAGGACGCCTGGCACCTGCTGCGCGACAACAGCGCCCTGGGGGCGGGCCCGGGCCGCTTCGGGGAGCTGAGCCCGGCGTCGGCCCCGTCGCTGCTGTCCGACGGCAAGCCGCACTCGGCGGCGTTGCAGCAGGCGGCCGAGCAGGGTCTCGTCGGGCTGGCGCTGCTGGTGTCGGCGTTCGGCTGGATGATGTACGCGCTGTGGCGCGGCCCGCGCCCGACCCCCGTGGCCCTGACCGCGGGCGCGGCCCTGACGGCGCTCGCCGCCATCGCCGCGATCGGCAACGCGCTGAGCTTCACGGCGGTGTCGGTGGGGGCCGGACTGCTGGCGGGCCTGGCGACGGCCCGGCCGCTGGCCGAGGAGCCACCGAGCCGCTCGACGGATCCGCACGCGCGGGACGGCGGACGCGCTCCCGCCTGGTGACCGGCTCCCGGGGAGGCGCCTCGATGCCTCAGTGCGCGGGTGCCCCGGGTTTCCCGGGCCGCAGCCGCGCCTTGATCACCCGCACGGCCGCCTCCGCGTCGTCCACGGTGACGGTGAAGGTGTGTCCGTCCCACAGCTCCAGCACGACGCCCTCGCCCCGGCGCACCACCACCGCGGTGCCCTTCTCGGGCCGCCAGCGGTAGCCCCAGCCGCCCCAGTGGCGGGGCGTGACGTGGGAGATGTAGGTGGCGCCCGCCACGTGGGAGAGGGGGATACGGCGGCGGGGGACGCCGATGTGGCCGCAGCGCACCTCCAGGTGGTCCTCGTCGACCCGCAGGGCGACGTGGACGAAGGCGAGGGTCCCGAAGAGGACCAGCAGCCCGGCGGCGATGCAGCCGACGACGGCCATGACGAGCGGGGCGGCGCCGGACGTCCACGCCGAGTCGACGGCCAGCTCGATGCCGAGCGCCATGCAGGCGGCGCCGACGAGCGCCAGCAGCCACTGGACCCGGTTGGTGGCCCGGCCGGTCCAGACCCCGGCAGGCACGTGGGAGGCGTTCTCGCCGTGGCGGTGGTCCCTCATGCCTTTGAGGGTACTCAGGTTTCGCTCCGCTGGTACCTCGTGGCGGAGCGTGACTGGGCCGGGTGGGCGGGGCACCGGCCCGGGCGGACGGTTACCCGGGGAGGCGACGGCCGTCGCGCGTGGTGGGGGTCAGCCAGCCGGGGTGACCGCCTGCAGCAGCCGCCCCTCCTCGTAGGCCAGGGCGGGAGCGGGCAGGGTGCCCTCGCGTCCGCTGAGCAGCACGGTCAGCGTGCCGTGGGGCGTGGCCCCGGGCGTGGGCTGTGCGCCGAGCCGGCGCAGGGCCTGGGCGGCCACGGCGCCCGCGGAGCCGTGCAGCACCAGGGGCGGGCGGCCGGGGCGCTGCACGGCGGACCGGATGCGCTCGGCGACCAGCTCGTAGTGGGTGCAGCCCAGGACGACGGTGGTCACGTCCTCGGGGGTCAGCGCGGCGGCCGCGGCCACGGCGGCGTCGATGGCCGCCTCGTCGGCGTGCTCCACGGCCTCGGCCAGTCCCCAGCAGGGCACTTCGGTGACGGGCACGCCACCGGCGAAGTCGCGGATCAGGGCCCGCTGGTACGGGCTGCCGGTGGTGGCGGGGGTGGCCCAGATGGCGAGGTGACCGCCCCCGGCCGCGGCGGGCTTGATCGCCGGGACGGTTCCGACGACCGGGAGCTCCGGTTCGAGGCGGGCACGCAGGGCGGTGAGGGCGTGCACGGTCGCGGTGTTGCAGCCGACGATCAGTGCGTCGGGGCGGCGCGCGGCGGCCGCCTCGGCCACGGCCAGGGCGCGCTCGGTCAGGTCCTGTGGAGTGCGCGGGCCCCACGGCATGCCGTCGGGGTCCAGGGAGAGCACGAGATCGGCGTCGGGGCGCAGCCGCCGTACCGCTGCGGTGGCCGCCAGCAGACCGATACCGGAGTCCATGAGCGCGATCTTCACCCGATCACGATAGACGATGAGCGCTCCGGGGCCGCTCCCGTGGGGCAGACTGCGCGCGTGAGCGCCCTTGTCTGGACTGCCGCTGGATCGCTTCTCGCCTGGCTGTGGCTGCTGCTCTGCCAGGGCTTCTTCTGGCGCACGGACGTGCGCCTGCCACCGCGCCGGGAGCCGGACGTCTGGCCGCCGGTGTGCGTCGTCGTCCCGGCCCGCGACGAGGCGGCCGTGCTGCCCGCCGCGCTGCCGTCCCTGCTGCTGCAGGACTACCAGGGCCGGGCGGAGGTCTTCCTGGTCGACGACGGCAGTACGGACGGCACCGGTGCGCTCGCGCGGGAGCTGGCGGACCGGCACGGCGGGCTGCCGCTGACCGTGTCCTCGCCGGGCGAACCGCCGGCGGGCTGGACCGGCAAGCTGTGGGCGGTGCGCCACGGCATCGGTCTGGCACGCGCGCGTGGCCCGGAGTACCTGCTGCTGACGGACGCCGACATCGCGCACGCGCCGGACAGTCTGCGGGAGCTGGTGGCGGCGGCCCGCTCGGGAGCTTTCGACGTCGTCTCCCAGATGGCCCGGCTGCGGGTGGAGAGCGTGTGGGAACGCTTCGTGGTGCCGGCCTTCGTCTACTTCTTCGCGCAGCTCTACCCCTTCCGCCGGATCAGCGGGGTTGGGACGCGGACGGCGGCCGCCGCCGGGGGCTGTGTCCTGCTGCGGGCCGAGACCGCCGGGCGGGCGCGGATCCCGGACGCCATCCGGCACGCCGTGATCGACGACGTGGCCCTAGCGCGAGCCGTCAAGGGCGCCGGCGGCCGCGTCTGGCTGGGGCTCGCGGACCGGGTCGACAGCGTGCGGCCGTATCCGCGGCTGGGTGATCTGTGGCGGATGGTCTCGCGCAGTGCCTACGCGCAGCTGCGCCACCAGCCGCTGCTGCTGGCCGGGACGGTGGCCGGGCTGGTGCTGGTCTATCTGGTGCCGCCCGCGGCCGTGGTCGCCGGTCTTGCCGGGGGCGATGCGGCGGCAGCGGTCACCGGCGGGCTCGCCTGGCTCGTCATGGCGGGGACGTACGTCCCGATGCTCCGCTACTACGGGCAGCCCCTGTGGCTCGCTCCCCTGCTGCCGTTCACCGCGTTCCTGTATCTGCTGATGACGGTCGACTCGGCGGTGCAGCACTACCGCGGACGCGGTGCGGCCTGGAAGGGCCGCACCTACGCGCGCCCGGAAGCCCTGCCCGACGAGGGCTGACGGCCGCCCACGGGGGTCACTTCCTGCCGGGGGTCCAGTTCATGCCCCACCCGTAGGCGTAGTCGACGGTGCGCTGGGGGCTCACGCCGCGCTCGGGCACCAGGTACCGCGCCTCGCGCTGGACGACCAGGTCGCCGCCCGTGTTGGTGATCAGCGCCAGGGCGCACACGAGTGAGGGGACCGTGCACTCGTCGAGGGAGAACTCGATCGGCGCCCCGTGCTGCGGCCGGAGGGTGACCGTCGCGTTCAGGTCCGCGAAGGAACGGGCGCCTTCGTAGATGGTGACGAAAACGAGGATGCGCCGGAAGGCGTGCTTGTGGTCGAGATTGACGGTGAGGTTCTCACCGGACGCCACGGCTCCGGTGCGGTCGTCACCGTCGAGGTGGATGTACGGGGGCTGGTGCAGCGCCCCGAAGCTGTTGCCGAGGGCCTGGACGACGCCCTTGCTGCCGTCGGTGAGTTCGTACAGCGCGCACAGGTCGAGGTCGAGGTCGGAGTGGAGCGCGGTCGGGCGCCCGAACTTGCTGCTCCACCCCGAGAACTGCTTGCGCACCTCCCAGTTGAGGTTCACGTGCAGCGCGCCGGAGGTGCCGCCCTGCTTGGTGAGAGAGACGGAGGGGGCCGACTTGGTGAGCGTCACCTTCGTGAGGCGGACGGGCTGGGCGGCGGGGGGCGTGGCGGGCGGCGGCGGGGCCACGGGCTGCGTCGCGGGCGGGCGGGTGTACGACGGAGCGGCGGCGGGAGGCGCCGGGGCGGCCGTCGGGGCGGGGGCCGCGGGAGCGGGGGCCGCCCGCTGCGGTTCGTCGACCGTGATGCCGTAGTCCGTGGCGAGTCCTTCGAGGCCGCTGCTGTAGCCCTGGCCGACGGCGCGGAACTTCCAGGCGCCCTGGCGGCGGTAGAACTCGCCGAGCACGAAGGCGGTTTCGGTGGTGGCGCCCGGGTTCTCGAAACGCGCCACCGGCGTGCCCTGGGCGGCGTCCCGGACCTCGACGTACAGATCGGGGACCTGCCCGAACGTGCCGCCGTCGGCGGAGGCGGCGAGGACGACCGTTTCGACGGCGGGCTCCACGCGCGCGAGGTCGACCAGGACCGTGTCGGTGATCCGGCCGCCGGCGTCGCGTTTGCCCTCGTGCCGGATCGCGCCGGAGGAGTGCGCGGGCTGGTTGTAGAAGACGAAGTCCGCGTCGGAGCGGACCTTTCCCGCGACCAGCAGCAGGGCGGAGGCGTCGGCGTCCGGCACGCCCGGTCCGCCGCGCCAGCCCACTTCCACGCGCAGGGCCGCGGTGGGAACCGGAGTGTTCGAACCTTTCAGCATGTGCATCGCCGCCCCCATGGTGTGGCACGCGCCGGGACCGCCCCGGCCGTCCGTCGAGTCGTGTCGGCTCAACCTATTCCTCCCGGCCCGGAACTCCCATGCACCGGTCGCCGGAAGATCGGTGGCCAACCGCTGGTAACCCGCCCGGAACTCGGGCTTTACACGATCACCGACCGGTTCGGTGCCCCTTTTTGCCGAGTTCGCTCGCATTGGGGATCCCGGGTCACTGCGGACACGGAAAACAACCCTCTTATCGGTCTCCCCAACCAGCACATCGTGGGCTTAACTTATGTGCCATGACCTCCCCCCGCTCCACCTATGGCGGCGGCTACTACTCCGCCTCCTTCCCGGACACCCCGATCTACGACAAGCTCGTCGCCGAGCGGGGCACCCCGCAGATCGCCCCGATCCGGGTCCCCGCGCAGTACGACATGCCGGGCAGCCACCTGCCCGCCCTCCCGTCGGCGCTGCCCGCGCTGCCGGCGGCTCCCGCCCAGCCCGCCTACGGCTACCCGCAGGCCCAGCAGCCGGCCCCGCTCCAGCAGGCGCCCGCGGCGTACATCCCGCAGCAGGCGACCGCTCCGCGCGGCTACCCCGGCCCGCAGTACCAGCAGCAGCCCCGTCCGGCGGCACCCGCGGGCTACGAGGCCATGCGCCCCGCGGCTCCCCGTCCGGCCCCGGCTCCCTACCAGGATCCGTACAACAACCAGCAGTACCGCGGGTACTGAGCCGCCGGTACCGCGGATAGCGAGCCGCCCCCAGCGGGGCTGTCCGTGCCGGCTGGCACGATAGCCCCATGGGGAACGCACACCTGCACGCGATTCACGTCCATCCGGTCAAGGCGGTCCGGGGCCTCGCGCCCCGGGAGGCCGTCGTGGAGCCCTGGGGGCTGGCCGGAGACCGGCGCTGGCTGCTCGTCGACGACGGGGGAAAGGTCGTCACGCAGCGCCGGCAGCCGCGCCTCGCACTGGCCGCCGCCGAGCTCCTGCCGGACGGCGGCGTCCGGCTGTCCGCGCCCGGCATGGAACCGCTGACGGTGCCGGTCCCCCGGCCGCTCGGCACGGTGCCGGTGCAGATCTTCAACGACAAGGTCGACGCGGTGCCGGCCGAGGGCGAGGCGGCACACGCCTGGTGCAGCCGCTACCTGGGCATCGGCGCCCGTCTCGCCTACATGGACGACCCCGCCACACGCCGGCCGGTCGACCCCCGCTACGCCCGCCCCGGCGAGACGGTCTCCTTCGCCGACGGCTTCCCCCTGCTGCTCACCACGACGGCCTCGCTCGACGCCCTCAACTCCCTGATCGCGCAGGGGGATCACGCGCAGGAGGGCCCGCTGCCCATGGACCGCTTCCGGCCCAACGTGGTCGTGGCGGGCACCGACGCCTGGGCCGAGGACCACTGGTCGCTCATCGCCGTCGGGGAGGTGACCTTCCGCGTCGCCAAGCCGTGCGGGCGCTGCGTGGTGACCACCACCGACCAGGGCTCGGGCGAGCGCGGCCGGGAACCGCTGCACAGCCTCGGGCAGCACCGGCGGCTGGACGGGAAGCTGGTCTTCGGGCAGAACCTGGTGCCGCAGTCGCGCGGCACCATCCGGCTCGGCGACCCCGTCACGATCCTCGGATAGCGCGGGCGCCACCATCGCCGCCGCCGGGCGGGAACCGCGCCGCCGGACCGGGCGTTGGCGTGGTGGGAGACGTTCACGAGAGGCCGGGAGAGGTGATCTCGCTCTCTCTCGGCGGATTCCGCTCGTGGGCGGCTCCGCCGGGGGTTATCACGGAGCGGGAAGGGGGTGCGGGCGGTGCGAGCGATCAGCGGACTCTGGCGCTGGCGGCGCAATCCGCTGTGCCGCGCGACCGATCTGGCCGAGGCCTGGGTGGCGCTGGCAGCCCTGCTGCTCGTCCTGCTGGCCGCCCCGCTGGCCGGAGTCCTCGCCGGCGGCGCCGCACAGGACGCCTTGCAGCGCTCCGTGCGCGAACAGCACCGGGCGCGGCACCTGGTGACGGCCACCGTGGTCCGCGAGCTGGACCGCTCCCCGCTGGACGTCGACCCCGAGACGTCGACCGGCCGGGACATGCGCACGCGCGTCCTCGCCGACTGGACCGCCCCCGACGGCACCGCCCGCCGGGGCCCGGTGCTTGCGGGCCTGAAGGACCCGCGGCCGGGTGAGGTGTTCCGCATCTGGACCGACCGGCACGGCCGGATGGTGGCCCGTCCGCTGGACTCCGCGACGGCGTCGACGCACGCGGTCCTCGCCGGCTTCGGCGCGGCCCTGGTGGCCGGCGGCCTCGTCGAGGGCGGCAGACGGCTGATCGTCTGGCGCATGGTCCGCCGCCGGTACGCCCGTTGGGACCAGGCATGGGACAGGGCGGGCCCGGACTGGGGCAGGACGGGCACCGGCAGCTGACAGCCTTCCGGCTCTGGTCAACCCACCACCCGCGCGCACGCTACGGTGGTCCGGCCGAACCGTTCGGCACAACCCGCGTGCGAGCGAGCAGGAGGGGCGCGCCGGGTGTCGACGCCGCGCGCGACCGGCCCGCCGGGCCGGAATACGCCGCGGTCCCGGCACCGCCCGGCCCGCCCCGAGGGCGAACGAGCCATCAGTACGACCGAGGTGGGGGCACAGCTACACCATGGCACAGGGCACGGTCCAGGTGACGCACACCGGCACGTCGCGGTGGCGGCGCCGCACGGGTGAGTACGCATCGCTCGCCGCCGCCCTGGAGGCCGCGGCCGACGGCGACGTCCTCACCGTCGCCCCCGGCACCTACCGGGAGAACCTCGTCGTGCAGCGGGCGGTGACCCTGCGCGGTCCGGAGAACGCGCCGGGCTCGGTGCGGATCGCGCCCGTGGACGGGGTGCCGCTGACCGTGCGGGCCTCGGCGGTGGTCCAGGACCTGTACGTGGAGGGCCAGGACGCGGCCTCCCCGGCCGTGCTGGTGGAGGAGGGCACCCCGGAGCTGCGGGACGTGCGGGTGGTGACGCGGTCCGCCGCCGGGATCGAGGTGCGCGGCAGTGCCCGGCCCACGGTCCGGCGCTGCGCGGTCGACAATCCGGCGGGCGTCGGCATCGCCGTACTGGACGGCGCGGGCGGGGTGTTCGAGGAGTGCGAGGTCGTCGCGGCCGGCCAGGCGGGCGTGGCGGTGCGCGGCGGCGCCCACCCCCGGCTGGAGCGCTGCAAGGTGCACCACGCCTCGGGCTCGGGCCTGTCGGCGACCGGGGAGAACTCGGCGCTGGAGGCGGTGGGCTGCGAGATCTACGAGGTGCGGGGCAGCGGTGTGCACATCACCGGCCGGGCCACGGCGCACCTCACCGACTGCGATGTGCACCGCACGACGGCCGACGGGGTCACGCTCGACACGGACGCGGTGCTGACGCTCGCCGACTGCCGTATCCACGACATCCCGGAGAACGCGGTCGACCTGCGCTCCCGCTCGGTCCTCACGCTGACGCGCACCACGGTGCGGCAGTTCGGGCGCAACGGCCTGTCGGTGTGGGACCCGGGCACGCGCGTGGACGCCAACCAGTGCGAGATCTTCGACAGCACGGGCGACTACCCGGCGGTGTGGGTCAGCGACGGCGCCACCGCCGTCCTGGACTCCTGCCGGGTGCACGACGTGCCGGACGCCCTGTTCGTGCTCGACCGCGGCTCACGGGCCGACGTGGTGGACAGCGACCTGTCGCAGGTGCGCAACACGGCCGTGTCGGTGAGCGACGGCGCGACCGCGCAGCTCGACGACTGCCGGATCCGGGACGCGGCGACGGGCGCCTGGTTCCGCGACCACGGCAGCGGCGGCACGCTCGGGAACTGCACGATCGACGGCACCCAGACCGGCGTGATCGTCACCAAGGGAGCCGACCCGACCGTGGAGCGCTGCACGGTCGACTCCCCGGCGGAGGCGGGTGTCTACGTCTCGGCGGGGGGCCGCGGCAGCTTCGTGAACTGCCGTGTGACGGGCAGCGGCGGCTACGGCTTCCACGTGATCGACGGCAGCCGCACGACCCTGCGCAAGTGCCGCACGGAGCGGTGCGCGCGCGGCGGCTACGAGTTCGCGGACGGCGGCGGGGACGCGGCGTCCGGGACGGGGCCCGTCGTGGAGGACTGCACCAGCGACGAGAGCGTGGGGCTGCGGGCGCCGGCGGCGGCGCCGGAGCCGGTCGTGCAGACGGCGGGCCACTCCCCCGGCCTGCTGAGCGCGGTCCCGGGGCAGCGCGCCGAACCGGAGTCCCCGGCCCCGGTCGCGGAGCCCGCGCCGCCGTCCCGCGACTCCAAGGACGTCCTCGGCGAACTGGACGCGCTGGTGGGCCTGGAGAGCGTCAAGCGGGAGGTGCGCGCCCTCACGGACATGATCGAGGTGGGCCGCCGGCGGCAGCAGGCGGGCCTGAAGGCGGCGTCGGTCAAGCGGCACCTGGTCTTCACCGGCTCCCCCGGCACCGGCAAGACCACCGTCGCGCGCCTGTACGGCGAGATCCTCGCCTCCCTCGGGGTGCTGGAGAAGGGCCACCTGGTGGAGGTGTCCCGGGTCGACCTGGTCGGGGAGCACATCGGCTCCACGGCCATCCGCACGCAGGAGGCGTTCGAGAAGGCGCGCGGCGGCGTGCTGTTCATCGACGAGGCGTACGCGCTGTCCCCGGAGGACGCGGGCCGCGACTTCGGCAAGGAGGCCATCGACACGCTGGTGAAGCTGATGGAGGACCACCGGGACGCGGTCGTGGTGATCGTCGCGGGCTACACCGCCGAGATGGAGCGTTTCCTGTCGGTCAACCCCGGGGTGGCGTCCCGCTTCTCGCGGACCATCACCTTCAGCGACTACGGCCCGGAGGACCTGCTGCGGATCGTGGAGCAGCAGGCCGAGGAGCACGAGTACCGGCTCGCGCCGGGTGCGGACGAGGCGCTGCGGACGTACTTCACGCGGCTCCCGAAGGGCCCGGCGTTCGGCAACGGCCGTACGGCGCGGCAGACGTTCGAGGCGATGGTGGAGCGGCACGCGAGCCGGGTCGCCCAGCTCGCGGAGCCGAGCACGGACGACCTGACGCTGCTCTACGCCGAGGATCTCCCCGAGCTGCTCTGAACCGCCGCTAGGCGGCGGGCGGTTCGGGTGTGTCGCGCGGTGCGGGCACCCCGGGCCGCAGCCGGGCCAGCAGCAGGCGGCGTTCCTCGGCGAAGACCGGGTCCGCCTGGTAGTCGGAGTGGCCGAGGATGGGCGCGGGCAGCGGCAGCAGGTCGGTGCGGCCGTAGGCGAGGGGGTCCTTCAGGGGCGGGTGGTCGACCTGCGGGCCGCCGTCGCCGGGCAGGCGCATCGGGCCGCCGATGGGGTCGGTGAGCCGGTACAGGTTGCGCCAGCAGTCGACGTCCCGGTGCAGGGAGCTGAGCGCGGCGGGCCCGAAGTGCGCCGGGAACCAGCGGCCGTAGAGGCGCTCCAGCGGGGAGCCGTAGGTCAGGAGGGCGACGCGTCTGCGGTCCGACGGGGCGAGTTGCCAGGCCGCGGCGGCGGCGAGGACGCTGCCCTGGGAGTGCCCGGAGATGACCAGCCGTCCGCCGGTGGCGCGGGTCCAGGTCGCCATCCGCCAGGTCAGGTCGGGCACCGCGCGCTCGGCGTAGCAGGGCGGTGCGAAGGGGTGGGCGGCGCGGGGCCAGAAGGTGCCGACGTCCCACAGGATGCCGATGGTGCGGCGGGCGGCGGCGTCCTTGTAGGCGCGGCGGCCCCAGGTGACGAAGAGGATGAACCCGAGGCCGATCAGCCAGGAGCCGAGGGCCTGGGCGGTCTCGGCGGCGCCGTGGACGACGGGGGTGGTGCCCTGGGCGGCCTCGCCCGGCGTCTCGTCGGTGGTGAGGGCGCCGACGAGGGCGCCCGCGCCGAGCAGCAGGGTGACACCGGAGGTGACGGCGACGATCCGGGGCCCCCGGTCGGTGAGGGAGGCCATCGCCCGGGTGGAGGCGATACGGCGGGTGCGGGCGCGGTCCAGGTTCTCGTCCGGGTAGTCGCGGGCCACCGCGTCGCGCTCGGCGCGGGCGAGGGTCCAGGCGCGGTGGGCCAGCCAGCCGAACAGCCCCAGCAGTACCAGGAGCAGGGGCGGGATCACGGACGCCTGCCAGGTCAGCAGGACCGGGGGGCCGTCGATCGACGCGCCGGTGCCGTCCAGCCAGTCGGAGACGCGCTGCGCGACGCCGCCGGACATCACCCCGCCGAGGGCGCAGGCCAGCAGGGCGACGGCCGGTCCGCCCAGGCCCCGCAGCACGGCCCGCCGGTCGGGGGCGGTGCGGTGCAGGGTGTGGGCGACGGCCGCGAGGAGCACCACGAGCAGGCCCTGGACGAGGGCGACGGCGCCGAAGGCCGTGTCGCCGGGCAGCCGGCCGTCCGACCGCCATCCGGGGCGGTCCCATCCCGCGTACAGCAGGGTGAGGGCGAGCAGGACGAGCGCGACCGGAGGCAGGCGGCGTACGGAGCGTTCGTCGAGTTTCCGGTCGAGCCGGTTCTCGCTGCGGCCCCTGCGGCACACCACCCAGACGACGGCGACCGCGCAGGCCGCCAGGGCCGCTTCCAGGAGCAGGCCGAGGGTGTACAGGAGGGCCGGGCCGCCGGGCGCGCGGTCCCGGCGGACGGCGGCGCTGGCGACCGCGGCGGCGACGGTGAGCAGTCCGGCGGCGGTGTGCGCGGCGCGCAGCCGGGCCACCAGCCGGCGTCCGTACCAGAACCCGGGGCGGCCGAGCGCGGTCGGCCCCGGGTCCTCGTCGGGCTCCGGGTCGCGGGCGATCGGCTGCTGGGACTCGTAGTCGCTCCAGGTGCGCCGGGACAGGTACCACAGCAGGCCGGTCAGGGCGGTGGGGACCACGGCGGCGAGGGCGAGCCTGCGGCCCGGGGCGCTCCACCAGCCGCCGTCGGAGACGGTGGGCGAGAGGAAGCCGAGCCAGGAGTGGCGGTCGGCGCAGGCGGCCGTGCCCGCGCACTGCCAGGCCGTCAGGTCGAGGGCGACCTCGCAGGCGGCGGCGACGAGCAGCACCGTGAGGGTGAGCCCGGCCAGCCGTACCAGCAGGCCGTACAGGCGTACGGTCCGGCGGCGGTCGCGGGCGCTGGGGCGCATCCAGTGGGCGAGGTTGACGACCATGAACGGCAACAGCAGCAGCCACAGGGCCCGGGTGCCGTTGCCGGAGGTGAGGTTGCACCAGACGTAGGCCTCGGGCACCGGCCCGTCGCGGCGTCCGGCGCCGCGGCCGTGCTCCGCGTCGACGTCGTCGGCGCGCCGGAAGACGGCCGCGGTGTCGTCGCCGGTGATCCGCACGGTCCGCGGATCGCCCAGCATGTCCTGGGGCGTGGTGCCGCCCACGCCGTGGACCAGGAGTTCCAGGGCGGCCCCGGTCTCGCCCGCCCGTGCGGCGGAACCGTCCGGTCCGCCGGTCGCCGCGTGTTCCTGCGTACGTTCCACTGATGCGCACTTCCCCCGTGACACGCCGTCGGCTCTGCCTGTGCGGGCACAAGGATCCCCCTTCCGGGGCGCCGCACACCTGCTGTCACGGAATCTCCCCCTTCCGTGACGAAGCCGTGCGCGAGTCGAGCCCGGAATGACATGTGCGCGACGAGCGGGTGGTGGGGCCCTCCGTGGCACGCCATGCGAGGATGGGACGTCCGCGCACCGGAGCCCGGGGGAGAATGCCCCGGTCCGGGAGGGTGCGCCGGGCGTGTCGGACGGCATTGAGGCGAAAGGACCGGAGCGTACGTGAGCGAGAATCAGAACCTCCTCGCGGAGCAGCGGCGCTCCCTGATCCTCGACGAGGTCCGCCGCCGGGGCGGGGTCCGGGTCAACGAGCTGACGCGCAAGCTCGGCGTGTCGGACATGACGGTCCGCCGCGACCTCGACGCGCTCGCCCGCCAGGGCGTCCTGGAGAAGGTGCACGGCGGCGCGGTCCCGGTGGTCGAGGCGAGCACGCACGAGCCGGGGTTCGAGGCCAAGTCGGGACTGGAGCTGACGGCCAAGGAGGACATCGCCCGGGCGGCGGCCAGGCTGGTCGCGCCGGGCGCGGCGATCGCCCTGTCCGGCGGCACGACGACGTACGCCCTGGCGCACCAGCTGCTGGACGTCCCCGACCTCACGGTGGTCACCAACTCGGTGCGGGTCGCCGACGTCTTCCACGCCGCCCAGCGCAGCTCGGGCCCCCGGCAGGGTGCCGCCACGGTCGTACTGACCGGGGGCGTGCGCACGCCGTCCGACTCGCTGGTGGGGCCGGTGGCCGACCAGGCGATCGCGGCGCTCCACTTCGACCTGCTGTTCCTCGGCGTGCACGGCATATCGGTCGAGGCGGGGCTGTCGACGCCGAACCTCGCGGAGGCCGAGACCAACCGGCGGCTCGTGCAGTCGGCGCGGCGGGTCGTGGTCGTCGCCGACCACACCAAGTGGGGCAAGGTCGGCCTGAGTTCGTTCGCCTCGCTGGAGCGGGTCGACACGCTGGTGACCGACGCCGGCCTGCCGGACGAGGCGCGCGGGGTGGTCGCGGAGCACCTGCGGCGGCTGGTCGTGGCCGGGGAGCCGGAGCCCGACGAGGATGCGGACATCTGACGGGGCGCCGGCCAGGGTGACGCCCCCGGCGCTCACCGTCCGGCTGTGCGAGGAGGCCTCCGTCCATGGCTCACCGACTGCGCCCCGAGGGTCTCGACTTCGTCGAAACCGCTCCCGTACGGCACGTCTGGCCGAGGCACCCGAGGTGTACGCCTACCGCGTCGACGTCACCAACGCGCCCGGGGCGCGGGCGATCGTCGAGGGGTGGCGGCTCACGGCCTGAGGACCGGGCCTCAGCAGGGCCAGGTGCCCGTCTCCAGGAACGTGTCGATGGCGGCGGTGTAGGGCGCGATGTCCAGCCCCTGCCCGGCGAGCCAGCCGTCCGAGTAGTACTTGTCGAGGTACCGGTCCCCGGGGTCGCACAGCAGGGTCACGACACTCCCCTGCCGCCCCTCGGACACCATCTCCGCGACGATCTTCAGCGCGCTCCACAGGCCCGTGCCCGTCGATCCGCCCGCCTTGCGGCCGATGGCGCGTTCCAGAGCCCGGACGGCGGCGACGCTGGCCGCGTCGGGCACCTTCATCATCCGGTCGATCGCGCCGGGTACGAAGCTCGGTTCCATCCGGGGCCGGCCGATGCCTTCGATCCGGGAGCCGCAGTCGCACGTGACGTCCGGATCGCCGGTGGTCCAGCCGTCGAAGAAGCAGGAGTTCTCGGGGTCGGCCACGCAGACGCGGGTGTCGTACTGCATGTAGTGGACGTAGCGCGCGAGGGTCGCGGACGTGCCGCCCGTGCCCGCCGTGGCGACGATCCACGCCGGCTCGGGGAACCGCTCCATCCGGAGCTGGCGGAAGATGGATTCGGCGATGTTGTTGTTCCCGCGCCAGTCCGTGGCGCGTTCGGCGTAGGTGAACTGGTCCATGTAGTGGCCGCCCGTCTCGGCCGCGAGGCGGGCGGACTCCTCGTACATGGTGCGCGGGTCGTCCACGAAGTGGCAGGTGCCGGAGTGGAATTCGATGAGGCGGATCTTTTCGGCGCTCGTCGTGCGCGGCATGACGGCGATGAAGGGCACGCCGATCAGCTTCGCGAAGTACGCCTCGGAGACGGCCGTCGACCCGCTGGAGGCCTCGATCACCGGTCTGCCCGGCCGGATCCAGCCATTGCACAGGCCGTACAGGAACAGCGAGCGGGCGAGCCGGTGCTTGAGGCTGCCGGTGGGGTGGGTGGACTCGTCCTTGAGGTACAGGTCGATGCCCCAGCTCTCCGGCAGCGGGAACTGGAGCAGGTGGGTGTCGGCCGACCGGTTGGCGTCGGCCTGGACCCTGCGGACGGCCTCTTTCAGCCACGCGCGGTATCCGGTGTCACTGTGGTCGACGTCGAGGGTCACGCCGGTGCGGGTCTGCTGGGGAGTGCTCACGAGGGGGGCTCCTAACGCTGCGCGCCGACGACGGATCGCGCGGCCGACCCCTCGATCATAGGCACCCGGCGCACGCTTCTCACCTGCATAAACGCACCTTTGAGCCCCCCAAAGCGCCCCCTGGGGCAGAGGCCGGTGCAAGGGGGCGCGCGGTCCCGGGGGCGCATTCGCGAGTGTGCTGCGGGCGCCCCCGGCCGAAGCGCTCGCACGTACTGGTGCTCGGCGCCGGGTGGGGGCAGACTTCACCGCGGGGCCGAGGTTCCGGACGGTTTCGGGCCGAGGTTCCCGGCAGGGCACGACGCAGCACCGGAGCGGCGCGTCGCGGCGGACGCGGGGCGCCACCCGGGCAGGAGCGGTTCCCGGACGGGGCACACTGGACCAGGACACGAGCCCGTACCGGGCGCCGCGCGGAGCGGGCCGGTACACCGACGCGCACAAGGGGGCGGGTGGCATGGCGGAGCCGGAGTTCGAGGCCACGGGCGTGCGGATCGGGAAGCGGCTGCGTTCGCTCACCCGGGCCGGACAGGTCCGGATCAGCGGCGGCCGGGTCGAGTTGCTGACCAGCTACGGCAGCGAGATCGACAGCGCCCCGGTGCAGGCGGTGCGGGCCTCCAGGCCCTGGTTCGGGCCCGAGGACCGGGCGACGGCCGACCTCAACGGCAACCGGTACCTGCTCACCCTGGGCGAGCACGATCCCGCCCCGGGGGAACCGGGGCCGCCGGCCGCGCGGCGCTTCATCGAGGCCGTGCGCCGGGCGGCGGGGCGTGGCGACTGAGATGTCCGCGAGTTGCGCTCCCTCACCCCCTGCGTCACTCTGGTCTCACGTCACTCTGGGTTTACCGGCGATAACGCTGCGAACCAGCCCGCCGGCCACGACAGCGGGCGGCAGTGTCACGAAGGCGCCCTGCTGGATCCGAACTCCGTGTTCTTCCGGACCTCACGTCGGGGAGTCGCAGCCGTGATCAGCTACCCAAGCAGGCACTGCACGGTGGAGCTCCAAGCCCTGCCGTCGCGGATCGGCCAGGTCCGCAGAATCGTATCTGCGCAATTGCGCTACTGGCATCTGGACGCTCTGATCGACCGGGCCTCGCTCGGTGTGACGGAGTTGCTGTCCAACGTCCACCGGCACGCCCAGCCCGACAAGACATGCACCGTGGAGATAGAGCTGCTGCTCGACCGGCTCACCGTCTCCGTGCGCGACGGCGATCCGCGGATGCCCGTGGTCGACGACGCCGAGCCGCTGGCGACCTGTGGTCGCGGGCTGGCGATGGTCGCCGCCATGAGCGAGAGCTGGGGCGTCCGGCCGGACGGTGAGTCGGGCAAGGTCGTGTGGTTCACCCTGCCGACGTCCGCTCCGGCGGTCGCGGCGCCGACGCGCCGGCGGCGCGCGGTCCAGGAGAAACCCGCGCGCCGGTTCGCCGAGGTCGGGGCGTCCGCCGACGTGCTCCGGCCCGAACATGCTCCCGCCCGGTCCGCCGTTGCCGGCTGACCGGGCGGTGACCACCGTCCCCGTCCCCGCGGGGTCGCGCGACGGGCCTTGGCCCACCCATGCGCCAGCCGTAACGGCCGGTCGAGGGGGCGGGGTTGTCCGTGGGTGGTGATCGCCGTGGGCGGCTTACGGGGCGCTGCGGACCTTCACCCACCCACGCGCCGCCCGAAGCGGCCGGTCGAGGCGTCGAGGTCGCCTGTGGGTGGGGATCGCCGTTGGCGGCTTTCCGAGCGTTGCGTGGGCCTTCACCCACCCACGCGCCGCCCGTAACGGCCGATCGAGGCGTCGAGGTCGCCTGTGGGTGGGGATCGCCGTTGGCGGCTTGCGGGGCGTGGGGGTGGCGGGCCGCCGCCGCGGAGTCGGGGTGGTCGGCCTGGTCAGGGAGTGCCCTTTGTGGGGCCGAACTCCTCCGTCAGGACGGACAGGCGGCGCCAGTACTCGTCCTCGTCGATCTCGCCGGAGGCGAAACGGTGGCCCAGCACCGCGATGGGCGAATGCTCGTCCACGGGTGACCGGTGCGCGGGCCCGCCGCGGCGGCCACGCCACACCGTGCGGCGCAGCAGTGCGATGCCGCCGCCGATGACCAGCGCCCAGATGACCGGAAAGAACAGGATCCACGGGCCGGGCCCGCCGTCGCCGAAGTGCGCCAGGGTCTGCATGTCGTCCCTCTCCTCGTTCGCGTGCCGGAGTGCGTAGTACTCCGAGCGTCGTCCGGGAGCGGGTCCGCGGTCGTCGTACGGGCGGCGGCTGTGTGCGTACCTCGCCGGGAGTATGCCGCACGGTCCGCGTGCTCCGGCCGTCCTCGACTTCTGTAACTACTGGTATGTACAGTGCCGCCATGAGCACCTCGGAGCGGCTGATCGAGTCGACTCGCGCCCTGCTGTGGGAGCGCGGTTACGTGGGTACCAGCCCGAAGGCGATCCTGGAGCGCTCGGGCGCCGGGCAGGGCAGCATGTACCACCACTTCAAGGGCAGCCCGACCTCGCGCTGGCCGCGATCCGGCGCACCGCCGAGGAGATGCGCGCCACCGCCGCGGCCGTGCTCGACGGACCCGGGACGCCGTACGAGCGCATCGAGGCGTATCTGCGGCGCGAGCGGGACGTGCTGCGGGGCTGCCCGGTGGGCCGGCTGACCATGGACCCGGACGTGATGGCCAGCGCCGAACTGCGCGCGCCCGTCGACGAGACGCTCGGCTGGCTCCGCGGGCGGATCGCCGCGCTCGTCGAAGAGGGCCGGGAGCAGGGGCAGTTCGGGTCCGGCCTCGACGGCGAGGAGATCGCCGCGGCCGTCGTCGCGACCGTCCAGGGCGGGTACGTCCTCGCCCGCGCCTCCGGCTCCCCCGCCGCTTTCGACGCGGGCGTGCGCGGTCTGCTGTCCCTGCTGGCGCCCCGGACCCCCTGAGGAGACCGAAGGATGCACGCCCTGCAGTACGAGATCACCCTGCCCGCCGACTACGACATGGGCATCGTCCGCGACCGGGTGGCCCGCCGGGGTCATCTGCTGGACGACTGGGACGGGCTCGGCCTCAAGGCCTATCTGATACGCGAGCGCGGTCGGCGCGGCTCGCCGGTCAACGCGTACGCGCCGTTCTACCTCTGGAACACCGTCGACGGCATGAACGCCTTCCTCTGGGGCGGCGGGTTCCAGGGCATCGTCGACGACTTCGGGCGCCCGTCGGCACGGCAGTGGACGGGCCTGGCGTACGAGGAAGGGGCGGGTGGGCAGCCGTCGTTCGCGGTGAGGAGGGAGCAACAGCTGCCGGGGGACGGGTTGTTGGCGGACCTCGCGGGGGACGCGGTGGGAGGGGCGCGGCGGTTGGCGGGCCGGGACGGGGTCCTGCTCGCCGCGGCCGCCGTCGACACCAGCCGCTGGGAGCTGGTGACGTTCTCCCTCTGGGACCAGGAGCCGGCCGGCACCGAGGGCGACGTCTTCGAGGTGCTGCACCTGTCGGCGCCGGGCCGGGACCGGATCCGCCGGGGACGCCGGTGGTGAGCGCGGTCCGCACGGTGCTGGGGGACGTCCGCCCCGGGGACCTGGGCGTGTGCGACGCCCACGACCACCTGTTCTTCGGCAGTCCCCGGCTGCCCGGCCAGGAGCTGCGCAGCGGGGCGGCGGCGCGGGCCGAACTCACCGCGTTCCGGGAGCAGGGCGGCGGGGCCGTGGTGCAGTGGACGCCGTACGGGCTCGGGCGGCGGGCCGCGGATCTGCCTGCCCTGTCCCGGGAGACCGGCGTGCACCTGGTGGCGGCGACCGGACTGCACCAGGCCGCGCACTACGACGAGGACACCCTCGCCCGGCTGCGCGGCCGGCTCGCCGAGGTGTTCGTCGCCGAACTCACCGACGGCATCGGGACGTCGGGGGTGCGGGCCGGGCTGGTGAAGGTCGCCGGAGGCTTCCACGCGCTCGACGCGCACGCCCGGTGGACCCTGGCGGCGGCCGCCGAGGCCCATCACGCCACGGGCGCGCCGATCGCCGTGCACCTGGAGCTGGGCACCGGCGCCCTCGACGTCCTGGACGTGCTGTGCGGGCGGTTCGAGGTGCCGCCGCACCGGGTGGTGCTCGGGCACCTGAACCGCTCCCCCGACCTCGTGACGCACCGGCAGGCCGCCGAGTCCGGCTGCCATCTGGCGTTCGACGGCCCGTCACGCGCGCACCACGCCACGGACTGGCGGATGCCGGACGCCGTACGGGCCCTGGCCGACGCCGGGTTCGGCGACCGGCTGCTGCTGGGCGCGGACACCACCACGGCCGCCGCCCGCTCGGTGAACGGCGGCCCCGGGATGCCGTACCTGCTGCGCCGGGTGCGGCCGCGCCTCGTCCAGGCCGTGGGCGAGGAACTGGTGCGGCGGATCCTCACGGAGAACCCGGGGCGGGCGTTCGGCACCGAGTGGCGGCGCTGACCTCAGGTGGAGGCCTGGTCGCTGTCCTTCATCGCGCCCCAGCCGTGCCAGCGTTCGACCTCGACCCAGGCGCTGACCCGGGGCCGGGCCCGCTCCGGGTAGGGCTTGCCGGTGTAGTGCCGGGAGAGCGTGTCGATGTCGGCCAGGCCCTCGTCGTCGTACATCTCGGTGACGCGGCCGATGAGGGTGACGTGGGTGTACCAGTCGTCGGCGGCGAGGACCGTGAGGGTCACGCGCGGGTCGCGGCGCAGGTGCTTGAGGCGGACGCGGCCCGCGTCGAGGTTGATCAGTACGCGGCCGTTCTTCCACACGTACCAGGTGGCGGTGGAGACCGGCGCCCCGTCGGAGCGCAGCGTGGCCATGACGCACGGGTTCGGCCGGCTCAGCAGGGCCTCGGCCTCGGGCGGCAGCGGCGGCTTGGACATGGGGGAACCTCCGGGGTGTTCAGGCGGACGGGTTGTCGTCGAAGCTGGCGAAGTAGGCGGCGACCATGTCCTCGTCGCCGTGGCCCCGGGCGGCGGCGCGCTCCATGCGGGCGGCCGCGGCCTCGGCCACGTCCAGGCGGACGCCGTGCTCCGCGCCGGCCCGGACGATCAGGCGGGCGTCCTTGGCGGCGGTGCTCACCGCGAACTGGGGCGGGGTGAGCCGGTCGTCGAGGACCAGGTCGGACTTGGCGCGCAGGTAGCCCATGTCGAGCGGACCGCCCGCGACGATGTCGAAGAAGCCGCGCGGGTCCACGTCGAGGGCCTTGGCGAGGGCGAGTGTCTCACCGGCGGCGGCCGTGACGGCGAGGACCCAGCTGTTGGCGACCAGCTTCAGCCGGGTGGCGGCGGCCGCGGCCCCGTCCTCGCCGGTCCAGACCGTGCGCGCGCCGACGGCGTCGAAGACCGGCGTCACCCGGTCCCTGCCCTCGGCGGGCCCGGCGGCGAGCACGGTCAGCTTCCCGGCCTCGGCGGGCTGCCGGGTGCCCAGGACGGGGGCGTCGTAGAAGACCAGGCCGTGGTCGCGGGCGACGGCGGCCAGCTCGGCGACGTCGTCGAGGCCGGCGGTGGTGGACTGCACCCACGCGGTGCCCGGGCGCAGGTCGGGAGCGGCCTCGCGCAGCGTCTGCAGCACGGCCGGGCCGTCGTGGAGCATGGTCAGGACGACGTCGGCGCCCCGGACCGCCTCGGCGGGCGTGCCGGCGATGTGGGCTCCCTCGGCGGCCAGGGGTTCGGCCTTGGCCCGGGTGCGGTTCCAGGCGCGGACGGTGTGCCCGGCCCGGGCGAGGTTGCGGGCCATGGCGGCGCCCATGATGCCGGTGCCCAGGACGCTCACGGTGAGCTGGTCGGTCATTGCGTCAACTTCCTCGGTGGTGCGGTGCGGGCGTGCTCTGTGCCCACCAGCCTGCCCGCTCGACGGCTCGCCTTCCCGGAAGCGGAGGGGCCAAGCCTGATACCGGTGGGGTCGGGTTGCCGTCGCCCGTGAGGCCGCGCGGTCGGGTGACGCCGGGTCAGGTGCGGCCGGTGAGGGCTCCCAGCGGATCGTCCAGGACCGGCTGCCAGGCGAGTTCGGCCGCTCCGACCAGGCTGTTGTGGTCGAGGGTGCACGCGAGGATGGGGACGCCGCCGCTCTGGCCCCACAGGCTGCGGTCGGCGACGACCGCGCGGAGGCGGGCCGGGTCGGCGTCCAGAAGGGTGCGGTGCAGGCCGCCGAGGATGATCCGGTCCGGGTTGAGGATGTTGACGAGGCCGGCGAGTCCGAGGCCGAGCCGGTCGATGAGGGCCTCGGCGGCGGTGCGCACGCCCGGGTCGTCGTAGTGGTGGCGGATCAGGTCGATGGACTGCTGGAGCAGGGACACCTCGGGGCCCGGTTCGCGTCCGGCCTCCGTGAGGAAGGCCAGCGGGTCGGTCTCCACGTCGAGGCAGCCGCGGCTGCCGCAGTGGCAGGGGCGGCCCTCGGGGTGCACGGTGAGGTGGCCGACCTCCAGGGCGAGGCCCGAACTGCCCCGGTGCAGGCGGCCGTCGAGGACGAGCGCGCCGCCGACGCCCCGGTGGCCGGTGGCCACGCACAGCAGGTCGCGGGAGCCGCGTCCGGCGCCGTGCCGGTGCTCGGCGAGGGCGGCGAGGTTGACGTCGTTCGCGGCGAAGGCGGGTCCCTCGATGCCGGCCGCGCGCACCTGCTCGGCGAAGATGTCCCGCACGGGGGCGCCCGCGGGCCAGGCCAGGTGCAGGGGGTTGAGGGCCAGGCCCTCGGGTTCGGCGACGGCGGACGGCACGGCGAGGCCCGCGCCGACGCATCGGCGTCCGGTCTCGCGGAGCAGTTCGGCGCCCGCCGTGACGACGGAGGCGAGCACCTTCGCCGGGTCGGCGTCGACGGTCTCGCAGCCGGGCGCGGTGGCGACGATGCGGCCGCCCAGTCCGACCAGTGCCGCCCGGAATCCGTCGGCGTGGACCTGCGCGGCGAGGGCGACGGGCCCGTCCTCGGCGACCGCCAGCCGGTGCGAGGGCCGCCCCTGCGAGCCGGCCGCCGCGCCGGGCCGGGCGTCGACCCGGATCAGCCCGAGCGCCTCCAGCTCGGCGGCGACCGCGCCGGCCGTCGCCCGGGTCACGCCGAGCTCGGCGGTGAGCACGGCCCGGGTCGGGGCACGTCCGGTGTGCACGAGCTCCAGCGCGGGTCCGAGGGCTCCGCGCCCCCGGTCCAGCCGTGTCCTCGAGGTGCTCCCGTCCCCCGGCCGGGGGTCCGCCTTCCCGCTCATGAGGGCGAGTCTGTCATGATCCGCCACAGCGGCGGTCTACAGGCCGCTGACCCGGAGCGTGATGTTGAGCCGTCCGGTCAGGCCGAGTCCGGGCGGTGCCGTGCCGGCGTGCACCCGGGGCACGCCGTGGTGGGCGAGCCGGGAGGGCCCGCCGAAGACGAACAGGTCGCCGCTGCGCAGCTCGACGTCGGTCCAGGGCCGGGTGCGGGTCTCGGTGTTGCCGAAGCGGAAGACGCAGGTGTCGCCCAGGCTGAGCGACACCACCGGCGCGTTGGACTTCTCGTCGCCGTCCCGGTGCATGCCCATGCGGGCGTCGGCTCCGTAGAAGTTGATCAGCGCGATGTCGTAGGCGGGTGGCGGCCCTCCGAGGGTGTCGCGGACCGCGCGGCGGCCCAGGTCGCCGAGCCAGTCGGGGAAGGGCTTGACCGGGGCGCCGTCCCCGTCGGTGACCGTGCGGGCGTAGCCGTAGGGGTACCAGTGCCAGCCCAGGCACACCTGCCGGGCGGTCATGGTGCCGCCGCCGGGGGTGCGGACCGTGCGCAGTCCGGCGGGTGGCCGGGCCCAGCCGCGGCAGGCGTCGAGCAGCGAGCGCTGCTCGTCGGCGTCCAGCCAGTCCGGCACGTGCACCGCACCGGGAGCGATCTCGGCGCGGGACCTGGGGAACAGCTCGCCGTCCATGCCTTCCATCCTGCCCGACCGGGCTGAGCTGCGGCTCGGCTAGCCTGGACGCACGATGAACGACCGTATGACGACGCCGTGGGGCGCGCTCGCGCTGACCCGTTTCCCCGAGGACCCGCGCGAGACGCTGCGCGCCTGGGACGCCTCCGACGAGTACCTGCTGCGGCACCTGGAGCGCGAAGAGGTCCCGCTGTCGGGCACGGTCGTGGTGGTCGGGGACCGCTGGGGCGCGCTGGTCACGGCGCTCGCGGAGCACCGGCCGGTGCAGATCACCGACTCGTACCTGACACAGGAGGCGACGCGCGCGAACCTCGCGCGGGCCGGGGCCGAGCCGGACGCGGTGCGGCTGCTCACCACCCAGGACCCGCCGCCGGAGCGGATCGACGTGCTGCTGGTGCGGGTGCCCAAGAGCCTGGCGCTGCTGGAGGACCAGTTGCTGCGGCTGGCCCCGGCCGTGCACGCGGGGACGGTGGTCGTGGGCACGGGGATGGTGAAGGAGATCCACACCTCGACGCTCCGGCTGTTCGAGCGGATCCTCGGCCCGACCCGCACCTCCCTGGCCGAGAAGAAGGCCCGGCTGATCCTCTGCACACCGGATCCGGCCCTGGCGCGGCCGGCCGGTCCGTGGCCGTACGTCTACACCCTGCCGGACGGGATCGGTGCCGTCTCCGGGCGCACGGTGGTCAATCACGCGGGCGTCTTCTGCGCGGACCGGCTCGACATCGGCACCCGGTTCTTCCTGCGGCACCTGCCGGAGGGCGGGGGCGGCCGGGTGGTGGACCTCGGGTGCGGCAACGGGATCGTGGGGACGGCCGTGGCGCTGGCCGACCCGGGCGCCGAGGTGCTGTTCGTGGACGAGTCGTTCCAGGCCGTCGCGTCGGCGGAGGCGACGTACCGGGCCAACGGCGGGCCGGGGCGGGCCGAGTTCCGGGTGGGTGACGGGCTGGCGGGGGTGCCGTCCGGCAGTGTCGACCTGGTGCTGAACAACCCGCCGTTCCACTCCCACCAGGCGACCACCGACGCCACGGCCTGGCGGATGTTCAGCGGGGCGCGGCGCGCGCTGCGGCCCGGCGGGGAGCTGTGGGTGATCGGCAACCGGCATCTGGGCTACCACGTGAAGCTGCGGAAGCTGTTCGGAAACAGCCGGGTCGTGGCGAGCGACCCGAAGTTCGTGGTGCTGAAGGCCGTCAAGCGGTAGGCGCCCCGAGGGTGCGCAGGGTCCGGGCCACCGTCCGGGTCATCGCCTCACGGGCGACCGTGAGGTAGCCGCGCGGGTCGACCGCCTCCGGACGGTCGGCGAGGAAGTCCCGGATCGCTCCGGTCAGCGCGATGTTCAGGGCGGTGCCGATGTTGACCTTGGTGATGCCGCCCGCGATCGCGGCCGTGAGTTCGCCGTCGGGCACGCCGGAGGAACCGTGCAGGACCAGCGGGACGTCCAGGGCGGCCGACAGGCGTTTGAGGAGCGCGTGGTCGAGGGCCGCGGTGCGGGTGGTCATGGCGTGGGCGCTGCCGACGGCGACGGCCAGGGCGTCCACGCCCGAGTCGGCGACGAAGGCCCGGGCCTCCTCGGGGTCGGTGCGGGCGCCCGGGGCGTGGGCGTCCAGCGGGGGTCTGCCGTGCTTGCCCCCGATCTGGCCCAACTCGGCCTCGATCCACAGGCCGTGGGCGTGCGCCCAGTCGACCGCCGCCCGGGTCGCGGCGAGGTTCTCCTCGTAGGGCAGGCGGGCCGCGTCGTACATCACGGAGCTGAACCCGGCGTCCACCGCCTGGTACAGCAGGGCGTCGTCCTGGACGTGGTCGAGGTGGAGGGCGACGGGTACGGCGGCCTGTTCGGCGGCCGCGGCGGCGGCCCGGGCGAGCGGCAGCAGCCGTCCGCCGCGGAACCTGACCGCGTTCTCGCTGACCTGGAGGACGACGGGCGTGTGCGCGGACTCGGCGCCCGCGACGACCGCCTCGACGTGCTCCAGCGTGATGATGTTGAAGGAGGCGACGGCGGAGCGGGCCGCGGCGGCCCGGGTGACGAGTTCGCCGGTGGTGGTGAGGGGCACGGGGTCTCCAGGGTCAGGGCGCGAGGATCACCGAGCGCGTGAGGTGGCGGGGGCGGTCGGGGTCCAGTCCGCGGGACGCGGCGACGGCGACCGCGAGGCGCTGGGCGCGGACGAGTTCGGCGAGCGGGTCCAGGTCGCCGGCGATCCACGACGCCCCGGTGGCGCGCACCTGTTCGGCGAGCCCGTCCGGTGCGTCTCCGAGCATCCAGGTCGCCGTGCCGGTGGTGCTGACGCTGATCGGGCCGTGCCGGTACTCCATCGCCGGGTACGTCTCCGCCCAGGCCAGGGCGGCCTCGCGCATCTTCAGTCCGGCCTCGTTCGCCAGGCCGACGGTCCAGCCGCGCCCGAGGAACGTGAACTGCCCGCAATCCACGAGCCCTTCGGGCAGGGGCCGGGTCAGCGCGGTCCGGGCGTCGGTGACGGCGGCGGGCGGGTGGAGGCCGAGGTGGGCGCGCAGGAGGGTGAGGGCGGTGGTGGCGAACCGGGTCTGGACGACGGACCGTTCGTCCGCGTAGGCGAGGACGGCGAGTTCGTCGGCGGCCTCCCGCACGGGGGTGTCGGGGTCGGCGGTGACGGCGGTGGTGCGGGTGCGGCCCTTCAGCCGGGCGAGCAGGTCGAGGACCTCGGTCGTGGTGCCGGAGCGGGTGAGGGCGACGACCCGGTCGTAGGTCCGGCCGTGGGGGAACTCCGAGGCGGCGAACGCGTCGGTCTCGCCCTGGCCCGCGTCCTCGCGCAGGGCGGCGGCGGCCTGCGCCATGAAGTACGAGGTGCCGCAGCCGACGATCGCCACGCGCTCGCCCGGTGCCGGCAGCACCGGTGCGTGGCCGGCCGCCTCCGCGGCGGCCCGGGCCCAGCACTCGGGCTGGCTGGTCAGCTCGTCCTCGACATGCGTCATGCCGCACCCTCCACGGTGATCTCGACCCGGTGCCGGTCATCGGTGCAAGACTGATTGTTGTTGCAAGATATAGCCAGCTTTCGAGCATCATCAAGCATACGGGCGCATCGGTTGCGTTAAGGTCGCCCGGAGATCGAGACGTGGAGGTGCGGATGTCGCGCGACGCCCGCTGGAAGGCGCTGCTGGAACTGCTCGTGGAGCGCGGCCGGCTGGACGTCGAGGAGGCGGCCGGGGAGCTGGGGGTGTCGGCGGCGACGATCCGCCGTGACTTCGACCGGCTGGCCGAGCAGCAGATGCTGGTGCGCACGCGGGGCGGCGCGGTCGTGCACGGCGTCTCCTACGAGCTGCCGCTGCGCTACAAGACGGCCCGGCACGCCTCGGAGAAGCAGCGCATCGCCCGGGCCGTCGCGGACCTGGTCGCCCCCGGGGAGGCGGTCGGGCTGACCGGCGGCACGACCACGACGGAGGTGGCACGGGCCCTGGCCGTGCGCGGGGACCTGGCGAGCGGCTCGCCCGCGCTGACGGTGGTGACGAACGCGCTGAACATCGCCAGCGAACTGGCCGTGCGGCCCCAGTTCAAGATCGTGCTGACCGGCGGGGTCGCGCGGGCCCAGTCGTACGAGCTGGTCGGGCCGCTGGCGGACGGGGTGCTCGGGCAGATCACCGTCGACGTGGCGGTGCTCGGGGTCGTCGCCTTCGACGTCACGCACGGTGCCGCGGCGCACGACGAGGCGGAGGCGGCGATCAACCGGCTGCTGTGCGAGCGGGCGGAGCGCGTGGTCGTGGCCGCCGATTCCAGCAAGCTGGGGCAGCGGGCGTTCGCCCGGATCTGCGCGGCGGAGGCGGTGGACACGCTGGTCACGGACACGGCGGCCGCGCCGGAGACGGTACGGGCCTTCGAGGAGGCCGGCTTGCGGGTCCTCACGGTGTGACGGCGGCGCCGGGCCGCCGGCCGTCCTAGGCTGGGGCTGAGACGCACCCGGCAGGGAGGCTGTCATGGGCGCAACGGCGCGGGAGCGGGGCGGTCCCGGACGGCGGCGGTACGTGCCGATCGCCGAGCACGGGCTGATCGGGGATTTGCGCAGTGTGGCCCTCGTGGGGACCGACGGCACGATCGACTGGTACTGCTGCCCGGCCTTCGACGCGCCGAGTGTCTTCGCCGCGATCCTGGACGCCGAGCGCGGCGGCTGCTTCGAGCTGGCGGCGGCCGTGCCGGCCCGGACCAAGCAGTTCTACTTCCCCGACACGAACGTGCTGATCACGCGGTTCTTCACCGAGGACGGCGTCGGCGAGGTGCAGGACTTCATGCCGGTCGACGGCGAGTCGGCCGAGGCCGAGCGGCACCGGCTGATCCGCCGGGTGGTGTGCGTGCGCGGTTCGATCCCGTTCCGTACGCGCGTCGCGCCTCGGTTCGACTACGGCAGCCGGTCGCACACGGTCCGGCTGGCCGGCGAGGTGGCGGTCTTCGAGGCCGACGGACTGGCGCTCGCGCTGACCGCCACCGTGCCGCTGGAGGCCGACGGGCCGGACGTGTACGGGGACTTCAAGCTCTCCGAGGGCGAGACGGCGGTGTTCGCGCTGGACAAGGTCGGTGGCGAGGTGACGCCCCGCCGGTGCGCGCGCACGGAGGCCGAGGAGCAGTTCGCGGCGACCGTGGCGTACTGGCGGCGCTGGCTGTCCGCGTCCCGGTACAAGGGCCGCTGGCGGGAGATGGTGCACCGCTCGGCCCTGACCCTGAAGCTGCTCACCTACGCGCCGACCGGCGCGATCGTCGCCGCGCCCACGACGAGCCTGCCGGAGCAGCTCGGCGGCGAACGCAACTGGGACTACCGGTACGTGTGGGTGCGGGACGCGGCCTTCTGCGTCTACGCCCTGCTCCGGCTGGGCTTCACCGGCGAGGCCGAGGCGTTCATGCGGTTCGTGACCCGGCACATCAGCCCCGGGGAGGGCACGCGCTCCGGCCCGCTGCAGATCATGTACGGCATCGACGGGCGCACCGAGCTGCCCGAGCGGGAGCTGGACCACCTGGAGGGCCATCACGGCTCGGCGCCGGTGCGGGTCGGCAACGCGGCGGCCGACCAGCTCCAGCTGGACATCTACGGCGCGCTGATCGACTCCATCTACCTCTACGACAAGTGGGCGCAGCCCATCTCCAGCGGCCAGTGGGACGACGTGTGCGCGCTGGTGGACTGGGTCTGCGCGCACTGGGACCAGCCCGACGAGGGCGTCTGGGAGACCCGGGGCGGGCGCAAGAACTTCCTGTACTCGCGGCTGATGTGCTGGGTGGCGATCGAGCGGGCCGTCCGGATGGCCAACCGGCGCGGACTGCCCGCCGACCTGCCCCGCTGGCGGGAGTGCCGCGACACGATCTACCGGCGGATCATGAGCCGGGGCTGGTCCGAGCGGCGCCGGGCCTTCGTGCAGCACGAGGACGACGACGTGCTGGACGCGGCCGTGCTGATGATGCCGCTGACGAAGTTCATCGCCCCGACGGACCCGAAGTGGCTGTCGACGCTGGACGCGCTGACCGAGGAACTGGTGTCCGACTCGCTCGTCTACCGCTACGACCCGCGCTCCAGCCCCGACGGGCTGCGCGGCGACGAGGGCACGTTCTCCATCTGCTCGTTCTGGTACGTCGAGGCGATGGTGCACGCCGGCCGGATCGACGAGGCGCGCCTGGCCTTCGAGAAGATGCTCACGTACGCCAACCATCTCGGCCTGTACGCCGAGGAGATCAGCCACACCGGGGAGCAACAGGGCAATTTCCCGCAGGCGTTCACCCACCTCGCGCTCATCAGCGCGGCCTTCAACCTGGACCGGGCCCTGGGGTGAGGCTCAGTGCCCGTGGCCGTCGTCCGTGTGTCCCTCCGGGGTGGCGGGGGTGGCCGGGGCCGGGCCTGTGTGGATGGTGAAGGCCGCCGTGTGGACCTCGCCGTCGTGCTTGAAGTCGAGGAACAGGCGATAGGAGCCCGCGCTGGGTGCCGTGGCCGTGAACGAGATGTCCGGGCCGGGCCTGGTCGTGCCGTCGCCCGGTTCGCCGTTCGGGTGGACGTGCAGATAGGCGAGGTCGCCCGCGCGCAGGGCGACCAGGTGGCCGTAGGCGCCGAGGTAGGGCTGGAGGTCGGTGACGGGCCTGCCGTCGCGGGAGACCTTCAGTTTCAGTTCGCTCGCCTTGCCGGGGTGCAGGGCGCCGGCCAGTTCCACCTCGTAGCCGTTGGTCTCGGAGGTGCTACTCGGGGCGGGGAGTTCCTTCGGCGTGAACGGGCCGGAGGCGGCGAGGTCGGCACCGAGGGTGAGGTTCTTCGCACCCTGCCGGGCCGGGGTGAAGTCGGCGAAGACGCGGTAGCCGCCCGCGCGGGGCAGGTCGACGGGGATGCTCCAGGTGCCGTCGGCGGCGCGGGTGGGGTGCAGGTGGCGGTAGGTGAGCAGGTCGCGTGAGGCCACGATGAGGTGGAGTTCCTTGTCGTGCTCGCGCCGGTAGGAGGTGACCGCGCGGCCTTCGGCGTCCCGGACCGTGAAGCGCAGGTCGGTGCGCTGCTCCGCGGTGACGCGCGGGGTGGCGAGGTCGAGCGTGTAGCCGCCCTCGGAGATCTGCAGCCCTCCCGCCGGGGGCGTGTCGTGTCCCGCGTGTCCGTCGGTCTGCCCGGGCCGGGGCGCGGGGCGGGTGTGTGCGTCACGGTGCTTCGGCGGGTCGTCGGCGACGACCGGGCCGATGCCCTGGCCTACCCCGTAGGCCGTGCCGAACGTGGCGGCCAGGGCGGCGGCGAAGGTGGTGATCTTCAGTGCGGTGTTCATGGCCTTCGGCTCCTTCAGATACCGGGCCTCCCGCCGGAATGCGGGGCCTTCTTGCACTTCACCATACCCCTGGGGGGTACCGAGTCAAGTTGTTCCGACGCTTGCATCGTATACCCGGTGGGGGTATACAGGAAGGCAGCGGGGCATACCCCCGCCCCGTATCTTCGGATCACTCTCCAGGAGGCACCGATGCCCGCCACCACCTACGCCGTCGCCGGAATGTCCTGCGGTCACTGCAAGGCCACGCTCACCGAGGTCATCGGCGAGCTGGACGGCGTCAGCGGCGTCGAGGTCGACCTCGGCAGCGGACACGTCACCGTCACCACGGCCGCGGAGCCCGACGACGCCGCGATCGCCGAGGTCGTCGACGAGGCCGGCTACGCGCTCACGGGGAGGGCCTGAGCATGATCACCGGCACGACCGGCACCGCCGCCGAGGTGGAACTCGCCATCGGCGGGATGACCTGCGCCTCCTGCGCGGCACGCATCGAGAAGAAGCTCAACCGCATGGCGGGGGTGACCGCCAGCGTCAACTACGCCACCGAGAAGGCCAAGGTCAGCTACTCCGGTGACGTGTCCGTCGGCGATCTGATCGCCACGGTCGAGGCGACCGGGTACACGGCCCGGGAGCCCGCGCCCGCCCCGGCCCCCGGCGAACCGGGCGACGAGCCCGACGAACTCCGGCCGCTGCGCGAGCGGTTGATCACCGCCGTGGTCCTGTCGGTGCCGGTGGTGGCCCTGGCCATGATCCCGGCGCTCCAGTTCGAGTACTGGCAGTGGCTGTCGCTGACGCTGGCCGCGCCCGTCGTGACGTACGCGGCGTGGCCCTTCCACAAGGCGGCCTTCGTCAACGCCCGGCACGGCGCCGCCACCATGGACACACTGATCTCGGTGGGCACGTCCGCCGCGTTCCTGTGGTCGCTGTGGGCGCTGTTCCTCGGCACCGCGGGCACGCCGGGCATGACGCACCCGTTCGAGCTGACCATCGAGCGCACCGACGGAGCGGGCAACATCTACCTGGAGGCCGCCGCGGGCGTCACCGCCTTCATCCTGGCGGGGCGGTACTTCGAGGCCCGGGCCAAGCGCAAGGCGGGGGCGGCGTTGCGGGCGCTGCTGGAGCTGGGCGCCAAGGACGTCACCGTGCTGCGGGAGGACGGCCGCGAACAGACCGTGCCGGTGGGCGAGTTGCGCGTCGGGGACCGGTTCCTGGTGCGTCCCGGGGAGAAGATCGCCACCGACGGGACGGTCATCGAAGGGTCCTCGGCCGTGGACGCCTCGATGCTGACCGGCGAGTCCGTGCCGGTGGAGGTGGGATCCGGGGACCCGGTCACGGGCGCCACGCTCAACGTCGGCGGTCGGCTCGTCGTCCGCGCCACGCGCGTCGGAGCCGACACCCAACTGGCCCGGATGGCCCGGCTGGTGGAGGACGCGCAGAACGGCAAGGCCGCCGCGCAGCGCCTCGCGGACCGGATCTCGGCCGTGTTCGTTCCGGTCGTGATCGCCCTGGCGCTGGGCACGCTGGGCTTCTGGCTCGGCAACGGCGTCGGGCTCACGGCCGCCTTCACCGCCGCGGTGGCCGTCCTCGTCATCGCCTGCCCGTGCGCCCTGGGCCTCGCCACCCCGACCGCGCTGCTGGTCGGGACCGGGCGCGGCGCCCAGCTCGGCATCCTCATCAAGGGCCCGGAGGTGCTGGAGTCCACCCGCCACGTCGACACCGTCGTCCTGGACAAGACCGGCACCGTCACCACCGGCCGGATGACCCTGCTGGCCGTGCACACCGCCGACGGCGCCGACGAGGCCGAGGTGCTGCGGCTGGCCGGGGCGCTGGAGCACTCCTCCGAGCACCCGGTCGCCCGGGCCGTCGCCGACGGGGCGCTGCAGAAGCTCGGCACGCTGCCCGTGCCCGAGGACTTCGCGAACGTGCCCGGACTGGGCGTCCAGGGCGTCGTCGAGGGCCATGCGGTGCTGGTCGGGCGGGAGCGGCTGCTGACCGAGTGGGCGATGGAGCTGCCGGCAGGACTGGCACGGGCCCGGGCGGCGGCCGAGGACGCCGGGCGCACCGCCATCGCGGTCGCCTGGGACGGCGAGGCGCGGGCGGTGCTGGAAGTCGCCGACGCGGTGAAGGAGACGAGTGCGGAGGCGGTCCGGCGGCTGCGCGCGCTGGGGCTCACACCCCTGCTGCTGACCGGTGACAACAAGGCCGTCGCCGAGTCGGTCGCCCGCGAGGTGGGCATCGAGGAGGTCATCGCCGAGGTGCTTCCGCAGGACAAGGTGGAGGTCGTCAAGCGGCTGCAGGCCGAGGGCCGTTCGGTCGCCATGGTCGGCGACGGCGTCAACGACGCGGCGGCCCTCGCCCAGGCCGACCTCGGTCTCGCGATGGGCACGGGCACGGACGCCGCGATCGAGGCCGGGGACCTGACCCTCGTCCGCGGCGACCTGCGGGCCGCGGCGGACGCCATCCGGCTCGCCCGGCGCACCCTCGGCACCATCCGCTCGAACCTGTTCTGGGCCTTCGCCTACAACGTGGCGGCCCTGCCGCTGGCCGCGGCCGGCCTGCTCACGCCGATGATCGCCGGGGCGGCCATGGCCTTCTCGTCGGTCTTCGTGGTCGGCAACTCACTGCGCCTGCGCACCTTCCGCGCGGCGGACTGACGCACGAGCCGGTTCCACGGCGCTGCCGCGCGGGCGCGCACCGGGCAGGACGGTGCGCGCCCTCGGGCAGGACCTGCCTGCCCCGGGAGGACGGTTCGCGCCCTCGGGCAGGACGGTGCGCGCCCCGGCCGGGAGGTCACGCCCCCAGTCCGGCCGACGGGCGCAGGTGCTCGGCGCGCCGGTTCAGCAGGGAGCGGTGGATCTCGCCCGCGCGGATCGCGGTGGTCGACAGCAGGGTGGAGGTCAGGCCGTGGGTGTGTTCCGTGCCGCCCTGGAGGTAGATGCCGGCAGTCACGTCCGGGGCGGTCTCGGCGCGGTGGTCGCGGGAGACACGGATGGCGTCCTCGTCGTCGCGGAGACAGACCTTGGCCGCCTCGCCCAGCAGCGTGGTGAGGTCCCGGGGGCGGTAGCCGGTCGCGTGCACCAGGACATCGGCCTCCAGCACCCGCTGCTCCCCCGTCGGCAGGAACTCCACGACCACGTCCAGCGCGCCCCCGGCACGGGTGCGGACGTCCCGGATCCGGGAGACGTTGAGGAAGCGCAGCCGCTCCCGGCCGGCGACCTTCTCCTGGTAGGAGGTCGCGTACAGCGCCTCGATGAGGTCCATGTCGACGACGGAGTAGTTGGTGGAGCGGTGGTAGTCGAAGAGGGACTGTTTGACCTCGGAGGGAGCTCCGAAGTACACGTCCACCGCCTCCGGGTCGAAGATGCGGTTGGCGAACGGGCTGTCGTCGGCCGGGGTGTAGCCGTACTTGGCGAAGACCGAGCACACCTCGGCCTCGGGGAAGGAGCGGTGCAGATAGTCGACCGTCTCGGCGGCGCTCTGCCCCGCGCCCAGGACGACGGCGCGGCGCACCGGCGTGCGCCGGTCGCGCAGTTCGGCCACGCGGGGCAGTAACTGGCTGTTGTGCCAGACCCGTTCGGACAGCTCGACCCCCGGGGGCAGGTGCGGCTCCAGGCCGACGGCGACACTGAGGTCGCCCGCCCGGTACGTCTCGCCGGAGCCGGCGCAGACCACGTCGAACCCGGTGACGGCGCCCGACGCGTCGCGCACCGGGTCGACGGCGGTCACCTCGCGGTCGTAGGCCACCAGGTGCCGCACGCGCGCGGCGGCCCACTCGAAGTACTCGTGGAACTCCACCCGCAGCGGGAAGAGCGTCTTCTGGTTCAGGAAGTCGATGAGCCGGCCGCGTTCGCGCAGGAAGCACAGGAAGCTGTAGTCGCTGGCCGGATCGCGCAGGGTGACGAGGTCCTTGAGGAAGGAGACCTGCATCGTCGCGTCGTCGATGAGCATGCCCCGGTGCCAGCCGAAGCGCGGTTGCCGTTCCAGGAAGAGGGCGTTGAGCCGGCGCTCCGGCGGGACCCCCGCGTTGTGTTCCTCGATCGCTATGGCCAGGGCGAGATTCGACGGCCCGAAGCCTATTCCGAGGACGTCGTAGGTGGTGTCCGTGGTGTCCGATCCCGTGAGCGGTGAGTTCACCGTGGCATCGCCTCCCTCAGGCAGCCACATGTTAGATAAGGTTAGCCTTACCTTGCAATGGAGCCGCCGGAGAGGGAGAACCGCATGCGCGTCGCCATGTTCGGCTATCAGACCTGGGGTCACCGCACGCTCCAGGCCCTGCTGGACTCCGACCACGAGGTCGCCCTCGTCGTCACCCACCCCAAGAGCGACCACGCCTACGAGAAGATCTGGGACGACTCCGTCGCCGACCTCGCCGCCAAGCACGACGTCCCCGTCCTCCTGCGCAACCGCCCCGACGACCCCGAACTCCTCGACGCGCTGCGCGCGGCCCGCCCGGACCTCATCGTGGCCAACAACTGGCGCACCTGGCTGCCCCCGGAGGTGTTCGACCTCCCGCCGCACGGCACCCTCAACATCCACGACTCGCTGCTGCCGTCGTACGCCGGCTTCTCGCCGATCATCTGGGCGCTCCTCAACGGCGAGGAGCGCGTCGGGGTGACCGCGCACCGCATGAACGGCGAACTCGACGCCGGTGACATCCTGGTGCAGCGCGCCGTACCCGTCGGACCGGCCGACACCGCGACCGACCTGTTCCACCGCACCGTCGACCTCATCGCCCCGATCGTGCGCGAGTCGCTCGACCTGATCTCCACCGGACGGGACACCGGCCGGTGGCTGCCGCAGGACCGCGGCCGGGCCAGCTTCTTCCACAAGCGCTCCGAGGAGGACAGCCGCATCGACTGGACCTGGCCCGCCGAGCGACTGGAACGGCTGGTGCGCGCCCAGTCGGACCCCTATCCGAACGCGTACGCCTTCCACCGGGGGAAGCGGCTCAGGATCACCTCGGCCGCCGTCTCCGAGGGACGCTACGGCGGCACGCCCGGGCGGATCTTCATCCGCGAGGGCGACGGCGTGGT
This sequence comes from Streptomyces sp. XY006, assembly GCF_002237655.1. Lineage (GTDB taxonomy): Bacteria > Actinomycetota > Actinomycetes > Streptomycetales > Streptomycetaceae > Streptomyces > Streptomyces levis. The sequence continues at coordinate 301,950 of NZ_NOKT01000002.1, forward strand.
CATCGTGGCCGGGCCCGAGGCGCACACCGGCCGCTGCCCGGGTCTCCTCGTCCGGCGGCTGCGCACGGAGGACGGCACGGAGTACGCGTCGACCGACTACTTCCGCACGATGGGCGGCTATCTGACGGCGCGTCCATAACTGACGCTACCTCACATCGGCGCGGGCGAGCGGGAATTGTCCGGAAACCGTTGCTGAGGTAAGGCTTACCTTGCTTTACTGACGGCCGTATGACTCCTGCCTGTACCCGGCGACAAGGGACGCACATGCCGAGAAAGTTCCGCACCACCCTTCTCACCGTCACCCTGGCCGCCGGGTTGGCAGCCTGCGGCTCCGTCAAGGACGACTCCGCCCCCTCCTCCGGCGGCGGGAAGACGGATGCCTCGTCCGCCTTCCCCGTCACCATCAAGCACAAGTTCGGCAGCACGAGGATCACCGCGGAGCCGGAGCGGATCGTGGTGATCGGCGACGGCGGCACCGACGACGTCGACGCCCTGTACGCCCTCGGGGTCACGCCGGTCGCCGTCTCCAAGGACGCGTTCGCCGCCGACGGGGTCCACCCCTGGCTGAAGGACCGGGTCGACACCAAGAAGACCAAGCTCCTGAACACCATGAACGGGGTGGACTTCGAGGAGGTGGCGGCGCTCCGGCCGGACCTGATCCTCGCCACCTCCGACTTCACCCTGGAGAAGAACTACAAGAAGCTCTCCGCGGTGGCCCCGACCATCGGCTACGAGACGGCGTGGGGCAAGCAGACCTGGCAGGAACACGTCCAGGTGGTGGCGAAGGCCGTCGGCAGGGAGGACGAGGCCGGAAAGGCCATCGAGGAGACCGAGGGCAGCATCGCCGACGTGAAGGCGAAGCACCCCGGGCTGGCGGGCAAGACCTACAGCCTGTCCATCGGCAACACGCCGGCCAAGATCTACACCATCGCCTCGGAGGACGACTTCGCGGCGAAGCTGATGAGCGAGGTCGGGCTGAGCCTCACCCCGTCGGTGAAGAACATCAAGACGGTCAGCGGCAGCCCCACCGGCGAACTGTCCTTCGAGCAGCTCGACAAGCTCGACGCGGACCTGGTCGTCATCGCCTTCACCACCCCGGAGCTGAAGAAGGCCTTCGAGTCCAGCGCACTGGTGAAGAACATGTCCGCGGTCGAGGAGGACCGCTACGTCGTGACCGACGTGGCGACCATCAGCCAGCTCCGCAGCCCGTCCGTGCTGGGCATCCCGTGGGCGCTGGACAACCTGGAAGCCGGGTTCGCCAAGCTGGACGAGTAGTCCGGGCCGAAGTCCCGAGGGGGATCGACGGCGGCGGGGCGCGTGACGCGCCCCGCCGCCGTGACGTCCGTCAGACCCCGCCGAGCGCCGAGTCGACCTCCTCCGCCGACATGCCCTCGATCTCCAGGTGGAGCGCGGCGACCTGTTCGAGCCGCCCCGGGGTGTGCTCCTCGGCGGCCAGCCGCTTGGCCATGCCGCCCGGCGTGAGGGTGGCGAACAGGGCCCGCACCGACACCTCGGAGGTGTCCAGGGCCTCCCGCAGCCGGCTCACGATGACGGTGGCGAGCACCGAGTCGCCGCCGAGCGCGAAGAACCCGTCGTCCAGGCCCACGCGCCCGGTGCCCAGGACGTCCGCCCACACGCGGGCGACGACCGTCTCCAGGGCGGTGCCGGGCTCCAGGGGCTGCTCCTCCTCCCCCGGCCCTCGTGTCTCCCACAGCGCCCGGACGGCGCGGCGGTCGAGTTTGCCGTTGGCGGTGAGCGGCAGCTCCGCCGCGACGGCGATCCGGGCCGGGACCATGTGCGGCGGCAGGACCTCGCGGGCCCACTGCCGCAGGTCCTCCCCCGTCGTGCCCGCGTCGGCGGCCACCGCGGCCGCCAGCTGGACACCTGGCCCCCGCGTCAGGCCGGCGACGGCGCGCCGCACCGCCGGATGCCCGGCGAGTCCCGCCTCCACCTCGCCGAGTTCGACGCGGAAGCCGCGCAGCTTCACCTGGTGGTCGCGCCGGCCGAGGAACTCCAGGGTGCCGTCCGGCCAGTAGCGGGCGAGGTCGCCGGTGCGGTACCAGCGCACCCCGTCGGCCTCGGTGAACTTCTCGGCCGTGCGCTCCGGGTCGCCCCGGTAGCCGAGCGCCACTCCGTCCCCGCCGATCCACAGTTCGCCCGGCACCCAGTCCGGGCAGTCCCGGCCCCGCGGGTCGACGACCCGGCAGCGGACGTTGCGCAGCGGGGTGCCGTAGGGCACGGCCCGCCAGTGCGCGGGCACCTGGGCGTCCACGACCTCGCAGACGGTGGAGTGGATGGCCGTCTCCGTGGTGCCGCCCAGGCCGGTGAAGCGGCAGCCCGGGGCCCGCTCGGCGAGCCGCCCGGGCAGGTCGGTGCCCACCCAGTCCCCGCCGAGCAGCACCGCCCGCAGTCCGGCCAGTTCGCCGGGGCCGGTGGCGAGCAGCAGCATGTCCAGCAGGGGCGGGACGCAGTTGAGGAGGGTGACCCGGTGCCGGCGCACCAGCTCGGCCCACGGCCGGGCCTCGCGGCGGTCGGCCTCGTCGATCAGCACCACCGCGCCGCCCGCGCTCAGCAGACCGAACAGGTCGTAGACGGAGAGGTCGAAGTCGAGTGCGGACAGGGCGAGGCAGCGGTCCGAGGGGCTCACGGCGAAGCGCGCGTCGAGGTCGTCGACGGTGTTCATGGCCGCCCGGTGAGGTACCTCGACGCCCTTGGGCTCGCCGGTGGAGCCGGAGGTGAACAGGACGTAGGCGACCTGTTCCTCGTCCACCGGGACGGGCGCGGGCAGCGGGTCGTGGCGGAGCGCGTCCTGGACGGCCAGGCGGTCATCGGCCGTGTGGCTGGGGGGCGTTCCGCCGACGGGGCCGCCGGTGGTCTCGTGGGGTGTCCCGTTGCCGGTTCCATGGAGGGTTCCGTCGGTGAGCGTGAGGTGGAAGCCCGCCGTGGTGCGGATGCGGTCGCGGCGGGCGGGTGGCTGCTCGACGCCGACCGGTACGTACGCGGCGCCTGCGGCCAGCACACCGAGGACGGCCGTGACCTGGTCGGGCCCCTTGGGGAGACTGACCGCGACGGTGTCGCCCGGTCCGACTCCCCGGTCCGCGAGGGCGGCGGCGCAGCGCAGGGCCCGGTTCGCCAACTCGCCGTAGCTCAGGGTGCTTTCCGTCCCCCACAGCAGGGCCGGCGCGTCGGGCCGCTCGGCCGCGCGGAGGAAGAAGCCCTCGTGCAGCAGACGGTGGCTGCGCGGAGCGCCGGTGGCGTTCACCGCCCTGCGGACCGCCGACTGCTCCTCGGGCAGCAGGGCGGCGACCGGCCGGTCCCAGACGTCGTCCTCGGTGCCCAGCCGCGTGACCAGCCCGTGGAACGCGGCGAACATCGCGTCGACCAGCCCGGCCGGGAACGCGTCCTCGCGCACGTCCCAGTTGACGAGCAGTCCCCCGTCGACCTCGGTGACCTGGGCGTCCAGCAGCACCTGCGGGCCCTGCGAGATGATCCACACCGGCTGCCCGAAGGCGTCGCGCACCTCGGCGTCGAACAGCTCTCCGAGGTTGAGGGCGCTGGTGAACACCACCGGCGCGAGGACCTGTTCGCCGCGCTGCCGGGTCAGGTCGCGCAGCACCTCCACGCCGGAGTAGTCGGCGTGGGCGGCGTCGGTGTGCATCCGGTCCTGCAGCCGCCGGGCGTGCTCGGTGAACGGGGCCGGCTCGGTCAGGTCGACGTCGAGCAGGACCGAACTGGTGAAGTCGCCGACGAGCAGGTCGGTGTCGGGGTGGGAGCCGCGGCGGTCGAACATGGGGACGTTCAGCAGGAAGCGCGGCTGACCGCTGTGGGCGGCCAGCACCTCCGAGAAGGCGGTCGCGACGGCCATCGCGGGGGTCAGCCCGTGCTGGTGGGCGCGGGCGGCCAGCCGTCGTTTCTCCTCCGGCGGCAGCCAGTGGTGCCGCCGTGTCACCCGGGTCGGGTCGGCGCGCTCCGCCTCGGGCACCAGCGGCAGGCCGGGCGCGCTGGGCAGCTCGGGCACCCGCCTGCGCCACCACGTCCGCGCCTGCTCCCGGCTCAGCCGCCGGACCTCGGCGCGCTCCGCCAGGTAGGCCGGGTAGCTGGTACGGATCGGTGGCAGCGCGGCGTCGGGGTCGCGGTAGAACCGGGCGAGGTCGGAGAGCAGGACGCGGTAGCTGAGGGCGTCCGCGGCGAGCATGTCGACGTCCACGTGCAGCCGGCTGCGTCCCTCGGGCAGCAGGGAGAGCTGCACGGAGAACACCTCACCGGCGGCGACGTCGAGCCGGGCGTGCGAGGAGGAGTGCCGCACGTCCTCCAGTTTGGCCGCGGCCGTCCCGGGGTCCAGGGCCCGCAGGTCGTTGACGGCCGTCGCCGGGCGGGTGAGGCCGGGCAGGATCTGCTGGCGGCCGTCGTCGGTGAAGCGGGCCCGGAGCATGCCGTGCCGCCGGACCAGGGCCCGTACGGCGGTGTCGAGCCGGTCCGGGTCGACACCGGAGCCGTCGAACTCGACGTAGAGGTGGGCGGCGACGGAGCCGAGGGTGGTGTCGTCGCCGCGGCCGATCCAGTAGGCGTGCTGCATCACGGCGAGCGGGAAGGGCTCGCCGGGTTCGGGCTCGGGCGCCCCGACGGCCGGTTCGGCTGGTTCTGCGGGTTGTGCCGGTCCCGCCGGCTCTGCCGGAGCCCTGGAGGTGAGGAGCGCCCGCCAGGCCCGCAGGGTGGGTTCGCGGGCGAGTTCGGCGAAGCCGACCTTGACGCCTCGCTTGCGCCAGGAGCCGGCGATCCTCATCAGGGTGATGGAGTCCAGGCCCCAGGCTATGAGGCTGTCGTCGTCGCCCGGTGGGGTGTCCGGGCCCCATGTGTCGGTGACCGTACGGAGCAGCTCGTCCGCGGTCGGGGGGTGCTGCGTCACCGGTTCCTCCGCTGTCCCTCAGAAGCCGTCGTTGTCGTCGTAGTCGTCGGAGTCGTCGAAGCCGAAGTCGTCGCTGTCGTGCTCGAAGGCGTTCTCGAAGTCCTCGATGTCCTCCTGCGTCAGGGCCACCAGGGGCAGGTCCGAGGGGGTGAGCCCGCCGGCCGGGGTGTTCTCGGCGTGCCGCACGAGGCCGCGCAGCGCGCGCTCCCAGAGCGTCAGCAGGGCGCGGGTCCCGGAAGGGGGCAGGAACGCGTGCGGGGCGGCGGCGGACACGTGGAGCCGGACCCCGTCGGCCTGTTCGACGGCGACGGCATTGATCTCCAGCCCGGTCGCGGCGGGCCGCCCGTCGGTCCGCGGCACGGCGAGCATCGGCGCCTCGGGGGCGAGCTCCCACGGTTCGGTGCCGGAGGCGGACGCGGTGAACCGGCCGAGGTAGTTGAAGACGACCTGCGGCTCCGGGTGTTCGGCCAGTTCGGCGGCGGTGGCGGGGTCGAGGTGGCGCAGCAGGCCGTAGCCGATGCCGTGGTCCGGTACGGCGCGCAGCTGCTCCTTGATCCGCTTCAGGGCCGTGGCCGCGGCCGTGCCGCCGGAGAGGGCCTCGCCGAGGTCGAGCGGGCCCGGGTCGAGGGCGACGGGGTGGAGGGTGGTGAACCAGCCCACCGTGGCCGACAGGTCGACACCCGCGGCGAGTCGCTCCTCGCGCCCGTGTCCTTCGAGCCCGACGAGGAGGGAGCGGCCCGCGTGGTCGCCGCGCTCCTCGCGCCAGGCGGCAGCCGCCACCGCGAAGGCGCCCAGCAGCACGTCCGGGACGGCGGCCCGGAAGGCGGCGGGAACCGTGGTCAGGAGCGGCGCGGTCAGGTCGGCGGGGAGGACGAGCCGCTCCTCCCGCACCGTCGCCGCGGTGTCCCGGGCGGGGTCGAGGGATGGGTCGAGCAGGGGGCGTCCCCGCTCCAGCGTCCCGGTCCAGAAGGGCAGTTCGCCCCTCCGTTCCGGCGTGCGGGCCTGCTCGGCCAGGAGGCGGCTCCAGCGGCGGAAGGAGGTGCCGGTCCAGACCGGGCGCGGGGGCGTCCCGGAGCGCAGGGCCTGCCAGGCGTCGGCCAGCTCGGCGGTGATGATCCGCCAGGACACGCCGTCGACCACGAGGTGGTGGGCGACCAGGAGCAGCCGGTCCGGGCCGAGCAGGACCGCTTGGAGCATCCGCCCGGCGCGGGGGTCGAGGCGGGCCACCGCCCCGGCCAGCTGCCCTGCGAGGTCGGTGTCCTGCGCCCGGGTCAGCAGCTCGCCCGCGCGCACGCTGCCCTCGGCGGGGACCGTCAGGCGGCTGCCGTCGTCCGCCAGCCGCGCGCGGAGCATGTCGTGCCGGTCCACCAGGGCTTGGAGGACGGTGACGGTGTCGTCCTCGGTGAGGCCGGCGGGCGTCACCAGCAGCACGGCCTGGGCGAGACCGCCGTAGGAGCCGTCGGGGCCGGCCGCCCACCGCATGACCGGGGTGAGTGCGACCTCGCCCACCGGGTCGTCGGGCGTTCCGGGGGTGCTCGTGTGCCCGGTGTCCGTGGCGGCCGCGGCCGCGGCGAGTCCGGCCGGGGTCGGCGACTGGAAGACCTGCCGGGGGCTGAGGGGCAGGCCGGCCTTGCGGGCGAGGGTCACCAGCCGGATGGAGACGATGCTGTCGCCGCCCAGCTGGAAGAAGTCGTCGTCGGCACCGACCTGTTCGAGGCCGAGGACGGTGGCGAAGAGGGCGCAGAGCCGCCGTTCGCCTTCGGTGGCGGGCTCCCGGGAGGTGCCGGAGCCGGGGGCGGACTCGGGGGCGGGCAGGCCGGCCCGGTTCACCTTGCCGGAGGGCAGCAGCGGGAAGGCGTCCAGGACGCTGAGGGTGCGCGGCACCATGTGCTCGGGCAGCCGCTCCCGGAGCCAGTCCCGCAGTCCGGGCAGGACGCCGGGGGCGGCCAGGCAGTATCCGGCGAGCTGCTTGACGCCCGGGGCGTCCTCGCGGACCACCACCGCGCCGCGCCGGACGCCCGGGTGCTGTTCGAGGACGGCCTCGATCTCCTCCAGCTCCACGCGCATGCCGCGGATCTTCACCTGGTTGTCGGCGCGGCCGAGGAACTCCAGGCTGCCGTCGCGCTGCCGGCGGACCAGGTCGCCGGTGCGGTAGAGGCGCTCGCCGGGCGGGCCGAACGGGTCGGCGACGAAGTGGCCGGCGGTGCGGCGCGGGTCGTTGACGTAGCCCCGGCCGAGGTAGACGCCCCCCGCGTACAACTCGCCCGGCACGCCCACCGGGACGGGCTGGAGCCGTTCGTCCAGGACGTACAGGCGGGTGTTGGAGTTGGGCCGGCCGATGGAGACGGCGCTGCGGACGGCGCCGGTGCGGTACACGACGTGGCTGACGCCGATGGTGGCCTCGGCCGGGCCGTAGCCGTGGTACATCACGGCCCCGCTGGCGGCCCGGAACCGGGCGAACAGTTCGGGGGTGAGCACCTCTCCGCCGCACCACACGTGCTTGAGCGAGGCGGCGCGGCGGGCGAAGCCGTCCAGTTCGAGGAGCAGGTCGAGCATCGAGGAGACCAGGTAGGTGAAGGTCACCCGGTGCCGTTCGACGGTGTCGAGCAGGTAGTCGGTGTCCTGTTCGCCGCCGGGTTCGGCGATCACCACGCGGCCGCCGTTGACCAGGGGCAGGAAGATCTCGTTGACGGAGATGTCGAAGCCGAGCGGCGCCTTGAACAGGGCCGCGTCGTCGGTGCCGAAGCCCAGCAGGCCGCGTTGCCACAGCAGCCGGTGCGCGATGGCCCGGTGCCGGATCATCGCGCCCTTGGGGGTGCCGGTCGAGCCGGAGGTGTGGATGACGTAGGCGAGGCCCTCGGGGTCGACGGGGACCGACGGGTGGTCGGCCGTGGGTCCGTCGAGGGTGACCTCGACGACGGGCGGCGCGTCCGGTCCGAGCGTGTCGCCGCCGAGGACGTGGTCGTCGCCGGGCCGGCCGAGGACGGCGGTCAGGGCCGTGCCCCGGCACACCTGTGCGATGCGGCGGGCGGGCCAGGACGGCTCCAGCGGGACGAAGGCACCGCCGGCCTTCAGCACGGCGAGCAGCGCGACGACCATCTCCACGGAGCGTTCCAGGTGGATGCCGACCCGGCACTCGGGGCCCACGCCCAGGGAGCCGAGCCGCCGTGCCAGGCCGCCCGCCAGGGCGTCGAGTTCGGCGTAGGTGAGCGAGGGTCCGCCGGGGGCGCCGTACTCGACCGCGACGAGCTGTGGGGTCTTGGCGACCTGCTCCTCCACCAGGGCGGTGAGGGTGGTGGCCGGCATGGGACACGCGGTGTCGTTCCACTCCTCCAGCAGCAGGTGCCGTTCGCGCGGGGTGAGGACGTCGGCGGCGCCCACCGGGCGGTCGGGGTGCCGGGCCAGTTCACCGGCCAGACGGACGAACCGCTCGGTCAGCTCCCGTGCCGTGTCGCGGTCGTAGAGGTCCTCGCTGTAGACCAGGGAGCCGTCGACGCCGCCCGCTTCGGCCCGTTCGAAGACGTGGAAGGCCAGGTCGGTCTTGGCGGTGTGGAAGGGGACGCGTCGCTCGCTCAGGGTGAGGCCGGCGAAGTCCCGTACGGCGGGCGGGGCCTGCTGGTGGGCGAGCATGACCTGGAAGAGCGGGTGGCGGCCCGTCGAGCGGGTCGGCGCGAGCGCGTCCACCAGCTTCTCGAAGGGCAGTTCCTGGTGGGCGTAGGCGTCCACGTCCGCCGCGCGCACCCGGGCGAGCAGCGTGCGGAACGACGGGTCGCCGGAGACGTCGGTGCGCAGCACGAGGGTGTTGACGAACAGGCCCACCAGGTCGTCGAGGGCGGGGTCGGCGCGGCCGGCGACCGGGGTGCCGAGCGGGATGTCGTCGCCGGCGCCCAGCCGGGCGAGCAGCACGGCGAGGGTGGCCTGGAGGGCCATGAAGACGGTGCCGCCGGACTCGGCGGACAGCGCGCGCAGTGCCCGGTGGGTGGCGGCGTCGAGGGTGAAGCCGACGGCGCCGGCGCGGTGGCCGGGCACGGCCGGGCGCGGCCGGTCGGCGGGCAGCTGGAGTTCCTCCGGGAGCCCGTCCAGGCGCCGGGCCCAGGAGCGGACCTCGCGGGCGGTGAACTCCTCGTCGAGCAGCTCGCGTTGCCACAGGGTGTGGTCGGCGTACTGCACGGCGAGCGGCGGCCAGGCCGGGGGCGCGCCGCTGCGGCGGGCGGCGTAGGCGGTGGCCAGGTCCCGCAGCAGGGGCTCGTCCGACCAGCCGTCGGTGGCGATGTGGTGGACGAGCAGGAGCAGCACGTGGTCGTCGGGGGCGACGCTCACGAGGGTGGCGCGCACGGGGAGTTCGCGGTCGAGGGCGAAGGGGTGGGCGGCGGCCCGGGCGAGCAGCGCGTCGACCTCCCCGGCCGGCGCGCTCAGCACCTCGAAGGGCACGGCCGCGTCCGTGCGGATCTCCTGCCGGGGCACGCCGTCCTGGTCGGGGAAGACGGTGCGCAGGGCCTCGTGGCGGTCCACGACGTCCTGGAGCGCCGCGCGCAGGGCGGCGGGGTCGAGCGGGCCGTGGAGCCGGACGGCGGTGGGAATGTTGTAGGTGGGGGCCGGTCCCTCCAGCCGGTGCAGGAACCACAGCCGGGACTGCGCGAAGGACAGCGGCACGGGCTCCGGGCGGCGGGCGGCGGGGCGCAGGGCGGGCCGCCGCTCGCCGGGCGCGTCCAGCAGGGGCGCCAGGGCGGCCGGGGTGGGCGTGTCGAAGACGGCCCGCAGCGGCAGGGTGACGCCCCGCTCGGCGCGGACCCGGGCGACGAGCCGGTTGGCGAGCAGGGAGTGGCCGCCGAGGGCGAAGAACTCGTCGTGGACGCCGACCGAGGGCAGCCCGAGCAGGTCCGCGAAGAGGCGGCACAGGGTCGCCTCCGCCTCGGTGCGGGGCGCGGTGGCGGTGGTGAGCGCCGACAGGTCGGGGGCGGGCAGGGCGGCGCGGTCGAGTTTGCCGTTGGGGGTGAGCGGCAGGGCGTCCAGCACGACGACGGCGGAGGGCACCTGGTGGTCCGGCAGGGTGCCGGCGAGCTCCCGGCGCAGGGCCGGCGGTTCCGGCCGGGCGCCGGGCCGGGGCACGGCGTAGGCGACCAGGCGGGGTTCGCCGTGCGCGTCCCCGCGTACGGTGACCGCCGCCTGGGACACGTCCGGCAGGGCCGCCAGGGCGGCCTCCGTCTCGCCCGGCTCGACCCGGAAGCCGCGGATCTTCACCTGGTCGTCGGCGCGGCCGAGGAACTCCAGGGCGCCGTCGGCGGTCCAGCGGACCACGTCGCCGGTGCGGTACAGGCGGCTGCCGGGCGGGCCGTAGGGGTCGGCGACGAAGCGGGCGGCGGTCAGGGCGGGACGGCCGAGGTAGCCCCGGGCGAGCTGGATCCCGGCCAGGTACAGCTCGCCGGCCACGCCGGGCGGCACCGGGCGCAGGGCGGCGTCCAGGACGAGGGTGCGGGTGTTCCACACCGGGCGTCCGACGGGCACCGAGCCCGCGGCGGAGCGCGTGCCGTCGGCGCAGGGCCAGGCGGTGACGTCGACGGCCGCCTCCGTCGGGCCGTAGAGGTTGTGCAGGGCGGTGCCGGCCAGCAGGCGGGTGCAGCGTTCGGCGAGGTCCGACGGCAGGGCCTCGCCGCTGCACACGATCCGGCGCAGCACGCCCCGGGCCCCGGTGGCGGCGGGGTCGTCGAGGAAGACCCGCAGCATCGACGGGACGAAGTGGGTGGTGGTGACGCGGTGTTCGCGGATCAGCGCGGCGAGGTGGGCCGGGTCGCGGTGGCCGCCGGGGCGGGCGAGGACCAGTGCCGCTCCGGTGATCAGCGGCCAGAAGAACTCCCAGACGGAGACGTCGAAGCCGGCCGGGGTCTTCTGCAGCACCCGGTCCTCGGGGCCGAGGCGGTAGGTGTCCTGCATCCACAGCAGCCGGTTGACGATCGCGGCGTGCGGGACGACGACGCCCTTGGGGCGGCCCGTGGAGCCGGAGGTGAAGATGACGTACGCGGGGTGCTCCGGCCGCAGGGGCGCGAGCCGGTCCGCGTCGGTGACGGGCCCGGGTGCGCGGTCGGCCAAGCGCGCGCGCAGGCCGGGGTCGTCGAGCAGCAGTACGGGGCCCGCAGTGGCGGGGATCCGGCCGTCGGTGCCGCTCGACGTGATGACGAGGGCCGGGGCGGCGTCCTCGATCATCACGGCGAGGCGTGCGGCGGGGTAGCCGGTGTCCAGGGGGACGTAGGCGGCGCCCGTTTGGAGGGTCGCGAGGAGCGCGACGACGAGGTCGGGTCCCCGGTCGAGGGCCACGGCGACACGGTGTTCGGGTCCGACGCCGTGGTCGATCAGCAGGCGGGCCAGTCGGTTGGCGCGGGCGTGGAGTGCGGCGTGGCTCAGGGTGCCGTCCTCGTGGGTGAGCGCCGGTGCGCCGGGGGTGCGGGCGGCCTGCTCGGTGAGCAGGGCGGCCAGGGTGGTGTCGGGGACGGGCCGGGCGGTGGCGTTCCACTCCGCCAGGACCTGGTGTTCCTCCGTGGCGGGCATCAACGGCAGCCGCGAGATAGGCCGTTCGGGATCGGCGAGTCCGGCGGCCAGGAGCGTCTCCAGCCGGTGCAGCAGGCGGTCGGCGGTCTCCGGGGTGAACAGGGCGCTGCGGTAGGTGGCCTCGATGCGCAGCCGTCCGCCGGTGAGGAAGGCCTCCAGGGACAGGTCGAACTGGGTGGTGTCGTTGTGGACGGTCTCCCACTCGGCGCTCACCCCGGGCAGTTCGGGCCCTTGGAGTCCCTGGGTGAGGAACAGCAGCATGACGTCGAACCAGACGGCCCGGCCCGGCTGCCGCTCCGGCCGCAGCCGCTCCACCAGCAGGTCGAACGGCATGTCCTGGTGGGCGTACGCCTCGGTGCACAACCGGCGTACCCGCTCGACGAGTTCGCCGGTCCCCGGGTCCCCCGCGAGGTCGGCGCGCAGGGCCAGGGTGTTGCCGAAGTTGCCGATCAGCCGGTCGAGTCCGGGCAGGTCGCGGTTCATGACGGCCGAGCCGACGGGGATGTCGGTGGCGCCGGTGAGGCGGTGGAGCAGGGCGGCCAGGCCCGCGAGCAGGACCATGAACGGGGTGGCGCCGGCCGTGCGGGCGAAGGCGGTGAGGCGGTCGGTGACCTCGGGCGCGAAGGTGTGGAAGCGGCGGTCGCCGTGCGCGGTGGGCCGGGGCGCGCGGGATGCGTCGGTGGGCAGGTCCAGGGGGCGGGGCGGCGGGACCAGGGCGGTGCGCCAGTGGTCGAGGTGCCCGGCCAGCCGCTCGTCGGTGAAGGTGGTGCGCTGCCAGAGCGCGAAGTCGGCGTACTGGGCGGGGAGTTCCGGGAGCGGCTCGCCCCCGCCCGTGAGTGCGGACCGGTAGAGGGCGCTCAGGTCGCGGGAGAGGGCGTTGAAGGTGCCGCCGTCCCAGGCGATGTGGTGGACCGTCAGCACGAGGGTGTGGTCGTGGTCGTCGCGCCGCACGAGAAGGGCCCGCAGGGGGTGGTCGGTGGCGAGGTGGAACGGGGTCGCGGAGGCGGTGCGGGCCAGTTCACCGGTGCGCCGGTCCCGCTCGCCCGCGGGCAGCTCGCACAGATCAGCCGCCTCGAAGCACAACTCCGCTTTTTCGTCGACGATTTGGTGCGGTGTTCCGTCGTCGGCCGCGGGGTACCGGGTGCGCAGCACCTCGTGCCGGGCGAGCAGGCCGGCCAGCGCGGTGCGCAGGGCGGGGGCGTCGAGCGGGCCGCGCAGCCGGATGGCGAGGCAGACGTTGTAGGCGGGGCTTGCCGGGTCGAGCTGCTGGAGCAGCCACATCCGGGACTGGGCGTACGACAGGGGCAGCGGGCCGGCGCCCGCGGGGCGGGGCGGGATCCGTTCGGCCCGGGCGGGGGTGTCGGCCAGTCCGGCGGTCTCCAGTCTGCGGCGCAGCAGTTCCCGCTTGCGGGCCGCGAGGTCTGCGGGCGGGGCCGCCTGGGTGTCGGTCACTGGTCTCCGCCTTTCACGAGCCGTTCGAGGGAAGCGGTCCACAGTTCGCCGAGCCGTTCGGTCTGCGCCCGGGTGAAGAGGCGTTCGGGCCAGTGCCAGGAGGCCGTGAGGACCGGGCCGGCGGGGTCCGTCCCGTCGCTGATCACCGCGTCGAGCACCAGTGGGTACCGGACCGGTGTCGCCGGGTCGGCCAGTCCGCCGACCGCACCGGTCTCGGGGGCGCTGGTGAACGCGGCGTCCCCGGGCTGCTCACCGAGGCTCATCCGGCCCAGGTAGTTGACCTGGATCCCGGGCTGCGGGAGGGCGGCGAGGAGGGGGGCGGTGCCCGGGTTGAGGTGGCGCAGCAGGCCGTGGCCGATGCCCTGGTCGGGCGGGGCCGCCAGCTGGTCGCGCACACGCCGCAGCCGGTCGGCGGGGGGTCCGTCGCCGGGGTCGAGGCGGACGGGGAAGACGGTCGTGAACCAGCCGAGGGTGCCCGACAGGTCGCCGTCCGGCAGCAGGTGCTCCTCGCGGCCGTGTCCCTCCAGGGCGATCAGGACGGACCGGTCCGGGGCGGGGCGGCCCAGTTCGCGCCGCCAGGCCGGGACGGCCAGGGCCAGCGCGGTCAGCAGGACGTCCCGCACGGGGTGGGCGAGCAGGTGTGCGGTGAGGTCCGGGCCGAGGGTCGTCTCGTGGCGGCGCAGGGTGGCCAGGGTGTCCCGGGCCGGGTCCGGCGGACCGGCGCCCAGGTCCGGTTCGGGCCGGCCCGACACCGCCGTCCAGTGGGCGAGTTCGGCCGTACGGCGGGGGGAGACGGCCTCCGCGGTCAGGGCCCGGGCCCATTCCCGGAAGGAGGTGCCCGGCGGGGGGAGCGGGGTGCCGTGCCAGGCCGCGGCGAGATCGGCGGTGAGGACGCCCCAGGAGGCGGCGTCGGTCGCCAGGTGGTGCACGACGGCCAGCAGGCGTCCCTCGCGGTCCGGCCCGGTGTCGAACCACAGGAACCGCGCCACCGCCCCGGCGGCCGGGTCGAGTTCGGCGGCCAGCTCCTCGAAGGCGCCCGGTACGAGCGCGCCGATCGTGGCGTGGTCCAGCCCGGCGGCGTCGGTGCGCCGTACGCGGTCGGCGGCGCGGACGGTGCCCGGCGGGGCGGTGCGCAGGCGCCAGGTGCCTCGCTCGTCGGGCGCGAGGGCGGCGCGCAGCAGGTCGTGCCGGTCCAGGACGGTCTGGACCGTGCGGTGCAGAGCGTCGAGGTCCATGCCGGGCGGGGTGCGCAGGAAGCGGGCCTGGCTGAACGTGCCGAAGGGGGTGCCCTGTTCGACGAGCGAGGCGAGCGCCGGGGTCAGGGGGATGTCGCCGACGCCCGCGTCCGGATCCGCGCCCGGGCGCCGAGGGGTTGCGGCGGCCGCCGCGAGTTCCGCGACGGTCGGGTGCTCGAACACGTCGCGCGGCGAGAGCGCGAGACCGGCGGCCCGGGCCCGGCCGGCCAGCCTCATGGAGACGATGCTGTCGCCGCCGAGTGCGAAGAAGCTGTCGTGCACGCCCACCGCGTCCAGCCCGAGGACCTGGGCGAAGAGATCGGCGAGCTGCTTCTCGGCCGCGGTGCGCGGCGGTTGCGCGGCGGGCCCGGCGCTGCGGGACGGGGCCGGGAGCGCGGCGGTGTCGAGCTTGCCGTTGAGGGTCAGCGGGAACGCGGGGACCGGGACGAACGCCGACGGCACCATGTAGTCGGGCAGGACGGCGGCGGCCGCGCGGCGCAGCAGCTCCGCCGTCTCCTCGGCGGGCGGGGCGGCCGGGGCGGTGACGACGTAGGCGACGAGGCGGCGTACGCCCGGGGTGTCCTCGCGGACGACGACCGCGGCGCGTTCGACGAGCGCGTGGTCGAGCAACGCCGCCTCGATCTCCCCGGGTTCGATGCGGTAGCCCCTGATCTTGACCTGGTCGTCGATCCGGCCGAGGCACTCCACCAGGCCGTGCGCGGTCCACCGGGCGATGTCCCCGGTGCGGTACATGCGGGCACCGGGCCGCAGGCCGAACGGGTCGGCGACGAAACGGCTCGCGGTGGTCCCGGGGCGGCCCAGATAGCCCCGGGCCAGCCCTTCTCCGGCGATGTACAGCTCGCCGTCGACGCCGGCGGGCACGGGGTTGAGGTGTCCGTCGAGGATGTACAGGGTGGCGCCCGCCACGGGCCGGCCGATGGCGGGACGGTCGCTGAGCGCGAGGTCGCAGTCAGCCGAGTCGACGGTGCACTCGGTGGGCCCGTACAGGTTGTGCGCGGCCGGCCCGCCGGTCTCCCTGAGGGTGCGCCACAGATCGGGCGGTACGGCCTCGCCGCCGACGCCCAGCACCTTCAGGTCGCCGCGCCAGTCGCCGCCGCGCGCGACGACCTCGGCGAGCAGGGACGGGGACAGCTCGATGAACTCGATGCGGTGCTCGGTGAGGAAGGCGCGCAGCGCGTCGGGGTCGCGGCGGACGTCCTCGGGCACCAGGTGCAGTTCGTGCCCGGCGAACATCCACAGCATGGGCTGCCAGGAGGCGTCGAACGCCGTCGGCCAGGCGTGGCCCACGCGCAGCGGCCGGCCGCCGGCCGCCGCCGCGGCCGGTGCGTGCAGGGCGGCGTGGTGGGCGGCGTACAGGTTGACGATCGCGCGCTGCGGCACGACGACGGCCTTGGGGCGGCCGGTGGAGCCGGAGGTGTAGATGACGTACGCGGGGTGCTCGGGCAGCAGCGGTCCGGTGCGGTCGGCGTCCGTCAGGTCGCTGCCGTCCGCCGCCGCGAGGCGCCGCCGGACGCCGGGGTCGTCGAGGAGGAGGGCGGGGACGTCGCCGAGGGCGGCCGGGCCGGGAGCGGTGGCGGTGGTGGCGATCAGGGCGACGGGCCGGGCGTCGGCGAGCATCGCGGCGATCCGGTCCTCGGGCCAGGCGGGGTCGAGGGGCAGATAGGCGGCGCCGGCCTTCTGCACGGCGAGCAGCGCGGTGATCGTGTCGGGCGTGGGCGGCAGGGCCAGGGCGACGATCCGCTCCGGCCCGGCACCGGCGCCGGCCAGCACCCGGGCCAGCCGGTTGGCCTCGGTGTCGGCCTCGGCGAAGGTGAGCCGCCTGCCGTCGCCGGCGACGGCGACCGCGTCCGGTGTGCGGGCGGCCCGGTCCCGGAAGATCTCCGGCAGGGTGGTGTGCGGGGCGGGCAGCCGCTCGGTCCTGCCGCGGGCCAGCAGCGCGGTGCGCTCCTCGGGGGCGAGGACGTCCAGCGCAGCGAGGGGTGCGTCGGGTGCCGCGACGACCGCGCGGACGAGCCGTTCGAAGCGTGTGGCGAGCCGTTCCACGGCCGGGCGGTCGTAGGAGTCGGGCCGGAACTCGAAGACGACGCCGAGGCGTTGCCCGGTGAGGACGGCGAGGGTCAGCGGGTAGTGGGTGGCGCCGGAGCCCTTGACGTCGAGGATCCGCAGCCCGGCCGCCGCCTCCGCGCGGGCCACGGCCGCCTGGTCGACCGGGTAGTTCTCGAAGACCAGCAGGGTGTCGAAGAGGTCACCGGCCCCGGCGACCCGCTGGATCTCGGTGAGCCCGAGGTACTGATGGTCCATCAGCCGCGCCTGCTCGTCCTGCAGCCGGCGCAGGTAAGCGGCGGCCGGCTCCCCCGGCGGCAGGGACACCCGTACGGGCACGGTGTTGATGAACAGGCCGATCATCGACTCGGCCCCGGCCAGTTCGGCGGGCCGCCCCGCCACGGTCGCGCCGAACACCACGTCGTCCCTGCCGGTCAGGCGCGCCAGCAGCAGGGCCCACAGACCCTGGACGACGGTGTTGACGGTGACGCCCCGGGAGCGGGCGAGGCGCTGCAGGCCGGCGGTGAGATCCTCGGACAGCCGCAGGGTGTGCAGTTCGGGCAGGACGGGGACGAGGCCGGCGGCCGCGGGGGCCAGCAGGGCCGGTGCCGCGCCGGCGAGCGCCTCGCGCCAGGCCGCCCGGGACGCCTCCCGGTCGCGGCTCGCCAGCCAGGCGAGGAAGTCGCGGTACGGCCGTACGGCGGGCGGCGGGGCGCAGCGGCCGGGGGCGAGCCGGTGGGCGTACAGCTGGAGGAGTTCGCGCACGAGCAGCGGGATCGACCAGCCGTCCAGGAGCAGATGGTGGTTGGTGAGGACGAGCAGCCGCCGGTCCTCGCCCCGGTCGATCAGGGTCAGGCGCAGCAGCGGGGGGTCGGTCGGGTCGAAGCGGGCGGCGGCGTCGGCGGCGACGAGCCGTGCCACGTCCGCCTCGGCCGCGGCGGTGGCCTCCCGCCAGTCGACGGGGACCTCCTTGAGGACGACCTGCACCGGCTCGTCCATGTCGTCCTCGTGCAGGAAGGCGCTGCGCAGCACGGCGTGCCGGGCGACGAGTTCCCCGGCGGCGGCGCGCAGGCGCCCGCGGTCCAGCGGGCCCTCGATCTCCACGAGGGACTGCATGGTGTACACGTCCTGGACGGCCTGGTCGAACAGGGCGTGGAACAGCAGGCCCTGTTGCAGCGGGGACAGCGGCAGGACGTCCTCGACCAGGGACCCGTCGTCCGCCGCCCCGGCGGGCTCTGTGCTCATCGGCTCCTCCACCTCGCCTTGACGTTGTCGAGCTGCGACGGGCTGAGCGACACCAGCGGTGCCGCCGTCGCGGTGAACTCCCGCTGCGGGGCGGTGCCGTCCGGCAGGGCGCGGGCGAGACCGGCCGGGGTGCGGTGGGTGAACACGTCCCGGGGGGAGAGTCCGAGTCCCGCCCGGCGGGCCCGGTCGGCCAGCCGGACCGAGACGATGCTGTCGCCGCCGAGGGCGAAGAAGTCGTCGTGGATGCCGACCCGTTCGACTCCGAGGACCTCGGCGAACAGGCCGCACAGTGCCTTCTCCGGCTCGGTGCGCGGGGGGTCGAAGGCGCTCGATGGGGTGAAGTCGGGGGCGGGCAGGGCGCGGCGGTCGAGTTTGCCGCTGGGGGTGAGGGGCAGCGCCGGCAGGACCACCACGGCGGCCGGCACGAGAGGGGCCGGGAGCCGCTCGGCGAGCGCGTGCCGCAGGGCGGCGGGCTCCGGCAGGCCGTCGCCGCCGGACTCGGCCTCCACGTACGCCACGAGCCGCCGCGGTGCCGTGCCGTCCTGGCGGGCCACGACCGCGGCCCGGCGCACGCCCGGCAGCGCACGGGCCGCCGCCTCGATCTCCCCGGGCTCCACCCGGACCCCCCGGATCTTGACCTGCTGGTCGGCCCTGCCCAGGAACTCGACCGTGCCGTCGGGGCGGAGCCGGGCGAGGTCGCCGGTGCGGTAGAGGCGCCCGCCTGGCGGCCCGAACGGATCGGCGACGAACCGCTCGGCGGTGAGCCCGGGTCGGCCGAGATACCCCCGGGCGAGCCCGTCCCCCGCGAGATACAACTCCCCGCCCGCCCCGACCGGGGAGGGCCGCAGGAACGGGTCCAGGACATACACGCGGGTCCCGGCGACGGGGCGGCCCAGCGGGACGATGCCGGTGGCCTGGCGGCCGGGCGCTGCGGGCTCCTGGCCAGGCTCTGGGGGCCTGTCGGCGTCGGGGATGTACGCGTGGGCCAGGCTGTCGCCCGCTGCTTCCGAGCAGCCGTAGAGGTTGACCAGGCGGGAGCCGGGCCAGCGGGTGGTGATCTGCCGGGCCAGGCCGGTGGTGAGGGGTTCCCCGCTGGAGATCCAGGTGGCGACCGAGGTGAAGCCGCCCGGCGGGGTGGACTCGACCAGGGTGGTGTGCAGGCTGGGCACGGCGGTGAGCATCGTGGCCCCGTGCCGGCCGGCCAGCGCGGCCAGCGCGGCCGGGTCGCCGGCCGACTCGTCGTCGGCGAGGGCCACGGCGTCGCCCGCGACCAGCGCGCCGAGCAGTTCGGTGAGGCCGTCGATGAAGCTGATCGGGCTCTTGGCGACACGGACACCGCCCGGACCGTCCGTCAGTTCCCTGCCCCAGGCGAGCCGGTTGGCCAGGGCCCGCTGGGTGCCGAGGACGCCCTTGGGGCGGCCGGTGGAGCCGGAGGTGAACACGACGTACGCGGGGTGGTCGGGTGACAGCGGCGGGCGCGCCACGGCGCCGGCCGTCTCCCCGGGGTCGCACACCGACTCCGGGTCGAGGGCGAGTCGCCGGGCCGTCGCGCGGTCGCTCACCACGAGCCGGGGCCGGGCGTCCCCGAGCATGAGGGCGATCCGCTCGGGCGGGTAGGACGGGTCGAGGGGCATGCAGGCCGCCCCCGCCTTGAGGGCGGCGAGCAGTGCGGTGACGAGGTCCGGTCCGCGCGGCAGGGCGACGGCCACCACCGCCTCGGGCCCGGCACTGCGGGCCAGCAGCGCGGCGGCCAACCGGTTGGCGGCGGCGTCGAGTCCGGCGAAGGTGAGGGTGGTGTCCCCGTGGTGGACGGCGGGAGCCCGCGGGGTGCGGGCGGCCTGCTCCTCGAAGAGGTCACGGACGGTGGTGTGCCGCCCGGCCGACGGGGCGCCGCCCTCGGGGAGTCCGTCGGCGGGCGCGGGGTCCAGCCGTCCCACCGGCCGGTCGGGTTCCTCCGTGAACGCCCGGACGAGCCGGTGCAGACCGGCCGCGATGCCGGTCACCGTCGCCTCGTCGAGGGCCGTGGGCCGGTGGCCGAGGGTCAGGGTGAGCCGGTCGCCGGGCAGGGCGGTGAGGGTGAGCGGGTAGTGCGTGGCGTCGCGGACGGACACCTCGGTCATGCGGGGGCCGTCGGGGCCCAGGGCGTCGGCGATGCCCTCGTCGTCGATGGGGTAGCTCTCGAACACCAGCAGCGTGTCGAAGAGCAGGTCGTGCCCGGCGGCGCGCTGGATGTCGGCCAGGCCGAGGTGCTCGTGGCCGAGCAGGGCCGACCGCTCGGACTGGATCCGCCGGAGCAGGTCGCCGAGCGGCTCGGCGGGGCGTAACCGCACCCGGACCGGCAGGGTGTTGATGAACAGGCCGACCATCGACTCGATGCCGGGCACGTCGGCGTCGCGGCCGGACACCGTGGCGCCGAGGACCACGTCGAGCCGGCCGGTGTGCCGCGCGAGCAGCACCGCCCACAGGCCCTGCAGCACGGTGCTGACGGTCACGCCGCACGCGCGGGCGGTCGCGGTGAGGGCCGTGGTCTCCCGCTCGGACAGCTCCACGACGTGCCGTGCCGGCTGTTCGGCGGGCAGGTCGCGTGCCCCGGGGGCGAGGAGGCAGGGCTCGTCGAGGTCCTGGAGGGCGTCCCGCCACGCCTGTTCGGCGGCCGGGCGGTCCTGGCGGGACAGCCAGGCGAGGTAGTCGCGGTACGGCCGTACCGGGGGCAGGGCGGCCGGGTCGCCGCCCGAGGTGTAGAGGCGGAAGAGCTCGCGGACCAGCACGGGTGCGGACCAGCCGTCCCAGAGCAGGTGGTGGGAGGAGATCAGCAGCCGGTGGTCCCGGTCACCGAAGGCCACCAGCCGCAGGCGCAGCAGCGGTGGCCGGGCCAGGTCGAAGCGGGTCTCCCGGTCCCGGGCGAGCAGCTTCTCGAACGTCGCCTGCCGCTCGGCCGGCGGCAGGCCGGACAGGTCCGTCTCGCGCCAGGGCGTGCGGATCCCGCCGGCGATCACCTGGACCCGCCGGCCCGACCGCTGGGTGCGGAAGGCGGCCCGGAGGTTGGCGTGCCGGGCCAGCAGGGCGTCGGCGGCCGTGCGCAACCGGGCCGGGTCCAGGGGCCCTTCGAGCCGGAGGACGAGCCGGCCGGTGTAGACGTCCGGGGCGCTGTCGTCGTACAGGGCGTGGAAGACCATGCCCTCCTGCGCCGGGGACAGGGGCAGGACGTCCTCCACGACCGGGCGGGGCGCCATCAGTGGCCGGCTCCGCCCATGGCCTCGGCCAGACTGGGCGGGCGCATGTCCGTCCAGTGCCGCTCGATGTGTTCCAGGCAGGTGGCCCGGGTGTCCGGACCGTGCACGCTGTCCCAGCCGGCCGGTACGGGCGCGAAGTCGGGCCACAGCGAGTACTGGCCCTCGTCGTTCACCAGGACGCGGAAGACGCCACTGTCGTCGTCGAACGGGTTGGCCATGGCTCAGTTCCCCTCCTGCTGGGTGAAGGCTCCGGAGTACTGGTCCGGCGCCCCGGGCACCGGCTCGGCCGGGTCCGCGCCGAGCGCGACGATCCGGTTGGCCTGGTCGACGTGGACGACCCGGGGCCGGTGGCCGGCCCGTTCGGCCTCGTCGAGCGCGGCGAACGACATGACGATCACGAGGTGGCCGGGGTGGACGAGGTGGGCCGCGGCCCCGTTGACGCCGATGACGCCGGTGCCGCGCGCGCCGGTGATGGCGTACGTGGTGAGCCGGGCGCCGTTGTCGATGTCGACGACGTGGACCTGCTCGCCCTCGGTGATGTCGGCGGCGTCCATGAGGTCCTGATCGATCGTCAGGGACCCTACGTAGTGCAGATCGGCCTGGGTGACGGTGGCTCGGTGGATCTTGCCGTTGAGCAAGGTGCGCTGCACCATGACCCCCTGAGGAGTAGCACTTAGGTGAGGCTAACCTAATTCAACATCGCCGTGTCCGGAAGAACGGCTACGCGGAACAGTTGCGGAAGAACTCCAGCAGCACGCGGTTCACTTCGTCCGGCCGCTCCAGGTAGCCGTAGTGGCCGCAGCCCTTGATCTCCTGGTAGAGGGCGCCCGGGACGGCCTCGGCGACCTCGCGCCCCAGGTGCGGCGGCAGCACGACGTCGTCCGCGAATCCGATCACCAGGCAGGACACGTCGATCGCCCGGTACGCCTCCAGCCGCCCCTGCGGGAGTTCCAGGCCGAGCTGGGCGCGCACGCCCGGCCCGGCGGGCTCGGGTGACAGCTCGAAGAGCTCCAGCCAGTCACGCACCCGCTGTTCGTCGTCGAGGGTGGCGGGTGAGAGGTTCGTCAGCGCCCGCACCCACGCCGCGTAGGCCGGCGGCAGCGTCACCGCGCCGTCGTACAGGGCGCGTTCGGCCGCGGCCATGGCCGAGCGCAGATGGTCGGTGCGGCCCCGGGTGGCCATCAGCACGCCCTGCCGCACGAGCCGGGGGCGGCGCAGCATCAGTTCCTGGACGACGTACGCCCCCATGGACACCCCGACCAGCCGGCAGGGTCCGAGGCCGAGGTGCTCGACGAGTCCGGCGGTGTCGCCGACGAGGTCGTCGACGGTGAAACCCCCGGGGCACTCCTCGCTCGGCGGGACGCCCCGGTTGTCGAAGGTGACCACGCGGTACCCGGCCTCGACCAGCGCCGGCACCTGGTGCAGGTGCCAGGCGCGGCCGCGGGCGCCCCGGCCCATGACCAGGACCACGGGCTCGCCGTGGCCGGTGTCCTCGTAGTGGATCCGCACTCCGTTGACGATCGCGCTGGGCATGCCTCTCCTCGCGGGCGCACGGTCAGTCGGCGGCCGGTGACCTCTCGGCGGGCGCCGTCCGCTTGTCGTCGGCGGGTGGCCCCTGCAGGGTCGCCCTGCGCAGCCCCGGCAGGGCCAGGGCGACCGCGGCGACACCGGCCAGGCAGATCACCCCGCCGACGGCGGCGGCACCGGCCGCGGAGCCCAGGCCCCGCGCGACCAGACCGGCCTCGACGTTGCCGACGGAGGGCCCGGCGGTGGCCTGGGCGAGCCACAGGCTCCCGACCCGGCCCTGGAGGCGGTCGGGCGTGTAGTGCTGCAGCAGGGCCCGGCGCAGGATCTCGGAGACGGTGTCACCGAGGCCCGCCAGCGCCAGGAACACCAGGGCGGTCCACAGGCCCGGGCTCAGACCGAAGCAGGTGATCGCCACGCCCCACAGTGCGACCGCGCCGATCAGGGCCCGTCCGGTGTGGTGGATGCGGCCGGTCCAGCCGCTGGTCAGCGCCCCGAAGAAGGAACCGACCGCGGGGGCGGTGTAGAGCAGGCCGACGGTGGAGGGGCCGCCGCCGAAGTGCTCGGTGCCGAGCTCCGGGAAGAGCGCGTAGGGCATCGCGAAGACCACGGCGCACACGTCGATGAGCAGCAGCCCGGCCACGACCTGGTTGCCGCGCAGGAACCGCAGCCCCTCCCCCATGGCCTTGAGCGGGTGCTGCGGCTCCCCGCCCCCTCCGGGTGCGAGGCGGGGCAGCGGGGCCAGCAGGGCGAGCCCGACGACGTAGATGAGCGCGTCGATGGCGAAGCACAGCGCGATGCCCGGCCCGGCCGCGATGACCCCCGCGAGGGAGGGGCCGGCCATGGCGCCGAGCTGTGCGGTCAGGGTCATCAGCGCCCCGGCGGCGGCCAGTTGGCCGGGCGCCACCAGGGCGGGCGTCGCGGCCATCAGGGCCGGTCCGCCCAGTCCGGCGGTGCCGCCCGCGAGGACGGCGGCCACGAACACGAACCACACCCGCGGGTCGGGCAGGGCCGCGTTCACCGCCAGACCGGTGATCACCACGGCGGTCGCGGCCCGGGTCACGAGCACGATCCGGCGCCGGTCCACCCGGTCGGCGAGCACCCCGCCGGCGATCAGCCCGACCAGCAGCGACAGCCCCAACGACAGGCTCATCAGGCCCACTTGGACCGAGGAACCGGTCAGTGCGTAGACCTGGAGGCCGGCCGCGACCGAGGTGAGGTGGGTGCCCAGCATGGAGATCGCCTGGGTGGCGAACAGCAGCCGGAAGTCCCGGCCGGCCCGCAGGGGTGTGACGTCGACGACGACTTCTCCCAGTCGCACCTTCGCACCTAACTCCTCAGGGACGGCGCGGCGAGCGGCGCCGGTTGCGCGGGGACGACGTAGGGGGCGACGCTGCGCAGCTTCTCGCAGGTCTCCTCCAGTTCCCGGGCGGGAGTCGACCCGGCGAGGATACCGGCGCCGGCCCGCAGCCAGGTGCGGCCGTCCTCCTCGAAGAGGCTGCGCAGGACGAGGGCGGCGTCCAGCGAGCCGTCGCTGCCGGCCATGAGGGCCGCGCCGCCGTAGACGCCGCGCGGCTCCTTCTCCAGCCGGGCGATGCAGTCGTAGGCCGGCTCCTTGGGGATGCCGGAGGCGGTCACGGCCGGGAAGACGGCGCGCAGCACGTCCCAGGCGGTGGTGTGCTCGGCGAGCTGCCCGTGCACGGTGGAGCCGAGGTGCTGCACGGAGCCGCGCCGGCGCACGCTCAGCAGGTCGCGCACCGACACCGTGCCCGGGCGGCACACGGTGGCCATCTCCTCCTCCGCCAGCTTCACGGAGAGCACGTGCTCGGATATCTCCTTGGGGTCGGCGAGGAGTTCGGCGCGCAGCCGTTCGTCCTCCTGTTCGCCGAAACCCCGGGCACGGGTCCCGGCGAGCGGCTGGGTGAGGGCCTGCCCGTCCGCGCCGACCTCGGCGACGGTCTCGGGGCTGAAGCCGGCCACCCGGCGTCCGCCGAGGTGCATCAGGTAGGAACGGGCCGGGGTGTTGTGGGAGCGGCCGTGCACGTAGGTGGCGACGAAGTCGACCGGGAACGGCACCGGGACGGTGCGCGAGAGGATGACCTTCTGCAGGGCGCCGGCCCGGATCTCCTCGATCGCGCGGGCCACGAGTTCGGGGTAGGTGCCGTCGGTGTCGGCGATGTCGATCGGCCGGGCCTCGACGGGGGCCCGGGTGACGGGTTCGGCGAGCAGCCGGAGTAACGCCCGCAGGGTCTGAGCGTCGGTGCTGCGCACCTCGGCGCCGCCCTGACGGAGCCTCACCTCGCTGTGCGGGACGACCAGATGCAGCAGCCGCCCTTCTCCGGCACGGTCGGGGCGACCGGTGTTCAGCTGCGAGAACTCGTAGGCCATCCAGCCGTAGGCGTGCCAGTCCTCGACGGCCATCTCCGTGAGTTTTTCCTGGACTTGGCAGAGGGGGTGCGGCCCGACCGGGTCCGCGTGCTCCTCGGTCAGCCAGCGGCGGCGGACGGTGGAGCGGTCGGCCACGACCTCACCGAGCGCGCCTCCGGCGAACCACCACTCGCCGTCCTTCTCGTAGACCATGTACTGGTCGAACAGTCCCGACTCGGCCAGCCTGGCGGCCAGCAGGACGGGGTCTCCCGGCAGTTCCGTCCGCGCGCTCCGGTACCGCAGCAACGACTACCTCCCGAGCTAGCTTAGGTTAACCTAACCTAAGAAAAGACCCTAGCCTCCGCAGCGAAGTCTCGTCCAGGCTTGACCCGGATCTTCCATTAGGCAAGCCTTTCCTAAACTGCAGGCGGGAGTTGAGGATGCTCGACGGTTGGGTTCCCTGGCCGGAAGAGGCCGCGCAGAGGTATCGGGCCGAGGGGTTCTGGGAGGGCCGGCCGCTGGACCGGCTGCTGCGGGACCGGGCCGAGACCGACCCGGAGCGGGTCGCCCTGGTGGACGGCGAGGGGGCCCGGTGGACCTACGCCGAGCTCGACGCCCGCGCCGACCGGCAGGCCGCGGGTCTGCGCCGGCTCGGCATCGCGGCCGGGGACCGGGTGGTGGTCCAACTTCCCAACACCGACGCGTTCGTGGTGCTGTTCTTCGCCCTGCTGCGGGCCGGCGCCGTACCGGTGCTCACCCTCCCGGCGCACCGGGAGAGCGAGCTCGTCCACGTGGCCGAGACCGCCGGCGCCCGCGCCCTCGCGATCCCCGACACCCATGACCACTTCGACCACCGGACCCTCGCCCGGGCCGTCCGCAAGGCCGTGCCGTCCGTGGAACACGTCCTGGTGGCCGGTGACGCCGCCGAGTTCACCGCCCTGGACGGGGTCGACGCCGACCCCGTCCCGCTGCCGGTGCCCGACCCCTCGGACGTGGCGGTGCTGCTGCTGTCCGGCGGCACCACCGGCAAACCCAAGCTCATCCCCCGCACCCACGACGACTACGCCTACAACGTCCGCGCCAGCGCCCGGATCTGCGGCTTCGACAGCTCCACCGTCTACCTCGTGGTGCTGCCCACCGCGCACAACTTCGCCCTCGCCTGCCCGGGCCTGCTCGGCACGCTGCTCGTGGGCGGCACCGTCGTCCTCTCCCCGACGCCGAGCCCGGAGGACGCCTTCGCGCTGATCGAGTGCGAGCGGGTCACCGTCACCGCCGTGGTCCCGCCGATCGCCCTGCTGTGGCTGGACGCCGTGGAGTGGGAGGAGGCCGACCTGTCCTCGCTGCGGCTGCTCCAGGTCGGCGGCTCCAAACTGGGCGCCGAACCCGCGTCCCGTGTCTCACCCGCCCTCGGTTGCGCCCTGCAGCAGGTGTTCGGCATGGCCGAGGGCCTGCTCAACTACACGCGCCTGGACGACCCGCCGGAGCTGGTCGCCCATACCCAGGGCCGCCCCATGTCCCCGGCCGACGAGATCCGGGTCGTCGACGAGGACGGGCACGACGTGCCGCCCGGCGCGACCGGCGAGCTGCTCACCCGCGGCCCCTACACCCTGCGCGGCTACTACCGGGCGCCCGCGCACAACGCCCGCTCCTTCACCGACGACGGCTACTACCGCACCGGCGACCTGGTGCGCGTCCTGCCCTCCGGGCACCTGGTCGTCGAGGGCCGGGCCAAGGACCAGATCAACCGGGGCGGCGACAAGATCTCCGCCGAGGAGCTGGAGAACCATCTCCTCGCCCACCCCGCCGTGCACGACGCGGCCGTCGTCGGCATGCCCGACGCGACCATGGGCGAGCGCACCTGCGCCTACCTCGTGCCGCGCGGCCCGGCGGTCCCGCCCACCCAGCGGGAACTGGCCGCCTTCCTCACGGAACGGGGCGTCGCCGCGTACAAGCTGCCCGACCGGGTGGAGGTGACCGACGTCTTCCCCCGCACCTCCGTCGGCAAGATCGACAAGAAGGAACTGGGCCGCCGGATCACCGCCCTGCTGCACGCGGAGGGCAGCGGTGCCGGCTGAGACCACCGCTCGGGCCCGCCCGGAGAAGCCGTCCGCCGCGCCGCCCCGCCGCCGGACCTCCACCCGCTCCCTGGCCGTCCTCGGCGCCCTGCTGCTGCTCCTCGCGGCCGTCCTGCTCAGCCTGGCCGTCGGCTCGCGGTCGCTGCCCGTGTCCGTCGTCGTGGACGCGCTGCGCCACGACGACGGCTCGACCGCCGCCTCCGTCGTCTGGGACGTACGGGTCCCGCGCACCCTGGCGGGCATCGCCGCGGGCGCGGCCCTCGGGGTCGCGGGCGCCCTGATCCAGGCGCTCACCCGCAACCCGCTGGCCGACCCCGGGCTGCTCGGCGTCAACGCCGGTGCCGCCACCGGCGTCGTCCTGTCCCTGACCGTGCTGGGCGTGACGAGCCTGTGGGCCTCGGTGTGGTTCGCGATGGCGGGCGCGGTGGTGGCGGGCCTGCTGGTGTACTCGCTGGCCTCGGGCGGACACGGCGGAGCGACGCCCGAACGGCTGGCACTCGGCGGCGCGGTGATCGCCGCGGTCTTCACCGGCGTCGGCCAGACCCTGATGCTGCTCGACGCGCAGGCCCTGGACCAGCTGCGGTTCTGGAGCGTGGGCTCGCTCGCCCGGGCCGGCAACGACACGCTGACGACCATCACACCGTTCGTCGTGGTGGGCCTGGTGCTGGCCCTCGCCCTGGTACGGCCGCTCAACGCGATGGCCCTCGGCGACGACGCCGCCCGCTCGCTCGGTGCCCATCTGCACCGCACCCGCTTCCTCGGCCTGCTCGCCGTGACCCTGCTGTGCGGGGCGGCGACCTCGGCGGTCGGCCCACTGGTGTTCGTCGGGCTCGCCGTCCCGCACATCGCCCGCATGGTCGTCGGCGCCGACCAGCGCTGGACCGTTCCGCTGTCCCTGCTGCTGGCCCCCGCCCTGCTGCTGTTCGCGGACGTCCTCGGCCGGGTCGTCGTACGCCCGGACGAGCTCGACGCGGGCGTGGTCACGGCGGTCGTCGGGGCGCCGGTGTTCATCGCGCTGGTGCGCCACCGCAGGGTGGTGGCGTCATGAGCACGGGCGCGCCCGCCCCCACGCGGCCCGCGGCACGCACCCACGTCGTCCGCAGCGGCCGCCGGCGTCTGTCCCTGCGGCTGGACGTCCGCGCCCTGACGGTCTGCCTGCTGGTGCTCGCCGTCACGGCCGGGGTGGGCGTGCTCGCCCTCGGCACCGGGGAGTACCCGATCTCCCCCGCCGACGTCGTGCGCACCCTGCTGGGCAACGGCAGCCCCCGCACCGACTTCGTCGTCAACGAACTGCGGCTGCCCCGGCTGCTGACGGGCATCCTGGCCGGGGCCGCCCTCGGGGTGAGCGGCGCACTGTTCCAGAGCCTGTCCCGCAACCCGCTCGGCAGCCCCGACATCGTCGGCTTCACCTACGGTTCGGCCACCGGGGGCCTGCTGGTCGTGCTGGTCGCGGGCGGCAGCGGCGGCCAGGTGGCGCTCGGGGCGGTGGGCGGCGGCCTCGCGACCGCCGTCCTGGTCTACGTCCTGGCCTGGCGGCAGGGCATTCACGGTTTCCGGCTGGTCCTCGTCGGCATCGGCATCAGCGCCCTGCTCCAGGGCGTGAACGCCTATCTGCTCGCCAAGGCCCGCTTCACCGAGGCCGCCCAGGCCATGGTGTGGCTCAACGGCAGCCTGAACGGCCGGGGCTGGGCCGACGTGCGGCCCGCCGCGCTGGGACTGCTCGTGGTGCTGCCGCTGATCGTGTGCGTCGCGGGCCGGCTGAAGATCCTGGAGATGGGCGACGACGTCGCGGGCGGGCTCGGGGTGCCGGTGCAGCGCACGCGTCTGGTGATGCTGGTCCTCGCCACGGCGGCCTGCGCGGTGGCCACCGCCGCGGCCGGGCCGATCCCCTTCGTCGCCCTGATCGCCCCGCAGCTGGCGCGGCGCCTGACCCGGCAGCCCGGGCCCAACCTCCTCGCCGCCACCTGCACCGGCGCGCTCCTCGTGGTCGCCGCGGACTTCGGTTCGCAGCATCTGCACGAGTCGGCCCAGCTGCCCGTCGGGGTGGTCACCGCGGTGGTCGGCGGCCTGTACCTGGCCCTGCTGCTGCGCCGTCAGCGACGCGCCGGGCGGATCTGAGAGCCACCGGGGCCGCCCGCCCGCCGGGCGCCGGTACCTCCCGGGGGCCAGGGCCGCCGGATGACCCGCCGCCGCCCGGGCACCCGGGAGGTACCGGCGCGCGGGGGTGCCGAGCGTGCGCCCGGCGTGAGCCGGTACCGTGCTGGGAAGGCCACTGCGGGGAGAACGACACATGACCGATCCGACGACCACAGACGAGAACGCCCTCCGTACGCTCGCCGGGGACGGCGAGCCCTCGGGCGGCCCCGGCCGGCTCCTGGGCGCCGTCATGGGCGATCTCAGAGCTGTGGACGGCGCCCTGTACGCGGCGGTGGCCGCCACCCCGACCCCCACCCTCGACCGGACGCTGCGCCATCTGTCCCACGCGGCGGACCACTCGAAGATCTCGTTCGCCATCGCCGCCGCGCTGGCCCTCGCCGGGAAGCGGCCGCGCAGGGCCGCGCTCGCCGGGGTCGGGGCGATCGCCGTGGCGTCGGCGTCGGCGAACCTGCTCGGCAAGCGCCTGGTGCGCCGGGCCCGCCCGGACCGCGAGGCCGCCCGGGTGACGGTGGACCGGCACGTCCCGATGCCGACGTCGGCCTCCTTCCCGTCGGGGCACACCGCGTCGGCGGTCGCGTTCGCCACGGCGGTCGGCGTGGTCCTGCCGCCGGCCGCGGTCCCGCTCGGGGCGCTGGCGAGCGCCGTCGGCTACTCCCGCATCCACACGGGTGTGCACTATCCGGGTGACGTGGCGGCGGGTGCCGTCCTCGGCATCGCGAGCGCCGCCGCGGCCCTGGCGGCGGCAGCGGCCACACCGCCGGCCCGTACCCAGGCGCTGCTCGCGGCGGCCCGCTCGTGGCCGCGCATCCGCGTCGCCGGCCTGGTGCGCGACTGAGTGACTGAGCGGCCGGATGCGCCGGCCGCCGGGTCCACGGGGAGGCCGGGTGCGGAGCCATCGCTCCGTGCCCGGCCTCCCGGCGTGTACCGGCGGTCAGCCGAAGGCGCGCACGGCCTGGTAGTACGTCCACGCCGTGCCGTCGCAGGAGGTCTTGGTGCCTCCGCTGTAGGCGTTGCACACCCGCTTGAGGTCCTCGTAGAAGGCGCTGTCGATACGGGACTTGTTGGCCTCGAAGGTGCCCGCGGCCTTGTAGTTGCGGTAGCCGAAGTCGTGCCGGGCGCAGGACAGGGAGAACGGGAAGCCGAACGGGTTGTCCGGCGAGGAGGAGCAGTAGTCGGTCGACCAGTCGAAGGCGTACGCGGACCAGGCGGCCTGGTTCGCGCGGGCGGCGGCCCAGGCGTTGTGGCTGGACGCGCTGGTCTGCGTCCAACTCGCCAGCACCTGGGGCTTGTCGGCGGGAGCGGCACTCGCGGTCGTGGCGGTGGCGGCGACGGTGACGAGGGCCAGGGTCGAGGCGGCAAGACCTGTGGCGATCTTTCGGTGCATCCCACACCTCCATGAGGCTGCGACCCGCCCGTCGGGCCGCAGGTTCATGACAAGAGGATGACCAACTCCCCCCGGTTCTCACACCCCTCCTGCACCAAGAGCCCCTGAATTCCCGGCTGTTCGAGAAGAACGGCAGCGGACCGGCGGGCGACATCGACCGCGGCCAGGGCCCGGCCCTCGACGCCGGCGAGCGACAGCAGGCGCTACTCCGGCCGGTGAGGCGGCGTGGTGCCGGGCAGGGCGTACTCGTCGCGGCGGCCGCACATGCCGAAGCCGCCGCGCCGGGTGGGCGCGGCCTCGTGGGCGGTGGCCTCGGCGAGGTGGGCGGGTTCGCCGTCGGCCAGCGCGTCGAGCTGCGCGCCGGTGCGTTCGGCGGTGGCCAGGGCGCCCGCCCGCCACAGGGCGCGCCAGGTGGGCACCTTGTCCCGCACGAGCCGGGCGGCGGCCCGCTGGAACGCGCGGTACGGGCCGTCGTCCCCGGCGACCAGGGCCTCGCGCAGACCGAGGTAGCCCTCGACGGCGAGGTCCCGGCGGCGCCGGGCGGCCGCCTCGGTCGCCGGCCCGGTGCCCGGCGGCAGGCTCGCGGCGGCCGCGTACGCCTCGGGGTCGGCGAGCACCCCGGGCGGGAAGGTGAAGACCGCGTCCCCCGCCTCGGGCAGGCCGCTGTTCTGCATGAGCACGGTGACGCGCAGATCGTCGCCCTGCACCATGCGGTGCACGGTGCCCGGCGTGAACCAGACGAGGGAGCCGGCTTCCAGGGGGATGTCCCGGTAGCCGTCGGGGCTCAGGGTCTGCACCGCTCCCCGGCCGCCGGTGACGACGTACGCCTCGGTGCACACCAGGTGCAGGTGCGGGCTGCCGCCGCAGATCCCGTCGGCGGCCTGCCAGTCGTAGGGGCTGAGGTGGGACAGGGCGATCGCGCCGGGGAGCGGGTGGGCGAGGCGCGGCTCGGGCGCGCTCACCACGGCAGGCCCGCCAGGTGGGTGCCGACCCGGTCGCGGTCCCAGGCGCCGTCGGCGATCAGCAGCCGGTAGCGGTAGGCGAAGGACTCGCCCGGCGGGAGCTCGAACTCCTCGAAGAACGCCCAGGAGAAGGCGACCGTCGGGAAGGGCTCGGAGCGCACGAACCAGTGCGACTCGTGGATCGCCGACGAGCCGTCGAGGTTCTCGGGCGCGTGCGCGAAGACGAGGGTCGAGTGGCCGTCGACGTCGTCGTGTTCGGTGGTGAAGGCGAGCCACGGGCCCTGGCTGCCCATCAGCTTGCCCGCACCGGCGTCGGTGTCCGGCGCGAAGACCGTGCCGCCGGTGAAGTCGCGCGGGCCGCGCCACTGCAGTCCGGTGTAGCCGGCCATCTCCCGGCCCGCGGTGGTCGGCGAGCCGAAGACCAGGGGCTCGGAGCGGGTGTTGGTGAGGCGGACCGACCAGTCCAGGGCCCAGGCGCCGGCCTCCTCGTCGACCGAGTGGACGGTCAGGCCGCGCACTTCGCGGGCCCACTCCTCACCGCCGTTCTCGATCCAGGTGAGGTCCTCGGTGAGGGCGAGCCGGTCGGCCTCGGCCCGGAACTCCGGGAAGCCGTCGTGCCGCATGGAGCCGACCCGCTCCGGCAGGCGCAGATACCCCTCGCCGTGCACGTACGAGTTGCCGCCCCAGAAGTTCTGGCCGGACAGATGGCTCGCGGTCATCTGCAGGCCCTTGTGCCAGCGGTGGTCGTGGGGGCGGTAGCCGGTGACCGTGCGGCCGGACAGGGTGCGCACCGGGTGGGCGTACGGCTTGCGGGCCTCGAACGGGTCGGGGTCGGGACGGTAGACGTAGCGGAGGATCTCCGTGCCGTCGGCAGCCGTGACGGCGACGGCCTCGCCGTGCGTGTGGGTGACGCGGATGGTCATGCGCGCTCCTTGGGGGCCCAGTCGGGGTGCTCGCCGTGCATGGCCTCGTAGAAGGGGTCGCCGGGACGGATCTCCCCCGCGCTGACCGGCCGTCCGGTGAACGCCGCCTTGTACAGGGCGGCGGCGAACTCCAGGGTGGCGCGGGCGTCCTGGCCGCTGCCCGGGGGGCGGGTGCCGGTGTCGTAGGCGTCGAGGAGTGCCCCGAGCTGGGCCGTGTGGGAGCTGGGAACGTCCTCGGCGGGCGTGCGCCAGTCGGTCGCGCGTGCGGCGGCGACGTGCGGGGCGGGGGTGTAGACCCAGCTGTCGTTGGTGTGGCCGTACAGGTGGGTGAGCTCGACCGTGGCGTCCGCGCAGTCGATGCGGATGCGGCTCACCTCGTCCGGGGACAGCACGCTGTTGACGACCGTGGCGAGGGCGCCGCTGCGGAACCGCACCAGGGCGGTGGAGACGTCCTCGCTCTCCGTGTCGTGGACCAGGCGCGCCGCCATGGCCCGGATCTCCTCCCACGGGCCGAGCAGGTGCAGCATCAGGTCGTACTGGTGGATGCCGTGGCCCATGGTCGGGCCGCCGCCCTCGGTGGCCCACTTCCCGCGCCAGGGCACCGCGTAGTACGCGGCGTCGCGGTGCCAGGTCGTCTGGCAGTGCGCGACCAGCGGGGCGCCCAGCTCGCCGGCGGCGATCAGCTCCCTGGCGTGTACGGTGCCGGAGCCGTAGCGGTGCTGGAAGACGACCGCCGCGTACGCGCCGGAGGCCTCCTCGGCGGCGGCGATGTCGTCGTACTCCGCGAGCGACAGGGTGAGCGGCTTCTCGCACAGCACCCAGGCGCCGGCCTTGAGCGCGGCCACCGTCTGGTCGCGGTGCAGGGAGGGCGGGGTGCCGATCAGGACGAGGTCGGGGCGTTCGGCGTCCAGCATGGCGTCCAACGAGGTGTGGGCGGCGACCTGTTCGCCGGCCAGGGCACGGAACGCGTCCAGCCGCTCCCGGTCCACGTCGACGGCGGCCACCAGGTCCACCCGGTCCGCGTGGGCGCGCAGCGCGGGCAGATGACTGCCGCCGACGATGGCCCCGGTGCCGACGACGGCCACGCGGCGGCGGGTGGGGGACCCTGGGGACACGGACATGCGGCGCTCCTCGGACGGCCGGCGGACTCACGCTTGGAAAGCGCTTGCACTCGGAAGGGACCCTAGGCGCGGGCGCATGTCTGGACAACCCCCCTGCAGTGACCCGCAGCCCGTCGGATCGCGCATTCTCCCAGCTTGAGCCGGAGTTTCCGGTTGTTGCCCCCGCCATGGAAACGGCGTTCCCCCGCCCCGGCTCGGGGGCTGGCCCCACCCCGGACCGGCTGCCTGCCGGAGTGCCCGGGGGGGCCGCCCGTCCCTAGCGTTCTGTCGCACCACGCCCCTGGCCCGGCCCGCCCCCGCCCGGCTGCCCGGCTGCCCGGCTGCCCGGCTGCCCAAGGGGCATCGGCGACAGAAAGGACACCCACCCGTGTCACCCCGCTTCCCGGGAACCGCGAGACGAGCCGCCCTCGCCCTGACGGCCGCCGCTCTCGCGCTGACGGCGCTGCCCGCCACGGCCGGCGCGAGCCCCGGCCCCGGCCCTCTCGCCCGCTACCACCAGCAGCGCCTCACCTGGAAGGGCTGTGTGCTCGGCCCGGACGACACCACCGGCAGGGAACTGGAACAGGCCGGCGCCCGCTGCGCCGACGTGACCGTACCGCTGGACTACTCCGACCCCGGCGGCCGGACGATCACCGTCGCCCTCTCCCGGATCCGCGCCACCGACCCGGGCCGCCGCGTCGGCCCGCTGCTGCTCAACGGCGGCGGACCGGGCGGGCGGACGCTCGGCGACCCGCCCTGGGTGCGCGAGGCGATGAAGGACGCCGGGGCGCGCTACGACGTGGTGGGGGTGGACCCCCGTTTCGTGGGCCGCAGCACTCCGCTGGACTGCCGCTGGCCGACCGGCTCCGCCTTCCGCGCGGCGGGTGAGGACCGGGCCGGTTTCGGCCGCGTGACCGCCTTCGCGCGGGACCTCGCCGAACGCTGCCGGACCCATGCCGGCGACCTGCTCCCCCACGCCACCACCCGCAACACGGCACGCGATCTGGACGTCGTGCGCGCCGCGCTGGGCGAGCGCCGGATCTCCTACCTCGGCTATTCCTACGGCAGTTACCTGGGTGAGGTGTACGCCACGATGTTCCCCGGCCGCACCGACCGGGTCGTCCTGGACGGGGTGATCGACCCGGAGCGCTACGGCCCCCGGCTGCTGGTGGGCACCGAGCGGGCCAACCGCCGCGCGCTGGGGGGCTGGGCCTCCTGGGCCGCCGCCCGGGACGCGGCCCACGGCCTGGGCCGGACCCGGGGCGAGGTGCTGGCGGCCGTGGAGCGGGTGCGCCGGGCCGCCGCCCGTTCCCCGTTGCGGCTCGGCGGCCACCGCGTGGACGAGCACGTGCTGCCCGTCGTCGTCTTCAACGGACTGTCGCAGCACCACGACGTCGCCTACGGGGACTTCGCGCAGGGCGTCGGGGACCTGCTGCGGGCGGCTCGGGGAGAGCGGGTCACGCCGTCCCCGTGGCTCGCGGGGGTGCTCGACTTCGTGCTCACCGGCACCGACTCCGCGTACGGCAGCGCGCAGACGGCGATCCTCTGCGGCGACCGTGCCGCGCCCCGCGACCCGGAAGCCTACTGGCGTGACGTGCGGCGCACCCGCGCCCGGGACCCGCTGTTCGCGCCCGTCACGCAGAACATCGGCCCGTGCGCCTTCTGGGACGGGCCGCGCGAACGCCCGACGACGGTCCGCGCCGACCTGCCCGCGCTGCTCGTCAACGCCACCGGCGACCCGCGCACCGGCTACGACGGCGCCCGGGCCGTGCGCTCCCGCTGGTCCTCCTCGCGCCTGATCACCCTGCGCGGCGCCGACCAGCACGCGGTGTACGGCGTGTACGGCGTGCCGTGCGTGGACGACGCGGTCAACGCGTACCTGGCCACGGGGCGACTGCCGGGGCGGGACGTGGACTGCGAGGCACCCTAGCGGGGCCGGCACAGGCCGGAGCCCGGACCGTTCCCGGTCCGGGCTCCCGACCCATGAGCGGCGTTCTCAGGACTCGACGATCTTGCGCACGTTGTCGACGGAACCGCAGCCGGCCTTCAGCTGCCGCTCGCGCTCCTGCCAGAACTCCCGGCCCAGCTCCTCGCGCCGGTCCATCGCCACGTTCTCGCGCGCGCCGTTGAGGATGGTGCGCTCCTCCTCGTCGGCGTGGTGGGTGACGGCCTCCACGAGCTCCTCGAGCTTCTCGTCCCACTCGTCGGAGCCGACCTCCTCCACCTGGAGGAGTTCCAGGAGGGCCTTGTTGCCCTCGTCGTGCTCGTCCTCGCCGTGCTCGACCTCTTCGTCGTCGATGTTCTTGTACCGCTTGAGCGCCGGGTAGACCTTGGCCTCCTCGGCCAGCGCGTGCGCGATCAGCAGGTCCGAGAACTCCCGCAGAGCGCCCGCCCGGTCGGCTTCGACGCTCCGCATGTCGCGGAAGAGGTCCTCCATACGCCGGTGATCACGGAGAATGAGCTCGACGACGTCTTGTGTATCGGCCATGGAACCGGAACGCCTTTCATACGAGGGAATCGGGTCTCATTCCTTTACCCCATTCCGGACTTTTCGTTCGCCTACCACCGGTACCAGCGGCCCTTGCGGCCGC
Source organism: Streptomyces sp. XY006 (assembly GCF_002237655.1). GTDB lineage: Bacteria > Actinomycetota > Actinomycetes > Streptomycetales > Streptomycetaceae > Streptomyces > Streptomyces levis. Next base: position 337,711 of record NZ_NOKT01000002.1, read on the forward strand.
CACTGTCGGCCGAGCGGAGCACGAAGCCCAGCAGCCACAGGACCAGCACGATCACCGCGATCCACCACAGGGCCTTGAGCGCGAAACCCGCACCGAAGAGGATCAGGGCCAGCAGCAGGACAAGAAGCAAAGGAACCATTGTTATCGACCTCCAGACCTCCTGATGCCCGGGCTTTTCCACCACACACAGCGAAATTGCTTTGTTTTCCCAGGCGAATGGCGGGCAAGAGGACCGATTCGGCCGCGCGGGCGGAACGCCGGCCGGGCCGCCCCGGCCCGGCCCGGCCGCGACCGTAATGACCACAACCTCCGTTGATTCCGCAAGCGAGACACCTCGCCGGCGTCCGGGCACCATGTGGCCCGCATCACCCTCCCCCACAGGGCATCGACCTACCCGCGACAACGTACCGACAGGTGGTGGCACTCGTGCGCCTGCGCACCCCCCTCGCCCTGCTCGGGGCCGCCGTGCTCGTGCTCGTCGGACCGCCGCTGCTGACCACCGGCAGCGGCTCCGAGACCGGCACTCAGATCCCGGGCCTGCGTTTCATGGTCCCCAACACGCCCGGCGGTGGCTACGACATCACCGCCCGCACCGCCGCGAAGAACGCCGAGGACGCCGGACTCACCCACGGCATCGAGGTGTTCAACCTGCCCGGCGCCGGCGGCACCGTGGGCCTGAGCCGGCTGGTGAGCGAGCACGGCAACGGCAAGCTCGCCATGTCCATGGGCCTCGGGGTCGTGGGCGCCGTCCGCTCCAACGACGCCCCGAAGACGCTCGGCGACACCACGCCCATCGCCCGGCTCACCGAGGAGCAGGACGTCGTCGTGGTCGCGAAGGACTCGCCGTACAAGACGATCGACGACCTGATCGGCGCCTGGAAGGAGAACCCGGGCAAGCTGCCGGTGGGCGGCGGCTCTTCCCCCGGCGGGCCCGACCACCTCGCGCCGATGCTGATGGCGCGGGCCGCCGGGATCCCCCCGAAGCAGGTCAACTACATCCCCTTCGACGGCGGCGGCGAGCTGCTCGCCTCCATCCTCGGCAACAAGGTCGCCTTCGGTGTCTCCGGCGTCGGCGAGTACCTGGACCAGATCAAGGCGGGCGAGCTGCGCCTCCTCGCTGTCACCGGCCCCGAGCGCGTGGAAGGACTGGACGCGCCCACGCTGAAGGAGGCCGGGTACGACGTGAACTTCACCAACTGGCGCGGCATCGTCGCTCCGCCCGGCCTGACGGACGGCGAGCGCGCCAAGCTCGTGCGGCTGATCGAGGAACTCCACGACTCCGACGAGTGGCGCAAGGCCATGGAGCAGAACGGCTGGGACGACGCCTTCCTCACGGGCGAGGAGTTCGGCGCCTTCCTCGACGCCGAGGACAAGCGCGTGGTTTCGGTGCTGAAGGAGCTGGGACTGTGACGACGCAGACCACCGACCTGCCCCCCACGCGGGGCGACGACCGGCGCTCATGGCTCAAGGAGCACTCCGAACTCGGCGTGTGCGCCCTGCTGCTGGCGCTCGGCGCGCTCGTCCTGACGGACGCGCTCACCATGGACGTCGACATCGCCCAGCGCGGCCCGGTCGGGCCGAAAACCGTGCCGATAGTGGTAGGGGCGGGCCTGCTCCTCATCGCGGCGCTGCTCGCCGTCGACGTGCTGCGCGGCGGCCGCGGCCAGGCGGAGGGCGGCGAGGACGTCGACCTGTCCGAGCCCGCCGACTGGCGCACCGTGCTGCTGCTGGCCGGGGTGTTCCTCGGGTCGGCCGTGCTGATCGAGCCGCTCGGCTTCCCCGTCGCGGGCGCACTGCTGTTCTGGGGCGCGGCGTTCGCGCTGGGCAGCAGGCGGATCGACCGCGATCCGCTCATCGCGGCCGTGCTCTCCCTCGTCACCTACACCGTCTTCAACAACCTGCTCGGAGTGCCCCTGCCCGGCGGTCCGCTGATGGGAGTGCTGTGACATGAACGCCCTCAACTCCCTGCTGGACGGCTTCGGTACGGCCCTCACGCCCATCAACCTGCTCTGGGCGGCGATCGGCGTCCTGCTCGGCACGGCGATCGGCGTGCTGCCGGGCATCGGCCCGGCGATGGCGGTCGCCCTGCTGCTGCCGGTGACGTACGGGCTCGACCCGACCGGCGCGTTCATCATGTTCGCCGGCATCTACTACGGCGCGATGTTCGGCGGCTCGACCACCTCGATCCTGCTCAACACCCCCGGCGAGAGCGCGGCGGTGGTGGCGGCCATCGAGGGCAACCCCATGGCGAAGTCCGGGCGCGGCGCGCAGGCCCTCGCGGCCGCCGCGATCGGGCACTTCGCGGGCGGCATGGTCGGCACGCTGCTGCTGGTGGCGCTCGCGCCGACGGTCGCCGAACTGGCCGTGGACATCGGCGCGCCGGACTACTTCGCCATCATGGTGCTGGCGTTCATCGCGGTGACGTCGGTGCTGGGCTCGTCCCGGATCCGGGGCATGGCCTCCCTGCTCATCGGTCTCACGCTGGGGCTGGTGGGCCTGGACCAGATGACCGGCCAGCAGCGCCTCACCTTCGGCTCCCTGCAACTCGCCGACGGCATCGACGTCGTCATCGTCGCGGTCGGCCTCTTCGCGATCGGCGAGGCCCTGTGGGTCGCGGCGCACCTGCGGCGCAGGCCGCCCGAGCCGATTCCGGTGGGGCGTCCCTGGCTGGGGCGCGGGGATGTGAACCGGACCTGGAAGTCGTGGCTGCGCGGCCCCTTCATCGGCTTCCCGTTCGGCGCGATCCCGGCGGGCGGCGCGGAGATCCCGACCTTCCTGTCGTACGTCACGGAGAAGCGCCTGTCGAAGCACAAGGACGAGTGGGGCAAGGGCGCCATCGAGGGTGTCGCGGGCCCCGAGTCGGCGGCGTCGGCCTCGGCGGCGGGCACCCTGGTGGCGATGCTGACCCTGGGCCTGCCGACCACGGCGGTCGCGGCCGTGATGCTGGCCGCGTTCCAGCAGTACGGCATCCAGCCCGGTCCGCTCCTCTTCGAGCGCGAACCCGACCTGGTCTGGGGCCTGATCGCCTCGCTCTTCGTCGGCATGGTGCTGCTGCTCGCGCTCAACCTGCCGCTGGCGCCGGTGTGGGCGAAGCTGCTGCGCATCCCGCGGCCGTACCTGTACGCGGGGATCCTGTTCTTCGCGGCGGTCGGCGCGTACGCGGTCGGCGGCGAGGTGATCGACCTGGTGATCCTGCTGATCATCGGTCTGATCGGCTTCGGCATGCGCCGTTACGGGCTACCCGTGCTGCCCGCCGTCATCGGCGTGATCCTCGGCCCGAACGCCGAGCAACAGCTGCGCCGCGCCCTGCAGATCAGCGACGGCAGCGTCACCGGGCTGGTGAACACGCCGTTCGCGGTGACCGTGTACGCGGTGATCCTGGTGCTGCTGGCGTGGCCGCTGCTGCGCAAGGCGGTGACCCGGGGCCGCGCCGCGGCCTGACCGAGCCGGCACCGCCTCCCCCTCGGCAGGGGCGACCCGTACGCACGGACCTGAACACCGCGCGTACGGGTCGCCGTTCGTTCCGGGCCGTTCGTCACCGCGCCGGTCGTTCCCACTGGGCGCGGGTGCCGCGGCACACCCCTTGACGCGTCACGGACAGCGGTGGCTTGATGACATGGGAGCGCTCCCACCCCTCCGCCGGGCGCGAGTGCCACGTTCGGTTTCACGGCCACCGCCCCGGCAACCGCCGGCGCCCCGGCGGCGACCGTCACATGCACCCTGCGGACGACGACCTCCTGAAGCGCGGCCGGGCCCGGCCCCATCTGGACGCCACCGTCCCGCCCCGCACGGCCCCACCGCACGCGAACAGGCCGGCCCAACACACCCGGCCGACACCCGCACCAGGCCCCATCCGACCCCACACCCGGCCGACACCCGCACCAGGCCCCATCCGACCCCACACCCGGAGCCGCCATGAGAGCCCAGGCACCACCCTCCTCCCTCACCCGGCCGGTCACCGTCGCCGCCGTCCTGCTCGGCATGTTCCTGTCCTGCCTCGCGCTCACCTCCCCGGCCCACGCCGCCCCCACCGGCTTCCGTGTCGAGAACGGCCGGCTCCTGGAGGCTTCCGGGAACGACTTCGTGATGCGCGGCGTCAACCACGCGCACACCTGGTACCCGGACCGGATCGGCTCCCTCGCCCACATCAAGGCCAAGGGCGCCAACACCGTCCGCGTGGTCCTCTCCAGCGGTGACCGCTGGACCCGCAACGACACCGCCGACGTGGCGAACGTGGTCGCACAGTGCAAGCGGAACCGGCTGATCTGTGTCCTGGAGGTGCACGACACCACCGGCTACGGCGAACAGAGCGGAGCCGTCACGCTCTCCCGCGCCGCCGACTACTGGATCGGCGTGCGGAGCGCGCTGACCGGCCAGGAGGACCACGTCATCGTCAACATCGGCAACGAGCCGTACGGCAACACCGGTTACTCGGCGTGGACGGCCGACACCAAGGCGGCGATCCGGAAGCTGCGCGACGCCGGGTTCGGCCACACGATCATGGTCGACGCGCCCAACTGGGGCCAGGACTGGGCGTTCACCATGCGCGACAACGCCGCCTCGGTCCTCGCCGCCGACCCGGACGCCAACACCGTCTTCTCGATCCACATGTACGGCGTCTTCGACACCGCCGACGGGATCACCGACTACCTGAACCGCTTCGTCGCCGCCAAACTCCCCGTCGTGGTGGGCGAGTTCGGCCACGACCACTCGGACGGCAACCCGGACGAGGACACGATCCTGGCCGTGGCCCAGCAGCTCCGCCTCGGCTACCTCGGCTGGTCCTGGAGCGGCAACGGCGGTGGCGTCGAGTACCTGGACCTGGTCACGGACTTCGACCCGGACCAGCTCACCGGCTGGGGCCGGCGCCTGTTCGACGGCGCGAACGGCATCGCCGCCACCGCCGAGGAGGCCGCGATCTACTCCTCTGGCGGTGGCGACACCACTCCCCCGACGGCCCCCGGCACCCCGACCGCCTCGGGGGTGACGTCCTCCTCCGTGACCCTGGCGTGGGGCGCCGCCACCGACGCGTCGGGTGTCACCGGCTACGACGTGGTCCGGATCGGCGGCGGCACGGAGACGGTCGCGACCAGCACGGCCGGCACCTCCGCGACCCTGACCGGCCTGGCCCCCTCGACCTCCCACACCTTCGCCGTCTACGCCCGTGACGCCGCCGGCAACCGCTCGCCCCGCTCGGGCACGGTGACGGTGACGACCTCGCCGGGCGGCACCTCGTCGGGGTGCGGGGTCGGCTACCGGGTGACGGGCAGCTGGCCCGGCGGCTTCCAGGGTGAGATCACCCTGCGCAACACCGGCACGCAGTCGGTCGACGGCTGGACGCTGCGCTGGACCTTCCCGGACGGCCAGCGGATCACCAGCCTCTGGGGCGGCACGGCGACGCAGAGCGGCTCCGAGGTCGCCGTCACGGCCGCTCCGTACACGGCGACCGTCCCCGCCGGCGGTACGGTCACCCTGGGCTTCACGGGCACCCGGGGCGCCTCGAACCCCAGCCCGGCGGCGTTCACCCTGAACGGCGCGGCCTGCTCCGTGAGCTGACCGCGCTCCGAGCGGCGGTGCCGCCGCGGCCCAGGTCGCCCGGGTCCGGCGGCACCGCCCCCACCGGTGTGAAGCGCGCCACACCCGCGGGGCCGGCGGTTTACGCCGTCGCGCACTGGTCAGGCGGCGGGGATGTCACACCGGCATCCCCTGGCCGTCCCCCCGGCACCACGCGTATGCGCCCCTCCGGGACCCCCGCACGCCCCGCGGAGGCCCCGGTGAGCGAGGACACCCTGCGCCTGCGCGTCCGCGCGGTCCCGGCCGGCGGAACCGCACGCGAGGAAGGGCCCGCGGCACGGCCGGACGGGCAGCGGGACGCGTTCTTCGACAACGCCAAGTACCTGGCCATCGTGCTGGTGGCCGTGGGGCACGCCTGGGAGCCGCTGCGCGACGGCAGCCGGACGGTCAGCGCCCTCTACCTGTTCGTGTACGCCTTCCACATGCCGGCGTTCATCGTCGTCTCCGGCTACTTCTCGCGCTCCTTCGACGCGGCCCCGGGACGCCTCAGGCGGCTGGTCACCGGCCTCGCGGTGCCGTACGTCGTGTTCGAGACGGCGTACACCCTGTTCACGCGGTGGACCGACCAGGAGCCGGACCGGCCGGTCAGCCTGCTGGATCCCCTGTATCTGACCTGGTTCCTGGCGGCGCTGTTCATCTGGCGGCTGACCACGCCGCTGTGGCAGCGGGTGCGGTGGCCGCTGCCGCTCGCGCTGGCCGTCGCGATGCTCGCGACTCTCTCGCCGTCGATCGGCGACGACCTCGATCTGCAGCGCACCCTGCAGTTCCTGCCGTACTTCGTCCTCGGCCTGCTGCTGAAGCCCGAGCACTTCCAGTGGGTTCGCCGCCGCAGGGTGCGGATCCTCGCCGTGCCGGTGTTCGTCTGCGCGGCCGCCGTGGCGTACTGGGCGGTCCCACGGATGAGCGGCGCCTGGTTCTACCACCGGGACAGCGCGGCGGAACTGGCCGCGCCCGCCTGGTACGGGCCGGTCATGACCCTGGTGACCTTCGGCTGCTCACTGGTGCTGGTGGCCTGCTTCCTGGCGTGGGTGCCGGGGCGCCGCGCGTGGTTCACCGCGCTGGGCGCGGGCACGCTGTACGGCTATCTGCTGCATGGCTTCGTGGCCCAGGGATCGAAGTTCTGGGGCTGGTACGACCCGGCGTGGGTGCACCGGCCGCTGGGCGCGGTCGTCGTGACGGCCGCCGCCGCGGTCCTCGTGACGGCGCTGTGCACCCGGCCGGTGCCGCGCCTGTTCCGCTGGGTGGTGGAGCCCCGGATGACGTGGGCGTTCCGCCCGGAGGCGCGCGGGCGCGGGACGGGCGGCGTCACAGCCGGATGACCACGAGGGCGATGTCGTCGGGTGCTCCGCCGGCGACGCCGAGGTGGGCGAGCACGGCGTCCGCCAGCAGGCCGGGAGCCAGGTCGACGTTGTGGGCGAGCGCCGTGGCCAGGCGGTCCAGGCCGGTGTCGATGTCCTCGCCGCGGCGCTCGACAAGCCCGTCGGTGTAGAGCACCAGGGTGTCGCCCGGCGTGTAGGGCAGGCCGGCCTGCGGTCGGGGGACGTGGTACGGGCGGGCGCCGAGCGGCGGGTCGGTGGCCTGGTCCAGCAGCTCGCGGGTCCCGTCGGGGTGGAGCAGGACCGGCGGCACGTGTCCCGCGTTGCTGTAGACGATCAGCCGGCTGCGGGTGTCGACGAGCACCTTGACCGCGGTGGCCGCCATCGCCCCGTCGACGGAGCGGGCGTACAGGCCGAGCACCTCCAGGGCCTGGGCGGGACTCGGGATGGCCCGGATGGCCGCGCTCAGCGCGCTGCGGAGCATCCCCATCACGGCCGCGGCCTCCAGACCGTGGCCTACGACGTCACCGACCGCGGCGGCATAGCGGTCGGGGGGCAGGTCGACCACGTCGTACCAGTCGCCGCAGACGTTGAGCGACCGGGTCGCGGGCAGGTAGCGCACGGCGATGTTGTCGTCGTGCCGGGTCAGGTCGTGGTCCTGGAGCATCGCCTCCTGGAGGGCGACGGCGACCTGGCGTTCCCGTTCGTGGGCCTCGCGGAGTACCTCGTTGAGCCGGTGCAGCTCACGGGCCCGTACGTAGAGCTCGGCCGCCATGCCCTTCTCCCGTTCGGAGAACTCCTCCGTGAGCCGGCGCACCCGGCTGGAGTGGACGAACGCGGTGACGTCCTCGGACCGCTGGACGATCCACGCGACCTTGCCGTCGGCGGCGGGGATCGGGGTGTGGGTGTTGGACCACCAGCGCTCCTCGAAGCCGCCGGGCCGTCCGGGGGCGGAGATGTCGTACCGCTGCAGGACCAGGATGTCCGGGGCTCCGGTGGCGAGCACCCGGCGCAGGGACTCCTCCAGGTTCCGTTCCGCGTCGCCGTCGGTGCCCGGGTTGGCCGGCAGCGCGTCGAAGAAGTACTTGCCCACCAGATGCGGTCTGGAGCGGTTGGTGGCCTCCAGGTAGGCGTGGTTGGCATAGCGGATCACCAGGTCCGTGTCCAGCACCAGGTACGGGCTCGGGGTGGCGTCGAAGAACGCCGTGAAGTCGATGTCCGCTGCCATGGAGGGCGCTCTCTGGGGTCCGCGAGCGCGACGCCCGCTCCCACCAATCTACGAGCCTCCCGCCGCTGAGCCCACCCCTCACCCGCCCCTCGGGACCGGCTCCTCCGGTCCGGCCACCGGGCGGGCCGGCTCGATTGCCCCGGCGCGAACCGGATCAGCAGCGCGCCGGGCGTGCGCGGCACGTCCACCGTGAGCGCGCCGCCGTCTCGGGACGGCTCGGCACGGGGCGGGTGCAGGACGTCTGCCCGGACCGCCCTGCCCGCCAGATGCCGGACCGGCAGGCGCAGCCGGGACGGTCCGCCGCGCCGCCACACCGACAGGTACGCCGCCCGGTCGCCGGGTCCGCGCATGCCGAGGGCCGGCCATGCGTCCGTCCAGCCGGGCAGGCCGAGCGGCAGAGGGTCCAGGCCGCGATGGGCGCGTAGCGCGGCGGGACTTGCTGGTCGCCGGTGGACTGCAGCTGGGCGACCGATGTGGTGAAGGGAGCCGACCGGGTGCGGTTCGGCAACGCGAGCGCCTGGGCGCCGGACCTCGACCGGCTCGAACCGGGCCGCGTCGTGGGCTGGTCCCCGCGTCGCGGGGGCACGGGGAGGGTTAGACTTCTACAGGCCTGTAGAAGTCAGGCAGGTTCTCTTCGTGACAGCTCTCCCCTGTGAAGGAGTGGACGCCACCATGGTGTTCAAACGACTGCTCGGCGCGCTCGGTGTGGGCGGCCCCACGGTCGACACGGTTCTCGACCCGGCACCCGTCCGCCCCGGCGGCACACTCACCGGCCGGGTCCTGCTCAAGGGCGGCACCGCCGGCTTCGAGATCGAGCACATCACCCTGGAGCTGGTGGCCCGCGTCGAGGCGGAGCACGAGGGCGGGGAGAGCGAGGGCGTCGTCGCCTTCGACCGCTTCACCGTCGGCGGCGGCTTCCGGCTGGCCGAGGGCGAGGAGCGCGAGGTGCCGTTCGGCGTGACGGTGCCGTGGGAGACGCCGGTCACCGAACTGCACGGCCAGCACCTGGGCGTCGTCCTGGGCGTGCGCACCGAGCTGTCGGTGGCGGGCGCGAAGGACAAGGGCGACCTGGACCCGCTGAACGTCGCCCCGCTGCCCGCGCAGGAGGCGGTCCTGGAAGCCCTCGGCGGGCTCGGGTTCGGCTTCCGCTCGGCCGACCTGGAGTACGGCCGCATCGGCGGCACGGGCCAGCGGCTGCCCTTCTACCAGGAGATCGAACTCGTCCCGTCGCCCCGGTACGCCGACCAGGTCGACGAGATCGAGCTGACCTTCCTGGCCGATCCCGCCGGCATGGAGGTGGTGCTGGAGGCGGACAAGCGCGGCGGCCTCCTGTCCCCCGGCCACGACGCGCTGACCCGCTTCACCGTCTCCCACGACCAGGTCGGGCACCAGGACTGGCCCGCGCTCGTGGACGGCTGGATCCGGCAGCTGGTCGAACAGCGGGCGCCGTACGGCTCCCCCACCGCGTTCGGCCCGGGCGGCCACGGCCACGGCTTCGAGGAGCACCACCACGGCCGCCGCTCGGGCCCGGGCATGGGCACCGCCGTCGCCGCGGGCGCGGCCGGCCTCGCGGTCGGGGTCGCCGGCGGCATGGTGGCGGGCGAAGTCGTGGACGAGATCGGGGACTTCTTCGAGGGCGAGGAGGAGGAAGAGGAGGGCTGATCCCCGGGGCACGCTCAGAGCGGGGTCGCCGCGTGCAGGATGAACACCATCGTCACCGCCGAGTTCGCGGACGACATGGCGGACACCGCCGTCCCGGCCGCCGCGCCCCACGCCGCCAGCCCGACCGAGGTGAAGGCCGGGGGCCAGTTGCGCGCCGCCGGTGCCGGGCCGAGCAGCGCGGCGACCCGGCGCGGCACCGGGCCGGGCGCGGCGAGCCCCGCGAGCGTGGGTGCCGGGGTGCCCCGGGAGAGGAGCGCGGCGGTGCCGATGGCGCGGGCCACCGTGCGGCGGCTGCCGATCACCCGGGCCGCCTCCTCGTCGGCCCACCGCTCCGCCGTGTACGCCACGGCGGTGCCCAGCGGCCGCAGAAAGGGGTTGGCCCGGGCGGCGAGCCGCACGGCGAGCAGGAAGCGGTCGTGCCGGCCGGCCAGATGGGCCCGCTCGTGGGCGAACAGGGCCCGGCGCTCGCCCGGCGCCAGCCGGTCCAGCAGGGCCGTGGTCACCACGACGCGACCGGCCCGCGCCCCGCGGGCCCGGCGGCCGGGCAGCGCGTACGCATAAGGGGCGGCGTCGGGCAGGACGGCCACCTCCGTGTCCGGCAGCCCGGCCAGCGCGCGGTGGGCCCGGCGGCGCACCCGGGCGTGCCGCCCCAGCGTCCGGGCGCAGGCCACCAGGACGGCGCACAGCGCGGGAATGGCGGCCCTGCCGACGATCTCGTCGTACGGCACCGCCGCCCGCACCTCGGGGTCGGACCAGCCGTCGGGCAGCGGGTTGCCGGGCAGCTGGGCGGTGCCCACCACCATCACCAGACCGAGGCACACCGTGCTGCACAGGGCGAGCACCACGGCGAGCGCGGTCAGCAGCCGGGTCGCGGTGCGCGGATGCAGATGCTGTTCGGCGAGGCGCGCGACCGGCCAGGCCGTGAGCGGCAGGACCAGCGGCAGAAAGACGAAGACCCCCATGAGGCTTCAGTCTTCCCCCTCGCCGTGGGCCTGCTCCAGCAGCTCGCGCAGCAGCCGCTCGTCGTCCGGTCCGAGGCCGGTGAGGAAGCTGGCCAGCACGGCCTCGCGGTCGCTCTCGGCGTCCAGGACCTTGCGCATCTTCCGCGCGGCCAGACCCGCCTGGTCGGCGGCGGGCGTCCAGACGAAGGACCGGCCCGCCCGCTCCCGGGTGACCGCGCCCTTGCCGAGCAGCCGGGTCAGGATGGTGATCACCGTCGTGTACGCGAGGTCGCCGCCGAGGCGTTCCTGCACCCAGCCGGCCGTCGCCGGACTGTCCGCCTCCCGCAGCGCCGACAGCACCAGCGCCTCCAGCTCGCCCTGCCCCCGCCGGGGACGCTGCCGGGGATCCGTCACCGCCCTGCCTCCCTTCCGCCGCCCTGCGTTGCCCGTGCCGACATCGTATAGATCCACGGGACCGGCCCTGCCATCTTCTACAGTGCTGTAGATTTCAGAGTGCACAGCGCTCGGTGTCCACCACCCGGTGCACACCGCCGACACGCCAACAAGGAGTATCCCGTGGGAGTTTCCCTGTCCAAGGGCGGCAACGTCTCGCTCAGCAAGGAGGCGCCCGGCCTCACCGCCGTCCTGGTCGGCCTGGGCTGGGACGTGCGCACGACCACCGGAACCGACTACGACCTCGACGCCTCCGCACTGCTCCTGGACGCCTCCGGCAAGGTCCCCTCGGACCAGCACTTCGTCTTCTACAACAACCTCAGGAGCCCGGACGGCTCGGTCGAGCACACCGGCGACAACCTCACCGGCGAGGGCGAGGGCGACGACGAGAGCGTCAAGGTGGACCTCGCCGCCGTACCGGCCGGCATCGACCGGATCGTGTTCCCGGTGTCCATCCACGACGCCGAGAACCGCGGACACAGCTTCGGGCAGGTCCGCAACGCCTTCATCCGGGTGGTCAACCAGGCGGGCGGTCAGGAGATCGCCCGCTACGACCTGTCCGAGGACGCCTCCACCGAGACCGCCATGGTCTTCGGCGAGCTCTACCGGCACGGCGCCGAGTGGAAGTTCCGCGCCGTCGGCCAGGGCTACGCCTCCGGGCTGGCCGGGATCGCCGCCGACTTCGGCGTCGGTGTCTGATCCCGGAGGCCGCCGCCACACCCCGGCGCGTTCCGGGGCCCGGGCACCCCGCGTGCCCCGCCCGACGACGGACCAGGAGACCCTGTGACCCACCCGCCCCGCCTCCGTCCGGAGGACCGCGCGGACTTCGCAGCGGCGGTGGACCTGGCGCTCGGCACCGCGGACATCCGCGACGCCCTGGCGGCGGATCCGGACGGCCACAGCGCCGCGCACCTGCGTGCCGACGCCCTCGCCCGGGCCGACACCCTCGCGGCGGCCGCCGCCGAGCCGTACCGCGTCTATCTCTCCCTGCGCGGGGCGGCCCGGCGGGAGACGCCGCCGGGCGGCGGAGGCGGTCTGCTGCCCGCCCTCGCGGTGCTGACCCCGCTCGTGTCGGGCACCTCCGCGGCGGCGCTGCTCCTGGTCGGCGGTGTCCTGCGGGCGGCCCGTACGCCCGGCCCGCTGCCCGGCTCCCTCGCCGCGGCCGGCTGGACCCTGGCGCTCGTTGCGGCGCTGTCCGGGCTCGTCGCCCTGGCCGCCCTGCTGCGCACGGCCCTGCGCCGTGACGTGGTCCCCCCGGCCCCGGACCAGGTGGAGCACGCCCGCCGGGTCTGGCGCCGGGCGCTGGTCGACGACGGCGTGCTGCCGCACCTGCGCCACCTGCTCGCCTCGTCTGCCGAGGCGGCGATCACACCGCGCTTCCCGGCCGATACGCTCACGCCGTGCCCGGCCCGGGCGAGAAAGGACACGACACCATGTTCGGACTGAGCGAGCTCGCGATCATCCTCATCGTGGTCATAGCCGTCATCGGGATCAAGAAGCTCCCCGAGCTGACGCGCTCGGCCGGCAAGGCGGCCCGCATCCTCAAGGCAGAGGCCCGGGCCGCGAAGGACGAGGAGGCCGGGACGGCCCCCGCGCCCCGGGTGGTCCAGGGCGAGGTCGTCCCGCCGGGCACCGGCACGCCCCCGCCCGGCGCGCGGCCGACGGACGCCCCGGACCAGCGCTGATCCGTCCCGTGACGGCGTGACGGCCGGGCAACGGCGTGGCGGGACGGCGGCACGGCGGGACAGCGGCACGGCGTCACGGCCGGACGCCGTGACGCCAGGCCCCGCGGCGGCGGCTACAGCGTGCGCTCCAGGCGGTCCGCCACCAGCTTCACGAACTTCGCCGGGTCCTTCGGCTGGCCGCCCTCGGCGAGCACCGCGAGGGTGTGCAGCAGTTCCGCGGACTCGGCCAGCTCCGTGCGGTCCGCCCGCTCCTGGTAGGCCTGGTTCAGGCCCTTCACCAGCGGATGGCCCGGGTTGAGCTCCAGGATCCGCTTGGTGCGCGGCACCTCCTGGCCCATGGCCCGGTACATGTTCTCCAGGGCCGGGGTCAGGTCGTGCGCGTCGGAGACGACGCAGGCCGGGGAGACGGTGAGCCGCGTCGACAGGCGCACCTCCTTGATCTCCTCGTCCAGCTGCTCGCGCATCCAGCCGAGCAGACCGGAGTACTCCTCGGTCTGCTTCTCCCGCTCCTCGCCGGCCTTCTCCGTGCCTTCGGCGTCCAGGTCGATCTCGCCCTTGGCCACCGACCGCAGCTTCTTGCCCTCGTACTCGCCGACCGCGTCGACCCACACCTCGTCGACGGCGTCGGTGAGCAGCAGGACCTCGATGCCCTTGGCGCGGAACGCCTCCATGTGCGGGGAGTTCTCGATGCTCTGCCGGGACTCGCCGGTGAGGTAGTAGATGTCCTCCTGGCCGTCCTTCATCCGCTCCACGTACTGGGCGAGCGTGGTCGGCTCCTCGCCGTGCGTGGTCGCGAACGACGCGACCGCCAGCAGGGCGTCGCGGTTGTCGGAGTCGGTGACCAGGCCCTCCTTCAGGACCGTGCCGAACTCGCGCCAGAGGGTGGCGTAGCGCTCGGCGTCCTTGGTCATGATCTCCTTGACCGTGGACAGCACCTTCTTCGTCAGCCGGCGCTGCATCATCCGGATGTGGCGGTCCTGCTGGAGGATCTCCCGCGAGACGTTCAGCGAGAGGTCCTGCGCGTCCACGACGCCCTTGACGAAGCGGAGGTAGGGCGGCAGCAGCGCCTCGCAGTCGTCCATGATGAAGACGCGCTTCACATACAGCTGGACGCCCCGCTTGAAGTCCCGGGTGAACAGGTCGTGCGGCGCGTGCGAGGGGATGAAGAGCAGCGCCTGGTACTCGAAGGTGCCCTCCGCCTGGAGCCGGATCGTCTCCAGCGGCTCGCGCCAGTCGTGGCTGATGTGCTTGTACAGCTCGTGGTACTCGTCGTCGGACACCTCCTCGCGCGAGCGGGCCCACAGGGCCTTCATCGAGTTCAGCGTCTGCGGCTCGGGCGCGTCCTCCCCGTCACCCGTCTCCGGGACCATCCGGATGGGCCAGGTGATGAAGTCCGAGTACCGCTTGACGATCTCCCGGATCTTCCACTCGGAGGTGTAGTCGTGGAGCTGGTTCTCGGGGTCGGCGGGCTTGAGGTGGAGGGTGACGGAGGTGCCCTGCGGGGCGTCGTCGACACGCTCAAGGGTGTACGTGGCCTCGCCGCGCGAGCTCCAGCGGGTGCCCTGGCCCTCTCCGGCCCGGCGGGTGACCAGCGTGACCTCGTCCGCCACCATGAAGCCGGAGTAGAACCCGACGCCGAACTGGCCGATCAGCCCCTCCGCCCCGGCCGCGTCCTGGGCCTCGCGCAGCTCCTTCAGCAGGGTCGCCGTGCCCGACTTGGCGATGGTGCCGATGAGCTGCCCGACCTCCTCGTAGGACATGCCGATGCCGTTGTCCCGCACGGTGAGCGTGCGGGCCTGACGGTCGACGTCGATCTCGATGTGCAGATCCGACACGTCGGCGTCGAGCGCGTCGTCCCGCAGCTTCTCCAGACGCAGCTTGTCGAGCGCGTCGGAGGCGTTGGAGACGAGCTCGCGCAGGAAGACATCCTTGTTCGAGTAGACCGAGTGGATCATCAGCTGCAGCAGCTGACGGGCCTCTACCTGGAACTCAAACGTTTCGGTCGTCATGGTTCGCGAATACCTCACAGGTCGCACAGTCGCCTGAACTGGTGGCAGTCACTGTAAAACACCAAGTCAGGCCGGAGGACCGGAAGTCAGACGAGGCGGGCGAAGACCACGAGGTTCTCGGTGTAGTCCCGGGCCCGGCGGTCGTAGGCGCCGGCGCAGGTGATCAGGCGCACCTGGGCGTCAGGGGTGTCGCCGTAGACGCGCTCGCTGGGGAAGGCGTCCTTGCGGAACGACTCCTTGTGGTCGACGGCGAAGGTCGCCCTGCTGCCGTCGGCCCGCTGCACGTGGAACCGGTCGCCCTTCTTCAGCTCCCCGAGCCGGGCGAACACCGCCGGTGCGGTCGTGGTGTCCACGTGACCTGCGATGATCGCGGTGCCGGTCTCGCCGGGCGAGTGGCCCTTGGCGTACCAGCCGACGAGGTTGGTGTCGTCGGGCGGGGGCGGATCGAGCTGACCCGTCCGGCCGATGGCCAGGTCGGTGAAGGGCGCGTCGACGGCGATCTTCGGGATGAGCAGACGGACCGGCTCGGAGCGCGGCAGGCCGGCGGCCCGGTTCGCGGCGGACGGCCGCGCCGCCGGGGTCCGGGGCGCGTCGGGCACGGCGGAGGCGGTGGCCGCGACGGCCGGCGGGGCGTGCGGCGGACCGCCGGCGTCCGGCACGGTGCCGCGGTCCGCGACCAGGTGCGCGGTGAGCAGGAGCGCGGCCGCGAGCCAGATCACCGTCACGACGGTGCGCAGGCGCCGTCTCTTCGGTGCGGGGGCCGGCAGGGCCGTGGAGGGAGGGCTGGCTGCCATGCGGGTACCACCTCATTCGGGCACGGCGGCGGGTCGGGCGCGGCAGCGGGCGCGACCCGCGGGAGGACGAGCCGGGCCGCCGCGACGCGAGAGGCGTGCGGCGGCCACGGCGGCTTACGCGTCAGGCATCCGTCATGCGGCGCCCTGCGACGCACGCTGGCGGCGCAGCGCGTACACGCCGGTGCCGGCCACCGCCAGGACGGCGAGACCGCCCGCGGTCACGCCCGGCGTGCCGGCCAGCCCGCCGCCACCGGTGTGCATGCCACCGTGCGGCTTGTCGTGCTTGTCGCCCTTGTCGTGCCAGGAGCCCTTGTCGTGGTCGTCCTTGCCGTGCTCGTCGTGCCGGCCGTCCTCGTCGTGCTTGCCCTCCTCGTGCTTGCCGTTCTCGTCGTGCTTCCCGTTCTCCTCGTGCTTGCCGTTCTCGTCGTGCTTGCCGTTCTCGTCCTTGTCGCCGTAGGCGTCCTCTTCCTGCTTGTCGACCCAGGCGTCGTCGCCGCCGTCGGAGCTGTCCCAGTCGTCCGCGTTGACCACGGCCAGGGCACCGCCGCCGGTGTGCACCCCGCCGCGCGGCTTGTGGTGCTTGCCGTGCTCGTCGTGCCGGTCGTGCTTGCCGTTCCAGTCCTTGCCGTGGTCGTCCTTGCCGTGCTCGTCCTTGCCGTGCTCGTCCTTGCCGTGGTCGTCGTGCTTGCCCTCGTCGTCACGGTGGTCGCCGTAGCCGTCCTCGTCGTGGCTCCAGTCGTCGTCCGCGGTCAGCCCGGTCAGCGCGCCGCCGCCCGTGTGCATCCCGCCGCGCGGCTCGTGGTGCTTCCCGTCCTTGTGGTGCTCCTTGCTGTGCGAAGTCGTGTCGTGGTCCCAGTCACCCATCGCCTCGGCGCTGGCGGTGGGAGCGGCGATCGCGAGGGCGGCCGTGGCCGTGGCCGTCGCGAGCAGCATGCGGGCAGAGCGCATCGGTGAGTCCTTCCGTCGCCGACCGGGGAGCTGACGCCGCGCCAGCTCACGAGACCCGGTCTCGACGTGCACCACCGTCAGTCATGCCGGACGGTCCCACCATCCAGGGCGTTCACACGGGTTACGACCCCACCCTGACGGCGGCACCCCGGTCCTCGCCGGGCCGCTTCCCGGGATGCGCAACCTCTCGCCCGCGCCCACCGTCTCCTACGGCGACACGTGGGGCGAATCCGCAGGCCCCCGGACCGAAGCGGGAGGCGCTCATGGCCATGGTCGGCCTGTTCTGGATCGGCGAGGACTCGGTGCACGTGGGGGCCGAGCCCGCGGGGGCGGCCTCCGGGGTGCGGCTGACCGAGGACGGCGTCACGGTGGTCGGCGTCGACGGGGGCAGGTTCTGGACCTGGGACGAGGTGGTCCGCATCGAGACGCACGACGTGCCGGTGCGGTCGGGAGTGCGCCGGCTGGCCTCCATGGCGTTCGACGCGGCGCTCGTCGCGGTCACCGGCGACGGCGAGCAGCCTCCGGCGTTCACCGTGGAGGTGGCGACGGCCGGGGAGACGGTCCTGGCCGACGCGCACCTGGCCGTCACCGGCGGGATCTACCTGCCCTCGGAGTACGAACTGTCCACCGCTCTCCTCCGGCGGCTGGCCGAGGGAGAGGCCGACGTCGCGGACCTCCTCGCATGGGGCCGGGAACACGCGGCGGAGGGCACCCCCGCGCGTGAGGAGCGCGAGGCGCTGCTGCGCAAGTGGGCCGGCGTGTAGCCGCTGCTCCCCGCTATCCGGGCCCCCGGTGGCCCGGGCGAGCCTGGTCCGGGTCGACCAGCTGCGCCGCCAGGCCGACGAGCACCAGTCCGCACGCGATGAGCAGGCCCTGGGACAGGGCGATGCCCGACCCGAGGACGGCCACGCCGAGGGCGAGGCCCCACCAGGCACCGGTACGCCGGTACTCCCGAGGCCGGACCGGGCGGCCGGACCGCAGGGCACGGGCGAACCGGGGGTCCTTACGCTCCAGGCGCGCTGCGCGAGCGACCAGACGTTCGTCTTCGGACGGGGGCACGGCGTCTCCTTCCGGAACCCGGCAGCGCTGGGGGGGCAGGGCACGGCCAAGGCCATGACACGTCCTGGGAGGTCGGGCCCTGTGGCGGGAGACAGCCTGCCGCCGCTGTCCCACCGGGGCTTCAGCGTCTCCCCCCTCCCGAGGCGTCCGCCATCAGGCCCTGACCCCATCCTTCCCGTCGGCCGCACCCCACGAACACGGGGTGGTGGGGCGGGTGTTCGCTCCGGAAGTGGGTGGTCCCACGGATGGCGGCGAGCACCGGACGGCGGGCACGCTGGACGGGGAGGACTCGGTTCGGAGGAGGCGGCGGGGGTCCGGCCCGGCGGGGCGGCCGGTCCCTGGGGGCGACGGGGGCCACGGGCCGACGAGCCCCGCGGGCCGAACGGGCGCTGAGGCCGGGCCGGGCCTGCGGGCCGAACGGGCGCTGAGGCCGGTGCGGGACTGCGGGCCGATCGAGCCCCGCGGGCCGACGGGCGTCCAGGACCGACCGGGCCCCGCGAACCGACGGGCACCGCAGGCCGACCGGCCCTGGGGCCGGTCCGGGCCCGCGGGACTGCCGGGGCCCGCGGGCCGGGTTTGCCGGGGTCGCGCTAGCGCTCGGCCTCGGCGGGCTCGGGGACGGGAGGCGGGCCGCCTGCCGGGGGGCCGTTCGTCGGGGCCGGGGCGTGTCGGTCGTGTGCCGTGCGGCCGGGCAGGAGGTCCTGGCCGGCCCGCAGCGCGCGGGCGAGCAGGTGCGCACGGCCGGCGGCGATGGGCCCGAGGATCGCGAGGACGAGGACGTACCCGGCGATGAACGGCGCCAGGCGGGCGTCGAGTCCGGCGGTGGCGGCCATCGCGGCCAGGATCAGCGCGAACTCCCCCCGGGCGACCAGGGTCGTGGCGATCTCGGCGGCGGTCTCGGTGCCGTAGCGGTACACCCTGGCGACCAGGAGGCCCGCGACGACGTTCATGACGACGGTCAGCGCGGCCGCCGCGGCGACGGGGCCGGCGACGGACAGGATGTCACCGGGGTCGATGGACAGACCGAACGCGAAGAAGAAGATGGCCGCGAAGGCGTCACGCAGCGGATGGACCAGGTCGCGGATGCGGGGGCCGGAGGGCGTGCCGGCCAGGATCAGGCCGACCATGAACGCGCCGATGGCGTCCGCGACTCCCAGGACCTCGGACACACCGGCCACCAGGACGGCCGCGCCGAGGAAGCTGATCACGAGCAGTTCGTTGTCGCGGGTCGCGATCAGCCGCCCGACCAGCCGGGTGCCGTAGCGGGCCGCGGCGGCCAGCACCAGCAGGAAACCGAAGGCCTTGGCGCCCTGCAGGACCATGTCGCCGAGACCCTGCGCGCCGCCGATGACCGGCTGGAGCGCGGCGAGGTACAGGGCGAGGAAGATGTCCTCCACGACGATGACGCCGAGGATGAGCCGCGTCTCGGGGCGGCCGATGCGGCCCAGGTCGATGAGGATCTTGGTGACGATGGCGGACGAGGAGATGCCGAGGACGCCGGCCAGGACGAGGGCCTCCCGGACGCCCCAGCCCAGGGCGAAGCCGAAGGCCAGGCCGGCGCCGACGTTGAGCAGCAGGTAGATGCCGCCGGCGGTCAGCAGGCGCCGGCCGCCGCTCTTGAGGTCGTCGAGGTGGAACTCCAGACCCAGGTAGAACAGCAGCAGCACCAGTCCGAGCGCGGAGAGCATCTCGAAGTCGTGCGCGTCCTGGACGATGACCAGGCCCGGGGTGTGCGGTCCGAGCAGGATGCCGGCGAGCATGAACAGCGGGATCGTCGGAAGTCCGATCCTGCCGCCGAGGCGGGCGAGGAGGGCGGCGGCGAGGAATGCACCGCCCATGGCGAGCAGGCTGTCAGCGTGTCCCACGGGTCACCGCCTTCGTGGGTGCGCGGCGGGCGGATCGTTTCATCGTGCGGGGACGGATAAGGGCTCCTCCTTGGTGGGGCGGTCCGACGGGCGGCGTCCTGCGCCGCGCGACTCGGACGCGATCGGCCTGGGCGCGAACGACCCGCTCGGCGGCCACGACGTGCGTAATGGCCACGTGCACGAACGACACGTGCGCGGTCACCACGTGCGCGGTAACGACGTACGCGGTCGCCACATGGGCAGTCGCCACGTGCACAGCCACCACGTGCGCGAACGACACGTGCGCGAGCGACCGATGTGCCATCGACACATGTGCGTCGGCACACGTGTCGTACCCACAGTCAGCTCGTGCGCGGTCGACCGTGCGCGGTCGGCTCGGGCGACGCTGCCAGCCTCACACGGATGCCGGTGGCGCCACCATCGGTGCTCGCACCCATATTCGAGCGGGGACGACACCCATCCGGTCCTGTCGTCCCGTCACACGTGCCGGTGTCCGATGCCCAGCAGACCGGCCGCCGCCGAGAAGTCCGCGGCATGGTGCCCGAGCGCGAGGGACCAGTGGTGGCCCACGCCCGTGGCGCTCCACGCGTCGACCCATTCGCCGGGATCGCGGCCGAAGTCGACCCGGCTGGTGGTGTTGCCGATCTCCAGCAGCGGTCCGGGTACGACGGTGCCCTCGGAGGTGACGAAGGACAGGCTGCCATCCGCGTCCTGGCCCAGTCCGAGCAGGGTGACGGGCCCGTGCCGGACGTCGAACTCGACGCTCACGCCCCAGCCGCGTTTGCCGTGGTAGACGCCGAGGCCGCGCAGCAGCGGGTCGCGGGAGGCGACGGCGAGGTGGGCGGGTCCGTCGTGGCCCATCTCCACCACGCCGTCCTCGAAGTTCAGGGCCTGGATCTCCGTGAAGGACCCTCCGGTGCCGGCGCTCTGGGAGGCCAGCTGGGCGACGGAGGTGCGCAGTTCGTACTCGCCGGCGGCGGGCACGCCCCGGGCGGTGAGCAGGGAGGCGCCGAGGATCATGCCGGCGCCGAGCCGCTCGTGCAGTTCGCCGTCGAGACCGCGGTGGTAGTAGGCGAGGCTGTCGAGGGCGAAGTCCGCCACGAGCCGGTCAAGGGCGACCGAGACGGTCGCGCCCCAGGCGAAGTCCTCCTCGTCGACACTGTCGTCGAGGGTGAAGACCTGCCGGGCGAGCGCCATCCGCTCCCGTGTCTCGGCCTCGGTGACCCGCTCCACGCGGTGGCGCAGGTCGTCGAACTCCAGCACCTCCACGTGCGAGCCGAACGTCGCGGACAGCAGGGTGGGGTCGGTCTGCACGTCCAGCATGCCGGGATACACGTGCCCCATGAGGCCGTGCCGGGCGTGCCGGAGCGCCGCGCGGACGTGCGCGGCCCGGATCCACCGCTCGATGCGCCGCCAGGCGGACTCCTGCCGCAGCCAGCCCGACACCGACCGGAAGGGGATGCCGGCACGCCGGAAGACGTTGCCGACCTCGGGGACGGGGCACTGCCCGCAGTAGGCCAGCCAGGCGCCGGTGTCGAAGGAGGCGTGGTCCATCCGCTCGGTCGGCTGGAGGTCGACGACCAGCACGGGCGTGTGCGAGCGCTGGGCGATCGGCAGCACCATCGAGGAGGTGAGGTACGTGGTCAGGAACAGCACGATCAGGTCGCAGTCGGCGCGGCGCAACTGCTCGGCGGCGCGGGCTCCTTCCTGCGCGTCGGAGACGAACCCGGCGTCGGTCACCTCCGCGTCCATGGCCCGCAGGCGATCGGCGACATAGGCGGCGGACTCCCGCAGTTGCGGGAGGAGACCGGGGAACTGCGGCCAGTAGGTGCCCAGTCCGCCGGCGACCAGTCCGATGCGGGTGCGGCGCCGGGTGACCGGCGGCAGCAGCTCGTGCAGGGCGGTGGCCCGTACGGCCGTGCCGTCCGCGGTCGTTGCCATGGTCGGTGCTCCTTCTCGGTCGGTCTGCTGCGGCTCAGGGGCTCGGGACGCGCAGGTCCGCTCTGCCGGGCACCGCGCCGGGGGCACGCGGGACCAGGACGCGGATGATGAACACGCCCGCGAACGCCGCGGCCGTCATACAGGCGGTGATCGTCCAGAGCAGGACGGCCGGGCTCTGGTCGGCGAGGGCGGGCGTGAAGAACGCGGCGATGGCGAACACCCCGCGGGACAGGGCGTAGGTGAGGCCCTGGGTGGTGCCGCGGGTGTCGGCGGGCAGGGTGAGCTGCGACCACACCTTGTAGTTGGCCTCGCCGGCGAAGGGGTTGGAGAGCTGGTAGAGCACGAAGAACACGAGCATGCCGGCGAGGGCGCCCGCGGTGAGGGAGGCGATGACGAAGGCCAGGATCTGCACGACCGCGGCCACGTGGAAGAGCCGGTCGCGCCAGGGGGTGTCGGCGACCCGGACGAAGGCGAGGGTCAGCAACACGCCGATGGGGATGAAGGCCAGGTTGACGCCGGTGGCCAGGCTCTGGGAGGCGTCGCTCACGGTGACGAGGAGGTAGGTGCCGAACTGGCCGAAGGTGTTGGCGCCGAGGCCCCACGTGACGTAGAAGACGAACGTCGCGGTCATCGGCAGCAGGGCGGCGCGGGTCCACACGTTCCGCAGCGAGATGCCCTGCGGGGCGTCCCGCGGCTCCGCGGCGTCCGGGCCGTGCGCGCCCGGCAGTTTCAGCCGGGACCGCAGGGCCCAGGTGACGAGCGCGGCGACGGCCAGTTGTCCGGTGATGAGCCGGGCGCCGGTCATCCCGGTGGTGGACAGCACGAAGCCGAGGAAGACGGCGACGGTGATGCCCAGCATCCACATGACCTGGGTGAACGCCACGAGCCTGCCCCGGGCCCAGGACGGCGCGGCGTCCGAGACCACCGCCAGGGAGGTCGGCAGGTCGGCGCCCGCCGCGAGCCCGGCGACGAACACGCCGACGAGCAGGGTGACGTCGTCCGGTGCCAGCGTGATGACGATGGCGCCGAGCGCGAAGCAGAAGATGTCCCAGTTGTAGACGCGGCGGCGGCCGAACAGGTCGGCCAGCCGTCCCCCGACGAGGGATCCGACGGCGATGCAGCCGGTGACCAGCGCGCTGACCGCCCCGGCCGTCCAGACGCCCATGTCGTAATGGTCGCGGTAGATGGCCAGGTTGACGGAGATGCTCACGATCAGCCCGGCGTCGAGGTAGGAGGCCATGCCCGACAGGGCGGCGGCCTTCCAGAGCGGTTTCGGGATGGGGCGGGTACCGGCCATGATGCGACTCCGTCGTCTGGTGACAGCGCGGTTGCGGGGGCCTGGTCGCAGCGAATATAGGGCGGTAAAAACGTTGCAACAAGGTGTCGCGCACGGATGCGTGGGATGACGCCGCACCCGCCCTCCCGCCTCCGCGCTCTGGCGTGACTTCCGCAGCTCGCCTACGGTGAGGACGGATCGACAACGGACCGAGAACGGACGGAAAACGTTTCAGGGGAAGGACCGTCTCCGTGCTCTCCCCCACGCTCCGGCAGCTGTTCGACGACCCGCCCCGGGCGTTCGGCCCCACCCCCCTGTGGTGGTGGTCGGGCGCGAAGGTCACCCGCGACCGACTCGCCTGGCAGCTGAGGGCGTTCGCGCGGGGCGGCGTGCACAACCTCGTGGTGATCAACCTGGCCCCGGCCGGTCCGGCCTTCGGCGCCCGGGCCGACGACCCCGTCTGGTTCGGCGAGGAGTGGTGGGCGCGCTTCACCGACGCCTGCGAGATCGCCGCCGAACTGGGCACGCGGCTGTGGTTCTACGACCAGATCGGCTTCTCGGGCGCCAATGTGCAGGGGCAGGTGACGCGGCGTCACCCGGAGGCGGCCGGGCTCGCGCTGCGCTGCCGTGTGGCACGGGTCGTCCGGGGCGGGGTCGGCCTGCGGGAGGCCGAGACGCCCCTGGCCGCCTACGGTGCGCGAGGCCGGCGCCTGGACCTCGACGCGAACGGGGCGGTGGGGGCCTTCGACGGAACGGAGGTGCGGCTGGTCACGGCCGTCCCCACCGCGTTCGACTACCTGGACCCGCATGCCGTCGGCCTGTTGATGGACGCGGTCCACCACGAGTACGACCGCCGTGTGCCCGAGCACCTGGGCACGGTCGTCGCCGGCAGCTTCCAGGACGAGCTGCCCGGCACGAACGCCTGGAGCCACCGCTTCGCCGAGGAGTTCCGCACGCGGCGCGGTTACGACCTGCTCGACCATCTGCCGGCCTTGTTCGGCACGGACGCCGGGGTGGCGGAGGGGAAGGTCCGCGCCGACTACTACGCCGTCCGGGCGGAGCTCACCGAGGAGGCGCTGTTCCGGCCGCTCGCCGCGTGGCACCGGGAGCGGGGCCTGCTGCTGGGCAGCGACCAGAGCCACCCGGCCCGCGCCGGCCACCCGGCCCAGGCCACGCAGATCTACACGGACTACTTCCGCACCCACCGCTGGTACGGCGCGGCGGGCAGCGACCACCACGGCGACGCCAAGGTGCACTCCTCCATGGCGCACCTCTACGGCCACGAGCGGGTGTGGATCGAGGCGTTCCACTCCTCCGGCTGGGGCGGCACCCTGGAGGAGACCTACGCCTGGCTGCTGCCGTTCCTGCGCAGCGGCGCCAACTTGTACAACCCGCACGCCAGTTACTTCGGCACCGCGGGCGGCTGGTTCGAGTGGGCGCCGCCGTCCACCGACTGGCGCCAGCCGTACTGGAAGCAGTACCCGGCGTTCGCCCGGGCCGTGGCGCGGATCTGCTCGATCATGTCGTGGGGCGGCTACGCGGCCGACGTGGCCGTGCTGCACCCCACCGCCACCATGCAGGCGCTGCTGCCGCTGGACGCGCCCGTGCGGCACTTCGGCGACGGCCGGCTGGGCGCGGGCCACGCCGCCGCCGACGAGACACAGCGGCACTACCTGGACCTGTGCGGCACGAACAACTGGCTGGCCCCGCACGCCGGTTCCCTCGACCGGCACAGGATCTCGTTCGACGTGATCGACGACGACTCGGTGCAGCGCGCCGGGGCCGCCGATGGCGCCCTGCGGATCAGGGACCTGGCGTACCGCGCGGTGCTGCTGCCGTCGGCGAGCGTGCTGGAGGAGGGGACGGCGCGCCGGCTGGCCGAACTGCTCGACGCGGGCGGCCGGGTGGTGGCCGTCGGGCGGCCGCCCGCGACGGCGGCGGGACGCTGCGGCGACGACTCCGCCGTGGCGTCCCTGACCGCCCACCCACGACTGGAGCGCGTGCCCGACCCGGAGGCCGCGGCGGCCGTGCTGGCCGGCCTGGCCGGATACGCGACGGGTGAGGTGCCGCTGCTCGTCAGGCGGCGGGACGGCGAGGGGGTGGCGCTGGTGACGGCGGCCTTCCCGGAGATCGGCCCGCACCCGCTGCGGCCCGGCGCCGTCCCGGCCGCCGCCCACACGTCGACGGTGACCGTGCGGGCGCGGATCGCCGAGGCCGAGGTGTGGAACCCGGCGAACGGCTCCCGCCGCCCGGCGCGCGTGACGGTCTCCGGCGACGGCACCGTCTCGGAGGTCGAGGTGCCGCTGGAGGGCGCGCCCGCGGTACTGGTCGTCTGGCGCGAGGCCCGGCCGGACGAGGACCGGCCCGGCAAGGACCAACGGGACCGACCGGGCGAAGACCGGCCGGGCCAAAACCGACCCGGCGAAGACCGACCGGACGACAGCAGGCCAGACCAGAGCCGGCCGGACGAGAGCCGGCCGGGCGCGCGGGTCGTCGGCCTCTCGTCCGGCTGGCAGGGCCGGCTGGTCCCCACCCTGGACAACACCTGGGGCGACTTCGCCCTGCCCCCGGGCTCGCCCGTGGACGAACCGCAGATCTGGACCATGGAGTGGACCGAGGGCACGGGCCTGACCGAGCGGTGGGAACCGGCCCGGGCCACCTACGGCAACCGCGTCCGGGTCCTGCCCCCGGTCCCGGCCGCCGAGGCCCCCGAGCCGCTGGACGCCACGGGCGCGGAAGAGGTCCTGGCGGGTGAACGTCCGCTCGTGCCGCCGGAGTCGGGCTGGGACCTCGCGGTGTACTCGTCCAGCCGCGGCCTGCCGGACCAGGGCGGGCTGCTGGGCACCAAGGGGCTGGTGAACGAGGAGTTCGTCCGGGTTCCCGTGCCGGCCGGCGGGGCGGCCGCCCGGGTCCGGGCGATCGTGGAGACCGAGCGGCGGGGTCGCGCCGAGCTGCACGTGGGCGCGGAGGCGGTCAAGCGGGTGTGGTGGAACGGCGAGCCGCTGGTGCGGCGGGAACGCGGGTACGTGGCCTCCGCGCCGGCGACCGTGGTGCGCGGACGCAACGTTCTGGAGTACGAACTGTCCGACGCCGAGGACCGGCCGACGACGATCTCCGCCACCGGCGGCACGCCGCTCGGCAGCTTCTTCTGCCTGTCCGAGCCGGGCGGGCTCGGGTCCCGGCCGCGGTTCATGCGCCTGCCCGACGGAGTGCGGCCGGACGGCCCGGTGACCTACCGAGCACGGCTGCGGACCCCGGCCGGCGACGCCTCGGCGGTGCTGGTCGTGGGGGCCGCGTCGGCGGTCACCGTGCTGCTCGACGGCGATGTGGTGGCCCGGCAGGAGAAGGTGGAGTACTACGAGGCGGACTGGGGCGCCGTGCCGATGTACTTCCGGCACGCGCCGGTACTCGGAGCGGGCGAGCACATGCTGGAGGTCGTCGCCGGCTCCGGGGACGCGGTGTTCGTCGACCTGGTGGCGGGGACGGGCGCCGACGTGGCGGCCCTGGTCAGCGGCGCCGGCTGGGAGGCCGTGACGGGTGAGTGGCGGGGCCGGACCGTCGAGGACGAGCGCAGGCGCGGCGAGTTGCGGCACTGCCACGCAGCGGAACGGCCGCACCCGCTGCCGGACACCTCCTGGCTGACGGGCCGGCCCGTGCTCGGCGGGGCCGTGTGGCCGTGCCGGGCCACGGACGACGTCCGGGCCTCGCCCCAGCGCTTCCGGTTCACCGTGCCCCCGGGAACGGTGTCGCTTCGGCTGCCGTCGGCGCTGCCCGCGCGCGTCCGGGTCGGGGACGGGCCGGAAATCCCCTTGGAGGGCGACCTCCTGACGCTGGATCAGCCACTGGCCGCGCCGACCCGGGTCCAGGTCGTCACGGAGCCCACGGCGTTCCGGCGCGGCGGCTCCGCCTGGCTGGGACCGGTGCGGGTGCGGACCGTGCCGGCGCCACTGCCGCTGGGCGACTGGCAGGAGCTGGGGCTGGGCGGTTGGAGCGGAGGCGTGACCTATGCGCGGGAGGTCCGGGTGCCTCCGGGGGCCGATCCGGTGCTCGACCTGGGGCGGGTGCGGGGCAGCGTGGAGGTGGCACTGGACGGGGAGTTCGCCGGGGAGGCGTTCTGCGCGCCGTACCGGTTCCCGCTGCGCGGGGCGGCGGGGCGGACCGTACGGCTGGAGGTGACCGTGCGGGGGACGCTGGCGCCGTATCTCGCCGAGGCCACCCCGACGCAGTGGGCCTTCGACTCCCAGCGGGCGACGGGTCTGTTCGGGCCCGTGACGCTGCGGATCCCGTCTTAGGGCCGGTCGCCGGGCGGGCGGGTCGAGTCGCGCAGGACCAGGCCCGGGGCGAACACGCGGGTCTCGTGGACGTGGTCGGCGCGAGCCTCGATCTCGTCGAGCAGCATCTCCACGGCCGCCCGGCCGAGGTCCTCGACCGGCTGCCGGACCGTCGTCAGGGTCGTCGCGCCGAAGTCGGCGATGTCGAGGTCGCCGTAGCCGACGACCTGGACGTCCTCCGGGACGCGCACGCCCCGTTCGGCCAGCCCCCGGCACAGGCCGGCGGCGAGGAAGTCGTTGGTGCAGAAGACTCCGTCGGGCAGGTCCTTCAGGCCGCGGGCGATGTCCGTGCCGTACGCGACGGTCATCCGCTCGGCGACGACCTGGTCCAGCCGGGCCTCGCGCCGACTGCGCACGGCCTGCCGGGCGCCCTGGTAGCGGTCGGCGCACTGACGGATGCCGCGCTCGCCGTTGACGACGAGGATGTCCCGTGCCCCGCTGTCGAGGAGGTGCTGTACGGCGATGCGGCCGCCGGCGATGTCGTCGACGGAGGCCGAGCAGCCGTCCCGGTCGGGCATGGCGCGGTCGGCGAGGACCAGCGGGATGCCCCGTTCGCGCAGCCGGGCCAGCCGGCCCGGGTCGGCGCCGAGCGGCACGACGACCACGCCGACGGCCCGTTGCCCGGCGAGCATGCCGAAGTAGCCCTGCTCGCGCTCGGGGTCGTCGCCGCTGTGGCACAGCACGAGCGCATGGCCGTGGTCGTAGGCGGCGTCCGCCGCGCCGCGGGCGATGCGCGCGTAGAAGGAGTTGGTGACGTCGGGCAGCACCAGCCCGATCGCGCCGGTCCGTCCGGTGCGCAGTCCGGCGGCTGCGGGGTGCGGGACGTAGTCGAGTTCGGCGACGGCGACGCGGACGCGCTCGGCGGTGCGCGCGTTGACGCGCTCGGGCCGGTTGAGCACGTTGGACACCGTGGACACCGAGACGCCTGCGGCGGCAGCGACGTCCTGGATGCGGGCGGGGCGAGCCGGAATGGCGTCCACCCCCTCGCTGTTGCGGCCGTGCGACCAGGCACGACGGTGGCCTTCCGGGCGGCACAAGTATAACGTGGAACGTTTTTACCGGTCCGCGGCCGGCCCGCAGCCGGCCCGCAGTCGGTCTGGGTTCGGTCAGCAGTCGGTCCGGAGTCGGTCAGCGGCCTGGCACGCGCCGTCCGGGCGCCGTCGCCTCGGCCAGGAGGCGGCGGAAGGTGGGGCATTCCAGGTGGCTGGGCGCCGGGCACGCGGCGGCGTGCCGCAGGGAGTCGCGCAGCGCGCCCAGTTCGCGGATCCTGCGGTCCAGCTCGTCGGCCTTGTCCGTGAGCATCCGCCGGTCGATGCGCGGCCGGCCGTCGGGGGCGAACATGCGGGCGATCTCGTCGAGCGAGAAGCCGGCCGTGCGGCCCAGCGCGATCAGCGCCAGCCGCTCCAGCACGCCGGGGTCGTACTGGCGGCGCAGGCCCCGCCGGCCGGTCGAGGCGATCAGCCCCTTCTCCTCGTAGAAGCGCAGGGTCGAGGCGGGCAGCCCGGCGCGCTGCGCCACTTCGGCGATGTCCAGCTCCGTCATTCCCTTGACCTCAAGTCGGCTTGAAGTAGAACGCTGTCATCCCCACCGGACGAAGGCAAGCAGGAGGAGAGACGACGATGAACGCCCCGCGCAGGAGCGACGACGACCAGTCGGCCCGCTGGAACGGGCCCGCCGGACACGCCTGGGTGGACCTCCACGAGGTGCTGGACGGCATGTTCCGGCCTTTCGAGGAACTGCTCGTCGAGGCCGTGGCCACTCAGCACGCGGGCAGCGTGCTGGATGTCGGGTGCGGTACGGGTGCTGTCACGCGGGCCGTCGCCCGACGGGCCGGTCACTGCGTCGGCATCGACCTGTCCGAGCCGATGATCGGCGCCGCCCGCGCATACGCGGAACGGGAGGGCGTGCCGGCGTCCTTCGTCCGGGGCGACGCCCAGGAGTACGCGTTCGAACCGGCCGGTTTCGACGCCGTCGTCTCGCGCTTCGGTGTCATGTTCTTCGCCGATCCGGTGCGGGCGTTCACGAACCTGCGCGGTGCCGTCAAGGACGGTGGGGCGCTGCGGCTCGTGGTGTGGCGCGGTCCCGAGGAGAACCCGTTCATGACGACGGCGGAGCGCGCCGCGGCCCCCTTCGTGCCGGACCTTCCACCGCGCCGGCCCGACCAGCCGGGGCAGTTCTCCTTCGCGGATCCGGAGCGGGTCCACCGGATCCTCGCGGAGAGCGGATGGGCCGGGATCGATCTCAGGCCGGTCGACGCGGTCTGCACGCTGCCCGAGAAGGAACTCGTCCGCTACTTCACCCGGCTCGGTCCCCTCGGCCTGGTGCTGCCCGGGGCGGACGAGGCGACCCGCGCGCGCATCGTCGACGCGGTCCGTCCCGCGTTCGAGCCCTTCGTGCAGGGGCCGGACGTCCGTTTCACGGCGGCCTGTTGGGCGGTCTCCGCGCAGGCCGTACCCGCGAAACTTTCGTAACACTCTGCCCTCTTTTCGAAAGGCGGGCGCCGTGCGCATAGTGAGATCACGATGACGCAGAAGAGAGCGCTGGTTGTCCGAGGCGGTTGGGAAGGCCACGAGCCGGTCAAGGCGACGGAGCTGTTCCTGCCCTTCCTCCGGGACAACGGATACGCCGTCCGGGTCGAGGAGTCGACCGACGTCTACGCCGACACCGCCGAGATGGCCCGCACCGACCTCGTGGTGCAGTGCGTGACGATGTCTCAGATCACGCCCGAGGAGCTGGCGGGACTGAGCTCGGCGGTCGTCGCCGGCACCGGCTTCACCGGCTGGCACGGCGGTATCGCCGACTCCTTCCGTGCGTCGGCCGAGTATCTGCACCTGGTGGGCGGTCAGTTCGCCACGCACCCCGGCAGGGAACCGTGCGAGCGGCGGGGCGAGGCGGCGGACAACTTCCTGCCGCACACCATCGCCGTCACCGAGGCCGGCCGGGCGCACCCGGTCACGGCGGGCGTCGAGGACTTCGAACTGCACACCGAGCAGTACTGGGTGCTGCACGACGACCTCGTCGACGTCCTGGCGACCACCACGCACCCGGTCCGGGCGTGGGAGCCCTGGCACCGGCCGGTCACCTCGCCTGCGGTCTGGACGCGCCACTGGGGCGCCGGGCGGATCGTGGTGACGACCCCCGGGCACAGCCTCGACGTGCTGGAGCACCCCCAGGTCCGCACCATCATCGAAAGGGGCATGCTGTGGGCGACGCGCACCGCGTCGGCGTCGTAGGGCTCGGGGTCATCTCGGGGGCCTATCTGGACACGCTCGCCGGCCATCCCGCCGTACGCGTCACCGCGGTCGCCGACCTCGACGCCGCCCGGTCGGCGGCTGCGGCCGCCGCGCTGCCGGACGCCCGGGCGCTGACCGTAGAGGAGTTGCTGGGCAGCCCGGACGTCGACACGGTCCTGAACCTCACCACACCGGCGGCCCACGCCGGGATCGCCCTCGGGGCGATCGCCCACGGCAAGCACGTCTACGGGGAGAAGCCCCTGGCGGCGGGCCTGGAGGAGGCCCGGGCCGTGCTGGCGGCCGCCGCGGGCGCCGGTGTCCGGGTGGGGTGTGCGCCGGACACCGTGCTGGGGACGGGAGTGCAGACGGCCCGCGCGGCCGTGGAGGCGGGCACCATCGGCCGCCCCCTGTCCGCCTCGGCCGTGATGGTCACCCCGGGCCACGAACGCTGGCACCCCCACCCGGACTTCTACTACACGGCCGGCGGCGGCCCGCTGCTGGACATGGGCCCGTACTACCTCACGTCCCTCATCCATCTGCTGGGCCCGGTGCGTGCCGTGACCGGCGCGGCCGGCCGGCTGCGTACGGAGCGGGTCATCGGTTCCGGCCCGCGCGCGGGCGAGCGGATACCGGTGGAGGTGGACAGCCATGTCTCGGGTGTCCT
This sequence comes from Streptomyces sp. XY006, assembly GCF_002237655.1. Classification (GTDB taxonomy): domain Bacteria; phylum Actinomycetota; class Actinomycetes; order Streptomycetales; family Streptomycetaceae; genus Streptomyces; species Streptomyces levis. The sequence continues at coordinate 368,690 of NZ_NOKT01000002.1, forward strand.
GGAGCATGTGAACGGGACGCTGACGACCTTGACGACGAGCTTCGACGGGGTCGCCACCACGGCCGCCCCGATCGAGGTGCACGGCGAGAAGGGCAGCCTCTCGGTGCCCGACCCGAACCGCTTCGACGGCGAGGTGCGGCTCCACGCCCTGGGCGACACCCGGTGGCGCGCCCTGCCCGTGACGGCCGGTTACCAGGACGGGGCACGTGGCATCGGCCTGCTGGACTTCCTGTCCTGCGACGGGCGGCGGGCGAACGGCGAGGTCGCCCTGCACGTCCTGGAGACGATGACCGCCCTGCTCCGTTCCGCGGCGCAGGGGCGGCGCGTGGAGCTGACGACGTCGGCGGCGGTGCCAGCGCCCGTGCCGCTGACGGCGGCCGCCGACTGGCGGGGCCGGTCCGCGGTCGGCTCCGTGTGACTCCGTCAGTCCACCGGCCAGGTGTGCGCGGGCGCGTTCATGTGCATGTAGTCCATGTACGTCCTGGTCATCTGCCGCAGGGCCTCACGCCGGTCGGAGAGGCCGGCTTTCTCCAGGTGGTGCACCGTCTCCGCCTGCCACAGCGCGCCGTTGCGGGCGGTGACGCAGCGCTGCTCGATGATGCCCAGCAGCGGTTCGCGCCACTCGGCGTCCATGCCGGCCAGCTCCAGGCCCCGGTGGGCCAGGGGCAGCAGGCGGCGCAACACCAGTTCCGTGACGGGCACTTCGCCCACGCCGGGCCAGTACAGGCGGGCGTCGATGCCGTCGCGGGCGGCGGTGTGCAGGTTCTCCTCGGCGACCGAGAAGGACATCCGTGTCCACACCGGCCGGTCCTCGTCGACCAGGGCGCGGGTCAGGCCGTAGTAGAAGGCGCCGTTGGCGATGATGTCGGCCACCGTGGGCCCGGCGGGCAGGACCCGGTTCTCGATGCGCAGGTGCGGGCCGCTGTCGGTGACCGCGTAGATGGGGCGGTTCCAGCGGTAGATCGTGCCGTTGTGGAGGGTGAGTTCGCCCAGCTGCGGGACCCGGCCGCTGTCGAGCTCCCGCTGCGGGTCCTCGTCCTCGCACAGCGGCAGCAGGGCCGGGAAGTAGCGGACGTTCTCCTCGAAGAGGTCGAAGACGCTGGTGATCCAGCGCTCCCCGAACCACACCCGGGGCCGCACACCCTGGGCCTTGATCTCCTCGGGCCGGGTGTCGGTGGCCTGCTCGAACAGGGGGATGCGGGTCTCGCGCCACAGCTCCTTGCCGAACAGGAAGGGCGAGTTCGCCGCGAGGGCGATCTGCACGCCCGCGATGGCCTGGGCGGCGTTCCAGTACTGCGGGAACTCCCGGGGGGCGACCTGGAGGTGGAACTGGGTGCTGGTGCAGGCCGCCTCGGGCGTGATGGTGTCGGCGTACGTCGACAGGCGCTCCACGCCGTCGACCGTGATCCGCAGGTCTTCGCCGCGCGCCGCGAAGATCTGCTCGTTGAGCAGCCGGTAGCGGGGGTCCCCGGAGAGGGCGGCTCCGCTCACGTCCGACTCCCCCAGCGTCGGCAGGATGCCCACCATGATCAGGTGGGCGCCGACGGCGGAGGCGCGGTCCTCGGCGTGGTTGAGGGCGTCGCGGATCGCCTGCTCCCAGTCGCCCGGTCCGCCGGTCGTCAGCTCCCGGGGCGGGATGTTGATCTCCAGGTTGAAGCGGCCCAGCTCGCTGGACCAGGCCGGGTCGGCGATGGCCTGCAGCACGTCGGTGTTCCGCATCGCCGGCAGGCCGTGGTCGTCCACGAGGTTGAGCTCGATCTCCAGCCCGACCCGGGGACGCTCGCTCTCGAAGCCGGACTCGCGCAGCATCTGCGCCAGCACCTCGAGGTCGGTGTGCATCTTCTCCCGGTACCGGCGGCGGTCCTCTCGTGTGAACACGAGGGCCGGCACGTCACGTCCCATCGTGCCCTCCGGAGCTCCTTCGGCGGATGCGTACCGTCCAAGCCTCGCACCTTGTCCCCGGGCCCGCACCCACCTAGCCTGACTTTGTGCCGCAAATAAACAAATCCCGAACGCACAGTGCCGTGCCGGGCAACGGCGACTCCCTCACCCGACTCCGAGCCGTCCTCACCGTCTTCTTCGCCCTGGACGGCTTCGTCTTCGCCGGCTGGGTCGTCCGGATCCCGGCGATCAAGGAACAGACGAACGCCTCCGCCAGCGCCCTCGGGCTCGCCCTGCTGGGCGTCTCCGCGGGCGCCGTCGTCACCATGACCCTCACCGGGCGGCTGTGCCGCCGCTACGGCAACCACCGGGTCACCGTCGTCTGCGCGGTCCTGCTCTCGCTCAGCGTCGCCCTGCCCCCGCTCACCCGTTCGGCCCTCGCGCTCGGTCTCGTCCTGCTGCTGTTCGGCGCCGCGTACGGCGGGATCAACGTCGCCTTCAACAGCGCCGCCGTCGAACTCGTCGCCGCGCTGCGACGGCCGATCATGCCGAGCTTCCACGCCGCGTTCAGCCTGGGCGGCATGATCGGCGCGGGGCTGGGCGGGCTGGTCGCGGGATCCCTCTCCCCCACCCGCCACCTGCTGCTGCTCACGGCCGTCGGGCTGGTGGTGACCGCGGCGGCGGGCCCCACGCTGCTGCGGCACGAACCGCCGGCGCCCCCGGAGCGGGAGCGCCCGGGGGACACCGCCCCGCGCCGCCTGGACGGCCGCACGCGGGTCCTGGTGCTCGTCTTCGGGCTGATCGCCGGATGCACCGCGTACGGCGAGGGGGCGCTGGCCGACTGGGGCGCCCTGCACCTGGAACAGGACCTGGACGCCTCCGCCGGTGCCGCGGCCGCCGGCTACTCCTGCTTCGCGCTCGCCATGACGGTGGGCCGGCTGACCGGCACCACCCTGCTGGAACGCCTGGGGCGGACCCGGACCGTCGTCGCCGGCGGCACCACCGCGGCGGCCGGCATGCTCCTCGGCTCCCTCGCGCCGTCCCTGTGGGCGGCCCTGCTCGGCTACGCGGTCACGGGCCTCGGCCTCGCGAACCTCTTCCCGGTGGCCGTCGAGCGGGCCGGCGCCCTGGCCGGGCCGAGCGGCGTGGCCACGGCCTCCACGCTGGGCTACGGGGGCATGCTGCTCGGCCCGCCCGCGATCGGCTTCATGGCGGACTGGTTCACGCTGCCCGCCGCGCTGACCAGCGTGGCGCTGCTGGCCGCGGTGGCGGCGGTGGTCGGGGCGCTGGTGGCCCGGCCCGCAGGCCGGGCCGGCGGATGACCCGCGTACCGCCGTCCGGGTGAACGGCGGCCCGGCTCGGACTTCCTCCCGCAAGGAGATCGGCACCGTCGCGATCCTGGGTACCCGTGGCCACGCCCGATGTGATCACCGGGCCGTACGTCATCACCAGGAGGAAGACCCGTGACCGAACAGCAGCACCCCGGCGAGCAGCACCCGACCCCGGAGTTTCCCTCCCAGGACCAGCCGCACCCGGGCTGGACGGGCCCCATGGACCCGCCCCCGGACCACGGTGAGGAGTCGTACCGCGGCAGCGGCCGGCTCGACGGCCGCAAGGCAGTGATCACCGGCGGGGACTCCGGGATCGGCCGCGCGGTCGCCCTGGCGTTCGCCCGCGAGGGTGCCGACGTGCTCTTCACCCACCTCGACGACGAGAAGGACGACGCCGCCGAGACCGCCCGGCTGGTCCAGGAGGCCGGACGGCGTGCCGTGCCCGTCGCCTGCGACATCCGCGAGGAGGACAACTGCCGGGCGCTGATCGGCCGCGCCGTGGAGGAGTTCGGCCGGATCGACATCCTGGTGAACAACGCGGCCTACCAGATGTCGCAGCCCGACGGCATCGAGGCGATCTCCACCGAGCAGTTCGACCGCGTGCTGCGCACGAACCTCTACGGCATGTTCTGGCTGTGCAAGATGGCCCTGCCGCACATCCCGGAGGGCGGCAGCATCATCAACTCCACGTCGGTGCAGGCTTACAAGCCCAGTCCGCACCTGCTGGACTACGCGATGACCAAGGGCGCCATCGTCACGTTCACCCAGGGCCTCGCGCAGATGGTGATCGACCGGGGCGTGCGCGTCAACGCCGTGGCGCCGGGCCCGGTGTGGACGCCGCTGATCCCGGCGACGCTGCCGGACACGCAGTCCTTCGGCAAGCAGGCGCCCATCGGACGGCCCGCGCAGCCCGCCGAGATGGCACCGGCGTACGTGTTCCTGGCCTCGCAGGAGGCCTCGTACATCACGGCCGAGATCGTCAACGCCACGGGCGGCACCCCGCTGCCGTAAAACCCGGCGCGGGGCACGCGCCCCGTACGGCAGACTCGGCGCCATGGAGACCGCCGAGTTGCTGCAAGCGCTTCGGGCCGAGGGCACACTGCTGGCCTCGGCCGCCGAACAGGCCGGGACGGACGCCAAGGTGCCGGCCTGCCCGCGGTGGCAGGTGCGCGATCTGCTGCGGCACACGGGGGCGGTGCATCGCTGGGCCGCTTCGTACCTCATCGAGCGGCACACCGAGCGCCGCCCCCTGACCGAACCCGCCGGCCTCGACGGGGCGGAGCTGATCGCCTGGTACCGCGACAGCCACCGCCTCCTCGTCGACGCCCTGGCCGGCGCCCCGTCCGACCTGGACTGCTGGGCCTTCCTGCCCGCGCCGTCCCCGCTGGCCTTCTGGACCCGACGGCAGGCGCACGAGACGGCCGTGCACCGCTTCGACGCGGAGTCGGCCCGTGGCGGCGAACCGACCGCCGTCACCCCGCGGTTCGCGACCGACGGCATCGACGAGCTGCTGCGCGGCTTCCACGCCCGGACCCGCAGCCGGGTGCGCACTCCGGAGCCGCGCGTGCTGCGCGTGCGCACGGACGACACCGACGCGGTGTGGACCGTACGGCTGTCCCCCGAGCCGCCCGTGACCGAGCGGGGCGCGTCCGGGGAGGCAGAGTGCGAACTGTCCGGCCCGGCCGCCCAGTTGTACCTGGCCCTGTGGAACCGCGCTCCCCTGCCGTCGGTCACGGGCGACCCGGCGCTCGCCGAACTGTGGCGGGAGACGTCGGCGATCTGACCGGCCCGGCTGTCCGGTGCCGCGCCCGGCCGGGCCCGGCCGGTCCGCCCCGCCATCGGGGTTCAAGCGTCTGGGCTCAGCCGTCCGGAGTCAGCCGTTTCGGGCTCAGCCGTCCGCGAGCATCCGCGCCAGTACCGCGCGCTGCACCGGCAGTACCTCGCCGTGCAGCGCGCGCCCCTCGGCCGTGAGGGAGACCCGGACGCCCCGCCGGTCCTCGGGGCACATGCAGCGCTCGACGAGCCCTTCCTTCGCCAGCCGGGCGATCAGCCGCGAGAGCGCGCTCTGGCTCAGGTGCACCCGCTCGGCGATCTCCTGCACGCGGTAGGCCGGCCCGCCCTTCGGCGTCCGGCGGCGGGCGAGGACGTCCAGCACCTCGAAGTCACTGGCGCACAGGCCGTGGCCGTGCAGCGCGCGGTCCAGTTCGCACTGGGTGCGCGCGTGCAGCGCCAGGATGTCGCGCCACCGTTCGACGAGCGCCTGTTCGGCCTGCTTCACCGCCATGCGCGGCACCGTAACAGAAGACCCGATTTGTTGCACCTGAATTAAATGCATTTGCATTCCATGCATGCGCATGTAATGTCTCGGGCATGACCTCTCCGCTCACCACCCCGACGTCCGACGGGCGTTGGACCCCCCGGCTGTGGGGCACCCTGCTGGTGCTCTGCGCCGCGATGTTCCTGGACGCCCTGGACGTGTCGATGGTCGGCGTCGCGCTGCCGTCCATCGGCGCCGACCTCGGCCTGTCGACCTCCGCGCTGCAATGGATCGTCAGCGGCTACATCCTCGGCTACGGCGGTCTGCTGCTCCTCGGCGGACGCACCGCCGACCTGCTGGGCCGGCGCCAGGTCTTCCTGGTGGCCCTGGGCGTCTTCGCGCTGGCCTCGCTGCTCGGCGGTCTCGTCGACTCCGGCCCGCTGGTCATCGCCAGCCGCTTCATCAAGGGCCTGAGCGCGGCCTTCACGGCCCCCGCCGGCCTGTCCATCATCACCACGACGTTCCCCGAGGGCCCGCTGCGCAACCGGGCGCTGGCCATCTACACCACCTGCGCGGCCACCGGCTTCTCCATGGGCCTGGTCCTGTCCGGCCTGCTCACCGAGGCCAGTTGGCGTCTGACGATGCTGCTGCCCGCGCCCATCGCGCTGATCGCGCTCGTCGCCGGCCTGAAGCTGCTGCCGCGCAGCGAACGGGAGAAGGACCACAACGGCTACGACATCCCCGGCGCCGTCCTCGGCACCGCGTCGATGCTGCTGCTGGTCTTCACCGTCGTCCAGGCACCGGAGGCCGGCTGGGCTTCGGCCCGCACCCTGCTGTCCTTCCTCGCCGTGGCCGCGCTGCTGACCGCGTTCGTCCTGGTCGAAAGGCGCTCGCCCGGTCCGCTGATCCGGCTCGGCGTGCTGCGCTCCGGCAGCCAGATCCGCGCCCAGCTCGGCGCGATGACCTTCTTCGGCTCCTACGTGGGCTTCCAGTTCCTCGCGACGCTCTACATGCAGTCCCTGCTGGGCTGGTCGGCGCTGCACACCGCGCTCGCCTTCCTGCCCGCTGGCGCACTGGTGGCGGCGTCCTCGACGAAGGTGGGCGCGATCGTGGACCGGTTCGGCACCCCGCGGCTGATCGCGGCCGGCTTCGCGCTCATGGTCGTCGGATACGCGCTGTTCCTGCGCGTCGACCTCGACCCGGTGTACGCCGCTGTGATCCTGCCGAGCATGCTGCTGATCGGCGCGGCCTGCGCCCTGGTCTTCCCCTCGCTCAACATCCAGGCCACCAACGGCGTCGACGACCACGAGCAGGGCATGGTCTCCGGACTGCTCAACACCTCGGTGCAGGTGGGCGGCGCGATCTTCCTGGCCGCGGTCACGGCGGTGGTGACGGCGAACTCCCCCGCGGGCGAAGGCGCCTCCCCGCAGGCCGTACTCGACAGCTACCGGCCCGGCCTGGTGGTCGTCACACTCATCGCCCTCGCCGGCCTGCTGATCACCCTCACCGGCCTGCGGACCCGCCGCGAGCGGCCGTCCGTCGTGGTCGCCGTGTCCACCCCGAAGGAGGCGGAGCGCGTCGCCGTGCGCGACTAGGGCCGGTCGATCGGCCAGGCCCTGCGGGGGACCGCCTCCCCGTGTGCCCGGCGGGCTGCCTTGCCCGCCGGGCACACGCCTGTTTGACTCGCCCGTATGACCGCTCATGGGGGACGGCGCACGCAGGCCGAGCGCGATGCGATCACCGTCGAGATCGGATACGCGCTGTGCAGTGCCGCCTTCGCCGCGGCGGTCGTCTTCGGGGCCGTGGCCGGGCCCGCGCTCCTGTTCGACCTCCCCGACACGGCGGAGCTGCTGCTGGTGCGCGCCGGGCTGGTGCTGGCGCCCGTGCTGTTCGTCGCCCGGGTCGCCAGTGTGCTGCTGCCCTTCCGGGCGGCGGGTCAGCCCAGCCAGCCCGGCCGCACCAACCCCGACTCGTAGGCCAGCACGACCAGTTGGGCCCGGTCGCGCGCGCCGAGCTTCACCATGGTGCGGCTGACGTGGGTCTTCGCGGTGAGCGGACTGACCACCAGGCGGCGGGCGATCTCCTCGTTGGACAGACCGATCCCGACCAGGGCCATCACCTCCCGCTCCCGCTCGGTCAGCCAGTCCAGGGCGCCGGCCGCCGCGGGTTCCTTGGAGCGGGCCGCGAACTCGGCGATCAGCCGGCGCGTCACCCCCGGCGAGAGCAGCGCGTCGCCCGCGACCACCGCCCTGACCGCACGCAGGAGTTCGTCCGGCTCGGTGTCCTTGACCAGGAAGCCGGAGGCGCCCGAGCGGATCGCCTCGAAGACGTACTCGTCCAGTTCGAAGGTGGTCAGCATGACGACCTTCACGCCCGGCAGGGCCGGGTCCCCGGTGACCCGCCGGGTCGCGGCCAGACCGTCGAGCCCGGGCATGCGGATGTCCATCAGGACGACGTCCGGGCGCAGTTCGCGGATCCGCCGTACGGCCTCCTCGCCGTCGGCCGCCTCCGCGGCGACCTCGATGTCCGGCTGCGCGTCGAGCAGCGCCCGGAACCCGGCCCTGACCAGTGACTGGTCGTCGGCGAGCAGTACGCGGATCACTGTGCTCCTCCTGACGTGGTTCCGGGGGCGACGCGGATCACCGTCGCCCTCCTGAGTGCTCCCGGGGGCGACGCGGATCACCGTCGCCCTCATGACGTGGCTCCGGGGGCGACGCGGATCACCGTCGTCCTCCTGACGTGGTCCCGGGGCGACGCGGATCACCGTCGCCCTCCTGACGTGGTCCCGGGGCGACGCGGATCACCGTCGCCCTCCTGACGTGGTCCCGGGGGCGGGCCGGGGTCCGGTGGACGCCTTGAGCGGCAGTACCGCGAGCACCCGGAACCCGCCGTCCGGGCGGGGTCCCGCCGCGATGGTGCCGCCCAGCGCGGCGGCCCGCTCGCGCATGCCGGCCAGCCCGTTGCCGCTGCCGCCGGCCTCGGCGCCGGTCGAGGGCCCGTCGTCGTCCACGCGCAGGCGCAGCACGTCCGCGTCGTGCGCGAGGTGCACGCGCGCGTGGCGGGAACCGGAGTGCCGTACGACGTTCGTCAGGGCCTCCTGGAGGATGCGGAACGCGGCGAGGTCGGTGCCGGGCGCGAGGTCCGGCGGCCGCCCTTCGACGGTGACGGTCAGCCCCGCGCTCGCCGCCTGCTCCACCAGCTCGGGCAGCCGGTCGAGGCCGGGGGCGGGAGTGCGCGGCGCGGCACCGGGCGCGCGCAGGGTGTCCAGCACCTGCCGCACCTCGCCGAGCGCCTCCTTGCTCTTGGCCTTGATCGTGGTGAGCGCCGAACGGGCCTGCTCCGGGTCGCTGTCCAGCAGCGCGAGCCCGACGCCCGCCTGCACGTTGATGACGGAGATGCTGTGGGCCAGCACGTCGTGCAGCTCCCGGGCGATCCGCAGCCGCTCCTCGTCGGCCCGCCGTCGCGCGGCCTCGGCGCGCTCGGCCCGTTCACGCGCCCACTGCTCGCGCCGCACCCGGAACAGCTCCGCCACCGCCGTGATCGCGACCACCCACGTGGCGACGACGAGCTCCGCGCTCCACGGAGCCGGGGAGTCCCCCGACGGCGGCAGCCACTGGTACAGCCAGTGCGCCACGAGCACGTGCCCGGCCCACAGCGTCCCCATCGCCGCCCAGGCCGCCCGGCGGTGCCCGGCGACGATGGCGCTGAAGCAGGCCAGCGCGACGGTGAGCAGCACCGGCCCGTAGGGATACCCGGCCCCGAGGTAGACCATGACGGCGCCGGCCGTACCGAACACCACGGCGACCGGATACCGCTTCCGCCACAGCAACAGGCCAGCGGCCACCACCAGCAGCACCCGCGCGAAGGGGTCCAGGGCGGCCCGCTCGCCCTCCTGCCCGTGCGCCGCGAAGGCGGAACCGGCCAGCACGAAGGCGAGGACAGCGGCGGTGGACCGCCAGGGCCACCGGGGCGGACGCTCCCCGTCGGCCCAGTGGTCCCACCGGCCCCACCGGCCCCACCGGCCCCACCGATCCGGACGGTCCCATCGGGGAGGCCCGTGCCACCACCACCGCGGCGGACCGCCCCGCGCACGCTGCTCGTCCATACCGGCCACGCTAGACGCCGCTGTCGGGGGCGGCGTCCCCCGCGCGGGGTGATCACGGGTACTCCCCGGGAAGTACAGGGCCGACCGGGTGCCGGGCCCCACAGGGACGGTCGTTACGCGGCCGGACCCCGCTGCGGGTACACCAGTCCCACCCCCTGGGCGAGTTGCCCCGCCGCGTGCCGGAAGAACGCCGCCCGGTCCTCCACCAGCCGGTTGAACTGGCCGAACACCTCGAAGCCCACGAGCCCGAACAACTGGGCCCAGGCCGCGACGAGGGCCGTCACGGTCTCCGGCGGCAGGTCCGGGGCGAGGTCGGCGGCCATGCGCTCGGCCTCCGGGCGCAGCTCGCCGGGGAGGGTGGGACGGGCCAGGCCGAGCCCCCGGTAGGCGTCACGGGCGATGCCGATGAGCAACAGGCCGACGCGGGAGGCCGCCGGGACGGTGGCCTGGGGTGCGGTGTAGCCGGGGACGGGCGAGCCGTAGATGAGCGCGTACTCGTGCGGGTGCGCGAGCGCCCACTCCCGCACCGCCTCGCACACGGCGGTCCACCGCTGGGCGGGGCCGGCGCCGGCCGCCTCCGCGTGGGCCGCCTCCGCGCTCCCGCCGAGGGAGTCGTAGGCGTCGATGATGAGGGCGGTCAGCAGGTCGTCACGGCTCGGGAAGTAGCGGTACAGCGCGGAGGACACCATGCCCAGCTCGCGGGCCACGGCCCGCAGGGAGAGCCGGGCGGCGCCCTCCGCCGCGAGCTGTCTGCGGGCCTCGTCCTTGATGGCCGCGGTGACTTCGATCCTGGCCCGGGCCCGGGCGCCGTGTGCGGTGGTCATGCGGGGCAGTGTGCCAGTGATGGGAGAGCGGCGCACACAGACAAGAGCGGTGCACACAGACAAGAGCAGCACACACGTACGAGAGCAGTGCACGCACCCCAGATCGGCACTCGCAGACGAGAGCAGCGCTTGCAAATGAGAGCAGCGCTCGGAAGCGAGAGCACTGCTCTTGCTTTGCGGCGGCCGCCTCATGCAGACTGGCACCAACCGATCGAGAGCAGTGCTCCCAAAAGAGATCACCGCTCCCATCACACCCAGGGGGACCCGATGTCCGCACACGTGAAGAAGCCCGGCTGGTTCACGGTCAACGTCTTCAACCGCCTGGTCGCCTGGCTCACCCGCCGCGGCATCAGCGTCTGGGGCTCCCGGGTCCTCGCCGTCCGCGGCCGTAAGAGCGGCCAGTGGCGCACCACCCCGGTCAACGTGCTGACCCTGGACGGCCGGCGGTACCTCGTCGCGCCCCGCGGACACGTCCAGTGGACGCACAACATGCGCGCCGCGGGCGGCGGCGAACTGCACCTCGGCAAGAGCGTGGACCCGTTCACCGCGACCGAGGTGCCCGACGCCGACAAGGCGCCGATCCTGCGCGCCTACCTCAAGCGCTGGAAGGCCGAGGTCGGGGTGTTCTTCAACGGCGTCGGCCCCGACTCTCCGGAGACCGAGCTGCGCCGGATCGCCCCCGACCACCCGGTCTTCGAGATCACTCCGGCGCGCTGACCTCGCCGGCCGCCGCCGGACGGCGGTCCATCGCGGTCAGGGCCCGCTGCGCCAGCGGATGCGTGCGGATCAGCTCGCCCAGGGACGTCGACCCCTGGGTGATCTCCTTGAACGCCTTCCAGGCCGGGCGGAAACCCGTCAGGACGGCGTGGAACAGCCCGGGACGACGCTCGAACACCGTCAGCATCCGCTTGCCGACGCTCATCTCGACGCCGAGCCCGGCCTTGACCGCGAAGGCGTAGTTCAAGGCCTGCCGGCGCGTGTCCACGGCGTCGTGCGCCTCGGCGATGCGCACCGCCCACTCCCCCGCCAGGCGTCCGGAGCGCAGCGCGAAGGAGATGCCCTCGCGGGTCCACGGCTCCAGCAGCCCCGCCGCGTCACCGCACACCAGCACCCGTCCGCGGGAGAGCGGCGAATCCTCGGCCCGGCAGCGGGTCAAGTGTCCGGAGGAGATGCTCGGTTCGAAGCCGGCGAGGCCGAGCCGTCCGATGAACTCCTCCAAGTACCGCTTGGTCGCGGCTCCTTCGCCGCGCGCCGAGATCACCCCGACCGTCAGCGTGTCGCCCTTGGGGAAGACCCAGCCGTAACTGCCGGGCATCGGGCCCCAGTCGATCAGCACCCGTCCCTTCCAGTCCTCGGCGACCGTGTCCGGTACCGGGATCTCCGCCTCCAGGCCGAGATCCACCTGGTCGACCTTGACCCCGACGTGGGCCCCTATGCGGCTGGCGCTGCCGTCGGCCCCGACCACGGCCCGCGCCAGGACGACCTCGCCGCCCTGGAGGACGACCGCGACCGTGCGCCGGTCCGGCACGGCCGAGCCGTGCTGCTCGACCCGCTGGACCGTGACCCCCGTACGCAGCTCGGCGCCGGCCTTCTGCGCGTGCTCGACGAGCTGCTGGTCGAACTCGGGCCGGTTGATCAGCCCGAACAGCATCTGCCGGGACCGCCGTGTGCGCGTGAAGCGGCCGTTGTTCGAGAACGTCACCGCGTGCACCCGGTCCTTGAGCGGCAGCTCGAAGCCGGGCGGCAGCGCGTCGCGCGAGGGGCCGATGATGCCGCCGCCGCACGTCTTGTACCGCGGCAGCTCGGCCTTCTCCAGCAACAGCACGCGTCTCCCGGCGACCGCCGCCGCGTACGCGGCCGATGCGCCCGCGGGTCCCGCGCCCACCACGACGACGTCCCACACCTGCCGCACGTCGTCCGCCGAAGAGTTCTCGCTGCTCACGATGGTCTACTGCTCCCGATCAAGCCGCCCGCTGCTGCTGTCTCCCGCATCCTACGGCGGACCTGGTCACAGACCGCTGTGGGAGGATCTACAGCACTCATCGCTACAACGTCGCACCCACAAGGAGCGTGCCCATGTCGTCGCATCCGGTCGCCGGGACCGTCGCCTCGCTGATGCCCCGGGCGAAGGAGGAGCTCGCCGAACTGGTGGCCTTCCGGTCGGTGGCGGACTTCGACCAGTTCCCGCGCAGCGAGAGCGAGGGCGCCGCGCGCTGGATCGCGGACGCGCTCACCGCCGAGGGCTTCGAGGACGTGGCGCTGCTCGACACCCCGGACGGCACGCAGTCGGTCTACGGCTACCTGCCCGGCCCGGCCGGAGCGCGGACCGTGCTGCTCTACGCGCACTACGACGTGCAGCCGCCGCTGGACGAGGCCGGCTGGACGACCCCGCCGTTCGAACTGACCGAGCGGGACGGCCGCTGGTACGGGCGGGGGGCCGCCGACTGCAAGGGCGGTGTGATCATGCACCTGCTGGCGCTGCGCGCGCTGAAGGCGAACGGCGGCGTCCCGGTGCATGTGAAGGTGATCGCCGAGGGCTCGGAGGAGATGGGCACGGGCGGCCTGGAGCGGTACGCCGAGGAGCACCCGGAGCTGCTGGAGGCCGACACGATCGTCATCGGTGACGCGGGCAACTTCCGGGTCGGCCTGCCGACCGTCACCTCCACCCTGCGGGGCATGACGCTGGTGCGGGTGAGCGTGGACACCCTCGCGGGCAATCTGCACTCGGGGCAGTTCGGCGGGGCCGCGCCCGACGCGCTGGGCGCGCTGATCCGCGCGCTGGACTCACTGCGCGCCGAGGACGGCTCTACGACCGTCGACGGACTGACGTCGGACGCGTCGTGGGACGGGCTGCAGTACGACGAGGAGCAGTTCCGGCAGGACGCCAAGGTGCTGGACGGCGTGGAGCTGATCGGGTCGGGTACGGTCGCCGACCGCATCTGGGCGCGGCCGGCCGTGACGGTGCTCGGCATCGACTGCCCGCCCGTGGTCGGCGCCACCCCGTCGGTGCAGGCGAGCGCCCGCGCGCTGGTCAGCCTGCGGGTGCCGCCGGGCGTGGACGCTGCCGAGGCGACCAAGCTGCTCCAGGCTCACCTGGAGGCGCACACGCCGTGGGGCGCCCGGGTGAGCACCGAGCAGATCGGCCAGGGCCAGGCCTTCCGCGCCGACACCACCAGCCCGGCGTACCAGGCGATGGCCGACGCGATGGCGGTGGCGTACCCGGGTCAGGAGATGCAGTACGCCGGTCAGGGCGGCTCCATTCCGCTGTGCAACACCCTGGCGGCCCTCTACCCGCAGGCGGAGATCCTGCTCATCGGGCTGAGCGAGCCGGAGGCGCAGATCCACGCGGTGAACGAGAGCGTGTCGCCCGAGGAGCTGGAGCGGCTGTCGGTGGCCGAGGCGCTGTTCCTGCGCAACTACGCGGCGAGCTGACGGCTCCGCTCCCGGCGGAAGGCCCTCGTCCACGGACGGGGGCCTTCTCCACGTCGTCCCATGAACGCGGGCGCGGCCCCGGGACGGGCGGCCCCGGGACAGTTGGCCCCGGGACAGGTGGGCTAGCCGAGTGCCGGATCCAGGACGATGTCCTCGCCGCGCGCCGCGACCGTCGGCTCCTCGGGGAAGTGGCAGGCGGTGAGGTGCCCGGCGGGGCTGCCCGCCACGCGGGCGAGCGGCGGCTCCTCGGTGGCGCACCGGTCCTTGGCCTTCCAGCAGCGGGTACGGAAACGGCAGCCGGAGGGCGGGTCGATGGGCGAGGGCACGTCCCCGGCCAGCCGGATGCGCTCGCGCCGCTCGGTGGCGTCCGGGTCGGCCTCGGGGACGGCGGACAGCAGGGCGTGGGTGTAGGGGTGCCGGGGGCGGGTGTAGAGGGACTCCCGGCCGGCGATCTCGACGATCTTGCCGAGGTACATCACGGCGACGCGTTCGGAGAAGTGCCGTACGACGGCGAGGTCGTGGGCGATGAAGACGAAGGCGATGCCGAACTCCCGCTGCAGGTCCTGGAGCAGGTTGACGACCTGGGCCTGGATGGAGACGTCCAGCGCGGAGACGGGTTCGTCGGCGACGATCAGCTTGGGCCGCAGCGCCAGGGCCCGGGCGATGCCGATGCGCTGGCGCTGGCCGCCGGAGAATTCGTCGGGATAGCGGTTGTAGTGCTCGGGGCTGAGGCCGACCGTCTCCAGCAGTTCCTGGACGCGTTTCCTGTGCCCCTGGGGCGGGTTGATGCCGTTGAGCCGCATCGGCGTCTCGATGATGGTGCCGACGGTGTGCCGGGGGTTCAGCGAGGAGTAGGGGTCCTGGAAGATCATCTGGAGGTTGCGGCGGGCTTCCCGCATGCGTGCGGGCGGCCGGTGCGTGATGTCCTCGCCGTCGAACACGACGGAGCCGCCGGTGGGTTCGAGCAGGCGGGTGATGAGGCGGCCGGTGGTGGACTTGCCGCATCCGGACTCGCCGACCAGGCCGAGGGACTCGCCGGGACCGACGGAGAAGTCGATGCCGTCGACGGCGCGGACGGCCCCGATCCGACGCTGGAAGACGATGCCCTGCCGCAGGGCGAAGTGCTTCTGCAGGCCGCGCACTTGGAGGAGGCTCTCCCCGGCGGGGCGGTCGGTGGTGCGGTCGGTCGTGCGGTCGGTGGGGCGCCCGGTCGCGGGCTGGGTCGTGCTCACGGCTTGCTCACTTTCGTCCGGCGCCGTCACCGCTGCGTTCGGCGCCGTCACCGCTTCGTCCGGCGCCGTCACCGCGCGGTCCGTGCGGTCGCGGCGTGGTCGTCCGGGCCGGTGCCGCCGCGGATCTCCTGTTTGGCCTCGTCGGTGAGATGGCAGGCGGCGAGGTGCCGTGCGCTGCCGGAGAGGAGGCGCAGTTCGGGCCGCTCCCGGGTGCAGCGCCCGTCCGGGACCCAGCCCTTGTAGGCGCAGCGCGGGTGGAAGGCGCAGCCGCCGGGCAGGTGGATCAGGCTGGGCGGGCTGCCGGGGATCGGGTCGAGCCGTTCGCCGACGTCGCCGGTGAGGTGCGGCATCGACCGCAACAGGCCCCAGGTGTACGGGTGCTGGGGGTTCTTGAGGACGTCGCGGGTGCTGCCGTACTCGATGCGGCGGCCGCCGTACATCACCAGGATGTCGTCGGCGACGTCGGAGACGACACCGAGGTCGTGGGTGATGATGACGACGGCGGAGCCGAACTCCTCCTGCAGATCGCCGATGAGATCGAGGATCTGCGCCTGGACGGTGACGTCCAGGGCGGTGGTGGGTTCGTCGGCGATGAGCAGGGCGGGGTCGCAGACCAGGGACATGGCGATCATGGCGCGCTGGCGCATGCCCCCGGAGAACTGGTGGGGGTAGTCGCCGGCCCGGCGCTCGGGCTGCGGGATGCCGACCCGCTTCAGCATCTCCACCGCGCGGTCCCGGGCCTCCTTCTTGGAGACCTTGTGGTGCACCCGGTAGGCCTCGGCGATCTGGGAGCCGACGGTGAAGAAGGGGTGCAGCGCGGACAGCGGGTCCTGGAAGATCATGGAGACGGTGCGGCCGCGCAGTGCGCGCATCTCGGCCTCGGGCAGGGCGACGAGGTCCCTGCCCTCCAGCCGGATCTCGCCGCTGACCTGGGCGCGGGTGCCCTTGTGCAGTCCGAGCAGGGCCAGCGACGTCACCGACTTGCCGGAGCCGGACTCGCCGACGATGCCGAGGGTGCGGCCCTTCTCCAGGGTGAAGGAGACACCGTCGACGGACCTGACGAGGCCGTCCTCGGTCGGGAAGTGCACCCGCAGGTCGCGTACGTCGAGGAAGGGCGCCGGCGCGGGCGCGAGGCCGGCGGGATGCGGTGGGGTCTGAACGGACACGGGTGTTCCTAAGGACGAGGGAAGGGCTCAGGCGAGGCGCACACGCGGGTCGACGAGGCCGTACACCAGGTCGACGACGACGTTGGCGAGGACGACGAACGTCGCGGCGAAGAGCGTGGTGCCGAGGATGACGGGCAGGTCGGAGTTCTGTACGGAGTCGACCGCGAGCTTGCCGATGCCGTTGATGCCGAACACCGACTCGGTGATGACGGCGGAGCCGCCGATCAGGGAGCCGACGTCCATGCCGAAGATGGTGATGACGGGCGTGATGGCGGCGCGCAGGCCGTGTTTGAGGACCACGGTGGTGGCGGGCAGGCCCTTGGCGCGGGCGGTGCGCAGGTAGTCCTCGGCGAGGACCTCCAGCATGGAGGAGCGGGTGAGCCGGGTGTACATGGCGAGGTAGACGATGACCAGGGTGGTCCACGGCAGGATCAGCCCCTGGAACCAGCCGGCCGGGTCCTCGGTGATCGGGGTGTAGCCGGAGGCCGGCAGTATCTGGAATTTGTCGACGAAGAGGTACAGCAGGAGCAGGCCGATGAAGTAGATCTGCACCGACACGCCGAACAGGGCCAGTCCGACCGCCGCCTTGTCCGCCGCCCTGCCCCGGCGCACCGCCGCGACGGTGCCGAGGCCGACGCCGAGGACCAGGAAGGCCACGGCGGCGCCGAGACCGAGGGAGAGGTCGGCGGGGAAGTCGGACAGCAGGGTGGTCAGGACGGGGGTGTCGGTCTGGAAGGAGACGCCGAGGCAGGGTGCCCCGCAGTGGATGCGGACGCTCTGGTCGCCGAAGTCGCGGCCGGCGAGCAGCCCCTTGAGGAACTCCCAGTACTGCGTCGAGTAGCTCTGGTCCAGGCCCAGCGAGTGCTTGATCTCCGCGAGGCGGGACGGGGAGCAGGTCTTGCCGCAGGCCAGGAGTGCGGGGTCGGACGGCAGCGCGAAGAAGATGAAGAAGGTGATCGTGGTGATCACCAGCATGATCAGGGCCACTGCCAGGAGGCGTCTGACGAGGTAACGAAACATGGGGTGCCGGGACCTGACGTGAGGGGCAGGCCCGCCGGCGGCCGGGGCCGCCGGCGGGGGGCCAAGGGGGGCCAAGGGGGGCCAAGAGGGGCCAAGAGGGGCCCATGAGGGGAGCGAAGGAGGGAGGCGAAGGAGGGGCGTCCGTCAGTGCTTGACGTAGACGTGGACCAGACTCGGCTCGGCAAGGATCGTGTCGGGGATGATGCCGCCGACCCCGGAGCCGGACATGTCGCTGAAGTTCATGTACATCAGCGGGACCACCGCGGCGTCCTTGAGGATCTGCTGGTCCATCCGCCCGTAGGCGGCGTTGCGCTGCTCGACGTCGGTCATCCTGGCGGCCTGGTCGATCAGCGCGTCGACCTTGGGGTCGTTCAGGTAGGACAGGTCCTGGTTGGCCTGGGGGTTGTGCTTGATGAGCCGCCCGTCGAAGAGGGTGGGCAGCACCGTGGAGGCGTTCGGCCAGTCGGCGATCCAGTCGCCCCAGGTCAGGTCGTACTGGTTCTTGGTGTTGTCGACGGTGCTGAAGTAGTTGGCCGCGTCGATCGGGGAGATGTTGACGTGGATGCCGATGCGCTCCAGCGAGGTCTTCACGGCGTCGGCGAAGTGCTCCTGGGTGGGGGTGTTCTCCACGGCGATGGACAGGGTCGGCCGGGGGTTTCCGGCCTGCTTAATCAGGGCCCTGGCCCGGGCGAGGTTGCCGGCCGGGTTGGCGCTGTACAGGTTGAACCTGCGGTAGCCGCCGATGCCGGGGCTCAGCATCGTCGTGGCGTAGTCGCCGTAGGCCGAGCCGCCGAAGGCGCCGCGGACCGTGGTCTTGTCGATGGCGTACTCGATCGCCTGGCGGACCTTCAGGTCCTTCACGCGGGTGGTGTTGATGGCGAGGTAGTTGATGCCGGGCGCGGGGATCTTGTAGTAACGGCTTTTCAGGGCCGGGTCGTTGGCGAGCTGAGCCAGGTCGGAGCCCGCGATCGGCCACTGCTGGACCGACGTCCGGGCGGTGCCGACGTCGGCCTTGATCTGCTGGTCGATGGCCGACTCGTCCTGGCCGAACCTCACGTCCATCTCGTCGACGTTCTGCTGCCGGATCGGGTCGGTCGACTGCGACCAGTGGGTGTTGCGGGTGAGGACGAGTTCCTTGTTCTTGGCGTACGACTTGATCATGTACGGCCCGTCGGACCAGACCTTGGTGTCGTACGTGGACCCGGTGTCGTGGGCCTTGGGCACGGCGGACCAGCCCGGCATTGCGGTCGTCTCGTTGAAGTCGGCCACCGGCTGGTTCAGGTGGAAGACGATCGTGTACTTGTCCGGCGTCGCGATGGAGCCGAGCTCCTTGCCCTGGTACGGGCCCTTGTAGCCGGCGCCGCCGACGAGCCACTGGGCGGCGTAGGGCGGGCCGCCGTTGATGTCGGAGGAGAAGAACCGCTCGACGCCGTACTTGACGTCGGGTGCGGTGACCTCGGTGCCGTCCTGGTACTTGACGCCGTGCCGGAGGTGGAAGGTCCAGACGGTGGCGCCCCGGGAGGGTGTTCCGGTGTCGGTGGCGAGGTCGCCGACCAGCTTCGGGGCGGAGCCCGTCTCGTCCCAGCCGGTGAGGGTGCGGACGATCTCCTCGTCCATGCTGGAACCCTCGGTCGTGTAGACGCGCTGGGGGTCGAGGTGGTCGAAGTCCGCCTTGTCCAGGACGGTCAGGGTGCCGCCCTTGCCGGGGGCGCCGGTGCCGCCACTGCCACCGGTGCCGGAGGAGCCTCCGCATGCGGTGGCTCCCAGGGCGATCAGCACGGCGGAGGCCGTGAGAGCGGCCGTACGCGATCTGCGCGGGGTGCGCGGGGTGCGCGTCATTGAGGAAACTCCGTTCTCGGTACAGGCCGGCGACTGTGGGTGGGACCGCCGGGCCGAAACGCAGGGGGTGGCTTGTCAGCCGCGCCGGGCGCGGGGATCCAGGGCGTCCCGGACGCCGTCCCCGAGGAGGTTGAGCGCCAGGACCAGCAGCAGGAGCAGGACGCCGGGCACGAAGAGGTACATCGGGTCCTGGAGGAAGAACTGGGAGGCGTCCGACAGCAGGGATCCCCAGTCGGGGTGAGGCGGGATGACGCCGACGCCCAGGTACGACAGGGCCGCCTCGGTGGTGATGTTCTGCGGGACGGCGAGCGCGAAGGAGATCAGGATCGGCGCCCACAGGTTGGGCAGCAGCTGCCGGAACAGGATGTGCCGCCGCCCCGCGCTCATCAGCCGGGCCGCGTCGACGAACTCCCGCTCGCGCAGGGACAGTACCTGTCCGCGCACCAGACGGGCGGTGTACGCCCAGGCGAAGACGGCGATGTTGAGGACCAGCACGAGCAGGCGGAGGTTCTCGTCGGTACCGCCGTGGCTGTCGGTCTGCAGGGCGTTCTGGATCACCGGGGTGAGGGCGATGATGAACAGCAGCTGCGGGAACGCCAGCATGACGTCCATGACCCGCGACAGCAGCGAGTCGACCCAGCCGCCGAAGTAGCCAGCCGCGAGACCGGCCACGACTCCCACGGCGGTGGACAGCACGGCGGAGGCGAGTCCCACGTACAGCGAGGTGCGCAGGCCGTAGACGACCCGGGCGAACAGGTCGTAGCCCGTGCCCGGTTCGACGCCGAGCAGGTGCCGGGCGCTGATGCCGCCCAGGGAGCCGTAGGGGAAGTTGCCCGTGTCCGGGTTGATGGCCCTGTTGTCGGGGGTGATCGGTCCCCAGCCGGACACCGCGGTGAGGACCGGCGCGAGCAGGGCGACGGCGATGAACAGGAGCGTGGCCGCCAGGGCGGTCAGCGTGGCCTTGTCCCGCCTGATGCGCTGCCAGGCCATCCGGGCCGGTGAGCGGCCGGCGACGAGCGGGCCGCCGGCTCTGGGGTCTGGCGTCGACGGCGCGGTCGGCAGCGCGGTGGTGCCACCGCTGTCGACCGGCTGGTGTTGCGTGGTCATCGTACGGACATCCCGGATCTGCCCCTGGGGCAAGGAAATTGGGGTGGCGGTGGAAACTTCCGCCGTGAGACTCTGCGGACTTTCGCAATGCGGCGCGAGTCCGGTCAAGCCGCGCAGGGGCCGGAAAAGGGATTGTTTGCGGTCCTGGAGGAGTGTTGGCGTGAGCGGGGACGGTGATTACCCGTCGCGTGAGGAAGTACGGGGAATTCCTTGGGAATTGCTTAGGAGTGGCTCCTGCGGCGTTTTCTCTTGCTTTTCCCTCGGAATCCCCCGGGCCGGGTAAAGGGCGCGGGACACGAGGGTCAGCCGACCGGGACTCCGGCCTCCAGGTAGAAAGCCGCTCCGCGTTCGCGTGCCCGCAGGGCCCAGCGCAGCCGCTCGTAGCGCACGGGCGGCAGCAGGTCGGCGGCCTCCTCCTCGGTGACGAACCGCCAGCCGCGCAGCTCCGGGCCGGGCAGCAGCAGCTCTCCGGCCTCGGCGGAGTCGAGCCGGCCGCCGTCGAAGAGCAGGCGCAGTCCGCCGAAGGCGGGGGGCACGGGGCGTTCCCAGTCGACGACGAGCAGGGCGGGCACCTCGTCGAGGCGGATGCCGGTCTCCTCGGCGACCTCGCGCATCCCGGCGCGGGCGGGTGCCTCACCGGGCTCGACCACGCCGCCGGGGAATTCCCAGCCGGCCTTGTAGGTGGGGTCGACGAGGAGCACGCGGTCCTGTTCGTCGAAGAGGAGCACACCGGCGGCGAGTGTCTCGGCGGTGGGCTCGGGCGTCTGGACGATGTCGCAGACGGGCACGGAGCCGTTGTTCAGGGCCTCGGCGATGCAGGCGGCGGCCTGGTACGGCGTGAGGTGGCTGGTGTCTACGGGGTGGGCGTCGGCGGTGAGCCAGGAGGCGAGGGCGGCGCGGTAGGGCTCGATGTGGTCGAAGGACCACCGGCGTATTCGCATCTCGCCGTCGGGCAGGTCGGGCGGCACCTCACGGCCCGCTATGCGCTCCCGCAGGATCGTTTCGGCCGGAGCCAGCAGGATGTGGCTGACGGCGATCCTGCGCGCGGCCAGTCCGCCGAAGATCTCGTCGCGGTACTCCTGGCGCAGCAGGGTCATGGGGACCACGAGGGTCCCGCCGAGCTCGGCGAGCATCGCGGCGGCGGTGTCGATCACGAGCCGGCGCCAGATCGGCAGGTCCTGGAAGTCGCCGACCTCGGCGAGGTGTTTCGGCGGCAGCAGGTGCCGGAGCGCTCCGCCGATGACCTCGGGGTCGAAGAGCGTGCTGTTCGGGATCAGTTCGATCAGTTCCTGTGCGGTGGTGGTCTTCCCCGCACCGAACGCGCCGTTGATCCAGACGACGGTCACAGGTCCCCCTCTTCTGTTGGCCCCCTGAGGCTTGCCCGCTCCACCCTGCCACGGAAACCAGCCCCAGTTGAGGGCGCATGACGACGGCGCCGGCGCCCCCGGGTGCGGGAGCGCCGGCGCCGTGGGCCCTGGCCGGGCCGTTCGTCAGCCCTTCTCGTTCTTCTCGCTGCCGTCCTCCCGGTCCAGGGACAGGCTGTCCTTGGCGACGGTCTCGTCGAGCGTCTTGAGGGTGTCGTCCACGCTGAGGGTGCCCAGGTTCTCCGTGAGGGCGTGGGACGGGGTGACCGCCGCGACGACGAAGCCGGTGGCGAGGGAGGCGATGGCGAGCATGCTGCGCTTCTTCATGCCGGGCACAACGGCCGGACCCGCTCCGGGGTCACGCGGGCGCGTACGACCGGGCGAACGACGCGTTCACGCGAGGTCGCCCGTAGAGTCGTCGCCCCAGCTGTCCGGGCCGCCGCCGCGCCACTCGATCAGCCCCGAGGCCGCCACGTACGCCTCGTCGGCGTCCTCGATCCCCGCGCGCCGCAGGAACTCGGCGACGTCCAGCAGCCCGTAGGCGATGCCGAGGAACTGGTCGTCCACACGGACCCGCCGGCCGCCGTCCGCGGCGGGCGGGTAGACCACGACGGGTTTCACGGACGCCATGCCACCAGCCTGAACGTGAGCGACCCGAGCCGCCCCCCGAAGACGTCCGTTCGGCCGACCCGACGCTCCCGGCCTTCGACCGACCCGACGCCCCGGGCCACCCGCGCCACGACGGCCGCCCAGGGCCGGGGGCCAGGTGGCTGGGTGGCCGGGTGGCGGGATGGCCCAGGGCCGGGCGGTCGAGGGTCGGGCGGCCGGGCGGCCCGGGGCTTGGCGGCCGGGTGGCCGGGTGGCCCGATGCTTGGCGGCCGGGTGGCCCAGAGCCGGGCGGCCGGATGGCCGGGAGCCGGATGGCCGGGCCGGGAGCCGGACGGCCGGGAGCCCGGCAGTCGGGGTCCGGGCGGCCGGACCGGGGCTTCGAACGGCCCGGCGGGACACCCCCGCGGGATGCCCGCGGCGTATCCCCCCGGGGTGCCCCCTGCAGGATGCTCCCCGGCGGATGCCCCCCGCGGGATGCTCCCGGCGGGACGCCCCCGGCCCCGCCCCCCTGAAGCAGCCGCCGTAGTCGCCCCGTCAGGCGCCCACGTAAGTCGCCAGGTGCTGTCCCGTCAGCGTTGAGCGGGTCGCGACCAGGTCGGTCGGGGTGCCCTCGAAGACGACTCGGCCGCCGTCGTGGCCGGCTCCGGGGCCGAGGTCGATGATCCAGTCGGCGTGCGCCATGACCGCCTGGTGGTGCTCGATCACGATCACGGACTTGCCGGAGTCGACGAGCCGGTCGAGCAGACCGAGCAGCTGCTCCACGTCCGCGAGGTGCAGGCCGGTCGTCGGCTCGTCGAGGACGTAGACGCCGCCCTTGTCGGCCATGTGCGTGGCCAGCTTCAGCCGCTGCCGCTCGCCGCCGGACAGCGTGGTGAGCGGCTGGCCGAGGGTGAGGTAGCCGAGGCCGACGTCGGCGAGCCGCTCCAGGATCCGGTGCGCGGCCGGCGTACGGGCCTCGCCGGCGCCGAAGAACTCCTCGGCCTCGGTCACCGACATCGCGAGCACCTCGCTGATGTCGCGGCCGCCGAGGTGGTACTCCAGCACGGAGGCCTGGAACCGCTTGCCCTCGCAGTCCTCGCAGGGCGTGTCGACGCCGGCCATCATGCCCAGGTCCACGTAGATGACCCCGGCGCCGTTGCAGGTGGGGCAGGCGCCCTCGGAGTTGGCACTGAACAGGGCCGGCTTCACGCCGTTGACCTTGGCGAAGGCCTTGCGGATCGGGTCGAGGAGCCCGGTGTACGTAGCCGGGTTGCTGCGCCGCGAGCCCTTGATGGGGCTCTGGTCCACGGAGATCACGCCCGCGTCGGACGGGATCGAGCCGTGCAGGAGCGAGCTCTTGCCCGAGCCGGCCACGCCGGTGACCACGGTGAGCACCCCGAGGGGGATGTCGACGTCGACGTCGCGCAGGTTGTTGGCCGAGGCGCCCCGGATCTCCAGCACGCCGGTCGCCTCGCGGACCGTCTCCTTGAGCCTCGCCCGGTCGTCGAGGTGCCGGCCGGTGACGGTGTCGGCGGCCCGCAGCCCCTCGACCGTGCCCTCGAAGCAGACGGTGCCGCCGGCCGTCCCGGCGCCGGGGCCCAGGTCGACGACGTGGTCGGCGATCGCGATCGCCTCCGGCTTGTGCTCCACGACCAGGACGGTGTTGCCCTTGTCCCGCAGCCGCAGCAGCAGGTCGTTCATCCGCTGGATGTCGTGCGGGTGCAGGCCGATGGTGGGCTCGTCGAAGACGTAGGTGACGTCCGTGAGGGAGGAGCCGAGGTGGCGGATCATCTTCACGCGCTGCGCCTCGCCACCGGAGAGCGTGCCCGCCGGCCGGTCCAGGGAGAGGTAGCCCAGGCCGATCTCCACGAACGAGTCTAGGGTGCCCTGCAGCGCGGTGAGCAGGGGCGCCACCGACGGCTCGTCCAGGCTCCGCACCCATTCGGCGAGGTCCCTGATCTCCATGGCGCAGGCATCGGCGATGCTGACCTTGCCGATCCTGGACGTGCGCGCCGCCTCGGCCAGCCGGGTGCCGTCGCACTCGGGGCAGGTGGTGAAGGTGACCGCCCGCTCCACGAACGCCCGGATGTGCGGCTGCATCGCCTCCTTGTCCTTGGACAGGAACGACTTCTGGATCTTGGGGATCAGGCCCTCGTACGTGAGGTTGACGCCGTTGACCTTGACCTTGGTCGGTTCGCCGTACAGGAAGTCCTGCATCTCCTTCTTGGTGAACCGGCGGATCGGCTTGTTCGGGTCGAGGAAGCCGGACTGGGCGTAGAGGCCGACGGTCCAGACGTTGTCGGACTTCCAGCCGGGGATGGTGAAGGCGCCCTCGGCGATCGACTTGGAGTCGTCGTAGAGCTGGGTGAGGTCGATGTCGGAGACCTTGCCTCGGCCCTCGCAGCGGGTGCACATGCCGCCGGTGCGGGAGAAGGTCGCCTTGACCGTCTTGGTCTTCTCGGCGCCGCGGTCGACCCGGATGCCGCCGGACGCGCTGACGGAGGCGGTGTTGAAGGAGTACGCGCTGGGCGGGCCGATGTGCGGCTCGGCGAGCCGGCTGAAGAGGATGCGCAGCATGGCGTTGGCGTCGGTGGCGGTGCCGACCGTGGAGCGGGGATCACGGCCCATGCGCTGCTGGTCGACGGCGATCGCGGTGGTCAGGCCGTCCAGCACGTCGACCTCGGGCCGGGCCCGGTTGGGCATGAAGCCCTGGAGGAAGGCGCTGTAGGTCTCGTTGATCAGCCGCTGCGACTCCGCCGCGATCGTGTCGAACACCAGGGAGCTCTTGCCCGAGCCGGAGACACCGGTGAAGACCGTCAGCCGGCGCTTGGGGATCTCGATGCTGACGTCCTTGAGGTTGTTCTCGCGCGCGCCGTGCACGCGGATCACGTCATGGCTGTCGGCGAGGTGCGGCCCGGGCGACCGTCTGTCCGTCGTCGTGGCCTTGCTCATGCTGGCTCCATCTGTCGGGCGGGGCTGCCGCGCTCGGAGGTTCTCGTCCCCGCGCCGGACCCTCTCGGGTGCGGCGCGGGGGATGTGGGCACTAGTGGGTCTACTGGCCCTTGAGCTGCTGGATGCGGACCATGTTGCCCGCGGGGTCGCGGAAGGCGCAGTCGCGGACGCCGTAGGGCTGGTCCACCGGCTCCTGCACCACTTCGGCGTCGCCCGCCTGCAGCCGGTCGAAGACGGCGTCGACGTCGGTGGTCGCCAGGACGATGCTGGCGTAGGTGCCCTTGGCCATCATCTCGGTGATGGTGCGGCGCTCGTCGTCGGTGACGCCCGGGTCGGCGGCCGGCGGGTGCAGCACGATGTTGGTGCCGGGCTGGCCGGCGGGGCCGACCGTGATCCAGCGCATGCCCTCGTAGCCGACGTCGTTGCGGGCTTCGAAGCCGAGGGTGTCGCGGTAGAACGCCAGGGCGGCGTCCGGGTCGTCGTGCGGCAGGAAGCTGGCGTGAATGGTGAGGTCCATGGCCCTCACGCTAGTTTCGGCCGGCGGCGGGCGCTTCTCGATTCCTGACCGGTCTGGTGACCTGCTTGGCGACGCACGACGGGATCCCGGCCGTCGCGCGCGCCGCCTCCCGCCGGTAGGCGCTGGGGGGCATGCCGACGAGCTCGGTGAAGCGGGTGCTGAAGGTGCCCAGCGACGAGCATCCGACCTCGAAGCACACCTCGGTGACGCTGAGGTCGCCGCGGCGCAGCAGCGCCATCGCGCGTTCGATGCGGCGCGTCATCAGGTAGCTGTACGGCGACTCGCCGTACGCCTGACGGAACGCGCGGCTGAGATGTCCGGCCGACATGTGCACCCCCCGTGCCAGCGCCTCCACGTCCAGCGGCTGTGCGTACTCCCGGTCGATCCGGTCCTTGACCCGGCGCAGCCGGGCGAGATCGCTCAGCCGCTGCGCCGAGGCGGGTCTGCTGCTGCTCACACGCGCGATCGTGTCACATCAGACGGACATGCGGTCGATTTCCGGGACAGAGCCCACCCTCGCCGGACGCCACCCGCTCCGGAGAGACCACCCCCGCCGGACCCCACCCGCTCCAGAGAGACCACCCCCGCCGGACCCCACCCGCTCCGGACAGAACCCACCCCCGCTCGACCCGACCGCTCCGGACGGGCCGACCTTCACCGGACCGGGCCCACCCCGCCGCTGCCTGAACGTTCCTGCTCGGTCTGCCCGGTCTCAGACCCCCGCGGCCGCCGCGTCCGTCCGCCGGGTCAGGGCCGCCGCCGCGGCCCCCACCAGCCCCGCGTCCGTGCCCATCTGGGCCGGTGCCACCGTGAGGTGCTGGACGAAGGACAGGGTCGCGTAGGTGCGCAGGGCCGTGCGCAGGGGCGTGAAGAGGATGTCGCCCGCCTTGCCCACTCCCCCGCCGATGACGACGATGTCGATCTCCACGAGGGTCGCGGTGGCGGCGATCCCGGCGGCCAGGGCCTGGGCGGCCCGCTCGAAGGAGGCCACGGCGACCGGGTCGCCGGACCGGGCCGCCGCGGCCACCGCGGCGGCACTGGTGTCGCCGTCCGGGCCGGGCCGCCAGCCGTTCTCCAGCGCGCGCCGGGCGATGTTGGGGCCGCTGGCGATGCGCTCCACGCAGCCGTGCGAGCCGCAGGGGCACAGGTCGCCGTCGAGGTCGACGCTGATGTGGCCGATGTGCCCGGCGTTGCCGGTGGGGCCGGGGTGCAACCGTCCGCCGAGCACCAGGCCGCCGCCGACCCCGGTGGAGACCACCATGCACAGGGCGTTGTCGTGGCCCCGGGCGGCGCCCTGCCAGTGTTCGGCCGCCGTGATCGCCACTCCGTCGCCGATGAGCTCCACGGGCAGGTTCCCGGCCGCGGCCCGGACCCGGGCGACGAGCGGGTAGTCGCGCCAGCCGGGCACGTTGACCGGGCTGACCGTCCCGGCCGAGGCGTCCACGGGTCCGGCGCTGCCGATGCCGACGGCCGTGACGCGCTGCCACAGCGGCGAGGCGGTGAGCTCGCCGAGCACCTGCTCCACCGCCCGCATCACGGTGTCGCCGTCCTCCCGGGCGGGCGTCGGCCGCTGGGCGCGGGCCAGGATCCGGCCCCGGCCGTCCACCAGGGCGCCGGCGATCTTGGTGCCGCCGATGTCGAGCGCGGCCACGAGGTCGGTGTGCATCAGTGTCGGATCTCCCCGTCAACCATGTGAAAAACGCCGTGAAAAGCCATCGCGCAGGACAAACCGCGGACCGGTCCCGCGAAGGTGCGCCGGTCCGGAGTTCGCGGTGGACAGTCTCCCCCGAGCCTGACAACGTTGTCCAGGCTCTATGCTCGACGCCACATCCTCATACAAACCCAGGACCGACGCATCCCCGTGGACGACAGGACAGGACACCGCACCGTGCCCCAGCCCCACCTCCGATCCGCCACGCGCTACGGCAACCGTCCGACGATGAAGGACGTCGCGGCCCGCGCCGGGGTCGGCCTCAAGACGGTCTCCCGGGTCGTGAACGGCGAGCCGGGGGTCACGCCGGAGACGGAGCGGCGGGTCCAGGAGGCGATCGACGCGCTGGGTTTCCGCCGCAACGACAGCGCGCGGGTGCTGCGCAAGGGCCGCACGGCGAGCATCGGCCTGGTCCTGGAGGACCTCGCGGACCCGTTCTACGGGCCGCTGAGCCGGTCGGTCGAGGAGGTGGCCCGCGCGCACGGCGCCCTGCTGATCAACGGCTCCAGCGCGGAGGACCCGGAGCGCGAGCAGGAACTGGTGCTGGCCCTGTGCGCACGGCGGGTGGACGGTCTGGTGGTGATCCCGGCCGGGGACGACCACCGGTATCTGGAGCCGGAGCTCAAGGCGGGCGTCGCCACGGTGTTCGTGGACCGGCCGGCCGGGCACATCGACGCCGACGTGGTGCTGTCGGACAACTTCGGCGGCGCCCGCGACGGCGTGGCCCACCTCATCGCGCACGGGCACCGCCGGATCGGCTTCATCGGCGACATGCCCCGCATCCACACCGCCGCCGAGCGGCTGCGCGGCTACCGGGCCGCGATGGAGGACGCGGGCATACCGGTGGCGGACTCCTGGATGTCCCTCGGTGTCACCGACCCCGAGCGGGTGCGCAGGGCCGCCGAGGAGATGCTGTCGGGCCCGGACCCGGTCACCGCGATCTTCACGGGCAACAACCGGGTGACCGTCACCGTGATCCGGGTGCTCGCCGAGCAGACGCGGCGCGTCGCCCTCGTCGGTTTCGACGACATCGAGCTGGCCGACCTGCTGCAGCCGGGCGTCACCGTCGTCGCCCAGGACGCGGCGGACCTCGGCCGCACCGCGGCGGAACGTCTCTTCCGGCAGTTGGACGGCGGTCCTGCCACTCCCGAGCGCATCGAGCTGCCGACCCGGCTGATCACCCGCGGCTCGGGCGAGATCCCCCCGGCGGACTGAGCGGCCCATGACCCACTCCGTGGAACGGACGCTGCGAGCCCTCGGCCTCGCCGAGGCGCCGCGCGAGCACCCCCTGCTGTATCCGGGCGCGTGGCCCGCCGACTCGGGGATCCTCGACGGGGACCGCTTCCTGCCGCCCGAGCGGCTGGTGTACCCCGACCGCACGCCCGTCCTCGCCATCGGCTCCAACGGCTCGCCGGGCCAGTTGCGGCACAAGATGCGCGAGTTCGGGATCAGCGCGCCCCTGCCGATGGTGAAGGCCCGGGTGACCGGTGTCGACGCCGGTGTCTCCGCGCATGTGAGCCGCATGGGGTACGTGTCGGCCTCTCCGGTCGGCGCCCCGGACACCGTGCGCGCGCTGTTCGTGCTCTGGCTGGACGCCGAGCAGCTCGCGGTGATCGACGCGAGCGAGGGCGTGCCGGTGCCGGGCGGCAACTTCGACCGGGCCTGGCTGCCCGCGCCGGACGTACGGATCGACCTCGCGGACGGCACGCGGCTGCCCGGCGCGTACGCCTACGTCAACCGGCACGGCGTCCTGCACGACGGCACGGGCGCGCCGCGCACCCACCCGGGCCAGCGCGCGCTGCTCACCGAGCTGCTCGTCGCGCTGCCGCGTCTGCGGGAGCTGTTCGGTGTCGTGCCCGAGGAGTTCTGCGCCCGGGCCCGGGCCGACCGGCGGCTGTGCGAGCGGGGCACGCGGCTGTTCGTCGAGGAGAAGCTGGTGACGGCCTCCGGTCTCGAGCGGTACGCGGCGGCCTCGGCACGCCGTCAGCAGAGCGGGAGCCCCGGGACGGGCCCGTCGTTGTCACCGCCCTTGACGTAGACGACGCTGACCCAGACGTCCCTGTTGCCGCTGTCGTCGTCGGTCTTCGCCCACCACACGTTGGTCCACTGGCCGGACGTCTCGCGACGGCCCAGGTTCTGCTGGCAGTAGAAGTAGTTGGTGCCCGCGTTGAGGATGCCCACCTTGGTGAAGGAGGCCGTGTAGGAGTCGGCGGTCTTCCACACCTGGCAGTTGTACTTGCCGCCGCCGATGGCGTGGCAGGCCGGGGCCGGGGTGCTCGTGCCGCCGCCGGTCGTACCGCCGCTCGTCGTACCGCCGTCGGTGCCGCCGCCCGAGGTGCCCGTGGACGTGCCGCCGTCGGTGCCGCCGGTCGTGCCGCCCGCGGAGGACTTGGCGGGGGCCGAGGTGGAGGGCCGGCCGGAGGGCTCGGGCTCCTTCTCGTCCCCGGGCTTCGCGGACGGGTTCTCGTCCTTGCCGTCGTCCTTCCCGTCCCCTGGCCGCGTGGGCCTCGGGGCGTTCGAGCCGTCGTCGGTGCGCCCGGGTGCGGAGGCCACCGCGCCGGCATCGGTCCGTGCGTCCGGTGCCGAGCCGTCGTCGTTGCCGAGCAGGGCGACCGTGGTGCCCGCGGCGGCGAGGACGACGGTGACGGCCGCGGCGGCGAGGAGGGCACGGGTCTTCTTGGGGCGGGAGGCGGGCTGTGGGGTCATCGGCCCCGTCGGGACTCCGGCGGCCGGTCCGCCGCCCTGCCCCGTCGCGCCCGCGCCGGCGGCCGCTCCGAGGGCCGCGGCCGGGCCGAATCCGGGTGCGCCGCCGCCCCGGGGTTCGTGCCGTCCGGCGGCGTCCTGCGAGGGCACGGGCCGCTCCGGCGGTCCGAAGCCCGGCGGCACCGACGGCACGCTGCGCTCCGTCTCCGCCCGCGGGGCCGGACCCGTAGGGCCGCGCAGGGTCGACGTGGGCGTGTCCGTGCCGCCCGACTCCGCCACCGCCAGCAGCAGTTCGCGGGCCTGGCCCGCTTCGGGGCGGGCCTCGGGGCGCTTGTCCATCAGACGTTGCAGGACCGGGCCGAGCGGACCGGCGCGGCGGGGTTCGGGCAGCGGCTCGGTGACGATAGCGGTGAGCGTGGAGAACGTGGAGGTGCGGCGGAAGGGCGAGGAGCCCTCGACGGCCGCGTACAGCGTGGCGCCCAGGGCCCAGATGTCGGAGGCGGGGCCCGGGTCGGCACCCTGGGCCCGCTCGGGGGCCAGGTAGTCGAGGGAGCCGACGAGTTCGCCGCTGCGGGTGAGGTGTGTGGCCGAGCCGTCGCCCGGGTCGTCCATGGTGGCGATGCCGAAGTCCGTGAGGACGACCCGGCCGGAGCGGTCGAGCAGGATGTTGCCGGGCTTCACGTCCCGGTGCAGGACGCCCACGCGGTGCGCGGCGGCCAGCGCCTCCATGACCTCGGCGCCGATCCGGGCGGCCTCGTGCGGGTCGAGCGTGCCGCGGTCGCGCAGGACGTCGTCCAGGGACGGCCCGTCGACCAGCTCCATGACGATGAGGGGACGGCCGTCGACCTCGGCGATGTCGTGCACGGCGATGACGCCGGGGTGGCGGACCCGGGCCGCCGCGCGCGCCTCGCGCTGCATCCGCAGGTGCAGCCCGGCCAGTTCGGGTCCGGCCACGTCGGTGTAGGTGCGCAGTTCCTTGACGGCGACCTCGCGGCCGAGGACCTCGTCGACGGCCTTCCAGACGACGCCCATGCCGCCGCGCCCCAGCCGGGCGGTGACGCGGTACCGGCCCGCCAGCAGCCGGCCGGTCCCGTCCGCCTGCCCGTACTCCCCCGTTGACACCGCTGCCCCGTTCCCCGTGACCCCACCGGATCCACCGACACGTCCGTACGTGGCAGACAGACTACGGGGCGGCGGTGACGGCGACAGCCCCTGGTGAGGGCTGTGACAAGGCCGGTACCCGCCGCCTCGCGGGGTCTCAGGCGGACGCCGTCAGGTCCCCGCGCCGGGGCGCCGCGAAGCTCTCCAGGTCGGCCCGGGTCAGGCCGGTGAGCCGGGCGACCTCGCCGATGTCGAGGGCTCCGCAGTCCAGGCCGCGCAGCAGGTAGCCGGCGAGGGCCTTGGCGGTGGCGGGTTCGTCCATGACGTCGCCGGCGGTGCGGTTGGCGTAACGGGACAGGCGGGCGGCGGCCTGCTCGAAGCCCTCGCGGTAGAAGGCGAAGACGGCCGCGTAGCGGGTGGGGATGTGGCCGGGGTGCATGTCCCAGCCCTGGTAGTAGGCGCGGGCCAGGGCGCGGCGGGTCAGGCCGTAGTGCAGGCGCCAGGCGGCGTGGACCTTCTCGGTGGGGCCGACGGGCAGGACGTTGGTGGAGCCGTCGGAGACGCGTACGCCCGTGCCGGCCGCGGCGACCTGCATGACGGCCTTGGCGTGGTCGGCCGCGGGGTGGTCACTGGCCTGGTGGGCGGCGGAGACGCCGAGGCAGGCGCTGTAGTCGAAGGTGCCGTAGTGCAGGCCGGTGGCGCGGCCCTCGGCGGCCTGGATCATACGGGCGACGGTGGCGGTGCCGTCGGCTGCGAGGATGGACTGGCTGGTCTCGATCTGGATCTCGAAGCCGATCCGGCCGGGCTCCAGGCCGTGGGCCTTCTCGAAGGCGTCCAGCAGCCGTGCCATGGCGGTGACCTGCTCGGCGTAGGTCACCTTGGGCAGGGTGAGGACCAGCCCCGCGGGCAGGCCGCCGGCCTCCATCAGGCCGGTGAGGAAGATGTCGAGGGTGCGGATGCCCCGGGCGCGGACGGGCGCTTCCATGCACTTCATGCGGATGCCCGTGTAGGGGGCGGCGGTGCCCTCCGCGCAGGCCTCGGCGATGATCCGGGCGGCGCGGGCGGCGGCCTCGTCCTCCTCGGCGTCGGGGCGGTTGCCGTAGCCGTCCTCGAAGTCGACGCGCAGGTCCTCGATCGGTTCGCGCTCCAGCTTGGCCCGCACGCGCGCGTGGACGGGCCCGGCGAGCTCCTCGGGGAGGCCGAGGACGGCGGCGAATGAGCCGGCGTCCGGGGCGTGTTCGTCCAGGGCGGCGAGGGCCCGGTCGCCCCAGGAGCGGATGGTGTCGGCGGCGAAGACGTCGCCGGGCACGTAGACGGTGTGGACGGGCTGGCGGGTGCCGGGGTCTCCGGGGTAGCGGCGCTCCAGTTCGGCGTCGACCGGGGCGAGGGAGGCGCTGATCTCCTCGCTGACGGCGCCCGCGAGGCTCGTCGCCACCTTCTCCTGCTGGCCGTGACCCATTCCGAGACCCTCCTGTTTTCCGCTGTACGGAATCAACAATCCGTAGAGCGAAGTTATCCGTCGACCTTCGACCTGGTCAACACCGTCGTGCCGTGGATTGCCCATCCTTGCGCCAGGGTCCCTGCAGACTCCGCCTCCTCTTCCGTATTCACCAGGCAGGCTTCATCCTGCCGTGCAGAGGGAGGGAGATCATGTGCCGAACGAGGTCGCAGTGACGCGCCGCCACGGACTCAAGGCGGCCGCGGCCGCCGCCGTCGCGGGGCCGCTGCTCACCACCGCGGGCCCCGGCCGGCCCGCCACCGCCGCCGAGCACGCGGGCGCCCTGGACGTCATGACGTTCAACGTGCGCTTCGGGACCGTCGTCGACGACACACCGCGCTGGTCCGTGCGCCGGCCGGTGATGCGGGAACTGCTGCGCCGCGAGCGACCGCACCTCATCGGCACCCAGGAAGGGCTCTACCGGCAGGTGCGCGCGATCCAGGCGGATCTGGGCGAGCACTACGACTGGATCGGTGTCGGACGCGCGGGCGGCAGCAAGGACGAGTTCATGGCGGTCTTCTACGACACGCGCAGACTCGCCCCGATCGAGTTCGATCACTTCTGGCTGTCCGACACCCCGTACGTGATCGCCTCGAACACCTGGGGCGCGGACTGGCTGCGCATGGTGACCTGGGTGCGTTTCGCCGATCTCGCCCAGGGGGGCCGGGAGTTCTACGTTCTCAACACCCACTTGGACAGTGTCAGCCAGTACGCCAGGGAACGCTCGGCGGAGCTCATCGGCGCGACGATCAGGGGGTGGGACAGGTCGTTGCCGGTGATCGTCACCGGCGACTTCAACGCGGCCGCCCACGACAACCGGGTGTACGACCTCATGCTGGACATCGGGCTGGTGGACGCCTGGGACGCGGCGGCCTCGCGGGGTCCGGCCTACGGGACGCACCACGCTTACCGGCAGCCCCGGCCCGGCGGGCGGCGCATCGACTGGATCCTCACCACCCCCGGGATGACCACGCACTGGGCCCGGATGAACACCTTCAGCCTGGACGGGACGTACCCTAGCGACCATCTGCCGGTGCAGGCCTCGATGACCCTGGGATGACGCGAGGCCCCCGCGGCCGTTCGCACGGTCACGGGGGCCTTCTGCGGCCGGGTTCGATCAGCCCTTGCGGGTCTTGATCTCCTCGGTCAGGGCGGGGACGACGTCGAAGAGGTCGCCGACCACGCCGTAGTCGACGAGGTCGAAGATCGGGGCCTCGGCGTCCTTGTTGATCGCCACGATCGTCTTCGAGGTCTGCATGCCGGCGCGGTGCTGGATCGCGCCGGAGATGCCGGAGGCGATGTACAGCTGCGGCGAGACGGACTTGCCGGTCTGGCCGACCTGGTTGGTGTGCGGGTACCAGCCGGCGTCCACCGCGGCGCGCGAGGCACCGACAGCGGCGCCGAGCGAGTCGGCGAGCGCCTCGATGATCGCGAAGTTCTCCGCGCCGTTGACGCCACGGCCGCCGGAGACCACGATCGCGGCCTCGGTCAGCTCCGGGCGGCCCGTGGACTCACGCGGCGTGCGGCCGGTGACCTTGGTGCCGGTGGCCTGGGCGGAGAAGGACACGTTCAGCGCCTCGACGCTGCCCGCGGCCGGGGCGGCCTCCACGGCGGCGCTGTTGGGCTTGACCGTGATGACCGGGGTGCCCTTGGAGACACGGGACTTGGTGGTGAAGGACGCGGCGAACACCGACTGGGTGGCCACCGGGCCCTCGTCGCCGGCCTCCAGGTCGACGGCGTCGGTGATGATGCCGGAGCCCAGGCGCAGCGCCAGACGGGCGGCGATCTCCTTGCCCTCGGCGGAGGAGGGGACCAGCACGGCGGCCGGGGAGACGGCCTCGTGTGCGGCCTGGAGGGCGTCGACCTTCGGCACGACCAGGTAGTCGGCGTACTCGGCGGCCTCGTGCGTGAGGACCTTGACCGCGCCGTGCTCGGCGAGCGTGGCGGCGGTGTCGCCGGCGCCGTTGCCCAGCGCGACGGCGACCGGCTCGCCGATGCGGCGGGCCAGGGTCAGCAGCTCCAGGGTGGGCTTGCGGACGGCACCGTCCACGTGGTCGACGTAGACGAGAACTTCAGCCATGGGACTTCTTCTCTCCTGCTTGCGAAAGATGAGGGACGGTCGGCGGTCGGGCTCAGATGAACTTCTGGCCCGCGAGGAACTCAGCGAGCTGCTTGCCGCCCTCGCCCTCGTCCTTGACGATCGTGCCCGCGGTGCGGGCCGGGCGCTCGGCCGCGCCGTCGACGACCGTGTAGGCGCCCTCCAGGCCGACCTCCTCCGCCTCGATGTCGAGGTCGGACAGGTCCCAGGACTCCACCGGCTTCTTCTTGGCCGCCATGATGCCCTTGAAGGACGGGTAGCGCGCCTCGCCCGACTGGTCGGTCACGGAGACGACCGCCGGCAGGGAGGCCTCAAGGTTCTCGGAGGCGGCGTCGCCGTCGCGGCGGCCCTTGACCGTGCCGTCCTCGACCGAGACCTCGGAGAGCAGGGTGACCTGCGGGACGCCCAGGCGCTCGGCGAGCAGCGCGGGGACGACGCCCATGGTGCCGTCGGTGGAGGCCATGCCGGAGATGACCAGGTCGTAGCCGGCCTTCTCGATCGCCTTGGCCAGGATCAGGGAGGTGCCGATGGCGTCGGTGCCGTGGATGTCGTCGTCCTCGACGTGGATGGCCTTGTCGGCGCCCATGGACAGCGCCTTGCGCAGGGCGTCCTTGGCGTCCTCGGGGCCCACCGTCAGGACGGTGATCTCCACGTCGTCGTCGGAGTTCTCGGAGATCTGCAGCGCCTGCTCGACCGCGTACTCGTCGAGCTCGGAGAGCAGACCGTCCACGTCGTCCCGGTCGACGGTCAGGTCATCGGCGAAGTGCCGGTCGCCAGTGGCGTCGGGCACGTACTTCACAGTGACAACGATCCTCAAGCTCACGCCGGCTCTCCTACTGCATCGTCATTTCTCGGCTGCCTCTTGCAGGCAGCATAGGCGCCTCAAGCGGCCGATCCCGGTCGGGGCGACCCACGCTCCGAGCGAAATATTACTCGCCAGTACACAGAGTTCGTTCCCGCTAAGCAAGCGCTTTGAACTGTGACCTTCGCAACGCAGCGTAACCGGAACTCGACGGTCCCGCAGCCCGGGGGGACAGCGGGCTCAGTCGCCCAGGCGCTGGAAACGCCCCTGGTGGTAGAGGAGGGGACGGCCGGTGCCCGTGGGGTCGCCGTGCACGACCTCGGCGATGACGATGCGGTGGTCCCCGGCCGGCACGCGGGCGACGACCCGGCCGACCAGCCAGGCGAGCACGCCGTCCAGCACGGGGACGCCCTCGGGACCCTCCCGCCAGGCGGTGGGCGCGCCGAAGCGGTCGGCTCCGCTGCGGGCGAAGGTGGCGGCCAGCTCCTGCTGGTGCTCGCCCAGGACGTGGACGCCGACGTGGTCGGCCTCGGCTATCGCGGGCCAGCTGGAGGCACCCGTGCCGATTCCGAAGGAGAGCAGCGGCGGCTCGGCGGAGACGGAGGTGAGGGACGTGGCGGTGAAGCCCACCGGACCGGCGTCGCCACGGGCGGTGACGACCGCGACGCCCGCCGCGTGCCGCCGGAAGACCGAGCGCAGGAGGTCGGTCGTGGTGAGGAGGTCCGCAGGCATGCGGTCAGGCTGACGATAACGGGTCGTCGCAGTCAAGTTCGTTCCGTGATGTGGGAGATGACTCACTGACGGGGTCGCGTCCCTCACACCGCCTCCCCCAGCGCGGCGATGACGTCGGCCTTGCGGGGCTGCCCGACGGCCCGCCGCACCACCCGGCCCTCGGCGTCCAGGACCAGCACGGTCGGAGTCTTGAGGATGTCCAGGCGCCGGACGAGGTCCAGGTGCGCCTCGGCGTCGATCTCGACGTGGGCCACGCCCGGGACCAGGCCGGCGACCTCCCCGAGCACCCGCCGGGTCGCCCGGCAGGGCGCGCAGAACGCGCTGGAGAACTGCACGAGCGTGGCCCGCCCGCCGAGCTCCGCGCCCAGTTCCGCCGTACCGAGCCGTATGCCGTCGTCCCGCCCGCGCACCCGCACTCTCCCGCTCCGCCGCTTGTGCAGCACTCCGAAGACGCTCGCCGCCGCGAGCACCGCCACGCACACCACCAGTCCGGTCATCACCTGCTGCAAGCGTTCACGAGACCGCAAAGATTCCCGGCCCCGCAACGGCACCGGGCTGCGGAATGCTTGGTTCCCATGGACATCGATGTGAGAGGGCCGCGGTTCGGCGCGGCCGTCACGACCGTCGTGCTGGCGGTCGTGCTGGTCACGGGGAGCGCGTGGCTGCTGGCCTGGCAGACGCTGGCGTTCCTGCTGGGCGCGGCGGGCGGGGTGCGCCGGTCGCCGTACGGGTGGCTGTTCGCCCGGGTCGTCCGGCCGCGGCTCGGGCCGCCGAGGGCGTTCGAGGCGCCCGAACCACCGCGCTTCGCCCAGGCGGTGGGCCTGCTCTTCGCGGGGCTCGGACTCGTCGGCTTCACCCTCGGGCCCGAGTGGCTCGGGCTCGCGGCGACCGGCGCGGCGCTCGCGGCGGCGTTCCTGAACGTGGCATTCGGGTACTGCCTGGGCTGCGAGTTGTACCTGCTCGTGCGGCGCGCGACGGTGCGCGCGGAGTAATGCGGACGTAAAAGCACGAGGTGGGAGTCCGGTGACGACGTGACGAGAATCTCCTCCCCCGCGGGCACGAGGACTGGCTACCCGGCCGTTCTTGGGGCACCATCTGCGACAAGCCGTAAACCTACGGCTGCGTAACTTGTCCGCTGGGAATCCCTTCCCAGGCAGAGCAGGAAGGGTCCGAACCGCCCATGGCAGAGCTCGTCTACCGTCCCGTCGTCGGCTTCGCCCGCACGCTGTTCAAGGTGTGGGACCTCAAGATCGACTGTCAGGGTTCGGAGAACATCCCGCGCTCGGGCGGCGCCGTGCTGGTGAGCAATCACATCAGTTACCTGGACTTCGTCTTCAACGGCCTGGCGGCCCTGCCGCAGAAACGTCTCGTGCGGTTCATGGCGAAGGAGTCCGTCTTCCGGCACCGGATCTCCGGTCCGCTGATGCGCGGCATGAAGCACATCCCCGTGGACCGCAAGCAGGGCGAGGCGGCCTACGCGCACGCCCTGGACTCGCTGCGGTCGGGCGAGATCGTCGGGGTCTTCCCGGAGGCCACGATCTCGCAGTCGTTCACGCTCAAGAGCTTCAAGTCGGGCGCC
The DNA here is from genome assembly GCF_002237655.1 of Streptomyces sp. XY006. GTDB lineage: Bacteria > Actinomycetota > Actinomycetes > Streptomycetales > Streptomycetaceae > Streptomyces > Streptomyces levis. The sequence continues at coordinate 406,529 of NZ_NOKT01000002.1, forward strand.
GCGCGCCTGGCGCAGGAGGCCGGCGTCCCGCTGATCCCGATGGCGGTGTGGGGCACGCAGCGACTGTGGACCAAGGGCCACCCGCGCAACTTCAAGCGCAGCCACACCCCCATCACGATCCGGGTCGGCGAGGCGATCGAGGCCTCCCGTGACAAGTACGCGGGCGCGATCACGCGTCAGCTGCGCGAGCGCGTCCAGGAGCTCCTGGAGGCCGCCCAGCGCGCCTACCCCGTACGCCCCAAGGGCCCGGACGACACCTGGTGGATGCCGGCCCACCTCGGTGGTACGGCGCCGACGCCGGAGCAGGTGCGGGCGGCCGAGGCGCTCTGACGCCCCGGACGCCCGCGGCTCAGGCGGCGGACCACGGGGCGCGGACGTCGATCTCCGCGCCCGGACTGAACTTCCGCAGCAGTTCTGCGAGTTCCGCGGCGGCCGCCTCCACCTCGGCGACCGGCATCGGGGCCATGCTCTCCAGCAGGAAGATGCCCGAGGTCGTCCGCTCGGTGAGCCGGGTGCGCGGCCCCTGGCGCCAGTTCCAGCGGCGGCAGGTCACGCCCGCGTCGTCGCACCACACCACTTCGCCCGCGTCGGGGTGCTCGACGGTCTCCTCTCCCCCGGCGACGGTGACGAAGTCCTCCGTGCCCGTGGCCCGCAGCAGGCGCATGCCGCCCTGGATGCGGTCGAGGTCCTCGCCGCCGACCGGGATCAGATGGGCGACGCTGATCGCGTTGTAGAGGTCGACGAGCAGGTTGATGCGGGGCAGCCCGGCGTCCGTGAGGGCTCGTCTGGCCAGGGCCTCCGCGGAGTTGCGGGTGCGGGACGGCTTCGAGCCGAAGGCCGTGTAGGCCGCGCGCCAGGCCGCCATGTGCGGGTCCTCGTGCGGGGCGCGTCCGTCCAGCCGGGCCGCGAGCCGGCGGGCGGCGTCGTCCAGCAGTTCCGCACTGGCGTCGGTGCTCGGCCCGTTGACCAGACCGTGCGCCTCGATCGCGACATGGGTGAAACCGGGCGCGAGGGCGCGGACGTCGTCGGACACGGTGAGCGTGAGCGTCATGGTCGGGCCTCAGAGTGCGGTGGGGAGTGTCTGCCAGAGGTGCGGCCGGTCGGGTGCCGCTCGGAGAGCGTCGAGCACGGCCGGGTGCGGTGCAGCATACAGGACCGAATAGTCCAGTTCATTGGACGCGAGGTCGGGCACGAAGGCGAGCCGCTCGCCGTCCAGGGAGAACTGCGCGTCGACGCCCGGCTTGTTGCCCCGGGGGTCCTGCCGGTGCCAGGCGCCGTTGAACCGCACGGCGACCAGCCCGTGGACCTCGTCGAACTTCTGGTAGCAGAGCGCGGTCGGGATGTCCTCGGCGCGCAGCAGCGCGGCCAGCGCGTGCGCCTTGGCGTAACAGATGCCGGTGCGCTGTTCCAGGACGTCGGAGGCCCGCCAGGTGACGCGGAGATGACCCGAGTCCTGCGAGTGCGCGATGGAGTCCCGCACGAACTCGAAGGCCGCGCGCGCATATTCATACGAGTCCGCCACTTCCCGGGCGAGCGTCGCGGCCGTGTCGCGTACCCGCGGGTGATGGTGGTCGATGACCTCGTCAGCGGCCAAGTAGGCGGAGAGGTCCGGGTTTTCCTGGATCAGCTGCATGCGGGCAGAGCGTAGGGAGCGACCGGAGGACGGTCAATCGATTTACGGTCTTACGCATACTCATGCACGCCATCAGAGAACGGCCGAACACCGCCGCAACCCTCCGTCCCGCCGCAACCCTTCCCCGGTCTCGCCGGTCTCGGGATCCACGGAACGGTGACGAGGAGGGGGACATGAAGCAGCTAAGACGTCTGGTGGGGGCCGCGGTCGCCTGCGGCGCCCTCGCGGCCGCGGGCATCGGGGCCACGCCCGCGCACGCCGTGGAGAACCAGCTGTGGATCGGCGCACCGTACGAGACGGTGCTGCCCGGCGCGGAGGCGGACGGCAGCGCCCGCGAGCGGAGCCTGGAGGTGACGGTCAGCCGCGATGTGGCGCACGGCCCGGTGCCGGCGGGGCAACTGACCGTCGACGTGAGCGAGGTCGCCGCCTTCGCCCGGGTGTCCTGGCCGGACCAGTGCGCGCCCGAGTCGGAGGTCAGGGCGGTCTGCGCCTTCCCCGGGATGCCGGACGGGACGGACACCGTACGGGCCGCCACGATCGGGCTGCGGGCGCTGCCCGGCGCGGATCTCGGCGCCTCCGGGTACGTGCGCTACTCGGCCACCGCCGGTGAGCTCACCGCCCACACCGCCGAGACCCGGGTCGGCCTGGGCAACGGGCCGGACCTGGGACTCAGCCAGGCTCCCTACCAGCGGGATCTGAGGCCGGGCACCGAGACGAGCGTGCCGGCGACGGTGTCCAACAGCGGCAACCGCACCGCCGAGCGCACCCTGATGTGGATCAGTGCCTCGTACGGGCTGCGCTTCAAGGAGCGGCACGCCAACTGCGAGTACCGGGACCACACCACCGGTACGGGAGCCCTGTGCGTGCTGGACGAGGCGGTGGCGCCCGGACAGCGCTACGCGATGGCGACCCGCCTCGGCGTCGGGCGCGAGGCGATGTACGAGCGGTTCGACCAGTCCGTCGAGCCGTACTCGGACCAGGCGCTGGCGGAGGCCCGCGGTGACTGGACCTGGACCCGGGGCACGGGCCCCGAGCTGGATCTGCGGCCGGTGACCACGCGCACGACGGCGGCGCCGGAGCCCGACATCGACCCGCAGGACAACTACCAGGCCGTCATCCTCGACGCACGGAACACCGCCGACCTGAAGCTCACCGGCAGCAGGGTGCGCGGAGCCGTGGGCGACACCGTGACCGCCGAGGTCACCGTGCACAACCGCGGCCCGGCCTGGGTGGCGTCACTGGGCGCGGGGGCCTCCGTGGCCACCGTGCGGTTCCAGGCGCCGGAGGGGACCACGGTCGGCACCCTGCCGGAGGGCCGGTGCTGGACGGCGGAGGACGACGGCACGTCCCCCGCCACCCACTACTGCCGGACGCCGATCCACCTGCACGACAAGGCGTCCTACACCTTCGAGATCCCGCTGCGGATCGACCGGGTGGTGCGCGGGGCGCACACCACCGTGGCGACTCTCAACGACGACTCGGAGCTGAGCATCCGGAAGTTCGACCCGAACCTGCGCAACAACATCGCGCGGATCGTCGTCAACTGACGGTGCCCGCAGGGGAGATGGCCTCAGCGGGCCATCTCCTCCTTCAGCGCCGCGAGGAAGGCGTCCACGTCCTCCTCGGTGGTGTCGTAGGCGCACATCCAGCGGACGTCGCCCGCGGCCTCGTCCCAGAAGTAGAAGCGGAAGCGCTTCTGCAGGCGCTCGCTCACGTCGTGGGGCAGGCGGGCGAAGACCGCGTTGGCCTGCACCGGGTAGAGGATCTCCACCCCGTGCACGGACCGCACGCCCTCGGCGAGGCGCTGGGCCATCTCGTTGGCGTGCCGGGCGTTGCGCAGCCACAGGTCCCGGGCGAGCAGGGCCTCCAGCTGCACCGACACGAACCGCATCTTGGAGGCGAGCTGCATGGACAGCTTGCGCAGATGCTTCATGTGGCTGACGGCGTCCTGGTTGAGGACGACGACGGCCTCGCCGAAGAGGGCGCCGTTCTTCGTGCCGCCCAGGGACAGGATGTCGACGCCGGCGACGTCCGTGAGCGTGCGCATCGGGACGTTCAGGGTGGCGGCGGCGTTGGCCAGCCGGGAGCCGTCCAGGTGCACCTTCATGCCGTGCGCGTGGGCGTGCTCGCACAGGGCGCGTATCTCGTCCGGCGTGTAGACCGTGCCCAGTTCGGTGGCCTGGGCGATGGAGACGACCTGCGGCATCGCCCGGTGCTCGTCGTCCCAGCCGTAGGCCTGCCGGTCGATCAGCTCCGGGGTGAGCTTGCCGTCGGGGGCCGGGACGGTGAGCAGCTTCAGCCCGCCGACCCGCTCGGGCGCGCCGCACTCGTCGACGTTGATGTGCGCGGTCTCGGCACAGATCACCGCACCCCAGCGGTCGGTGACCGCCTGGAGCGCGACGACGTTGGCGCCGGTGCCGTTGAAGACCGGGAACGCCTCGGCCGTGGCCCCGAAGTGGCTGCGGACGACGTGCTGCAGGTTCTCGGTGTAGGCGTCCTCGCCGTAGGCGACCTGGTGCCCGCCGTTGGCCAGGGCCAGGGCGGCGAGCACCTCCGGGTGGGCGCCGGCGTAGTTGTCGCTGGCGAAACCGCGGACGTCGGGGTCGTGGTGGCGGCGGGCGTCGGTCTTCGGCGGGTTCACGGCTTCTCGGTGAGCCACAGACGTTTTCCGTTCACTTCGGCGGCGGGCTTCTCCCAGACTTCGGTGATGGCCTCGGCCAGGTCCTTGACGTCGGTGAAGCCCGCGAACTTCGCGTTGGGGCGCTCGGCGCGCATCGCGTCGTGCACCAGTGCCTTCACCACCAGGATCGCAGCCGCCGAGGTGGCGCCCTCGGGGCCCCCGGCCTTGCGGAAGTAGTCGGCCATGGCCAGCGTCCACGCCTCGGCGGCCGCCTTGCCGGCGGCGTACGCGGCGTTGCCCGCGGTGGGCTTGCTGGCACCGGCCGCGCTGATCAGCACGTACCGGCCGCGGTCGCTGCGCTGCAACGCCTCGTGGAAGGCGAGGGAGGTGTGCTGCACGGTGCGCACCAGCAGCATCTCCAGGAAGTCCCAGTCGTCCAGGCTGGTCCTGGTGAAGGTCTCGCTGCCGCGCCAGCCGCCGACGAGGTGGACCAGGCCGTCGACCCGGCCGAAGTCCTTCTCGATGCGGGTGGCCCAGTCGCGGGTGGCCTGCAGATCGAGCAGGTCGACCGTGTCGCCGGTGACGGTGGCGCCGCCGGTCGCGTAGCTCGCCGCGTCCACCGCCTCCGCCAGCCGCTCCGGGTCGTTGTCCGAGCCGATGACGGTCGCTCCCGCCTCGGCCAGCCTGAGCAGCGCCGCCCGGCCCGCGGGCCCGCCCGCACCGGCCACCGCGATCACCGCACCGCTGAGCGCCCCGTTCCCCGCCATGTTCTTCGCCTCCTGAGCAGTGTTCTCGGTACGCCGATCGCTCACGCGGCGATCCGCTCGGCGCCGTCCGCCGTGATGCCCTTGGTGGAGGCGATCACATGCTTCAGCTTCTTGGACAGTGCCTCATAGAACATGCTCAGCGGAAACTCGTCCGGAAGCACGTCATCGACGAGCTTGCGCGGCGGCTGCGTCAGGTCCAGGGCGTCGGGGCCCTTGGCCCACTTGGAGCCGGGATGCGGGGAGAGGTAGGTGGAGACGAGCTCGTACCCGGCGAACCAGTGGACGAGCTTGGGCCGGTCGATGCCGTCGCGGTACAGCTGCTCGATCTCGCCGCACAGCTGGTTGGTGACCTGCGGGGCGCGCTCCCAGTCGATGGAGAGCCGGTTGTCCGTCCAGCGGACGACGTCGTGCTTGTGCAGGTAGGCGAAGAGGAGCTGGCCGCCGAGACCGTCGTAGTTGCGCACGCGCTCGCCGGTGACCGGGAAGCGGAACATGCGGTCGAACAGGACCGCGACCTGGACGTCACGGGCCTGCGGCATGCCCTCGCCCGCGAGCTTCACGGCCTCCTTGAAGGCGGTGAGGTCGCAGCGCAGCTCCTCCAGGCCGTACATCCAGAACGGCTGGCGCTGCTTGATCATGAAGGGGTCGAAGGGCAGGTCGCCGTGGCTGTGGGTGCGGTCGTGGACCATGTCCCACAGGACGAACGCCTCCTCGCAGCGCTTCTGGTCGTGGACCATCGCGGCGACGTCCTCGGGCAGCTCCAGGCCCAGGATGTCGACGGCGGCGTCGGTCACGCGGCGGAAGCGGGCGGCCTCGCGGTCGCAGAAGATGCCGCCCCAGGTGAACCGCTCCGGTGCCTCGCGCACGGCGATGGTCTCCGGGAACAGCACGGCCGAGTTCGTGTCGTAGCCGGACGTGAAGTCCTCGAACTTGATGCCGCAGAACAGCGGGTTGTCGTAGCGGGTGCGCTCCAGTTCGGCCAGCCAGTCCGGCCAGACCATGCGCAGCACGACCGCTTCGAGGTTGCGGTCGGGGTTGCCGTTCTGCGTGTACATCGGGAAGACGACCAGGTGCTCGAGACCGTCCCTGCGGTCGCGGGCCGGCTGGAAGGCGAGCAGCGAGTCCAGGAAGTCGGGCACCTGGAAGCCGCTGTCGGCCCAGCGGGTCAGGTCCTTGGCCAGCGCCTCGTGGTACGCCTGGTCGTGCGGGAGCAGCGGGGAGAGCTCCAGGACCGCGTCGGCGACCTGCCGGACGGCGAGCTCGGCGTCGGCCGGGTCGGGCGCGCCCTCGGCGTCGAAGTCGATCGACCCGTCCTTGGACTGCCATGGCCGGATCCGCTCCACGGCATCCTTGAGCACGGGCCATGCCGGGTGCTCCACCACCCTGGCCACGGGAGGAACCCCGTCCTCCGAACCCACCTGCACAAGAATTTCCGTCATGTCCCATCCTCCACGGGAGAATCTCACGTATGCAGACCGTATACACACGAGGTTCCTCCCAGCAAGGGCCACCTCGGGAAATTATCCTGCCGCACCCCGGCCTTCACCGCACTTTTTCCTGTCGGTCACGCTTATGCCCGTACGCGCGCGGACCATGCCCTCACTCTCTGCAAGGGGTGGGTGCAGGCGATACCGTCGGGTGGGCCCTGCGGGCCCTCACTGCCGCCTGTCGACGGAAGAGAGTCGCGCTTTGAACTTCCTCACCATCGGTCACCGCGGAGTCATGGGTGTGGAGCCCGAGAACACCCTCAGGTCCTTCGTCGCCGCCCAGGAGGCGGGCCTCGACGCCATCGAACTCGATCTGCACCTCAGCAAGGACGGCGCGCTCGTCGTCATGCACGACACGGATGTGGACCGCACGACCGACGGCACCGGGCCGATCGCCGAGAAGACCCTCGCGGAGCTGCGGGCCCTGGACGCGGGGCGGGGCGAGCGGGTGCCGGTCTTCGAGGAGGTCCTGGAGGCCGTCCGTTCACCCCTCCAGGCCGAGATCAAGGACGCACAGGCGGCCCGGGCGCTGGCCCGGGTGATGAACGAGCGAGGGCTGGCCGAGCGGGTGGAGGTGTCCTCGTTCCACGACGAGGCGATCGCCGAGATCAAGCCCCTGGTGCCGGGCGTGCGCACCGCGCTGATCGCCAGCCGCTACGGCACGGACGTCGTGGACCGCGCCGTCGCGGCCGGTGCCGAGACCGTCTGCCTGAACATCCGCCGGCTCACCCTGGAGATCGTGGAACGCGCCCGCGAGGCCGATCTGAGGATCATCGGCTGGGTGGTGAACACGCAGGATCACCTGCGGCTCGTCCGGGCGTTCGGCCTCGACGGCGCCACCACCGACCACCCGGACATCAAGCGCACGGGCCGCTTCACGGCCTGACGGCTAGCCGAGCTCCTTGACCAGCAGCTCGAACTGCAGGTCGTCGCGGAGCGGGATGCCGAAACGCTCGTCGCCGTACGGGAAGGGGGTCATCCGGCCCGTACGGCGGTAGCCGCGCCGCTCGTACCAGGCGATGAGGTCGTCGCGGACGGAGATCACGGTCATGTGCATCTCCGTCACGCCCCAGGCCGCGCGGGCCTGCCGCTCCGCCTCGGCGATGATCACCTTGCCGAGGCCCGCGCCCTGGAGCGCGGGGCTGACCGAGAACATCCCGAAGTAGGCGTGGTCACCGCGGTGCTCCAGCTGGCAGCAGGCGACGATCCGCCCCTCACGCTCCACGGTCAGCAGCCGGCTGTCCGCCGACTTGATGACGGCCCGCACCCCCTCCGGGTCCGTCCGCTGCCCCTCCAGGATGTCCGCCTCCGTGGTCCACCCGGCCCGGCTGGCCTCGCCCCGGTACGCCGACTCGATCAGGGCGACCAGCTCCACCACGTCGGCGTCGGTGGCGTCGCGGAAGGTCAGTCCGGTGGCGAGGGTGTCCATGGGCGTACGTCTCCCTGGTCGGGCGCGGCTCGGGCAGGGACGAGCGTAACCCTGCCACTAGGCTCCGCTGCATGGTGCATGTACTGAGCAGCCGGATCCTGCTCCGCCCCACCGACCCCGAAGCGTCACGCGCCTTCTACGGTGAGCGGCTCGGGCTCGCCGTCTACCGGGAGTTCGGTACCGGGCCCGAGCGCGGCACCGTCTACTTCCTGGGCGGCGGCTTCCTGGAGGTCTCGGGGCGGTCCGACACCCCGCCCGCGCCCGCGGTGCGGCTGTGGCTGCAGGTCGACGACGTGACGGCGGCGCGGGACGAACTGCGGGCCAGGGGCGTGGAGATCGTGCGGCCGCCGGTGCGCGAGCCGTGGGGGCTGGTCGAGATGTGGATCGCGGACCCCGACGGCACGCCGATCGTGCTGGTGGAGGTCCCGGCCGACCACCCGATCCGTTACCGCCCGGGCATCTGAGACCGGCTCCTCCCCACTGCCCGGCGCCCGGCCGTCGCGGCACCCCACCGGGTTTTCCCGGATGGCAGGGGGCGTCCGCGGCGGCTTAGCGTGCTTCGGGGGGTTCCCTGCGGAAGGAACGCCATGAAGCTCGACGCACCGGTGACCGGCGGGCCCTGCTGGACGGAACTGGGCACCAGCGACCTGGAGGCCGCGCGGCGGTTCTACACGCGGCTGTTCGGCTGGCGGCCGGAGACGGACCCGCGTCAGGAGGCGGGCGGGTACACCGTCGCCCACCTCGGTGAGGACGCGGTGGCCGCATTGGCCCCGCTGTACCAGCCGTCGCAGCCGGTCGCCTGGAACGTGTCGTTCGCGGTGACCGACGCGGACGCCGCCGCCCGTGCGGTGACGGACGCGGGCGGGGCGGTGCTGCTCGGCCCCATGGACGTGTTCGACGTGGGCCGTTTCGTGGTGGCCGCCGACCCGGGCGGTGCCGTGTTCCAGCTGTGGCAGGCGGGGACCTTCCCGGGCGCGGGGCTGTTCAACGCGCCGGGCGCGCTGGGCTGGGTGGAGCTGTTCACGCGGGAGCCGGAGCAGGCCGTGGCCTTCTACACGCGGGTGTTCGGGTGGACCGTGGCCGCCGGGGAGCGCTACACGCAGTGGGGCATCGGCGGGGCGGACTTCGGCGGCATGGTGACGATGGACGACAAGTTCCCGCCGGAGGTGCCGGCGCACTGGCTGCCGTACTTCGCCGTGGCGGACGTGGACGCGACGACCGCCGTCGTGCAGCGGCACGGGACCGTGCTGATGGTGCCGACGTCCGTGCCCGACGGGCCCCGCATCGCGGTGCTGCGGGACCCGCAGGGCGCGATGTTCGGGGTGTACCGCAGCGGGGACGGGTTCTGATCCGGCGGGGCGCCCGATCCGCCGGCGCTCCGGCGGCTCAGGCCCGCAGCGCGCCCAGCCTGCCCTCCAGCTGGGCGAGCAACTCGCCCAGGAGCGCGGACAGTTCACCCTGCTCGGGGCCGTCCAGACCGGACAGGACGGCGGTCTCGTAGGCGAGCTGAGCGGGCAGGATGCCGTCGACGAGGTCGCGGCCCGCGTCGGTGAGGCGCAGGTGGGCGACCCTGCGGTCCCGCGCGTCGCCGCGGCGTTCGACCAGGCCGCGCTCGGTCAGCTGCTTGAGCCGCTTGGTGACGGCGGCACCCGAGGAGAAGGTCTCCCGGGCCAGCTCCCCGGGTGTCAGCTCGTGCCCCGTACGGCGCAGCGCGCCGAGCAGATCGAACTCGGGGCGGCTCAGTCCGGCCCGGCGCAGGGGGGCGTCCTCGGCCTGCTGCAGCAGGGCGGCACAGCGGTTGATCCGCCCGATGATCTCCATCGGCCCGGTGTCCAGACCGGGGTGCACGGCCCGCCACTGCCGTACGACAGCGGAAACGGTGTCGGCCCGCCGAGCCCCGGACAGGCCGGCTTCGAAGCCGGGGCTCTGTTCTGCGGCCGGCGGGGCCTGGCCGGGGTCGCCTGGAGGCAGCGGGGCGTCGGCGGCGTCCCCTCCGGCCAGGGAGGTCTCGCCGGGGTCCCCTCCGGCCAGGGGGATCTTGCCGGGGTCCCCTCCGGTCTCGCCGAGGTCCCCTCCGGTCAGGGGAGCCTCGCCGCCGTCCCCACCGGCCGAGAGCGCCTCGTCGCCGTTCCCTCCGGCCGCGGGGGCCTCGCCAGGCCCCGTCCGGGGCGTGCGGGGGCCTTCCGTCGGGTGCGGTCCGCCGGACGGCCGTTCGTCCGGGCGGCCCGTTTCCGGCGCGGCCGTGCGCCGGTCCTGCCCTGCCCGGGCGGCTTCCGTCGCCGAGCGCGGGCCGGGACCCGTGGGCGATGGTCCTTCCGTCGGCGTCATGGCCGTGCGTCCTCCGTCTCCGTGTCCGGACCGCGGTCCGGAAGCAGCCCCTGGCGTCGTGCCGTAGCGGCGAGCGTACGGTGTCCGGACTGCTCGGCGAGCACGACCCGCTCCTGGGGCAGCGCGCGCTGCCACCATTCCCCGGCCGCGGCGTCGGCGGTGGCGCGCAGATCGGCCAGGGCGACGGCGAGTGCCCGGCGTGCGGCTTCCAGGGCCGCCGCCCCGGGATGCGGCCCGGCCAGCAGCCGGGCCGCGTGCTCGCGGGCCCGGTCGGCGGCCGTCAGGGCGTGTTCCACCCGGTCGCCCGCCCGCCGGTTGGTGACCACCACGGCGGCGGCGAAGCCGACCAGCGCCCCGACGACGGTGTCCACGACCCGCTCGGTGATGAGCGCGCCGGGCTCTTGCGGCCCGGCGAACTCCGTGATGAGCAGGGCCATGGGCGTCACGCACACGCTGCCTAGCCAGTAGTTGCGGCTGATCAGCGCCTCCGCGCCGAAACTGAACGCCACGCAGCACAGCACGAGGGCGGCCTGGCCCAGGTGGGCGAGCGGCACGACGGCCGCGAAGACGAGCACCCCGACGACGTTGCCCACGACCCGCTGGACGGCCCGGCTCCACGTCAGGGCGATGTTGGCCTGGTAGAGCGAGGCGGCCGTGACCAGGGCCCAGTACGGGCGGCCGATGCCGAGCGCGAGGGAGGCGTACCCGGCGAGCGCGCAGCCCAGCGCGGTGCGCGCCGCGAGCGGGGTCAGCGGTCCGAGCCGGGCCCACAGGGGGCGGGCCGACTCCACGCCGAGCAGTTCGTCCGCCGCCGCCGGCGGCAGCCCGGCCGACGGGACGGGCCCGGTGGAGCGCAGCGAGCGGGCCCAGGCACGCAGTCGGCCGGCGTCGGCGTCCGCCGGTGCGGCGAGGGCGACCTCGGCCCGCACCACGAGCCGTTCGAGGGCGCGCCGGGTCCGGGACGGCGCACGGGTCGACAGCAGCGACTGCCAGGCGGCCTGCACGGCGGCGTAGCCCGCGGCCCGGGCCCGCGCGTGCCCCTCCCCGGCCCCGCCCGTCTCGGCGTACGCGGCGGCGGCCCGCAGGGCACTCGCGGTGGCGCGGCGCTCCGGACCGTGCGGGCGCAGGAGCGCGGGCGCCATGCAGACCAGCCAGGCCCAGGCGCCGGTGGCGGCCGCGAGGGCCAGATGGCCGGGGACGCGGTCGAGGGTCTGCGGCACGAACAGCGAGGCCGAGCTGACGAAGGTGAGGACCACGTTCCCGGGCGGGCCGACCCGGGTGGCGTCGCACAGCACCTTCTGGGCGGCGGCGAGCAGGGCGCCGACGGTGACCAGGACGACGGCGCTGCCGGTCAGCGAGGCCGCGACGAGGGCGACGGCGAGCCCGCCGAGCATGCCGAGCACCACCCACAGCAGGGCCGCGGCACGGGCGGCGTAGGGCCGGTTGTGGGTGTACAGCGCGCACAGGGACCCGGCCATGGCGTACATCGCGAGGTCCAGCCGGCCGAGCGCGAGCAGGGTGAGGTTGGGCGGGGCGATCGCCGCGACGACGCTCAGCGCGGGCTTGAACCAGATGTCCGAGGGCCGGCCGAGGCGCAGCACGCCGGCGAACGGGAGGCGCCGGGCCGGCGGTGAGGCGGGGGTGGGGTGCACACTGCTCATGACGGACAACTTTAACAGGTGTTTTACTCGTAAAACACATCCCGGAACTCCCCTCGGCACCTGGCGTGCTCCTCCGGATGCTCCCCGTGTACACCCTTGCGCTCGCGTGCGCGCCGCACGGCCCGGGCATCGAATGACCGACTGTCGAACGGGGAGGTGCGCGTGCACGGACCGGCTTCGTCCGGCTGGCTGCTGGTGGCGCTCTGCGCGGTGACCGGCGTCTACTGCCTGGTGCGGATGCGCAGCGGTGGCGGGGAGCAGCGGCGCGGTGCGGGCGGCGAGGCGCTTATGGGCTTCGGCATGGCCGTGATGGCGGTGCCCGCGGCGGTGTTCACTCCGCCGTCGTGGGCCTGGCCCGTCTACGCGGCCGTGTTCGGCGCGGCGGGTGTGCACGCGCTGTGGGCGGCCCGGTCCGGCGCCCACCATCTGCATCATCTGGTGGGCGCCGCCGCGATGGTCTACATGTCGGTCGTCATGGCCGGCTCCCCCGCCCACGCCCACGGGCGGGACGCCTCGGGGATCCCGCTGCTGACCGGGGCGCTGCTGCTCTACTTCGCCGGGTACGTGCTGCTGAGCGGGGTCCGGCTGGTGCCGGTGGGCGCGCTGGCCGGGGGCGGGCGCACCGGCGGTGACGCCCCGGGCTGGGGCGACCGTCCGGAGCTGGCGCGGGCCTGCCGGCTGGCCATGGGGATCGCGATGGTGGCGATGCTGCTGACGCTGTGAGCGACGCCGTGCGGCACGTGGTGCGCAATCCGTTGCCTGCGTCACTTTGCCACCGCGAGACGTATCCGTGGGCGGGGCCGCGCTCATAGGCTGCCTCCCATGATGCTCCCCGCCGCGCTGCTGCTGCTCGGCGCCCTGACCGCGGTGGCCGGGCCCCGGCTGCTCGCCCGGGCGGACTGGCCGGACCGGGAGCCGGTCGTGGCGCTGTGGATGTGGCAGTGCGTGGTGGCCGCCGTCCTCGTGTGCTGCGCCCTGTCGATGACGCTCAGCGCGGCGGCGGCCTGGCACGCGGTCGGCGGGCACGTCTTCGCGACGGCACCGAACGCGGTCGTCGAGGCCTATGCGCTGGGCACGGCGGGCCCCTGGGCGGCGACCACCGCGGTGGCGCTGGCCTGCGGCGCGCTGTGGAGCGCGGCGATGCTGGTGCGCGAGATCGGGCGGGCCCGCGCCCGGCGCCGCAGCCGGCGCGCCGACCTGCTGGTGCGGGCGCCGCTGCTGCCGGGCGAGGTGGCCGTGTCCGGCCGGCTCGTCGTCCTGGAGAGCGAGCGGCCCGACGCCTGGTGGCTGCCCGGCACCCCGCCGCAACTGGTCGTGACCACCGGCGCGTTGCGCCGATTGAAGGGCCGGCAGCTGGACGCCGTACTGGCGCACGAGCAGGGTCACGCGCGCGCCCGCCACGACTGGCTGCTCAACTGCTCCTCCGCTCTCGCGGGCGGATTCCCGCAGGTGCCGGTGTTCGCCGCGTTCCGCGACGAGATGCACCGGCTGGTCGAACTCGCCGCCGACGACACCGCCTCCCGCCGCTTCGGCCGGCTGACGACGGCCCTGGCGCTGGTGGAACTCAACGAGCACCGGGGCGTGTTCGGGCCCTGCCCGACGCCGCAGGCGCATGTTCCGGCACGGGTGCACCGGTTGCTCACTCCCCCGGACCGGCTGACCGCGGCCCGGCGGCTGCGGCTGACGGCGGCGGCCGCGCTGGTGCCCGTGGTGCCGGTGCTGGTGGCATTCGTTCCGGGGCTGCGGGCACTGGGATGACGGGGGCGGATCCGTGGGGGCCGGGCCGGAGATCGCCCCGTACTGGATCCCTACCCCCGGTTCGGCAAGGATCGCCCTATGCACTCCCCGTCCGTCGCACCCCCGTCCCGTCCGGAGCATCGCGCCGCCGCCGGTCTCGCCGGCGCCCTGGCCGCGTGCTCGGTCCTGCTGCTGACCCTCGTCGCGGCCAGATGGAACCCCTTGATCGGCGCGGACGGGGACATCTCCAGAACCACTCACCGCTGGGCGGTCGACGAACCCGGTCTCACCCAGGCGTGCCGCATCCTGACGGACTGGGTGTGGGACCCCTGGACGATGCGCCTGCTCTGCGCGGTCGTCGTGGTGTGGCTGGTGGTGCGGCTCGCGGCGCGCTGGACGGCCCTGTGGCTCGGTCTGGCCGTCGCCCTGGGCTCACTGCTGCAGCAGGGCCTCAAGGCGGCGGTGGACCGTCCGCGGCCGGTGTGGCCCGACCCGGTGGACACGGCCCACTACTCGGCGTTCCCGTCGGGCCATGCCATGACCGCCACGGTCGTGTGCGGCCTCCTGCTGTGGCTGCTGCACCGGCACGGTGTCAGCCCCGCCGTGTGGCGTACGGCCGTGGCCGTGGCGGTCGTCTCCGTGGTCGGCGTCGGGCTGACCCGCGTGTGGCTGGGCGTGCACTGGCCGTCGGACGTGGTGGGCGGCTGGCTGCTGGGCGCGCTGGTGGTGGCCCTTGCGGTGTGGGTGCACGAGCGCCGGCTGCCGCGCGACCGGCCCGGCGAGGGGGCGTCGTAGAGCCGCCGTCCGGACGCCGTCGTGTCCGGCTTCCCTCGGGCCCGGCTCGCGCTGCGGGCAGTAGCCCGAGGCGACCACCTGATCGTCTGCTCGCCCGCCTCGGACGATCCCCCGCGTCGCCCGAGGCAGACGGCATCACCGGCAGCGGCCACCGCGGGCCGGACCGGACGTCCTGAGTATAGTTGGCTGGCAGCCAGTCAACGCAGGAGTTACAGCATGTGCCCGCGCAGCGCCTCGGTCAATGAAGAGTTGCGGAGGCGTTCGAAGGAGCGGCTTCTGCAGGCGGCGGTCGAGCTGGTCGGCGAGCGCGGCTTCGAGGCGACGACACTCGGCGACATCGCCGACCGTGCTGGGTCGGCGCGCGGTCTGGTCTCCTACTACTTCCCGGGCAAGCGCCAGCTCGTGCAGTCCGCCGTGCACCGGCTGATGCACCGCACGCTGGAGGAGGCGCTGGAGCGCGAGCCGCGCACCGACGACGGCGGGGAGCGGATGGCCCGGGCCATCGACGCGATCCTGGGCCTGGCCCGGGACCGGCCCGTGCTGATGCGTCAGCACATGGCCGGGCTGCTGCAGGCCGAGGGCTTCGTCCCCTGCCCGGAGCAGCGCCGCCTGGCCGAACTGCTGCGGGACACCGTCGCCCGGCACGGGTCGCGGGACGTCGACAGCGACTACCCGATGCTGCGCGCCCTGCTGATGGGCGCGGTGTACGCGGCTCTGGTGCCGGGGGTGCCGATGCCGGTGCCGGTCCTGCGGGCCGAGCTGTTCAAGCGCTACCGCCTGGCCTGGGAGATGGGCGTCCCGCCGGACACCGCGACGCCGAGCGGGACGGACGACTCGGACCTGTCACGCTTCTTCGCGACGGGAGCGGGCGCGGAGGACACCGCCGCCCCGGGCCGGGAGCCCGAAGCCCGCCCTTGAGGACCGGCGGGTATCGCCCCCCCTGCAACCACCCGGCACGTAGTGCATGTCACCCCTGCAGCCACCCGGCACGTAGTGCACCTCACCCCTGCACCCGCCCTGCGCGCCCCCTCACCCCCGGCCCCGGCGTGACATCAGCAGGCCTGCCTCGCGGGCCTGGCCGATCAGCCTCAGGGAGGTGCGGC
The DNA here is from genome assembly GCF_002237655.1 of Streptomyces sp. XY006. GTDB lineage: Bacteria > Actinomycetota > Actinomycetes > Streptomycetales > Streptomycetaceae > Streptomyces > Streptomyces levis. The sequence goes on from NZ_NOKT01000002.1 coordinate 422,089, forward strand.
GGCTGTGACCGGTCGCGGACATCACCGCGAGGACCGGGTCGGCGCCGTCCCGCTGGGCAGCGCGGTACTCCTGCGCCACCCGGAAGCGCCCCTCCGCGCCCCGCGGCCACGCCGGCCGGGCCCGCCGCCCCCGGCCAACGCACCCTTCCGGCGCCGGCCCGGCACCGCACGCCTCGGCCAGTGCCTCCTCGATCCAGTCGGCGAGCACGCTCAGGTCGTCGAGGGAGAGCGCGGGCTGAGCGCGCACCTCCTCCACGCCGACGCGTCCGCCGGCCAGGACGGCCAGCGCGTCGACGCGGGCGCCGTCCGGGAAGGCCACCCGGAACTCGAACCACCGTGTGGCGTCCTCGTTCTCCCGCACTTCCCACGCGGGCCGCACGGACACCGCACCGTCCACCGGAGAGCGATCAGAAAGACGAAGAAAGGATGCTTCCAGCACATAGGGAACGAAACCGCATGATCACATTCCATACAGATCGGACACGCGCCCGGGCGGAGCACAGCACCCTGTCAGCGGAGCCCGCCCGGTGCGATGCTGGAGGCGTCAGCGCTCTCCTGCCATCCCTCGGGATCCACCGGGTAAGGAGTTCCGCCGTGCTGCGAGTCGCCGTCGTAGGCTCCGGACCGAGCGGGTGCTACACCGCCCAGAGCCTCGTCCAGCAGGACTCCGAGGTGCACATCGACGTCCTGGACCGGCTGCCGTGCCCGTACGGGCTGGTGCGGTACGGCGTGGCGCCGGACCACGAGAAGATCAAGTCCCTGCAGAACACCTTGCGCACGATCCTGGAACACGACCGGGTCCGGTTCCTCGGCGGCGTCCAGGCCGGCCCCGGCGGCGTACCGGTCGCCCGGCTGCGGGAGCTGTACCACGCGGTGGTGTACTGCGTGGGCGCCGCGACGGACCGCCGGCTGGGCATCCCCGGCGAGGATCTGCCGGGCAGCTGGTCGGCAACGCGGTTCGTGTCCTGGTACAGCGCCCACCCGGACGCCGCGGACGACGGGTTCCTGCGGGACGCCCGGTCGGCGGTGGTGATCGGCGTGGGGAACGTCGCCGTGGACGTCACGCGGATGCTGGCCCGGGGCCTGGCCGAGCTGAGCCCGACCGACATGCCGCAGGCGGCTCTGGCCACACTGGCGGCGAGCCGCGTGACCGAGATCCACATGGTCGGCCGGCGCGGCCCCTCGCAGGCCCGTTTCACCACGAAGGAACTGCGCGAGCTGGGCACGCTGCCGGACACCGGCGTGGCCGTCGATCCGGCGGAGCTGGCACTGGACCCGGGGTACCGGGACCCGTCCGGGCTGCCCGCCCCGCAGCGCCGCAACGTCGAGGTGCTGCGCGGCTGGGCCGAGGCACCGCCCGAGGACGCCCCGCGCCGGATCCGCCCGCGCTTCTTCCTCCGCCCGGTCGAACTGCTTGCCGACGGCGGTCACGTGGGCGCGGTGCGGTTCGAGCGCACGGCCCCGGACGGCAGCGGCGGCGTCACGGGCACGGGCCGCTTCGAGGACATCGAGGCACAGCTGGTCCTGCGCTCGGTGGGCTACCGGGGCGTGCCCCTGGAGGGACTGCCCTTCGACGCCGCCACCGGCACGGTCCCGAACCTGTCCGGGCGCGTCCTGCGCGCGGGTGTGGTGACTCCCGGCGAGTACGTGGCGGGGTGGATCAAACGCGGTCCCACCGGGGTCATCGGCACCAACCGCCCCTGCGCGAAGGAGACCGCGGCGTCCCTCCTGGAGGACGCCCCCGCCCTCGTCACGCGGACGGTCCCCGGCGACCCCCTTCCCGCCCTGCGCGCCGAGGGCGTCGACCCGGTGGAGTGGGCGGGCTGGCAGTCGATCGAGCGTGCGGAGGCGGAGCTGGGCGTGTCCCTGGGCCGCGGAGTCGTCAAACTCCCCGACTGGCAGTCCCTGTTGAACGCCGCGCGGCCCTGAGAAGCCGCGGAGTACGCGAACCGCACGACGCCGAAGCCGCGGGTGCGCGAGGCGTGGGGTGCGCGAGGCGTGTGACGCCCCGCGACCGGTCATGACCCGGGCCGGTTCAGCCACCCGCCCGGACGGCCTGCCGCGCCGCCGCGTCGAGGAGCGCGTCCAGCAACCCCGGGAACAGCTCGTCCAGATCGTCCCGCCGCAGCCCGTTCATCTTGGCCGTCCCGCGGTACACCTGCCGGATCACCCCGCTCTCGCGCAGCACCCGGAAGTGGTGCGTGGTGGTCGACTTGGTGACCGGCAGCTCGAAGTCGGAGCAGGACAACTCGCCACTACCGACGGCGAGTTCCCGCACGATCCGCAGCCGCATCGGATCACTGAGCGCGTGCAGCACCCCCTCCAGGCGAATCTCGTCCCGCACGGGATGCGGCAGATCACGACTACTGACGACGGGCGACGTCACGGCGGGCTCCACTTCCTTCGGGACCCCCATAGTACGAGAACCCTCGTAGTTTGACATCTCCCGTACTACGATGCCTATCGTACGAGTCGACATCGGCCCCGTGACGAATGGAGTCCGCCGTGACCGCGCTCTTCGAGCCCTACACCCTGCGCGATGTGACGATCCCGAACCGCGTGTGGATGCCCCCGATGTGCCAGTACTCGGCGGCACCGGAGGGTCCGGCGGCCGGCGCCCCCACGGACTGGCACTTCGCCCACTACGCCGCCCGCGCGACCGGCGGCACGGGGCTGATCGTCGTCGAGGCGACCGCGGTGTCTCCCGAGGGCCGCATCTCCCCCTACGACCTGGGCATCTGGACCGACACGCAGGTCGAGGCGTTCCGCCGGATCACCAGCTTCCTCCGGGAGCAGGGCACGGTCCCCGCCGTCCAGCTGGCCCACGCCGGGCGCAAGGCCTCGACGGACCGCCCCTGGAAGGGCGGCGGGCCGGTCGGTCCCGACGCCCACGGCTGGGACCCCGTCGCGCCGAGCCCGATCGCGTTCGACGACAAGCACCCGGCGCCGGCCGAGCTGAGCGTGGAGGCGATCAAGGACATCGTGGACCAGTTCGCGGCCGCGGCCCGACGCGCGCTCGCCGCCGGTTTCGATATCGCCGAGATCCACGGCGCGCACGGCTACCTGATCAACGAGTTCCTCTCCCCGCACTCCAACCACCGCACCGACGCCTACGGCGGCTCGCACGAGAACCGCACCCGGTTCGCGCTGGAGGTCGTCGACGCCGTGCGGGAGGTGTGGCCGGACGACAAGCCGCTGTTCTTCCGCATCTCCGCGACCGACTGGCTCGACGAGGGCGGCTGGACCCCCGACGACACCGTGCGTTTCGCGGGCGAACTGCGGGCCCACGGCGTGGACCTGCTGGACGTCTCCACCGGCGGCAACGCCTCCGGCGTCCGCATCCCGACCGGGCCGGGCTACCAGGTGCCCTTCGCGGCCCGGGTGAAGAACGAGACGGACCTGGCGGTCGCCGCGGTGGGGCTCATCACCGACGCCGAGCAGGCCGAGAAGATCCTGGCCAACGGCGAGGCGGACGCGGTGCTGCTGGGCCGCGAGCTGCTGCGCAACCCCTCGTGGGCCCGGCACGCGGCGCGGGAACTGGGCGGCGAGGTGCACGTGCCGGACCAGTACCACCGCTCGGTCTGATCCGGCACCCCCGACAGCTCCGTGGGAGCGCACGCGGCGCCCCTGTCATGGATGCGCTCCCACGCCTTCACCCCCGCGACCAGGACCGATCGAATGTGCGCTGCGCGAGGCGTTGACTAGAAAGCGCTTGCCCTCTACCTTCCGTTCAGCAGCGTGACCCAGAGGCACCATCTTCACCTGCGACGAGCAATTACGTGAACGTCGTTCATGTGTATGACCATGTTCGCCCCTCGGAGCCGTCGAGGGGCGAGCACGGGAAAGCACCGACTTCCCCCCATCGCTCGAACGGACAGAAGGAATCGGGACATGACTTCTGCGACACGTCCGCGCGCCCGCAGGCGCGCGCTGACCGGCACGCTGGCCACTCTCGGCCTGTCGGTTGGCATGCTCATGACCACCAACGCACCCACAGCGAGCGCCGCCACCTGGCCCACGCCGAACGGCAGCCAGGGAACCTCCGCCACCATCTCGGTGTCCGGCACGAAGGACTACGGGATGAAGCGGTACTACGGCACCGGCGACCTGGCCGGTGACGGCCAGGAGGAGGGCCAGGACCCGATCTTCCGGCTCTCGGACGGCGCGGTGCTGAAGAACGTCATCCTCGGCGCCCCGGCGGCCGACGGCATCCACTGCGAGGGCAGCTGCACGCTGCAGAACGTCTGGTGGGAGGACGTCGGCGAGGACGCCGCCACCTTCCGCGGCGGCACCGGCGCCACCTACCACGTGATCGGCGGCGGCGCGAAGAAGGCGGCGGACAAGGTCTTCCAGCACAACGGCGGCGGCACGCTCAACATCTCGAACTTCGCGGTGCAGGAGTTCAAGACGCTGTACCGCTCCTGCGGCGACTGCTCCACGCAGTACACCCGCAAGGTCAACCTCAACACCATCGACGTGACCGGCACGGGCAGCACCGCGCGGCTCGTCGGCATCAACGTCAACCGCAACGACGTGGCGACGCTGCGCGGCATCACCATCCGCAACGACGCGAGCCGCAAGGTCGTCCCCTGCCAGAAGTACAACAACAACACCGCCGTCGGGACGGGTCCCGACAGCACCAACTGCCTGTACTCCACCTCGGACATCACCTACAGGTAGTCCGGAACAGGCAGTCCCGCACGTCCCCCCACGGTGAAGGCGGCCGTGCGCGGCGTCCCGGCGGGCGCCGCGCACGGCCGTCCGCGTCATGCGCCGCGCACGCGCGCGTGCGCCTCCCCGACCAGCTCCGCCTGGTAGGCGGTGTAGGCGGCGCGCAGCCCGGGTCCGGGCCAGTCGGCCGGCAGCAGGGCCTCCGGCAGGACGGGGTCGGCCAGGAGGTGCCGCACGACGGCCGCGTAGGCGGTGAGCCGGTCGGCCGGGCGGGGTGCCCGGGCGATGTGCGCGAGCAGCGCCCGGGCCGTGGCGGACCAGTCGTCCAGCGGCCACAGGGAAGCGGCCAGTTCGGGCGCGGGGCGGCCGGGGCGGGCCGTGCAGCGCTCGGCGATCCGGTCCAGGTCGCCGGGGAGCGCGCGGGTGAGATTGGCCGGCCGGAGCCAGACGCCCTCGCGGAGTTCGGCGAGCCGCAGGCCGGTCAGCCGGGTGCGCAACTCGGCGCGCTCGGCGGGGCCGCGCCCGGTCGCGGTGATGACGACCATCTCCCAGTCGCCGTCCCACGCGCGCGTGCGCGGGTGCACGGCGTCGTCCTGACGCCGCTGGCGTGCCAGCAGCCGGTCGCTGAGGCGGTAGCCGGCGTCCGTGCGCCGCAGGTCCCCGGCCGCCACCATCCGGCTGAGCGCCGCCCGGAGCGTGGAGGCGCCGACGTCGAAGCCCTCCACCAGCCGCACGAGCTCCCTCACCGGCAGTTCGGGGGGATGAGTGCCGAGCAGCAGGCTCAGCACCACCGACCGCGCGGACAGCGGACGCAGATCGAGCGCGCCGGGCCGCGCCGGGTCGTTCATCGGCATGGTCACGTACTGTACGCGGCCGCTCTCCCGCATGTGTTGCACTATTGCTGCGGTCGCAGCGAGAGTGCAACACTCGGGGCATGGTCCCGACACCCGACGAACAGCGGCCGTACGGCGGAGCCGCCACCCACGACGTCACCAACCAGGCCCCGCCCCTCACCCCGTACGACGCGTCCGCCGACACCGTCCTGCTGGAAGGGCTGAGGCGGGAGGGCGCCGGCTGGGCCGAGGAGGAGCTGCGGCGGCTCGGCCGGCAGGCCGGCAGCGCCCAGGCCCAGGAGTGGGCCGACCTGGCCAACCGGTACGAGCCGGAGCTGCGCACGCACGACCGGTACGGCAACCGGGTCGACGAGGTCGAGTTCCACCCGAGCTGGCACCACCTGATGCGCACGGCGATCACCGAGGGGCTGGCGGCGTCGCCCTGGGGTGACGCACGGCCCGGCGCCCATGTCGCGCGCACCGCCGGCGGACTCGTGTGGGGGCACACCGAGGCCGGGCACGGCTGCCCGACGTCCATGACGTACGCGGCCGTCCCCGCGCTGCGCCGGCAGCCGGAGCTGGCGAAGGTCTACGAACCGCTGCTGACGAGCCGGGAGTACGACCCGGGCCTGCGCGTGCCGACGGACAAGCGCGGGCTGCTGGCGGGCATGGGGATGACCGAGAAGCAGGGCGGATCCGACGTCCGCACGAACACCACGGCCGCCACGCCCACGGCCGAGCCGGGTGTGTACACGCTGCGCGGGCACAAGTGGTTCACCTCGGCGCCGATGTGCGACGTGTTCCTCGTGCTGGCGCAGGCCCCGGGCGGGCTGTCGTGCTTCCTGGTGCCGCGCGTGCTGCCCGACGGCACCCGCAACACCTTCCGCATCCAGCGGCTGAAGGACAAGCTCGGCAACCGGTCCAACGCCTCCTCCGAGCCGGAGTTCGACGGGACCGTCGCCTGGCTGGTCGGCCCCGAGGGGCAGGGCGTGAAGACCATCATCGAGATGGTCAACTGCACGCGGCTGGACTGCGTGATGATGTCGGCCGCGCTGATGCGCAAGTCCCTCGTCGAGGCCGGGCACCACGCGCGGCACCGCAGCGCGTTCGGTGCGCGGCTCGTGGACCAGCCGCTGATGCGCAACGTTCTGGCCGATCTCGCGCTGGAGTCCGAGGCCGCCACGACGCTCACGCTGCGGCTGGCCGGGGCGGCGGACCGGGCGATCCGCGGTGACGAGGGCGAGGCCGCGTTCCGCCGGATCGCCACCGCCGTCGGCAAGTACTGGGTGACCAAGCGCGGCCCGGCCTTCACCGCGGAGGCCCTGGAGTGCCTCGGCGGCAACGGCTACGTCGAGGACTCGGGCATGCCCCGGCACTACCGCGAGGCTCCCCTGCTGTCGATCTGGGAGGGCTCCGGGAACGTCAACGCGCTCGACGTGCTGCGGGCGCTCGGCCGCGAACCCGGTACGGCCGAGGCGCTGTTCAGCGAGTTCGCGCTGGCCCGGGGCGCCGACGCGCGGCTGGACGCGGCCGTGGCACGGCTGAAGGACCGGCTGTCCGGCGCTTCGCAGACGACGGCCCGGCGTCTCGTGGAGGACATGGCGCTGACGCTCCAGGCGTCGCTCCTCGTGCGGCACGCCCCGCCCGCGGTCGCCGACGCGTTCTGCGCGACCCGGCTCGGGGGTGACTGGGGCCACGCGTTCGGGACGCTGCCGGAGGCGGCGGACCTGGACGCGATCGTGCGACGGTCGCTGCCCGGCCGGGACTGAGCGGCGATCGGCCAACCCCCGTACGGTTCGCGCACCGTCATCGCCCGATTCCGCTTCGTTGTCGGTGCCGTGGTGCAGACTCCCCGTCAGTGGCACTTCGCCTGGGGAGGACAACGTGTTCAGGGGGATCGACGAGGTCGACTGGGCCTCGCTGCGCCATGCGGACGGCAGTGCGGAGGACGTGCCCGGCTTACTGCGGGGGCTGGCCTCCGCCGACCCGGCCGAGCGGGAGACGGCCCTCGACGGGATGTACGGCGCCGTGCACCACCGGGGGGACGTGTACGACGCGACGCTCGCCTGTGTGCCATTCCTTCTGGCGCTCGCCGTCCGCGAGGAGGTGCGGGACCGGGCGGGGGTCGTGGAGCTGCTGGTCAGCATCGGCGGTGCCGACGGCGCCTCCCCCGGTCTCGCCGCCCGGGTCCGCGCCGCGCTGCGGGCACGCGCCGAGGTGTTCGTCCGGCTGGCCGGTGACGCGGACGCGGGGGTGCGCCGGGCGGTCCTGCCCGCGCTCGTGCGGTACGTGGTCCCGCCGACCCGTGCGCTCGCCCTGCTGCGGGAGCGGATCGCGGTGGAGCGGGACGACGGGGTCCTGGTCGGCCTGGCCGAGGCCCTCGGCCTGTTCGCGCGGTGGTACGGCGCCGCAGGCGACCCGCGTGCCGCCGGGGCGGTGCGGGTGCTGACCGAGCTGAGCCGGCCGCCGTACGGTCCCGGGCTGCGGCTCGCCGCGGTGGGACAGCTCGCCGCCTGCGCGCCGCGGGAGCTGCCCGAGGATCTCGTGCCGACCGTCGTCCGGCTGCTCCGGGACAGGTCCACGCAGCGCACCCGCGCCGGCCGCGCCCACGGCTGTTCCGGCACGGACACCCTCGCCGTGCGGCTGCGGCGGCTGCGGCCCTCGGACGAGGAGGGCTCCCGGCTGCTGCGGACCCTGCACCACGGGCTGGGCGACCGGGTGGCCGACCGGGTCGGCCTGCTGTGCGGGCAGTTGACCAGCCCTGACCCCCTCGACCGGTGCAACGCCGTGTGGATGGCGGCCGGGCTGTTCCGCGAGTGGCGGGGCGCCCACCCGGAGCCGGTCGTCCTGATCGGGGCGCAAGTGGGCGCGGAGGAGGGCCGCTTGCACGACGCGGCGGTCGCCGTCCTGCTGGAGCTGACCGAGCTGGCCGCGCCCGCCGCCGGGCCGCTGCACGCCCTGGTGATCCAGCGGCCCGAGCTGCGCGTCCACTACGGGCGGCGGGGGACGCCGGCCCTGGGCGGTCCTCTGCGGGCACTGGCCGGGACGGGGGACGCGCGGGCCGTCCCGGTGCTGGCCGAGGTGCTGGCGGGGCCGGTCGTGCCGGACGACCTGGGGCTGGTGATACCCCGCCTGGGGCAGGCCGCCGCCCCGCTGGGCCCGGCGCTGCGGCGGCGCCTCGCGCGGGTGCTGCGCGACGGCCCCGGCGACCGGGTCCGGGCCGCGCCCCTGCTGACGGCCCTCTCGGCCCTCGGGGACACCGCGTCCGTGCCGTCGGTGGTGCGGCTGCTGCGGGACACGCCCGGCAGGCCGGACCGGCCCGTCGTGGAGGCGGCGGTCCGTGCCCTGGCCGCGTTCGGCACGGCCGCGCGGGAGGCGATACCGGAGCTGCGCGGGCTGCTGGACACCGACTGCGCCGTCACCGCCGCGGAGGCGCTGTGGTCCGTCACGGGCGAGCCGGACGCCGTACTGCCCGCGCTGCTGCGGGTGTTGACGGACACCGGGAGCGGCCGGCACCACCGCGCGGCGGCGGCGAACGCCCTCGCACGGCTGGGCCCGGCGGCCGCCCCGGCCCTGCCCGAGCTGCTCCGCCTGACCGGCTCCGCGGAGCCCGGGGAGCGGGTGTCGGCCGCGTGCGCGGTGTGGCGGGTGGCGGGCGACGGTGAGCGGGTCTCCCCGGTCCTCCGGTCGGCCTGGGCGGAGCAGCCCCGCACGAGGGCGGCGATCGCCGGGTGCGTGGCGGCCCTGGGCCCGGCGGGCACCCCTCTGCACGACCTGCTGCGCACCGAACTCGCCGCCCCACGACGCCACCGGACCGACGCGGGCGGACAGGGCATCCAGGCGGACCTGGCGCTGCTACGGGTGTGCCGGGAGGCCCTGGCCGGAGCGACACCGAACAGGGAGGGCCTCGTGCCGTAGAGCCCCCGCCCGGGCACCGCCCACCGCATCACCCCCCGGGCAGCCGGAGGACCACTCCCGAACGCGGCGCTCAGACTGCCCGGACCGCTCGCCTTCGCGGCCGCACGGTCATGGGCACCGTGCACGGCCGCACGGTGGCCCGCGCCACCGGACGAACCGTCTCGGCATCGGTGAAACTGCCCGTCCCGTGCGGTTCGGCATGCGTGTGGCGGGGGTGGGGGCGGCCACGGTGTTGTGGCTCAGCCCGTTGTTCGCCCCCACATGGGGCCGAAGCGGGACCATTCGGTGGCCCACTGGTCGATGCGGTGGCGCTCCAGGCGGTTGCGGAGGGCGCGGCCGGCGGCGAGGGGGACGGCGGCGGCCGCGAGGCCCGCCGCGCCGCCAAGGAGGCCGGCCCGTACGTGGGCCTGGGAGGGGGTCATGGGCCGGGTCACCTGGCCTCCCTCGGGGTCCGTCCACACGGTGACCGGGGTTCCGGCGGGGCTGCCGGCCGGGACCCGGAGCTGCCCGGAGTGGGAGGTTCCGTCCGCGGCGGTCCAGGTGGCCCTCGCCCACACCCGGTCGGTGCGGGACGTGGCGCCGCCCTCGGCGGGCGTGCCGGGTGCCCGCTCGGCGAGCAGTCCCACCAGGGGGCGCCACGCGGCGCGCTCGCGGGCCAGCGCGTCCTCGACCGTCCGGCTCACCGCCGTGCCGACCGACACCCCGATGAGCACGGCGAGTGCCCATACCCCCAGCAGCACCCAGGCCTCGATCCGGTCGGCGCGGCGCTTGAGCGGGTTGGGCCGCCAGCGCCACAGCCACACCTGCGGACCACGTAACGCCATCGAAGGGTTCCTCCTCGCGTGCGCGACCATCGCCGCTCTACCCATACGCAAGCGGTCCCCCGGATGCTCACCACACCGCCCCCGCGGCGGGCCGCGCGCCCTCGCCCGGGCCCGCCGCGAAGGCCGGCGACACCGCCCTGACCTGCATCGCAGCGCGGTGCGGAGGTGACTGTCAGTGGTGGGGTGCAGACTGGCCGGTGTCCGAGGAGAAGGCGTCAAAGGTGACGCCGCGGAGGTGATCGGCATGACCGAGGTACTGCTCGCCGTGGGTACGCGCAAAGGCCTGTTCATCGGGCGCCGGCGAGGCGGTGGCGCCTGGGAGTTCGACGAGAGTCCCTACTTCAACGCACAGGCCGTGTACTCGGTCGCCATCGACACCCGCACCGCGACCCCGCGGCTGCTGGCCGGCGGCGACAGCTCGCACTGGGGCCCGTCGGTGTTCCACTCCGACGACCTCGGCCGGACCTGGACCGAACCGGCAGAACCGGCCGTCAAGTTCCCCAAGGACACCGGGGCGTCCCTGGAGCGGGTGTGGCAGCTGCACCCGGCCGCGGCCGAACCGGACGTGGTGTACGCGGGCACGGAACCGGCCGCGCTGTACCGCTCGGAGGACCGCGGGGAGACGTTCGCGCTCGTCCGGCCCCTGTGGGAGCACCCGACGCGGTCGAAGTGGGTGCCGGGCGGCGGCGGTGAGGGGCTGCACACGGTGCTGACCGACGCGCGCGACCCGCGTGCGGTGACGGTCGCGGTGTCGACGGCCGGCGTGTTCCGGACGCTGGACGGGGGCGCGAGCTGGACGCCCTCCAACTCGGGCGTCTCGGCGGTGTTCCTGCCCGACCCGAACCCGGAGTTCGGCCAGTGCGTGCACAAGGTCACGCGGGACGGCGCCGACCCGGACCGGCTGTATCTGCAGAACCACTGGGGGGTGTACCGCAGCGACGATGCGGGCGCGACCTGGACGGACATCGGCGAGGGCCTGCCGTCCACGTTCGGCTTCGCCGCGGCCGCGCATCCGCACCGGGGCGACACGGCGTACGTCTTCCCGATCAACGCCGACGCCGACCGCGTCCCGGCCGACCACCGCTGCCGGGTCTACCGCACGGCCGACGCCGGCAAGAGCTGGGAGCCCCTCTCGGCGGGCCTGCCCCAGGAGGACCACTACGGCACGGTGCTGCGCGACGCGATGTGCACGGACGACGCCGACCCGGCGGGCGTCTACTTCGGCAACCGCAACGGCGAGGTGTTCGCTTCGGCGGACGACGGCGACAGCTGGCAGCAGCTCGCCTCGCATCTGCCGGACGTGCTGTGCGTCCGGGCGGCGGTCGTCGGGTGAGGCGTCTCGGGTGAGGCGTCCGTGAGGCGGGGGGACGCGGTTACGCGCAGGCGCCGGCCACCGGTTGATCGCCGCTGCCCTTACGGCAGTAGGGTGACGCCCGTGGCACCACGACCCTTGCATGAAATCGTCGAAGCGGGCTGGGCGAAGGCCCTGGAACCGGTGACCGAACGCGTCGCCGCGATGGGGGACTTCCTCCGCGCGGAGATCGCCGCGGGACGCACCTACCTCCCGGCCGGGCCGAACGTCCTGCGGGCCTTCCAGCAGCCCTTCGACGACGTACGGGTCCTGATCGTCGGTCAGGACCCGTATCCCACCCCGGGGCACGCCGTGGGACTGTCGTTCTCGGTCGCCCCCGAGGTGCGGCCGCTGCCCGGCAGCCTCGTCAACATCTTCCGGGAACTGCACTCCGACCTGGGCGTGCCCCCGCCGTCCAGCGGTGACCTCACGCCGTGGACGCGACAGGGGGTGCTGCTGCTCAACAGGGCCCTGACCACCGCCCCGCGCAAGCCCGGCGCGCATCGGGGCAAGGGCTGGGAGGAGGTCACCGAGCAGGCGATCCGGGCGCTGGCCGGGCGTGGCAAGCCGCTGGTGTCCATCCTGTGGGGGCGTGACGCGCGCAATCTGCGCCCGCTCCTCGGTGATCTGCCCTCGGTGGAGTCCGCCCACCCCTCGCCCATGTCCGCCGACCGGGGTTTCTTCGGCTCCCGTCCGTTCAGCCGGGCCAACGACCTGCTGATCCGCCAGGGCGGCCAACCGGTGGACTGGCGCCTGCCGTGACGGGGGCGCCGGAGACTCCCGGGTTCCTCGCGGTGGACTCCGGCGGGTCCGGTCTGCGGGTGGTCGTCGGGACCGCCGAGCGCGGCCCGCTGGCCCGGTGCGCCTCCGGGGAGCCGGTGCGCACGGGTGAGCGGGGCATCGACCCCGGTCACTTCATGGCGCAACTGCTGCCGCTGGTGCGGGCCCTGACCGCCGAGACCGGCCCGGTGCGGCTGTCGGCGGCCGTCGTCGGCGCGGCCGGGCTCGCGACCCTCGGTGACGCGCTGCGCGCCGAACTGCCGGGCGCCCTGGCCGGAGAGCTGGGCGTGCGGACCGTCGCGCTGGCGGCCGACGCAGTGACCGCGTACGTGGGGGCCCTCGGACCCCGGCCGGGCGCGGTGGTCGCCGGTGGCACGGGGCTGATCGCGATCGGCACGGACCTGACCGGCTGGCGCCGTGCGGACGGCTGGGGGCATCTGCTGGGCGACTGCGGCGGCGGCGCCTGGATCGGGCGGGCCGGTCTGGAGGCCGCGCTGCGCGCCCATGACGGGCGGGCGGGCGGCTCGGACCGGCTCCTCGAGGATGCCGAGGAGCAGTTCGGAACGGTCACCGGGCTGCCCGGGGCGCTGTATCCGCGGCCCGACCGGCCCGCCGTGCTCGCCTCGTTCGCGCCCCAGGTCGCGGCGGCCTGCGCGGACGGGGATCCGGTCGCGGCCGGCATCCTGCGCGAGGCCGCCCGGCACATCGCCGAGTCGGCGGCGGCCGTGTGCCCGGCGGGCGGTGCGGCGCGGCTGGCCGTCACCGGCGGCCTGTTCAGGATGGGTGAGCCGCTCCTCGGCCCGCTGGACGAGGAGTTGGCGAAGCGGCTCCCGGGGGCGCGGCGCGTGCCGGCGGCGGGCGATCCGCTGGACGGAGCGGTGCGCATGGCCGCCGAGCTGAGCACCGGCCCGCTCACCCTGCCGGGTGACGCGGCGATGCTGACCGTGACGACCCTGTCGGGTGATGGATCGGGTGATTGATCCGATCCCGTCCGAACCGTGCGGAACTCATCCGACAAAACGGGACGGATACCGCTCACCTGCACCCTCCCCGAACAGGGGAGCCCAGGAAACCAGTAACATTCGGCGCCATGAGTTCCCCCACTGGGCCCGCGGATGGCCTGCCCGTACGAATGCCGCGCCCCCGCCAGCCCGGACGGCACCGCCGTCCCGAGCCGCTGGTCGCTCCCGAGGGTGCGCCCGCGCTCGTCCTCGCCGTGCCGGGGACGCCCAGTAGCGCCACGCGCAGCCTCGCCGAGGAGGTCGTGAGCATCGCCCGCTCCGAGCTCCCCGGCCTCGACGCCCGGATCGGGTACCTCGACGGCGACGACGCCGAGTTCCCCACGCTGCAGACCGTGCTCGTGCACACCGCCGAGGAGCGCACGGCGCGTTACGAGCAGGCCCGCGCCGCCGGTATGGACGTCAAGCAGCCCGACGGCCCCGTCGCCGTCGTCGTGCCGCTGCTCGCCGGGCCGGACAGCGCGCTGCTGCGCCAGGTCCGCCAGGCTCTCATGGAGAGCCGTGTCGCCGCCGAGCTGACGGACGTCCTCGGCCCGCACCCGCTGCTCGCCGAGGCGCTGCACGTGCGGCTGTCCGAGGCCGGTCTGGCCCGCGCGGACCGTGCCCGGCTGTTCACGGTGGCGACCGCCGCCGACGGCATCATCCTGGCCTCCGTGGGCGGTGACGAGGCCGTGCAGGCGGCCGGGATCACCGGCATGCTGCTCGCCGCGCGCCTCGCCGTGCCGGTGATGGCGGCCGCCCTGGACCAGGAGGGCTCCATCGCTTCCGTCGCCGAGCAACTGCGCTCCTCGGGCTCGCAGCAGCTGGCCCTCGCGCCGTACCTGATCGGCCCGGAGATCGAGCCGGGGCTGGTCGAGGAGGCCGCGAAGGAGGCGGAGTGCTCCGCCTCCGAGTCGCTCGGCCCGTACCCGGCCATCGGCAAGCTGGCCCTGGCGAAGTACACGACGGCGCTGGGCATCTCGCCGCAGCAGCCGCAGGGCGCGCCGGTTCGCTGACGCTCCGGTACGACCGGAAAGGCCCGCTCCGATTCGGAGCGGGCCTTCGTCGTCGCGGCGGGGCGCCGGTCACTGGGGACCGGTCGGCGGGGGGGGTCGGTCGCCGGGGGGTGCCTCTATGTGTTTCGTCAAGCGAGGTGTGGGGTTCTGGGTTCGTAGAAGGTGCCGTCGCGGAGCATCGCGAAGAGCACGTTGATC
>NZ_NOKT01000030.1 GCF_002237655.1 Streptomyces sp. XY006
CGAAACCGCCGGTCGAGGGCGGCGGTGCCGCCACGGGCACCGGCGCGCCGAACCCGCCGGGCGCGGCCATCGGCCCGCCCGGCATCGGGGCGCCGTAGGCCGGCGGGGCCGCGAACCGGGCCTGCTCCCGGCGGCGCTCCGCCGCGCGCCACGCCGCCAGCTCCTTCTCGTTCAGCGGGAAGGCCCGCAGCTGCACCCCGCCCCACACCTCCTCGCCCGTGACCTGGCCCTCCACCGTGGCGCCCAGGCCGAGCGGGACGGCCACGAACTGCCGCACCGTGCCCGTCCCGGAGTTGATGCCGTCCAGCCAGGGCTGGCGGGGCAGCACCACGTAGTTCTGCGGGTCCCGGGACAGCCCGTCGCTCCAGGGCCGGCCCGAGACCGCGCAGACCTTGCCGACGCCGACCTGCAGCGCGGCCGGTTCCGCCGTGCCCGCGAAGTTCAGCCACATCGCCTCGCGCAGGTACACCGGCAGCATCACGCCGCCGCGCGCCCGCATCGCCTCGGGAACCCGGTCCGCGTAGTCCGCCACCCGCCGGACCGGGAACTCGCCCAGGCCCGGCGGCAGCGGGTGCGTGCCCGTCTCCGGCAGGCGCAGGGTGCGGATGAACCGCACGGTCACACCGCCCGGAAGTCGCAGTGTGTTCCCGTCGATCCGCACGCTCGTGTCGGCCATCGGCCCGCCCCCTCGCCTCGGCGCCGGCCCCGTGCCGGCTTCCCTCAGCGAGAACGCCCGCCGAATCCCGCGCGGTTCCGCCACAGCTGCTCCTGCACGCCCAGGCGCTCCCGCAGCCGGGTCAGCCGCGGCATCCGGGCGCGCTGCTCCGCCGACACCCGGTCCAGCTCCTCGAACAGGCGCTTGGTGCGGTGCTCGGTGTCCATCTCGTCCAGGATCCGGTTGACCTCGGTCAGGACGGCGCCCGGCAGCTGCCAGTTCCCCTTGTCGCGCTCGGCCTCCTCGCGCAGCAGCACGGCGAGCTTGTCGCGGGTGGCCGCGGCGGAGCGCAGCTCGGCGGCGAGACGTTCCTCCGCCGACTCGGCGCTCGCGCTCAGGTGGGTCGTGACCAGCACCGCGAAACTGACCACGGCGTCGGCGATCTGCGAGAGCAGCTGCTCCAGCACCGCGCCGGTCTCGGACTCGAACAGCGGCTCCGGTTCGCGCTCCTTCGCGAGGTCGGTGAGGGTGCGGGCGAGCACGCGCAGCACGACCGTGCAGATCTCCAGCGTGTCGAGGCCGGTGCGCAGCACCACCCGGTGCAGCAGGCCCTCCCGCACGCGGGGATTGAGGCGCAGACTCTCCTCGGCCTGCCGCAGGGCCGCGTCCACCTCGACGATGTCGTGGTCCAGGCGCCGGGCCTCGTGCAGCCGCTCCGCGGCGCGGTCCGCGGGCGGCGCGCCGGCGGCCTCCTCGCCCATGCGGAGCATCAGCTGGCGCAACCGGCGGGCCAGGCCCTCGATCGACTCGCCGGCCTCCTCCACCCACACCGGGGGAGCGAGCAGCAGATTGCAGCCGAGCCCGACGACGGCGCCGATCAGCGTCTCCAGCACCCGGGCCCAGGCCGTGTCGCCGACGCTGGTGACCCCGAGGACCAGCATGGCGCTGATCGCGACCTCGGGGACGTACTCCTCCACCCGGACCAGCCGGCCCACGGCCAGCGAGGCCACGAGCAGCAGCGCCAGGCTCCACCAGGTCAGGCCCACCAGCAGGCTGAACGCGATGGCGAGGAGCACCCCGGTCACCACCGCGTTCACCCGCCGGAAGCCGTTGGTGAGGGTGGCGTACAGCGTCACCTGCACGACCAGCAGGGCCGTCAGGGGGGCGGTGAGCGGTGCCTTCTCGGGACTCAGCCGGAGCGCGATGACGTATGCGATCGTCGCCGCGAACGCCGATCGCAGCGTCTGGACGACCACGGGATCACGGCGCTTGCGCAGGATCCTGCCGGCCTGCACCGTCCACTCACGTACCTCTCGCATCCTCGGGCTGTTCCCCTTCCTGCGGCATCGAACGCGTCCATGAAGGACGTTAGTGCCGTCGGGTACCACGGGCGACCGAGGGAGATCGCAGGAAAGATCACACGGAGATCACGTGTGCAGCTTGTCGAGGAAGGCGGCCAGGTTGCCCCTGGTCCGCGCGATCTGCTCCTCCAGGCTGAGGCTCTCCTCGAACCGGGCCCCGGACTCCGGCTCCTTCTTCCCGCGCAGGTACAGGGAGCAGGCGAGGTCGGTGCACATGTACACGCCGACCGAGTTGCCCTCGCGGCCGGCCGCACCCGCCTTGGGCGCGGTCATCAGCGAGACACCGCCGCGCGGGTGGGTGGTCAGGCACAGCGAGCACATGCTGCGGTGCAGGAACCCGCGCTGGGCGGCCTGGAACCGCATCGTCACCCCCACGAGGGCGCCGTCCCGCTCGGTCACCAGATAGCTGCGGTCGGGCGCTCCCGGGTCGCGCCACCCGAGGAAGTCGAGGTCGTCCCAGGGGCGCTCGGCGAGGTCCCGGGGCACCGTCAGCCGCTTGGCCTCTCCCTTGGAGCAGTTGACGAAGGAGGTGCGGATGTCCCGCTCGGTGAGTGGTCTCATGGGAGGGCTCCTGGCCGTCGTACCGAACCTAGGGGTCCTAGGTTTCCGGGACAGGCTAGGCGTCACCGACGGGGGAGAGCCACTGGATTTCCGCGAGAGGGGCTCCGTGAGCCCGGACGGCGCCGTGGCGTGAGGGGCCCCTGCGCACCACCCTCCTGGAGCGGTACGGCGACCCGGACGCCACCGCCCCGCAGGACGGGGAACCCACCGCCGCCTACGAGGTCCGCACCCTGGCCGGCGGCCCGCTGGACGCCCTCGCCGCACGGCACGGCCTGGTCCCGATGCGGGTCACCGAGGCCCACGACCTCACCGCGCCGGGCCACCCCCGACGCAAGCGGTTCCTCCGCGTCGCCCTGCCCGACGGCGTCACCTACCGCACCGCCGACCACCTCACCGTCCTCCCCGCCAACGCCCCGGACCTCGTCACCCGCGCGGCCGCCGCGCTCGGCGCCGACCCCGACACCGTCCTGGACATCCGCCCCACCCGCCCGCGCGGCGACGCCATCGCCGTGGACCGCCCCCTCACAGTGCGCGAACTGCTCACCCACCACGTCGAGTTGCAGGAGCGTCCGACCGCCGGGCAGCTGGCCGCGCTCGCCGCCGCCGACCCGTGCCCGCCGGAGCGCGCGGCCCTGGCCACCCTCACCGACGACCCCCGCACCCTGGTGGAGATCCTGGAGGACCACCCGGCCCTGCGCGGCGCGCTCGACTGGCCGGCACTGCTGGACCTCCTGACCCCGCTGCGCCCGCGCCACTACTCCATCTCCTCGTCACCGGCCGTCGATCCCGGCCACGTCGATCTGATGGTCTCCCTGCTGCAGGCCCCGGCCCGCTCCGGCCGGGGCGTGTACCGGGGCACCGGCTCCGGCCACCTCATGACGCTGCAGCCCGGCGACACGGTGTACGCGCGCGTGCAGCCCTGCCCGGAGGCCTTCCGCATCGACGCCACCGCGAGCACACCGGTCGTCATGGTCGCCGCCGGCACGGGCCTCGCCCCGTTCCGCGGTGCCGTCGCCGACCGTGCGGCGGCCCTCGCGGCGGGCGCCGAACTCGCCCCCGCCGTCTGCTATTTCGGCTGTGACGCCCCGGACGCGGACTTCCTGCACGCGGAGGAACTGCGCGCCGCCGAGGCCGCCGGGGCCGTGCTCCTGCGCCCCGCCTTCAGCGAGACCCCCGAGGGCGAGGTGCGGTTCGTGCAGCACCGCATCGCCGCCGAGGCCGAGGAGGTCTGGGCCCTGCTCGGCGCCGGAGCGCGCGTCCATGTCTGCGGGGACGGTTCCCGCATGGCGCCCGGGGTGCGGGAGGCGTTCCGTACGCTGTTCCGCAAGCACACACCGGACGCCGACGAGACGACCGCCGAGCGGTGGCTCGACGGGCTGATCGCGGACGGGCGTTACACGGAGGACGTGTACGCCGCCGGCTGACCGCGGACGCGGGGGAGGGGTGGGGACACGGTGGTGGACTCCTGGGAACGGGCCCGGCACGTCCTGCGGGAGGCGGGCCTCGACCCCGGCCGCCTCGCCCACCTCGCCCCGATGACCGGCGGCACGTACAACACCGTCGAGGAGCTGCGCCTGACCGACGGCAGCCGCTACGTGCTGAAGGTCCCGCCCTCCGCCGCCGTCCCCGGGCTGCGGCACGAGCGCGAACTGCTGGTGTCGGAGGCCGAGTTCTACCGGTCGGCCGCCCGCGCCGGGGTCACCGCGCCCCGGCTGGTGTCCCGGGGCGACGGCTGTCTGCTGATGACGGCCTGCCCGGGCGCCCCGTGGGACGACACGCTCGGCGACGCGGAGCACACCGCCCTGCGGACGGAGCTCGGCCGCCAGGTCGCCCGGCTGCACCGCGAGACGGGCCCCGGCTTCGGCTACCCCTCCGGCGCGCTCGGCCCGCTCGCGCCCGACTGGCGGACCGCGTTCACCACCATGTTCGACGCGGTACTCGACGACGCCCGGCGCTACGGGGCCGAACTGCCCCGGCCCGTCGGCACGGTCGCCCGCACCGCCGCCTCCGCGTACGGCGCCCTCGACGAGGTCACCGTCCCGTGCCTGGTCCACTTCGACCTGTGGCGCGGCAACATCCTCGTGGACCGCTCGGAAGGGCGGGCCCGCATCGGCGGCCTGATCGACGGCGAGCGGATGTTCTGGGGTGATCCGCTGGCCGATTTCGTCTCCCTGGCGCTGCTGGGCGACATCAGGCGGGACGAGGCGTTCCTCGCGGGCTACCGTGAGGCCGGCGGCCGGGCCGTGTTCGATGTTCCGGCGCGCCTGCGCCTCGCCCTCTACCGGGCCTACCTGTACCTGATCATGCTGACCGAGACGGTTCCGCGCGCGGCCGGCGAGGAGCAGCGGCGGTGGGTGCGGGAGGCGGTCGCGCCGGAACTCGTCGCGGCCCTGGACGAGATCGCGGAAACCGCCGTCGGTTAGCTCACATCGTGAAATAAGGGTTGGAGGAATGTCGCGCCGGGCCCGGCCCCGACGGTATGTTGCAGGTCGGACAGGGGATTCCGGAAGGAGCCACATGGCGGGGCGGAACGGGCGCACGGTACGCGACCTCAGGCGGGCCAATCGCACAGCCGTGCTGCAACGGCTCTACTTCGACGGCCCGCTCAGCCGCTTCGAACTCGGCCCGGCGACCGGCCTGAGCTCGGGTTCGGTCAGCAACGTCGTCGCCGACCTGGTCGCCGACGGGCTGGTCGAGGAGGCCGGCAGCGTCGACTCCGACGGCGGCCGCCCCCGCACCCTGCTGCGCGTCGCCCCCGGCAGCGGCCACATGATCGGCGTCGACGTCGGCGAGACGCGCGTCCGGGTCGAACTGTTCGACCTCACCCTCACCGAGCTGGCCCGGGCCGAACGCCCGCTGACCCCGCAGCGGTACGAGGTCGAGGTCATCGTCGACCACATCCGGCACGGCATCGCCGAGGTGCTCGACGCGGCCGGACTCGCGCCCGAGCGGCTCCTGGGCGTCGGCATCGGCGTCCCCGGCATCGTCGAGCGCACCCCCGACCGCGGCGCGGTGGTGCACGGGCAGACCATCGGCTGGGACGCCGTCCCGCTGGAGGCCCTGCTGCGCACCGGCTCCCCGCTGCCGGACACCGTGCCGTACGTCATCGACAACGGCGCCAAGACCCTGGGCCAGGCCGAGATGTGGTTCGGCGCCGGCCGCGGCGCCCGCAACGCGGTCGTGGTCCTCTTCGGCTCCGGCGTCGGCGCCAGCCTCGTCACGCCCGACGCCGACCAGGGCCGGGCCGTCGAATGGGGGCATCTGACCGTGCGGGTGCGGGGCCGCCGCTGCCGGTGCGGGGCGCTCGGCTGCCTGGAGGCCTACGCGGGCGCCGAGTCGCTGCTCGCCCGCTGGCGGGAGGAAGGCGGCTCGGTCCCGGACGGCACCGACGAGGAGACCGCCCTCACTGCCATGCTCGCCGCGGCCTACCCGCCCGGCGACGGCGAGCCCGACCCGGTCGCGCTGGCCCTCCTTGAGGAGACCGCCGAATACCTGGGCGCGGGCCTGTCCGACCTGATCAACCTCTTCCAGCCCGAACGCATCCTCATCGGCGGCTGGGCGGGCCTCGCGCTCGGCTCCCGCTTCCTGCCCGCCGTACGCCGCCACGCCCTGTCGTACGCGCTGCGCCACCCGGCCGGGAAGGTGACCGTCGGCCTCGGCCGGCTCGGGCCCGACGCGGTCACGGTCGGCGCCGCGATCCTGCCGCTCGCCGACTTCTTCGCGCGTGGCGGCCGGCGTCCCGACCCCGCGCCGGAGTCCCCGCTGCCGGCGTGGCGCACGGCCCTGCAGGAACGGGCGCCGCGCTGAGGTTTCGCGGATCACCGCGGAGGTACTCGCGAGGCGCCCGACGACCGAAGGGAGCACGCCGTGACCGACCACCGCCTCGACGCACCCGGCGAGAACGGTGATCCCGTCCCGCGGGACATGCCGGACCAGCAGGCCGACGCCGGCGAGGACCCGTGGGAGGTCGCACCGCGCTTCTCGGGTACCGGCAAGGACGACGAGGACCGGGCCGACGAGGCCGACGGGTCCGACGAGCCGGCCGATGACGTCCCCGACACCGATGAGGCGGGGACGGGTCGGCAAGGGGCACCGAGCTCGGGAACGGGACAGACCGAGCACCCGGTGCCGGACGAGCCCTCCGGCTGAGAGGCCGAGGAGGGCACACACCGAGGGCCGCGGCCGGCTGTGGGGGTCGGCCGCGGCCCTCGCATGCGTCCCTGTAACTGTGCCGGGGCCGCTGTCAGGGCCTTGTATCCGTGCCGGAGTATTCGCGCCGGAACCGCTGCCGGGGCCGGCGTGCCCCCAGGCAGCGGTCGCGGGTCGGTCTCAGCCCACCTTGCGTCCCCGCATCGGCTCCGTCCGGGCCCCGCCGCCCTGCTGGAGACCCTCGAAGAACTCCCGGAGCACCTCCGTCGCCGTGCGCTCCGGCTCCCAGCCCAGCTCGGTGCGGGCCCGGGAGGAGTCCATCAACGGCAGCCGCAGCACCGCGTCGAACAGATGGGGCGAGGCGGGCAGCAGGTGCAGGCCCCAGGCGGCCGCGATGGCCGACCGGGCCGCCGTGCGCGGCAGCCGCACCGGGCGCGCCCCGAGCATCTCGCCCAGCATCCGCGCGTCGACCGCCGGCTCCGCGGCCAGGTTGAAGGCGCCCCGGACGTCCTGGTGCACGGCCAGCCGGTAGGCCCGGGCCGCGTCGTCCGTGTGCAGGGCCTGCACCCGCAGCCCGGGGACGTCGGGCAGGAAGGGCAGCAGCTCCGGGCGGGCCAGCGGACCCGGCAGGAACTTGCCGCCGAAGATCCGGCGCTGCTCGCTCGCGGACTCCCACTTGAACAGGAACGCGGGGCGCATCCGCACCACCCGCGTGCCGGGATGGTCACGCTCGAACGTGTCCAGCGCCCGTTCCAGATAGGCCTTCTCCCGGCAGTACGCCGCGTCCGGCCAGCCGTGCGTCGGCCACGACTCGTCCACCGCCTCGTCCTTGGGGCCGGGGGAGTACGCGCCCACCGACGAGGCGTGCACCAGCGCCGGCACCCCCGCCTCGGCCACCGCCTCGAACACCCGCATGCTGCCGAGCACGTTGGTGCGCCAGGTCGTCGCCGGGTCGTGCGTCGGCTGGAACGCCCAGGCCAGATGGACGACGGCGTCGGCCCCCCGGAACCGTTCCACGAGGTCGGACCGCTCGGCGGCCAGGTCGACCGCGTCCCAGTCCGTCTTCGGGGGAGACCAGTCGGGAAGGCGCCGGGCCAGGCCCAGTACGGAGCCGACCTCGGGATCCTCGGAGAGGAGTCGCACCACGCTCGTGCCCACGTTGCCCGTGGCACCCGTGACGACGACCCTCGTGCCCGTTGCGCTGCTCACCTGTGGCTCCTCTCGGCCGAGTGTTCCGCGAGAGACCACCGAGTACCCGGGTGGGCCGGATTGCACGTGGGCAGAAGGAAGCCCCGGCCGGACGGGGGAATCACGGCCGGGGCGGCTCTGAGGTGGGCACGGATGGCGGTCGCCTGTCGGCGAGGGGCTCCACAGGGCTTCAGCCGAACGATCGTCCCTGTGGGCGAATGGTGAGGCCCGGGGACACTGTCCCATCCGCACCCACGTGTCGTTCAACGGGGAACACCTCTGGGTGTTCCTGACGCGCCCGCCCCACGACGTGAGGTGCGTCACTGCCCCTCGCCGTCGGGCATGGTCTCCGCCCAGAGGTTCTCCGCCTGCAGCAGCAGCGTGCCGAGCACCGCCGTGTGCGCGGCACCCTCCCGGGCGTGCGCCCGCAGCCGGTCCTGCAGTTCCTCGTGGAGTTCCCGCAGCGCCTTCTCGGTCTCGTCGTCCGGCCGGCCGCGCAGACTGCCCTCGCGCAGACTCTCCGCCTGCGCCCGGCAGGCGTCCCCGATGAGCTCCAGCATCCGCGCGTACGACCGCAGGGCCCGGCCCTCGGGAGGGGCCGGCGACCGGTTGTCGTCGACGGACACCGCCAGGGCCCGGGTCAGCGCGGTGACGTGCCCGGTGATCCGGGCGAACCGCTCGTCCTCCTCCACCGGCGGCAGGGCGGCCCCGTGCGGGACCCGGTGCAGGGCGCGCAGCGGTGCGTAGGTCAGGCGCAGGCTCTCCTGGCTCCACCGGCGCGCCGAGTGCAGGGCTTCCAGCCGGTGCTCCAGACCGGCCGAGGCGCCGAGCCAGCCGGCGGCGGTCTGCGCGTCCCACTCGCCCTCGCGCAGGTCGGCGGCGACGGTGTGCAGCACGTCCGCGACCTCCCGGGCGAGCGCCGCCAGGTTCTCGCGGACGTCCCGCAGATGGATCGGCGGCAGGATCAGCGCGTTCACGGCCACGCCGATGACGGCGCCGAGCGCGGCCTGCCCGATCCGGTGCCCGACGCCGGACAGGCTCACGGTGCCCGCGGCGAGCGTGAACAGGGCGGTGGTCGCCGCGTAGATGCCCTGGTCGCCGAAGCGGGGCCAGTTCGCGAGCAGCATCAGGACCGGGACCGACAGGGCGAGCGCCCAGGTGGTGTCCCCGGTGAGGGCCTGCGCGCCCGAGGCGAGCAGGGCGCCGACGCAGATCGCGCCGAACTGCCGCGCGCCCTGGACCAGTGAGCTGTAGACGGTGGCCTGCACCAGCACCAGCGCCACCCAGGGGGCCATCAGCGCCAGCGGGTCTCCCATCCAGACCCCGCCCACCAGCCAGGCGATCACCGCCGCGGCGGCGGCCTTCAGCGACTGGACGACCAGGTCCCGCTCCCGGCCGGGACCCCGCCAGGCCGCTCGCATCGCGTCCCAGGCGGCCCGTGACTCCCGCCGTACGGCGTCCACGGGCTGCACGGCGCGGATGCCGTGCTCCAGATTCCGCATCCGCCGCGGGGCGGTCGCCGCCGCCCTCAGCCGCGGACTCGACGCCGGGCCGGTGCCGGTCGCCGTCGTGTCCTCCTTGCTCCGCCGGCGGAAGACGCCCGCCCTCCGCCGTACCCCACTCGTCACACGCGTCATGCGCAGCGGGTATCCGGGTGACCGGGCGTTTCACTTCCGGGCCAGGCCGGCTTCCGGGTCGGGCCGGCTTCCGGGTCAGGCCAGCGGACTGCCGGGCAGGGCGGACAGCAGGTGGGCGGGATCGGCGTAGACCACGTCCGCACCGGACTCCTCCAGATCCGCGCGCGGGATGCCGCCGCACAGCACGCCCACACAGCGCACCCCGGCCCTGCTGCCCGCGCGCATGTCCCACACCGTGTCGCCGACGAACACCGCCCGCTCCGCCGGCACCCCGGCCAGCGCCAGGGCGTGTTCGACCGGCTCGGGTGCGGGCTTGCCCGCGTCGACGTCGTCGGCGCTCGCCGTGGCGGTGATCGCGTCGTCCGCGTCGATCGCCCGGCGCAGCGCGCTCAGCTCCGCCCCGCCCGCCGAGGTGGCCAGCACCACCGCCCAGCCGTCCCGGTGCAGCCGCCGCAGCAGTTCACCGGCCTGCGGCAGCGCGGGCAGCCGGTCGAAGTACTGCCCGTACAGCGCCTTGTGCCCGGCGCTGATGTCGTCGTCCTGGTCCGGGTCGCGGCCGTCGCCCAGCAGATGGGCGACCAGGTCGCCGGACGGCAGGCCCACGGCCCGGTGGACGGCGTGCATCGGCACGTCGTGGCCCGCCTGCCGGAAGGCCTCCCACCAGGCGACGACATGCAGATGGTTGGTGTCGACCAGGGTGCCGTCGACGTCGAACACGGCCGCGCGTTCCATAGGTCAGGTTCCTTCCTCTCCGGCCGCGCGAGTACCACGTCAGCCGGACGGCATCCGCCGCTCACGGGTCCAGGCCAGCAGCGCGTCGAGGGACCACGTCGTCACCACCCGCTCGGGCGGCACCCCGCACTCCTCCGCCCGCGCGCAGCCGTTGATCTGCCAGTCCAGCTGCCCCGGCGCGTGCGCGTCGGTGTCGATCGAGAACAGCACACCGGCCTCCACGGCCCGGCGCAGCAGCCGCCGCGGCGGGTCGAGCCGCTCCGGCCTGCTGTTGATCTCCAGGGCGGTGCCCGTCTCCGCGAGCGCCGCGAACACCTCGTCCGCGTCGAACTCCGACTCCGGCCGCCCCCGCCCGGTCAGCAGCCGGCCCGTGCAGTGCCCGAGCACGTCCGCGTGCGGATTGCGCACGGCGGCCACCATCCGCCGGGTCATCGACCGGGCGTCCATGCGGAGCTTGGAGTGCACCGACACCACCACGACGTCGAGCCGCTCCAGCAGCTCGGGCTCCTGGTCGAGCGAGCCGTCCTCCAGGATGTCGCACTCGATGCCGGTGAGCAGCCGGAACGGCGCCCACGACGCGTTCAGCTCCGCCACCACCTCCAGCTGCTCGCGCAGCCGTTCGGGCGACAGCCCGCGCGCCACCGTCAGCCGCGGCGAGTGGTCGGTCAGCACCGCCCACTCGTGCCCCAGCGCCGCCGCGGCCCGGCCCATCTCCTCGATCGGGCTGCCGCCGTCGGACCAGTCGGAGTGCAGATGGCAGTCCCCGCGCAGCAGCGCCCGCAGCTCCTGCCCGCCCCGCACGGCCGGCGGCTCCTGCGCCTCGGCCTCCAGCTTCTCCAGATAACCCGGCACCTGCCCCGCCAGGGCCTCCCGGGCCACCTGCGCGGTCTTCGGACCGACCCCCTTGAGCCGCTCCAGCGAACCGTCCGCCGCCCGGCGCCGGACCTCGTCCGCGCCCAGCTCCTTCAGCACCCGCGACGCCGTACGGAACGCGCGCACACGGTACGTCGGCGCCAGGGACCGCTCCAGCAGAAAGGCGATCCGGTCCAGTGCCTCGACGGGGTCCATCGCCACCTCCACCTCAAGAGTTCCCCAGCACCCGGCACCCCGCACGGCCGAACGGCCGGTTTGCCCGGTACCCACCCGGGTACTGCGATGCCTCGTCCCGCCCGCTTCGACGAGGAGGCAGCCTGTGATGTCCGCCCCCAGCGAGCCCCGTGACCGGGTCGCCCTGGTCACCGGCGCCGACTCCGGCATCGGCCGGGCCACCGCCGTACGCCTGGCCCGCGCCGGCCTGGACGTCGGCATCACCTGGCACAGCGACGAGAAGGGCGCGGAGAAGACCGCCGAGGAGGTCCGCGCGCACGGACGGCGCGCCGAGGTCGCCCGGATGGACCTCACCCGGCTGCCCGGCGCCGCCGACACGGTCGACGAGCTGTGCGAGCGCCTGGGCCGCATCGACGTGCTGGTCAACAACGCCGGCACCGGCACCATGACGCCCTTCCTCGACCTGGAGCTGTCCCAGGTGCGCGAGGTCCTCGACGTCGACCTCGTCGGGCCGTTCCTGTGCGGCCAGAAGGCGGCGCGGCACATGATCCGGCAGGGCGACGGCGGACGGATCGTCAACGTCACGTCCGTCCACGAGCACCAGCCGCGCGTGGGCGCCGCCCCCTACTGCGCCGCCAAGGGCGGTCTGGGGCTGCTCACCCAGGTCATGGCCCTGGAGCTCGCCGAGCACGGCATCACCGTCAACGCCGTCGCGCCCGGTGAGATCGCCACCCCCATGACCGGGCAGGAGGACACCGACCCGCACACCGAGAGCCGCCCCGGGGTGCCGCTCGGCCGGCCCGGCGACGCGCGCGAGGTCGCCGCCGTCATCGCCTTCCTCGCGGGCCCGGACGCCTCGTACGTCACCGGCGCCTCCTGGAGCGTCGACGGCGGGATGCTCCGGATGGGGCCGCAAGCCGGTTCCCATCTGACGAGCGACGACTGGCGACGGCCGTGAGCGGGCCACGGTGAGACTGCGCACCAGCTCCTGCGAGGAGCCCGGCTTCCGCCGCGTCCGCCACGGGCGCGGCTTCCGCTACCTCGACTCCGGCGGCCGGGCGCTGACCGACCGTGAGCACCTCGCCCGGATCAAGGCCCTGGTCATCCCGCCCGCGTGGCGGGACGTGTGGATCTGCCGCCGCGCCAACGGCCACCTCCAGGCCGTCGGCACCGACGACGCCGGACGCCGGCAGTACCTGTACCACGAGGAGTTCCGCGCCAAGCGGGAGCAGGCCAAGCACGAGCACGTCCGCGAGGTCGCGCGCACGCTGCCGGAACTGCGCGCCCGGGTCGGCTCCGACCTCGCCGGACGCGGCTTGAGCCGGGAGCGCGTCACCGCCTGCGCGGTACGCCTGCTGGACCTCGGCTTCTTCCGCATCGGCAGCGACCGGCACACCCGTGACAACGGCACCTACGGCCTGACGACGATGCTGCGCGAGCACGTCAGCTGCGGCCGGGGCGAGATCGGGTTCACCTACCCGGCCAAGGGCGGCATCGACCTGGTCCGGGCCCTGGTGGACGATCAGGCGCACACCGTCGTCCGGGCCCTGCTGCGGCGCCGGCGGCCCGGTGAGCGGCTGCTGGCGTACTGGGAGGGGCGGGCCTGGCACGACCTGCACAGCGCCGACCTGAACGAGGCGCTGCGCCGGCTGTCCGGGGTCGACATCACGGCCAAGGACTTCCGCACCTGGCACGCCACCGTCCTCGCGGCCGTCGCGCTCGCCGTCATCCCCGAGGCCGCCCGTGAGACGGCCGCGGCCCGGCGCCGCCAGGCCACGCGGGCCGTGCGCGAGGTGAGCCACTACCTCGGCAACACCCCGGCCGTGTGCCGGGCCTCCTACATCGACCCGCGGGTCTTCGAGCTGTTCGAGCAGGGGCGGACCATCGCGCCGGCGCTCACGCGGCTGGGGGAGCACGGCGACTTCGGGCGCCCGGCCACGCAGGGGGCCGTCGAGGCGGCCGTCCTGGAGCTGCTCGACCGCTGACGCACGACCCGCGCTCCGGCCGGTTCCGCTCTACGCTCGATGCATGACCGAAAGCGCGAGCCCGTACATATCCCACCCGCGGATCATGGTGCTCGGGGTGCAGCCGGGCACACCGCCGTTCCGGATCGTGGAGATCGACGGCCAGGTGATCGGGGAGGCCAAAGCCGTCACGGACGTCCTCGCGGCCGCGGCCGCGTTCGGCATCACGGTCCACGACCTGGACGACCCGGACGTGGTCCGCTGGGTGGGCGGCGACAAGTTCACCTGGACCGTGCACTAGCCCGCACGGCCGGGGCATACGATCTGCCGATCATGCCCGACCACATTCACGGCACCGGCGCCCACGCCCCCGGCGCACTCGCGTCCCTCGTCGGCGCCCGCCTGGGCCTGGCCTTCACAGCCCGCGACAGCGACTTCCTCGGCGCGTACCACCTCGCCGCCTGACCACCACCACGGCGGACGGGGACGTGGAGGTGCCGGCCCGTCTGGACGCGCTCGAAGGGCTCGTCCGTATCGACGGTCCGGCGTGAGGCGGGGGACGGCCCCGTGGGATCGGCGGGCGTCAGCTCTTCGTCGCTGTGCCGGCGGGGCGGGGGCGGCGGGGTTTGCGGGCGTGGACCGCGCGGCTGAGGCGGCGGCCGAGGAGCAGGTAGCCGATCAGGGCGCCCGTCGTGTTGAGGATGACGTCGTCGATGTCGAAGGCGCGGCCCGTCACCAGGGCGCCCTGGGCGAACTCCACCAGCAGCATCACCACCGCGGTCAGCAGCAGGACGCGCAGGATGCCGCGCGTGCGGGGCGCGACGACGGGGACGAGGACGCCGAAGGGGACGCCCAGCAGGATGTTGCCGCCGATCTGCTTGACGGCGTCGCGCAGTTCCGGCTGATCGAGGTAGGCCCGCAGCGAGTCGCCCGGCCGCAGATTGGTGTGTGTCAGCGCCTCCGACGCGGGCGAGGGCTGCAGTGTCAGCCGCGCCAGCACCACGGCGAAGGCGACCATGAACGCGAAGGCGCACAGCGTCGCCAGCAGCCGGATGGGCCACGGCAGCGGACGTCGCTCGCTCCCGGACCCCCCGGTACGGGGGCGTGAGACTGCACCGGCCATGAGTCCTCCAGACGTCAACTTCCCTGCGATGTACGGCGGTTACCCGGAGAAACGTCAGAGATGCCGCCGCCCGGCCCCACCGTCGGATTCCCGCCTTCCCCCGGAGCACTCCACCTGCCGCTCCGGAGGAAGGCGGGGCAGGCGGTCAGCTCCCGTACGAGACGCGCACGTCCTTGAAGCCCAGGGAGCGCAGCAGCCCCTCCAGCATGCCGGTGGTGTTCGCCTCGGCCCGCGCGGTCAGCTCGCTCTCCTTCGCCGCGTCGCCGATGTGCCGCACCGCCAGCTGCTGCACGGCCTGCTCGCCGTTGGGATTGTCCGAGAAGAGGTCGCCGAGCCGGTCGAAGAGACCGCGCTGCTTGGACACGGCGTAGGACCGGTCGGGGTCGAGGGCCGGCTTGCCCAGCCGGGCGTGGGGCAGCCGGAGCGTGGCCGACGTGCGGTCCTCATCGACCCGCACGTCGTCCTCGCCGACCTTGCCCAGGTCGACGTAGGCGTCCACGGTGCCCGCCCCGACGTACAGGGTCCGGGTGCCGCGGATCGCGTCGGGCAGGAACTTGGCGTCCTTCTCCAGGTCCACGACGACCTGGAAGTTGCCGGAGGCGGCGTCGTAGCGGCTGATGTCCTGGATGGACTGCAGCAGCGCGGGGCCGGACCGGTCGTGGGTCTCGGTGCCGAACAGGTCCTTCAGGCCCGGGATCACGCTCAGCCGGAGCCCGGCGAAGAACACGACGAGCACCAGCACGAGCGCGGCCACCACCTTGGCCCAGCCGGGCATGCGCCTGGGGAGGCGCTTGACGGGAGTCGTCATGCGACGGCCCTCCTTCCTACTCACCGCATGCCCACCACATTCCCTGCCAGACCGGCGAGTTGAGGATTCGACGACTCCGGTGGAGGCACGCCGGGCGCACACCCGTCACGGGCGGGGCGTCACCTGAGGCTGCTCCAGCGCCGCGTCCAGCGTCGGGTGCGGCGGCAGCAGCCGGGACAGACCGGTGATCCGCAGGACGCGCAGGGTCAGCGGATGCGAGCAGACGAGCAGCACGGAGCCGTGCCGGTCGAGCACCCGGCCGCGGGCCCGGTACAGCAGCCGCAGGCCCGAGCAGTCGAAGAACTCGATCGGGCTGAGGTCGAGCACCACCCGGGCGGCGGGCCGGCCGGTCTCCCGGTCCAGGTGCGGGGCGATCTCCGCGGCCGCGGCGAGATCGATCTCGCCGCGGAACTCCAGCACCGTGTGCCCCCGTTCCTGGCGGACGCGCAGATGCCGGGTGAGCGGTGCAGGTTCCTGCCGCACGACGAGATCGCCTCCAGCCTGCTCCGTGCGTGGGGAGGGGGCGCCGGTCCTCACAACCGTTCCCCGCCCTGCAAGTTACCCTCCATCGAGTGAATCTGAGCATGTTCGATTGACATATGTCTTTGAATTACAGCCGAGTTGGCCGAGGTTCGCGCGGGGGCGTACGCGGTCGTGAGCGCGGGCGCACCGTGAGGCGCGTGTGGCGCGGGGTGTCGGCGTGTCCCCCGACGACAGCGGGACCAGGACCGTGATCCCGGCCCTGGTCCCGCTCGTGAAGGAGAACCGGCTGCGTCGCGGGTGACCTCCGCCGTACCCGCGCCGCAGCCGTCCCGTCACCCCGCTCAGTCGTTCACCAGCACCAGCTTCCCCGTCGTGCGGCCCGTGTCGCCCTGGGCGTGGGCCTCGGCCGCCGACGCCAGGGGGAACGTGCCCGCGATCGTGGCGCGGAGCGTGCCCGCCTCGGCGAGCCGCCCGATCGCCTCCATGCCCGCGCGGTCCGCGTCCACCAGCATGCGCAGCGCCCGGACGCCGAGCCGCTCCGCCTCCTCGTGGAACTCGGCCGAGCCGACCGGCAGGATCGAGACGACGATGCCGCCCGGGCGCAGCACGCGCAGCGAGCGCAGGGACGTGTCGCCGCCGATCGTGTCCAGCACGACGTCGACGTCCTTCACGGCCTCCGTGAAGTCCGTCTCCCGGTAGTCCACCGTCTCGTCCGCGCCGAGCTCGCGCAGGAAGTCGTGCTTGCCCGCGCTCGCCGTGCCGATCACGTACGCGCCGCGCTCCTTGGCGATCTGCACCGCCACGTGCCCGACCCCGCCGGCGGCGGCGTGGATCAGCACTCGCTGCCCGGGCTGTACGTCCGCGTGCTCGGTCAGCGCCTGCCACGCGGTCAGCGAGACCAGCGGGAGCGCGCCCGCCTGGACGTGGTCGATCCCGGCGGGCTTGCGGGCGAGGGCGCGCACCGGCGCGATGACGTACTCCGCGTGCGAGCCGTGCCCGAACGGGTAGGGCAGCATCCCGAAGACCTCGTCGCCCGGCACGAACGCCGCGACGCCGATGCCGACCGCCTCCACCACTCCGGAGACGTCCCAGCCGAGGACGAAGGGCGGCTCGCCCAGGAACCCTCCGGTCGCGCGGTGCTTCCAGTCGGTCGGATTGACCCCGGCGGCCCGCACCCGGACCAGCACCTCGTTCGGCCGCGGCACCGGCCGCTCGATCTCCACTGTCTTCAGGACCTCGGGACCGCCGAGGATGTCCTGGCTGATGGCTCGCATCGTGTTCTCTGTGCTCATGGTGATCCAGCGTGCCGGTTCGCACACCGTCCGCCAATGGCAAGATTGCCAACATTCGATAGGATCGTGCCATGCAGCGTGAGCGAGTGGTGGTCCTGGCCCTGGACGGGGTCTATCCCTTCGAGCTGGGCATCCCCAGCCGGATCCTCGGCGCGGCCGACGGCCGGTACGAGGTGCTGACCTGTTCGGTCGACGGCCGCCCCGTGCGCACCAACGCCGACTTCGGCATCACCGTGGAGCACGGCCCCGAGGTCCTGGCCACGGCCGGCACGGTCGTGATCGCCCCGGTCGCACCCGGCCGTCTGAGTGACGCGGTGCCCGGCACGGTCCTGGCGGCGCTCGCCCTCATCCGGCCCGGCACCCGGATCGTCTCCATCTGCACCGGCGCCTTCGTCCTCGCCGCCGCCGGACTCCTCGACGGGCGCCGCGCGACCACCCACTGGCAGGTCGCCGACCACTTCCGGCGCATGTTCCCGCGCGTCGACCTCGACCCGGACGTGCTCTTCGTCGACGACCACCCGTTCCTCACCTCTGCCGGAGCCGCCTCCGGCGTGGACGTCTGCCTCCACCTCGTCCGCAAGGACCACGGCAGCAGGCTGGCCAACAGCGTCGCCCGCCGCTGCGTCGTCCCGCCGTTCCGCGACGGCGGCCAGGCCCAGTACATCGAGCAGCCCGTGCCCGAGCAGGGCGCCGCGAGCACCGCCGGCACCCGCGCCTGGGCCCTGGAGCACCTGGGCGAACCGCTCACCCTGGCCGATCTCTCCGCGCACGCCCGGATGAGCCAGCGCACCTTCGCCCGCCGCTTCCACGACGAGGTGGGGCTCAGCCCCGGCCGCTGGCTCATCCAGCAGCGCGTCGCGCGGGCCCGGCACCTGCTGGAGTCCAGCGACCTGACGGTAGATCAGATCGCGGGCATGGTCGGCTTCGCGACCGGCGCCTCCCTGCGTCAGCACCTGCACGCGGCGATCGGGGTCTCGCCGCAGGCCTACCGCCGCACGTTCCAGACCGCCCGCTGAGCCGGGCCGGGGGGCCCGCCTCAACTCGCCTGTACACACAGGGCATTTGTCGACCTGTTGCCTTCTTTCGAAGCGTGACGGAACCCTCACCTCCGCCGGGGGTCGAGGTTGATCCTTTCGGGTTCGGAACCGATAAGGTTCCGATCGGCGCTGCGAGTTCGCGATCGCGTCCGGTCGACTCGCGGTGCGTACTCATGAGTGCGGTCCACACACACCCCCCCGTTCGATCGTGTTGCTCGAAGGATGCAGATGGAACTCGCCACTCCGCCACCGGCGGTGCGGGCCCCTGTCGCCTGGTACAGCTGGTGGCTGATGCCGCTGGGCCTGGGAGGCGGGACGGTTGCCGCCACGTTCATGAGTTCGGAGCGAATAACCGTGGCCGCCGCCGGAGTCGCGGCGACGGCTGCCGGCACGATGTGCGTTCGCATGCTGCTGCGCACCCGGGAGCAACTGCACCGGGCCGAGAGCTCCTTCCGCACCGCGCAGACCGAGCACACCCTGCAGTGGCAGCAGCACGTCGCGGGCCTGGAGCGGAAGTCCGCCGCCGAACGCGCCGGCCTGGAGTCCCGGCTCACCGAGCAGCACACCGCCTACGAGCGGCGCCTGGCCGAGCAGAGCACCACGTACGAGAAGCAGCTCGCCGAGCGGAGCGCCACCTACGAGACGCAGCTCGCCGAGCAGTCCCGGGCCTATGAGGAACGGCTGACCGAGCAGGCCGCCTCCTACGAGGCCCAGCTCGCCGACCAGGCCGAGGTCTGGCAGGAGCAGCTCTCCC
Source organism: Streptomyces sp. XY006 (assembly GCF_002237655.1). Taxonomy (GTDB): domain Bacteria; phylum Actinomycetota; class Actinomycetes; order Streptomycetales; family Streptomycetaceae; genus Streptomyces; species Streptomyces levis. The sequence goes on from NZ_NOKT01000030.1 coordinate 18,792, forward strand.
ACCAGCTCGCGGCGGTCGCCCGGCTCGCCGACGAGCAACTGCCCGACGCGATGGAGAAGCTGCGCTCCGGCGAGGCCATCGACGACGTGCTGCCGACGGTCAGCCAGTGTGCCAAGGTCGGCGCCGAACTCCAGGCCGAGCTGCGCAAGCTGCTGCGCACCGCCCTGATCGGCCTGGAGGCCGAGTTCGACCGGTCCACCACCGCCGAGCAGGCGGTCATCAGCATCGGCAACCGCATCCACGTCCTGACCAGCAAGCTGCGCGGCCGGCTGCACGAGATGCAGGGCGAGCACGGCAGACTGCCCGCCGTCGCCCGCGGGCTGATGGAACTCGATCAGGAACTCGGCCCCGCCGACTCGCTCGCCGCCAGCATCGGTGTGCTCGGCGGCAGCGACCGGCCCGGCCGGCAGTGGCAGGAACCGCAGCGCCTGCTCAGCGTGGTGCGCGGCGGCATCGGCCGGATCAAGGACTTCCACCGCGTCCAGGTGCGCCACCTGCCCGAACTCGGCGTCGACGGCGGCCTCGTGGACCACCTCACGCTGATCTTCGCCCACCTCCTGGACAACGCGGCCCGCTACTCGCCGCCCACCGAGCCGGTGCTCATCTCCGGCAGGGAGGTCCCCAACGGCGTCGGCATCGAGATCCAGGACTCCGGCAAGGGCCTGAGCGAGGAGAAGAAGCGGGAGGCCGAGCACGCCCTGGCGGGCACCGCGCCCGGCGCGGGCCTCGGCGGCATCACCGAGGACGCCAGCATCGGCCTGCGCGTGGTCGGCGCCCTCGCCCGCCGCTACGGCATCCGCGTCACCTTCGCGGACTCGCCCTGGCTCGGCACCTCCGTGGTGGTCGTCGTCCCGCACAAGTACTTCAGCCCGCTGCCCGCGGCCACGATCGCCCCGGCCACCGCCACCGCCACCGCCGCTGTCCAGGCCACGGCCGACGCCTCCGCCCCGGCGCGGGAGGGCGCCCCCGCCTCGCCGGCCTCCGAGCCGGCCGCCCGCGCGGGAGCCGCGGACACCACCCCCGGCGGACTGCCCCGGCGCCGCAGGCGCCAGGAGACGGACGCGCCCGGGCCGCCCGAGCGCACCGGCCGGGGCACCGTCGCCGCCGTGCCGCCGGACGCCTCCTTCTCCGGTCTCGCCGCCTTCGCCACCGCCGGCCGTGACGCGGCGGCGGCCTCGCAGGCAGGCGACGGCCGTGACACCCCCGCCGGACGCGAGTCCACCGAGCACCGCACCGAAGAGAGCGACTAGTCCTCATGACGCAACAAGGAACAGACGTGAGCTGGGCGCTCCGCGATCTCGTCGAGAGCATCAAGGAGATCCGTTTCGCCCTCGTGGCCTCCAGCGACGGCAAGGCCATCACCTCCTACGGCGCCGACGACCCCGACGACGTCGACCGCTTCGCGGCCGTGGTGGCCGGCCTGCAGGCCCTGGCCCAGCCGGTCGCCGAGCAGTTCCCGAAGTACGCCGGGCAGTTGCGCCTGGCGATGATCGAGGTCGACGGCGGGCACCTCTTCGTCGTGCGCGCCGGTGTCGAGACGTACCTCGGCGTCCTGGCGAGGGAGGGCCTCGACCAGGGGCTGCTCGGGCACCAGATGAGGGACCTGGCCCGCAGGATGGGTGAGCTCCTCGGCACCACGGTGCGCCTGGAGGAGCACTCTGGATGAGTGCTCCCCGCAGGCCGTCCGACCCGTCCGGTCTCGAGCGCTACTACGTCCTCACCGGCGGGCGCAGCGGGCCGGGCGGTTCGGCGGCGGGCCTCGACGTGGCGACCCTGGTGGTCGCCCGCGCCGCCCCCTTACCGGGCATGCAGCACGAGCACGAGGAGATCCTCCGGCGCTGCCGCGACCCGCTGTCGGTCGCCGAACTCGGCGCCCACCTCGGGCTGCCCTTCAACATTCTCGCGGTGCTGCTGTCCGACCTGCTGGAGGCAGGTCGCGTCGAAGCCCGTAACCCCATCCCGGCGCACGGCGCCGGCCGCGGGCCCGACCTGGCGCTCCTCGAGGAGGTACTCAGTGGACTTGAAAGGCTTTGACCGCCCCGGAGAGCGGGCGGCGGCCGGGGACACCCGTTCGGTGAAGGTGATGATCGCCGGCGGCTTCGGCACCGGCAAGACCACGATGGTCCGGTCGGTGAGCGACATCAGGCCGCTCACCACCGAGGAGACCCTCACCGAGGCCAGCGCCGGCGTCGACCGGGTCATCGGGGTCGCCGACAAGACGCAGACCACCGTCAGCCTGGACTTCGGCAAGATCGCCCTCAACGACAGCCTGGTGCTGTACCTGTTCGGCACGCCCGGCCAGGAGCGGTTCTGGTTCCTGTGGAACGGGCTGTTCAAGGGGGCGCTCGGCGCGATCGTGCTGGTGGACACCCGCCGGCTGGCGTCCAGTTTCCGGGCGATCGAGGAGATGGAGCGCCAGGAGGTGCCCTTCGTCGTCGCCCTGAACGTCTTCCCGGACTCCCGCGACCACCCGGTCGAGGAGATCCGGGACGCCCTGGACATCCCCGAGCACACCCCGGTCGTGGCCTTCGACGCCCGGGACCGGGCTTCCAGCAGGGACGTCCTCGTCGCCCTGATCCACCACCTGAAGGAACGCTCGGCCGCGGCCCTGGAGGCCTGATGAACGCTTCGCCCGACAGACCCCTCCAGCCCCCGAGCGGCTGCCCCGTCGCCCACCACGGGTCCGAGCCGGCCCGCCTGTACGGCCCGGAGGCCGCGACCGACCCGGGGAGCATCTACGAGCGGCTGCGCGAGGAACACGGCTCGGTCGCGCCCGTCCTGCTCGAAGGGGACGTGCCCGCCTGGCTGGTCCTCGGCTACCGGGACAACCGGCGGGTGCTCGACAACCCCCGCCAGTTCAGCCGGGACGCCCGGATCTGGCGGGACTGGGCGGAGGGCCGGATCGAGGAGACGTCCCCGCTGATCCCGATGCTGGGCTGGCGGCCGGACTGCGTCTCCCAGGACGGCGAACCGCACCGCAGGCTGCGTGCCGCGGTCACCGACGGGCTCCAGGCGGCCGCCGCCCGGGGCGTGCGGCGCCACGCGACCCACTTCGCGAACAAGCAGATCGACGCGTTCGCCGGCGCCGGACGCGCCGACCTCGTCCAGGACTACGCCGAGTACCTGCCGATGCTCGTGCTCACCCGGATCCTCGGGCTCCCCGAGGCGGAGGGGCGCGACCTGGCCGAGTCCTGCGCCCGGGTCCTCAAGGGCGGCGAGGACGCGCTCGTCCACGACGCACGCATCAAGGAGATCCTCGGCCGGCTCGCCGAACGCAAACGCACCGAACCGGGCGGCGACTTCACCACCGCCCTGCTGGAGCACCCGGCGGGCCTGGACGAGGGCGAGGTGGTCAGCCATCTGCGCCTCGTCCTGATCGCCGCGCACACCACGACCAGCAACCTGCTGGCCCGGGTCCTGCAGCTGATCCTCACCGACACCACCCGGCTGACCGGGCTGATCGGCGGGCAGCTGACCATCTCCGCCGTCATGGAGGAGGTCATGTGGAACTGCCCGCCGCTGGCCGTGCTGCCGGGCCGGTTCGCCGCCGGCGACCTGGAACTGGGCGGCCATCGGATCCAGGAGGGCGACCTGCTGGTGCTGGGCCTCGCCGCGGGCAACGCCGACCCGGAGATCCGGCCCGACACGGGCGTGTCCGTGCAGGGCAACCAGGCCCACCTGGCGTTCAGTTCGGGTCCGCACGAGTGCCCCGGGCAGAGCATCGGCCAGTCCGTCATCGAGATCGCCGTGGACGTCCTGCTGCACCGGCTGCCGGGACTGGCCCTCGCGGTGCCCCCGGAGGAGCTCGGCTCGACCGCCTCCACGTGGGAGTCCCGGCTGGACAGCCTGCCGGTCGAGTTCCCCGTCTGACCGCGCGGCGGTGGTGCCCGGCCGTTCCCGCGGCCGGGCACCACCGGGTCACACCGTCAGCAGGTCGTCCACCGAGCCCCGCCCGGCCAGTTCGGCCGTGGCCACCGCGCCCTCCTTCGCCGCCGCGTAGCGGCCGGTGGTCAGCGCCCACTCGTAGTTGCCGCTGATCCAGTGCTGGATGGCCTCCACGCCCTTGCGCACCCGGTCGCGCTCCGCCTCGTCGAGCCGCAGCTCGTCGCACATCCCCGGGACACGCGCCTGGAGTTCGAGGTACTCGTCGAGGCAGGCGGTCGTCATCCGGCAGGCCTCGTCGGTCGCCTCCTGCCAGGAGCAGCCCCGCTCCCGGCGGAGCACGGCGATGAGGTTGTGACCGTCGCCGCGGCGCTCCTCCCGCTCGAACGAGTGGATGTCGTTCATGAACCCGATGGTGTCCGCGGCCAGATCGCGCATCCGCTCCATCACGGGATGCGCCATCGCCTGCGCCGGCACCTCGAAGCCGCGGCTGCGCTCGCCCGCGTCGATGCTGTGGTGGATACCGACCGTACGGCGCCGGAACGCGGTGTACTCGTCGAGCCCCAGAGTGCCCTCCAGCCCCCGGGCGGCCAGATCGACCTCCTCGCAGTGCGCGACCAGGAAGCGGCCCCAAGAGGCGGCGAACCGGGTCTGCCATGCCAGGGACATGCCATGCGAGAGATGCTTCCAGACCTCCGCCCAGGCCAGAGTGATGGGACACACCACCCGGGGCGGACTGCCGGCCGGCCGCAGCGGGGTGACGATGAGCTCCCGCGCGACCTCCGCTATGAGGTCGGCCCGGTCCGGCCGGCTGACGTCGAACTGGTCGTCGAAGAGGAACGCCAGTGAGAACCAGTTCATCAGCACGACCATGTCGTCCGCCGACGCGTACGGATACGTACGGGCGGCGGCCTGGGGCAGGTCCCAGGACCTGTACTCCTCGAACCCCTCCCGGCTGCGGACCAGGCGCATCTCCCACACCCAGCGCAGATGGCGGGCCCGGGCGTACTCCAGATGCTCGCTCACGGGGGTGTCGAAGGGGAGGTCGAACCGGACGTCCTGAGGCATGCGCTTCCTTTCGGGGAACGGACCGCAGAGCCCCCCACCCCTGCGAGCGGACGGCGGCCCGCACCGCCCGCACACTCCAACTGGGCTTCGCAGTCCGTAAGTTGAACCGAGAAGCAGTACCAGGATGCCCGTGAGAGGAACCGGCCGCTCCGCCGTCCCGCCGTGATCTTGGTTACTGCGGAAAGCGCTTGAGCTGCGTACACTCCCTCGTCCCTCACCAGCACCGGCTCGCCCGCCCGGCCGCCCGCCCTCCGGAGCGGTACGGCGTCACACTGGACGCGTCCGTACGACGACCGCTCAGGAGGCGCACCGACGATGACGTCCGCACCCGCACGCAGTGCCGATCAGCGCATGAAGGACACCCTGCACCGGCTGGAGCACGACGTGGACGCCTGGGTCGCCACGGCCGGCAGCGCGTCCGGCGCACCGCACCTCGTCCCGCTGTCCTTCCTGTGGAACGGCTCGTACCTGCTGTTCGCCACACCCGCGTCGAGCGTCACCGGACGGAACCTGGCGGCGACGGGCCGGGCCCGGGTGGGCATCGGCCCGACCCGGGACGTCGTCATGGTCGAAGGCGCCGTGGAGACGGTGCAGCCCGCCGACCTCACCGAGGAGGACGCCGAGCTCTTCGCCGCCAAGACCGGCTTCGACCCGCGCCGCCTCGCCACGCCGTACCTGTACTTCCGCGTGGTGCCGCGGCGGGTGCAGGCCTGGCGGGAGGCCGACGAGCTTCAGGGCCGCGAACTCATGCGCGACGGACGGTGGTTGAACACCGACTGAATCGGCCGGTCCGGGATATCCGCAAGGTACGGGGCCGCGGGGCACGAGCGCCCCGCGGCCGGGATCCTGCGGAGGAGACATGGCACTGGTGAAAGCGGGGGTTCTCGTGCTCGACTGCGCCGAGCCCGAGAAACTCGCCGTGTTCTACAAGGAACTGCTGGAGGGAGAGGAGTCGGACGCGACCGCCAACCGGGTGGAGATCACGACCGCCGACGGCTTCCGGCTCGCACTGCGCCGGGACGTCAACGCCACCCCGCCCAGCTGGCCGCGCCCGGAGAACTCCCTCCAGGCCCACCTGGAGTTCGTGGTGGACGACCTCGACGCCGTGGAACGCCGCATCGTCAGCCTCGGCGGCCGCCCCCTGGAGGCCAAGGACGCCTCGGGCCCCCTGGAGGAGCGCGGCTACGCCGACCCGGCCGGCCACTCCTTCACCCTGCGCCGCACCGCCCCGACGGCACCGAAGCAGGGCTGACCCGGGACATGCGACGGCCCCGCCCGGCACGGCTTCCGTTCTAGTGGTCGTCGCAACACCCCAGCTCAGGGGATGCGATGGACTTCAAGATCCGGGAGGACCGGCGGCAGGCGCCAGGCCGAAAGACCCTGGTCCGTGAGCGGGAGGAATACTTCCGGCTCATGGACCAGGGCGTCAGCAGCATGGAGGCTTGCCGGATCGTCGGCATCAACCGGCGCACGGGGAAGCGGTGGCGCAACGGACGCCAGGCCACGGGGAGTACCCGCAGTGCGCCGCCGATCCGCCGGCCGCTCTCCTCGGCTGGCCCGTCGCGGTATCTGCGCGAGGCCGACCGCATCCACATCGCCGACCGGCTGCGGGAGAAGGCGTCGATCCGGCAGATAGCCACCGAGCTGGGCCGGAGCCCTTCCACCATCAGCCGGGAGATACGCCGCAACGGCATGCCACTGCGCGGGGACGCCTCCCGCTGGGCCTACCGCCCGCACGCCGCCCAGTCCCGCGCCGACGCCCGCCGGCCTCGGCCGAAGCCGGGCAAGATCGGCCAGAACCCGGAACTGCGGGACTTCATCCAGCACCACCTCGAACGACGCTGGAGCCCCGAGCAGATCTGCCAGGCTCTGCGGGCGCGCTTCCCCGACCGGCCGGAGATACACGTGACCCACGAGACCGTCTACCAGGCCCTCTACGTCCAAGGCCGCGGCGAACTGCGCCGGGAGCTGGCCAAAGCACTGCGCACCGGCCGCACGATGCGCAGGCCGCACCGCCAGTCCTACCGGCGCCAGCCCCGCATGGCCAAGGACATGGTGATGATCAGCGACCGGCCCGCCGAGGCCGCCGACCGGGCCATCCCCGGACACTGGGAGGGAGACCTCATCATCGGCAAGGCCCACAAATCCGCAATCGGCACGCTCGTCGAGCGCTCCAGCCGCTTCGTCACCCTGGTCCACCTGCCCGACGGCCGCCGCCCCTCACAGATGCGGGACGCACTGATCCAGACCGTCTCGACCCTGCCCGCCCAGCTCAGACGCTCCCTCACCTGGGACCAGGGCTCCGAGATGCACCTGCACAAGGACTTCAGCACCGCCACCGACATGCCGGTTTTCTTCTGCGACCCCGGCAGCCCCTGGCAGCGCGGCTCGAACGAGAACACCAACGGCCTGCTGCGGCAGTACTTCCCCAAGGGCACCGACCTGGACCGCCACACCCGCGAGGACCTGGACGCCGTCGCGGCCGAGCTGAACAGCCGACCACGCAAAACGCTCGGCTGGGAAACCCCAGCCGAGCGTCTCGCTAAGCTCCTGGCGACAGCCAGTTGATCAACTTGTGTTGCAACGACCCCTGGAATGCGCCCGGAGCCGGGCGGGGCCGTTCGGTGTCGCTGCCGGCCGGGTCAGTCCCGGCCGCCCTTCTCGCCGACCGGCCACGTGCCGGTCGAGCGCTCGATCGCCTTGGCGCCCGCACGGTCCACGGCACTGCGCACCACGGCGAAGATGGCGCCCTGGATCGCGGCGGCCAGCAGCACCTCGCCCCAGCCGCGGTCCTTGTCCAGCGCGTCGGGCGCGTCGTCCTCGTTCCGGATCGCCTTCCACGTCTTGCGGAAGGCGAGCCCGGCCAGCCAGCCGCCGGACCAGCCGAGCACGAAGCCGACCGGCTGGTAGGCGAGGGACATCTTCTTCTTCTTTGCCACGGGAATCTCCTTGCTGACTACGGGTCGTTCGGATGTGGTCAGGGGGTGTGCGCGGCCGGGATCCGCTCCTCGGCGCGGACCGGCCCGGGCGGGGTGCCGTCGCCGAACGGCCGGCCGCCCAGCTCCTCGCGGTGGTGCGGGGTCAGCCAGCCGGACAGATCCGGCCCCAGCGGCACGACACGGGTCGGGTTGATGCCCGTGTGCACCTGGTAGTAGTGCCGCTTGATGTGGTCGAAGTCGACGGTGTCGCCGAACCCCGGCGTCTGGTAGAGGTCACGCGCGTACCCCCACAGCACCTGGTTCTCCGTCAGCTTCCAGCGGTTGCACTTGAAGTGGCCGTGATAGACCGCGTCGAAACGGACCAGTGTGGTGAACAGCCTGATGTCCGCCTCGGTGATCGTGTCCCCGACGAGGTACCGCTGCCGCTCCAGCCGGGCCGCGAGCAGCTCCAGGCGACGGAACACGCCCGCGCAGGCGGCCTCGTACTCCTCCTGCCCGGTGGCGAAGCCGGCCCGGTACACGCCGTTGTTGACGTCCTCGTAGACGTCCGCCATCACCTCGTCGATCTCGTCGCGCAGCCCGTGCGGGTACAGGTCCGGGGCCCCGTCCCGGTGCAGGGCCGTCCACTCGGTCGCGAGGTCGAGCGTGAGCTGCTGGTAGTCGTTGGTGACGAGCCGTCCGCTGGGGACGTCCACGAGCGCCGGTACGCTCACGCCGCCCGGATGGTCCGTCTCCCGGCGGTCGTAGGCCTCACTCAGATAGCGGATGCCGAGGACCGGGTCGCGCCCGTCCTCGTCCAGCGTGAAGCGCCAGCTGCGGTCGTCCTGGATCGGATCGGCGACGGCCAGCGACAGCGCGTCCTCCAGGCCGAGCAGCCGGCGGGAGACCAGCGACCGGCTCGCCCATGGGCAGGCCCGGCTGACGACCAGGCGGTACCGGCCGGCCTCCACCGGCCAGCCGTCCCGGCCGTCCGCCGTGACCCGGTCCGCGAAGTGCGCCTTGGAGCGCTTGAACGTCCTCCTTCCGTAGGCGCTGTTGTCGTCGTCGCCGTCGTCGCGGCTCATGGGGGTGACCTCCTTGCCGTACGTGTTCCCTGGTGAACGCGTTCCCCGTTTTCCGCGGACGGCACGGTGTGAGCACCTCCGAGCGGGGCAATCGGCGGAGGTGACTGAACAAGCATCTGATCGGAGGACACGCGTCACCGTCCTGGTGGCGCTCGCGGCCAACCTGGTGATCGCGGCCGCGAAGGCCGTCGGCGGCCTCGCCGCGGGATCACCCGCCCTGCTGTCGGAGGCGGCCCATTCGGTGGCCGACAGCCTGAACGAGGTGTTCCTGCTCGCGGCCCTGCGCCGCAGCCGCCGCCCCGCCGACCGGCGGCACCCCTTCGGCTACGGCAAGGAGCGGTTCTTCTGGTCGCTCCTCGCGGCGGTCGGCATCTTCGTGATGGGCGGCTGCTTCTCGTTCTTCCAGGGCGTCGAGGCCCTGACGACCGACTCGGAGGAGGACCTCGGCGGCTATGTCGCCGGCCTGATCGTGCTCGGCGTCGCCCTCCTCGCCGAGGGCGCCTCCCTGCTGCGCGCGCTGTACCAGGTGCGCCGGCAGGGTGGGGCGCGGGAGGGGATGCGCGATCCGGCCCTGCGGACGGTCGTCGCGGAGGACGGCACCGCGGTGCTCGGCGTCACGCTGGCGATCGGCGGCATGGCGCTGCACATGGCCACCGGGCAGGTGGTGTGGGAAGCGGGGGCCTCGCTCGCGATCGGCGCGCTGCTGGTCTACGTCGCCTACCGGCTGGGTCGGGAGGCCCGTGACCAGCTCATCGGCGAGGCGGCCGACCCGGAGGCCAGCGGCCGGATCCGGGCACTGCTGCGGGCGCAGCCCGAGATCGACAGCGTGGAGGAGCTGTTCACCATGAAGACGGGCCTCGACTCGACCCTGGTGGCGGCCCGTGTCGACCTGGTGCCGGGGCTGGACAGCGAGCGGGTGGAGGAGGTCGCCGTCCGGATCAAGCGCTCCATCGCGAGCACGGTGCCCGAGGCCGACCAGATCTTCCTCGACGTCACGGACCGCCGTCTGGCGCGCGAGGCAGCGGAAAGCCCCGCCGCGACGGGGGAGCGCGGCGGGGCCTGACCCACGCGTGCCCGGCCGAAGCCGGTTCATGCACCCGGGCGGAAACTTTTTTCCCGAGCGGTTCGCGAGGGCAGCCGATGCGAGGGCGAAGGCGCTGGGCGCCGAGGGCTCCGGCGGCCGGGGCCGGGCCCTCGCGTCGCCGTTCGTTCAGGCCGCCCGCACGGGGAGCGCGGCCGGGCCGCACCCCGTGGCCGCGGCCGGCCTCAGTCCTTCTCCACCGGCTCCAGGACGAACACCGGGATCTCCCGGTCGGTCTTCTCCTGGTACTCGGCGTACGCCGGGTACGCCGCCACGGCCCGCTCCCACCACCGGGCCTTCTCCTCGCCCGTGACCTCACGGGCCGTCACATCCTGCTTGACGGGGCCGTCCTGGAGTTCGGCGCGGGGGTCGGCCTTGAGGTTGAAGTACCAGACCGGGTGCTTCGGCGCGCCGCCGAGGGAGGCCACCGCGGCGTAACGCCCCTCGTGCTCCACTCGCATCACCGGTGTCTTGCGCAGCTTCCCGCTCCGGGCGCCCCGGGTCGTCAGGACGATTACCGGCATGGAAGTGCCCTGCAGCGTCGTGCCCCGCGTACCGCCGGAGCTCTCGTACAGCTCCACCTGCCGGCGCACCCACCCGGTCGGGCTCGGTTCGTACTCGCCGTCCAGAGGCATGGCATCCATCCCATCGTCGTCGCGTCCACGGCTGACTGGCTGGTGCCTATAACACCCGCACGCCCGGGAATCATCCGGCCGGGGCCCGGGCCGGACCCCTCACCCCGGTGCCATCGCCATCCGCACGGCCAGCACCGTCATCACCCCGCTCGCCACCAGTGCCGTCACCAGCCGGCCCCGGTGCCCGGTCAGCGCCCGGCCCAGCAGCGCGCCGCCCCCGGCCAGCAGCACCTGCCAGCTAGCGGAGGCCGCGAAGGCGGCCAGGACGAACACGCCCTGCTCCCACGGCCCGGCCGGACCGGAGGCCTGCGCGCCGAGCACGAGCGCGGCGAAGTAGACCACCGTCGTCGGGTTGAGCAGCGTGATGCCGAGCAGTCCCCAGAACGCCCGGGCCGGACCCGGGGGAGCGGAGGCCGCGCGCGTGGCGAGCCGGTGGCCCCGGTACGCGCGCAGCGCGCCGGCCGCGCCCCACAGCGCGAGCCCGAGCAGCACCAGCACGCAGACCCACCGCAGCGGCCCGAGCACCGGCCGCAGCGCGTCGGCCAGGGCGGTTCCGCCGAGCGTCGCGGCCAGGGCGTAGAGCCCGTCGGCGGTGGCGACGCCCAGCGCCGCGCAGACGCCGGTGCGCAGGGAGGTACGGGCGCTGAGGGAGACGAGGTAGGTGCCGACGGCGCCCACGGGGACGGCGATGCCGTACCCGGCGAGCAGCCCGGCCACGAGCGCGGCGGTCATGACCGCGGCGGTGTCGGCCCTCCGGGGCGGCCGGACCGCTGCTGTCGGCGCGCGGCGGGAGCGGCGGCGGACAGCGGCAGGAAGGCGTCGAAGGAAGGCATGGCCGGATCCTGCGCCCCGGACCGCAGCGCCCACAACCGGTTTTCGCCGCCGTGCCGCCAGGCCCGGCCCGGGGACCTGCCGCGGCTGCCGCGGGGGCGTCCGGTCCCCGCCGCCGTTCGAACTGGACGACGGCATTCCCCGGCCAACTTGCACGTCACCCCCGACATGGCCGAAGTTGACGTCGCCCCATAGGTGCCTTGGGCATCTAATGAAGATCGGCACGACGCACACTTCGTCTGCGAGGTCTTCATGACGGAAACGACCGCACCCGTCGCCTTCCCCCAGAGCCGGACCTGCCCCTACCACCCGCCCGCCGCCTACGCACCGCTGCGCACCGAACGCCCCCTGACCCGCATCACCCTCTTCGACGGCCGCGAGGCCTGGCTGGTCACCGGACACGCCACCGCTCGCGCGCTGCTGGCCGACCCGCGGCTGTCCTCCGACCGCGACCGGCCCGGGTTCCCCGCCACCACCGTGCGCTTCACCGGGTTCCGCAACCGCAGGACCGCCCTGCTGGGCGTCGACGACCCCGAGCACCGCGCCCAGCGCCGCATGGTCGTCGGGGACTTCACCCTCAAACGGGCCGCCGAACTCAGGCCCCGCATCCAGCGGATCGTCGACGAGCGGCTCGACGCGATGATCGCCCAGGGCCCGCCCGCCGACCTGGTCAACGCCTTCGCGCTGCCCGTCCCGTCCATGGTGATCTGCGCCCTGCTCGGCGTCTCGTACGGCGACCACGACTTCTTCGAGGCCCAGTCGCGCCGGCTGCTGCGCGGTCCGGAGGCCGCCGACGTACTGGACGCCCGGGACCGGCTGGAGGCGTACTTCGGGGAGCTGATCGACCGCAAGCGCGAGAACCCCGGCACCGGCCTGCTGGACGACCTGGTCCAACGGCAGTTGCGCGACGGCGAGATCGACCGCGAGGGCCTGATCGCCCTGGCGCTGATCCTGCTGGTCGCGGGCCACGAGACCACCGCGAACATGATCTCCCTCGGCACCTTCACCCTGCTGCGGCACCCCGAGCGGCTCGCCGAGCTGCGCGCCGACCCGGGGCTGGTGCCGGCCGCGGTCGAGGAGCTGATGCGGCTGCTGTCGATCGCGGACGGCCTGCTGCGCACGGCAGTGGAGGACATCGAGGTGGCCGGGACGACGATCCGCGCGGGCGACGGCGTCGTCTTCGCGACGTCGGTCATCAACCGCGACGAGACGGTCTACGCCGACCCGGACACCCTCGACTGGAACCGCCCGGCCCGTCACCACGTCGCGTTCGGCTTCGGCATCCACCAGTGCCTCGGCCAGAACCTGGCACGCGCGGAACTGGAGATCGCCCTGCGCACCCTCTTCGAGCGGCTGCCCACCCTGCGCCTGGCCGCCCCGGCCGAGGAGATCCCCTTCAAACCGGGCGACACGATCCAGGGGATGCTGGAACTCCCCGTGACCTGGTAAGAGGCTTCGGGACATGCACATCGACATCGACAAGGACGTCTGCATCGGCGCGGGCCAGTGCGCGCTGACCGCCCCGGACGTGTTCACCCAGGACGACGACGGCTACAGCACCCTGCTCCCCGGGCGTGCGGACGGCGGGGACAGCCCCCTGCTGCGAGAGGCGGCCCGGGCCTGCCCGGTGAGCGCCATCACCGTCTCGCACACGGTGGGCTGACGCCCGCTCAGGCGGCCCGGACCAGCAGCCGGGCCGCCTCCCGCGCCTCGTTCGCGGGCTTCGCGCTGCCGGTGATGCCCGCCGTGACCATCGCGCCCTCGGCCAGCAGGAACAGCTGCCCGCCCACCGCGGCGGGCAGCCCCGCCTCGGCGGCGAGGGAGTCGAGGTACTCCCGGAACGCCCGCTTGTGCGCCCGCACCCGCTCCGCCACCGGCGTGGACATGGCCCCCAGTTCGCCGTAGGCGTTGATCCATGCGCAGCCCCGGAAGCCGGGCTCGTCGAACCACCGGCCCAGCCAGTCGTACACGGCGAGGATCCGCTCCCGCGCCCCGTGCCGCTCCTCGACGTACGCGGCCAGCTGTTCGCGCCAGCGCGTGTCGCGCCGCTCCAAGTAAGCCTCCACCAGGCGCTCCTTCGCGGGGAACAGCTGGTAGAGCCGCTTGAGCGAGACCCCGGACGCGCTGCGCACGTCGTCCATGCCGACGGCCTGCACGCCCCGCCCGTAGAACAGCTCCTCGGCGGCGTCCAACGCCCGTTCCCGGGCCACCGAACTGTCCATGTACGACCACTCCTTGACGCGAGAACCAGCGTTCTCCTACGGTAGCAGCCCTGTGGAGAACGCACGTTCTCCGCCTGCCTCTCCGGGAGGATCCATGACCGACCGCCCACCCCTTCCGCCCTTTACCCGTGAGACGGCGGCACAGAAAGTGCAGGCCGCGGAGGACGCCTGGAACACCCGCGACCCCCACCGGGTCGCCCTCGCCTACTCCGAGGACTCCGTCTGGCGCAACCGCGACACCTTCCTCACCGGCCGCGCCGAGATCGTCGCGTTCCTCACCGGCAAATGGGCGCGCGAGCGGGAGTACGCCCTGCGCAAGGACCTGTGGGCCTTCGACGGCAACCGCATCGCCGTCCGCTTCCAGTACGAGTCCCGCGACGCCGGCGGGCAGTGGTGGCGCTCCTACGGCAACGAGCTGTGGGAGTTCGACGAGCGGGGGCTGATGACCCGCCGCGAGGCGAGCATCGACGACGTGCCGATCGAGGAGGCGGACCGCCGCATCCACGGCCCGCGGCCCGACGCCGAGCGGGGGCGCGCCCTCCCGCTCCGCTGACGCATTCCCGCTCCGCCGGCACCTTCCCGGCGTGGGGCCCCGCGTGGTCACTAGGGTTGCGGGGATGACCGCACAGACCGCCCGCAAGCCCTTCCTCTACGTCGTCGTCTGCGCCGCCGGCATCGCCGCCGAGGTCGGCGAGCTCATCGCCGCCGCGCAGGAGCGGGGCTGGGAGGTCGGCGTCATCGCGACGCCGGTCGCCATGAACGGCTTCTTCGACACCGCCGCCGTCGAGGCCCGCACCGGCCGCCCGATCCGGTCCGCCTGGCGCACGCCGGGCGAGCCGCGCCCGTTCCCCGCGCCGGACGCCGTGGTCGTCGCCCCCGCCACCTTCAACACCGTCAACAAGTGGGCGGCGGGCATCGCCGACACCCTCGCGCTCGGCACCCTCTGCGAGGCCGCGGGGCTCGGGGTGCCGATCGCCGTCCTGCCGTGCGTGGCCGACGCGCTGGCGGCCCATCCCGCCTACCGGGCCGCCCTCGAACGGCTGGGCGGGATGGGCGTCCGCTTCGGCGAGCCGTACTCCGGAGAGCCCCAACCGGACGGCGCGCGGCCGGAGTTCGCCTGGCGGCGGGCACTGGACCTGCTCGAACGCGGCTGAGGTCAGGAGCAGCCGACGGTCGGGCCCTCGACCATGCCGCCGGTGTACAGCGCCTGCCCGCGCGGCATCCAGTAGCCCAGCTTCGAGACCACCGTGGAGCAGGCCGACGTCTGCCGGACCCGCACCCGCACGGTGGCCGGACGCCCCGGCTGCAGATCGGTGAGGGCGCAGTCCACCGAGAACCCCAGCCGGTCCCGGGACGGGGCCCGGCCGATGAGCGGATTGACGCAGCGCGCGTCCGCCGTGCTGATCCGCACCCCGGTGCTCTCCTCGCCGATCAGCCCGAACCGCGCGCTGCCGTCGCCCTGTTCGCTGTCCCGGTACACCCGGTAGGTCAGCGTGGTCGTGGTGCCGGGGCGCAGCATGTGCCGGTCGACCTCGACGCGGTGCGTGGGCTGCTGCTTCGGTGCGGTCAGGGTGAGCGTGGCCCGCACCGTGCCGCGCAGGTCCACCCCGGAGGGCGTGGACCGCACGTGCACCGAGGCGGTGACCTCGTAGGTGCCCGGGCCGGGGTACGGCTGGGAACCGGGCAGCGTCCCGGAGGCCACGGCCGCGCCGTCGCGCCGCGCCGTCCAGCTGCCCGAGGTCAGGCACGCGTACCGGACGGACGTCCCGGGGCGGCGGCAGGAGGCGGGGGCCGACACGGCCATCACCGGGGTGCCGCTGCCCGCGCACAGCTGGACCACGGCCCGCTCACCCCGCGCACCCCGCAGCACACCGGCGGGCGCGCACAGCGTCGCCGGCCCCTCGGCCGCAGGCCCTTCACCCGCCGGCGCCTCGCCTGCAGGCGCCCCGGCCGCCGACGCCTCGGCCGCGGGCGCTCCGGCCGCCGGTGTCGCGGCCGCCGGTGTCCCGGCTGTCGCTGCCGCCGCCTCGGCCCGGACGTCGGCCGGCGGGGGCACCGGGCGGCTCCAGGCGGTGGAGACGAGCGCGGCGCAGACCGCGGCCGCCCCGGTCAGGGTCCTGAGTGTCCTGCGTCGTGCCGCCATGTGTCCTCCCGTACGTGACCGACCGGCCGGGCGCCGGTCACCCGCGCCGAGGATGCGCCGTGGGACGGGCCGCCCCGCCGCTCCCACGCCGGTCGGTCACCTGAGGGCAGCAACCGGCGGCCGGCCGCCGGACGGACCCGGCTTCGAGCGCACACCAGCACGTACGGTGGCCCTGATACCTCTCCCGAAGGCAGGAGCAGCAACGATGCAGTACGTGAAGCTCGGTTCGACGGGCCTGGACGTCTCGCGGATCTGTCTGGGATGCATGACCTACGGCCTGCCCGACCGCGGCACCCACGAGTGGACCCTCGACGAGGAGGCCTCCCGCCCGCTGATCCGGCAGGCGGTCGAGGCGGGCATCACCTTCTTCGACACCGCCAACGTCTACTCCGACGGCACCAGCGAGGAGATCGTCGGCCGGGCCCTGCGCGACTTCGCCCGCCGCGACGAGATCGTCCTGGCGACGAAGGTGCACGGCCGGATGCGCCCCGGGCCGAACGGCGGCGGCCTCTCCCGCAAGGCGATCATGACCGAACTCGACCGGAGCCTCGCCCGCCTGGGCACGGACTACGTCGACCTCTACCAGATCCACCGCTTCGACCCGCACACGCCGGTCGAGGAGACCATGGAGGCGCTGCACGACGTCGTCAAGGCCGGCAAGGTCCGCTACATCGGGGCCAGTTCGATGTACGCCTGGCAGTTCTCCAAGATGCAGTACACCGCGCGGCTGAACGGCTGGACCCGGTTCGTCTCGATGCAGAACCACTACAACCTGATCTACCGCGAGGAGGAGCGCGAGATGCTGCCCCTCTGCGCCGACCAAGGCGTGGGGGTCCTGCCGTGGAGTCCGCTCGCCCGGGGCCGCCTCACCCGCGACTGGGACACCACGACCGGCCGCAGCGCCACCGACACCTTCGGCAGCACCCTCTACCAGGACGGCGACCGCTCCATCGTCGAGGCCGTCACGCGCATCGCCGAGGCCCGCGGGGTGCCGCGCGCCCGCGTGGCCCTGGCCTGGCTCCTCCACCAGGACACCGTGACGGCCCCGATCGTCGGGGCCGCCAAGCCGCAGCACCTCACGGACGCGGTGGCGGCGGTGGAGCTGGAGCTCGACGGCAAGGAACTGGAGGAGCTGGAACGGCCCTACACCCCGCACCCCATCGCCGGTCACTAGGCCGTGCGCGACCAGTGGGGTCCCTGCGGTGCGAACTCCGTGCCGCAGGGCCCCGCGCCCTCGCTCTCCGGCAGCACCACCCGCGCCCCGTTCATCGACAGGGTCCGGTAGTACGCCCCGATCCGCTCGGCCGACCGCCCCACGTAGTGCCCGATGAACGACCGCCGGAACCGGCCGGCGGTACGGTTCGGCTGCGAGCCGTGCACCAGACTGCCGTTGAAGAACAGCACGTCCCCCGGCCGCATGTCGACGGGCACGGTCTCCAGCCCGGGCGGCGGCGGGACGTACTCCCGCGCGAAGGACACGTCCGCGTCCGCGAGCTCCGGGCAGAACAGCTCCATGCGGTGCGTGCCCGGCACGACCTCCAGACCGCCGTTCTCCCGGTCGATCACGTCGCAGGCCACCCACGCCGCCACACAGGTGCCCGGCTCGACCCGCAGATAGAAGTTGTCCTGGTGCAGCGCCTGCCCCCGGGCGCCCGGCGGCTTGAAGTAGAACATGCTCTGCGCGGCCAGCACCTCCTCCCCGAGCAGCGTCTGAAGCACCGTCCGCAGCCGGGCGTCGAGCAGGACCTCGCGCGCCATGTCGTTGATCTCGTGCGGATGCATCACACGCGGCCACGCGCGCAGCGGATCCGCGTCCGGCCCGCTGTCCCTCGGCTGGACGTGCCCGGGCACCGGGCCCGCCTCGCGCAGCGCCGCGAACTCCCCGCACAGCCGGTCGATCTCGTCGGCCCCGAAGAGGCCGCGGACCACCGTGAAACCGTCCTCCTCGAAGCCCTCCCGGTGTCGCCGCAGCCCGGCGTGGTCCAGGATGGGAGCGCCGGTGGCGCCGTTGCCCGTGACTGTCATGCCCGCACTCCTCGGTCGGTGTCCCCCGGTCCTGACGCTAGGCCGCCGCGTCGCCCAGGAGGATGCCCGTGCGTGCTGACGGATTGCCCGGCACTGCTGCGCCGGGAGACGCCGGTGACCCGGCGCCGCCGCCCGGCCTGGTCGTGCTCGGCCACTTCGACCAGCCCTCCGGCTACGCCGTCAACCGGCCCCAGGGGTCGCCGAGTTGGCTCATTACCTGGACCACGGGAGGGCGGGGACGGCTGCGGCAGGGCGCCACGCGGACCCCGGCCGGCCCGGGCGACCTCGTCGTGCTCGCCCCGGGTGTCCCGCACGGCTACGCGGTCGGGCCCGGCGCCCGGCACTGGCGTTTCTGGTGGGCCCACTGCCAGGCCCGCCCGGCCTGGACCGCGTGGCTGCGGCCGTACGGCACCGGCGACGGGGTGTACGCGGTCCCGTCGGTCCCGGCCGCGCTGCACGGCCGTGTCGCGGCGGCCTTCCGGCGGATGCGCGCCGACGCCCGCTGGACCGGGACCGGCGCACCGCCCGCCCCGGATCCCACCGGTTCCCCGGACGGCCAGGTCGCCGTCGCACACGGCAGCGCCGCCCGCGAACTCGCCCTGTGCGCCCTGGAGGAGATCGTCCTGCTCGCCACCGCCGCCGCCCGGCCCGCGGCGACCCGACCGGGTCTGGACGCCCGTGTCCGCCGGGCCGCGGAGCTGATCGCCGCCGATCCCGGCGCCCCGCACACCGTCCGCTCGCTGGCCGGGGACGTCGCCTTGTCACCGTCCCGCTTCGCCCACCTGTTCAGCACGCAGCTCGGCCAGTCGCCGATGCGGGCGCTGCGCGAGGCCAGGCTGCGGCACGCGGCCCGGCTGCTGGAGAACACCGACCTGCCCGTGGAACGCGTCGCCGCGGCCTCCGGTTTCGCCAGTCCCTTCCACTTCAACCGGATCTTCCGGGAGCGCTACGGGATACCGCCCGGCGCCTACCGGACCCGCCACGGAATCCGGTGAGAGAGCGCAAATCCCTTTCGCCGCGCCGGTTGACAGTTTGTCAAAAGGCGTCGGCCGCGCACGTAATGCTCGAAACGGCTGGATCTCTTGTTCCCTGTCGCTGACCTGTGCAAAGGTGTGCCGTGCAGGTGTGCTGACAACACGCCTTTCTTTGTATGCGCGAGGCCGACGGGCCGGCATACCCCTTGGTCCGGACTTTTATTCCGCATGTCCTCGAGAGGAATGCAGCCGTGAATGACGCAGGCCCGTCGAATTCTCCGGCCCCGGCCCGCGGGTTCGGAGCGACGGACGAGCAGCTGAGTGCCGAGCTCAGGAAGTGGACGGGGGCGACCCCGGCCCTGCATCCCGTCGGCGAGCTGCTGGACCGCCACTGGGAGGCGGGCTTCGCCTACGCCCGGCTGTGCACCGACGGCCCGCGCGCCGCCGGCATCCTCACCACCGCCGCCTTCACCCGGCTGTTCGGGGAGACGCTGCGCCAGAGCGGCCCGACCTCCGCCTGGCGTCCGCACCTGCTCGTGACCGTGCGGCGCATCGCGGCCGAATGGGCCGGTGACCACCGGCGCGACCTGCTCCACCCCGACCTGCGCGCCGAGGGCGGCCCGCGTCCGGCGGCCCGGCTGCTGCCCCCGCCGCAGCGGCGCCTGCTGTCCGGGGCCTTCCCGCGGCTGCCCCAGTCCGCACGCTGTCTGCTGTGGCACGTCGAGGTCGAGGGGGAACCGCCGGCCGCACCGGCCCGGCTCCTCGGCCTGGACGAGGAGGGCGCCCGCGTCGAACTGGAGCGGGCCCGGGACCGGCTGCGCGAGGAGTGCCTCCAGCTGCACCGCGAACTCGCCCCC
Source organism: Streptomyces sp. XY006 (assembly GCF_002237655.1). Lineage (GTDB taxonomy): Bacteria > Actinomycetota > Actinomycetes > Streptomycetales > Streptomycetaceae > Streptomyces > Streptomyces levis. The sequence goes on from NZ_NOKT01000030.1 coordinate 38,513, forward strand.
GACGAGGAGTGCCGGCGCTATCTGCGCCTGCTGGACGTGACGTACCGGCGGGGCGGCCGCGACATCGACCCCGATCTACGCGCGCATATCGGCAGCTGCGGGCACTGCGGCGCCGCCGCCGACCAGCTCGACCACTTCAACCGCGGCCTGGGCACCGCCCTGGCGGAGGCGGTGCTCGGCTGGGGCGGGCGGCAGTACGCCGAGGGCCGCCCCGGCGGGACCGCGGAGGTTTGCCCCGAGAGCGGCCTGCCCGCCGGCGCGACGGCCGGGGAGCTGTTCGACACCCCGTCCGGACCGCCGCGCGCGGTCACGCTCGGTGCGGCCGGCCCCGCCCGGGAGGCGTTCCCGGACCCGGTCGCCCTCGCCGGCGCGATCGGGGAGTCGTTCACCGACTCCGCCGCGACCGCGGGCGGCACACCGGCGCCGGCCCCGGCCGGCGCCGCCCAGCATGACCCGGACCCGGCCCTCGCCCCCGCAAGCGCCACGACACCGTCCGCCGGGACACCGTCCGCCACGGCGCCGTCCGCCGGGGCAGCCCCGGGCCCGCGCCGTGCGGGCTCCCGCGCCGCCGCCCGCAGATCCGCCCACAAGGCGGCCCGCCGCGCCGCCCGCCGCCGTCACCTCGCCGTGGGCGTCCTGACCGTCAGCGGGCTGGTCGTCGTGCCGCTGGTGCTGTGGTCCCTCGCGAACTCCGGGGACGGCGGCCCGTCCGGCGCCGGGCGCGGTGCCGAGGAGGCACCCGGTCCCGACGCGGGCGAGCAGACCCGCGACCCGTCCTGGGCCGGGGCGGGCGACGCCGAGCAGGGCGCCCTGCGCGGACGGCTGCACAACGTCGGCTCCGACCGGTGCGTCGCCCTCGACGGCGACAGGGCCGTCGCCGGCGCGGAGGCCGTACTCGCCGCGTGCTCCGCGGACGCGGGCCAGCAGTGGACGTACGAGACCGACGGCCTGCTGCGCAACGGTGCCGCTCCCGAGCTGTGCCTGGACTCGCGCCTCGGCTACTCCGTGCGGCTCGCCCCCTGCGCGGGTCCCTCCCAGCCGGACTCCAGGAACGTCCGCTACGACTTCACCCTCCAGGGCGCCCTGGTGCCCCGCTGGGATCAGGACCTGGCCCTCGTCCCGGCGGCGACGGACGGTTCCGGATCCCTGGTCCTCAAGGCCCGCGCCGACCAGGACGTGCAGCGCTGGGTCATCGACACCGCCAAGGCGGAGCTGCGGATGGAGTCCGTCACCTGGGACACCGCCCTGCCGTCCCCCCGGCCCACGCCCACCCCGGCACCGGTCCCGTCCGCGACGACCACGCCCCCACCGGCCTCCACCACCTCCGCGCCGGCGCCGGGCAGCACGGCGCCCACCGAGCCGCCCTGCCGCCGTTACGGCCACTACTGCGACGAGGACGGCGGGTACGGCTCCCCGGAGTACGGCTACCCCGGCTACGGATACGGCGGCTACGGACACGGCGGCTACGGCGGGGGCGGCCGCCGCTGACCGAGGGCGATCAGCCGCCGCCCCGGCCTCTCGGACCGTGCCTCTCAGACCGTGCCTCTCGGACCGTGCCTCTCAGACCCCCAGGACGCGCAGGGACAGCCACAGCGCCACCACGGCCGGTACCAGCGCCGCCGGCACCGCCAGGAGCCCGAGCCGGGTGAACTCGCCGAGCTCCACCCGGTGCCCGTGCTGCTGCACGATCCGCCGCCACAGCAGGGTCGCCAGCGATCCGGCATAGGTCAGGTTGGGGCCGATGTTCACGCCGAGCAGCACCGCCAGCACCGCACCGGGGCCGGACCCCGCGCTCAGCGGCAGCAGCACCAGCACCGCGGGCAGGTTGTTGATGAGGTTCGCCAGCACGGCGGCCAGGGCGGCCAGGCCCAGCAGGGCGAGCAGACCGTCACCGCCGGGCAGCACCCGCTGGAGGGCGTCGGCCAGCCCGTGGTCCACGACCGCGCGCACGACGACCCCGAGCGCGAGCACGAACGCCAGGAAGGCCGGTGCCGCGGACCGCACCACCGTCAGCGGCGTGGCCCGGCGCCGGAGCATCGCCCGCGCTGCCAGCACCAGCGCCCCGGCCAGGGCGGCCCACGCCGGTGACATGCCGACGGCGGAGGCCACCGCGAACCCGGCCAGCGTGCAGCCGACCGTGACCAGCGCGAACAGCGGCAGCGGCTCGGGCGGTCCGGCCTCGTCGGGGGAGGGCGGCGGGGCGCTCAGCTCGTCGTCGAAGAACCGCCGGAACACCAGGTACTCGGCCGCGATCGCGACCAGCCAGGGCAGGGCCATCAGGGCCGCGAACCGCGTGAAGCTGAGCCCGCTCGCCGCGAAGGCCAGCAGATTGGTCAGGTTGGACACCGGCAGCAGCAGCGAGGCGGTGTTCGACAGATGGGCGCAGGCGTACAGGTGCGGCCGGGCGCGCACGCCCATGCGGGTGGCGGTGGCGAGCACGACCGGTGTGAGCAGCACGACCGTGGCGTCCAGGCTGAGCACGGCCGTGATGAGCGAGGCGAGGACGAACACCGCCGTCAGCAGCCGGGTGGGGCGCCCCGCGGCCCGGCGGGCCATCCACGCCCCGCAGGCGGTGAAGAGACCCTCGACGTCGCAGAAGTGGGCGAGCACCAGCACGGCGGCCAGGAAGCCGACCACCGGGCCGAGCCGCTGGATCTCCTCCCAGGCGTGGGCGGGCGAGATGATTCCGACGGCGACCGCGAGCGCTGCGGCCGGCACCGCCAGCACGGCCTCGGGCAGCCCTTTCGGGCGGGCCACGGCCCACAGCAGCACGGCGGCCAGCAGCGTCACGGACAGGACTTCGGCGAGCGGGGTGTGCAGGGGAGTCCTCCGGAACGCGAACAGATGGTGCCCGCCGAGGGAACCAGGTGAAGGTAAGAGAGCCGTAATGAACGCTCGGGCGCCGCGGGAGCGGTCCGGGGGGCCGGGCGTCGCCGGCCGGAGCGGTCAGATGTCGTCGAGCAGCGCCAGCTCCGCCCAGATCGTCTTGCCCTCGGCGGTGTGCCTGCTGCCCCAGCGCTGGGTCAGCTGGGCGACGAGGAGCAGACCGCGGCCGCCCTCGTCCCAGGTCTTGGCCCGCCGCAGGTGCGGTGCCGTGTGGTTGGTGTCGGAGACCTCGCAGATCAGCGTGGACGCGTCGTGGATCAGCCGGAGCCGGATGGGCGGGGCGCCGTAGCGGATGGCGTTGGTGACCAGCTCGCTGACCACCAGCTCGGCCGTGAACGTGGCCTCCAGGAGGTCCCAGCGTTCGAGCTGGTCGACGACCTGCTTGCGGATGGGCGCGACCAGCGCCGGGTCGGCGGGGATGTCCCAGGTCGCCACCTGGGAGGAGGGCAGGCCGCGGGTGCGGGCCAGCAGCAGGGCGACGTCGTCGGCGGAGCCGCCCGGCGGGAGCAGGGCGTGCAGCACCCGGTCGCAGGTCTCGTCCAGGGAGTCGGTGGGCGCCGACAGGGCCTCGCGGAGCATCCGCTGGCTCGCGTCGACGTCCCGTTCGCGGCTGGCGAGCAGCCCGTCCGTGTGGAACGCCAGGACGCTGCCCTCCCGCAGGTCGACCTCGGTGCTTTCGAACGGCAGCCCGCCGACCCCGAGCGGCGGTCCCGAGGGCAGGTCGAGCTGCCGGGCCGGACCGTCCGGCGGTGCCAGCAGGGGCTGCGGGTGCCCGGCCCGGGCCAGCGTGCAGCGCCGGGACACCGGGTCGTAGACCGCGTACAGGCAGGTCGCGCCCACCTCGCCGGTGCCCGCGTCGCTGCCGGACTCCTGGGAGAGCCGGACGACCAGGTCGTCGAGGTGGGTGAGCAGCTCGTCGGGGGCCAGGTCGATGTCGGCGAGGGTGCGGACGGCCGTGCGCAGCCGGCCCATGGTGGCCGAGGCCTGGATGCCGTGGCCGACGACGTCCCCGACGACCATGGCGACCCGCATCCCCGACAGCGGGATCACGTCGAACCAGTCGCCGCCCACGCCGGAGCGGGTGGCGGGCAGGTAGCGGGAGGCCGCCTCCACCGCCGCCGTGCGGGGCAGGGTCCGGGGCAGCAGGCTGCGCTGGAGGGTGAGGGTGGTCTCGCGCTCGCGGGAGTAGCGGCGGGCGTTGTCGATGCAGACGGCGGCGCGGGCCGTGACCTCCTCGGCCAGCAGCACGTCGTCGTCGGTGAACGCCTCCGGCCGCCGGAACCGGGTGAAGACGGCGACGCCGAGGGTGGCGCCCCGGGCCTGCAGCGGGACGGACATCGTGGAGTGGATGCCGTACTCGCGGACCCGGCGGAAGCGGACCGGGTCCCAGGCGAGCCACCGCTCCAGGTCGGCGGAGGAGCCGGAGGCCACGACCGTGTGGCCCGCCACCAGGGAGGCGGCCTGCGGAGAGCTCTCGGGGTAGACGTCCACCTGGCCCGGCTTGGCGACGGCCTCCGGACTGCCCGGGTTGACCGACCGGTGGGCCGCCCGGCGCAGGTTCACCGGCGGCGCCGGCGGTCCGGCGGGCTCGCCGCTCTGGCCCGGTGGGTCGAGCAGGTCGACGCTGACGAAGTCGGCCAGCGCCGGGACGCACACGTCCGCCAGCTCCTGGGCCGTACGCGTGACGTCGAGGGTGGTGCCGATGCGCACGCTCGCCTCGTTGACCAGCTGCAGCCGCTCCCGTGCCCGGTACTGGTCGGAGAAGTCGTGGGCGGTCACGCACACGCCCCGCACCCGCCCCGCGTCGTCGGTGAGCGGGGCCATCCGGGCCAGCCAGGCGTGCGGCCCCCGGTCCTCGCCGGTGGCCTTCATGTACGTCTGCATGTCCTGCCGCCGGCCGGTCCCCAGCACCCGGCGCAGGTGCTCCTCCAGGTCCCGGTTCTGCTGCCGGCTGCCGATGTCGGTGGGGCGCAGTCCCCGCAGGCGGCCGGCCGGCAGCCCGAGCAGGTCCGCCATGGCGTCGTTGACGCCGTGCAGGCGCAACTGCTCGTCGAAGATCATCATGGCGCAGGGTGACTGCGTCAGGGCCGCTCGCAGCAGCGGGTCGTCCGGGACGTCCCGGTCCGGCATCGCGGGCGGGGCCACGGCGAGCCAGTCGGTGGTGTCCGGGCCGTCGGGGGGCCGGCGGTGGGCGAGCACCCACACGGGCACCGTGCGGCCGTCGCGGTGGCGCAGGCTGAGCGTGCCGCTCCAGCGGGCGTCGACGGGCGTGGGCGGCGGGTCCGCCCCGTCGGCCAGCAGCCCCGCGGCCGGGCGGCCCACGACCTCGTCGGCCGTGTGTCCCAGCAGGCGGCGGGCGCCCTCGCTCCACTCGGTGAGCGTGCCGTCGGCGGCGATGACGACACGGGCTGCCACGCCATCGTCGAACGGCTCGTCCGGGCTCATCGTCGCCACTCCATACGGACACTCACAGTAAACAGGGAGGTCACTTGAGTTCCAGACTAGTCCGTAGACGCCCGGCGTGGACGGGTAACCCCGGTGCGGCCCTCGACGGCCGGCCCGGACACCATGGTCAACGTGACCGGGCCGATGCGCTGTCAGCCGATGTCGAGGCTGTCGAAGTCGTACGTCGCGCAGTCCGGGAAGCCGTGGATCCTGCCGTCTCGCACGTGAACAGGTGGAAGACGGGTTCCGCTTGCCGGCCGGCGGCACGTCCCGCTTCACCCGTCAGGGGGCGAGCGGGCCCGCGACAAGGCCGTACGTGCCAGGCGCCTGCCCGGCGAGGGTGGCGCGAGTCGCCGTCCGCTGAAAGCCGGTCACGTCCGGACCGTTGACGGCGCGTCACATCTGCCACAACCATGGCCTGCGTCCGCATCTGGGAGCGCTCCCATAACCGAGCGCCACCCGCACCTCCCAGAGGAGCCCAGACGTGAAACGACGCAGAACCGCCCTGCTGTCCCTGACGGCCCTGCTGGCGACCGCGCTCACCGCGCTGCCCTCCGCACCGGCCGGAGCCGAGGAGGTCGAGCAGGTCAGGAACGGCACCTTCGACACCACCACCGATCCGTGGTGGACGACCAGCAACGTCACCGCCGGTCTGTCCGACGGCCGGCTCTGCGCCGACGTCCCCGGCGGCACCACCAACCGCTGGGACGCCGCCGTCGGGCAGAACGACATCACCCTCGTGAAGGGGGAGTCGTACCGCTTCTCCTTCCAGGCCACCGGCAGCCCCGCCGGGCACGTGGTGCGCGCGATCGTCGGCCTGTCGGTGGCGCCCTACGACACCTACCACGAGGTGACGCCGCAACTCAGCGTCTCCGGCGACACCTACTCGTACACCTTCACCTCGCCCGTCGACACCGCCCAGGGCCAGGTCGGCTTCCAGCTCGGCGGCAGCGCGGACCCGTGGCGCTTCTGCATGGACGACGTGTCGCTGCTGGGCGGGGTGACGCCGGAGCCGTACGAGCCGGACACCGGGCCGCGCGTGCGCGTCAACCAGGTCGCCTACCTGCCCGCCGGACCGAAGAACGCCACCCTCGTCACCGACGCCACGACGGAACTGCCCTGGCAGCTGAGGAACTCCGCGGGCACGGTCGTCGCCCGGGGCACGACCGTGCCCCGCGGCGTCGACGCCTCCTCCGGGCAGAACGTGCACTCCGTCGACTTCGGCGCCTACCGCAAGAAGGGCTCCGGCTTCACGCTCGTCGCCGACGGCGAGACCAGCCGCCCCTTCGACATCGGCGCGAGCGCCTACGAGCGGCTGCGGCTGGACTCGGCGAAGTACTACTACACGCAGCGCAGCGGCATCGCGATACGCGACGACCTGCGGCCCGGCTACGGACGCCCGGCCGGTCACGTCGGCGTGGCACCCAACCAGGGCGACACGGCCGTGCCCTGCCAGCCCGGCGTCTGCGACTACACCCTCGACGTCAGCGGCGGCTGGTACGACGCCGGTGACCACGGCAAGTACGTCGTCAACGGCGGCATCTCCACCTGGGAACTGCTCAGCACCTACGAACGCGCCCTGCACGCCCGCACCGGCGACGCCGGCGCGCTCGGCGACGGCAGCCTCGCCATCCCCGAGAGCGGCAACAAGGTGCCCGACCTCCTCGACGAGGCCCGCTGGGAACTGGAGTTCCTGCTGAGGATGCAGGTGCCCGACGGGAAGCCGCTGGCCGGCATGGCCCACCACAAGATGCACGACGAGCAGTGGACCGGCCTGCCGCTGATGCCCCACGACGATCCGCAGAAGCGTGAGCTGCACCCGCCGTCCACGGCCGCGACCCTCAACCTGGCCGCCACGGCCGCGCAGGCGGCCCGGCTGTACCGGCCCCACGACAAGGAGTTCGCCGGCCGGGCGCTGGCCGCCGCGCGCAAGGCCTGGGCGGCGGCCCTCGCCCACCCCGGCCGTCTCGCCTCCGAGAGCGACGGCATCGGCGGCGGCGCCTACGCCGACAGCGACGTGTCCGACGACTTCTACTGGGCGGCGGCCGAGCTGTATCTCTCCACGGGGGAGCGGCAGTTCGAGGACCATCTGCTGAAGTCCCCGGTCCACACGGCCGACCTCTTCAAGCCCATCGGCTTCGACTGGGCCCGCACCGGCGCGGCCGGCCGCCTCGACCTGGCCACGGTGCCCAGCAGGCTGCCCGGCCGGGACAAGGTGCGCCAGTCCGTGATCAAGGGCGCCGACCGGTACCTGGCCACCCTGAAGGCACACCCCTACGGCATGCCGTACGCCCCCGAGGGGGACAAGTACGACTGGGGCTCCAGCCACCAGATCCTCAACAACGCCGTCGTCCTCGCCACCGCGTACGACCTCACCGGCGCCTCGAAGTACCGTGACGGCGCGCTGCAGAGCATGGACTACATCCTGGGCCGCAACGCGCTCAACATCTCCTACGTCACCGGCTACGGAGAGGTCAGCGCCCAGAACCAGCACAGTCGCTGGTACGCCCGCCAGCTCGACCCGAACCAGCCCAACCCGCCGCGGGGGACCCTCGCGGGCGGGCCGAACTCGAGCATCCAGGACCCCTACGCCCAGAGCAAGCTGCAGGGCTGCGTCGGCCAGTTCTGCTACATCGACGACATCCAGTCCTGGTCGACCAACGAGCACACGATCAACTGGAACGCCGCCCTGACCCGCATGGCCTCCTTCGTGGCCGACCAGGGCTAGCCCCGCACCACCGCCGGTACCGGGGGCGTCCGCACGACAGGACGCCCCCGGTACCCGCGCGTAGCCTGGTGCCATGCACGCCGTGCGGGTCGACGGCATCGAGGTCGTGTACGACCGGGTGGGCCAGGGCCCGCCCCTCGTGCTCGCGCACGGCGTCACGACCGACGCCCGCCTCTTCGGCGGACAGCTGCGGGACCTGGCCGACGAGTTCACCGTCGTCGCCTGGGACGAACCGGGCGCCGGCCGCTCCTCCGACGTACCGCCCGGCTTCGCCCTGGCCGACTACGCCCGCTGCCTGGCGGCGGTCGTGGAGGACGTGGGCCTGGGCCCCGCCCACGTGCTCGGCCTGTCCTGGGGCGGGACCGTGGTGCTGGAGCTGTACCGGCTCCATCCCGGACTGGTGCGGACGCTGCTCCTGGTCGACACCTACGCCGGCTGGAAGGGGTCCCTGCCCGCGGCGGAGGTGCGGGCCCGGGTCGAGGGGGCCGAGCGGATGCTCGCCGTCCCGCCGGCGGAGTTCGCGCCGACCATGCCCGGCCTGTTCGCCGGGGCGCCACCCGCCGACGCCGTACGCCTGCTCTCGGTGATGTCCGCCGACACGCGGCCCGGCAGCCTGCGCGCCGAACTCACGGTGATGGCCGAGGCGGACCTCAGCGACCTGCTGCCCGGGATCGCGGTGCCGACGCTGCTGCTGTGGGGCGAACTCGACCGCCGCTCCCCGGTGGACCCCGTCGCCCGCTCCTTCCTCGCAGCGATCCCCGAGGCCACGCTGGTCGTGCTGCCCGGCGTCGGACACCTCAGCAACGTCGAGGCCCCCGAGCCGTTCAACCGGACCGTCCGGGAGTTCTGCCGCGCCCACTCCTGACGACGAGCTCCCCGGGCCGTCCCTGCCCGGCCGGCGGTCCCGCGCTCACGCCGCCTCCCGGGGCAGGTGGGCCAGCTTGTCCGGGTTGGCCACGACGTAGATGCCGCGCACCCGGTCGCCCTCCGGGGTGAGGTCCAGGACCAGGACGGCGAAGGGCGCGTCGCCGTCGAACAGCACCGCCGCGTCGTCGCCGTTGACGCGCCGGTAGCGCCACACGGGACGGTCCGGGCCGCCCCGGCCGGAGGTGAGCAGCCGGGTCACCTTGTCCCGGCCGTGCACCGGGCGCAGACCCGCCCGCCGGCGCTTGCCGCCGGCGTCGGTCCACGCCGTGACGTCCGGCGCGAGGACCTCCATCAGCTCGGCGATGTCCCCGCCGAGCGCCGCCCGCACGAACCGCTCGGTCGCCTCCCGGCGCACCCGCGGATGCGCCTGGTAGCGCGGCCGGCGCGCGTGCACGTGCTCGCGGGCCCGGTGCGCCAGCTGCCGCACGGCGGCGGGGGAGCGGTCGATGATCCCGGCGATCTCGGCGTGCGGGTATCCGAACACCTCGCCCAGCACGAACACCGCCCGCTCCAGCGGTGTCAGCGACTCCAGGACCACCAGCATCGCCAGCGACACCGCCTCGCCGCGCAGGGCCGGGCCGTCGGCCGTGCCGGCGTCCTCGTCGGCGACCAGCGGCTCGGGCAGCCACGGGCCGACGTACGTCTCCCGCCGCCGGCTGACCGCGGCCCGGCGGCGCAGCGCGTGGTTGACCGCCACCCGGACGAGATAGGCGCGGGGGTTGTCGACAGCGGACAGGTCGGCGCCGCCGCCGCGGGACGTCCAGGACAGCCACGTCTCCTGCAGGACGTCCTCGGTGTCGGCGACACTGCCGAGCATGTTGTAGACGACGCCGAACAGCAGCTCGCGATGGTCGACGAACACCCCGGTCGCCTCGTCGAGCGGGGCGTCGGTGCCCGGTGCGGAGATATCGGTCATGCCTGGCCCTCCCGTGGACGCGCTCACCACTATGAGCCGGACAGGGCCCCGGAATGTGACATCGCACCGCCCGGATGTGACCCACCTCTCAGCCACGAGGCGGGCGGGACCCCTCGGTGGTACCTCCCCGTACCTGCCGTGACCTGGGGGTATTTACTGGTCAGTACCCCGGGCGCTACCGTGAAGGCATGCCAGCTCTCAACGTCGAGTTCAGCGACCGCGAACTTGAGGACCTGCGGCAGATCGCCAAGGAGCGCGGTACGTCCATGAAGGCGCTCGTGCGGGAGGCGGCCGCCGCCGACATAGCCCGCCACCGGGCGCTGCAGGAGGGCGCGGAGGCCTTCCGGCGGTTCTTCGCGACCCACGCCGACGAGTTCGCCGCCGCCTTCCCCGACGACGAACCGCCCACCAAGGGCGAGGGGCGGGCCGCCTGACCGATGGCACCCGTCCTCCATATCGACGTGCCCTGGCTGCTCCAGCGCCACGAAGAGGTCCTGCCGGACCAGCCCACGATCAACGACTTCTCCGCGCTGGTCGCCGCCGTCGCCCGGCACCGCGTCGACCCGCCGCGCCTCGGCGTGGACTCCGACCCGGCCTGGCGGGCGGCCGCGCTGCTGCACACCCTCGCCGTGCTGAGGCCGCTGCCCTCGGCCAACGCCCGTTTCGCCTGCGCGACCGCCGTGGCCTACATGTTCGTCAGCGGCGTCGGCATCGACCCGCCCTACGGGGCCCTGGTCGATCTGGCCCGCGATCTGATGTCCGGCACGACCGACGTCTACGGTGCTGCCGACCGGCTGCGCGCCTGGCAGATCTGAACGGGATCGAAAGCCGGTGCGACCTGCGCAGAGGTGTTCTGCTTCTGACTTTCTGTCAATGGCAGGGATGTGGTCCGTGCGCCTTGTTGGCCGTGTGGGGATTGTGCAAGAGTGCACGCACGTGCGGGGGGAATGACCAAGAGTCGCACGGCATTTGTTGACCGGGTCCGATTCGCCGTCGGCGAATTCGTACCCCCCGCGCCGCGCCCAAAAAGGTACGCACCAACCGGGCTCCTTTTTCGGCGGCAGGACTTCTGTGTGCCACCTGCGCGTGGGAAGGAACCATCTCAGTGCCCACCCCCCACCCCCCTCGACCTCCGTATCCCCCGCCCGGCGGGGATCCGGGGGAATCCGACGAAAATCTCGCCGCCCCCTTGAGAGGCAGCCCGGAGGGCGAGGTCGCCGCCCATTCCGTCGCGCTGCTGATGGCGCGGCACTGGCAGCCGGTGCACGACTACGCGGCCATCTGCCTCGCCTCCTCGGCCCAGGTCGCCGCGATGGTCACCGGGACCGCCTTTCACCGGACCCTCAACCGCCTCGCGTTCGGCGAATCGGCCGTCGCGCTGCGCCCGGCCCTGCTGGTGACCGTGCGGGACACGATCCGGGAGTGGTCCGGCGACGATCGAATATCGGCCGTTCTGCCCGCGCTGCAGAAACCGGCCGGAGGACGCGGGCTGCGTGCGGCCACGTCCGTGACACCCGAAAACCGGGTTCTCACGGAGCGGGCATTCCAGGCGCTTCCCGCCGCCGCGCGGTGTCTGCTCTGGCATGCCGAGGTCGAGGCCGACGCCATATCCGTCCCGGCCGGACTGCTGGGCATGGACACCGTTCTCGCGTCCGCGGCCCTCGAACAGGCGCGTGACACATTCCGCGAAGGCGTCGTACGGGCCCATCGCGAACTCGCGCCGACCCAGGACTGCCGGTTCTACAACCGGCTGCTCGACGTCCCGATCCGCCGGGGCGGCGCCCTCCTGCCGGATGTCCAGGACCACTTGGACCAGTGCCGCTACTGCCGGGACGCGGCCGAGCAACTGAGCCACTTCGAGGGGCCGCTGGGCCCGCTGCTCGCCGAAGCGGTGCTCGGCTGGGGCGCCCGCCGCTACCTCGACTCCCGTCCGGGCCGGGCCCCGCACGGCACCCGCGGCGGCCGGGCCGGACGGCGCGGCGGGCGGCGCCGCGTGGGCGGCCACGGGCTGCTCGCCAGGATCCCGCTCCCGGCGCGCGGGGCCGGCGGGGCACGTATCCCGCAGGCGCTGCGGTCCTCCCGGGGACTGCTCTCGGGCGTCGGCGCAGTGTCGGCCGGGGTGCTGACGGCCGTGCTCATCCTCGGCACGACGTCGTACGACGGCGGGGAGGCCGACCCGGCCGGATCCAACAGCGCCACCGGAGGCGACAACGCCACCTCCGCGACACCCCCCGGCACGGCCGGACTGCCCACGGCACCGGGCGTGACGCGGCTGCGCAACACCGGCGCCGGCCTCTGCCTCGACATCCGGGACCTGCCGAAGGAGGGCTCGGGGACGAAGCTGGCACCGTGCTCGACGGTGTGGACCCAGCAGTGGACGTACGAGAAGGACGGGTCGCTGCGCAGCGTCGCGGATCCCGGGCTGTGCCTGGATTCGCACAAGGACGCGGGCGTCGTGGTCCTCGGCACCTGCGCCGACGAGGATGCCGAGCGGGGCGACGACGTGCGCTACGACCTCACCGTGCGCGGCGAACTGCTGCCCCGCTGGGACGAGCAGCTCGCCATCACCCCGGCCGACGACGACCCGGAAGCCGACATCGTCGTCAAGGTCCGCGACCGCTCCGACGCCCAGCGCTGGCAGGCCGAGCCCGTGCCGACGGCGTCCGGTTCGCTGTCGATCGAGGAGCAGGAGAGCCCGGCGGCCCGCCAGGTGACCGCCCCGGCCGGCCGCACCGGCTGAGCCGGGGCCCTCGGGCCGGACGGGGCCGCGCGGGACTCGGGCCGCGCGGCCCCGTCCGCCGTCAGGCCGGGGCCTCGACGAGGTCGCCCGGCCCGATCGTGCCCGGCGTGGCGTGGCCCGACAGGGCGAGGGTCAGGTCCAGTTCGGCCAGCAGACAGCGGATGACGTGCTCGACGCCCGCCTGCCCGTCGAGGCCGAGGCCGTAGACGTACGGGCGGCCCAGCAGGACGGCGCGCGCGCCCAGCGCGAGAGCCTTGAAGACGTCGTCGCCGGTGCGCACACCGCTGTCGAAGAGGACGGTGAGCCGGTCGCCGACGGCCTCCACCACGCGCGGCAGCGCGTCCGCCGCCGCGACGGATCCGGCCACCTGCCGCCCGCCGTGGTTGGAGACGACCACGCCGTCCATGCCCGCGTCCGCCGCGAGCCGGGCGTCGTCCGGATGCAAAACGCCCTTGAGGACGATCGGCCCGTCCCAGTTCTCCCGCAGGAACGCCAGGTCCGGCCAGGTCTTGGCCGGGTCGGAGAACAGGCCGACGAAACGCATCACGGCCGCGTCGGGATCCTCGTGCACCGGCTTGGCCAGGCCTGCCTGGAAGGCCGGGTCGGAGAAGTAGTTCGCCGTGCCGACGCCGCGCAGGAACGGCAGGTAGGCCTGGTCCAGATCGCGGGGCCGCCAGGACAGCAGCGGCGTGTCCAGGGTGACGACGAGCACGCCGAACCCGGCCGCCTTCGCCCGGTCCAGGAAGCTGCGCGCCACCTCCGGGTCCTTCGGCCAGTACAGCTGGAACCACCGCTCGGCGTCGCCCATCGCCTCGGCGACCTGCTCCATGGGGGTACTGGACGCCGAGGACAGGATGTACGGCACGCCCTGCGCGGCGGCGGCCCGGGCCGCCGCCGGCTCGGCGTCCGGGTGCATGATCGACAGCACGCCCACGGGGGCCAGCGCCAGCGGCGCCGGCAGGGCACGGCCCAGCACCTCGACCGACAGGTCCCGTTCGTGCACGTCCCGCAGCATGCGCGGCACGATCCGGCGCCGCTCCAGGGCGGCCCGGTTGGCCCGGGCGGTACTGCCGTCGCCCGCGCTGCCCGCCACGTAGCCGACCGGCCCGGGCCCGAGCCGCTGCTCGGTCAGCTCCTCCAGCCGGGTCAGATCGGTGGGCAGCCGCGGTACGGCACCCGTCATCCCGTTCAGATAGATCTCGTACTGGAAGTCCGCCCAGTGCTTGCCCACCGACGTACCCGCCTCTCGTCGTCTCCTCGTCGAGACCGTGCCGTACGGGCGACGATACCGAGCGGTATGGCCGGCCTCCGATCAAGGGCCTTCGGCCGCCGCGCGCAGAACGCGGGCCAGTTCGCGCGGCTGCGAGAACATCGGCCAGTGACCGGTGTCCAGCTCGACCCGTTCCCAGCGCTCGCTCCGGAGCAGGCCCGCCACCGCCGGCATCGGCTCCTCCCCGTCGAGCAGGCACTTCACATAGGTCGCCGAGGGAGCCGGAGAGCACGGCCGGTTCCGTGAGCGTGACCCCCGGGTGCGGCGTCGAGCCCCCGAGGAACCGGGCGATCTGCTCGTCCGTCAGCCCCTGCCCGGCACAGTCCCGCGGGCCGGGCGGCGGCCAGGAACCGCCGTGGTCGTCGAGCGCCCGCCGCACCTGCTCGCTGGGCCAGCCGGACAGGAACGACTCGCCGTGCACCGGCACGTTCGCGTCGACGAACACCACGCGCCGCAGCCGCTCGCCGATCCGCTCGGCGGCCTGCCCGACGGGGACGCCCGCGTAGCTGTGCCCCACCAGGACGACATCGCGCAGGCCGAGGCGCCCCACCTCGTCGACGACGTCCCGCACCACATCACTCATGCCCGCACCGTAGCCGGAGGATCCGACACCGCCCCCTCGGTGCCGGGGCCGGTGATCGGTGGCACCGGCACGTCCGCGGTCCGGGCCAGGCGGGCGCCCTCGGGTCCGTACACCGCCCGCGGCTCGGGGAACAGCCGCAGCAGCGTCAGGAACAGCACCGCGGCCGCGGCCAGTGACACCGGCAGGCCGATGTCGACGCCGTTCGCCAGGTCGCCGAGCGGGCCGACGAACTGGCCGGGGATGTTGGTGAAGAGCACCCCGAGCAGCGCCGAGACCCACCAGGCGGTCATGCCGCGCCAGTTCCAGCCGTGCGCGAACCAGTAACGGCCGCCGCGCTGACGGCGGTTGAAGACCTGCAGCGCCTCCGGGTCGTACCAGCCGCGGCGCGTCCAGTAGCCCAGCATCATGACGACCATCCAGGGCGTGGTGCAGGTGACGATCATCGTGGCGAAGGCCGAGATGGACCGCACCAGGTCGAGCCCGAACCGGCCGGCGAAGATGAACGCGATCGACAACGCGCCGATCAGCACGGTCGCCTGCACCCGGGACAGCCTCGGGAACACCGACGAGAAGTCGAGGCCGGTCCCGTACAGCGCCGTCGTGCCGGTCGCCATGCCGCCGATCAGCGCGAGCAGGCACACCGGCAGGAAGAACCAGCCCGGAGAGACGGCCAGCAGTCCGCCCACGAAGTCGGGGGCCGCCGGATCGACGTACTCGGGCGCCTTGTGCGCGATGACGCTCGCCGTCGTCAGGCCGAACAGGAACGGCAGCAGCGTCGCGAGCTGCGACAGGAACGCGGCCCCGACCACCCTGCGCCGCGGGGTGCTCGCCGGGATGTAGCGCGACCAGTCGCCGAGGAACGCCCCGAACGACACCGGGTTGGACAGCACGATCAGCGTGGCCCCGATGAACGACGGCCAGAACAGGGCCGAGGTCCCGGGATCCGCCGCGTCCGTGAAGACACCCGCGTACGACGGGTCGAAGTCGCCGGCGAACGCCACGGCGCCGAGCAGGAACAGCACGCTCGCCGAGGTCACCGCGATCTTGTTGACGAACAGCATGAACCGGAAGCCGTACACGCACACCACGAGGACCAGCACCGCGAACAGCGCGTAGGCGACGGCGTAGGACAGGGTGCCGCGGCCGAGGCCGAACAGCCGGTGGGCGCCGCCGACCAGGGCGTCACCGGAGCTCCACACCGACAGGGAGAAGAACGCGACGGCGGTCAGCAGGGAGAGGAACGAGCCGACCACCCGGCCGTGCACACCGAGGTGCGCGGACGACGACACCGCGTTGTTGGTGCCGTTGAGCGGCCCGAACACCGCCATCGGGCACAGGATCAGCGCGCCGGCGACGACGCCCAGCACGGTGGCCGCGAGGCCCTGCCAGAAGGAGAGGCCGAAGAGGATGGGGAAGGCGCCGAGGACGCAGGTGGAGAAGGTGTTGGCGCCGCCGAAGGCGAGCCGGAACAGATCCAGCGGGGTCGCCGTGCGCTCGGCGTCGGGGATCCGGTCGACACCGTGGGCCTCGACCTCCGTCACGGACGGGGGCGACGCGGCGCCTTCGGCGACGGGGGAGAGGGCGCCGTCGTGGGCGGGGCGTTCGGTGGAAGCGGGACGGTCGGCGGAAGCGGGACGGTCGTCGGGGGCAGGACGGTCGGCGGGCGAGGGCAAGAGGGCTCCAGCGGGGGCGGGGCGGTGGAGCGCGGGGTGGCGCGGCGGCGGGGGCGGACGGCCGCTCGCCGGCGCAGGGGTGTGCGGCGGCGCGCGGAGGCCGTCCTCGGGGGATCTGCCGACCGTAGGTGATCACGGTCGGGCGGCACCAGAGGACGGTTCGTCCCTTCCCGGGCCCACCGGTGGACGTTTCCTCCACTGCGTGATCACCGATCGTCGTCCGGGTGCCGCTCCTCCGGCGCGGCGTCCGGCCCCTGGGCCCGCACCCGCTGCACGTGTTCGAGGGAGTCGCGCAACTCCGCCAGCCAGTCGTCCGTGTGGCGCTGGACCAGACGTACGCACCAGGCCAGCGCGTCACTGCGGCTGCGGGCGACGCCGCCGGCGACCAGGGTGTCGAGGACCTGCCGCTCCGGCTGGCGCAGCCGTGTCATGACGGGTGCGGCGACATGGGTGAACAGGGCCCGCCGCCCGTCGCACTCCACGCCCCAGGACACCTTTCTGCGGAAGCGGTGTTCGGCCTCCCGGGCCACGGCCATCCGGTCCTCGCGCGTGCGCTCGCGGAACTCCTGCATCCGGCTCTCCAGGGCCGCCTCGCGCTCGGCGTCCGAGGCGTCCTCGGTGAGCCGGGGCGCGGGGATGCGGCCGATGACGGTGATCTCCTCACGGTCGACCGTGACCTCGGTCAGTTCCTCGAAGAGGTCGTCGGGCAGGCGGCCGGCGAACCAGCCGCGCAGTTTCTCTCGCTGCTCGTTCGTAATCATGTAATGACGATTACTCGGCGGGAGCATGAACGCAAGCGGTTGCAAAGTGGTCACCCGAGAGCTGAATCGGAATGTTTCAGGCCTATTAACGAGCGCACCGGAATCAGCCATCTGGCCGCTTCCTGACGCCGGAGACCGTGCGGTTACGGGCTTCACCCGCTCCGATTCCGTAACTTCACGCCACTGATTCAACACGCAAGGTTACTGAAACCCGTGGGGTCGATGTGTGTTTCCGCGGCGGACTCGGCAGAGTGGCGCTCGCCGACCCGGCACCGACCGAGCACGGGCCGGCACACCCTGTCATTCGAGCGGAAGGATGCACACAATGCGGACCACCGCGCGCTGGGCCACGACTGTCGGACTGACGGCCACCGCCGTCTGCGGACCCCTCACCGGGGCCGCGCTCGCCGAACCGGGTCAGGCCCCCGCCGCGCTCTACGCCCCGTCGGCCCTCGTCCTCACGGTGGGCCACGGCGAGAGCGCGATCTCCGCGACTCCGGAACGCGCGGTCACCCTGACCTGTGCCCCGCGGCCCGCGGGCACCCACCCGGCCGCCGCCGAGGCCTGCGCCGAGCTGCGCGGCGTCAGCGGCGACTTCGACGCCCTGACCGCCACCGAGGGCGTGATGTGCACCAAGCAGTACGACCCGGTGGTCGTCACCGTGGACGGCGTCTGGCAGGGCCAGCGCGTCTCCTACGAGCGCACCTTCTCCAACGACTGCATGAAGAACGCCTACGGCACGGGCGTCTTCTCCTTCTAGGAGCGGGCACTCCCATGGACCGGGATCGCGCCGTTCCCGTGAGGCACAGCGGACCGTGGCTGGGGAGCCGGGCCGCTGTCACGGGGAACCGCGATCTCGTACAAGGAGGCCGGCGGGCGGAGTGGGGCCGCCCGCCGGCCTCCGGGCCGTTCAGGTCCCCGGGCTCAGGCCCGGTCGCGATGGCTCGTGTCGCACCACGGATAGCGGCGGCTGCGCCGGCAGGTGCACAGCGCCACGCGGAAGCGGTCCGAGGAGACGACGGAGCCGTCCTCCAGCTCCACCTCCACCGGGCCCTCCATCAGCAGGGGGCCCTTGCGCTGCACGGAGACACGGCGCGGTGCGCCGGGCCGGTCAGACGGGGAGTTCGGCACGGACCACCACCAGCTCTTCCTTGTCCTCGTCGGCGGACAGCAGCCCGCGCTCCCGCAGCCAGTTCTCCCGGCCGCGCAGCACGGGACCGAACGCGATCCGCTGCCGCCGGGTCACCGCGGCCTTCAGACCGGCGGCGCGCAGCTGCGCCACCGTCAGGTCCGGGCCGCTGAGCGCCGACTGCACCAGCAGCAGCACCCCGCCCGGGCGCAGCAGCGCGGGCGCCTCCCGGCAGATGCGGTCGACGACCATCCGTCCGTCGCCGCCCGCGTCCCACGCCCGGGCCGCACCGCGCGGCGCGCGGTGGCCGTGGGGAGCGGGCACGTACGGCGGATTGGCCAGGATGAGGTCGAACGTCTCTCCGCGCACGGGGCCGAAGAGGTTGCCGTGCCGGATGCGGACACGCAGTCCCGCGAGCCGGGCGTTGAGCCGGGCGGCCAGCACGGCGCCCCAGGACACGTCGACGGCGGTGACCCGCAGGCCGCGGCGGGCGGCCTCCAGGGCCAGGGCGCCGGATCCGGTGCCCACGTCGAGTACCTCCGCGCCCGGCGGGAGCGGCTCGTCGGACAGGGCACCGGCCAGCAGCTCGGTGTCTTCCTGTGGGGCGTACACGCCCGGGAGTACCAGTGGATTCACGGGCGCCGAGTACCCCCTTGTTCAGGAGGTATGGGTTGCCTCGCGGGCAAGCGGTTCACGCAGTGACGAACGTGACGCACGCCAGTCCGCGAGCAGCTTGGCACCGAAGCGCTCCTCGACGAATTCGGTGGCGTCGATGCCGAAGGCCACGTCCGTGGCGAGATGCGGCTCCTGCTCCAGCAGACCGCCGATGACCTCATGGCGCACGACCTGCTCGTGGACCGCGTCGGCCTCGACGTGCTCGTCGTAGAAGTGTTCGGCCGCGGGGCCGGCGCCGGTTCTGCGCATCGCCTCGGCGAGCCGCCGCGAGCCCGGTGACGAGGTGATCTCGACGGTCGCGAAATGGCCGACCAGGGCGCCCCTGAGGGCCCGGTGCAGACCGAACAGGGACATCATGTTCACGGTGACCAGGGCCTCGGCGGACGCCGCGTCGAGATAGCGGCCGTACGTGGTGTCCAGGCCCAGGTCCGTCATCAGGTCGGCGAACAGCCGGGCGTGCACGCGGTCGGCGCGGCCCCCGCCCCACTCGTCGAACTCGACCGCCGCCATCCCGGCCTTCGCCCGGCCCCACAGCCGCGGCAGCACCCAGGCGTGCGGGTCCGCCTCCTTCAGGTGGTACAGGGAGCGCTGCGCCGCGTACTCGCGCAGATGCCACAGCTCGCCTTCGTCGCGCAGGAAGTACGAGACGCCCGTACCCTCCACCGGCTCGACCAGCAGGGCCGCCAGCGCCTCGTCCACACTGTCGTGGACGCGGGCGTCGGTGCGCAGGGCCGACAGGAAGCGGTGCTCCATGGCCGCGCGCACCCGCAGCAGGTCGGGATCCCACTCGCGCTCCGGGGGCACCTGGGCGAAGCCCCGGTAGTGCAGCTCGTAGCAGAGGTAGAGGGCGAGCTGGAGGTCCTCGCCGTACACCGCGGCCCGGGCGACGTCCTCCATGCGGGGCAGTCGGCCCGCACCCCGCAGATACGCCGCGACGCCCCTGCTCAGCGGGCCGCGCGGCGTGGGTAGTCCTGGTTCTTCGTGCTCCATGCGCGCCGGGTACCCGCAGCGGGCCCAAGGTCACCGCCGGAGCGGGAGATCCTGGTCATGGCCCCGGGCGCGCGCCCGGGGCGCCCGTATCAGTCCCCTTCGGCCTGGTCCTGCGCGCCGGTGTTCGGGGAGGTGGCGTCGCCGGCCTCACCCCGGTGGCGCCGCTGTGCGGCGGAGTCCTCGGTGCGCGTCTCGGCGTCCTCGATCTCGCGCAGCACCTCCTCCAGGGCCGTCTCGGGCTGCTTGCCGGAGTGGTCGCGGTCGTGCTCGTGGGACACGGGTGTCTCCTTTCCTCGGTGCGGTGGGCGAGGCGCCGGTACTTCTGGTGTCGCCAGTGCTCCGGGTGTCGCGCTGGTGCGTCGGTGCGTCGGTGCGTCGTCCGGGGAGGCGCTCAGTGTGCGGAGGTCGCGATGCGCAGCGGTACGGGCTCGGCCGGGGCCGACTCCGCGTTGTGCCGGGACACCTCGGCCCACCAGGACGGGCCGTCCTCGATGTGCCGCAGCATCACACCCTCGCGGATCGCCCAGGGGCAGACGGTGAGGGACCGCAGGCCGGTCAGTTTCATCGCCGTGTGCCCGACGACCGCCCCGGCCAGGCTCTGCCCCGCCCGCGGGGCCGAGATGCCGGGCAGGCGCGCACGGTCCGCCGCGGGCAGGGCGGCCAGCTGCTTGATCGCCTCGCGCAGGTCCTCCCGGCGCATCTCACGGTCCACGAACGGGCCGTGCCGTCCGGGTGCGGCGCCGCACAGCCGGCCCAGCTGCTGGAAGGTGCGCGAGGTGGCGACCGCGGTGCGCGGACCCTCCCAGCGGATCCGCGCCGCGACGTCACGCAGCTGGTGGCGGACCTTGCGGCGCAGGGCGCGCAGCCGCTCCGGCGAGGGCGGGTCCTCGTCCTCGAAGTACTCGTGGGTGAGGCGGCGCGCCCCCAGCGGCAGCGACGCCACGAAGTCCGGCAGACGGCCGCGCCCGAAGGCGACCTCCAGGGTGCCGCCGCCGATGTCGAGCAGCGCGAGCGGGCCAGAGCGCCAGCCCATCCAGCGGCGGGCCCCGAGGAACGTCAGCTCGGCCTCGACCTCGCCGGGCAGCGTGCACAGGTCCACGCCCGTGCGGGTCCGGACGGTGTGCAGCACCTCCTGCCGGTTCGGCGCGTTGCGCACGACGGCGGTCGCGAAGGCCAGCGGACCGGCCGCGCCCCAGCGGGTGGCCGTCCTGCTCGCCTCCGCGACCGCGTGCACCAGCTGCTCCACGGCCGGCTCCGGGATGGGACCCCCCGGTGTGACCTGCTCGGACAGCCTCAGCCGCCACTTGGCGGTGTGCACGGGCAGCGGGACCCCGTCCGCCGCGTCCGCGACCACGAGTCTGACCGTGTTCGATCCCACGTCCACCACGCTGATTCGCATGCGCGGTGGGTACCCATTTCCTGCCCGGAGCAACGGCTCGGGCCGAGGGATGGCCGAGGATGCGCCATCGGAGTCCCGGTCGGCACGCCGTGTCACGCCATCTGCCGCCGCACCAGCTCGTGCAGCCGGCCGTTCGTGTCGGCGAGCAGCTGGGCGGGCGGGCCCTGCTGGATGACCTTGCCGTCCTCCATCACCACGACCCGGTCGGCGTCCATCACGGTCGACAGGCGGTGGGCGATGACGATCCGGGTGGCCTGGAGGGCCTTGGTGCTCTCGATGACCGTGCGCTGCGTCTCGTTGTCGAGGGCGCTGGTCGCCTCGTCGAAGAAGAGGATCCGCGGCCGGCGGATCAGCGCCTGGGCGATCATCAGCCGCTGGCGCTGCCCGCCGGAGACGGCCCCGCTGCCCGAGACGATGGTGTGCAGGCCCATCGGCATCCGCTTGATGTCCTCGGCGAGCCCGGCCATCTCGGCGGCCGCCATCGCCTCCTCGGGCGTGAACGGCTCGGTGCCGCAGATGACGTCCAGGATGGAGCCGGTGAACGGCTGCGCGTGCTGCAGCACCACACCGCACTGGCGGCGCACCGCCGACTGGTCGAGGGCCGCCAGGTCCTGGCCGTCGTAGAGCACGCTGCCCGAGACGGGGCGGTCGAAGCCGATCAGCAGGCGCAGCAGGGTCGACTTGCCGCAGCCGCTCGGGCCGACGATCGCCACGAACTCGCCGGGCCGCACCTCGAAGGACACGTCGTCCAGGACCAGCGGCCCGTCGTCCGTGTAGCGGAAGGACACGCGCCGCGCCTCGATCGCCCCGGTCAGCGGGCCCGGCCGGGTGCTCGCCGCGCGCACCTCGGGCGTGGCGTCCAGCACCGGCTTGATCTCCTCGAACAGCGGCAGCGCCGCCACCGCCGAGACGAACGCGCCGGTGAGCTGGGTGACGGACGTCAGCAGCATCGTCACCGACGTGTTGAACGTCAGGAACGCCGCCGCCGACATCGAGCCCCGGGCCGGACCGGCCAGCAGCATGAACATCAGCAGGGTGCACAGCGGCAGGTACACCGCGCCCAGCACGGAGGTGACGTTCTTGATGCGCCCGACCCGCTGCTGCAGTTCCCGGCTGCGCGCGAACTCCGACGCCCAGGCGGCGTAGGCGTAGTTCTCGGCGGCGGCCACCCGCAGCTTGGGCAGGCCGCGCAGGGTCTGGAAGGCCTGGTTGTTGAGCTTGTTGGAGAGCACCACCAGCCGCCGCTGCCAGCGCACCTGCCACAGACCGAGCCCCAGGAACACCGCGGCGATGACGACGAGCATGCCGATCGCGGCCATGGCCATCGGCACGCTGAACCAGAGCAGCAGCCCGAGGTTCATCGCGCCGACCGTCACCGACTGGGCGACCGTCGGCCCGACCCCGGCGAGCAGCCGGCGGATGGAGCTGATCCCCATGGCCGCGCTGGCCAATTCGCCGGTGGAGCGCTCGGTGAAGAACGTCGTCGGCAGCCTGAGCAGCCGGTCCCACACGGCCGGCTGGAGCGTGGCCTCGATACGGCCCTCCAGCCGCAGGATGGTCAGGTTCTGCAGCAGCATGAAGGTTGCGGCGACCACACTGCTGAGCATCACCGCCAGGCACACCTGCACGATCAGGTCCGTCTGCGCCTTCGGTACGAACTCGCCCAGTACCTTGCCCGTCGCGATCGGCACCAGCGCGCCGATCGCCACCGTGACCAGACCGCTGAGCAGCAGAGCCGTCAGGTCGCCGCGCATGCCCCGCATACAGAACCGCAGCAGCCGCAGCGGGCTGAGACCGCGCTCGGGCAGCGGACGGTAGAACATCACCGCGCGCGGTTCGAACTCGTCGGCGTTCGCCTTCTCGACGGGCGTCTCGCGTCCGGTGGAGGGATGCACCGCCACGTACCCGCCGCGCCGCCACAGAAGCGCCACCGGAGCGCCCGACAGGGCCCGCCGGCCCACCAGCGGCCCGACGTCGTCCCGCCACCAGCGGCCGTCCAGCCGTACGGCCCGGGTCCGCACCCGGGAGGCCAGGGCGACCTGCTCGACCGGGTCGAGGCGGTCGCCGCCGGTGCCCTTCTGCGTGGGCTCGGCGATGCTGATCCCGGCGGCCTGCCCGACCAGCCTGCACGCCGCGTAGGTCGCGTCGGCGTCGGCCGCGGTGGTCCGCTTCGACGACCGCTTGCCGATGGATGCGAGCAGCGTCCGATCGGCCTGGGCGCGGACCGCCTCACCGGCCTTGATGCCCTCGGCCGTGCGGTCCTCGTGGGTGCGCTCCAGCTGCTCGATCCAGCGGTCCAGGGTGGTCAGCAGCCGGTACTGCTGGTCGACCATGGACTGCCACAGCGCCGGGTCCATCAGCAGGTCGGCCGCCGCCTCGGCGCCGTAGAGCGAGCCGTACTGCACGCTGCCCGGCGGCACCTGCATCCAGAACACGTCGTCGTCCGTGGGCGCCGCGGCCCGTTCCGTGGCCATCGGCGCCTGGAACAGGATGGACAGGCTGCGGCCCACGCCGAGGGCGAGCGCGTACTCCAGGGGACTCGTCGTCGGCGGTACGTACTGCGGGTTGCCGTACTCGTCGTACGACCAGGTCGCGGTGTGGGCGGGCTGGTACAGCTCGCGCAGGCCGATGCGGTGCACCACGCAGTCCCGCAAGGGGCGGGCGACCAGGGTGTGCTGGGGCCCGGCCACCGGGCCGAGCACCAGCGAGCCCGCCTCCAGCCGGCCCAGGTGGTGCCAGTGGCCCTGCCGGCCGGCGTCGACCGCGAACAGGTCGACGGCGCCGGAGGCGACCAGCCACAGCACCTGGGGGCCTTCCAGGTCGAGGCGGTTGAAGCCGGCGCAGTCGAGGCGCGAGCCCAGCTGCCCGAAGGCGCCCAGGACGAGGTCCCCGTCGTGTCCTTCGTGGACGGTCGTCATCTCACCGTTCCCTGACCAGTGCCGCGTAGGCGCCGCCGAGCGCCACCAGTTCCTCGTGCCGTCCCCGCTCCACGACCGTGCCGTGCTGCAGGACGACGATCTCGTCGCTGTCGCGCACGGTGCTCAGCCGGTGCGCGATCACCACGCAGGCGCAGCCGCGCCGGCGCAGGTTGTCCATCACGACCAGTTCGGTCTCCGCGTCCAGCGCGCTGGTCACCTCGTCGAGCACCAGGATGCTGGGGCGGCGCACCAGCGCCCGCGCGATCTCCAGGCGCTGGCGCTGACCGCCGGAGAAGTTGCGGCCGTCCTGCTCGACCCGGCTGTGGATGCCGCCGGGCCGGCGCGTGATCACGTCGTACAGGGCGGCGTCGCGCAGCGCGTCCTCCACGGCGTCGTCCGGGATCGACGGGTCCCACAGCGCCACGTTGTCGCGGACCGTGCCCTCGAAGAGGAACACGTCCTGGTCGACGAAGGAGACGGAGGCGGCCAGGGCCCCGCGCGGGATGTCCTCGACGCGCTGCCCGTCGATGCGGATCACGCCCTCCCACGGCGCGTACAGGCCGGAGATCAGCCGGGACACCGTGGACTTCCCGGAGCCCGAGCCGCCGACCAGCGCCACCTGCTGCCCGGGCCCGACGGTCAGGTCGAAGCCGGTCAGCAGCGGCTTGTCGAGCGGGCTGTAGCCGAAGGTGATGTTCTCCAGCTCGACGTGGCCCTGCAGCCGGCGCGTCGACTCACCGGCACCGGGGCGGCCGTAGAGCGGGTCGGCCTTGAAGTTCTCCACGTCCTTCAGCCGGGCCACGTCGGCGGCGAAGTCCTGGATGCGGCCCGCGACGCCGTTGAGCCGGGTCAGCGGGGCGGTGAACCGGGTGACCAGGGCCTGGAAGGCGACCAGCAGGCCGACGGAGATGTGTCCCTCGACCGCCCGCATGCCGCCGATCCACAGGATCAGCGCGCTGTTGAGCGTGGCGAGCGTCGGCGCGACCACGCCCAGCCAGGCGCTGGGCACGCCGAGCCGCTGCTGCTCCTCCAGGGTGGTGGCGTGCTGCCCGGCCCACTTGCGGAAGTAGCCGTCCTCGCCGCCGGTCGCCTTCATCGTCTCGATGAGCTGCAGACCGGTGTAGGCGGTGTTGGTGAGCCGGGCCGTGTCGGCGCGCAGTTTCGCCGTACGGGTGGCGCGCAGCCGTACGACGATCCGCATGGCCACGATGTTCAGCAGCGCGACCCCGATGCCGACGAACGTCAGCTGCGGGTCGTAGGTGTACAGCAGCACCGCGTACAGCACGACCACGACGGCGTCCACGCCCGCCGCCGCGAGGTCGCGGGAGAGGGTCTCGGCGACCGCGTCGTTGGACTGCAGGCGCTGCACCAGGTCGGCCGGGCTGCGCTGGGAGAAGAACGTCACCGGCAGCCGCAGCAGGTGGCGCAGGAACCGGGCGCTGGACAGGGTCGAGGAGATGATCCGGCCGTGCAGCAGATTGGCCTGCTGGAGCCAGGTCAGCACGACCGTGAGCAGCACGCACGCCGCCATCGACGGGAACAGCACGCCCAGCAGCGAGGTCTGGCCGCCGATCAGGAACTCGTCGATGTAGGTGCGGCTGAGCGCGGGCACCGCAGCGCCGACGCCGACCAGCAGCAGGCTCGCCAGGACGGCGGCGGGCAGGGTGCCGGCGGTGCCGCGCAGCCGTGCGGGCATGGCGCCCAGGACGCCCGGCTTGCGGCCGCCGCGGGCGAAGTCCTCGCCGGGCTCCATGACCAGCACGACGCCGGTGAAGCTGCCGTCGAAGTCCTCCATGGGCACGAACCGGCGGCCCTTGCCGGGGTCGTTGATGTAGACGCCCCGGCGGCCGAAGCGGCGGCCCATGCCGTCGTAGACGACGTAGTGGTTGAACTCCCAGAACAGGACGGCCGGCGACTTCACCTCGGCGAGGGCGGCCAGGTCCATCTGCATGCCCTTGGCGGTGAGGCCGTAACTGCGGGCCGCCTTGAGCAGGTTGCTGGCGCGCGAGCCGTCGCGGGAGACGCCGCAGGCGATGCGCAGCTCCTCCAGCGGGACGTGCTTGCCGTAGTGGCCGAGCACCATCGCCAGGGACGCGGCGCCGCACTCGACGGCCTCCATCTGCAGGACGGTGGGGGTGCGGACGGCCTTCGCCCCGGCCTTGGGCACCTTGCGTTTCGGCGGGGCGGCGCGGCGCCTGCCCCGGCTCTCCTGGACGGGCGCGCTCATGGCAGCAGCCAGTCGACGGGACGCTGGTCGGCCATCTTGATGGAGCCGGAGGCCGCCGTCATGGACGTCAGCCTGAACGGCGGTCCCTCGGCGGAGGACCACGCGTAACCGCTCTTCGTGGCGGAGGACTTGTCCAATCGGACCGTCACGGCCACCGGCCTGCCCTTCTTCGTGAACTGCTCGCCCAGCTGGCTGTCCCCGAGGAACGCGGCGATCTGCTGCGGCGACTGGGCGGAGCGGTCGACGGACTTCACATGGCCGCGCAGCACGCCGTACTCCTGCGTGGGCACCGACTGCACGGTCAGGTCGACGGCGGCGCCGTCGGGGATCGAGGCGGCGTTCTCGGCGGGCACGTAGACCGTGGCGTAGAGGGGGTCCCCGGCGCGGGCGACCTTCTCGACGGCGGCCACGTCCGCGCCGGTCCTGATGATCTGTCCGACGCTCGTGGCGAGCGCGGAGACCCGGCCGGCGTCCAGCGTGCGCACCACGCTCTCGCCCTGGGGGGTGCGGACCTTGAGCACGGGGGAGTTCGCCGGGAGCCGTTCGCCCTGCTCGGCGAGGACGGCGGTGACCTGGCCCGAGACGGGGCTCTGCAGGATGTAACTGCCCTGCCCGTGCGTGAGGATGGCGGGCGCGCTGACGGTGGAGGCCACCGAACCGGTCACCGCCCACACCGAGGCGGCCGCCATCGCGACCACCGTCACGGAGAGCACGAGCCACCCCTGCGGGCGGGCGAAACGCACCGGAAGGTCGAGCTCCTCCGGTGACTGGAGCTTGGCGAGGGCCTGTTGGCGGAACTGCAAGGAACTTCCCTCACCCGGAGAAGAGGTTCTTACGGACGTGGCGGAGACGGCCGGGGCGCCCGGCCGGGCACCGCGTCATGGCACCCGAAGATCCCGGAACCGCCGGCTGCGGCTCCGGGAGTCGACGGCGTGAGGCCGGATCAGAGACCGGCGACCAGGTTGGTGACCGGGGCCGTGTTCAGGCCGGTGACACCCTCGACGGTGCCGACGGCGGTGTTCACCAGGCCGGAAACCGGAGCGATGCTGTCCACCGTGTCGGTGACGGTGTTCACGGCGTTCAGGGACAGGCCGCCGGAGACGGCGTCGAGCTCGGCGTCGGCGATCTCGACGGTCTCGACCTGGGGGGTGGAGTTCATGATGGAACTTCCCTTCGTATGGATATCTCACAAGGGGGGAGCGGCCCCCTCTGGGGACAGATGACGGCCGCGACCGCGAGCGCCGGGCAGCCGTTTCCGAATGCCCTTCGCGGCTCCCGCGGTGCGATGGATCAAAGCACGCCGCAGGCGCGGGCTTCCAATCAACCACCCCTCTCACCAGGGAACTTGCGGCGCAGTGGCACCTATCCGTGCAGGCTTGCGCACGCCTCGGTGGCGACTTCTTCACATGCGCCACGGCATCGGCTCATTCCCCCTCTTGAATCGCCGGACGGCGAATCCGGCACTCCCGTCGTAATGGCGTGACCGACGCGAAGGGCCGGGGGGCGAGTCCCTTTTCGGTGACTGGGTTGCGCATTCGATGTGCAGATTCGCTGGAGGTGGGATTCAACTCGGCGATCACAACAGATCGTTTCCGACCGGATGCGGAGTGTGTCGGGATCGGTGGCTCGGCGGGGCACGCGCGACTGACAGGCCGTCACCAGGTGCGGGAGCCACTTGCAAAAGGAATTGAACGCCCGGCGCGGCCCGTGCGTACCAACAGCCATCCAGGCGCCCCCCAACGAGCTGCCGGACGGCGGCCCCCACTCCGTCCCCCCAGGAGGAGAGAAGTTTGAGTCACAAGCGAATTCCGAAGCGCAAGGCCGCGATAGCGGCGGGCAGCGTGGTGGCGCTCGGCGCGGCCGCGATCCTGCTCCCCAACGCCAACGCCTCGCAGGACGGTTCGTCCGACGGCGCGGCGGCCGCGCCGAAGACCCTGAAGGCCGGCGACGCCTCGGATCTCGCCTCGCAGCTCGCCGGGCTCCTCGGTGACGCGTTCGGCGGCTCCTACTACGACGGTGACAACCAGCAGCTCGTCGTCAACGTCGTACCGGGCGACAACAACAACGTGATCGTGCAGGCGAAGGCGGCCGGCGCGAAGGTCCGCGAGGTCGACAACAGCTGGTCGGAGCTCCAGGACGGGGCGTCGACGCTGAAGTCCGAGGCGACCATCGAGGGCACCTCCTGGTCGATCGACCCGCGCACCAACAAGCTTCTGGTGACGGCCGACAGCACCGTGACCGGTGCCAAGTGGGACCGGCTGGAGTCCACCGTGCAGAGCCTCGGCTCCGGCATGGCGACCCTCAAGAAGTCGGCCGGCACCTTCAAGCCGTTCGTCTCCGGGGGCGACGCCATCTTCGCGGGCGGCTCGCGCTGCTCCCTCGGCTTCAACGTCACCGCGGGCGACGGCTCCCCGGCGTTCCTGACGGCCGGTCACTGCACCCTCGGCGGCAACGAGTGGTCCGACACGCAGGGCGGCCAGCCGATCGCCACGGTCGACCAGTCGACCTTCCCCGGCAACGGTGACTTCGCACTCGTGAAGTACGACGACCCGGCGACCCAGGCGCCCAGCGAGGTCAACCTCGGCAACCAGACCGTCCAGATCACCGAGGCCGCGGAGGCGACCGTCGGCCAGCAGGTCTTCCGGATGGGCAGCACCACCGGGCTCGCCGACGGCCAGGTCCTCGGTCTCGACGCCACGGTGAACTACCCGGAGGGCACGGTCACCGGCCTCATCCAGACCGACGTCTGTGCCGAGCCCGGCGACAGCGGCGGCTCGCTGTTCACCCAGGACGGTCTCGCGATCGGCCTCACCTCCGGCGGCAGCGGTGACTGCACCGTCGGCGGCGAGACCTTCTTCCAGCCGGTCACCACCGCGCTGGAGGCGGTCGGCGCGACCCTCGGCGGCGGCGCGGCGGACGGTGGAGCGGGCGCGGGCGAGGAAGCCGGCGCCGGCCAGGAAGCGGGCGCGGGCGAAGAGGCCGGTGCCGGGAACGGTCAGGGCGTCGGCGCCGGCAACGGTCAGGGCGCCGGCAATGGCCAGGGCGTCGGCGCGGGGAACGGTCAGGGCGCCGGTGCCGGGAACGGTCAGGGCGTCGGTGCCGGGAACGGTCAGGACACCGGCCAGGGCGTCGAGGGCGACTCGGGTCTGACCGAGTCGCGCTGACCCCACCACGTCGGCAGCCGGTCCGACGCCGCCGCTCCGGCCCCGCCCCCCTTCCTGGCGGGACCGGAGCGGCCACCGGTACCCCACGCCACCGTTCGGCCACGCCCCCGGCCGCTGGTGAGCCGGGCCGGCCCTCCGGCGGGAGGACCGGCCCGTCGCGCTGCCCGGCGCCGGGCGATCCGGCCGACGGGGCGCACGCGGTGCTGCCTACCGTGCCGGCCTACCCGACCGCCCTGATCAGCAGCAGGGCGATGTCGTCCAGCCGTTCCTCGCCGTCCGAGTGGTGGCGTTCGTGGTGTACGAGGCTGTCGGCCAGGCGGTCCAGCGGCTGGTCCCCGGCGTCGGCCAGGCGGTGGCCCAGATCCGCGAGGGCCTCCTCGAAGTCCGTGCCCGGGGACTCCACCAGCCCGTCGGTGTAGAGGACGAGCAGGGAACCGGGAGCCAGAGCGACCTCCGTCGTCGGGTACACGGCCCCGGCGTCGATGCCGAGCAGCGGACCCCCGGCCAGGTCGAGCACGCGCACCCGCCCGTCCGGCCGTCGCAGCAGCGGCGGCGGATGGCCCGCCCGGGACATCACGGCCCGCCCGTGCGCCGGGTCCAGCCGCAGGTACAGGCAGCTCGCGAACAGGTCGGACCCCAGCTCCAGCAGCAGCCGGTTGGTGCTGCGCATGACCTCCTCGGGCGCCTGGCCCACGGCCGTGTACGCCCGGACCGCCGTCCGTACCTGCCCCATCAGCCCGGCCGCCGTGACGTTGTGCCCCTGCACGTCCCCGATCACCGCCGCCGCCTTGCCCTGCGTGCGCACCAGGTCGTAGAAGTCGCCGCCGATGTCCATGCCCTGCGTGGCCGGCACATAGCGGCCCGCCGCCTCGATGCCGGGCAGCGACGGCAGCGAGTGCGGCAGCAGCGCCTCCTGCAGGCCGTGTGCGAGCCGGTGCTTGGCGTCGTACAGGAGTGCCCGCTCCAGCGCCTGGGCGATCAGCCCGGCCAGGCTGGTCATGATCGCCCGCTCCTCGGTCGGGAAGGGATGCGGCTCGGCGTAGGAGAGCACGCACGTCCCCACCGGCCGCCCCTGGGCGATCAGCGGCAGGTAGGCCCAGGCCGCGAAGCCGTCGGGGGTGGCCAGCCGCGCCGGGTACAGGCGCTCCAGCTGCTCCTGCGACTCGAAGAACGCCGGCACGCCCGTGCGCAGTACCTGCGTGCCGGGCGTCGGTTCGGACAGGGGCAGCCCGTCGAACCGTTCCACCACATGTGCGTCCGGGTAGCCGCGGTGCCCGAGGACGCGCAGCCGGTTGGCCCGCGACCCCAGCACGACCAGGGCCTGGCTGCCCACGGCCGGTGCGATCTCGTCGGCGACCAGCTGTACCACGTCCTGCACCCCGACCGCCTCGGTCAGCGCCCCGGCCAGGTTCAGCACCTGCGAGATGGTGACCAGCCGGGACGGCGTCCCGTCGGGCGGTGGCACGGTCCGGTTCATCTCTGACACGGCCCGGGACCGGGTGATGCGCACGCTCAGGCCCGTCGTGCTGGGATACAGCCGGAACGACAGCCACTCGCCGGGCGGGCGCAGCGCCACGAACGACGTGATGTGCTGGCTGAGCAGCGCGGCCCGGTACCGGTCCTCGTACACGGGGTCGTTGAGCCACGGCACCGACGCCCACAGCTGTGTGCCCAGCAGCCGGCTGACCGGGACGTTCAGCAGCTCGGACGCCGCCGCGTTGACGAAGCCGATCCGCCCGTGCAGGTCCAGCGACACCAGCCCGTACGGCAGCCGGCTCACCATCCGGGCCGCCTCGACGGTGCCCAGCGTCCCGGCCACCCCGCCCCCCAGGGGCGCGGCGACCAGGTCGGGTTCGGGGTGCGGCGGGATGCTCTGCCGGGCGGCCCGCTCCAGCCGGACCGCCAGCCGTCCGCAGGCCGCGGTGAGGTGCTCGCGCTCGTGCTCGGACAGCTCCGGCGGGTGCGCGCCCGGCCAGGTCACGAAGACCGCGCCGTACACCGTGGAGTCGGTGGCGACCGGGACCGCGGCGAGGGCGAACGGATAGGGCAGCACCACCGCGATGCGCGGATACTGGCGGGCCATCTCCTCCTCGCCGCCCACCCAGACCAGCCGCCGCTCGCGCGCCGCGTCCGCCACCGGGATCGGCGCGGTCAGCCCCACCCGCTCCCAGGGCGCCGCGAATGCCCGCGGCAGCCCGGCCATCACCGCCATCTCCAGCACGGGCTGGTCCTGCGCGAGCAGGTACACCGCGCCCGAGTGGGCGTGCACCTCGTCCATCATCGAGGCCAGCGCCAGGGACAGCAGCGGACGGCCGACCGGCGCCCTGGCGGCTGCCGGCGCCTGCGCGGACGGCTGCCCGTCGGACACGCCGACCACCTCCTCGCACGGCCGCGCGACCGGACCCAGGACTAAATCTCCCCCTTGGCGGCCCGTCGCGCACGACGAACGGTCGGCGACCCACCCGGTTACCGCCGGTCACATCCGGAGGGCCGCTTGGGGGACGCCCCGTGTACCCCGACTGCTGCGAGCCATGCC
The DNA here is from genome assembly GCF_002237655.1 of Streptomyces sp. XY006. Classification (GTDB taxonomy): domain Bacteria; phylum Actinomycetota; class Actinomycetes; order Streptomycetales; family Streptomycetaceae; genus Streptomyces; species Streptomyces levis. The sequence goes on from NZ_NOKT01000030.1 coordinate 70,480, forward strand.
CCCGCATCGGAAGCGCGGCCGGGCGTACGGGCGCTGCGTGTGCGCCCCCGCGCACCCTGATGGCCGGTTCTTCGCACCCACGCAGGGTCACGGTCACGAACAATGGGCACGCGCTCCAAGGGACGAGGGGCGTACGGCGAGCCGAGGGGGTGGCAGTGATCCGGGTGCTGTTGGTGCACGACGAGTGTCTGGTCCGATCGGTGCTGGCGGAGTGGCTGCGGGCGGAGCCCGATCTGGCGGTGCAGGACACGTCGTGGCGCGGGGCGCCCGGCCTGCTCCGGTCGGTACGGCCGGACGTGTGCGCGGCGGACCTGGAGTGCGCGGACTCCTACGGCATCCCGCCGCTGGGAGAACTGAGCCGGGCGGGCGCGGACCAGGTGCGTCCGCGATTACTGGTGCTCGCGACCGCGAGCCGACCGGGTCTGCTGAAACGTGCTGTGGAAGCGGGGGCGCTGGGTTATGTCGACAAGGAGGGGTCGCCGCAGAACCTGCTGCGCGGAATCCGCCGGGTCGCCGAGGGGGAACGTTTCGTCAACGACTCCCTCGGCTTCGGGTTCCTGAAGGCGGCCGAGATGCCGCTGACCCGCAGAGAACTGAGCGTGTTATCCCTCGCGGCCGAGGGAGCCTCCATCGCGGAGATCGCCGGAAGCCTGCACCTCTCCCACGGGACGGTGCGCAACTACATGGCCGCCATCACCCGCAAGACCGGGGCCCGCAACCGCATCGACGCGATCCGCATCTCGCAGGGCCAGGGCTGGCTCTGACCGCCGCCGGGAGGGCCCGGGCGCCCAGCTGCCCACCAGGTCCCGGTAGAGCGCCGAGGTCCGCATCAGCTCCTCGTGACGGCCGTGCGCCGAGTTCCGGCCGTCCATGACCAGCACCCGCCCGGCCCGCCGGGCCGAGCTGATGCGGTGGGCGACCACCACCAGGGTTCCGCCCGGCCGCCGGGCGAAGGCCCGCTCCGCGCGCTCCTCCGTCCCGGGGTCCAGATGGCAGGTGGCCTCGTCGAGCAGGGCGAGCGGGGCGTCTGACAGGTAGGCCCTGGTCAGCGCGATCAGCTGCCGCTCGCCGGCCGACAGGGACGCCGGGTCGACCCGCGCGCCTAGTCCGCCCAGGCGTGCGGCCAGCGGGGCGAGGCCGACCGCCTCGGACGCGGCGCGCAGTTCCTCCTCGGGGACCGGGCCGGCCCGCAAGTAGGCGAGATTCTCGGCCAGGGTGCCGCCGAAGACATACGCCTCCTGCGGGATGAGCACCCGGCCGGCCGCGGCCTCCGGCCCGGGCACCGGGTGCCCGCCGACCCGGATCGTCCCGCAGCGCGGCGTGAGCAGCCCGGCCACGAGGGCGGTGAGTGTCGACTTGCCGACACCGCTGGGACCCACGACGGCCAGATGCGAGCCGGCCGGAACGGTGAGATCGAGACCCCGCACCACGGGCTCACTGGCCGGACCGTAGGCGAACGTGACACCGGCCAGCTCGACGGCGGGGGCGATGGCGCCCGCGGCGGCGGACCGGGACCGGGGCGCGGGAGTCCGCCCGCACACGGGTCCACCGCTGGCCCCCGGGGCGGGGACCCGGCCGGGCACGGCTCCCGGGGCGGGGCCACAGCCGGGGACCGCCTCCGGGGCGGGGTTACGGTCGGGGACCGCTTCCGGGGCGGGGGCCCGGTGGGGCGCGGCTTCCGGGGCGGGGCCACGGCTGGGGACTGCCTCCGGGCCGGAGCTGTGGTCGGGGACCGCTTCCGGGGCGGGGGCCCGGTGGGGCGCGGCTTCCGGGGCGGGGCCACGGCTGGGGACTGCCTCCGGGCCGGAGCTGTGGTCGGGGACCGCTTCCGGGGCGGGGGCCCGGTGGGGCGCGGCTTCCGGGGCGGGGCCACGGCTGGGGACTGCCTCCGGGCCGGAGCTGTGGTCGGGGACCGCTTCCGGGGCGGGGTTACGGTCGGGGACCGCTTCCGGGGCGGGGTTACGGTCGGGGATCGACCCCGGGCCTGGGACCTGGTGGGGCACCGACTCTGGGGAGGGCGGTGTCGCGGCGGGGGTGTCGTCGGTCGGCCGCGGACCTTGCGTCCGGGCGGTCGCGGGGTCGTGGCCCGGTTCGGGGGCGTCCGCTCGGGACAGTCTGCGCAGGACCACCGTCAGGCGGGAGCCGCTGGTGCCCAGGCCGTGGACCAGGTTGCGCAGGGCGGGGAGCAGGGACTGCGTGACATAGGCGAGGGCACCGACCAGGGCGCCGGCGGTCACGCCGTGGTCGAGGAGCCAGGGGGCCGTGACGAGCAGCAGCACGATCGGCAGCTGGCCGCCGACCGCCAGGGACGCCACCCGCAGCACCCCCCAGTGCGCCAGGGCCCGGGCCGCGCGCAGCTCCGCCTCGACACGCTCCCCGGTACCGGCGGCGACCTGCGCCTCCGCGCCCGTCGCCGTGACGTCCCGCAGGCCCGGGCAGACGGTGCCCAGATGTCCGGCCAGGGCCTCGTCGGCGACCAGGAACGCCTCCTGCCGCCGGGCCAGTGGCCGCAGCGTCACCGCGAACAGCGCCACACCCGCGGCCAGCGGCGGGCCCACGACCAGCAGCAGCGGCGGGGCGAGCGCGAACAGCCCGGCCAGGGCGCCCGCGGCGGTGAACACGAAGGAGCGGGAGACCATGACCAGCCCGGCGAAGGTGTCCCGGGCGATCTCCACCTGCTGGGTCAGCCCCGACAGCGTTCCCGGGTCGCCGGTGCGCACGCCGCGGGAGACCACCCGGTGCACCAGCCGGTCCCGGAGGGGCTCGACGAGGGCGGCGAGGGCGGCGTGGATCCGTGCGGTGCCGTAGGCGCCGATCAGCACCCCGGCCCCGGTCACCGCGAGCCAGGCCAGTCCTGTGTCCGCCCGCCCGCGCAGGAAGCCGTCGTCCAGGGCCCGGGCGGTCCCGTAGCCCATGAGGAAGGTCTGCCCGGTCTCCAGCACGGACCAGAACACGAGTCGCGCCAGGGCCCGCCGGCGCCCCAGCAGAAACCGCAGCCCCCGCACGGACAGCGCGGCACCGCCCCCGTCACCCCTGTCACCCTCCGGGCCGCCGCCGGGTACGGCAGCGCCGCGCTCCGGCCCTCCCGGTCCAGTCGCGTCGCGCTCCGGCCCTCCCAGCGCAGCCGGGCCCTCCTCGGGGCCGCCACGCGCGGATGTGTCGGTCATGGTTGTGCTCCGCTTTCGGTCTCCGGGTATGCCGTGTTCTCCGCCTCCCCGAACACCGCCCGGTACTCCGGGATCCGCCACAGTTCCTCGTGCGGCCCGACCGCCCGTACGCGTCCGCCGTCCAGCCAGGCCACCGCGTCGGCGCGGGCCGCGGTCGCGCTGCGGTGGGCGACCAGGAGCCGGGTGGTGCCGGGCCCGGCGCCGAGGAGGGCGTCGGCGATGCGGCGTTCCGTCACCGTGTCGAGGCTGGAGAGCGCGTCGTCCAGGATCAGCAGACGGCCGCCGTGGGCGAACGCCCGGGCGAGGCCGAGCCGTTGGGACTCGCCGCCCGAGCGCGGGGCGTCGGCGACGGGCGTGTCGTAGCCCTCGGGCAGGCGGCGGACGAAGTCGTCCGCCAGGGCCGTGCGGGCCGCCTGACGGATCGCGGCGGGGGAGGGGGACGCCAGGCCCAGGCCGATCGCCTGCCCGACCGTGCCGCCCAGGAGCGCCGGACGGGCGAAGGCGTAGCCGACGGCGCGGCGCAGGTCGTCATGGGGCAGGTCGCGCAGCGGTACGCCGTCGAGCAGGACCTCGCCCCCGTCCGGGTCCGCGAGCCGGCCGGCGAGTGCGGCCAGCAGGGACTTGCCGGCACCGGAGCGGCCGACCACGGCCAGGGCGGTGCCCCCGGGCACGACGAGGTCCACCCCGTCGAGCACCGCGCGTCCGCCCCGCCGGGCCGTCACGCCCCGCAGCTCCAGCCGGCCGGGTCCGCCGGGCAGCGGGCGGGTGCCGAACACGGCGGCCGGTTCGGTCTCGACCTCGCCGAGGCGCCGGGCCGCCGCCCGGGCCCGGGCCAGCCCGGCGAGCCGCCCGACCAGGACGCCGACGCCCGTGGCGAGCACCGCGTACCGCGAGGCGGCCAGCACCTCGCCGACCGAGAGCCGGCCCCGGGTGAGCAGCACACCGGCCACGGCGACGACCCCGAGGTGCAGCAGCGGCGCCACGGCGACCGCCCGCGCGGCGGCCCGCCCCTGCACGCGCCACATGCGGTGCCCGGCCCGGGACAGCTCCGGCAGCGGCCGCAGCACCCGGGCCGTCTCCCGGTCCTGCGTACCCGCCGCCCGGACGGTACGGACCCCTTCGACGGCCTCGGCCAGCGCCGCCGCGATATCGCCCTGGGCCCGCTGGTAGCGCGCCGCGCTCTCGGCGGTGTCCCGGGCGACGGCACGCAGCAGGAGGGTCAGCAGGGGCGCTCCGGCGAGGAAGACGGTCGCGAGCCACCAGTCGATCAGGCCGAGCGCGACGACCCCGCCGACGGGCCCGGCGAGCGCGGCCAGGAGAGCCGCACGGGCCGCGGGCGTGGTCCCGGCCTCGGCGGCGTTGCCGACCAGACGTGCGACGAGGTCACCGGAGCCGAACCGGTCGGCGGCGCGCGGCCCGGTGCCCAGCACGTGCCCGGTGAGCCGGCGCCGCAGCCACGCGGTCGAACGGGCGTCGACGGTGCCGGTGAGGACCGTCTGGGCGGCGTCCAGCAGGGCCAGCAGCAGTACCAGGCCGGCGCAGCAGAGCACCCAGCGGGTCGCGGGGGCGTGCGCCAGCAGCAGATCGAGGGTCCGGCCCAGCGCGGCCGGAAGCAGCAGCCCGGCACCGGTCGCCGCCGTGCTCACCAGGCACAGGGCCGCACAGCCGGCCGCGCTGTGCCGGGTGGCCGTACGCAGCAGCGCGCGGGCGTGCCCGGCCGCCGGGTCGTCGTCGGCACGCGTGGTCATACGGGCCTTCCGTGGAACGGGTGGGCCCCGGACGGCCCCTCCCCGTGGGGAGGGAGCCGCCCGGAGCCGTCCGCGGACCGTCGGTCAGAGACAGAGCAGGACGCTCGCCGCGCTGATGCAGGAGATCAGGCTCACCGTGCTGGCGCCGCCGCCGTCCGTACGCTCTTCGGTCTCGATCGTCTGCAGGTCGAGAAGTGCCATGGTGTGTCCTTTCATCGGGTGTCCGTCCGTGGTCATCCGTGGGGACGGGGTGGTGTCACGACTCCGCGGGATCGCGGAACCGCGTCGAGGGGCCGCCGTGCGGCGGCGGGAGGAACGGCAGGTGGGCGCCGGTGGCCGGGTCGAGGGCCGCGCCGAGCGCCAGCAGGCACCCGGCCGTTCCGGTGGCGAGGTCCATGGACAGCCGCATCATCTGGTGCCCGGGGAAGGCCAGTTGGCCCTCGTACGCCATCGAGAACCAGCCGAGCCCGGCGATCTGCCCGGCCAGCCGGTCGGGGCCGGCGCCCGGCGCGGTGGTACGGCTGAGGTGCAGGATCATTCCGGCGCGGCCCTGGAACAGCCCGGGCTGCGCGTAGAAGCGTGAGGTGGCGGCGGTGAGGACGCCGGAGCGCGCGGCCGCGAACTCCTCGGCGAGGGTGGGCGCGTGGGAGACGAGGTCGTCGAGGACCAGGCCCAGACCGGCGCTGCCGTCGCCGAGGTAGGGCAGGGTCCGCCAGCCCTCGTCGACCTCCAGCGCCCCGTTCTCGCGGGTCACGCAGGACTGCAGGTCCCGGCGCAGGGCCACGGCCGCCGCCTCCAGCCAGGCGTCCTGGCCGGTCCACTCGTACTGCCGCAGCAGGAACAGCGCCGGCCCGGTCGCGCCCCGCAGCAGCCCGGCGCGCTGCCGTGCCGCGGCCGGGGGAGGCTCGGCGAGCCGGTGCACCAGGATCCGCGCGGCGTCGGCGGCCCGGTCGCGCAGCTCGCTCTCGCCCGTGGTGCGGGCCAGCTGCCCGAGGACCAGGCCCAGTCCGGCCAGTCCGCCGTGCAGGTCCGAGGAGAGGTTCTGCCAGCGCTCCGCGAGGATCGCCTCGATCAGGTCCAGGGCCCGCTGCCGGTGCCCGAGCCGGTCCAGGACCAGCGCGACGCCCGCGAGCCCGTCGTACAGGCCGAGGGGCGTGCCCACCGGGGCCGGGGCGGTGTGGGCCAGCAGCCAGCGCTCGCCCTCCTCGTACCGCTCGGCGCCGACGGCGTCCAGCGCGTACAGCACCCCGGCCGCGCCGTGCGCGATCCCCAGCCCGCCACCGTCGGAGAACTGGGCGACGTCCCCGGGGAAGAGCCGGTCGGTCCGCTCCGGGGTCGCCGAGGCGAGGATCGCCTTGACCATCGAGTCCCGGCTGTACGGCCAGTCGCCCGGGTCCACCGGCGAGGAGGCGGCGGCCGGCGCGCGGCCGGACACCTCCCGCGTGATCTCCGCGACCGCCTCGTCGAGGAACGCGCGCGGCACGTCCGGGAACTGCTGCGCGATCACCTCCGCCAGATGCGCCGCCTTGCCGCGGTCGACCACGAACAGCGTGGTCACCGGCAGGAACAGGGCCAGCCGCAGACAGGCCAGCGCATAGCGGTCGACGTCCGCGCCCCGGCGGTCCGGCGGCGCGAAGAAACCGGGGTGGGCGACGACCTGACGGCCGTTCTCCCCGACCGGGGCCGCGGCCTCGAAGTCGATCAGGAAGACCGACTCCTCGTCAGGGGCGACCATGATGTTGAAGACGTGCAGGTCGTTGAAGACGATGCCGCGCGCGTGCACCGCCGCCACGGCCTCCTCCACCCGGCGGTGGACGCGCAGCGCCCACGCCGTGTACGAGGCGACGGCCTCCGGGTCGGGGTCCTGCGCCAGCAGCGGGTGCCGCTCCGCGAAGAAGGAGTTGAGCGGACGGCCCTCGACGAAGTCCATCACCAGGAAGCGGTGGCCGCCGAGCTCGAACCAGTCGCGCACCTCCGGGACCACGCCCGTGCCCGCGACCTGCTCCAGCGCCCGCCGCTCGCGCTCCAGCCGGGCGATCGCGTCGGCGCCGTCCGAGGCGAGCCCCGCGTGCGGCCGGCCCTCCTTCAGGACGACCTTGCGCCCGTCGCGGGTGTCGGTGCCCGCGTACACCCCGCCGCCGTTGGAGAAGTGCAGTGCCTTCTCGATGCGGTACGGCAGGTCGCCGACCGTGGTGGTGTTGCGCGCGTCGAGATGCGGCTGGAGGAACGCCGGGAGCGTCACCCACTCGGGCACCTGGAAGGACGGCGACCGCCGGTCCGGCACCAGGCGTCCCTCACCGTCGCGCACCGCCGGCACCAGCGAGCCCCGGTCGTCCACGACGAACGCGCGGGCGAACGCGCCGTACCGCACGTACAGCGGCCCTTCGCCCCAGCGCAGGTCGGTGAGGATGTACGGCCCCTCGAACCCCTCCAGCAGCGCGCCGAGCCCGCGCAGCACCTCGTGCAGCTGCTCCTCGCCGTCCGGGTAGACGGTGACGAACTTGCCGCTGCCGTCACGCGGCGCGTACTTGGTGTTGCGCAGGTGCAGCAGGTGCGGACCGGGGACGAACTTGAAGGGGATCCGCCGCTCGACGCAGTAGTCCCACACGATCCCGGAGATCTCCCCCGCGTTCGCGCGGGTCGCCGAGGCGTGGATCTTCCAGCCCTGCGCCGGGCCCTGCGCCGGCTTCCCGTCCGGGCCGAGCGGCGTCATCGTCAGCCAGTCGCCGATCCGCGCGGCCTCCCAGCCCTCGGGCACCGGCCGGCGGGCCGTCTCGTAGAGGTGCGCGGCCGTCCCCTGCCCGCCGTCGGCGAGCCGGTCCGGCGTCTCGTAGAAATGCCGGTCGGCCAGCGCGTACACCTCGTACCGCTTGTCCATGCGTCCCCCTCCGTGACGAGGACCGAGCCTTCCAGCCGGCCGAGGGCCCGCACAGTCACGGCTGTCACGAGGTCACCGTGCGGAACGCATGCGTCAAGACATGTTCGATGCCGTTCGAGCGCAGGGGCGGGCCGGGGTCCACGGAACGCTCACAGGGGCTGCGCAGGTGTCTCATTAGCGCTGTAATGGCCAACGTGGTCAGTCCGGGCGCCCGAGAACGCGGAACGCGAACGCTGCGTGCCGAAGGTGCCCTCAAAGCGGTCGCGGCCGATCAGGAGTCACCCGACCGGGTGCGCCGCGTCCTCGAACAGGCACTCGTCTTCGCCGGTGCGGCGTTCGCCGCCGTCTACACGCCCGGCGAGGACGGCGAACTGCTGTGCCTGGTCGAGTCGGCCGGGGTGCCCCGAACCCTCTACGGACTGCGCGACGGTTACCCGCGTGCCGGCCGGTCCCCGGTCGCGGTGGCCCACCGGGAGGAGCGGCCGGTCTCCCTGGGGCCGGCGGAACTCGCCGCCCACGCCCAGTCCCGGCGCGTGCCGTCCCGCGACTTCCACCTGACGGCCCTGCCGCTGCCCGGCGACGGCGGCGGCGGCTGTCTGCTCGCCGTGAGCGAGCGTCCGGAGGGGTTCGGCGCCGACGACCGCGAGTGCCTGGAACTCGTCGCCGAGGCCGTCGCCTACACCGCACCGGCCGCGCCCGCCGAGGGCGCCGAGCTGCCGCCGGGCGCGTTCAGCCTCGCCATGGACACCGGCCGCGTCCGAGTCGGCCACGACCTGCTGGACCTGTTCGGCCTCGACCCCGTCGACTTCGACGGCCGCGTCGAGACCCTGCTCGGCCTCACCGTGCCGGAGGACCTGCCGTCCCTGATGTCGGTCGTGGAGGCCGACCACATGTCCATCGGCGACCGGGAGCTGGAGTTCCGCGTGCTCCAGCCCACGGGGCCGCCGAAGTGGCTGCGGCTGCGCGGGCGCCTGCTGCCCGGCGGCGAGGGCCGGCCCGCGCGGCTCGTGGGCACCGTGGCCGACGCCTCCACCCTGCGCTCCGACGTCACCGACGTGGCCCGGGTGCAGCGCCTGGCCGCCGCCCTGGCCACCGCCGTCACCGTCCGCGACGTCGGCAAGGCCGTGGTCGCGGCCCTGCGCCGGCCGCTCAGGGCCGACCGGATCGCGCTCGCCGAGCTGGAGGGCGACCGGCTCGTCGTCACCGTCCTCGACCCGCCCGAACCCGAGGCCTGGCCCGAGCTGTGGCGCAGCGAATGGCGCGGGGAGTGGCCCGACGCGCCCGTGCGGGCCATGCCCACCCTCGCCGCCGCGCTGCGCGAGGGCCGGGCCCGGATCTGGCCCGCCGGCAGCCCCCTGGAACGCGCCCTCGGCGAGGTGGGGCCCGGCGGCCTCGCCGTCCTGCCGCTGCCCGCCGGGAACCGCATGGCCGGGGCCTGCCTGATCGGCTGGGACGCCCCGCACGACTTCGGCGCCGACGAACGCGCCCTGCTCACCGCCTGCGCCGGCCTCGCCGGACAGGCGCTGGTACGGGCCCGGGCCGTCGACGCCGAACACGAACTCGTCGGCATGCTGCAGCGCCAGTTGCTGCCGCGCCGCCTGCCCCGGCTGCCGGGCGCGGTGGCCGTCGCCCGCTACCTGCCCAGCACGGCCGGGCTGGAGCTCGGCGGCGACTGGTACGACGTCATCCCGCTGCCCGACCACCACGTGGCCCTCGTCATCGGCGACGTCCAGGGCCACAGTGCCGGTGCCGCCACGCTCATGGGCCAGATGCGCACCGCCCTGCGCGCCTACGCCGTCGAGGGGCACCCGCCGGACGTGGTGGTCGCGCACGCCAACCGGCTTCTCATGGACATGGACAGCGAACTCTTCGCCACCTGCTGCTACGTCGACCTCGACCTGGAGGAGGGGTCCGCCTGGTGCGTGCGGGCCGGGCACCTGCCGCCGGTGCTGCGCTACCCGGACGGCCGGACCGAGATCGCGGAGGCCGAGGGCGGCCCGCCCCTCGGGGTGATCACCCGGGCCGACTTCCCCATGAGCCCGCTCCGGCTGCCGCCCGGCACCCTGATCGCCCTGGCCACCGACGGCCTGGTCGAGACGCCCGACGCCGACATCGACGAGGGCATGGACCGCCTCGCCTGCCGGCTGGCCGAGACCGCCCCCGTCGACCTGGGGCTGGTCGCCGACGCCCTCCTCGGCGAGGCCCGGCGCAGCGACGACGTCGCGCTGCTCCTGCTGCGCTACGACGGCATGGACACGCGTCCGCTGCGGGAGAGCTGGACGGTGTGGCGGGTGCCGCAGGCGGTCGGGCAGGCCCGCCGTTTCGTCCGGCGCACCCTGCGCTCGTGGGGCGTCACCGAGGAGCAGGACGCCGTGCTCGTCGTCGTCTCCGAACTCGTCACCAACGCCCTCGTCCACACCGACGGCCGGGTCCGCATGGACCTCACCCTCATCAACAACCGCCTGCGGGTGGCCGTCGCCGACGCGTCCCCGCGCACCCCCGTCCGCCCCACCAGCATCGGCTGGGAGGCCACCGGGGGCCGCGGCATCCTCCTCGTCGAGGCCCTCTCGGCGACCTGGGGCACCCTGCCGGTCAGCGGCGGCAAGCAGGTGTGGGCGGAACTGGTCCTGGGCCGCTGAGCGCGGAGAGCGGCCGGGCCCCGGGGGCTGGGGCGGCTTCCGGGGTCCCGGGGGCCTGCGGTAGCTCCAGGGTTCCAGGGGGTGCGGTGGCTCGGGGCTCCGGGGGCCGCATGAGCTCCGGGGCTCCGGGGGCCTGCGGGGCTCAGCCCAGGCGCTTCAGCAGTTCCTGGGCCAGCGGTGCCGAGGAGGCCGGGTTCTGGCCCGTGACCAGGTTGCGGTCGGTGACCACCAGCGGGGCCCACGGCTCACCCGCCCGTACGGTCACGCCCGCCTCGGTGAGACGGTCCTGCAGCAGCCACTTCGCGCGCTCGGCGAGACCGCCCTGGATCTCCTCGGCGTTGGTGAACGCCGCGACCTCGTACCCGGCGAAGGCGTTCCGGCCGTCGGCCCCCACCGCGGCCAGCAGCGCGGCGGGCCCGTGGCAGACCACACCGAGCGGAAGGCCCGACTCCAGGGCCCGGGCGAGCAGCCGGCCCGAGTCCGCGTTCACCGCGAGGTCCTCCATCGGGCCGTGGCCGCCCGGGTAGAAGACGGCCGCGTAGTCGTCCAGCCGGACGTCCTCCAGGCGGAGGGGACTGCGCAGCTCGGTGAAGGACTCCAGCGCCTTCGCGATCCGGTCGGCGTTCTCCTGGCCCCCGTTCACCTCGGGAGCCAGCGAAGCCCGGTCGACGGTGGGGACGACACCGCCGGGCGTGGCCACGACGACCTCGTGGCCGGCGGCCCGGAAGGCCTCGTAGGGGGCGACGGCCTCCTCGGCCCAGAAGCCGGTGGGGTGCTGGGAGCCGTCGGCCAGGGTCCAGCTGTCGGCGCCGGTGACGACGAAGAGGATCTTCGACATGGTGGTGCATCTCCGTGGGGACGGCCGCGGTGGAACAGCGCGGCAAGGGGGTTCGGACACGGACGACCGTAGGCGCCCGGACCCTCGCATTTCCAATGTCCGGACCGATGGCTGCCATAGAAATCCGCATGGCAGCGGGCGGTAGGCTCGGATGGTGTGAGACCCCTGGACCCCCTCGGCGCGGCCGGGACACCCGCGCAGCCCGACCTCAATCTGCTGCGTACCTTCCTGGCCGTCTACCGGGCCGGCTCCTTCACGGCAGCCGCGCAGCTGCTGGGCCTGTCCCAGCCGACGGTCACCACGCAGATCCGCTCGCTGGAGCGCCAGACCCGCCGTGAGCTGTTCGAACGGCTGCCGCGCGGGGTCGCCCCGACGGCCGTGGCCGACGAGCTCGCGGCCCGGGTCGCGGGCCCTCTCGACGCACTCGCCGAAGCCACCGGGCACGGCCCCCGGCAGGAGTCGCCCGCCGAGCCGGTCCACCTCGCCGGGCCCGCCGAACTGCTGTCCACCCGGGCCCTGCCCGCCCTGGCCCCGCTGGTCACCGAGGGCGTACGGCTGCGCGTCGCCACGGGGCTGACCGAGCCCCTGCTCGACGAACTGCGCGCCGGCCGGCACGACCTGGTGATCGCCACGACCCGGCCCCGCGGCCGCACCCTGTCGGCGGAGCCGCTGACGGACGAGGAGTTCGTCCTGGTCGCCGCCCCCGCCTGGGCCGACCGGGTCGGCGGGCAGCTGGCTTCCGAGGGGCCCGCCGCACTGCACGGCGTGCCGCTGATCACGTACGCCGAGGACCTGCCCATCGTGCGCCGCTACTGGCGGCATGTCTTCGGCCGGCGTCTGAACTGCCGGGCCGCCGTCTCGGTGCCGGACCTGAGGGCCGTCCTGGCGCTGGTCACGGCCGGAGCCGGGTTCAGCGTCCTGCCCCGCTATCTGTGCGCCGGGGAACTGGCGTCCGGCGCCCTGGTCGCCCTCGGCACCCCCGAGGACGCGCCGATCAACACCGGCTACCTCGTCCAGCGGCCCGGTACCTCCGCCAACCCGCACGTCGCCCTCGTCCGCGACCGCCTGCGCGAGGCCGGACGCACCTGGTGATCCCGCGCGCGGTCCGGGTACCCGGACCGCGCAAGACGGAGAGAACCGCACGAGCCGAAGGAAGAGGAACGTCATGGCTCAGCACGTCCGCGACATCATGACCGGGGACCCGGTCACCGTAGAGCCGCAGACCTCCGTCGCCGAGGTGGCGCGTCTCATGCGCGACGAGGACCTCGGAGTCGTCCTGGTGACGGACGGCGACGATCTGCGCGGTGCGGTCACCGACCGCGACCTGGTGGTGCGCTGTGTCAGCCGGGGCGGCGACCCCGAGCAGATCACCGTCGCCGGCGCCTGCAGCGACGAGCTGGTCACCGTCGGCCCCGACGAGGACCTCGGCCACGCGGTGGAGCTGATGCGCGAGCACTCCGTGCGCCGGATCCCGGTCGTCGACCACGGGCACCCCGTGGGCATCGTCTCCCTCGGCGACCTGGCCATGGAACGCGACCCGGAGTCGGCGCTCGGCGACATCAGCGCCGCGCGTCCCAACACCTGACCACGCCGACCCGCCGGACGGCCCCGCGCACCCCTCCGTGCGCGGGGCCGTCCGTTTCCGTGCGCGGGCCGTCCCACGATGCGGTGAACAGCGCGACCGCGCAGGGGGGTTCGGGGAACGGGGCCCGGGCGTCCGCATCCGTGTTTGTCCGGTTTCACCCTGGGGACTCGAACACCTGCGGATGCAGAAGGAAGATGATGAGTCGTGACGCCCATGGACACCCCTGAGAAGACCGCCGTCCGTCGCCCGGAGACCGGCTGGTCGCAGGCACGTCGCCTGCGCGGCAAGGCCGCGCTGCGCACCTGCCTCCCCGCCGTGGAGGACCGGGCCGCTCCCGGAACTGCGCACTCCGGGCCGGAGTGGAACATCGTCCGGGGCGAGGACTGACCACTCCGTGAGAACCACTCGGTGACGCGCCGGACAACTGCGCGCGTCGACAACCGAAAGAAGTGATGTTCACAACCACCGGATGGCGACTAAGGTGAGCTGAATGAAGGCTCTCGTGCTGTCCGGCGGTGCAGGAACACGGCTGAGGCCGATCACTCACACGTCGGCCAAGCAACTGGTGCCCGTGGCCAACAAGGCCGTCCTGTTCTACGGGTTGGAGTCGATCGCCGACGCCGGCATCACCGACGTGGGCATGATCGTCGGGGACACGGCCGCGGAGATCGAAGAGGCGGTGGGGGACGGGTCGAGGTTCGGCCTGAAGGTCACGTACATCCCCCAGGAGCGGCCCCTCGGGCTGGCCCACGCGGTGCTGATCGCCCGGGAGTTCCTCGGCGACGACGATTTCGTGATGTACCTCGGAGACAACTTCATCGTCGGCGGCATCACCGGCCTCGTCGACGAGTTCCGCACCCACCGGCCCGACGCGCAGATCCTCCTGACGCGCGTTGCCGACCCGCGCGCCTTCGGCGTCGCCGAACTGGATCCGTCCGGCCAGGTGATCGGGCTGGAGGAGAAGCCCGAGGAGCCCAAGAGCGACCTCGCCCTGGTCGGCGTCTACATGTTCACGCCCCTCGTCCACGAGGCGGTCCGCGCCATCGAACCGTCCTGGCGCGGCGAACTGGAGATCACCCACGCCATCCAGCACCTCATCGACTCCGGCGCCGACGTGCGCTCCACGGTCATCAAGGGCTACTGGAAGGACACCGGCAACGTCGGCGACATGCTCGAGGTGAACCGCACGGTCCTCGAAGGCATGGAGCGCCGCATCGACGGCGACGTCGACGAGGCCTCGGAGACCATCGGACGGGTCGTCGTCGAGGAGGGCGCCCGGATCGTCAACTCCCGCATCGTCGGCCCCGCCGTCATAGGCGCGGGCACCTTCGTCAGCAACTCCTACGTGGGGCCCTTCACCTCCGTCGCGGAGAACTGCCGGATCACCGACAGTGAACTGGAGTTCTCCATCGTGCTGCGGGACTCCTCGATCCAGGGCGTCGGCCGGATCGAGTCCTCGCTGATCGGCCGGCACGTCGAGGTGACGCCGGCGCCCAGCGTCCCCAGCGCCCACCGATTCGTCCTCGGAGACCACAGCAAGGTGCAGATCACTTCATGAGCAAGGTGCGGATCACTTCATGAACCTCCTCGTCACCGGCGCCGCCGGCTTCATCGGCTCCCGCTACGTGCGCGCACTGCTCGCCTCGGACGCCGCCGACGCGCCGCGCGTCACCGTGCTGGACAAGCTCACCTACGCCGGCACCCTCGACAACCTCGAACTCACCCACCCGCGGCTGGAGTTCGTGCAGGGCGACATCTGCGACGCCGAACTCGTCGACAAGCTCGTGGCCGACGCCGACCAGGTCGTGCACTTCGCCGCCGAGTCCCACGTGGACCGCTCGATCACCGGCGCAGCCGACTTCGTCCGCACCAACGTGCTCGGCACCCAGACGCTGCTGGACGCCGCCCTGCGCCACGGCACCGGCCCGTTCGTGCACGTCTCCACCGACGAGGTCTACGGCTCCATCGAGACCGGCTCCTGGCCGGAGACCCACCCGCTGCAGCCGAACTCCCCGTACTCGGCCTCCAAGGCCTCCTCCGACCTGCTCGCCCTGGCCTACCACCGCACCCACGGCCTGGACGTGCGCGTCACCCGGTGCTCCAACAACTACGGCCCGCACCAGTTCCCCGAGAAGGTCATCCCGCTGTTCGTCACCAACCTCCTCGACGGACTGAACGTGCCGCTGTACGGCGAGGGCCGCAACGTCCGCGACTGGCTGCACGTCGACGACCACTGCCAGGGCGTCGACCTCGTGCGCACCAAGGGCCGGCCCGGCGAGGTCTACAACATCGGCGGCGGCACCGAGCTCACCAACAAGGAGCTGACCGGGCTGCTGCTGGAGGCCTGCGGCGCGGACTGGGACCGCGTGGAGTACGTCGAGGACCGCAAGGGCCACGACCTGCGTTACTCGGTCGACTGGTCCAAGGCCCGCGACGAACTCGGCTACCGCCCCCGCCACGACTTCACCACCGGGCTCGCCGAGACCGTCGCCTGGTACCGCGACAACCGCGCCTGGTGGGAGCCCCTGAAGCGGCGCGTCGCCCAGGAGCGGGCATGAAGTGGCTGATCACCGGCGCCGGCGGAATGCTCGGGCACGACGTCACCGAGGAGCTCACCCGCCGCGGTGAGACGGTCGTGGCCCTCGACCGCGCCGCCCTGGACATCACGCGCCCCGACGCCGTCGACGCGGCCGTCCGGGAGCACACCCCCGACCTCGTCGTGAACTGCGCCGCCTACACGGCCGTCGACGACGCCGAGACCGACGAGGCCCGCGCCCTGGAGATCAACGGCACGGGCCCGCGCCTGCTCGCCCGGGCCTGCGCCGCGCACGACGCCCGGCTGATCCACGTCTCCACGGACTACGTCTTCTCCGGCGAGTCCCGCACCGCCCCCTACCCGGAGGACCACCCGGCGGGACCGCGCACCGCCTACGGCCGCACCAAGCTGGCCGGCGAGCAGGCAGTGCTGGAGGAGCTCCCCGGGGCGAGCGCGGTCGTGCGCACGGCCTGGCTGTACGGGGTGCACGGCGGCAACTTCGTGCGGACCATGATCGATCTCGAAGGCCGCCGCGACACCCTCGACGTCGTCGACGACCAGCGCGGGCAGCCCACCTGGAGCGCGGACGTCGCCGAGCGGATCGCCGACCTCGGACCCCGGCTCGGCCCGGACGCGCACGGCGTCTTCCACGCCACGAACTCCGGCGAGGCCAGCTGGTACGAGCTGGCCCGCGAGGTGTTCGCCCTCATCGGCGCCGACCCCGAGCGGGTGCGCCCCACCAGCAGCGCGGCCTTCCCGCGGCCCGCGCCCCGCCCGGCGTACAGCGCCCTCGCGCACGACCGGTGGCAGGAGATCGGCCTGCCGCTGGCGCGCGAGTGGCGCTCCGCCCTGCACGAAGCACTGCCCCGCATCCGCAAGGAAGGTCTTCCTCGTGAAACGCCATGAGTTCCTCCGGGAACTGCACAAGGTCAGCGCCAACCGCAACTACCTGGAGATCGGCGTCAACGACGGGCGCAGCCTGACGCTGTCCCGCGTCCCCAGCATCGCGATCGACCCCGCCTTCAAGGTGGTCTCGGAGCTGAAGTGCGACGTCCACCTGGTGAAGGCCACCAGCGACGACTTCTTCGCCCGGGACAACCCGCTGCAGCACCTCAAGGGCGGCCGGCACCCGCTGCGCAACCTGCGCCGGGGCCGCAGCCCGATCGGGTACTGGCGCCGCACCACGCTCGACCTGTCCTTCATCGACGGCATGCACCTGTTCGAGTTCGCGCTGCGCGACTTCATGAACGTCGAGAAGTACTCGGACTGGTCCAGCGTGATCGTCCTCGACGACATGCTGCCGCGCAGCATCGACGAGGCGGCCCGCGACCGGCACACCAACGCCTGGACCGGTGACGTCTTCAAGATCACCGAGGTGCTGGCCCGCTACCGCCCGGACCTGGTGACCATCCAGGTGGACACCGCGCCCACCGGTCAGCTGGTCGTCTTCGGCGCCGACCCGAAGAACACGGTGCTGCACGACAAGTACGACGAGATCATGGCGGAGTACAAGGTCCCGGACCCGCAGAAGGTCCCGGAGGCGATCCTGGAGCGGGCCGGCGCCGTACGCCCCGAGGCGCTCCTGGAAGCCGGCTTCTGGCGCCCGCTGGCCCAGGCCCGCAACCGCGGTCTGCCGCGCTCCGTGGGCTGGGAGCCCCTGCGCAAGGCCCTGGAGCAGGTCGGCGTCAGCCGCTGACACACCGACGCCGGCCGCCCCGGAAGGGGGCGGCCGGCGTCGTCGTCTCTCCGCGCCCGTCAGGCGGATCGCCGGTCGCCGCGCAGCTCCTCGTAGTACGCCAGGCACGCCTCGTACGAGGGCAGCAGTCCCTGCCGTTCCGCCTCGGCCAGCGTCGGGGCCTGCTCGTCCTTGGGGGACAGCACCGGCGTGATGCCCTCGGGCCACTCGATGCCGAGCGCCGGGTCGAGCGGGTGGATGCCGTGTTCGCGTTCCGGGGCGTATCCCGCCGAGCACAGGTACACCACCGTGGCGTCGTCGGTCAGCGCCATGAAGGCGTGGCCCAGGCCCTCGGCGAGGAAGACCGCGGCACGCGTGTCGTCGTCCAGCCGGACGGCCTCCCACGTCCCGTAGGTGGGGGAGCCGACGCGGATGTCGATCACCACGTCCAGGACCGCGCCGCGCACGCACGTGACGTACTTCGCCTGGCTGGGCGGCACGTCGGCGAAGTGCACCCCCCGCAGCACACCCCGCCGGGAGACCGAGCCGTTGGCCTGGGCCAGCGACAGCTCACGGCCCGTGGCCTCGAAGAACTCCGCGCCCCGGAACCACTCGTGGAAGCTGCCCCGCTCGTCCGGGAAGACCTTGGGCTCCAGCACCCAGGCGCCTTCTATCCCCAGTGGTCGCATTCCGTCACTTTCCTCCGGTCCTGATACGGGACAACACCGAGCGGCGCGCGGTGCCGAGCACGCGCCGCGCCCGCCGCGCCAGCCGCAGTGCCACTCCGGGCCGCGGCACTTCCACGACCCGCAGCGTGCCGTCGGCGGCGCGCAGGGCGAACGGCAGGCCCGTGAAGCGCGGCCGTTCGCCGCCCGGGGCCGGGCACAGCGCGACGCGCCAGACGCCGTCCGAGAGCTCCTCGGCGGGCAGGTCCGCCGCCAGCACGGACCCCGCCGTGTCCGGGGCGGGGGAGAGGACACCGGGCGCGTCGAAGAACCGGCTGGCGGAGACGAGCCGCAGCCGCACCTCCGTCTCCCCCGGGACGTGCAGCGGAAGAGGGACCTGGAAGCGGCTGCCGGAGACGGTGACGTCCGTCCGCCGTACCGCGCCCAGCCCGAGCCGCTTGCCGCGGGTGCCGAACTCCAGGGAGAGGTTGCCGTGCGGCTGCGTCCAGTACGGCAGGGCCGTGCGGTCGCCGACGACGCCGGCTCCCGGCGCGGGCCGGTCCTCACGGGGCGCCGGGCCCAGCCGGCACTCCTTGGTCCAGCCGCCCAGCTTCACCCGGACGAGCGCGTCCCAGACGCCGCCGGCCGGCAGGGCGGCGGGGTCGACGGTGGCGGTCGCCCGCAGCACCAGCCGTACCTCCTCGCCGTCCCCGGCGGGCACGGTCTCGCGGGTGAACTCGACCGGCTGGAAGTACTGCGCGGCGCTGGAGCGCTCCCGCAGCAGCAGATCGGCCGTGGCCTGCCCGAAGCGCGCGGCGGTCTCCGAGGCCACCCACCGCACCGCCTCGGTCACGTCCTTCGGCACGTCGGTCAGCGGCGCCGCCTCGGCGTCGGCCGGGAACACCATCGGCTCGCCCGCGGACACGTACTCGGCGGTGAAACCGATGCCGAGCGAGCCGTCCCGCCACTCGACGTGCAGGGGGGTCGCCCGGGGAGCGACGCCCGCCTCCCACTCGGCGAACGCCACCACGTCGTCGTACCGGTCGGCGGCCGTCAGGGCGGCGACGACCTGCTGCGTCGGCTGCAGACCGGCCGCCACGCCGGGCCCGAAGCGCTCCACGACCACCTCGTGGATCTCGGCGAACAGCTCCCTGCGGTAGTCGTCCGGCAGTCTCAGGAA
Source organism: Streptomyces sp. XY006 (assembly GCF_002237655.1). Taxonomy (GTDB): domain Bacteria; phylum Actinomycetota; class Actinomycetes; order Streptomycetales; family Streptomycetaceae; genus Streptomyces; species Streptomyces levis. Next base: position 89,391 of record NZ_NOKT01000030.1, read on the forward strand.
CCGCCGGGCGCGCAGCCGCTCCACCATCTCCACCCGCAGCCAGCGGCGGAACAGCCGGTCGCGCACCGGGCCGGGCTCGGTGTACCGCTCGACGACGTCGAGGGCCTCACGCAGGTTCTTGAAGTAGCCGACGGGGTCGAAGCGTTCGAAACCGGCGTTGGAGCCGTCGTCGCGCCTGAGGTGGTAGTAGCAGACGTAGTCGCTGAGCACGGAGACGTTCTCCGCGCGCAGATACGCCTCCGCGATGAAGACGTGGTCCTCCAGGCGCCGTCTGCCCTCGGGGAAGCGCAGCCCGATGCGGTCGAGGAACGCCCGCCGGATCATCTTGTGCGGGGTGAGGCTGTCGATGAGCGGGGCGTTCTCGACGGTGGCGCGGGGGTGGTTGCGGCGGAACAGCTCCACCGGCACCCCGCGGCCCTTGCCGGCCATCTTGCCCACGATCACGTCGGCGCCGTTGGCGACGCCGTAGTCGTACATCCGCTCCAGGGCCTCGTCGCCCAGGTAGTCGTCGTTGTCGACGAACATCACGAACTCGCCCCGGGAGGCCTCGATGCCGACGTTGCGGGGCTTGCCCGACCAGCCGGAGTTCTCCTGGTGGATGACCTTCATCCGGGGGTCCTCGGCAGCGAGCGCGTCCAGCCGGGCCGGGGTCTGGTCGGTCGAGCCGTCGTCGACGAAGATCACCTCGTACTCGTCGGGAGGCAGCGACTGCCGCTGCAGCGAGGAGATGCAGTCCTCGATGTAGATCCCCGGGTTGTACACGGGGACGATGACGCTGACCTTGACCGGCATCGGGTTTCCGGGCCCCTTCGGGTCGCTTGCCGTAGACGTCCTGTTGTACTGCGTGTTGCCCGATGCTAACCCGCTCGGCGAGGCCCCCTCACCTTTCGAGACCTCGCCGTGATCATCTCGTCCGCAGGCAACTGAGCTGCGGCGTCTGTCTGTTCGCGGTCAAGACCGCTCAGTCGGCGACATCCACGCCGTAGCTCCGGGCCAGGGCCTCCAGCCCTCGGTCGTACCCCTGCCCCACGGTGCGCAGGCGCCACAGCGGGCCGCGGCGGTAGAGCTCGGCGAGCAGCAGGGTGCGCTCGGTGGTCGCGGCGTCCAGCGTGGCCTGGACCAGGGGTGCGGCGCTGGGGCCGGGGCCGGAGCTGATGTGGATCGCGCCGACGTCACCGAAGGTGGGTGAGCCGTCGATGGCGGCGGCGACCACGACCTTGCGGGCCGAGGGCGGCAGTGCGGCGAGATCGACGCCGATCGTCTGCTCGGTCGGCCCGTCGCTGTGCAGCCGCACCGTCCCGCCCGGGTTCTCCGGCGCGCCGTAGAAGACGAAGTCCTCGTCGAAGCAGACCTGTTCGTCGTCGTCGACGACGAACGCGACCACGTCGATCTCGCACGACGTCTGCTGCGCCCAGCTCGCCGTGACGGTCCAGGGGGCCGCGGGCACGGACCCGCACGGCTGCGGCAGGTCGACGACGCCGCCGCGCGGCAGGACCAACGGTGCCGACGGCGTGCCGCCCTGCCGGGGGAGCGGGGCGATGGCCGGGGCGTCGAGCCAGGCGGCGCCGTGCGTGGGGAACGCGAGGGCGGTGATCCGCTTCATCCGGCGGTCCCGCTCGCCGCCGGCCAGGAGCACGACGTCGGTGACGCTGGCGGACAGATTGATCGCCGCTGCCCCGCCGAGCTCGACGACCCGGCCACGGGCCGCGACGGCTTCGGGATGCGTACCCCCCAGCACCAGGACGCGCCGTCCGGCCAGGGGACGGTCCCCGGTGACCGGGCGCACCGGGGGCACCGGGCGCGGCGGCGTGGCCGGTGCCGGTGCCGGCTCCGCGGAACCGGGGGGAGTGGAGACCGCGGGCTCCGGGTCGGGCTGCGCGGGGCCGGGCGGAGCGGGGATCGCGGGCTTCGGGTCGGGTCGCGCGGGGTCGGTGACGGCGGGTACCGGGCCGGGCTGTGCGGGGTCGGGCGGAGCGGGGATCGCGGGCTTCGGGTCGGGGTGCTGCGCGGGGGCGGTGGTGGAGGGCGTCGCGGGTGAGGGGATCGCCGCATCGGAGGGTCGGGTGCGCTCATGCGGTGTCCCCGGCCGTACGTCCGCCAGCAGCCTGACGAACGTGGGCTCGTCGAGCACCGGCACGCCCTCGGCCAGGGCGCGCCGGGCCTTGCCGGAGCCGGACGAGGCGTCGTTGGTGACGAGCGCGCTGGTGTGCCGGCTGACGGACGTCATGACGTTCAGCCCGGCCTCGACGGCCTGCCGCTCCAGTTCTGCGCGTGCCCTGAGCGTCTCGCCGGTGAGCGCGACCTTCATGCCCTGCACCAGCGGCCCGCCCGGCTCCAGCCGGCCCGGATTCCGGTAAGCGCACGGCGTCTTGGGCGTCCGGGGAGCGAACCGGGGGTCCTGGCGGGGCGGGCAGGACACGAACGGCAACGGCAGATCCAGGCGCGCCGCCTCCCGCAGCGAGGCGCGCAGCACGCCCGCCAGGACGCGGGTGTCGTCGAGCGCGTCATGGGCCTTGACCTGCCGGACGCCGTAGTGGGCGGCGAGCGTGCCCAGTCTGAGGTCCTCGGTTGGCGGATCGACCCGCCGGTTCAGCGCGAGCGTGCACAGGCGTCGCGCCACCGGCAGCACGGCACCGGCCCGGGCGAACTCGTGGGCCAGGAAGTCGTAGTCGAACTGGGCGTTGTGCGCGACGAGCACCCGGTCCCGCAGCATCCCCGCGAGCCGCGGCGCGACCCGGTCGAAGACCGGCGCACCGCGCAGCCTCTCGGACGTCAGCCCGTGGACGTGCACCGGCCCCGGATCGCAGCCGGGGTCGAGGAGCGTCGAGAACTCGTCCGTCTGCTCCCCGTCCGGGCCCAGGACCACCACGGCCAGGGACAGCACCCGGTCCCGGCGGGCGACCAGCCCGGACGTCTCCACGTCGACCACCGCCCAGTCGTGGGGGTAGTCGCGCAGGCCGGACGCATCGAAGGCAGGGGAGAGGAGAGACATGGAGGAAGGATGGAGGGATCTTCACCAGTCCTTCAACCTGGATGCCGATTCATCCGCATAAGTAGATATTGCACGGCACCCTCTAGAGTGAGGACGTGCGCCTGCTCCTGATGTCCGACACCCACCTGCCCAAGCGTGCCAAGAGCCTGCCCGCCCCCCTGCTCGCCGAACTCCCGCACGCCGACGTCGTCTTCCACGCCGGGGACTGGGTCGACACGGACACCCTCGATCTGCTGGAGGCCCGCTGCCGCCGGCTCGTCGGGGTGTACGGCAACAACGACGGGCCGGAGCTGCGCGCGCGGCTGCCGGAGGTGGCGTACGCGGAACTGGGAGGGGTGCGGTTCGGCGTGGTCCACGAGACGGGCGCCAAACAGGGCAGGGAACAGCGGTGCGCCGCCCGCTTCCCCGACCTGGACGTGCTGGTTTTCGGCCACAGCCACATCCCCTGGGACAGCACGGCCCCGACCGGCCTGCGTCTGCTCAACCCGGGTTCCCCGACCGACCGTCGCCGTCAGCCGCACTGCACGTACATGACCGCCACGGTCGCCGACGGGCTCCTGACGGACGTGGAACTGCACCGCCTGCCGCCCCGCACCCCACGCTGAACGGCCGGACGCCCCGGCCTGACGCCCCGGCCGGACGCCTCTGCCTCGCCGCCTCTCCGACGACGATCCCGGCCAGGGACCGCAGTCCGGCAGGCGACGGTGCGCGGCTCCTCCTCTAGAGTCGGCCCCATGAGGCAGGCACCGGCCCAGGACCGCGGCGCGCGGTCCCGCGACGCGATCCTGGACACCGCCGGCGAGCTGATGTCACGCCACGGCTACGCCGCCACGTCCATCTCGATGATCTCCACCGCCTGTGGTCTGCCGGTGAGTTCGATCTACTGGCACTTCCGCAGCAAGGAAGGCATCTACGTCGCGGTGCTGGAGCGCGCCACAACCGTGCTGCTGGCCGCCCTGCCCCCGGCCGAGGTGCCGGGCGCCGACGTCACGCAGCGCCTGGACGCCTTCCTTTCGAACCTCGCGGGCGCCTTCCGGCAGCACCCGCGAGGTGTGCAACTGCTGTTGGGGCTGGGCGTGGTGCAGAAGGACGCCGGCGCGGCGGCCATGGCCGAGGTGCACCGCTACCGTGACGCGCTGGTGGCCTGGGCCCGAAACTCCGTCAGCTCCGTCTTCGCGCTGCGGGACCGCCCCGAGGTGGCCGACGAGCTGGCCCGCTTCACGCTGAGGATGACGAGCGGCACTGCGGTGGCGCGTTGGTTCGAGCCGGACGTGGTCCTGGAGACCGAACCGCTGCGCGTGACCCTGCCGGCGCTGGCCGCCCATCACGGCGTGCCCGTGCGGGGCACCCCCGTCGAGGGCGGTCCCGGCGAGGACGCCCCCGGCGAGGGCGCCCCCGCCCTCGGGGTCACGCCCGGGACGGCACCCTGAGGTCACGCCCCGCGCGCGTGTGACGCGGTGTCATGACACGGCCTCGTAGGCGCCGATGTCACAGCCGGTGCCCTGAGGGCGCGTGACGCCGCGCTGGTCGGTGGCCGGGCAGTCGTCGGCCGCGTCCAGTCCGGGGCTGCCGGGCAGCAGGGCGACGGTGTCGGTGGGGCCGCCGTTGTCGGCCAGCGGCCCGGTCAGAGGGCTGCGGCTGGGCAGATCACCCGCGGCGGTGAGGCGGCAGCTGCCGTCGCCGTCGAGGTTGTGGCCCTCGGACGCGATGGTGGCGAAGGCCCTCTTGCAGTCGGCGGGCGCCCCGCCGACGGTGTTGTCCGCGATGACGGTGTTGCGCAGCGTCATGCGTCCCAGGGGCAGGTCGACGAGGTCGGGGATCGGGGCGGGCAGACTGTCGAGATAGGCGGGGGCGATGTTGATCCCGCCTCCGCCGTCGCTGGAACGGTTGCCGGTGATGGTCGAGTTGAGGATCTCCACGAGCCCGGTGCCGCGGATGTCGATGCCCCCGCCGTAACCGGCGAGGCTCCCGGGGCGGTCGCCGGGGTTCGTCACCCGGTTGTCCGCGATCGTCGAGTTGGTCACGGTGCCCGTGTCGTCGAACCTGATGCCGCCGGCCTCTCCCGCGGTGTTGCCGCTGACGGTGCTCTCGATCAGGTCGAGGTGGGAGTCGGGGACGTTGAAGATGCCGCCGCCGTAGCCGGCGGAGTTCCCGGTCACGGTGACCCGGCGCAGCGTCATGTGGTGTCCGTTGGCGATCGCGCCACCACCGGTGTCGGTGAAGGGCAGTTCGCGCTGCCTGGCCACTCCGCCGGTGATCGTCAGATCGGACAGCCGGGAGTCCGCCTGCATGCGGAAGGCCCGGTCCAGGCGGTTGGCGTCGATGACGGTGGTCCGTGCGCCCGCTCCCCTGATCGTGGTGGGGGCGGCGACGTTCAGGTCGCCCGTGGTGGGGTCGGGGTGGTCGCCCATGATCAGTCGCGGGTCGGGCGGGATCGTCAGCCGGTAGTGGCCGGGGGGCAGGGTGATCGTGCTGCCCGGCCGGGCGTTGGCGGCCATCACCGCGGCACGCAGGCTGCAGCCGCCCGAAACGGTGCGGCACCGGCCGTCCGCGGCGTCGGCGTCGGCCGCGTCGGACGTGGTGTCCACGGTGAACTCCGCAGGACCCGAGTCCGCGGGCGCGGCGGCATGGGCGAAGGGCGGTGCGGCGGTGGCGAGCAGCACGGCGGCGAGGGCGGCCGTGACGGCGGTGCCTGTGCACTTCATGTGGAACCCCTCTCGGCGAGGCATCCGGGCGTACCAGGACTCGACTGCGCGGGGGATGACGTGCTGGTGAGCGATGCGCGGCTCGTAGGGGGAACGGTGTCGGCGCGTCCGTGGGCGCGCCTTCCCGGTACCGCCCGCGGTTTGAAGGGAGCGTTCCATTCGGACCGGTACGTGTCCACGGGCGCACCCGGAATTGGCCGAATGGGAGGGCCCCGGCCACCACCTCGCGGCGGTCTCCGGGGCCCTTGAGCCGGGAGGTGGGCGGGTCGCCGAGCGGGTCAGTGGCCCGGCCCGGTCAGCCGGCCGGGTCGAGGAGGATCTTGCGGACGCCGTCGGCGCGGCTCGCGAACAGGTCGTACGCGGCCGGGCCTTCGGAGAGGGCGAAGCGGTGGGAGATCACGGCCTCGGGCCTGATGCGGCCGGCGCGGGTGAGGGCGATCAGGGGAGGCAGTTCGTAGTGCACGGAGCACAGCCCGATGGCGAACTCCAGTTCCTTGACCTGCGCCAGGTACATGTGGAACGGGAAGGCCTTGTTCTGGCTGACGCCGATGACGCTGACCCGGCCCGCCTGCCGGACGGCCTTGAGGGCGAGCTGGATGGTTGCGTCCGAACCCACCGCCTCCACCACGGCGTCCGGGCCACGGCCGGCGGTCATGTCCCGGATGGCCGCCCGCGCGTCGTCCCCCTCGACCGGCTCGACGCCCAGGCCGGCGGCGAAGGCGCGGCGCTCCGCGACCAGGTCCACGCCCAGCACCCGGGCCGCGCCCATCGCGAAGGCGGACTGGGCGGCCATCAGGCCGACCGGGCCGAGGCCGACGACCAGGACCGTCTCGCCGGGCTGGATGCGGGCGCGGCGGCAGCCGTACCAGGCGGTGGGAGCGTTGTCCGTCAGGACGACGGCGGCGTCGTCGGAGATGTCCTCGGGCAAGGGCACCAGATTGACGTCGGCGTAGGGCACGCCCAGGAGCTGGGCCTGGCTGCCCGGGAGCTTCGGGCTCACTCCGTAGCAGAGGTCGGTGCCCGACTCGGCGTGCTCGCAGCGGGCGGTGAATCCGGCCGCACACTGCCGGCACCGCGCACAGCCGACGGAGGCCGGCACCAGCACCCGGTCGCCGGGCTTGATCCGGGTCACCCCGTCGCCGGTGTCGACGACCACGCCGACGCACTCGTGTCCCGGGGTGTAGCCCAGCTCCGGGCTGAACCCGTGGCCGTCGTAGATGTGCAGGTCGCTGCCGCAGATGCCGGCCGCGGTCACCCGCACCACCGCGTCGGTGGACGCGGTGACGACCGGGTCGGGAACCTCCCCGTAGCGGATGTCGTGACGGCCGTGGTAGGTCAGTGCCTTCATCGGATCTCTCCCTCCCCTCGGATCCGTCAGTCCGCGATCTTCAGCACGAGCTTGCCGTGGTTCTCACCGCGGAACAGGCGCATCAGCGTGTCGGGGAAGTCCGCGACCGAGCCGGACACCACGTCCTCCCGCGACTTCAGCAGGCCCTCGGCCCGCCACGCGGCCATCCGCGCGATGCCCTCCGCGTACCGGTCGGCGTAGTCGAACACCACGATGCCCGTCATGGAGGCGCGGTTCACCAGCAGGGACAGGTAGTTGGCGGGACCTTGCGGCTTGGTGCTGTTGTACTGGGAGATCGCGCCGCAGACGACCACACGGGCGCCGCGCGCCAGCCGGGTCAGCACCGCGTCCAGCACGTCGCCGCCGACGTTGTCGAAGTACACGTCGACCCCGTCGGGGGCGTGCTCGCGCAGCGCCTTGCGGACATCCTCGTTCTGGTAGTCGATCGCGGCGTCGAACCCGAACTCGTCCACCACCATGCGGCACTTGGCCTCGCCGCCGGCGATGCCGACGACCCGGCAGCCGAGGATCCTGGCGATCTGCCCGACGACGCTGCCGACGGCCCCGGCCGCTCCGGAGACCACGACGGTCTGCCCCGGCTCGGGACGCCCGACCTCGATCAGACCGAAGTAGGCCGTCAGGCCCGACATGCCGAGCGTGCCGAGATACGTCGGCAAGGGGGCCGCCGCCGGGTCGACCTTGGTCACGTCACGCCCGTCCGAGACGCAGTACTCCTGCACCCCGAACGAGCCCGACACATGGTCGCCGACCGCGAACCCGGGGTGCCGGGAGGCGATCACCCTCCCCACCGCGCCGGCCCGCATCACGTCGCCGATCTCCACCGGGCGGATGTAGGACCTGCCCGCGTTCATCCAGCCGCGCATGGCCGGGTCGATCGACAGACAGAGCACCTGTACCAGGAACTCCCCGTCACCCGGCTGCCCGGCCGGCTCCTCGACATGCTGCCAGTCGGTGGGACGCGGCTCTCCCACGGGACGAGCGGCCAGGCGTATCTGACGGTTGATCGTGCTCATGTGCGGCGGCTCCCTCGACTGCAGCGACTCCCCCGACTGCATACCGTCCAGTCGGTACGGCCGTGAGCGTACGGGGACCCGCCGTGCGAGGCAAGAGCCGGTCCGCCTCGGCCCGGCGCTCGTGCCGGTGGCAGGTCCCGTACCGGGAGCTACTCCTGCTCCGGCACCGCCATCTCCCCGAGGAGCGACCAGTCGTCCTGCGGCACGTTCGCGTTCACGATGCGCGGCGTCTCGGCCAGATGCGGCGGCAGTGTCCGCCGCGCCGCCTCGAAGTGCGCCGACTGCACGTGCGCGGCGCCGGCCGCGTCGTCGCGGAAGGCCTCGACCAGGACGTACTCCGACGGCTCGTCCACACTGCGCGACCAGTCGAACCACAGGCAGCCCGGCTCGGCGCGCGTCGCCCGGGTGAAGTCGGCGGTGATCTCGGGCCAGCGGTCGGCGTGCTCGGGACGGACCCGGAACTTGGCGGTGATGAAGATCATGAGATGCCCTTCACTGGTGTGCGGGTGTGCGGGTGTGCGGGTGTGCGGGTGTGCGGGTGTGCGGGTGTGCGGGTGTGCGGCGTGTGCCGGCGGTGTGACCGGAGCGCCGGCAGCGTCACGCGAGCGCCGGTGGTGATCAGGAGGGCCGGTGCGGATGCACTGCTCCCTCCGTCGCGGACAGCGGCGCGCCGCTGCCGCCCCAGCGCAGCGCCACGATCTCGGCGGCGACGGACACCGCCACCTCCTCGGGCGTACGCGCCCCCAGGTCGAGTCCCACCGGTGAGCGCAGCCGCGCCAGCTCCCGCTCGGTCAGCCCGGCCTCGGCCAGCCGGGCCGCCCGGTCGTCGTGGGTACGGCGGCTGCCCATCGCCCCGATGTACGCGGCCGGCCGGCGCAGCGCCTCCGTCAGCAGCGGCACGTCGAACTTGGGGTCGTGGGTGAGCACGCAGATCACCGTACGGTCGTCGGTGTCCGTCTCGCGCAGATAGCGGTGCGGCCACTCCGCGACCACCTCCACGCCCTCGGGGAAGCGGCGGGGCGTGGCGAAGACCGGGCGGGCGTCGCAGACGGTGACCCGGTAGCCGAGGAAGCCGCCGATGCGGGCCACGGCCGCCGCGTAGTCGATCGCCCCGAAGACCAGCATCCGCGGCGGCGCGGCGAACGACTGCAGGAACACGGTGACGGCGTCCTCCCGGCGCTGCCCCTGGGGGCCGTAGTGCCGCAGACCGGTCGCGCCGAGGGCGAGCTCCCCGCGCGCGTCCGCCGTCACGGCCGCGTCCAGGCCGCTCGCGCCCAGCGTGCCGAGCACCCGGTCCGGCCAGACGGCGAGCGCCGCCCCGCGACGCGCCGGTCCGTCGGTGACGGTGGCCACGGTCACCGGCTCGCCCGCCGCGACGGAGTCCGCGACCGCGCCGAACGCGGGATCGAGCTCCGGCGTCACGGCCCGCACCAGGACCGTGATCTCGCCGCCGCAGGTCAGGCCGACGGCGAAGGCGTCCTCGTCGCTGTAGCCGAAGGTCTCCAGGCGCGCCGCGCCGCTCGCCACCACCTCCTGCGCCAGCTCGAACACCGCGCCCTCGACGCAGCCCCCGGACACACTGCCCACGACCTCCTCGCCGGGCCCCACCGCCATCGCCGCGCCCGGGTCGCGCGGCGCGCTGCGGCTGACCTCGACGACCGTCGCGAGGCCGAACGGAAGCCCGGACGCGTACCAGCCGCCGAGCACCGCGAGGACGTCACGCACGAGCCGCTCCTCTCCGTCGCGCAACCCGCCGGGTACCCCGGCGGCGGTTAATTCCGTTGTGGCCCGCAGGGCCGGTCTGCTGCACTGCTCGGGTCAGCGACGTCATGGAGTCCCGAGGAGAGCCGGATGCGCACTGCGTTCATGTCCCCCCAGTCAGCAACGGCTCCCTCCTCGAAGGACATGACGCTTCGTGCACGTGCTCAACCTCGGGATTCTCGCCCATGTCGACGCCGGTAAGACCAGCCTGACCGAGCGGCTGCTCCATTCGGCCGGGGTGATCGACGAAATCGGCAGCGTCGACGACGGGAACACCCGCACCGACACCCTCGCGCTGGAACGGCAGCGTGGCATCACCATCAAGTCCGCCGTCGTCTCGTTCCCGCTCGACGGCGTCACCGTCAACCTCATCGACACCCCCGGTCACCCGGATTTCATCGCCGAGGTGGAGCGGGTCCTCGGCGTGCTGGACGGCGCCGTCCTCGTGATCTCCGCCGTGGAGGGCGTCCAGGCGCAGACGCGGGTGCTGATGCGGACGCTGCAGCGGCTGCGCATCCCGACACTGCTGTTCGTCAACAAGATCGACCGCCGCGGCGCACGCCACGCGGAGGTGCTGCGCGAGATCGCGGCCCGGCTGACCCCCGCGATCGTCCCGATGGGGACCGTCACCGGCCCCGGGACCCGCGCGGCACGCTTCGTCCCGGGCGTCGGACCCGGTGCGCCCGGCGCCCTCGACGTGCTGACCGAGCACGACGACGCCCTGCTGGCCGCGTACGTCGACGACCGGGTCACCGGCGCGCTCCTGCACCGCTCCCTCGTCGCACAGACCCGGCAGGCCCTGGTCCACCCCGTCCACTTCGGCTCCGCCGCCACCGGCGCCGGTGTGGCGGACCTGCTGTCCGGCATCGAGGAACTGCTGCCGGCGGCCGACGGGGACGCGGACGGGCCGGTCTCCGGCACCGTGTTCAAGGTCGAGCGGGGCCCGGCGGGGGAGAAGATCGCCTACGTCCGGATGTTCTCCGGCACCCTGCGCACCCGCGACCGGATCCCCTTCGGCGCGGACGGCGCCGAGGGCCGGGTCACCGCGATCAGCGTCTTCGGCCACGGCACCGACACCCGCGCGGACGCCGTCACCGCCGGCCGGATCGCCCGGCTGTGGGGGCTGGGCGACATCAGGATCGGCGACGCCCTCGGCGAACCCCGCAAGGCCTACGAGCACGTCTTCGCCCCGCCCACCCTGGAGACGGTCGTCGTCCCCGGCCCGGACACGCACCGGGGAGCGCTCCACCTCGCCCTCACCCAGCTCGCCGAGCAGGACCCCCTGATCGGCCTGCGCCACGACCCGCGCCGGCAGGAGACCTCCGTCTCCCTCTACGGCGAGGTGCAGAAGGAGGTCGTCCAGGCCACCCTCGCCGACGACTACGGCCTCGACGTCACCTTCCGCGAGACCACCCCGCTGTGCGTCGAACGCCTCGTCGGCACCGGGCACGCGGTCGAGTTCGACAAGAAGGACCCGAACCCGTTCCTCGCGACGGTCGGGTTGCGCGTGGAGCCCGCCCCGCCCGGCTCGGGCGTCACCTTCCGGCTGGAAGTGGAGCTCGGCTCCATGCCGTACGCCTTCTTCAAGGCCGTCGAGGACACCGTGCGCGAGACCCTCGACCAGGGCCTGCACGGGTGGCGGATCCCCGACTGCGTGGTCACCATGACGCACAGCGGCTACTCGCCCCGGCAGAGCCACGCCCACCAGGGGTTCGACAAGAGCATGTCGAGCACGGGCGCCGACTTCCGCGGCGTGACCCCGCTGGTGCTCGTGGAGGCGCTGCGGCGGGCCGGGACGCGCGTGCACGAGCCCCTGCACCGCTTCCGCGTCGAGGCCCCGGCCGACACCCTGGGCGTCCTGCTGCCGGCCCTCGCCGGGCTGGGGGCGGTGCCGGAGACGACGCGCAACCGGGACGACCTCTGCGTCCTGGAGGGCACCGTGCCGGCGGCCCGGGCGCACGCCCTGGAACAGCGGCTGCCGGGACTCACCCGGGGGGAGGGCGAGCTGGAGAGCTCCTTCGCCCGCTACGCCCCGGTCACCCACGGCACCGTCCCCGAGCGTCCGCGCACCGACCACAACCCGCTGAACAGGAAGGAGTACCTGCTGAACGTGACGCGCAGGGTGGGCGGCTGAGACGTGCGCATGCGGCGAGCAGTGACTTACTCCGGAGTCAGGGGTGTTGACGGTGTCCGGATATCACCGGACTGTAGTGGACATGCCAACCATGCGAGCGCGTCTCCTGGTCGTCCTGGCCGTCCTCTTCGGCTCGACGGCGGTGGCGGGTGTCCCGCCCGCCACCGCCGCGCCCCCGTCCGGCTCCCTCTGGTTCGACGACCCCGCCGTCACCGTGCGGGACGGCCGCTTCACCGACGTCCACGGCCGCGAGATCGTGCTGCGCGGCTACAACGTCTCCGGCGAGACGAAACTCGCGGAGAACAAGGGCTTGCCGTTCGCCTCGACGGCCGACGCCAGGAAGTCGGCCACCGCGCTGCGCGCCCTCGGCGGCGGCAACACCGTCCGCTTCCTGCTCTCCTGGGCGTACGCCGAGCCCGAGCGGGGCCGGGTCGACACGGGCTATCTGACCGCCGCCACCGAGCAGATGAAGGCCTTCCTCGACGCGGGCCTGCGCGTCTACCCCGACTTCCACCAGGACCTCTACTCCCGCCACCTGTTCGACGCCGACAGCTGGTACACCGGCGACGGCGCCCCTAAGTGGGCGGTGGACGCCGGGAACTACCCCGACGAGTCCTGCGGCATCTGCCTGTTCTGGGGGCAGAACATCACCCAGAACGAGGCCGTGAAGCGCGCCACGTACGACTTCTGGCACAACGCGCACGGCGTGCAGGACGCCTTCCTCGCCACCGCCGAGAAGACCATGGCGCACCTGCGCCGGCACCTGAGCGCCGACCAGTTCAAGGGCGTCGCCGGCTTCGACCCTTACAACGAGCCGCACGCCGGCGTGTACGACTCCGGGCAGACCAGCCGGGCCTGGGAGAAGGACGTCCTGTGGCCGTTCTACGAGAAGTTCCGGGCCCGCATGGACACGGCCGGCTGGCGCGACAAGCCCGCCTTCGTCGAGCCGAACCTCTTCTGGAACGCCAACCTCGGCTTCCAGAAGCAGGAGGGCGGCCTGCTGGACGCGGGCACGCTCGGCCCGCGCTACGTCTTCAACACGCACTTCTACGACCAGAAGGCCATCTCCGGCGTCTTCATGTGGGGCAAGGCGGCCGACGGCCAGTACGCGGGCGACTTCCGCACGGTCCGCGACCGGGCGGCGGCCGCGCGGACGGCCGCGGTGGTCAGCGAGTTCGGGCATCCGCTGGCCGGCAGCGTCTCCGACAAGGCGCCGACCGTCCTCAAGGCGATGTACCAGGCCCTCGACTCCCGCGTGAAGGGCGCCGACTGGTGGTCCGACCCGGCGGCCTCGGGACCCGTGCTCTCCGGCTCCCAGTGGCAGTGGGACATCTACAACGGCCGCCACCGCGAGCCGATGAACGGCAACCCCGGCAAGGTCCTCACCGAGGGCGACGCCTGGAACGACGAGGACCTGTCCGCCGTACGCCTCGACGACGCGGGCAGGCCGGTGCTGCGCCAGGACGCCCGGCTGCTGGACCGCCTGTACCCGAGCGCCACCGCCGGCACGACCGTCGGCTTCACCTACGAGGACCGCTCCCGGGACGGTGCGACGGCCCTCACCTGGAACCCGGTGCCGGCCTCCCTGCCGCAGGTGCGCAGGCTGGTGGGGTCCGGCCAGTACGGGCTGCTGCTGTGGCGCTCGAACGGCGGCCCGGCCCCCACCGAGCTGCACCTGCCGGCGAGCTTCCCGGCCGCCTCCACCACGGTCGTCTCCGACCTGGGCACCGTCCACGCCCCGCCGGCGTACAGCGCGGCCGACCCGGTCGGGGTCGCCGAGGAGCCCGGGGGCACGGGAAGCCGCCGCCTGCTGCTCACCGCGCCGGACTCCGGGGTCCTGCACTACGCGCTGGTGACCAACGGGGCGACGGCTCCCTCGGCGGACCTGCTCGAAGCGGCCCGTTCCGAACTGTCCGCCTGGGCGGCGCGGAAGGTCAGCCGGCGGACGGGCTAGTCCAGTCGGCGGCCACCCGGCCGAGCCGGACGCGCTGCGGGTGGTCGCCGACCGGCACGGACACGACCTTCCGGCCCGTGGCGAAGTCGATGGCCGTGACCTGGTCGGTGCCGCTCTCGGAGACCACGCAGGACCTGCCGTCACCGCTGACCGTGGCCCAGTAGGGCTTGGAGGCGGTGACGAGCGGGCCCTCTTGGAGGGTGGCGCGGTCCACCACCGTGGCGTAGTCGTCCATGGTCCCGGCGACGCACAGCTTCGTGCCGTCCGGGCTCATGGACAGGCCGTGGTGGCGCGAGTCGTTGACGAAGGTGGTGCGGTCGTCGCTGGTCGCCGGGTTCTTCGGCAGGGTCTTCGTGCGGGTGATCCTGTCGGTGGCCAGGTCGTACTCGAAGAAGCCGTTGAAGAACGACACCTGGAAGTACAGCTTCGACTCGTCCGGCGAGAACACGGCCGGGCGCACCGCGTCCGAGAAGTCCTTCAGCCCGATCGCGTCCAGGCGCGCCCGCATGTCGATGACCTTGACCTGCCGGTACGTGGTCGCGTCGATGACGGTGATGCGGCGGTCGCCCTTCGTCCAGTCCAGCCAGGGCGCGTCGGTCTGCGTGTTCACCTCGCCGATCGACATGTTGTAGAGGTACTTGCCGTCCTTGGTGAAGATGTTCTCGTGCGGCTTGTCGCCGGTGGTGGCCTTGCCGAGCTGTCGTCCGGTGTCGATGTCCAGGACGTGCACGGCGTTGCCGGTCGAGGCCGACACCGCGACCCGCTCGCCGTCGGGGGAGACGGCCATGTGGTCGGCGCGGAAACCGGACACCTGGAAGCGCCAGTTGATCCGCCCGGAGGCGAGGTCGATCGAGACGACGTCGGCGAAGCTGGGCCGGGACACGACCACCGACTTCCCGTCCGGCGTGGAGTACATGTCGTCCACGAACTGGTCGTGTCCCTCGCCGACGCTGTTGCGGATCGTCATGAAGGCGATCCATCTGATCGGATCGGCGTTGATCTCCGCCATCCGTTCGGCCTTGTCGGGGACGACGTCGATCCGGCCGATCCTCGTGAAGTCGTCGGCGGACTCGATGACATCGGCGGTGCCGTCCCAGTTGTTGCCCACGAACAGCACCTCGCGCAGCGCTGCGGAGGAACCCGGCTCCGCCGCGGCGGCGGTGGCGGGCAGGGCGGTGGCCAGGGCGAGGGCGGCGGTCAGGGAGCACAGGTGCCGTCGTCGGAAGACGGACATGGCTGATCCCTCCTCGGTGGTGGGGTGAGGAATCTGAACACACGTGCTTTCAGAGTCAACTTACTGAAAAGTAAGGAAGGGGTGGCCTTCTCCACAAGACCGCGTGCACGACAAAATCGGTGTGCGAGCGAGGAACGCGCGCGCGAGGAAGGGAGAGCCGGTGCCGGGCAGACTCAGAGCGCCGACCGGCCGCTACGGCGGAAAGACCGCCGCGCAGCGGCAGGCCGAGCGGCGCCGGCGGTTCCTCGACGCCGCGCTCGACCTGTTCGGCGGCGACCCCGGCTTCCGCGCGACCACCGTCGCGGCCCTCAGCGAGGCGGCCGGGCTGTCGACCCGTCAGTTCTACGAGGAGTTCCGCACCCTGGAGGACGTGCTCGCCGCGCTGCACCTCGAAGTCAACGGCTGGGCCGAGGCGGCGGTGCTGCAGGCCGCCACCGGGGCCGCCGGCCTGCCGCTGGCCGAACGCGCCACCGCGATCTTCCGCGCCTACGCCGGGAACCTCGCCGCCGATCCGCGCCGGATCCGCATCACGTTCGTCGAGATCATCGGCGTCAGTCCGCGCCTGGAGGAGCAGCGCCTGGCGCGTCGCGCCAACTGGGTCGACCTGATCTGCGCCGAGGCCGATGCGGCCGTCGCGCGCGGAGAGGCGGCCCCGCGCGACTACCGCCTCGCGGCGACCGGCTTCATCGGCAGCGTCAACGGCCTGCTGCACGACTGGAGCGCCGGCTGGGTGGACGCGACCCTGGAGGAGGTCGTCGACGAACTGGTCCGCCAGCTGCTCGGCATCCTGCGGCCCGCGGGATGGGACCCGCGCGGCTGAGCCGGACCCCGCGACGGACCCGGCGGCTGGGACAGACCCGGCGACGCACCCGGCGGCTGGGACAGACCCGACGGACCCGGCCGCCGGGTCAGACCCGGGCGGGCCCGCGCCCGCCCGCCCGCGCCCCGGGGAAGGCCCGCCGGTAGTCGCCGGGCGACACCCCGAGGTGCCTGAGGAAGTGGTGGCGCAGGTTGTTGGCCGTGCCGAGACCGCTCAGCTCGCCGACCTTCTCGATGGGCAGGTCCGTCGACTCCAGCAGGGACCGGGCGCGGCCGAGCCGCTGGTCCAGGAGCCACTGCAGCGGTGTGGTGCCGGTGGCCGCCTGGAGGCGCCGGTAGAACGTCCGCGGGCTCATCGCCGCCCGGCGCGCCAGGTCCGCGACGGTCAGCGGCCGGTCCAGGTGGGCCCGCGCCCACGCGAGGACCGGCGCCAGCCCCTCGTCGTCCCGGGCCGGCACGGACAGCTCGATGAACTGCGCCTGCCCGCCCGGCCGGTGGGCGGGCACCACCATCCGGCGCGCCAGCTGGTTGGCGACGTGCGCGCCGAGGTCGCGCCGCACCAGGTGCAGGCACAGGTCGAGGCCGGCGGTGAGCCCGGCGCTGGTGAGCACGTCGCCCTCGTCCACGTACAGCACCGACGCGTCCACCTCCACCTTCGGGTAGCGCTCGGCCAGTTGCGCGGTGTGCATCCAGTGGGCCGTCGCGCGCCGCCCGTCCAGCAGCCCCGCCTCGGCGAGCGCGAAGGCGCCGGTGCACAGGGACACCATCCGCGCGCCCGCCGCATGGGCCCGGCGCAGCGCGTCGATCAGCTCCGGCGGCAGCGGCCTGCCCTCCTCGACACACGGGTCGGGCACCGACGGCACGACGACCGTGTCGGCGCGGGCCAGTTCGTCGAGACCGTAGGGCGTGCGCAGACTCAGTCCGGGACCGTCCGGCTGCCCGCCCCCGACCCCGCACAGCTTCAACTCGTACCAGGGATCGGCCAGATCGGGCTGAGGCTTGCCGAACACGGTGCAGGGGATGCTCAGTTCGTACAGGTCCCAGGAGGGGACCCCGATGTCCTCGGTGACCACGACGGCGACGGAACCGGCACTCATGCCCCGAAGCCTATGGCAGGAATTTGGTGGAGGCCGTCACCACTGTCACTGTCCCGGCCCTTCGCGCCCTGCGAGCGTGGACGTACGTGATCACACGCCACGTACGAACACCCCTGCACACGCGAGGAGTCGCAGCATGACCGCACCACAGCAGGCCGTCACCGTCCTCGGACTGGGCCAGATGGGCTCGGCCCTGGCCGCCGCGCTGCTGGACCGGGGACATCCGACCACGGTCTGGAACCGGACCCCGGACAAGGCCGGGCCCCTGGTCGAGCGCGGCGCCCGCGCGGCGGCGACACCCCGGGAGGCGATCGCCGCCTCCCCGCTGGTCATCGCCTGCGTCCTGGACTACGAGGCGCTGCACACGGTCGTCGACCCGGTCGCCGACGCGCTCCGGGGCAGAACCCTCGTCAACCTCACCTCCGGCTCCCCCGAGCAGGCCCGGGAGGCCGTCGCCTGGGCGGGCTCCCTCGGGGCCGGCTACCTGGACGGCGCCATCATGACCACCCCGCCGGGCGTGGGCGACCCGGCCATGATGTTCCTCTACAGCGGCTCCGAGGAGGTCTTCGAGACCCACCGCCCGACCCTCGCGGCCCTCGGCGACCCCCTCCACCTCGGCGCCGACCCCGGTCTCGCCTCCCTCTACGACGCCGCCCTGCTCGGCCTGATGTGGTCCACCATGACCGGCTGGCTGCACGGCACGGCCCTCGTCGGCGCCGAGGGCACACCGGCCGCCGCGTTCACTCCCGTCGCCCTGCGCTGGCTGACGGCGGTGTCGGGCTTCCTCACCCGGTACGCGCCCCAGGTGGACGCGGGTCACTACCCGGGCGACGACGCCACCGTCGACGTGCAGATCGCGGCCATCGACCATCTCATCCACGCGGCAGGGGCCCGGGGCGTCGACAACGCCCTCCCGGAACTGCTGAAGGCCATGATGGAGAAGGCGAGCGCCGCGGGCCACGGGCAGGACAGCTACGCCGCCGTCATCGAGGTGCTGCGCCCGGCGTCCGGGACTGAGGGCTAGGCCACCGCCGGCACGGCGACGGTGACGGCCACGACCAGCGCGAGCCCCAGCAGCAGGCCGGCCAGCAACCGCGCCCGCAGCCTGCGGTACACCGCCTCGTACTCGCCCCGCAGTTCCTCCCCGCGGCGCGCCGTCAGTTCCCAGGAGGCCCGGGCGAGGGCGAGGTGCTCCGCCGCGAACCGCCGTTCCACCTCGGCCCGTTCCGCCGCCGGCAGCCAGTCCAGCCCGGCGGCGAACCGGGCTGCGGCGGCGCGGGCCTCCTCACGCGCGGCGGCGGCGAGCAGATGACCCGCCACCTCGTTGTGGAACGCCCGCAGGTCGACCGGGGGTTCGCCCGTCGCGGTCATCGGAGCGTCAGCTCCCGTTCCGCCGCCGCGACCCCCGCGTGGTGCAGGTCGAACGCCGGGGACTCGCTGCGGATCCTGGGCAGCGCGACGAAGTTGTGCCGCGGCGGCGGGCAGGAGGTGGCCCACTCCAGGGAACGGCCGTACCCCCACGGGTCGTCGGCCGTGACCCGCTCGCCGTACCGGGCCGTCTTCCACACGTTGTAGAAGAACGGCAGCATCGACATCCCGAGCAGGAACGAGAAGACGCTCGACAGCGTGTTGAGCGTCGTCAGGCCCTCCGCGGCCAGGTAGTCGGGGATCCGCCGCTGCATGCCCTGGGCCCCCAGCCAGTGCTGGACCAGGAACGTGCCGTGGAAGCCGATGAACAGCGTCCAGAAGGTGATCTTGCCCAGGCGCTCGTCCAGCATCCGCCCGGTGAACTTCGGCCACCAGAAGTGGAACCCGGCGAACATCGCGAACACCACCGTCCCGAAGATCACGTAGTGGAAGTGCGCGACCACGAAGTACGAGTCGGAGACGTGGAAATCGAGGGGCGGCGAAGCGAGCAGCACGCCCGTCAGTCCGCCGAACACGAAGGTGATCAGAAAGCCCGTGGCCCACAGCATGGGCGTCTCGAACGAGAGGCTCCCGCGCCACATCGTGCCGATCCAGTTGAAGAACTTCACACCGGTCGGGACGGCGATGAGGAACGTCATGAAGGAGAAGAACGGCAGCAGCACACCGCCGGTGACGTACATGTGGTGTGCCCACACCGTCACGGACAGGCCCGCGATCGCGATGGTCGCGCCGATCAGACCCGTGTAGCCGAACATCGGCTTGCGGGAGAAGACCGGGATGAC
>NZ_NOKT01000031.1 GCF_002237655.1 Streptomyces sp. XY006
CGCCCGGTTACATTCCGAACCCGGAAGCTAAGCCTTACAGCGCCGATGGTACTGCAGGGGGGACCCTGTGGGAGAGTAGGACGCCGCCGAACAATTCTTGGGAAAACCCCCGTATCAATAGATACGGGGGTTTTCTGCGTTTAGGCTCGGCTTATGCGCTATGACCTCGTGATCTTCGACAACGACGGTGTCCTCGTCGACAGTGAGCCCATCTCCAACCGGCATCTCGCCGCCTATCTGACCGAGCTCGGGCACCCGACCACCTATGAAGAGTCCCTGCGCGACTACATGGGCTCCGCCATGCACCGTATTCACGAGCTGGTGGCCGAGCGGACCGGGCGGCGGCTTCCGGCCGACTTCGACGACGTGTTCCACGCCCGGGTTTTCGCGGCCTTCGAGCGGGAGCTGAAGCCGGTGGCCGGTGTCGAGGAGGTCCTGCAGAAGCTGGTCGCCGACTCCGTGCCGTACTGCGTGGCCTCGTCCGGGAGCCATGAGCGGATCCGGGTGGGGCACCGGACGACGGGGCTCGACCGGTGGTTCGACGAGGGGCTGATCTTCAGTTCGGAGGACGTGGGCCGGGGGAAGCCTGCGCCGGATCTGTTCCTGTACGCGGCCGAGCGGATGGGGGTCGCGCCGGAGCGGTGTGTCGTCGTCGAGGACAGTCCGCTGGGCGTGCAGGCGGCCGTCGCGGCCGGGATGGACGTGTACGGGTTCACCGCCATGACGCCGGCGGAGCGGCTGGCCGGGGCCGGGGGGCTCTTCTCCGACATGGGGGAGCTGCCGAGCCTGCTCGTGTGAGGGCGCGGAAGCTGAACCTGATTCATCTTTGACCGGATCTACCCACGGGTAGGCCGGAGCCCTACGCTCGCCGCCATGACTGATGTGCTGCGGCGCGGCAGGGCCTCGTTGGCGTTCGGCTTCCTTGTGCAGGGGGTCGCCTTCGCTCTGCTCGTGACGCGGATTCCGGCCATCCAGGACCGGTACGGGGTCTCCGACGCGCTGCTGCCGGCGTTTCTGGCCGCCGTGCCGATCCTCGCCGGGGTGGGGAGCGTGAGTACCGAGCGGCTGGTGAAGCGGGTGCCGCCGAGCCGGCTGCTGCGGTGGTCGCAGCCCGTGGTGCTGCTGGCGCTGCTCGGTGTCGGGGCCGGGGAGCGGATGGTCGAGCTGGCCGTCGCGCTCGCGGCGTTCGGGCTCGCCGTGGGGATGCTCGACGCGTCGATGAACATGCTCGGCGTGAGTCTGCAGCGGTCGTACGGGCGCAGCATCATGCTGAGTTTCCACGCGGCCTACAGTCTCGGCGGGATCGTCGGGGCCTCGCTGGCCTGGGCCGGGGCGCACTGGGATCTGGCGCTGTGGGTGTCGTATCTGCCGGTCGTGGCGGTGCTGCTGCCGGCGGTGCTGGTGGGCAGCCGGTGGTACGTGGACGACCGGGGCCCGGCCGCCGCGGGGGAGCAGAAGGAGGGCGAGGGCCAGGTCCTCGTCTTCAGGTGGCTGTGGCCGCTGTGTCTGGTGATGACGGTCGCCTACATCGGGGACTCGACCGTCTCCAACTGGAGCGCCAAGTATCTGCAGGACGTGCTGGGGAGCTCGGAGCAGCTGGCGACGGTGCCGTACAACGTGTACATGGTCACCACGCTGCTGGGGCGGGCGATCGGGGACTTCGGGGTGCGGCGGTTCGGGGCCGTGGCGGTCGTGCGGGGCGGGGCGCTGGTGGCGGCCGGGGGGTTCGCCGTGGTGGCCGGGGCGCCGGGGGCGTGGGTGGGGATGCTGGGGTTCACGCTGCTGGGGCTGGGACTGTGCGTGCTGGTGCCGCAGACGTTCGCGGCGGCCGGGAGGCTGTTCCCGGGGGCTTCGGACGCGGCCGTGGCGCGGCTGAACGTCTTCAACTACGTGGGGTTCCTGATTGGTTCACCGTTGGTGGGCGCGCTCGGCGATCTGTGGAGCTATCGCGGGGCCATGCTCGTGCCGATGGTGTTGGTGCTGGTGACGCTGGTGTACGCCCGGTCGTTCGCGCCTCAACCGGACCGATACGGTGGCGGGCATGAGCGGCCGCGCACAGCTGATGTGGGACGAGGCAGTAACGGGCTATGACTTCGGTCCGGGGCATCCGATGGACCCGGTCCGGCTCGCCCTGACCCGGAGACTGGTCGACGCCTTCGGGCTGGACCGGGAGGTGGAGGTGGTCGCCGCGAAGGCGGCCGGGGAGTCGACGCTGCGGCTCGTCCACCGGGAGGACTACATCGCCGCGGTGAGGGCCGCGTCGGCGGATCCGGGGGCGGCGGACCAGTCGTACGGGCTCGGGACGATGGACGATCCGGCGTTCGCGGGGATGCACGAGGTGTCCGCGCTGATCGCCGGGCAGTCGGTCGGTGCGGCGGAGGCCGTGTGGCGGGGTGAGGCGCTGCACGCGGTGAACTTCGCGGGCGGGCTGCACCACGCGATGCCGGGTGCCGCGTCCGGGTTCTGCATCTACAACGACGCCTCGCTGGCCATCGCCCGGCTGCTGGAGCTCGGGGCCGAGCGGGTCGCCTACGTCGACGTGGACGTGCACCACGGGGACGGGGTGCAGGCGGCGTTCTGGGACGACCCCCGGGTGCTGACGATCTCGCTGCACGAGCATCCCCGGACGCTGTTCCCGCAGACCGGGTGGCCGGAGGAGACCGGGGCGGACGCCGCGGAGGGCTCGGCGGTGAACGTGGCGCTGCCGGCCGGGACGGGGGACGCCGGGTGGCTGCGGGCGTTCCACGCGGTGGTGCCGGAGCTGATCGCCGACTTCCGGCCGCAGGTGCTGGTGACGCAGCACGGGGCCGACACGCACTTCGAGGACCCGCTGGCGCACCTGGCGGTGTCGCTGGACGCGCAGCGGGCCGTGCAGGCGGCCTGTCACGACCTGGCGCACGAGCACGCCGACGGCCGCTGGGTGGCCCTGGGCGGGGGCGGGTACGCCGTGGTGGACGTCGTGCCGAGGTCGTGGACGCATCTGACCGCGATCGCGGCGGGGAGGCCCGTGGCGCCCGAGACGGTGATCCCCGAGTCGTGGCGGCAGGAAGTGTTCGCGAAGACGCGGCAGTTGGCGCCCGGGCGGATGACGGACGGGCGCTGGCCGGTGGAGTGGACCGGCTGGGAGCAGGGGTACGACCCCGCCGACCGGCTGGACCAGGCGGTGCTGGCGACGCGGCGGGCGGTGTTCCCGCTGCGCGGGCTGCTGGCCTGAGCGGTCCGGCCGGAAGGGGGCCCGCGGGGGTCCTTACGCCGACCGTGCGGTGTTCGCCCGTTCCCGGGACATCCACGGGCCCGGTCGCGGACGATCGCCGTGTGCTGAGCCCCGAAGCCCTTCGTGCGCATCTGGTCGGCGCGCGGCTCGCCGGGGTGGTGGCGACCCCGCGGGAGGAGAGTCTGCGCCGCTACCGGCTGTTCGCCGCGCGGGATCCCCGTGTGCTGCTCGGTATCGATCCCGAGGGTGCCTGGGAGCAGCGGGACGTGGTCGCCTTGATGGCCGACCGGTGCGGCGTATCGGCCGATGTCCGCCGGACCTCCGGTCAGGATGTGATCGACCCCGGCCGGACGGTGGCCGCGCTGGACGCCTTCGCGGACCGTCTCGCCGAGGTCGCCAGGCGGGGTGCGCCCGTGCTCCTCGGTACCGGTCACCCGCACCGGCTGCTCGGTTTCTACGCCGCTCTGGCAGACGCGCTGTCGGCGGCGGGGTGTGCCGTCCTCACCCCCGCGCAGGGTCGCTGTGTCGACATAACGACCCGGTTCGGTCTACGTACGTACAACCTCGCCTACGTACGAGGAGTCGCGCTGGTGCGGGCCCCCGGCGCGGAACGCCCCGGTTGTGAGCCCGGCGCACATACGCACTCACCGCTCCCGGTTCGTACCGTGCTCGCCGCTGCCGCGGAGGCCGGCGGGCCCCTGCCCGAGCTGGTGATCGGGGACCACGGCTGGGTCTGCGGGGCAGGTCAGCTGGGGTTCGAGGCGATCGGGCCGGCCGATACGGACGACCCGGCGCTGTTCGTGGGGGAGGCCGAGGGGTCCGTGTCCGTCGCCGTTCCACTTGATGACGGCGTGCGGTCTGATTACTACCTGCCGCTTACCCGCTACGTACTCAATCGGGCGTGTCTGTCACAGTAGGCCGCCGATGGGTGCACCTCTTCCCCACTCGCATCACCCGCCCCTACATTGGGGAGTGAGCACGCAGCGACGAAGAGTCACCGGAAGGGGAAGCCGGTGGCCGTCGAGTGCGGAAGGTTCAGGTGTGTCATGGCTGCAGCTGGCGAGAGGCCTCTGAACGAGGTTCAGTTCCTTACCGTGGCGGAAGTCGCCTCGGTGATGCGAGTGTCGAAGATGACCGTGTACCGGCTGGTGCACAGCGGTCATCTGCCCGCGATCCGTGTGGGGCGGTCCTTCCGCGTCCCGGAGCAAGCGGTTCACGAGTACCTCCGCGAGAGTTACGTGGGGGTGGAAACGGCCTGACGGCTGGGGCGGGGTGGTTCCTCACAGGGCACTCGGGATCACCCCGGCCCCCTCGATTACGACCTCAGCGCTCGGGCGGGTAGGCTGGCCCCTCGTAGGTCGTATGGGCCCATGGCGCCCAAACACCGAGTGATGAGAAGTGAGCGAGGGTAGTCGTGGGCTCTGTTATCAAGAAGCGGCGCAAGCGGATGGCGAAGAAGAAGCACCGCAAGCTGCTCAAGCGCACGCGCGTTCAGCGTCGTAACAAGAAGTAGGTTCGCGACGCGGACGCCGCGAGAGCGTTGCTGTGGCCCCCCACCCACGGGTGGGGGGCCACACGCATGTCCGGCTCCCGCATCCGGCTGCTTCCGTCACTTCGCGCATCGGGCGGTCATCACAGCGCAACACCGACCCGCTAAGTTGGCGTCACGGGGGAACGCGGCGGGACAAGAGGTTTTCTGGAAGGAAGGCGCGGATCTTGGGCAAGGTCGTGCTCGTCACCGGAGTGGCCCGCCAGCTGGGGGGCCGGTTCGTCCGGCGGATCCAGCGTGACCCCGAGGTGGACCGGGTCGTCGCCGTGGACGCGGTGCCGCCCGAGCACCACCTGGGCGGTGCGGACTTCATCCAGGCCGACATCCGCCAGCCCGGCATCGCGCGGGTGCTCGCCGAGACGGGCGCCGACACGATCGTCCACCTGGACGTGACGGGCACGCCGCTGGGCAGCGGCAGCCGGGCCTCCCTGAAGGAGACCAACGTCATCGGCACCATGCAGCTGCTCGGTGCCTGCCAGAAGTCCCCGAGCGTGCAGCGGCTGGTCGTGAAGTCCAGTACGAACGTCTACGGTTCGGCGCCCCGCGATCCGGCCGTCTTCACCGAGACGACCCCGCCCAAGTCCCTGCCGAGCGGCGGCTTCGCCAAGGACACCGTCGAGGTCGAGGGCTACGTACGGGGGTTCGCGCGCCGCCGGCCCGATGTGGCCGTGTGCGTGCTGCGGTTCGCCAACATCCTCGGCCCGGCCGCGGACACCCCGCTCGCCTCGTACTTCGCGCTGCCGGTGCTGCCGACGGTGTTCGGCTACGACCCGCGGCTGCAGTTCGTGCACGAGGACGATGTCATCGAGGTGCTGCGGATCGCCTCGCACGAGCCGAGGCGCGGCACGCTCAACAGCGGCACCTTCAACATCGCCGGTGACGGTGTGCTGCTGCTCTCCCAGTGCTCCCGGCGCCTCGGGCGCCCCACGGTGCCTCTGCTGCTCCCGGCGGTCACCTGGGCGGGCTCGCTGGTGCGTACGCTGGGGATGTCGGACTTCTCGCCCGAGCAGATCCGGCTGCTCACCCACGGCAGGGTCGTGTCCACGGGACAGATGCGCGAGACGCTGGGATTTCAGCCCAAGTACACGACCGCGGAGACGTTCGCGGACTTCGCCCGCAGCCAGGGCCCCGGGCTGCTTCCGCCGGAGGCCGTCGCGGCGGCCGTCGACCGGATCGCCGCGCTGCCCCTCGCGGGCGGCGGTCAGCCCCCGACGCCGAGCGCCAACTGAGGAGCGCATCAACGATGGCGGATGCCAAGGTCATTCCGTTCGACGACGACCGGTCCCGGGGGAGCGGCGCGCAGCGCCCCCAGCGGCGCCGGAGCGGGGGGAACCGCCGCCCGGGCTCGGAGTCCGCGGCGGTCCGGGAGGTGCACCCCCTGCCCACCGGGCCCGCTGAGCAGGATGATGTTCCCGTGACAGCGGAGGAACAGCGGCCGGAGCGGCCCCGGGACGCCGAGAGCGGCCTAGAGCGGCGGATCGCGGGCGGCCTGTCCTTCCTGCGCCGCCGCCTCACCGGTGACTACGAGGTCGACGACTTCGGCTACGACGAGGAGCTCACCGACCAGGTCCTGATGTCCCTGCTGCGCCCGCTGTACGAGAAGTACTTCCGGGTCGAGGTGAAGGGCGTGGAGAACATCCCGTCCGAGGGCGGCGCCCTGATCGTCGCCAACCACTCCGGGACGCTGCCGATGGACGGCCTGATGATGCAGGTCGCCGTGCACGACAACCACCCGGCGGGCCGGCATCTGCGGCTGCTCGCGGCGGATCTGGTGTTCATGCTGCCGGTGGTCAACGAGCTGGCCCGCAAACTGGGCCACACCCTGGCGTGCGCGGAGGACGCGGCCCGGCTGCTGGAGCAGGGCGAACTGGTCGGGGTGATGCCGGAAGGCTTCAAGGGCCTCGGCAAGCCCTTCGCGGACCGCTACAAGCTGCAGCGCTTCGGCCGCGGCGGTTTCGTCTCCACGGCCCTGCGCGCCGGGACGCCGATCATTCCCTGCTCGATCGTCGGGGCCGAGGAGATCTACCCGATGATCGGCAACGCCAAGACGGTCGCCCGGCTGCTGGGCTTCCCGTACTTCCCGCTCACGCCGACCTTCCCGTGGCTGGGCCCGCTCGGGGCGATCCCGCTGCCGACCAAGTGGACGATCCAGTTCGGCGAGCCGATCCCCACGGGCGGCTATCCGCCGGAGGCGGCCGAGGACCCGATGCTGATGTTCAACCTGACCGACCAGGTCAGGGAGCAGATCCAGCACACGCTGTACAAGCTGCTGGTGCAGCGGCGGTCCGTGTTCTTCTGAGGTACGACGATGGGGCGCCCCTCGCTGGAAGGGGCGCCCCATCGTCGTACCACCGGCTAGTCGGCGTCCTCGCTGTCGATGCCCAGACCGGGCAGCAGGCCCGGCAGGAGCGGAGGGAGCGTCACATCCGGCTCGGGGGCGGGAGTGGCGCCGTCCGCGGACGGGGAGGTGCTGGCGTCGGTGTCCTTCGGCGGGTCGAGGAGGCCGCCGGTGTTGCCGCCGAGCAGGCCGTCGTCCTCGCTGCCTGAGCCGGTCGAGCGGCTGGGGCTGCCGCTGCCGGTGCTGCCTTCCTCGCTGTGCCGGCCGCCGCCGTCGCTGGGACGGGTCGAGCGGTCCGTGCCGGAGGAGCCGCTGGGGGCGGACTCGGAGGCGCCCTGCCGCTTGCCGTCGCCGCCGCCCGTGGCCGGGGGCTCGGGCAGCAGGGACCGCAGCGGGGCCACGTCCTCCTCTATGGCGTCGAACACCGAGGACACCTGGTCGCTGACGTCCCCGAGCTGGACGGGGAGTCTGTCGCGCAGTTCGCCCCAGGCCTCGCGGTGGGAGCGGGAGAACGCCGACAGGGCCTGGATGGGGCCCAGCGAGTCCGGGTCGCGCTCGTACGCCTCGCTCAGCAGCCGGTGGCCCTCGGAGGCGTCGTGCCGCATCCCGGACAGGGCGCGGCGGATCTCGCCGAGGGACTCGTGGTCCAGAGGGCCGCTGCGGCCGCGCTCCATCAGGCGACGGGCTTCGCTGAGGCGCGTGGAGGCGTGGTCGAGGTAGACCCGGCCGCGCTCGTCCGCTCCGTCGGCGAGGCCGAGCTTGACGTCCTCGATGCCGCGCTTGAGGCCGTAGAGCGAGTCGCCGGGCAGGGCGTCCGAGCTGGCGGCGGAGACTCCGCCGAAGGCGCTCGCGGCCACGCCGACGCTCAGTCCGCCCGCGGTGAGGCCCTTGGCGAGGCGGGACCGGGGCCGGAACTTCTTCAGGGAACTCGCGCGGTGAGCGCCACGGGCGCGGGTGGAGCGCTGCTCCGGGACCGCGCGGTCCGTCGCCCCGCCTCCCGCGGTGCCCTCCTGCAGCATGGCCTCGAACGCGGCCACCAGCTGGGCCCGCTGGACGACCTTGACCTCCGGGTCCAGCTCCGGCTTGGGCAGCGCGCCGAGACCGGAGGCGAGCGCCAGCAGGCGCCCCCCTTCGGTCGCTTCCGCGGCTGCCGGGGCCGGTGCCGCGCCCTCGGACTGCTCGGCCGCCGCCGTGCCCGGCTCGGACTGCTCCTCCAGGGCCTGGGCGAAGGCGTTCGCCCGCCGGTGCGCCGATACGTTCGCGATCACTGGCGGCACCTCCTCTCGTCATGACGGTCGACTCCCCAGGGGGTCCTGAGGGTTGCACACCCTGATGACAACCACACGATCGAGTGATCGGAGTCGGCCAGGGGGTGACCACAGGGAGCCTGCATCCCGCACAACGAGCGGCGCGGCACTTGGGTTACGGACGTCGGACGATCGAATGCCGAAGTCAACGGACTTTCACGGACTGTGAGTTGACTGTCGCCGTGCGTGCGGGGCGGTCAGCGGGCGTCTTCCGGGAGGAGCCGGGCGAGGGTGCGCACGGCCCGGTACTGGAGGGTCTTGATGGCGCCCTCGTTCTTGCCCATGACCCGGGCGGTCTCGGCGACGGAGAGGCCCTGGAGGAAGCGGAGCGTCACGCACTCCTGCTGCTGGGGGTTGAGTCGCCGCACCGCGTCGAGCAGGGCGGCGTTGGAGAGGGACTCCAGGACGGAGTCCTCGGGGGAGCGCTCGACCTCGTTGGCGTCGAGCATCTCGCCGGTGGTGACCTCCAGCCGGAAGCGGCTGGACTTGAAGTGGTCCGCGACGAGGTTGCGGGCGATCGTGACGAGCCAGGCGCCGAAGTCGCGGCCCTGCCAGGTGAACGTGCCGATGCGGCGCAGGGCGCGCAGAAAGGTCTCGCTGGTGAGGTCCTCGGCGGTCGCCTTTCCTCCGACCCGGTAGTAGATGTACCGGTAGACGGTGTCGCTGTACTGGTCGTAGAGGCGGCCGAAGGCGTCGGCCTCGCCGGCCTGGGCGCGCTCGACGAGGTCCATCATCCGGGCGCTGTCGCTGTCCGCCGCCGGGCGGCGGGCGGTGGCCGCCCCGGACGGGCGGCCTCGTCTGCCGACCGCGGCGCTGCCGTCGGCCAGTGCGTAGCACGGACCGACGGGCGCGGCGGTGGCGAATGCGGGGACGGCGTACGCGGTGGGGACGAAGCCGCGCAACAGGTCGAGGACCGTTGCGCGCAGCGTAGCCAGGCCCGAGGCGTCAACCCCGACGTGTGGGTACACGGGACTCCCAGAGGCAGAGCTTCCATCACGTGCAGTGCGGGACCTTTCACCCGTCGTAGCGACGGAGGGGTACCGGTTTGCGTCTGAGGAGAATAACGCTTCGTGCAGGCACTGCTACACCGAGTTGCTCAAATCATCGATTACGTCGCTTCCGTAACCGATTGACGCCGTATCAAGTGCCGGAGCGTGAACGGTTGTTGATCGGAAAGGTTCGGATCGGGGCTGAGTCCAGGGCGTGTTGTGGCCGTGTCCAGCCAAGAGGACTGGACACGAGGTTGTGGGGGTACGCCAGTTGGATTTACGGGGTTTGTCATCCCGTAAACGAAGGTGTCCCGCTTTGATCGACCGTCAGCGACGGCGGCGGTGCAGGGCGATCGCGGCCGCCGTGCCGCCGGCCACCGCGCCGACGCCCGCGGCGGCGGGGATGCCGACCTTCGCGGCCTTGCGGCCGGTGCGGTAGTCGCGCAGGCGCCAGTCCAGCCGGCGGGCGTGCTTGCGCAGCTTGGAGTCCGGGTTGATGGCGTAGGGGTGGCCGACCAGCGAGAGCATCGGGATGTCGTTGTGCGAGTCGCTGTAGGCGGCGCAGCGGCCGAGGTCCAGGCCCTCGGCGGCGGCCAGGGCGCGCACGGCCTCGGCCTTGGCGGGGCCGTGCAGCGGCTCGCCGACGAGCTTGCCGGTGTAGACGCCGTCGACGGACTCGGCGACCGTGCCCAGGGCGCCGGTCAGGCCGAGGCGGCGGGCGATGACCGTGGCGATCTCCACCGGGGCGGCCGTGACCAGCCATACCTTCTGCCCGGCGTCCAGGTGGGCCTGGGCGAGGGCGCGGGTGCCGGGCCAGATGCGCTCGGCCATGTACTCGTCGTAGATCTCCTCGCCGATCGACTGCAGTTCGGCGACGCGGTGGCCCTTGACGATGGACAGGGCCGATTCGCGGGCCTCCTGCATGTGCTCGGGGTCCTCGACGCCGGCCAGCCGGAACCACGCCTGCTGCCAGGCGAAGCGGGCGAGCTCGCGGGTCTCGAAGAACTTCCGCTTGTACAGACCCCGTCCGAAGTGGAACAGGGCGGCGCCCTGCATGACGGTGTTGTCCAGGTCGAAGAAGGCGGCGGCCCGGTCGTCGCCGTGCACCGGGAACTGCGGTTCCTCGGTCGTGCCGGCGACTTCCTGGGAGGACTTGCGTGCTGCCTCCGCCGAGGCCTCGCCTGCCAAAACGCTCCGCGCCGTGGCGGAACGCCTACGGGGGGTGAGCCATCCGAGAGCGGCCATGGCGTGAGCATAGCCAGTTTGTTCGGGGGTTCCGGAGTCGAGAGGTTTGGACCCTGTGAACTCTCGGCGAGCGTGTCGTTAAAGATGCCGTGCGGGCCGGGCGCGTCCGGCGTGTCCGCTGGTCTTCCGCGGGACTTCCGCTCGTTCCCGGGCGCGCGACAATGGCGGAATGAGCCCTCTCTTCCGCCGCGAGCCCCCTCGGGACCGGCTCGTCACGCTGATCCGCAAGCCCGGCTGTCATCTGTGTGACGACGCACAGGTCGTCGTGGAGAAGGTCTGTGCCGACCTGGGCGTTCCCTGGGAGCAGAAGGACATCACCGAGGACCGGGAACTGCACGACCAGTACTGGGAACAGATCCCGGTCGTGCTGGTGGACGGCGCGCAGCACACGTTCTGGCGCGTGGACGAGGGCCGCCTGCGCAGGGCGCTGACCGACTGAGCGCGGCCGTGAGCGGACTGACCGAGCAGTACAAAGTGGCCGGAACGTCGCTTAGGATCGATGGTGACTTGGTCTCGGGGGCGGGATTCACTGAGGAAGTGTGTGGTTTTGCCCCCAGAAGACAAGGAACGGTGGTGCCTGTGCGCCGGTTCCCCACCCGTGCGCCGGGGGCGCGTGAGCCCGGTCACGTTGGGCGGGCAAATCGGACACCATCTTTGTGCACGCGTTCACAAAGACATAGCCTGCATTCGACGGGGCGGTCATGTAGGGACGTATGACCGCCTACAGCCCCGCTCTACCCGCAGGAGCACCGTGGCAACTGGCCGAACTCACCGACCGGCGACCCGCAGCCGAGGGATTCCCGAGGCCACCGTCGCCCGGCTTCCGCTGTACCTCCGCGCGCTGACCGCACTGTCGGAGCGCTCGGTACCCACGGTCTCCTCCGAGGAGCTCGCGGCCGCGGCGGGAGTCAACTCCGCGAAGCTGCGCAAGGACTTCTCGTACCTCGGCTCGTACGGCACCAGGGGTGTCGGCTACGACGTCGAGTATCTCGTCTACCAGATCTCCCGCGAACTGGGGCTCACCCAGGACTGGCCGGTTGTGATCGTCGGTATCGGCAACCTCGGCGCCGCCCTCGCCAACTACGGCGGGTTCGCCTCCCGCGGCTTCCGGGTCGCCGCGCTGATCGACGCCGACCCGGCCATGGCCGGCAAGCCCGTCGCCGGGATCCCGGTGCAGCACTCCGACGACCTGGAGAAGATCATCCAGGACAACGGCGTGTCGATCGGTGTCATCGCCACCCCCGCCGGTGCCGCCCAGGCCGTCTGCGACCGGCTCGTGGCCGCCGGGGTCACCTCCATCCTGAACTTCGCGCCGACCGTGCTGTCCGTGCCCGACGGCGTCGACGTGCGCAAGGTCGACCTCTCCATCGAACTGCAGATCCTCGCCTTCCACGAGCAGCGCAAGGCCGGTGAGGAGGCCGCCGCCGCCGACGGTGGCGTCCCGGCCGCCGCCGCCCGCGGCGAGTCCGCCGACCAGGGACCCGACGGGGACATGCCCGCCGTGATGCCGGCATGAGCCTCCTCGTCGTCGGACTCAGCCACCGCAGCGCCCCGGTCAGCGTCCTGGAGCGGGCCTCGCTCCCCGCGGACGCCCAGGTCAAGCTGCTCCAGGACACCGTCGCCGCCGAACCGGCGACCGAGGCCGCGGTGCTCGCCACCTGCAACCGCATCGAGCTCTACGCCGACGTGGACAAGTTCCACGCCGGTGTCGCCGAGCTGTCCACGCTGCTCGCCCAGCACAGCGGGGTCGGCCTGGAGGAGCTCACTCCCTATCTCTACGTGCACTACGAGGACCGGGCCGTCCACCACCTGTTCTCGGTGGCCTGCGGCCTGGACTCGATGGTCGTCGGCGAGGGGCAGATCCTCGGCCAGATCAAGGACTCCCTGGCCCGGGCGCAGGAGCTGCACTCCGCGGGCCGGCTGCTGAACGACCTGTTCCAGCAGGCCCTGCGCGTCGGCAAGCGCGCCCACTCCGAGACCGGCATCGACCGCGCCGGCCAGTCCCTGGTCACCTTCGGCCTGGAGCAGCTGGCCGGGGGCGGCGACGTCCAGGAATGGGCCAAGGGCAAGAAGGCCCTGGTCATCGGGGCCGGGTCGATGTCCTCCCTGGCCGCGGCCACGCTCGCGCGGGCCGGGGTCGCCGAACTCGTCGTCGCCAACCGCACCTTCGACCGCGCCGAGCGGCTCGCGCAGATCCTCAGCGAGGGCGACGACACGGACGTGCTGGCCCGCGCGGTCCCGATGGAATCGGTGCCGGTCGAGCTGACACGTGCCGACGTCGCCGTCTCCTGCACCGGCGCCACGGGCCTGGTCCTGACGGCCGAGGCGGTCGCCCGGGCCGTCGAGGGCCGTGCGCCCGCGCCGTCGGCCGACGCCGACGGACCGGTGACACCGGGCGGCAGCGGCCGTACCGCCGCGCCGGACGCGCCGCAGGGCGGGCTGCCCGCCACCGGCCCCGGCACCGACGACGGCTGCCCGCTGGACCTCTCCGCGGTGCAGGGCACCGCCGGGTTCTCCGTGCTGGGCGAGGCCGCCGTGGCCGGGATGGCCGCCGCCGACCTCGAACAGCACGCGGCGTGGGTGGACAACGGCACGCCCGGCGGCGGCCAGCGGGCCGCGGCCCCGGCGCGCCCCGGCACCCTCGACCCGGCCGCGGACACCGACGCCATCGCCGCGCTCGCCGCGACCGTGGCCACCGTCGGCCGGATCCCCGAGCGGCGCCGCCCCGAGCCGGCCGAGGAGCCGCACCGGCCCGAGCCCGTGCTGTTCCTGCTGGACCTGGCCATGCCGCGCGACATCGACGCGGCCGCGCACCGGCTGGCCGGGGTGCGGCTGGTGGACATCGAGTCGCTCGCGGAGGCCTCCGCGGACGCTCCGATGGCTGCCGATGTGGACCAGGTCAGGCGTATCGTCTCCGACGAGGTCGCGGCCTTCGGGGCGGCGCTGCGGGCCGCGCACATCACGCCGACCGTGGTCGCCCTGCGCACCATGGCCGCCGATGTCGTGGCCAGCGAGATCGCCCGCCTGGACGGACGGCTGCCCGGCCTCGACGACAAGCACCGGGCGGAGATCACCCAGACCGTGCGGCGCGTGGTCGACAAGCTGCTGCACGCGCCGACCGTGCGGGTCAAGCAGCTCGCGGCCGAGCCCGGCGGCGCCGGGTACGCGGACGCGCTGCGCACCCTGTTCGACCTCGACCCCGAGACGGTGGCCGCCGTCTCCCGAGCCGAGGACAGCACCACCCAGAGAGACCGAGGCCCGGCATGACTGACAAGGCGCTGAGGCTCGGCACCCGACGGAGCAGACTCGCCATGGCCCAGTCCGGCCAGGTGGCCGAGGCCGTGAGCCGGGTGACCGGGCGGCCCGTGGAGCTCGTCGAGATCACCACGTACGGCGACGTCTCACGTGAGGCGCTCGCCCAGATCGGCGGCACCGGCGTGTTCGTGACCGCCCTGCGCGACGCGCTGCTCAGGGGCGAGGTGGACTTCGCGGTGCACTCCCTGAAGGACCTGCCGACCACGCAGCCCGACGAACTGGTCGTGGCCGCCGTGCCCGAGCGGGAGGACCCGCGTGACGTCATCGTCGCCCGGGACGCCCTGAAGTTCACCGACCTGCCCTCCGGGGCGCGCATCGGCACCGGTTCGCCGCGCCGCATGGCCCAGCTCAACGCGTACGCGCGCAGCCACGGCCTGGACATAGCGACGGTTCCGATCCGCGGCAACGTCGACACCCGCATCGGGTTCGTGCGCAAGGGCGAGCTCGACGCCGTCGTGCTGGCCGCCGCCGGGCTGAACCGGATCGGCCGCGGTGACGAGGTGACCGACTTCCTGTCGGTCGACACGGTTTTGCCCGCCCCCGGCCAGGGGGCCCTGGCGATCGAGTGCACCGCGGCCGACGCGGACCTCGTCGCCGCGCTCGCCGAACTCGACGACCCGTTCACGCGGGTCGCCGTGACGGCCGAGCGGTCACTGCTCGCCGCCCTGGAGGCCGGCTGCAGCGCCCCCGTGGGCGCGCTGGCCGACCTTCCCCCGCTCTCGGCTCCGCTGGAGCGGGGGGACCGCCAGGCCAACGGGCAGATTGTCAAGGAAATGCGCCTGCGCGGCGTCGTCGGGACCACCGACGGCACGCGCATGGTGCAGCTGTCCACCACCGGTCCCGTGCCCGAGACGCACGACGGGGCAATGGCGCTCGGTCGCGAACTCGCGGCCGAGATGCTCGCCCAGGGCGCGGCCGGTCTGATGGGGGAGCGAGCACAGTGAGCCCCACCACCCTTTCCGCCGGTCCTGAACACGGGCACGTCACCTTCCTGGGTGCCGGACCCGGAGATCCGGGACTGCTGACTCTGCGCGCCGTCGAGGCACTGGCCAACGCGGACGTCCTCGTCGCCGAGCACGAAGTGCTCGACGTCGTACGTCAGCACGCCAGGCAGGGCGTCTCCGAGGTGCACACGGACGCGGATCCTTCCCAGGAACCGACTCCGGGCACAGGAACGCCCCAGCTGACGGTAGTTGACGGCACGTCAACCACCGCGCCCGTCCCCGTGGTGCGGGATGCCGCACATCTTGTCATGGAGGCCGCGCGGGGCGGCAGGCGGGTCGTGCGTGCGGTGTCCGGTGACCCGGGCCTCGACACGTACGCGGCCGAGGAGATGCTGGCGTGCGCCGCCGCCGGGGTGCCCTTCGAGGTGGTGCCCGGTATCGCGAGCGCCGTCGGTGTGCCCGCGTACGCCGGTGTGCCGCTGCGGGACGCGCAGGGCGCGGACGTGCGGTTCGTGGACGCGCGCACGGCGTCGGACCGGTGCTGGACGGAGGTCGGCGCCTCGGACGGCACGGTCGTCGTGTCCACGACGCTGGACTGCGTCGCCGCGGCCGCCGGCGAGCTCGTCTCCGCCGGGCGCAAGCCGGACACCCCGATGACGGTCACCGTCGCCGGTACGACCACCCGGCAGCGCACCTGGAGCGCCACGCTCGGCACGATCGCGCAGACGCTGAAGCAGGCCAAGGTGCTGCCCTCGCCCGAGGGCGGCCGGCCGGTGATAGCCGTGGTCGGTGAGCGTTCCGCCGCCGCCCAGCGCGACCAGCTCGCGTGGTTCGAGTCCAAGCCGCTGTTCGGCTGGAAGGTGCTCGTGCCGCGGACCAAGGAGCAGGCGGTGTCGCTCTCCGACCAGCTGCGGTCGTACGGGGCCGTGCCGCACGAGGTGCCGACGATCGCCGTCGAGCCGCCGCGCACGCCCCAGCAGATGGAGCGCGCGGTCAAGGGCCTGGTGACGGGCCGTTACGAGTGGATCGCCTTCACCTCGGTGAACGCGGTCAAGGCCGTGCGGGAGAAGTTCGAGGAGTACGGGCTCGACGCGCGTGCCTTCGCGGGCATCAAGGTCGCGGCCGTGGGTGAGCAGACCGCCAAGGCGCTGATCGCCTTCGGTGTGAAGCCGGACCTGGTGCCGAGCGGTGAGCAGTCGGCCGCCGGGCTGCTGGAGGACTGGCCGCCCTACGACCCGGTGTTCGACCCGATCGACAGGGTCTTCCTGCCCCGGGCCGACATCGCCACGGAGACGCTGGTCGCCGGGCTGATCGAGCTCGGCTGGGAGGTCGACGACGTCACGGCCTACCGGACCGTGCGGGCCTCGCCGCCGCCGGCGGAGACCCGCGAGGCGATCAAGGGCGGTGGCTTCGACGCCGTGCTGTTCACGTCGTCCTCCACCGTGCGGAACCTGGTCGGCATCGCCGGCAAGCCGCACAACGTCACGGTGATCGCCTGTATCGGCCCGGCCACGGCGAAGACCGCCGAGGAGCACGGGCTGCGGGTGGACGTCATGGCTCCGGAGCCGTCCGTGCTCAAGCTGGCGGAGGCCCTGGCCGACTTCGGCGCGAAGCGGCGGGCTGCCGCCCTGGAGGCGGGCGACCCGGTCACCCGGCCGAGCGAGCGGCGGCCGGGGGCCCGGCGCCGGCGCTCTACGACCTAGCCGGACGGACGACCCGGCCGGGCCGGGCCGACGAGCTGACCGGAGCGGCGATCCGGCCGGGCTGACTACCCGGCCGGGCGTCCCCGCCGGAGTGGCGGGTCGGGTGGGGGCTTGGGGTGGTTGTGGTTACGCGGGGGTTATCGCGTGGCCGTAGCGTAGGAGGTTGTCCGGGTCGTACGTGGCCTTGTCGTGGCGTAGGCGGGCGTAGACCTCCGGGGTCCAGGCGCGGGCGATGTCCTGTTCGTCGCCGGGTGTGCCGTGGATGTTGACCATGGTGCGGCCGGTGCCGTAGGGGGCCATGGCCGCGTACAGGCGGCGGGTCGCCTGTTCGACGGCCTCCGCCACGGGCGGCGCGGGCATGATCCCGACCGACTCCATGAAGTACCGGGCGTCACGGGCGCAGACGGCGTCCTCGACGGGGGCCGGGCGGGCCAGTGCCCCGCCCATGTGCCGCAGCGAGGCCACCAGCAGCGGGTGGTCCGCGCCGACGGCCGGGCCGACCTGCTCCAGGAACGCCCTCAGGGCGTCGGGCGGCAGGTCGCGCAGGAGCATGCAGCACTCCCGTGCGGGGAGCGGGTCCTGGGGCTCCATGTGGATGCGGTCCAGGGCCGCGTACTCCATCTCCTCCACCAGGTCGACGGCGACCGGTGCCGCGCGGCGCAGCGGGGCGATCAGCGCTTCGCCCTCGGCCGTGTCGCCCGGCCAGGCGATCGCGACCCGGGCCCAGAAGCCGCCGCGCAGGGGCTCCGGGATCTGGGGGATGGGCGGCAGGCGGAGTACCGAGAACATGCTGCACATCTCGTCCGGGACCGTGCGGGTCCAGTCCGACCAGGCGTGCAGCAGGGCCTCGGTGTGTTCGGCGTGCCAGTGCAGGCCGCCGCCGTAGAGGCGGGGCAGCGGGAGCAGTTCGGTGACCAGTGAGGTCACCACGCCCACGTTGCCCTTGCCGCCGCGCAGGGCCCAGAACAGTTCCGGCTCGTGGCGGGGGTCCGCCTCGCGCAGGACTCCGTCCGGGGTGACCACCTGGAAGGAGCGGACCAGGTCGGCGGCGTAGCCGTAGGCCCGGCCCAGGACCGGGAGTCCCCCTCCGAGGGCGTAGCCGACGACGCCCGCGTCGGTGGAGGTGCCGCACAGGCCGGCCAGGCCGTGGGGCGCGCAGGCCGCCGTCACATGGCTCCACTTCGCGCCCGCGGCGATCCTGGCGGTGCGGGTGGCGGGGTCGACCTGGACGTCCGTCATACGGGACGTGGTGATCAACAGGCCGTGCTCGATGGGGAAGTTGGCGCCGTGGCCGGTGGCCTGGACGGCGACGGGGGTGTGGGTGGCGTGGGCCCAGCGCATCGCGGCGACGACGTCGTCGGTGCCGGTGGCTCCCACGACGACGTCCGGGGTGTGGAGGGAGGCCAGGTTGAAACCGGTGACCTCGTCGGCGCAGGCGTCGTCGCCGGGGCGCAGGACGGGGCCGGAGATCTCCGAGAGGGCGAAGAGGTCGGGGGTGTGGTGGGGGGCGGTCATCGCGTCCTCCGTGGGGGCGGGTACGGAGGGACGGCGGCGGCGAGGAGAGGGGGACGGGCCGTCGGGGTCCTTGTGTTCGCTGTTTTCAGGATGGACCTCGGGGGTGGCGGGCGCATCGCGGGATGCGGGGCTCCTGGTGCGGTGCGCGGGCCGCCGGGCTCCGACACCGCGTCGGCATCGGGACGTATGGGGCGGGCGTAGCGTAGAGGGCATGACGACGTACGGATCATTTCCCGGTACGCGGCCGCGGCGGCTGCGGAGCAACCCCGTGATGCGTCGGATGGTCGCCGAGACCCGGTTGCACCCCGCCGACCTCATCCTTCCCGCGTTCGTGCGCGAGGGCGTCAGCGAGCCGGTGCCGATCGCGGCCATGCCCGGGGTCGTGCAGCACACGCGGGACAGTCTGAAGAAGGCGGCCGCCGAGGCGGTCGCGGCCGGGATCTCCGGGATCATGCTGTTCGGCGTGCCGGAGGAGTCGAAGAAGGACGCGCTCGGGACGCCGGGGACCGATCCGGACGGAATCCTCCAGGTCGCCCTGCGGGACGTGCGGGCCGAGGTC
The DNA here is from genome assembly GCF_002237655.1 of Streptomyces sp. XY006. Lineage (GTDB taxonomy): Bacteria > Actinomycetota > Actinomycetes > Streptomycetales > Streptomycetaceae > Streptomyces > Streptomyces levis. The sequence continues at coordinate 18,679 of NZ_NOKT01000031.1, forward strand.
GGCGACGAACTGCTCGTCATGTCCGACCTGTGCCTCGACGAGACGACCGACCACGGCCACTGCGGGGTGCTCGACGCGCAGGGGCGGGTCGACAACGACGCGACCCTGGAGCGGTACGCCGAGATGGCCCAGGTGCAGGCCGACGCCGGCGCCCACGTGGTCGGCCCCAGCGGCATGATGGACGGCCAGATCGGCGTCATCCGCGACGCCCTCGACCAGATCGGGCGCGAGGACGTCGCCATCCTCGCCTACACCGCGAAGTACGCCTCCGCCTTCTACGGGCCCTTCCGCGAGGCCGTCGGCTCCTCTCTCCGGGGAGACCGCAAGACCTACCAGCAGGACCCCGCCAACGCGCGCGAGTCCCTGCGCGAGCTCGCCCTCGACCTGGAGGAGGGCGCCGACATGGTGATGGTCAAGCCGGCCGGGCCCTACCTGGACATCCTCGCCCGGGTCGCGGACGCCGTGGACGTGCCCGTCGCCGCCTACCAGATCTCCGGTGAGTACTCGATGATCGAGGCCGCCGCCGAGAAGGGCTGGATCGACCGCGACCGGGCGATCCTCGAGACCCTGACCGGCATCCGGCGGGCCGGGGCGCGGAACATCCTCACCTACTGGGCCACCGAGGTGGCCCAGAAGCTGAGGGATCAGTAGGGCGGTGAGCTGCGGGGCCGGGCTCAGTAGGACAGGGCCTGGTCCATGTCGTGCAGCCAGTACGTGACGCGCAGGGTGCTGTCGTAGTACACGCCCTTGGCCGGCAGGGCCGGGAGCGCGGAGGGGCCGCCGCTGCTGTTCGGCGTGCGGCCCTGGAAGCCGACCGCGAGCTTGCGGCCGGTCGTGCCGGCCTCGCCGCTGCCGTCGGCCGCCGACAGCGCCACGCCCGCGTAGCCGGACTCGCCGGGGGCCAGGGTCGTCACCGCCTGCGGCTTGGAGTCCTCGATCGCCTGCGGGGCCCACTGCATCTCGTCGAAGCGGAGCACCGGGTAGTAGGTGAGGTCGCAGGTCGCCGAGCCGGTGTTCCTGACCGTGATCAGCATGTGGTTGAGCGGGCGGGGCACCGGCCGGGCCGTGACGGTGGTGTTGGAGCCGTTGCAGGAGACGCGCGTCCGCTCGGCCGGCTTTCCGGCCTTCCCGGAGCCCTTGCCGGTGGTGCCGGTGGTGTCGCCCGTGGTGCTGTTCGTGGTGCCGGTGGTGCCGTTCGTGTTCGTGGTGCCCTTGGAGGCCTGCTGCGGGTCCTGGGCGTTCCCGGTGTTCTTCGTGGGCTCGGCGGCGGGCCGGTCCCCGGTGCCGCTCGCGCCGGGCGTGACCGACGCGCTCGCCGCCGCACCCTCGTTCTGCGTGCCCGTGCCGTCCTCGCATGCCGTGAGGGCGAGGGCGGCCAGGAGGGCGACGGGCAGGGCGTGGTACTTGCGCATGGCTGGGTTCCTTTCGGACAAAGGCGGTTGGGAAGAAGGCCCAGGCGGGTCGCTCGACCGGCGGGCCGGGAGCGGCGTGCTTGGATGACCAGAGCTTGTGGGGTGATCCGTCCCGGCCGCCACACTCGGCGGGCCATCAGGGACGCTGGAACGCCCGCACGGGGTTTGACCAGGGAAAACGACCGTTCCCTGGAACGGCGGAACGGGACACGGGGGCGGGAGGAACGGTGTCGGAGAGCACGGCAGCGGGGGAATTCGCGGCGTTGCTGCGGGAGTTGAAGGAGCGCTCCGGGCTGAGCTACGGGGTGCTCGCCAAGCGGCTGCACATGAGCACGTCGACGCTGCACCGGTACTGCAACGGGGACGCCGTACCGGCCGACTACGCGCCCGTGGAGCGGCTCGCCCGGCTGTGCAAGGCGTCGCCCGCGGAGCTGGTGGAGCTGCACCGGCGGTGGGTGCTGGCGGATGCGGGGCGTGGGCGCAAGGGGGGAGCGGGGCCTGACGCGTCCAAGTCCCTTGCGGGCGAGGGGTCTGAGGGGCCGGGTTCGGGTGGTGCGGAGCCGGGCAGTGCCGCGCCCGAGGGTTCGCCCAAGGGTTCGGGCGAGGGCGCTGTGAGCGAGGGAGCTGCGGGGGAGGGTGCTGCGGGCGAGGGCGTAGCGGGCGGAGAGGCCGGGGGTGAGGGGCCGGCGGAGAGGCCGGTGGAGGTGCTCTCGGCCCCGCCCGTCGGCCGTCGTGCGCGTCGGCCGCGGCCCGCCGTCCTCGCCGGTGTCGCGCTGGCCGTCGTACTCGGCGGGGTCGGGCTCGCCGTGGCCGTGCCGTCCGGGGGGACCGACGGCGACGGGCGGAGCGGTCCGGCGGCCGCGTCGGACCGGGATGCGCGGCGCGACGGCCCCGCGGCCGTCTCCGTGTCGCCCTCGGGCCGTTCGGCCTCACCGTCCGGGCAGAGCAAGGAGGAGGGGAAGGACAAGGGGAAGCGGGCCGCAGCGTCCGCCGCTCCCTCCGCCTCGGCCACCGGCACGGACCGTCCCGGCCGGGACGCCGCCCCCGCCGCCGGCCCGGCTCCGCTGACCGTGGACACCGAGCCGCATGCCTGGGAGAGCCCCTGCTCCCAGCGCTACCTGGTGAATCTGCCGCCGGGCCGTGTGGTGCCGCCGCCGCTGGAGCAGGACGCGCCGGGCTGGGTGGCGGCGATGGACGCCGTTCCGTCGGGGCAGCAGCTGCTGAAGATCACCGTGCAGGGCACCGGGGACGAGACGGTGGTCCTCAAGGGGCTGACGGTCCGGATGGCCGGCAAGCGCGCGCCGCTCGCCTGGAACGACTATGCCATGGGCTATCCGGGCGTGGGCTGCGGCGGCGGGGTGCCGACCCGGTACTTCACGGTCGCCCTCGACGCGGCGCGGCCGGCCGTGGTGCCGGAGGCGGGCCACGACGACTTCCCGTTCAAGGTGAGCGAGTCCGACCCGGAGGTCTACTACATCAGCGCCGACGCCTCCGCCTACGACGTCAGCTGGTACCTGGAGTTGCGGTGGTCCAGCGGCAGCCGGCAGGGCACGCTGACCGTGGACGACCGGGGCCGGCCGTTCCGTACGAGCGGCAACAACGGGCGACCGGCGTACGAGTTCCCGCTGGGCGGCGAGAAGTGGGTGAAGGCCGGCACGACCGAGTCGTCGTCCTGACGCCCAGGTCCGGACCTCGAACAGGCCGTCAGTAGCCGGGACTTGGGGGGACGAGGGGCGCCTAGGCGTCGCCCCGGCTCAGCCGCGCGCAGCCCCATGCACCGGCCACGACGGTCAACGCCGCCAGGCCACCGATCACCCCGGTGTACGCGCCGGGGTCCAGGCCCACCCCGTCGCCCTCGTCCTCCAGCGGACCGGCCATTCCCCGGGGGTCGTACAGCACGCGCAGCCGGTCGCCCGGCTCAAGCCGCCCGGGGTCGCAGCCGTCCGTCAGCGGAGGGGAGATCTCCCGGCCGTCGCGGGTGCGCAGCGCGCACTCGTCGGTCTTGCCGTTGTCGACGTCGACCACAACGGCCTCGGTCCACCGGCCGCGTTCCTGCAGCCCCCGTTCCTCGGCCGCCTCCCGGGTGACGACCGCCAGCACGATGGCGGCGGGCAGGGTGATGACGAGGGCTCCGATGGCGAGTTTGGGGGGCTTTCTGTGCCTGATGCGGCGGAGCAGTACGCAGGGGACGACGACGAGGGCCAGGGGGATCGCCAGCACTGAGGTGAGGAAGGCCGGGGCACGTGAGAAGGGTGGCAGGGGGAGGGTCGGGGCGAGCCATGCCAGGGACACCGAGGCCGCTGTGCACGCGCTGGTGAACAGGAGCCAGTGGAGGGGGCGCGTTCGGCGTCGAGGAGATGGGTGACCGGCCCGGTCGGCCGTGCGGGCGGTGGTGCCGAGGGCGCGTGGGTTCGCGGGCGTTGGCATGCGGCTCTCTCCGTGCGGCGGCTGTCGACGGAAGAGCGTACGGGCGCGGAGGTCCGGCGGACCGGCGGCCGGGTGGCTGTCCGTATTCCGGAAGTCTGCTTGTAGGCAGCATGTATGTCCCTAGGCTGCGGGCACGTCGTCGCCGCTGTCGAAGGAGCCGTGTCATGACCGTCGCCGAGAGCGTTCCCGTCCACTCGCCCGTGCCGCCGCTGGCCGGGCGGGCGCGGGTGGTCGGTGGTTCTCCCGTGCGGGACATCCTCGCCGTCACCGCGCGCCCGGAAGTGATCAACTTCGCGGGCGGGCTGCCGGCGCCGGAGCTGTTCGACGCGGAGGGCATCGCCGACTCCTACCGGGCGGTGCTGGCCGAGCAGCCCGCGCGGGCGCTGCAGTACTCCACGACCGAGGGCGATCCCGCGCTGCGGGCCGCCCTGGCCGCCCGCACCACCGCCCGCGGGCTGCCCACCGGACCCGACGACCTGCTCGTCACCACCGGCTCCCAGCAGGCCCTCTCGCTGCTGGCCACGGCCCTGCTCGAACCCGGGGACACCGTCCTCGTCGAGAACCCCTGCTATCTGGCGGCGCTGCAGGCCTTCGGGTTCGCCGGAGCCCGGATCGTGCCCGTGCCCGGCGACGAGCACGGGCTCGACCCCGAGGCGCTGGAGGAACTGGTGGTGCGCGAGCGGCCCAAGCTGCTCTACACCGTGCCCACCTTCCAGAACCCCACCGGCCGTACGCTGCCCGCCGACCGGCGCGCGGCCGTGGCCGCCGTCGCCGCCCGGCGCGGGCTGTGGATCGTCGAGGACGACCCCTACGGCGAGCTGCGCTACGAGGGCGAACGCCTGCCCTGGATCGCCTCCCGGCCGGGCGCCGAGGACCGCACGGTGCTGCTGGGCAGCTTCTCCAAGGTGATGGCGCCCGGGCTGCGGCTGGGCTGGCTGCGGGCGCCCGCGGAGCTGCGGCGGGCCTGTGCCGTCGCCAAGCAGGCCGCCGACCTGCACACCCCGACCGTCAACCAGCTCGCCGCCGCCCGCTACCTCGCCGACCACGACCTGGACGCCCACGTCAGGCGCGTCGCCGGGGTCTACCGCGCACGCCGTGACGCCATGCTCGCCGGGCTGGCCGGGGCGCTGCCCGAGGGCTCGGCCTGGGACCGGCCCGAGGGCGGCATGTTCCTCTGGGCGCGGCTGCCGGAGCCGTACGACACGACCGCGCTGCTGCCGCGCGTGGTGCGGCACGACGTGGCCTACGTCCCGGGCGCCCCCTTCCACGCGGGCCGGCCCGACCGGAGGACCCTGCGGCTGTGCTTCGTCACGCAGACCCCGGAGGAGATCGGCGAAGGGCTGCGCAGGCTGGGCGAGGGGCTGCGGGAGGGTGCGGCGGAGGTCTAGGACCCGGCGGTCAGTCCCACCAGAAGTGCCAGGTCCGGCCGCCGAGGACCTGCTGCTCGGCGTAGGCCCGCAGGGACGGCTGCCTGCCGTGCCGGATGGTGTCCGGGCAGAACGCGACGTGCTCGGCGGCGACGGCCTCCGCGTCGGCGAGCGTGACCGGCGGGGCGGCGACCGACACCAGCAGATGGTCGAAGCCGAGCGCCGTGACGCGTATGCCGAAGCGGTCCTCCCAGTCGCGCAGGACCGCGCCGAGCCGGGCCGCGTCGCCCTCGTGGTGCACCGCGCCGGTCCAGCCGATCGCCGCCGGGATGTCGGCGCTGCGGCGGGCCGGGACGAGGGCCAGGCGCGGGTCCTTCAGGGGGCCGCCCGCGTCCAGCAGGGCCTCCGCGACGTCGGCGGCCACCGTGTCCGGGTCCCGTCCCGCCGGGGGCGCGGTGTCGGCGCCCGGCCAGGGGGCGCCGTCCGCCGCGTGCTCCTGCCAGTACTCCGCGAGGACCTCCCCGGCGTCGTGGTCCCCCGGGTACGACATGTCCGCGGGGGCCAGCTCCCAGCGGTCCGGGCCGCCGTGGCCGCCGCCGACGTCGAGTACGACCGGCAGCAGACCCTTGCGCCGGGCCGGCTCCAGCTCCCGCCAGTCACCCGGCCGGGCCCGCTCCCGCGCGCACCACAGCAACGGCTCGTGCCAGGGCCCCTCGGCCGTGGTGTCGACGAACGCACCGGCGGGCAGCCGCAGTCCGAGCGCGCGGCCGCCGGGGTCCGCCGCCAGGGTGGGCAGGGGGTTCGGGAGAGTCGCCATGGGGGTGACTGTAGGGCCGGCCACTGACAACGCGGCCGGCCGTCCTCACAGGCGTGCCTCGAAGCACTCGCCCCGGGCTCCCGTCACCGGGTGGAAGCAGGCGCGCAGCACCGTGCCCGAACGGGCCGCGGTCATGGGCGTGTAGACGTACGACTGCGCGGCCAGACCGTCGGTGATCTCGGCGGAGTGCGGCCGGCCGGCACCCGCCGCGTTCAGCTCCAGGCGGTCGCCGATGCGCGTGCTCCACATCCGCGCCCAGCCGGCCCCGCACTTGGCGCTGTAGCGCAGTTCGAGGTGGGCCCCCGTGGCCGTGCGGTGCGAGGCGAGGGTGAGCGGGTCCGTGCCGCACTTCATGAGCATCGGGCTCCCGCCCTCGCAGGCGCTGCCCCGGCAGCGGGGCGCCGGGACCGACGGCGACGGCGACGGCGGGCGGGGTTCCGTGGACTGGCCCGCGAGCAGCACCAGGGCGACCGCGAGACCGCCGGCGGCCAGCGCGCACAGCGCGGCCGGCACCGCCATGAACCGGCCCCGGCCGCCCGCCCGTCCGCCCCGCGCGACCACCTGCGCGCCCGGCGGCTGTGACACGGCCGGGGACGCGCGGGGGGCCTCGGGGCCGGGCGGCGGCGCGGCGGCCCGCCCGCTCCACTCCGACTCCGCCAGCTCCCACAGCGCCAGACACCGGCCCTCCGGCTCGCCCGCCAGCCGGCACAACTCCCGTACCGCCTGGTCCGGCGGCAGCGTCTTGCCGTTGAGATAACGCTCCCAGGACGACTTGCTGAAGGTCGTCCTGTCCGCCAGGGCCGCCAGACTCAGACCCGTGCCGTCCTTCAACTCCCGGAGCCTGCACACCAGTCGGGCACGCTCCGGGGGCAGCCCGGCCGGCGGGGTCGGTGTCATTCCCGCAGCGCCTTCCAGGTGTGCGGGCCGATGATGCCGTCCACGACCAGACCGGAGCGCTTCTGCAGGTCCCTGACCGCGCGTTCGGTGTGCGGGCCGAAGATGCCGTCGACGGCCCCCGGCGCAAGCCCCGCCTCCCGCAGCAGGCACTGGGCCTCGGCGACCTCCGGGCCCGCGTGCCCCTTCGCCAGGACGGCTTTCACGGTGCGGCTGTTGCCCGCGTACCACCGGCCGTCGATCCGCTGTGAGCGGCAGGTGTACACCGGGCGTTGCGACTCCCGGGCCGCTGCCGGGGCCGACGACACCGTGGCGGTGGGCGGGTCGGCCGCCACCGGCTCCTCGCCGTCCGTGAGCCGCACCGCCAGCAGGACCGCCGCGGCGACCGCCAGCACCAGCGCGACCGAACCGGCGACCAGCGTGACGCGCAGCGCCCGCCCGTGTGCCCCGGCCGGACCCGCCTCCGGACCCGGCTCCCAGTCCATATGCGGGTGCGCCTTCAAGTCCGCCCCCGGGTCCGCCGGCGCCGGTGGGCGCGGTTCCGGCGTCACGTCCGGGGTCCTGCCCCACACCTCGGCCGCGACCTCGTGCAGCGCCAGCAGCCGGACCGGGTCGTCACCGCCGAGCCGGGCGATCGCCTCGACGGCCTCCCGGGACGGCAGCGACCTGCCGGACAGGTACCGCTCCCAGGACGACGTGCTGTAGCCCGTCTTCGCGGCCAGCCGGCGCAGGCTCAGTCCGCTGCGGTCCTTGACCCGGCGCAGCCCCACCACCAACTGGCGGACCCGCGGGTCGAGTTCTTCGGGCAGCCCTTTCCAACGCGACATGTTCCCCCACTCGCGTTCGCGCGGACCGTGGTCAGCGGTCCCTCACCGCCGCATTCTGCAACAGCATCCACGCGGAGCCCCGTACAACGGTTCCGTTGCCCCCGCCCGCCCCCTCCCGATTCGGCCACGCCCCACCGTGAGCGTCCCGCCGCACCGTCCCGGCGCAGGACGTCCCCGCAGGTCAGTGTGTGGGACGTCCCGCGAGGACGTCACTTTCGGGGCGATGGTGGCGGATCGGGGCCCGGGAGCCGCAGTCTCGTTCCCGAGCCGGCCGGTGCGGTCGGCCGACCACGAAGGGGGACACACCATGCGTATGACCGACAGGTTCGCCGTCCTGGCCGGGGGCCTCGCGCTGACGGGCGGTCTGCTGGCCGGCACCGCGGGTACGGCCGGTGCGGCACCGGCCGCGCCGCAGGCCGCCTCGGACTGTCCGTCGGGCTGGTTCTGCGTCTGGGCCGGGCAGAACTACACGGGCCGTATGCAGAAGGTCGCCGGCACCAACAAGGACCTGACCCAGTTCGCCGTGTTCCAGAACTTCAAGTCCTGGTACAACCACGGCGCGTCCTGCGACTTCAAGTGGTTCTCGGAGAAGAACCACGGCGGTTCCAGCGGCATCGTCCCGCGGGGCTACAAGGAGACCGGCAGCGTGAGCCGCTACATGAAGTCCAACACGTGGGTGAACTGCCGGTGATCCACGGCTCCTGAAAACGCCGAGGGCGACACTCACGGGGGAGTGCCGCCCTCGGTCCGGCCGTGCGTCCCGGTCCCGGCCGTGCGTCCCGGCCGTGCGTCCGGGTCCGGGCTCAGAGCCGCTCGGGCGTCCGGATGCCCAGCAGGGACATGCCCCGGTGCAGCGTGCGGGCCGTGATGTCGCACAGGAACAGGCGGTTCTCGACCTGCTGCGGCGTCTCGGCCTTCAGCACCGGGCACTTGTCGTAGAACGTCGTGTACAGCGACGCCAGTTGGTACAGGTACGCCGTCATCTTGTGCGGGGCGTACTCCCTCGCCGCCTCCGTCACCGTCTCCGCGAACGCGTCCAGGTGCAGGCCCAGGGCGCGCTCCGCCGCGTGCAGCTCCAGCTCCGGGTGGGCGGCGGGCCTCACCTCGCCGGCCTTGCGCAGGATGGACTGGATCCGGGCGTAGGCGTACTGCAGGTAGACCGACGTGTCGCCGTTGAGCGAGACCATCTGGTCCAGGTCGAACTTGTAGTCCCGGTTGGCCGACGTCGACAGGTCCGCGTACTTCACCGCGCCGACCCCCACCTGGGCGCCCCGCTCGGCGATCTCCTCCTCGGAGAGGTCCTGGGCCTTCTCCCGGACCACCGCCGAGGCGCGGTCGATCGCCTCGTCCAGCAGGTCGACCAGGCGGACCGTCTCGCCCTCACGGGTCTTGAACGGCTTGCCGTCCTTGCCGAGGACCGTGCCGAAGGCCAGCTGGTACGCCTTCACGTCGTCGTTGAGCCAGCCCGCCTTGCGGGCCGTCTCGAAGACCATCTTGAAGTGCAGGGACTGGCGGGCGTCCACCACGTAGATCAGGGAGTCGGCCTTCAGGTTGAAGACGCGGTCCCGGATCGCCGACAGGTCCGTCGCCGCGTAGCCGTAGCCGCCGTCCGACTTCTGCACGATCAGCGGGACCGGCTTGCCGTCGGGGCCCTTGATGTCGTCGAAGAAGACGCACAGCGCGCCCTCGGAGCGGACCGCGACCCCGGACTCCTCCAGCAGGCGGCAGGTCTCGGCGAGCATGTCGTTGTAGCCGGACTCGCCGACGATGTCCGCGTCGCGGATCTCCATGTCCAGCTTCTCGAAGACGGAGAAGAAGTAGATCTTCGACTCGTCGACGAACTTCTGCCACATGGCGAGGGTCTTCTCGTCGCCCGCCTGGAGGTCCACCACCCGGCGCCGGGCCCGTGTCTTGAACTCCTCGTCGGAGTCGAACAGCTTGCGGGAGGCCTTGTAGAGGCGGTCGAGGTTCGACATCGCCTCCTCGCCGGACACCTCGGCCGACCCGTGGTCCAGCTCGTGCGGGTGCTCGTCCAGGTACTGGATGAGCATGCCGAACTGGGTGCCCCAGTCGCCGATGTGGTGACGCCGGACCACGTTCTCGCCCGTGAACTCCAGCAGCTGCACCACCGCGTCGCCGATCACGGCGGACCGCAGGTGACCGACGTGCATCTCCTTCGCCACGTTCGGCTGCGCGTAGTCGATCACCGTCGTGCCCGGGTTCTCCGCCCGCGGCACGCCGAGGCGGCCCGTGTCGTCCGCGTACCGCGCGGACAGGTTCTCGGTGATCGCCCGGTCGGAGACCGTGATGTTGAGGAAGCCCGGCCCGGACACCTCGATGTCCTCGAGCAGCCCGCCCGACTCCACCTGCGCGACGACCTGCGTCGCCAGCTCCCGCGGGTTGGCCTTCTCCTTCTTGGCGAGGGCCAGGATCCCGTTGGCCTGGAAGTCCGCCCGGTCGCTTCGTCGCAGCAGCGGGTCCGCGGAGCCGGCCTGCGGCAGAGCTGCCGACAGGGCCGCCGCGAGGCGCTGGTGGACGGAGTCGCTGAGGGACGTGACCGAGGCCATGGGCGAGGGTGCCGTTCTCCTGGGGGATTCGATGGACCCGGCCAGTATCCCACGGGGGTAAAGCCGTTTTTCCGGGCGCGGGCCGGTCTGGGACAATGGGGCGGTCAGCCGTGCGACCGTACCGGCTGCCCGATGCAGAAAGAAGGACGTGCCGATCGTGGCTCAGAGCACCGAGACCACCGACTGGGTCTCCCGTTTCGCGGATGAGGTCATCGAGGAGTCGGAGCGCCGGGCCCCGGGCAAACCCGTCGTCGTCGCGTCCGGCCTCTCCCCGTCGGGCCCCATCCACCTCGGCAACCTCCGCGAGGTCATGACCCCGCACCTCGTCGCCGACGAGATCCGCCGCCGGGGCCACCAGGTGCGCCACCTGATCTCCTGGGACGACTACGACCGCTACCGCAAGGTGCCCAAGGGCATCGCCGGAGTGGACGAGGAGGAGTGGCAGGCGCACATCGGCAAGCCGCTGACGTCCGTGCCCGCGCCGAAGGGCTCCGCGCACGCGAACTGGGCCGAGCACTTCAAGGCCGCGATGATCGAGTCGCTGGCCGAGCTCGGCGTCGAGTTCGACGGGATCAGCCAGACCGAGCAGTACACCTCCGGTGTGTACCGCGAGCAGATCCTGCACGCCATGAAGCACCGCGGCGACATCGACGCCATCCTCGACCAGTACCGCACCAAGAAGGCCCCGGCCAAGAAGCAGCAGGGGCAGAAGCCGGTCGACGAGGCCGAGCTGGAGGCCGCCGAGGGCTCCGGCGCCGCCGCCGAGGACGACGGCAGCTCCGGCTCCGCCGGGTACTTCCCGTACAAGCCGTACTGCGGCAACTGCGAGAAGGACCTCACCACCGTCACGTCCTACGACGACGACTCCACCGAGCTGACCTACGCCTGCACGGCGTGCGGCTTCTCGGAGACGGTCCGGCTGAACGAGTTCAACCGCGGCAAGCTGGTCTGGAAGGTCGACTGGCCCATGCGGTGGGCGTACGAGGGCGTGATCTTCGAGCCCTCCGGCGTCGACCACTCCTCGCCGGGCTCGTCGTTCCAGGTCGGCGGGCAGATCGTCGGCATCTTCGGCGGCAAGCAGCCCATCGGCCCCATGTACGCCTTCGTCGGCATCTCCGGCATGGCCAAGATGTCCTCCTCCAAGGGCGGGGTGCCCACCCCGGCCGACGCCCTGAAGATCATGGAGCCGCAGCTGCTGCGCTGGCTCTACGCCCGCCGCCGGCCCAACCAGTCCTTCAAGGTCGCCTTCGACCAGGAGATCCAGCGGCTCTACGACGAGTGGGACCGGCTCGACGCCAAGGTCGCCGACGGCAGCGCCCTGCCGGCCGACGTGGCCGCGCACTCCCGCGCGGTGCGCACCGCCGCCGGTGAGCTGCCGCGCACGCCCCGGCCGCTGCCGTACCGGACACTCGCGTCCGTCGCGGACATCACCGCCGGGCACGAGGACCAGGCGCTGCGCATCCTCAGCGAACTCGACCCGGACCAGCCGCTGACCTCGCTCGACGAGGCCCGCCCGCGGTACGACAAGGCCGAGGCCTGGATCAACACCCACGTCCCCGCCGACCAGCGCACCATCGTGCGCGACGAGCCCGACACCGAGCTGCTGAAGTCGCTCGACGAGCAGGGCCGCGCCTCCCTGCGGCTGCTGCTCGACGGACTCGCCGACCACTGGTCGCTCGACGGGCTGACCCACCTCGTCTACGGCGTGCCCAAGGTGCAGGCCGGCTTCTCCGCCGACGCCACGCCGAAGGAGCTGCCGCCGGAGATCAAGACCGCCCAGCGGTCCTTCTTCGCGCTGCTGTACCACCTGCTGGTCGGCCGGGACACCGGGCCGCGGCTGCCCACGCTGCTGCTCGCGGTCGGGCAGGACCGGGTGCGGACCCTGCTCGGCGCGTAACGAGCGGACAGCGAAGAGGGGCCCTCGTCCGAGGGCCCCTCTCTTCTTTCGTTCCGTCTCCTCCGTCGCCGTCAGGCGATGTGGTCCTCCTCCAGCTCCGCCGAGTGGCGCTTCTGGAACCGCTCCACGAGGGACTTCAGCTCACCGGGGCTCAGCGTCGTGCCGTAGGTGGCCTGGATGTTGTCGCCCAGCGCCCGGGGCGTGGGGTAGCTGCCGTCGATCGACTGGCGGAACACCTGGTAGTACGCCTCCTCGTCCGGCTCCGGGGCCGGGGGCGTGCCACCGCCCTCGCCGAGCTCGCGCGTGCGGTTCGGGCCCACCGGGATCGGGAAGCTGCCGGTGTCGTCCGCGGACGGCGGCTCACGGTCGTACTCGGGCTGGTACTGCTCGGCCTCCTGCTGCTCCGCGATCCACTGCGCGTAGTGCTCGGCCGGGTCGTAGTCCGGGTCGTAGCCGCCCTGGTACTCGACCTCGCGCGGGGTGTTGAACCACGGGCTCTGGTCCGGCTCGGCGTCCTGGTACGGGTACTCCGCCTCGGGACCGCTGTCGAGCTCCAGGCGCTGCTCGCCGGACGGCGCCGCCCGGCGCGGCTCGGGGGCCGGTCCCGCCGCACGACGGCCCGCCGTCACCTCCGCCTGCGGCGGGGGCGGCGGGATCAGCGCCGGCTCGATGCCGGCCGCCGCCAGCCCCGCCGGGGCCGTCTCCGCCAGCGGCACGCCGTAGCGCGCCAGCCGCAGCGGCATCAGCGACTCCACCGGAGCCTTCCTGCGCCACGCCCGCCCGAAGCGGGAACGCAGCCGCGCCTGGTACACCAGGCGCTCCTGCTCCAGCTTGATCACCTGCTCGTAGGAGCGGAGCTCCCAGAGCTTCATCCGGCGCCACAGCAGGAACGTCGGGACGGGGGAGAGCATCCAGCGGGTGAGGCGGACGCCCTCCATGTGCTTGTCGGCCGTGATGTCGGCGATACGGCCGATCGCGTGCCGGGCCGCCTCGACCGAGACGACGAAGAGGATCGGGATGACCCCGTGCATGCCCACGCCGAGCGGATCCGGCCAGGCCGCGGCGCCGTTGAAGGCGATCGTGGCCGCCGTCAGCAGCCAGGCCGTCTGACGCAGCAGGGGGAACGGGATCCTGATCCACGTCAGGAGCAGGTCCAGGGCCAGCAGGACGCAGATGCCCGCGTCGATGCCGATCGGGAAGACGTAGGAGAAGTTCCCGAAGCCCTTCTTCAGGGCCAACTCGCGGACCGCCGCGTACGAACCGGCGAAGCCGATGCCGGCGATGATCACGGCACCGGCCACGACCACGCCGATGAGAACGCGGTGCATCCGAGTCAGCTGCAGTGGCGCGGCCACCCGTACTCCCCTCCCCTTGCGTGTTGTTGCGCGCAACAGGGTGGCACATGTGTGCGGGGAACGGGTGGCCGGATCCCGTCGGGCTTGTTCGGCCCCGTTACGCGGCCTTCTTGGACGGCGACTTCGACGCGGCCTTCGAGGGCTCGTCCGAGGCGTCACCGGAGGCCGGCTTCGACGCCGACTTCGACGGGGACTTCGACGGCGACTTCGAGGCGGACTTCGACGGGGAGCCGCTCGCCTTGCCGCCACCCGAGCCGTTGGCCTCGGACACCGCCGCGACGGCCTCCTTGGCGGCCTTCTTCGCGTCCTTCAGCAGGTCGTCGGCGCTCGGCGTCTTGTCGCCCGCCAGGCCGGCGCCGTTGTAGTCGAGGGTGACGACCACGTTCTCCACGCGCGCCACGATCGTCTGCTGCTTGAAGGTGCCTTCCTTCTTCTTCAGGTCGTAGTGGACGGCCGTCGCCTGGTCACCCGTACCGGACACCGGCTCCGACTTCACGCCCTTGGCGCCGTCCACGGCCTGCACGTCCTGGACCTGCTTCGCGTAGTACTCCTGGGCCAGCTTGTCGGCCGGGCCGCGGGTGACGTCCGACTCGAAGCGCAGCATCGACACGTTCAGCCAGCGGAACTGCGAGCCCTTCACGCCGTTGTTGTCGAGGCTGTTCCAGGAGCAGCTGGCACGCGTCGAAATATCGTCCGACTTGCCCTCCTTGCCCGACTTGCTCTCCGGGACGAGGTCCTCCAGCGTCTTCTTCGACAACGCCTTGCACGCCTCGGGAAGCTTGCCGTACGCCGCCGCCTCCACGGTCGGCGACGGGCTCGCGGACGCCGACGCGGCGGCCTTCTCGGCCTTGTCCGTGCTCTCGCCGGAGCCGGAGTCCGAGGAGCAGCCGGCGGCGACCAGCATCACGGGGACGGCGGCCGCGCAGACAAGGACGCGGCTCAGACGCTTCGCTCGCTGCTCTCGCTCTTCTCGCTGTGCTCGTCGCTGCATGGTTCCTTCACTCATGACGCTCGTGGTTCCCTGCGGTCGGAACGGGTCCGAGTGGTCACCGTACGCGGTGAGGCAGCGGTGTGTTCTTCCTTCGGGTGCTTTGCGGGCGCCCGTGAAGGGGCGGTGAAAGGGCCTCAGCCGCTCAGCGAATCCGCCAGCCGGGAGGCCAGTTTCTGGGCCCTGTCCTGCATTTCTCCGCTGTCCGGGACCACGCCCACGGCCGCCGGCTGCTCCACGTACTCGATGGTCACGATGACGTTGGACGTGCGGAACGCCACAGTCACCGTCCGCTGCTTGGCGGTCGAACCGGAACTGCTCAGCTCGTCGTCGAGGAACGCCTCGTCGCCCAGGTCCTCCAGCACGCGCGGCCGGAGCTCCGTCGGGGTCGTGGACGGCGATCCGCTCGGCGATCCGCTCGGGGAGTCGCTGGGCGATCCGCTCGGGGCGGCCGAGGCGCCGCCCGCGGGGGTGCTGCCCGCGGCGGCCGACTCCGTGGTGGTCGGCTCGGGCAGGTGGGCCGCCGCCTCCTGCTCCGCGAACAGCTGCTCGGCCTGGCTGTCGTCGCTGACGGCGTTGTCGTAGGAGACGACCCGCTCGAAGTCGACGAGCAGGTGGTCCGTGGCGTCCCGGGAGTCGACCTTCCAGCGGCAGCCGACCTTGCGGTCGGTGTCGAACGTCGACGTCGGCGTGCCCTCGTAGGCCCGCTCGCGCTGCTCCTCGTCGGCGATCTGCCGGATGCCGGGCAGGAGTTCGTCGAGGGTGCCCTCGCCGACCGCGGTGCACGGCTCGGGCAGCGTGCGGTAGCGGCCGGGCTCGGCGGCGGGGGACGCCGTGCCCGTGTCACCCGGGTTGGAGTCGTCCGTGGTGCCGCCGTCGCCCGAGGCGCCGGTGCAGCCCGCCAGCAGCACCGCGAGGAGCGCGGCGATACCGGACGCGTACGCCTTCCGTTGCACGTGGTGGCTCCTCTCGACGCGGAAATCGGCTTGCCGCCGTGGGGCGGCCGATGAACACAATGTGTATCGCACGCACTGCCGTGGACGCCGGTCCGGAATCCCTTTCGTCGACCTTGGCTCCGGTATTTGCTCTTGAGGACTTCTGCTCGTTTACGGGGGATTGAGGACGTTATGTCGTATGTAGAGATACCTGGTGCGAAGGTGCCGATCCGGATGTGGGCCGACCCGGCCACGGTCGAGAACGGCGCGCTCCAGCAGCTCCGCAACGTCGCCACGCTGCCGTGGATCAAGGGCCTGGCCGTCATGCCCGACGTGCACTACGGCAAGGGCGCGACGGTCGGCTCGGTCATCGCCATGCGGGGCGCGGTGTGCCCGGCGGCGGTCGGCGTCGACATCGGCTGCGGAATGTCGGCGGTGAAGACGTCCCTGACGGCCAACGACCTGCCCGGCGACCTGTCCCGCCTGCGCTCGCGCATCGAGCAGGTGATCCCGGTGGGCCGCGGCATGCACGACGACCCGGTCGACCCCGGTCGCCTGCACGGCTTCGGCACGGCGGGGTGGGACGACTTCTGGGGCCGTTTCGACGGGGTGGCGGAGGCGGTCAGGTTCCGCTCGGAACGCGCTGCCAAGCAGATGGGGACGCTCGGATCCGGCAATCATTACATAGAACTGCTGTTCGATGACGAGGGTTCGGTGTGGCTGATCCTGCACTCCGGTTCCAGGAACATCGGCAAGGAACTGGCCGAGCATCACATCGGCGTGGCCCAGAAGCTCCCGCACAACCAGGGCCTGGTCGACCGGGACCTGGCCGTCTTCGTCGCGGACACCCCGCAGATGGCGGCCTACCGCAACGACCTGTTCTGGGCGCAGGAGTACGCCAAGTACAACCGCTCGATCATGATGGCGCTCCTGAAGGACGTCGTCCGCAAGGAGTTCAAGAAGGCCAAGCCGACCTTCGAGCCGGAGATCTCCTGCCACCACAACTACGTGGCGGAGGAGCGGTACGAGGGCATGGACCTGCTCGTGACCCGCAAGGGAGCGATCCGGGCGGGTTCCGGCGAGTACGGGATCATCCCGGGCTCCATGGGCACGGGTTCGTACATCGTGAAGGGCCTCGGCAACGAGAAGTCCTTCAACTCCGCGTCGCACGGCGCGGGCCGGCGCATGAGCCGCAACGCGGCCAAGCGCCGGTTCTCGACGAAGGACCTGGAGGAGCAGACGCGGGGCGTGGAGTGCCGCAAGGACTCCGGTGTCGTGGACGAGATCCCGGGTGCCTACAAGCCGATCGAGCAGGTCATCGACCAGCAGCGCGATCTGGTGGAGGTGGTGGCGCAGATCAAGCAGGTCGTCTGCGTCAAGGGCTGACCGGCCGGCGCTACGCCTCCCGGTGGACCTTCGTGTTCGACGCCTGGGCTCGGGGGCGGACCACCAGGAGGTCGATGTTGACGTGGGCGGGGCGGGTGACCGCCCAGGTGATGGTGTCGGCCACGTCGTCTGCGGTGAGGGGGGCGGCGACGCCCTCGTAGACCTTGGCCGCCTTCTCCTCGTCGCCGCCGAAGCGGGTCAGGGCGAACTCGTCCGTCCTGACCATGCCGGGGGCGATCTCGATGACGCGGACCGGCTGTCCGACGATCTCCAGGCGCAGCGTCTCGGCCAGGACGTGGGCGCCGTGCTTGGCGGCGACATAGCCGGCGCCGCCCTCGTAGGTGGCGTGGCCCGCGGTGGAGGAGACGACCACGACCGTGCCGTCGCCGCTCGCGATGAGCTTGGGCAGCAGGGCCTGGGTGAGGTTGAGCGTGCCGATGACGTTCGTCTCGTACATCTGCCGCCAGTCGGCCGGGTCGCCGGTCGCGACCGGGTCGGCGCCGAGCGCTCCGCCCGCGTTGTTCACCAGGACGCCGATGGTCCGGAAAGCGGTGGCGAACTCGTCGACGGCCGCGCGGTCGGTGACGTCCAGCGGGTAGGCCGTGGCCTGGTGGCCCGCCGCGGTGATCTCCTCGGCCAGGGCCTCGATGCGGTCCTTGCGGCGCGCGGTGAGGACCACGCGGTAGCCCGCGGCGGCGAGTTGGCGTGCCGTGGCGGCGCCGATGCCGCTGCTCGCACCGGTGACGACGGCGATGCGGGAGGCTGCGGGCGGGACGGCGGTGGCCATGGGAGCTCCTCGGGTGGGTGGGCCGGCCGGCTGGTGCGCCGGGCTCGCGGCCAGGATAGAAGGGGCCCGTGGTGGGAGAATGAGGGCGGGTGATCCCCTGTCTTCCTGGAGGTGGATCATGGGCGAGGCTCGTGAGGTCATGGACCGGCTCACGGACGCGGTCACCACGCACCCCGATCTGAAGGTCGTCGCCGACCTGTACGCCGAGGACGCGGTCGCCTTCACTCCCGACGAGGGCGAGCTGCGCGGGCGCGACGCCATCGTCGCGTACTGGCGGACGATGACGGAGGCGGTTCCCGGCGCGACGTTCCGGCCGCTGCACTCCTACGAGGCCGGGGACACGGCCATCGACGAGGGGATCTACAGCGGGCGGAACACGGGGCCGCTGGAGCTGCCGAACGGGGAGACGCTGCCTCCGACGCAGAAGGAGGTGCGGATCCGCGGGGTGGACATCGCCACCGTGAAGGACGGGCGGATCGTGGACTACCGGCTGTACTTCGACGAGATGGACTTCCTGGGGCAGTTGGGTCTGCTGCCCGACGAGCCGTTCTGAGCCCCCGGCGGCCTGGCCGCGGTCAGTTCCCCCGCGGGGCGTACATGATGACGGCCATGCCCGCGAGGCAGATCAGCGCGCCCGTGATGTCCCAGCGGTCCGGGCGGTAGCCGTCGGCGACGACGCCCCACAGGATCGAACCGGCGACGAAGATCCCGCCGTAGGCGGCGAGGACGCGGCCGAAGTGGGCGTCGGGCTGGAAGGTCGCGACGAATCCGTAGGCGCCGAGCGCGAGGACGCCGCCGGCCGCCCAGAGCCAGCCTTTGTGCTCGCGCACGCCTTGCCAGACCAGCCAGGCGCCGCCGATCTCCAGCAGCGCGGCGAGGGCGAAGAGGGAGGCGGAGCGCAGTACGGACATGGCGGTCAGCTTCGCATGCCCGGGTGCGGCGCCCGGCTTAGGCGTCGGCGTTCTCCGCGTCGTAGCGCTCCCGGGCGTCCCTGACCTCGTCGAAGTGGGTCTCGGCCCAGTCCTTCACGGCGGTGAGCAGCAGGGCCAGGTTGCTGCCGAGGGGGGTGAGTTCGTAGTCGACGCGGACCGGGACGGACGGGGTGACGCTGCGGGTGAGGATGCCGTCGCGCTCCAGTGAGCGCAGAGTCTGCGTGAGCATCTTGGGGCTCACGCCGGCGATCTTGCGGCCGAGGTCGCTGTAGCGCAGGGGGCCCGGGGCGAGGGCGGAGACGACGAGGCTGACCCACTTGTCGCTGATGCGGTCCAGGAGCTGGTTGGTGGGGCAGCTCTTGAGGAAGGCGTCGTACTCGATGCGGGCCTGTTCGCGCCGCTGGGCCGCGGTCGTGGTCGCCATGGCTCACCTCCGGGGTAGGTACGCACTCCCAGGTAACTACTTACCGATGGATAGTAACTCTTCCTAGGGTTGCGGTCAGTGGCCGGGAGGAGATCCCGGTACCGACGAGCCAAGGGGAGTCGCTGTGCGTGCGGTTGTCGTGAATTCGTTCGGTGGGCCGGAGGCCGTGGAGGTCGTGCGGACGGAGGTGCCGGAGCCGGGTGCCCGGCAGGTGCGGATCAAGGTGGCGGCGGCGGGGCTGAACCCGGTGGACGCCGGGGTGCGGGCCGGGGTCTTCGGGGGAGCGGGGAAGCGGATCGGACTCGGCTGGGACGTCGCCGGGACGGTGGACGCGGTGGGCGTGGCCAGTTCGTGGCGGGTCGGGGACGAGGTGGTGGCGCTCGACTACGGCATGGTCAAGCCGCTGGGCACCCATGCCGAGTACGTCGTCGTGGACACGGACGCCGCGGCGCTCGCGCCCGTCTCGGTGGACGCCGTGCACGCGGCGACGCTGCCGCTGAACGCGCTGACCGCGGCGCAGGCCCTGGATCTGCTGGAGCCGGAGCCGGGGCAGTCGCTGCTGGTGACCGGGGCGGCGGGGGCGGTCGGCGGGTACGCGGTGCGGCTGGCCGCGCACCGGGGGATACCGGTGACGGGGCTGGCGCGGGCGGCGGACGAGGAGTTCGTACGGTCGCTGGGGGCCGCGCATGCCACGGCTGACACGGTCGCCGAGCGGGGCTTCGACGCGGTGCTGGACGCCGCGGTGCTCGGTGAGCCGGCTCTGGCGTGGGTGCGCGACGGGGGCCGCTACCTCGGCCTCATTCCGCAGGCCGAGCCCGCCTCGGTGCGGGGGGTGCGCACCGGTGCGGTCGAGGTCAGCGCGGACGGGGCGCGACTGGCGGAGCTGGTGCGGCTGGTCGACGAGGGGGTGCTGACCACGCGCGTGGCGGAGACGTTCGCCCTGGACGACGCCGCGAAGGCACACGCGCGGCTGGACGAGGGCGGGCTGCGGGGGCGGCTGGTACTGGTGCCCTGAGCGGACGGCGTGCAGGGCGGTCCCCGGCCGCCGAGGGGGTGCGGCTCGGGTCGCCGCCGGGCGGTCGAGGGCGGTGGGCGCGGGGCGGGTGGGGCGTCGGAAGGCTGGTGCGGAGGCCGGTCGTCCCCCGGTCCCCGCCGCGGTCGCCGCCGAGCGGTCCAGCGCCGTGAGCGTGCAGGCGCGGCGGGTCGGTGGGAAGGGGGTGGGGCTGTCGGATCGGCCGGGGGTGTCAGCGGGGTGTGGTCGCTTCCGCCGTGTACGCCGTGGGCGGTACTCCCACCGTGGCCGTGAAGTCGCGTACCAGGTGGGCCTGGTCGGCGTAGCCGAGGTCGGCGGCGAGGGCGGCCCAGTCGACACCGGTGCGGGTGCCGGCCTGTTCCAGGGCCTCGTGAATGCGGTAGCGGAGGATGATCCACTTGGGGCTGACGCCGACCTGGGCCGCGAAGAGCCGTTGCAGCGCCCGTACGGACAGGCCCTGGGCGCGGGCGAAGTCGCCGACGCGGCGCACGGTCCGGTCGGCCCGGATGCGCCGGACCAGGTCGATCGCGAGGTCGGCCTGGGGGTCCCGGGCGCAGGGCAGGGAGAGCAGGAAGGCGTCGAGGGCGGCCACCCGGGCGCGGTCGCCGGCGCCGGTGACGATCGCGCGGACGGTGTCGTCGGTGATCCGCGGGAACACCTCGCGGGCGGGCAGCGCGCGGCCCGTCCACCGGGACGCCGGCGCCCCGGGCGTGTAGGGCCGGAAGCCGCCCGGGCGGAACTTCACCCCGCAGACCCGGCCGCGGCCGGTCAGTTTCCTGGTGTAGAGCCCGAGGGCGACGCCGGTGACCTCGGCGTAGGGCGGTCCTTCGTCCTCGTCCCACTGGAAGGTCAGGTTGACGGACGGGTGCGGGACGATGTGGGAGGCGTAGGGCGCGGGCAGGTCCCAGTCGATCAGCCAGTACCACTCGATGTACCGGCGCAGCGGCTCGGCGGGCTCGTGGCGGCGGAACCGCACGCGGCTGAGCAGCCCGGACGGGTCGACGATCCCGCGGGTGTCGCGACGGGGTGCCTCCATGGCCGGATCGTACGTCGCGTTTCTTCAAGAAGGGCGGCCCCGGTCCTCTCTACGGTCGGGGCATGGACACGAACCATGTGCGGACGTACGGCATCGGTGAACTGCTGGAGCTGGCCCGGGAGCGGGCGGTGCCGGTGGTGCGGGGCATCGGGGACGGGGCACTCGCCGCTCCCACACCCTGTGCCGAGTACGACGTGAAGGCCCTGGTCGACCATCTGTTCCAGGTGATCGTGCAGTTCCAGCGGCTGGCCGCGAAGCAGGCGTCGGACTTCGGTGAGCCGGCCGACGCGGTCTCGGCCGGCCCCGACTGGCGCGAGCGGCTGGCGCGGGAGGCGGAGCGGCTGGTGGCGGCCTGGTCGGCGCCGGGTGCGGAGGAGGGCACGACCGGCGCGATGGGCATGCCCGCGCGGCTGGTCGGCTCGATGGCGCTGCTCGATCTGACGGTGCACGTGTGGGACCTGGCGCGGGCGACGGGCCAGGACGACCCGGGTGCCGACGAGGCGGTGGTCGCGGAGCTGGCCGGCGCGGTGGACGAGCTCGCCCCGACGGCCCGGAGGATGGGCGTCTTCGGGGAGCCGGTGCCCGAGCCGGAGGGCGCGTCGGCGTTCGAGCGGCTGCTGGCGCGGACCGGCAGGAATCCGTCCTGGGAACAATCCGGGGCGGGACGGCGCTCTCCAGGTATGGTTGAACAGTAAACAACCTGGAGGGTGAGCGACCATGCAGTTCGGGATCTTCAGCGTCGGGGACGTCACGCCCGACCCGACCACCGGCCGGACACCGACCGAGCGTGAGCGGATCAAGGCCATGGTCGCGATCGCGCTGAAGGCCGAGGAGGTGGGCCTGGACGTGTTCGCGACCGGGGAGCACCACAACCCGCCGTTCGTGCCGTCCTCCCCGACCACGATGCTCGGCCACATCGCCGCCCGCACCGAGCGGCTGATCCTGTCCACGGCCACCACCCTCATCACCACCAACGACCCGGTGAAGATCGCCGAGGACTACGCGATGCTCCAGCACCTGGCCGACGGCCGGGTCGACCTGATGATGGGCCGCGGCAACACCGGGCCGGTCTATCCCTGGTTCGGGCAGGACATCCGCAAGGGCATCGACCTCGCCCTGGAGAACTACGCCCTGCTGCGCCGGCTGTGGCGCGAGGACGTCGTGGACTGGCAGGGCGAGTTCCGCACCCCGCTGCAGGGCTTCACCTCCACCCCGCGCCCGCTGGACGGCGTGCCCCCGTTCGTCTGGCACGGCTCGATCCGCTCCCCGGAGATCGCCGAGCAGGCCGCCTTCTACGGCGACGGCTTCTTCCACAACAACATCTTCTGGCCGGCCGACCACACCAGGCGCATGGTCGAGCTGTACCGGGAGCGCTTCGCGCACCACGGCCACGGCACGCCCGAGCAGGCGATCGTCGGGCTCGGCGGACATGTGTTCATGCGCAGGAACGCCCAGGACGCCGTCCGCGAGTTCCGGCCCTACTTCGACGTCGCACCCGTCTACGGACACGGGCCCTCGCTGGAGGACTTCATGGACCAGACGCCGCTGACCGTCGGCTCGCCGCAGCAGGTCATCGAGAAGACGCTGGCCTTCCGCGACTACGCCGGCGACTACCAGCGCCAGCTGTTCCTGATCGACCACGCCGGACTGCCCCTGAAGACCGTCCTGGAGCAGATCGACCTGCTGGGCGAGGAGGTCGTACCGGTGCTGCGCAAGGAGTTCGCCGTCGGCCGCCCGGCGGACGTGCCGGACGCCCCGACGCACGCCAGCCGGCTCGCCGCGAGCCGGCGCTGAGGGCACGGCGGGCACCCTGCCCAAGGGTGCCCGCCCCCTGGTGAGAGGGCAGTAAGAAGGACGCCCCGGCGCAGCTCGTCCGGTACCGCGGGCCCGGCGGCGGGGCACACTGGACGCGTGCCCCACACCGTGCTGCTCGCCGAAGACGACCGCGCCATCCGCAACGCCCTGGAGCGCGCCCTGACCCTGGAGGGCTACCGGGTCGTGGCCGTCGCCGACGGAGTCGAGGCACTGGCGCAGGCCCACCGCAACCGCCCGGACGTCCTCGTCCTGGACGTGATGATGCCCGGCATCGACGGGCTCCAGGTGTGCCGTGTGCTGCGCGCCGAGGGCGACCGGACACCGGTTCTGATGCTGACCGCGCTCGTGGAGACCGCCGACCGGATCGCGGGGCTGGACGCGGGCGCCGACGACTACGTGGTGAAGCCCTTCGACGTGGAGGAGGTCTTCGCCCGGCTGCGGGCCCTGCTGCGCCGCACCAGCCCGGTCGCCGCCGTGAGCGCGGCCGCCCCCGCCGAGGCGCCCCGGCCGGTGCCCGAGCGGTTCGTCGAGGCCGCCGGCATCCGCATGGACCCGCAGGCCCGCCGCGCCTGGCGGGGCACGCGCGAGCTGGAGCTGACCCGCACCGAGTTCGAGCTGCTGGAACTGCTGGTCCGCAACGCGGGCATCGTCCTGGACCACTCCACGATCTACGACCGCATCTGGGGCTACGACTTCGGCCCCGGCTCCAAGAACCTCGCCGTCTACGTCGGCTACCTGCGCCGCAAGCTCGACGAGCCGGACGCGCCGCAGCTGATCCACACGGTGCGCGGCGTGGGTTACGTGCTGCGGGAGGACTGAGTGGGCCGCCCCGGCAGGCTGCCGGCCCTCGGCCGGCTTTCGGCCTTCGGTCGGCTGTCGGCCCTCGGTCGGCTGTGGGCCGGACGCCGGCCGAAGCTGGTCTCGCTGCGCACCACCTTCGCGGTGTCGTTCGCGGCGGTGACGGCGGCCGTGACGATCCTGGTCGGCATCCTGTCCTACAGCGCGGCCGCGCGGCTGGTGCGGGTGGACCAGCAGACCGTGTTCGACGAGGTCGTGCAGGACCTGCGGGACGAGGTCAGCCAGAACCGCATGGCGCCGGGTGACTTCTCCTCCGCCTCGCCGGGCCACGACCTGGTGCGGCCCGCCCGCACGGACGTGCAGGTGCTGGGCCCGGACGGGCGGATCGTCGACCCGGGCAGTCCGGGGCTGCCGGTCGTCCGGGCCGATGTGCGGATCGCCGCGGCGGCCGACTCCGGCCGGGTGGTGCAGCACAAGGACGTCGACGTCGGCGACGACGTCTACCGCGTGGCGACCGTCTCCCTCGGCGGCGGCCGGGGGGCGGTGCAGATCGCGCAGGAGTTCAGCGACGTCGAGGACCTGCTGCGGGCACTCCAGCGGCGCACGCTCGTGCTGGTGGCCGCGGTGGTGCTCGGCGCCGGGCTGTTCGGCTGGTGGCTGGCCCGGCGGATCACCCGCCGGCTGGTCGTCCTCACCGACGCCGCCGAGGACGTCGCCCGCACCCGCCGCCTGGGCATCGAGGTGCCCGTGGCCGGACACGACGAGGTCGGGCGGCTGGGCCGGGCCTTCGACCGCATGCTGGGGCGGCTCGCCCAGTCCGAGGAGGACCAGCGCCGCCTGGTCCAGGACGCCGGCCACGAGCTGCGTACGCCGCTGACCTCCCTGCGCACCAACATCTCCCTGCTGCGCCGCATCGACGAACTCCCGCCCGCCACCCGCGAGGAACTGGTCGCCGACCTCGGGCAGGAGGCCCGTGAGCTGACCGACCTGGTCAACGAGCTGGTCGACCTCGCGGCCGGGCAGTCCGACACGGAACCGCCGCGGCGGGTGGACCTCGCCGACCTCGCGGAGGAGGTCGCGGCCGTCGCCCGGCGCCGCAGCGGCCGGCGGATCGTGCTGCGCGCCGCCGGCGACACCACGACCGACGGGCGGCCCGGGATGCTGACCCGGGCGCTGTCCAACCTCGTCGAGAACGCCGTGAAGTTCGACCAGGGCGGCACGGCCCCCATCGAGATCGTCGTCGCCGGGCCCGCCCGGCCCGGCGCGATCCGGGTCGAGGTCCTCGACCGGGGCCCCGGCATCGCGGACAGCGACCTGGACCGCGTCTTCGACCGCTTCTACCGCGCCGCCGACGCCCGTTCCCTGCCGGGCTCCGGGCTGGGCCTGTCCATCGTCCGCGAGGTGGCGCTCGCACACGGGGGCGCGCCGTTCGCCCTGCGCAGAGAGGGAGGCGGAACGGTGACCGGCTTCACGGTCGGCGGGGGCATCCCGGAGGACTGACACCCACCCGCGCCCGTCACGACACAGCCCCGGCCGGACTCCGTCACGGTCAGGCTCCGGCGTGACCGGGTTCCGGCGCGGTCAGGCTCCGCCCCGGCCGGGAGCCGCAGCGGTCAGGTTCCGGCGCGGCCGGGAGCCGCCCCGACCGGGCACCGACGCGGTCAGGCTTCGTCCCTGCCGGGTTCCGCCGCGGTCGGGCTCGCCGTCCGCAGGCCGTTCCCGCACGCTCGCCGTCCGCAAGGTCGTTCCCCGTCCGGGTTCCGTCCGCAGAGTCGTTTTCCGTACGGGTGTTCATGGGCGGCCCCGCCTGAGCAGATATCCGGGGCGAGGGCGTGAGTGGCGCGGCCTCGGGTGAGGGGAGGACCGGGAGCGTGTTGAGTGACGAGGAGGCCGCCGCCCTGGCGGAGATCGACGAGGCGGCCCTGGCCCGGACCCTGCAGGAGCTCATAGCCGTGCCCAGCGTGACCGGCAGCGCCGCGGAGTCGGAGCTGCAGCACCAGCTGGCGGGCCGGCTGGAGTGGCTGGGCCTGGAGACCGACCTGTGGTCCATGGACCTGCCCGCCCTGCGGGCCCACCCGGACTTCCCGGGCACGGAGGCGCCCCGCGACGAGGCGTGGGGCCTGGTCGGCACCACACCCGACGGCGGCGACGGGCCCACCCTCGTCCTCCAGGGACACGTCGACGTCGTCCCGCCCGGCGACCGCACCGCCTGGGACGGCGACCCGTTCGTGCCCCGGGTGACCGGGGACGTCGTGCACGGGCGCGGCGCCTGCGACATGAAGGCCGGCATCGCCGCGCACCTCGCCGCGCTGGGCGCGATCCGCGCGGCCGGGATCCGCCTGCGCGGCCGGGTCGCCGCGCACTTCGTCGTCGGCGAGGAGGACGGCGGCCTCGGCGCCTTCGGCACCCTGCAGCGCGGCCACCGCGGCGACGCCTGCGTCATCGCCGAACCCACCGCGGGCACCCTGATCACCGCCAACGCGGGCGCCCTGACGTTCCGCGTCACCGTGCCCGGCCGGGCCGCCCACGCCAGCTCCCGCGAGCGGGGCGTGAGCGCGATCGACGCGTACCTGCCGCTGCACCGGGCCCTGGCCCGCCTGGAGACCGCACGCAACGCCGACCCCGACCCGCTGCTGGCCGAATACCCCATCCCCTACGCCCTGTCCGTCGGCACGGTGCGCTCCGGCGACTGGGCGAGCAGCGTCCCCGACCTGCTGGTCGCCGAGGGCCGGCTCGGCGTGCGCCTCGACGAGGACCCGGCCGACGCCCGCCGCGCCCTGGAGGAGTGCGTGGCCGAGGCCTGCGCCGCCGACCCGTGGCTGCGTGCCCACCCGGCGGCCGTGACCTGGCCCGGCGGCCAGTTCGCCCCCGGCCGCCTGCCCGACGGCCACGCCCTGCCCGGCGTCCTGCGCGGCGCCTGGTCCGACACGGCCGGCGGCCCCGCCCTGCGCGAACGCGGCGCGACCTACGGCAGCGACCTGCGCCTGTACACCGCCGCCGGCATCCCCACACTCCAGTTCGGCCCGGGCGACATCCAGGTGGCGCACAGCGCGGGCGAGCGGGTGTCGATACGGGAGACGGTGGCGGTGGCCCGGGCACTGGTGGTGGGGGTGCTGCGGACGGTGGGGACGAAATGAGGGGCCCCGGGCTGGTCCGGGCCGGGCGCCTACCCCTTGAGCCCGTAGAACCGGATCGGGGAGTTCGGTTCGAAGCCGATGCGGGGGTACACCGGGGCACCCGCCGCCGTCGCGTGCAGGGTCGCGCGGGTCAGGCCGGTGGCCCTGGAGCCCTCGTAGAGGGCCTTGCGGGTCACCGCTTCGCCGTAGCCGCGGCGTTCCCAGGCCGGGTCGGTGGCCACGAGGATGACGAAAAGGCGCCCCTGGGCCGCCACGGTGGCCGCGCAGGTGACGGGGACGTCGTCGCGCAGGCCCAGGTAGGCGTGCACCTCGCGCTTCCAGAGCGTGGAGCCGGCGAGGCCGTCGCGGCCGTCCTCCGCCGGGAAGCCGTAGGCCCGTGAGTTGAGGTCCGCGTAGGCGCGCAGCCGCGACTCGTCGGTGACGCGCGCGAACGTCAGGTCGGGGTGGGACGGTTCGGGCAGGGACGGCAGGTCGGCGGCCATGCCGGTGCCGGGGAAGGCGTAGGCGAGCCCGGCCGCGTCGGCGGCCTCGTCGAGCCCGGCGCGGGCCGGTTCGTCGAGGAGGTCCTCGAAGACCCACAGGAACCCGGGCCGCTCCTTCGCGCGCATCACCTCCGCCGCCTCGGCGAGCCGCTGCCGGGTCGGCCCGGCGTCCGCGCCGACGTCCGTCAGCGTGACGCAGTTCCAGAACGCGAACCGGCTGTCGGCCCACCGGACGGCGATGCCCGGCAGGTCGCGGACGTCCGCACGCGGGTCGCGGTCGAGCACCATGGCCCGCCAGACCAGGGCGAGTTGTTCCATCGACTCGACCGAGTCCGCGTGACGGCGCATGAAACCCCCAGGGGCGTCGAAAGGGTGCGAGCCGCAGGGACAGTACACGGCCCGCCACCGCCCGGGGGCGCGTACCGGACAGGCGTCAACCCGGGGCAACGGCGCGGTCTCGGATCGTCGTTCGAGATGCCATCCGTTCCCCTGAAATACGGCCCCAGGCCGTGTGTCCGGCAGCCGGCTCGTCATTGAGTTGATCGGGTCTGTCCCAACTGCGAACGGAGACGCCCTGTGCGAATGTCTGATATCCAGCGCTGCGATGTCCGGCCTGGACGACTCGTCGAATGGACGCTCAGTCCGGCGACCGTCGCGACGGCGAAGGCGCTGCCGGAGGACTCCCGGCCGCCCGCCTACATCCAGGAGTCCCATCTGAGGACGGCGCGTTCGGTGCGCGAGGACGGCCTGTTCGTGCCGACCTGGCTCGGCGCCGCCTTCGACCTGCCCGGCCGGGCCGATCTCGACGCGCTGGGCGCGGCGCTGCGCGGCTGGACGCTGCGCCACGAGACGCTGCGCAGCGGCTTCCGCTGGGCGGGCGGGCCCGGCGACTCGATCCGCCGCTTCACGCTCGACGCGGACTCCGTGTCCCTGCACCGCGAGGACGTCGGCGACTTCACCGACCCGGCGGCCCTCGCCCAGCACCTCCAGGACCGCTTCGACACCACCGCGGACGCCCTGCGCTGGCCCAACCTCATCTACACGGCCGTCGTCCGGGACGACAGCACCAGCGTGTACATGGCCTTCGACCACAGCAACGTCGACGCGTTCTCGATCTACCGCATCCCGGCCGAGATCCACGAGCTGTACGCCGCCCACCGCAGCGGACGCACCCCCGACCAGACACCGGTCAGCAGCTACGTCGACTTCTGCGAGGCCGAGCGGGCGGACGCGGACCGGATCGACGCCGACCACGAGATCGTCGCCCGCTGGCGGGAGTTCATCCAGCGCTGCGACGGGCGGCTGCCGAGCTTCCCCGTCGACCTCGGCCTGGAGCCCGGCGGCGCGCTGCCCACCCAGAAGCTGATGCGCGAGATGCTCGTGGACGCGGACGCCGCCGCCGCGTTCGAGGCGTACTGCCGCCCCTGCGGCGGCACCCTGGTCGGCCTGCTCGCGGCGACCGCGCTGATCGTCCACGAGATCGGCGGCGAGTCCGTCTACCGCACCGTGGTGCCCTTCCACACCCGGGCGAGGTCGGCGTACTCGGACTCCGTGGGCTGGTACGTCGGCGGCGCGCCGATCGAGGTGCCCGTGGCCCGCACGCCCGACTTCCCCGCCGCGCTGACGACCGTGCGCAACGCCCTGCACACCGCCCGGCCGCTGGCCCGCATGCCGCTGGCCCGGGTGCTGCGGCTGCTCGGCGCGGACTTCCGGCCGACCTCCCCCGACATGTACTCGATCGTGTCGTACACCGACACCCGCGGGATCCCGGACTCCACGAACTGGACCGAGCGCAACGCCTACGGGCTGATCCGGGTGTCCTACGGCGACCAGGTCTGCGCCTGGGTCACCCGGCTGCACGAGGGGCTGTGGTTCGCGGCCCGCCACCCGGACACCGACGTCGCCCACAAGAACCTGCGGCTGTACGCCGACCGGTTGCGCGACATCGTCCTGTCGGTCGCGGACCGCGCCCCCCACACCAGGCGGTGAGACGAACGGGTCGTCCTACACGCCCGCGTACGAGTGCAGGCCGGAGACGAACATGTTCACGCCGTAGTAGTTGAACAGCCAGCAGGCGAAGGCGAGCAGGGCCAGGTAGGCGGCCTTGCGGCCCTTCCAGCCGGCCGTCGCGCGGGCGTGCAGGTAGCCGGCGTAGGCGACCCAGGTGATGAAGGACCAGGTCTCCTTGGGGTCCCAGCCCCAGTAGCGGCCCCAGGCGTCGCCCGCCCAGATGGCGCCCGCGATGATCGTGAACGTCCACAGCGGGAAGACGGCGGCGTTGACGCGGTAGGAGAACTTGTCCAGGGAGGCGGCGGAGGGCAGCCGCTCCAGGACCGAGGTCGCGAAGGTGCCGGGACGGCCGCCGCTCGCCAGCTTGTTCTCGTAGGAGTCCTTGAACAGGTACAGGATCGTGCCGACCGCGCCCACGTAGAAGACCGCGCCGCAGAAGATCGCGGTGGAGACGTGGATGTACAGCCAGTACGAGTGCAGCGCCGGGACCAGCTGGTCGCTCTCGGTGTACAGCACCGTGACGGCGAGGCCCAGGTCGAGCAGGACGGTGGTGGTCAGGAACAGGCCGAGCCAGCGGATGTTCTTCTTCAGCGCCAGCAGCCCGAGGTACACGCCGACGGCGACCGTGGAGAAGGTGATGTTGAACTCGTACATGTTGCCCCACGGCGCCCGCTCCACCGAGGCCGCGCGGGCGATGACGCCGCCCAGCTCCAGCAGGAACGCGAGCACGGTGAGGGAGATGGCGATGCGGCCGTACAGGTCGCCCTGTTCGTCCCCGCCGTGCGCCCCCGGGCCGTCCGGCACGTCGCGCTGGCCGGCCGCGGCCCGCACCGTGACCTTCGGCCGCTCCAGCACGGCGGTGCCGCCCGCCTGGTTGACCGTGACGGCGGGTGCCTTCTTCGCCTCGGGCTTCGCCGTGAGCGCGGCCGCCGTGCGGGCGACCTTGCTGCGGCTGCCGAAGAGCCATTCGGCGATGTACGCGAAGAAGGCCAGGGTGTAGACGGCCATCGCGGAGTAGATCAGCGTATTGCTGAGGTTGGCCAGGTTCTCGTTGGTCGCGGCGGCGAGCGTCACTGCTTGTCAGCCCCTTCGGCAGGTACGGGGGTCGTGGTGCCCGGCTCCTGGGCGGGGTCGGGGGAATCTGCGGGGTCGGGCGCGGCCGGCGCCTGGTCGTACAGGGTCCCGGCGAGGTCCCCCAGTTCCTCGGGGACCTTCGCGGACTCGCTGCGGCCGAGGCCGGCCATCTCGACGACGGTGACGCCGTCGGCGCCCCGGACCGCGCGGACCCAGACGCGGCGGCGCTGGATGAACAGCGAGCCGGCCAGGCCGAAGATCGCGGCGACGGCGCCGCCCAGGGCCCAGCCGCTGGCGGGCTGCTGGGAGATCTGGAACTGCGCCCACTCCTTGATGTCCTTCTCGAAGGTGATCGAGCCGGCGCCGTCGGGCAGCTGCATGGTCTGGCCGGGCTTGAGCAGCTTCTTCAGCAGCTTGCCGTCGGAGTCCTTGAACTCCTTCATGTTCTTCTTGTCGAGCTGGTAGACGCTCTGCGGCAGGCCCGAGTCGACGCCCAGGTCGCCGTGGTAGGCGTTCAGCGCGAGCACCGGGCTCATCAGCGCCGGGAACTGGGAGACCATCGCGCCGCCGTTGTAGGTGGGCACGAAGAACGCCTGGAAGCCGAGCTGTTCCTTCTCGCCCTTGGCGTTGCGGTAGCCGTCCATGACCTTGACGGCGCCGGAGGAGGTCGCGAAGCCGTCGAGCGGCAGCAGCGGCACGGCGTCGCGGTAGACGACCTCGCCCTTGCCGTCGCGGACGGTGACGACCGGGGCGTAGCCGTGGGCGGCGAGGTAGACCTTGGTGTCGCCGATGGTGAGCGGCTCGTTGACCTTGACGGTCTGGTGCCGGTCCTTGCCGTAGGCGCCCTCGCTGTAGTCGACGGTCGCCTGGTACGTGCGCGGGGTGCCCCGGTTGGGGCCGCTCATCTCGTAGGTGCCCGTGAAGTCCTTCAGGCGGAAGCTGAAGGGGTTCAGGTCGTCCTGGGTGAAGAGGTTGCCGGACTTGAAGTCGTCGTACTGCGTGAGGGTGTTGGAGAAGCCGTCGCCCTCGACGACCAGCTTGAAGCCCTCGGCCTTGAACAACTGGCCCCAGGCGAAGGCGATCAGCATCACGATCAGGGCGAGGTGGAAGACGAGGTTGCCGACCTCGCGCAGATAGCCCTTCTCGGCGGCGACCGCGTCCCCGGCGAGGTGCGCCCGGAAGCGGCGCCTCTTCAGCAGGGCCAGCGCGGCCTCGCGGACCTGCTCCGGCTCGGCCGTCGTACGCCACGTGGTGTGGGCGGGCAGCCGGGTCAGCCGCTTGGGCGCGCCCGGCGGGCGGCCGCGCAGCTGGCCGACGAACTGCCAGGTGCGGGGCACGATGCAGCCGATGAGCGAGACGAACAGCAGGATGTAGATCGCGGAGAACCACACCGAGCTGTAGACGTGGAACATCCCGAGCTTGTCGTAGACGTCACCGAGGGTGGGGTTGTTCTTGCGGAACTCGGCGACCTTGGTGGCGTCGATGCCGGTCTGCGGGATCAGCGAGCCGGGGATCGCGCCCAGCGACAGCAGCAACAGCAGCAGCAGCGCGACCCGCATGGAGGTCAGCTGCCGCCAGAACCAGCGGGCCCAGCCGATGACGCCCAGGGACGGCAGACTGGGCGCCTCCTCCTTGGGGGCGGTGGACAGCTGGGCTCCGGCGTCGCCGAGGTCCTGGTCCTCGGAGCCGCCGGCGGGGGCCGGGTCGGTGGTGCTGGTCTTGCTCATCGATCAGATCCCCACAGTGAAGCCGTTGGACCAGGACTGCATGTCCTGCACGATGACGTCCCAGGCGCCGGTCAGCAGCAGCAGACCGGTGATGATCATCATGCTGCCGCCGATGCGCATCACCCAGACGTAGTGGCGCTTGACCCAGCCGAAGGCGCCCAGCGCCTTGCGGAAGGCGACCGCGGCGAGCACGAACGGCACACCCAGGCCGAGGCAGTACGCCACCGTCAGTATGGCGCCGCGGCCCGCGCTGCCCTGGTTGGAGGAGAGCGCCAGCACGGAGGCGAGCGTGGGGCCGATGCAGGGCGTCCAGCCGATGCCGAACAGCGCGCCCAGCAGCGGCGCCCCGACCAGGCCGGTCACCGGCCGCTTGTGGAAGCGGAACTCGCGCTGGGTCATCCAGGGCATCAGCCCCATGAAGAACACGCCCATGAGGATCATGAGCCCGCCCAGGACCTTGGAGAGCACGCCCCGGTTGGCCTGGAGCGTGTCGCCGAAGTAGCCGAACAGCGCGCCGGAGGAGACGAACACGGCGGTGAAGCCGAGCACGAACAGCGAGGCGCCGGCGACCATCCGGCCGCGCCGGGCCTCGGCCAGGTCGGTACCGGTGACGCCGGTCACATAGGAGAGGTAGCCGGGGACGAGCGGCAGGACGCAGGGGGAGAAGAAGGAGACGAGACCGCCGAGCAGCGCGATGGGCAGGGCCGCCAGCAGGGCGCCGTTGAGCACCGTGCCGTTGTAGCCCGTCGCCGCGAGCGTGGTGACTGCGGAGGTCACGTCACTTCTCCGCGAGGACCGGGGCGATCATCTTGCGGAGCTTCTCCTCGCTCAGCGCCTGGAGCGAGCGGGCGGCGATCTTCCCCTCCCGGTCGAAGACGAGCGTGGAGGGGATCGCCTGCGGGTTGAGCGTGCCGCGCTCGAAGCGGAGCATCAGCTTGCCCGTCGGGTCGTACAGGCTCGGGTACGTCACCCCGTAGGCCTTCTCGAAGGCGAGGGCCGGGCCGGTGCTGGTGTCGCGGGTGTTGATGCCGACGAACTGGACGCCCTGGTCCTTCAGGTCCTGGGAGACCTTCTGGAAGCCGGGCGCCTCGGCGCGGCAGGGCGGGCACCACGAGCCCCAGACGTTGACGACGACGACCTTGCCCTTGTAGTCGTCGACGTCCAGCTGCTTGCCGTCGACGGTCTTGCCGGACAGGTCCGGGGCGTCGGCGCGCTCGCCCTTGTCGGCGGTGGCGATGCCGTCCTTGCCCAGGACGAAGTTGGTGTCACCGCCGCCGCCCGACGTCCCGCCGGAGCTGCACGCGGACAGGACCAGCGCCGCGGCCGCGGCACCGGCGGCGAGCAGGGCGGCGCGGCTACGGGTGCGGTTCGAGCACTGGGGGGCGCGGCTGGCGGCACTCATGTGAAAAGTTTCGCATGTCCGTTCCGGGGATCTCGCCCACCCCCCTTGCGGGCGGAAAACCGCATTTCAGGCGGCGTTCGAGGAGGGCGAACCCGAGCCCGTGGGGGTCGCCTTCAGGAACTCCCGCCAGCCGCCCGCCGGCTGCTGCCCGACATCGAGGGTCCGCAGCTTCGCCAGCACCTCGGGCCGCTGCGCGTCCATCCAGTCGACGTACTGCCGGAAAGAGACGAGACGCACATCGCCGCCCTTGTCCTTCTCGCGCGCCATGTGCTTGAAGGCCTCCTCGACGGCGTCCATGTAGATGCCGCCGTTCCACTGCTCGAAGTGGTTGCCGATGAAGAGAGGTGCCCGGTTTGTCTCGTATGCCCGCTTGAAGCCCTGGATGTAGGCCTGGGCCGACTGCTCGCGCCAGCCCGGGTAGTTGTGCGCGGGCGCCTTCGTGGAGTTCAGGGACTGGTTGGCCAGCATGTTGTAGTCCATCGAGAGGACCTCGAAGCGGCGGCCGGGGAAAGGTATCTGCTGCAGCGGCAGGTCCCAGATGCCCTGCCGCTTCACGGGCCACACCTGGCGGCCGCCCGGGGAGGAGGCGTCGTAGCGCCAGCCCAGCGCGCGGGCGGTGGGCAGCAGGTTGTCCTGGCCGAGCAGGCACGGCGTGCGGCCGCCGACGAGCTCCTTGTCGTAGTCGAACGGCAGCGCCGGCAGGTCCGTCCAGCCGGTGTTGGTGCGCCACTGCTTCACGAAGGACTTCGCCTGGTCGATCTCGCTGCGCCACTGGCGGGGCGTCCAGTTCTTGACCGAGCCGTGGGACTCGCCGCAGAAGTGGCCGTTGAAGTGCGTGCCGATCTCGTGGCCCTCCAGCCAGGCGCGGCGGACGTTCTTCAGCGTGTCCTTGATGTGCGCGTCGGTGAGGTAGCCGATGTCGGAGGCGCCGCGCGGGTTGTTCGGCGGGTCGTAGAGGCGCTTCTTCGACTCGGGCAGCAGGTACAGCCCGGACAGGAAGAACGTCATGCTCGCGCCGTGCTCCTTGGCCAGGTCGAGGAAGCGCGGGAAGAGGCCGTTGCCGACCTCGCCGGCGCCGTCCCAGGAGAACACGACGAACTGCGGGGGCGCCTGACCCGGCTGGAGCGGCTCGGGCTTCGCGGGCTGGTGGGGCTGCTTGCCGGTGTAGGCGGTGGAGCCGTCGCCGATGGGGCGGGCGGTGGGCTCGGGCTTCGGCTTACCCTGCGCGCTGTCGCCGCCGGAACCGTCGGCATGGCTCGAATCGTCCGACCCCGTGAGGCCGGCGCACCCGGCGAGCGAGACAGCGGCGGCGGCTCCCGCGCCGATTGAGAGCATTCCCCTGCGGGAGTAAGGGCGCATGGCTTCCCCGATCCGTCACGTTCTCTGGTGGTCACCCAGTCAGAGGACGTGACGGTCGAGGAGGTTCCGCCCAAATGCGCAGATTCCGTAACGAAGGAGTCGAAAGCGATCGGAAAGGGTCAGGCCCTGTACCGATCAGGCCCTGTACCGGTCGGGCCCAGTACTGGTCCGGCCCTAGGCGCCGAACGCCTTGTCCTTGCCCTTCACCGGCTTCGCCCCCGCGAGGAGATGCGCCGGGACGAGATCGCGGGCCGGCTCGTTGTAGCCGACGGAGACGATCCGGTCGCCCCGGTACGTGAAGGTCGTCAGCGAGGCGAGCGTGCACTGCCGCTTGCGCGGGTCGTGCCACAGCCGCCGCCGCTCGACGTAGGACCGCACGATCCAGATGGGCAGCTGGTGGCTGACCACGACCGCCTCGTGCCCGCGGGCCTTGTCCTTCGCCGCGCCCAGCGCGCTCATCATGCGCACGACCTGGTCCACGTACGGCTCGCCCCAGGACGGCCGGAACGGGTTGACCAGGTGCCGCCAGTTGCCGGGCTTGCGCAGCGCCCCGTCCCCGACGCCGAACGTCTTGCCCTGGAAGATGTTCTCGGCCTCGATCAGCCGCTCGTCCGTGGCGAGGTCCAGCCCGTGCGCCTTGGCGATCGGCTCGGCCGTCTCCTGCGCGCGCTCCAGCGGCGAGGCGACGACGTACGTCACGTCCCGCCCGGCCAGGTGGTCCGCGACCCGGTCGGCCATGCGGCGGCCCAGCTCGGAGAGGTGGTAGCCGGGCAGCCGGCCGTAGAGGATGCCGTCCGGGTTGGCGACCTCGCCGTGCCGCATGAGGTGGACGACGGTGATGTCCTGGTCGCTCGTGCTGCTGCTCGTGCCGCTCAGGTCGCCGTGGGGGCTCGTCACGTCGCTCATGCCGTCGCCTCCGCCGCCGCGCGGGCCGCCGCCGGGAGGGCGTCGGCGATCTTCTGCACGGCTCGCTCGTCGTGCGCCGTGGACACGAACCAGGACTCGAAGGAGGACGGCGGCAGGTAGACGCCGTTCGCGAGCAGGGAGTGGAAGAACGCGGTGAAGCGGAATGACTCCTGCGTCTTGGCGTCCTCGTAGTTGCGCACGGGCCGGTCGGTGAAGAACACGGAGAACATGTTCGAGGCGGTCTGCAGCCGGTGGGCGACGCCCTCCTTGGTCAGGGCCTCGGTGACCAGGCCCTGGATCTCCTTCGACACGGCGTCGACCTTCGCGTAGGCCGCGTCGTCGAGCAGCCGCAGCTGGGCGAGGCCGGCGGCGGTGGCGACGGGGTTCCCGGAGAGGGTGCCGGCCTGGTAGACGGGCCCGGCCGGGGCCAGGTGCGCCATGACGTCCGCGCGTCCGCCGAAGGCCGCGGCGGGGAAGCCGCCGCCCATCACCTTGCCGAAGGTCATCAGGTCCGGGACCACGCCGTCGACCCCGAACCACCCGGCGCGGCTGGTCCGGAAGCCGGTCATGACCTCGTCGGAGATGTAGAGGGCGCCGTTCTCGGAGCAGAGGTCCTTCAGGCCCTGGTTGAACCCCTCGGCGGGCGGTACGACGCCCATGTTGCCCGGGGAGGCCTCGGTGATCACGCAGGCGATCTCGCCGGGGTGGGCCCGGAAGGCCTCGCGGACGGCGTCGAGGTCGTTGTAGGGCAGGACGATGGTGTCGCCGGCCTGGGCGCCCGTGACGCCCGGGGTGTCGGGCAGCGCGAAGGTGGCGACGCCGCTGCCGGCCGCGGCGAGCAGCGAGTCGACGTGGCCGTGGTAGCAGCCCGCGAACTTGACCACCTTCGTGCGCCGGGTGAAGCCCCGCGCGAGCCGGATCGCGGACATGGTCGCCTCGGTCCCGCTGGACACGAGCCGGACCTGCTCCAGCGGCGCGACCCGGGCGACCATCTCCTCGGCGAGCGCGACCTCGCCCTCACCGGGCGTGCCGAAGGACGTGCCCCGGGCGACGGCGTCCTGCACGGCCGCGATCACCTCGGGGTGCGCGTGCCCGAGGATCATGGGACCCCAGGAACACACGAGGTCCACATACTCCCGGCCGTCCGCGTCCGTCAGATACGGGCCCGTCCCGGACACCATGAACCGTGGCGTGCCGCCGACGGCCCGGAAGGCCCGGACCGGGGAGTTCACGCCGCCGGGTGTGACGGCCGCCGCGCGGTCGAACAGAGCCTGCGAGGCCGGTGCTTCATACGGATATGACAGTTCGCTCATGACCTGCGACTTCTCCGACCTTCTCCGACGTAGTCGGGCTCCGGGTGCCATTGACCTGTTCAGGGTAGGCCAGCGGGCCGGGGGCGAGGGCGTGGGACGACCGGACCCCGGGCCCCCGTCGTCTGCGAGACTGGGACCTGATACACACAGCTCGGCCGGCTCCACGCTGGTCGAAGGCTGCGAAGATCCTGCGGACAGATGTTTCAGCGCACGTTTCGGCGGGCGGCCGTGGGGGAGGTCACTGACACGATGATCGGGTTGCGCGGCGGGGGCGACGCGTTCTGGAAAAGCAGTCGGGTGGAGATATGCATCGCGGTGGCGGACTGGGCGAGGGGACCGATGACCTGGGTCCTCGACGTGCCCGGCGGGGAAGGCACCGGCGCGAAGCGGAGGACACGCAGGAGACACGGCAGGCCCAGGGTCGGCCGAGTGAACCGGAGCGCCTCGACGGACGTACTGAACGCCGAGTGGACGATCTTCGGTCCGGGAGCGGGAATGGTGGTCGGGTGGGGGTGACGTACAAGTACTTCGGCGCGCCCGACGGCGCCACCGCGGCCCGCGTCCCGATCTCGATGCGTCCCGAGGAACTCGGCGGCGACGAGCTCGGCATGAACGGCATGTTCACGAAGATCAAGCCGGAGACCATGGCGGCGATGGTCCTGACGGGCATCGAGGGCGTCCCGCTGCACAAGGTCCCGCCCCTGGAGCTGGTCGTCCTGCACCCGGACTACGCGGTCGTCAAGCTCCCCATGACGGTCGTCGACCCCCTGCGCGGCATCGGCGAGGAGGCGGTCGGAGCGGCGGCCTTCATCTGGTCGACGGTCCCGGACCGCGGCGGCCCACGAGACGCGTTCAACGTCTACCAACTGCTGCACGAGTGGCAGGACTTCTCGCATCGGTTGCATGAGGCGGGGCACCAGCCGTATTGCTTGGTGTGGCCCTGATCGGCTCTGAGCTGGGGTTTCTTGCGGGTTGGGCGGGGTCTTCGGACCTCGCCCTTTTTGGTGCCGGGGGAGGGCCGTCAGGCGGCCAGGGCACATTGAGGGCACATTGGTTTTGCTGGGGGTGCTGATGTGCCCTGGGCTGCGGGTGGGTCGCCGTCGTTTTCCGCCTCGGCTTCCGTTTCCGTGAAGGCGTCGTCGATCGCCTTGCGGGTGCGGGTCTCGCTGGACGGCAGCAAGTGCGTGTACGTCCGGAGCGTGAAGCCCGGGTCCGAGTGGCCGAGGTACTCGGAGAGCGCCTTTATGCTCTCACCCGCGTCCAGGAGCACGGAGGCGTAGGCGTGCCGGAGGGCGTGCATCCCGTCTTCGGGGGCCGCCTGGAGGTACCTCGCACCGCGCTCGCGGGGAGGGATCACGCCGGCGGCAGCCAGAGCGCGCTTCCAGTCGCCCATGTTGAAGACGCTGCGGTTGTAGGCCCGCCCCTTCTGGTCGACGAAGAGGAGACGGAAGGTCTTCGGCTCGCCGTCCGGCTTGGCCCACGGCAGGGTGACCTCGACCGGCGGGAACTCCTTCGTGTGGGCCTTGAGGGCGGCAGCAAGCTGGGCCGGTAGAGGCACAGATCGGATCTTGTTCCCCTTGGGCAGGGCGAAGACGGGCTTCGTGCCGACGAGCCGTACCTGGCGGTTGACGTGGATCCAGCCGGTCTTGAAGTCGATGTCCTCGACGGCAAAGCCGAAGACCTCGCCCTGACGCAGGCCGCAGCCAAAGGCGAGCTTGCCGCCGGCCTGGAAGCGCTTGGGCAGGCCGGCGAGGACTGCCCGGACGCGCTCCAGAGGCCAAGGGATGATCTTCTTCTTGGTCGCGGTCGGCAGCTTGACCGACTTCGCCTTGCAGGGGTTCTTCGGCAGGAGCCCATCCTCCACGGCCGCGCCGAGGATACTGGAGAGGATGTCGAAGATGCCCTCGATCGTCGACACCTCCAGGCGGGCGTCCTGGAGGGTGCGGATCCAGCCCTGGATGACCGAGGGCTGGTTGAGGGAACGAAGCTCGCGTCGCCCGAGGTGCTCGACGATGTGGTTGCGGACCGTTGCCTCGTAGCGGAGGGCTGTCGTCGGACCGACGGAGTTCGCGTCCAACCACTTCTGTGCGTAGGCGCCGAGCGTCTGCTTCGTCTCGGCTGGCACGACGTAGGAACCGCGCCGGATCTCGACGTCGACCTCAGCGGCCCGGTTGTCCGCCTCAGCCTTGGTGTCGAAGTTCTCCTTGCGCTGGCGGCCGTCCAGATCGCGGTAGCGGACCTGCCACCGCTTGCCGACGCCATGATCGGCGGTGGGGACCATCTGCCGCGTACGGCTCTTGTGTTCACCGCACTCGGCCTCGGTGGGCTTGGGGTGGGACTTGTGCCAGCGGTCGTACACGTCAGCCAAGAAGGACCCCCTGAATGCGCTCCCAGGTCCGGAGCGGAGAGGTCTCCAGAGGCAGCAGGACTGCGTGCGAGACGCCGAGGGCGGCGGCGATCGCGACGAGGTCGTCGACGTCACAGCGGCGGTGGGCGCGCTCGGTGCGGCTGAGGGCTGTGTTACACATCGGGCGGCCCAGCGCGGTGCATCGGGCAGCCAGCTGGTGCTGGGTCAGGCCGCGCGCGATGCGTATTCGCTCTATGGCGTGGGCGGCGTGGAGGCCGGCGGGGCCTATTTCAACGGGTCGAGTTGCCATGACAGGTAGCTGTAACTTGCAGCCGACCTTTATGGCAAGAGTTGGCTCTAAAACTCTACAAAAGTCGTTGCAGGGTGACCGTGGGGCGGCGTGGCGTTTATCTCGCCCATTCACGAGGCACGGACGAGTAATTCCGGGAGTCGCCGTGCTAACTTGCCGTCACGCGTGAACTTTGGGCGTTTTGAGCCGGTAACCGATGATGTGCTCACCGCTTGCTTCAGCTCACCTGATCACCTGCCCAGACAGGCTCCGGCCTGCACCAACCGACGAGACGGGCCCGGTCGGTGCCCCCCGGGCGATCAGGGATGAGGAGGTAGTCGCCAACTTTTTGGTCAACGGCCGATCCACCTCTACGGTTATTACCCCTCCCAGCCACGCCGAGGGAATTAGTGGAGAGTTTTAGAACCAACGCTGGACTTCTTCGCTGGCGGTGTGGCTGTGTTGTCCAGGCACGCTGTCCAAGACCGAAAAGGAGCCCTGTGCCGAATACCTCTCTCCGCAGCGCGAACGCCCCTTCCTCCGCCGACGCTGCCCGGCGCGGCCCGTTGGCCACCCCGGCGGAAGTCGCTGCCTATCTCGGGGTGCCGGTGAAAACGCTCTACCAGTGGAAGTACCGGGGCCTCGGCCCCAACGTGCACAAGGTCGGCCGCCACCTCCGCTACCGCTGGTCCGAGGTGGACGCCTGGGTGAACGCCCAGTCCGCGTACGACCTCACGGCCTGAAGCCGCCCTGCCGGGACAGCGAAGCGGCTCTCCGCGAGCCACCGCCGAGAGCCACAGAGTCCCCGCCCCCATCGCCCTTGAACGATCGAATCGGTGGGC
Source organism: Streptomyces sp. XY006 (assembly GCF_002237655.1). Taxonomy (GTDB): domain Bacteria; phylum Actinomycetota; class Actinomycetes; order Streptomycetales; family Streptomycetaceae; genus Streptomyces; species Streptomyces levis. Next base: position 59,264 of record NZ_NOKT01000031.1, read on the forward strand.
CGGGCCTTGCCCGTCCGGCCCACCGGGAAGGAACGCCTATGGACGAATCTACGTCCCCCGACTCCTCCGCCGCATCCTCGATACCCACCTGGCCGCCCGTCGCCGCCCTGGGCCAGGACGCCACCGCGAAAGCCTCGACCTCGGAGGACGACGAGCCAGGGCAGCCCGGAGAAGGCGCACAGCTACTGGACGAGCTGCAGGAAGCCATCGCGCGGTACGTGATCCTGCCCAGCAGTGAGGCGCTGACCGCCGTCACGCTGTGGGTGGCGGCCACGCACATCCAGCCCGCCCTCCAGCACGCACCTCGCCTCGCCGTGGTCGGGCCTGCGAAGCGGTGCGGTAAGTCCCGCCTGCTGGACGTGCTCACCGAGACTGTGCGCGAGCCGCTGATCACGGTCAACACCAGCCCGGCGGTGGTCTTCCGCGCCATCGGTGCGGACCCGCCCACCCTGCTGGTGGACGAGGCCGACACCATCTTCGGCAGCATCAAGGCCGCCGAAAAGAACGAGGAGCTGCGTGGCCTCCTCACCGCCGGCCACCAGCGCAACCGGCCCGCCCTGCGGATCTCCGGGCCGGAGCACAAGCCGCAGGCGTTCCCCACCTTCGCCATGGCCGCGCTCGCCGGCATCGGGGACCTGCCGGACACGGTCATGGACCGGGCCGTGGTGATCCGAATGCAGCGGCGCAAGCCAGGTGAGCGGGTGGAACAGTTCCGCTCCCGCCGCGACATACCCGCCCTGCACGCCCTACGTGACCGGCTGACTGCCTGGCTGCGCCCGCTGATGGACACCGCAGCCGACCTGGTGCCGCCGATGCCGGTGCAGGACCGTGCGGCCGACACCTGGGAACCGCTGGTGGTCGTCGCCGAACTGGCAGGCGACTCCTGGCCGGAGCGAGCACGCGAAGCGTGCGTGGCCATGTGTGCCGCCGAGGTCGGCCAGGACGACGAGTCCAACGTGAAGACACGCCTGCTGAAGGACATCCGCCGCGTCTTCGCGTGCTACGGCGATCCTGACACCGTGCGCACGCGGGACCTACTGGAAGAGCTACTCAAGGACCAGGAGGCGCCGTGGGCGGAGTACCGCAACACCGGTCTGACCCCGCGCTACCTGGGGATCCTGCTGAAGGACTTCGGTATCCAGGCAGCCGTCCTCCGCTTCGAAGGCGGACGGCAGGCCCGGGGATTCGCCCACGCACAGTTCACCGATGCCTGGGCCCGCTACTGCCCCGAGGAGCAGCCACCCGACGGCGGTGAGACCACACGTCACGGGTCGGCCGTACACCCGTAAACACCCGTCGCACACGTCGCACCGCAGGTCATCCCCGTGACGGGTCCGGCAACTGTGACGGGTCCTCCCGTATCACGCCAGGTTCCCGTACCTGCCCTGACCAGGCATGCGACGGGTGCGACGAGTCCGCCGCCCTCCCCACTGGCAACCCCGCACCGTGCCTAGGCACCCGTCTCCCCCTGGAGTACCACGCTTGCCCTCACGCACCGCCCAAGCCCCCGTGCCGCCAGTGACCGTAGCGATCCGCCTCGGGGTCGCCCTGGTCGGCACGATCGGCTTCGCCCTCTCCTACGACGCCCTGCGGCAGATGGCCGTCGCCATCCACATCCGCGGAGTCCTCACCTACGCCTTCCCCCTCGTGATCGACGGGTTCATCGCCATCGGCGTCGCCGCCCTGCTCATCCTCCGTACCGCGCCCTGGCGTTCTCGCCTGTACGTCTGGGCACTGGTCGGCCTCGCCACCGTCACGAGCATCTGGGCGAACGCTATGCACGCCGTCCGCCTCAACCAGCAGGCACACACCGCCGGGCTCCATCTGGACGATGTCACCGTCGGCGCCCTGTCCGCGATAGCTCCGCTCGCCCTGGCCGGCGCGGTCCACCTCGACCTCGTCATCCGCCGCCACCCCACGAGTCTGCGCGAAGAGGCCGCCGCCACACCGGGCCACAACTCCTCTGGCCACAGCCACAACGGCACGCACAGCGCCATGCGGCCTGCCCGTTCGCAAGACGATGACTTCCTGCCAAAGGAGGCACAGAGCTCGCGTGACGTGGCCGAGCGCCCAGACCTGGCGGAGGCAGCCGCCAACGTGCCGCGGGCCCCGAAGCCGCTCTCCAAAGACGAGGGCCACGAACGGGATGTCACCTTCGACGAACTCCTCGCCATCGCCCGCACCGCACCGCTGGGACGCGGGGACCGTGCCTCACGCCGCAACATCGAGGCGGCCATCCGAGCCGCTGAGTACCGCATCGGCAAGGACCGTCTCACTCAGCTCAAGGACCGAGTACAGGCCGACCTCGACCGGGCTGCCCGCCAGCGACAGGCCGAGCCCGACACGGCCCCCGTCGGCACGCGCTGAGGGCCGCCGCCCCACCCCGATCGACCCCCTCCGCTCGTTCCCGCACAGCCCGGAGCGGGGACGAGCGGCCCACTAGGCGACACGGCCTCGCCCCCCAACACCGCACGGAGAACCCCTCAATGCACGACCAGCACCCCGAACTCGCCACCGACCGGACGCAGATGATGACCATCGCCACCAGCGCAGCAAGGTATGGCGTTGGACCGTCCAAGGGCCGGTCCGACGCAGGCACCTCCGCCCCGGGGGTGGCGGAGGGCCTCGGGCACCAGGGGGTGCCCGAGGAGGTAACGCCCGGCGACGCAGCCGAACAGTCGCCCGCCGCCCCCGCCGACGAAGTCACCCTGCGTCGCATCGCTCGCCGCCGTACCCGCGAGAGCGTCCAGCGCAAGCAACGTGTCGATGTCCGCTACAGCAGCGATGAGAAGGCCCGGATCCTTACCCGTGCCCGCAAGATGGGCATCGCCGGCGCCCACCTCGTCGGCGCCGTGATCACGGCCTACCTCGACGGTGATCTCGCCGTGGGCCTGGCCGGGCAGCGCACCCAGCTCGATGACTGCCTCGACAAGCTCGACGCCCTACGGGCCGAAGTCGCGCGCATCGGCAACAACGTCAACCAGATCGCGCACCGCCTCAACGCCGGAGGCGATCCACACCCTGTGGACGCCATCGTCCTCGCCCAGACCGAACGCACCCTGGTCGCCGTCTGCGGCGCCATCAGCGACATCGCGCAGACCATGAACCACGCCGTCTCCGTGAAGGCGGCCTGGTGATCGCCAAGATCGGCAGCGGCAAGAGCACCGCCGGTCTGATCCGGTATCTGTTCGACACGAAGAAGGCCAAGGACCACACCGACCCGCACCTGGTCGCCTCCTGGGACGGCTTCGCTCCCGATCCCGGCCGCGCCGACGGCTTCGACGCCACAAAGAAGCGGCTCGTGGCCGACCTCGACCTGCGGGTTAAGCAAGCCCGCCGACTGGGCCGGGCGCCCGAGCGGCACGTGTGGCACTGCTCGGTACGTGCCGCCCCCGGCGACCGGCACCTCACCGACGCCGAGTGGGCGGACATCGCGCGCCGCGTTGTGGCAGCCACTGGCATCGCGCCACAAGGCGATCCGGACGGGTGCCGGTGGGTCGCCGTCCGCCACGCCGACGACCACATCCACATCGCCGCCACCAAGGTCCGTGGCGACCTGCGCATCGCCCGCCACTGGAACGACTACCTGACCGCCGACAAGGAACTCGCCGCCATCGAGAAGGAATACGGCCTCAAGCAGGTCGTACGCGGCGACCGCACCGCCGCCAAGCGCCCCACCCGCGCCGAGACGGAGAAGGCCCGCCGCGTCGGCAAGACCCAGACCTCCCGCGAACGCCTGCGCACCACCGTCCGCCAGCTAGTGTCCATCGCCACCAGCCCGGAGGAGTTCCTCCTTCTGCTCGACGGCGTCGAGGGCGTCCTTGTGGACGTGCAGCACTTTCCCTCCGGTGACGTGCGCGGGTACAAGGTCGCCGTGGAGGGCGATACCAACGCCACTGGTGAACCCGTCTGGTTCTCCGGTGCCAAACTCGCCCCCGACCTGTCCTACCCCAAGATCCGCGAACGCCTCACTGCCATCGACGTCGCGCCCGTCACCGAGCCGGGCTGCCGACGCAAGCCCAATCCCTGGCACCAGGCCACCGCCGCGGCCGGGCGCATCCCCCACCACCTCGACCACGGCGACGACGCAACCGCCCAGGCCCACATCGCGGCCCTTGGCGAAGCCATCGACATCCTGCCGCTGCTCGCCCCCAGCCACCTTCGGCCACATCTGCAGCAGGCCGCCACCGCGTTCGAACGCGCCGCCCGCTCCCGCATCCGCGCCCAGCAGGACCAGGCACGCGCTCTCCGGGGCGCTGTCCGCGCCCTGCGCACCACGCCAGTCACCGGCGACGGCTCCGGCCTGGCGATGTTCCTCGACATCGCCGTCCTCGTCGTCATCGCCGCAGCGCGCTGGCACCAGGTCCGCCGGCACGACCAGCAGGTCGCCGCCGCGCACCAAGCCCTGCTCCACCTGCATGCCGCCTACCGACAGGCTGCTGCCGAGCCGCTGGCCGCTCTGGCCCAGCGCCAACCACCGGCCCGCACCATCGAACGGCACGCCCAGCGCGTCCTCGTGATGCTGCCCCATCACGCCCAGCAGACCCTCGATGACCCCGCCTGGCCTGCACTGGCCGCCGCCCTAACCGAAGCCGAGACCGCCGGCCACGACCCTGACCAGCTCCTCCAGCACGCCGCCCGCCAGCGCACCCTGGACGACGCCCGCTCCACCGCCAGCACCCTCACCTGGCGCATCCAACGCCTCGCCGCCCGACAGGCCCCCAGCGCCCGAGCACGAACCGCGCAAGCCGACACGTATGTGACACCACGACCGGCACAGCCTGGCCAGACGCCGCCGAGCCCGTCACAGCCTGGGCCTGCGGCCCCCGCGCGACACCGGTAATTCCGGCACTGGCGGCCTCGCGCCCGTGAGGCCGCCAGTGGGTGGAAAGACACCTCTCCCTCGTCCGCTTCCAGCTTTCGAGTGACGGAGGGCGTCACCGCGCCGTGCTGACCAGAGGCTCCAGCAACTCCAGCGCTTCGTCCCAGCGGAAGCGTTCCGTCGCTCCGCCAGCCCTCGGCCGGTGCGGTTCGCATGAGCCGATCAGAACACCCATGCCCCGCAGCCGATCCAAGCTCTGCTGGTAGGCGGGATGGGCGGCCTGGGCGGAGTTCAGGTAAGGCAGCACCACAGTCGGGATGTCCATGCCGTACGCCTCGCACAGGATGCCCAGGGCGAGGGTGTCGGAGATCCCGGCGGCCCACTTGTTGATCGTGTTGAAGGTGGCGGGAGCCACGGCGATCGCGTCCGCCGGGGGCAGGGGGCGCGGGTCTCCCGGTGAACGCCAGGCGGAACGGATGGGGTAGCCGGTCTGTGCCTCGATCGCCTTGGTGTCGATGAAGCCGAGTCCCTGCGGTGTGGCGACGACGCCGACGTCCCAGTTGGCCTCCTGGGCGGCGGTGATGAGCTTGCCGACATCTCGGGCAACGCCCGCAGCGCACACGACGACGTACAGGAAGGGCTTCTTGTCCGGAGCGGTCGGTTCGGTCACGCGGGGACTCCCAGTTGGCGACTGAAGTGGTGCAGTTCCGGCAGGGTACGTCGGCGGTCGCGGGCGGCCATATCGGCGACCAGGTGGCGGACATCGGGGCGGCGGATGTCCTGGGCGGCACAGGTCTCGGCGATGCGCAGGGCCTGGTAGCCGTCGGCGAGGCGGCCCTGCTGGCTGTAGGCGCGGGCCGCCTCGACCCATAGTGCGGCGCGGCGCTCGGGGACCGGGATGTGCCGACGCATGAGGGGCCGGGCCGCCTGAAGGGCGAGGCCGGCGTCGCCGAAAGCCACCAGAGCGCTCAGCTCGTGCAGGGCGACATTGGTCGGGCTGAAGGTGGCCCAGGCGTCGGGCCGGTCGAGAGTGACGTAACGCGAGACTTCTTTCGCCTCGGTGAGGAATTCCTTCGTGGCCGCGCGATCACCACGACTGCTGGCCGCGGTCACACCGCGCAGGAGCAGCAGTCCCACGGCGGCAAGGTACTTCGGTGAACGCCGGTCGTAGGAGCCGGTGAGCTGGTCAGCGGTGTGCCGAACCAGCGTGACTGCCTCCGTGGCGTGCTTCTCACGGACCAGAACGTGGGCCTGGACACGGACGCTGGAGGCGAGGACCACCGGATCACCCGAGCGTTCGGCCTCGGCCATCGCCCGGCCGACGGCGAGCCATGCGTTGCCCTGGTCGTGCTGCTTGAGCAGCAAGCTCGTCGTCGTCTGGTACGCCGTGGCCAGGAGCCGGGACACCGTGTCCCCGTCCGTCGCATCACCGACCGCCAGTCGCAGGTCGGCAATCAGGCTCGGGAGGGTGCGCTCCAACTCCGTGTATTGGCAGGTGTGGAAGAGCCTCAGTGCTGATCCGACGCGTTCGTACAGGACGGCCGTGTCCTGGGGGCCACCGGTGCCCGCAGGGCCGGGACCGGGCAGGAGGGCCTGGACGAGGGCGGTGTGCGAGGCCGAAGAGCCGGCCGGGGCCGCGAGCGCTGCGATGCTCGCGGCGAGGAAGGTGCGGCGGTGCATGTCGTCAGCTTCTCGATCGGCGGCGGAGACGTCCTGAGACGGGGCGAGGCCCAGCTCATGAGGCGGGATGTTCAGTTCCTGCGCGATGGCGCGTAGTACGCGGATGTCCTCCGTGCCGCGACCGCTCTCCAGACGGCTCACCTTGGACTGGTGATACCCCAGCGCTGCGGCCACGCCGTGCTGTGAACGCCGCTGTAACACCCGCGCCCGACGGATCCGGTCTCCGATCCGTCTCGCTTCCCCATGCGCGTCGGCCATCTGCCACGGCTCCTTCCGCCGTCGCTGATCCTGCCTGCTCAATCGAGCATAGATCAGCCGTAGTTGGCCGTGATGCAGCCCCTGCATAAGTCATGCATCGCCCGCGTCAGGTCTCACCACTCACGGCGACGGACTGGTTGCTTGGTGTGGCCCCACCTACACCGGGAGGCCGCTCATGGAAGCGCACCAGCTCGCTCTTTCCCTACCCGCGACGCCCGCCGCAGCAAGCCAGGCCCGGCACCAGGCCGTGGACGCGATAGCGGGCTGGGGCTCGGGACTGGGCGCCGAGGTGGTGCACACAGCCGAACTGCTGGTCAGCGAGCTCGTCACCAACGCGGTCCAGTACGCCGGCACCGGATCCGTCTCGCTCGCGGTCTGTCTCGACGAGGCCGTCCTGCGGATCGAGGTCTGCGACACGAGCCCGGTCCTGCCCCAGCCGGCTCTGCCCGACGCGGACAGCGAGGGCGGCCGGGGTCTGTTCCTCGTCGCCGCTCTCGCCGACCGGTACCACGCCGAACCGACGAAGAACGGCAAGTTCTGCTGGGCCGAGATCGATCTGACCAGCAAACCCAGCCAGGAAGTCGCCTGTTTCCTGCCCCTCCAGAGGAGTTGATGATGACGACCACCCACGCCCCCGGCGTGGCCGCCGAGGTGATCGCCGTACGCCCCGGGCCGCCGCTCGCCGGCACCGTGAGCGTCGACGGCTCCAAGAACGCCGCTCTGCCGCTCCTGGCCGCCGCGGCGGCCCTCGGTCGCCCGGGCCGATTGAGCAACGTCCCGGACAGCACGGACGTCCAGATCATGCTCACTCTGCTGCACCAGGCGGGTTGGCATGTCACGCAGCCCGTCGGCGAACCAGCCACTTACGTGATCCTGCCGACGGAGGCATCTCAACGACTGCCCGATCTGGCGCAGGCAGCCCACATCCGCGCCTCGTACTACCTCGTCCCCGCCCTGCTCGCGCGTTACGGCCAGGCGCGGCTGCCTTGGCCGGGTGGCTGCCGGATCGGTGCGCGCGGGATGGAGCTGCACTTCAAGGTGTACGAGGCGTTCGGCGACCGGAGCCGGCAGGACAGCTCCGGGTACGGCATCGAAGCCCTCAGCTCTCACACGGGCACCGTCTCCATCGCACTGCCCTTCCGCTCTCGCGGTGCGACCGTGGCCGCGATACTGCGCGCCCTCACAACCGGCCGCCCCTTACGGCTGGGCCAACCCAACCTCTCACCCGAAGTCCTGAGCGTGCTCGACGTCCTGAGTTCGGTGGGCTGGGAGACACGGGCCGGCGAACATGTACTCACTCTCTCGCCGCCCTCCTCGTCACCGACTGCTCCCGCTGCCTGGGCAGTGCCCGGAGACAAGATCGAGGCAGCCACGCTGGCCTGCGCGATCGCCGCGACGCGCGGTACTGCCCGTATCGACGGCGTGCAGGGCAAGGACGTAGGCCCGTTCGTGGCTGCCCTTCATCAGCTCGGCATCCCCGCAGACGCAGCATCGGATGGCCTCACTGTCCGCGCCCAGGAGGCAGTACCCACTGGTCGTCCCCTGCGGGCCATCGCTTCCCTGAGCCCGGCGGGCCTCGACGCCGACTTCGAACCACCGCTCATGGCACTCGCCCTCGGACTGCCCGGCACGCATCTGTTCGCCGACGCCATCAATCCCGGCCGCCACGGCAACCTGCTGCCTCAGCTGTCCCGCCTGGGCGCCGAGATCGAGGAGATCTCTCCCACCGAATGCCGTCTGACCGGGCCCCAGCAGCTGACGGGCGCGGGCGTCGAAGCAACCGACATCCGTACCGGTTCCGCCCTCATGGTTGTCGGTCTCACCGCCCGAGGCGTCACCACCATCGGCGGCCTCGACCAGCTGCGCCGCGGCCACGCCGACCTGTCCGGCAAGCTGCGCATCCTGGGCGCCGACATCTGCGAGGTCACCCCATGACCACCGACGGTCGGAACCTGCGCCAGATCGTCGCCACGACCGACGTCCATTCCGCTTTCGACAACGCCGCGCCCTTCCTGACCCACCTCCACGCGCTACGCCCGACCTCGCTCATCGTGGACTGCGGCGACTTCTTCGAAGGCAGTGGGTACTACCGCCTCGGTCGCGGCGCGATCGAGCGGGAGATCCTGCTCGGGCTGTACGACGTGCTGGCCCCTGGCAACCATGGCTGGCCCCACCACTTCGACCCCGACCTTCACCGGCGCACTGTCTGCGCCAACGCCGTCGATGCCAACACTGGCGACGCTCTCTTCAGCCGCCTGCACATGGCCGACATCGATGGACGGCGCGTCGGCGTAACCGCCGTAATCGGTCAACAAGCCTTCCACTCGATCCCGGCCGCCCAACGAGCCGGCCACTGCGTCACCGATCCCCTCCAGGCCCTGCGCGAGGTGATTCTCGCCCACGTTCACGAGGTGGACAGCTGGGTTCTGCTCAGCCACTCCGGCTTCGACGAGGACCGGAAACTCGCGGCGGCTTGTCCGTTCCTCGACGTGGTCTTCGCCGGGCACTGCCACAGCGATCAGTACGGGCCCGTCCGAGTCGACGGCACCCTGGTCGTCAAGGGGCGGGAGCTCGCCGAAGGCTATGCGATCGCCACGCCCGTGGGCGCGGGATGGGGCGCGGGCACTACATCCTTCCCGGATCAGGTCCCGAGCTTCGTCCCTGCGGAGCTTGCGGGCCTGCGCTCACGCATCGAGGACGTCGGACAGCAGCTGGCCGCCGTCCTCGGCGCCATCAGTCCGACCTACCGCCACCAGCCCCTCGACCGGCGCAACGTGCTCCTGGACCTCGCCGCCCGCCTGCGTACGGCACTCGGGGCAGACGCGGTCATCCTCAACGAGACGGCACTACGCGCCGTACCCCTCGGCGACACCGTCACCCAGGGCCACCTGCTCTCCATCGAACCGTTCGGCAACCAGCTGGTGCACGCCCAAGTACCTGAGCTGGCACGCAGCGACCTCCCCGGCTGGCTGTCACAGCTGACCACCCAGACCGGCCCGCTCGTCACCGCCCCCGATCCCTTGCCGGATGCCGTCACCACCGTGCTGACCACCGACTACCTCGCCGACACCTACCTCGGCGAGCGCACGCACGAGGCCGGCCTGCGTCTGGACCAGGCTGTCCAGCACGTCCTCACCGCTCCCGACACCGCGGAAGGAGGCCGTTAATGATCCTCACCGGCCCGGAGATCACCGCAGCCGCTCACGACGGCCGCCTCCGCATCACCCCCTTCGCCGCCGACCAGGTCAATCCCAACAGCTACAACGTGCGTCTGGGGCCCACCCTGATCACCTACACAGGCCCTGTCTTGGACGCCCACCGGCCCAACCCCACCCGCGAATCCAACATCGGCCCGGACGGGCACATCCTCCAGCCGGGCGAGCTCTACCTCGGCCACACCCTCGAAGAGGTCGGCTCCGACACGTTCGTGCCGCTGCTGTTCGGCCGCTCCTCCGTCGGACGTCTCGGCCTGTTTGTCGAGATCACCGCCCCCATCGGCGACATCGGCTTCCACGGCCAGTGGACGCTCATGCTCACCCCGATCCGACCGCTGCGCGTGTACGCCGGCATGAAGATCGGGCAGATCATGTTCTTCCTCTCCACCGGCGCCATCGACCTCTACCGGGGCAAGTACCAGGCCGCCGCAGGACCGCAGCCCTCCGCCTACTGGCGAGACCTCGCCCGGCTCCAGGTGGTGGCATCGTGATTCTCACCGGGCCCGCCATCGCCGCCGCCGTCGAGGCCGGCGAGATCACCATCGACCCGTACGAGCCCAGCCGCGTCTCCCCCAACGCCTACGACTGGCGCCTCGGCAACACCATCCGCGTCTGCGACGGCGACCTCGACGCTGCAATGCCCACCACCTTCACCGAGCAGGCCATCCCCGACGTCGGCCTGGTGCTGCGCCCTGGCCTGCTGTACCTGGGCATCACACTGGAGCGGACTGGTTCGGAGACGTACGCGCAGATGCTCAACGGCGACCGCACCACCGGCTCCCTGGGCATCTGGGTCCACGTGTCGGCTCCGCTTGGGCACCAGGGCCACGCGATCCGCTGGACGCTGGAGATCCGCGCCGTCCGACCGGTGCGCGTGTATCCAGGCATGACCTTCGGCAAGCTCGTCTTCCTCACCACCTTCGGCGCCCCGGCCAGCTACCAGCAGCAGCCCGCCAAGTACGCGTCCACGGAAGGCATCGACATCTCGCGCCTCTACGAGGAGATCGACGGAGGAGCGCGGTGAACGCCAGCTCGGCCACCGGCCCGATGGCCGCCACCTTCCTGGATCTCCCCGTCGGAAGCCCTGGCGGCAGCGTCGAACTCTTCCTCGACCTCTACACCGGCGAGCAACCCCTCATCCCGGCCCGCGCCTTCATGCTCGCACCACCTGGTCACGCTCCCCGTCCACCCGCCGGCCTCAACCTGCTCCCCGCAGCAGGCAAATGCCTGGAAGGAACAGCCTTCAGCCGCTACGTCACCACCCTGCGCAGAGCGCTTACAGCCACGCTCGATCCCACACGGATCGACGTCCTCCACTTGCAGCACCTCGCGTTCGGCGCCACCCCAGCCCTCATCCGCGCCCTACCCGCACACCCCCGGATCGCCCTCGTCCACGGCACGGACCTGCTCTTCGCCGAGACCCACCGAGACCAGCTCCAAGTGCTGCGCGAGACAGCCAGGGCCGCCGACTCCATCGTGGTCCCCACCAACGCGATGGCCGACCGCCTCCTCAAGCTCGCCCCGCAGATCGAACGCCGCAAGATCACCCACATCCCCTGGGGCATCCCCGACCACCTGCTTACCGCCCCGCCCGCCCGGCCAGCACGCACCTCCACCAGCCACCTGCGGCTCCTGTACGCAGGACGCCTGACCGCCGAAAAGGGTGCCGAGGCCCTGATCAAGAGCCTGGCTCCCGTGCCCGGCGTCGAGCTGAGCGTCGCAGCGCCCAAAGCCCAGTTCCACGCACTGGCCCCGCTACTGCAACGAGCCGGCGTACGAGTCCGCTACCTCGGCTGGCTCCGCCGCCCACAGCTGTGGAAAGCCTTCACCGAACACGACGTGCTCGTCGTGCCGTCCACCACCTTGGAGGCCATGGGACTGGTCGCGCTGGAAGCCCAGGCATGCGGGCTACCCGTCCTCTACCAGCCCGTCCCCGGCCTCAACCAAGCCCTCGCCGCTTCCGGCATGGCCACCGACTTCACCCACTCCGCCGCACTCGCGCGCGACCTCGACCGGCTGAGAAAGACACCTGGGCTGCTGACTGCCCTGCGACAGGCGGGCTATGCAAACGCGGCACGCTATCCCCTCTCGGCGACCGCACGGTTGCTGACCGACCTCGGCCGACAGCTCACTTGAACCGACCGCCAGACGACCCGACACGTCACTACCCGAACCGCTCCGCGAACGTCACTACGCTGACCGACGGGACACCCCGGCGAAGAGGGAGACCATGACGTACGACCGCGACCGCATCGAAGCCCTCCTCGACGAGGGAGTCCGCGACAAGGTGTACCCGGGCGCCGTGTGGGCCGTCGGCGATGCCACCGGCACCCTCGCCCACGGCACCACCGGCGTCCTCGACCCCGACGAGCCGGAGGTGCCGATGCGCACCGACACCGTCTTCGACGCCGCCAGCCTCACCAAGATCCTGGCCGTCTGGTCCTCCATCGGGGCCCTGTGGGAGGACGGCACCCTCGACCTCGACCAGCCGCTCGGCAGCTTCTGGCAGGAGGTCACCGGGCACCCACTCGGAGCCGTCACCGCCCGGCAGCTGCTGACGCACACCGCCGGCGTCCCACTGCGGGCGCAGCTGAAGAACCTCTACGGCACCGACCCCCACGAGATCCGCCGAGGCGTCCTCCAAGAACAACTCCATCGGACACCCGGAGAAGCCGTCGAGTACACCGACCGGGCCGCCCTCATCCTCGGCTACCTCGCCGAACACCTCTCCGGCCGCCCCTTGGACCAGCTGGCCACCGCCCGCACCTGGCACCCCCTGGGCATGACCGGCACCCGCTTCGGCCCCCTGCCCGCCGACCTCGCCGCCCGCTGCGCCCCCACCGAACTCGACCAGGACACCGACACCCACCTCAAGGGAGTCGCCCACGACTTCTCGGCCCGCCTCCTGGGCGGCGTCTGCGGCATTGCCGGCGTCTTCACCGTCCTCGACGACCTCGCCACCTTCCTCCAGTACATGCTCGCCCCCGCAGCGTCACAGCTCCGGGCTGGCTTCGGCATCGAGTGGATCAACAGGTCCCTGGCCATCGAGACGGGGCAGCTCCAGCCCGCTCGCGGCCTGTTCTGGCACCCAGCTCCCGGTACCACCACCGAGGAGGACGTCTGGGTCCACTACGGCTTCACCGGCACGGGCATGTGGATCTCCCCCACCAAGGACCGCTGGGCGGTGCTCCTGACCAACAAGCTTTACTACACAAGGGATCGTGGGCCATTGACTGAGGTTCGCAACACCTTCCGCGAACTCGCCTTCAATTGATGTTTCAAAAAGGGGCCCAGCCCCATCCGACGTCCACCACCCGGTGTTGAGCGCAACGCTGCCCACCCGCCTGCTAGACGGCTGACCTTACTCGGACAGCGGTCATCGCCGGTGTCCGAAGGTAAGTGGACACACAGTGCGTTGCAGCTGAGACCGAACGAGCGCTGCCAATGCGACGGAGTTAACCGAATCGGCTCCGGTGGCCCACCCATTGCGTCCGCTTTAGCGTGGAATGCACCGCTCTTCAGATAGGGGTGATGTCAGTGCCATAGGGAAGACTCTGGATGTGGGGGAGGGAGACTCATGACTGACCAGCAAAATGGCTCTGACCAGCGCATACCTGCTCCGAACGGTTGCCGATGGTGTGGGCTTGAGGCGCGGGAGCATGCGCAGCGCTGGAAGCCTCCGGTGGGGTGGCACAAGTGGGAACCGCCGACATTGGAACAACGCAAGGAACGCATGCTCGCACGGCGGCGGCGCCGCAGCGGTACCAGTGAGACCAGGTCAGCGCTGCGCGCTCTTACCCTGCGGCCAGCTTTCTGATCTCGCCGAAGATCTCCCGCAGCTGTGCGGGCACCTCATCAGGGCTGGTGAGCGTGCTCACCAGCCCGAACATCATGTCGGGTTTGCCGCTGGGCCCGCTCGTGCTGTCATTGCGGAGCATGTTCAGCACTTCCTTACTGAACTTCTTGCCGCGCTGAGCGGTGAAGTCGTCCTTGGTCCACGGCTCGCCGCCCTTCGGCCAGAGTTCGTTGGCGGTCGCGGCCCACAGATCGTCCGGGAACAGTTCCTCAAGCTCATTGAAGGCGTCCGGCTCGCCCACGAAACGGACAACGTCGCTGAAAGCACTGCCGAAGAACTGCTGGAGTCGGGCTTCCTTGAAGAGCCCCTTGGGCAAGGTGCGGCTGTCGGCGTCCACCATGAGCATCACGGAGCGACCATGCGCGACCAGATAGTGAGCGAGGTGCAGGGCCCCCTCATTGTTGAAGCACGCCCACAAGGCGATGCCGGCCGACTGGAGAGACTGGCCCTCCGACAGTCGGAACAGCATGGGGATCACCCGCTGTTCGGTGTCACCCTCGACAGCCAGAAAGCAACGCTCATGCAGTAGAACGGAGTTTCGAAGACCGACCGCCGCGGCCATGCGCCCCAGGTGCACGTCGATGCCGTCGTGGGTGTCGGCCCCCAGCCGCTCGATCACCGTCCGTCCGCGCTCCAGTCGCAGATGCACGACGTCGGCGATGTCGACACCGTCGATGAGGTTCATGGAGTGGGTGGCGACGATTACGTTCACATGGGGCAGCGCGCTCTGGTCACGGATGAGCTGCATGATCTTGCGCTGGTGCCCGTAGTCGAGGTGTGTGTCCGGCTCGTCGTAGATCACAATCGTCTGCACCGGAGGCGGGACATCTTCGGCGGCCTCAGGGTCAGCTGAGGAGTCGACGTCGGCGAACTCCTCGCGCGTGAGCAGTTGGCTGTTCCACTCCCAGATCGCCAGGGAGATACGTCGTGCGCTACCTAGGCCGGAACGATCCAGGCCCACGGTCTCGCCCTTCGTACGGGCGATTCGCAGCGGCGCACCCCGGAAACCGTGAGTGAACGAGACCACAGGCTCGACATCAACGTCTGTGAGGTCGTCGCAACGGCTCTGAATGTGCTCGCACAGAGACCGGGCGTCGTCCTGAAGTCGCTCCTTGATCCCGGCCTCGATCGACTGCAACTGGCCCTCAAGCGTGGGGTCCGCCATATGGGCCTGGTAGCGGCCCATCAGCGCGGTCTTCACCGCAGCGTCGGGATCGGCCGACTTCCCGTCGAACGGCATCAGCCGGGGCATGCGGCGCTCCATCTCCCTCGGAGCAGGAACCCAGCCCGACGTTGAGGCGTGAGCCATGCCGTACCTGCATAGGGCTGGCTCGATGTCGCCGCGCCTTATGGACGACAGCTCAGGAAGCAACTGCTTGGCGAGGGCCCTCACCTCGTTGAGGGACAGCTTGGAAGGGTCACGCAGTCGTTCGTCGTCCGCGAGCGGCGCCCAGCACTCAAGGACGGGGTCCTCACCGTTGACAGCGCCCCGCCGTACGCGCAACTCCTCGGTCGGGAAGCCGAACGTTTCCAACTCCCAAGAGTCAAGGGTGAACTGCCCCTCAACCCATGTGGTCGAACACCGCAGGAGAGGCGCCGAGTCATCGACGTCCACGCCATCCGAAGCGTCGAGCTCGTACGTACGATCGTCCTCGGTCAACTGCTCATTGCCCACAAGGAACGCCAGCGCGGCAAGCACCGCGCTCTTACCGCCGTCGTTCTGGCCGGCGAGGATGGTAGGTGTGCTGACCGGAATGTCACGGACGTCCTTGAGGGATCGGAATCCGCACACGGTGAAGCTGTGCAGGTGCACCGTTCTCAGCCGCTCCGTTCCCTAGCGCCTCGGGGCAGACGCAAGCCACCAGGGGCGCCTCGCCCCAGACATCGACCTGGGCAACAGCCAACCCAGGCGCATCATCTTATGTCTTGTGGAGATAGCCTGTTGGCGCTGTGAACGGATCTGACCGATTCAGACCGACACCGCACGAAGCCTGCCTGCCTCGGGCTCAATATCACGGCTCACGGGGCCTTCATCGCCCCCGAACCGCACCACGCCCGCGTCCTGTTCTCAGGCATGCAGCCGTCCTGAGCAGTGTCCACACGTGTGCGGGCAGGCCCGTCTACGATCAGCCGCCATGGACTGGCTGGAGCGGATAGCGAAGCTGAGGCAGTGGACCAGGAGCGGTACCCGCGCACCGCACAAGCCGCTGCTGCTCCTGTACGCCCTCGGCCGGTTCCAGGATGATGCCGACAGCGGCCTGCAATACACCGCGGTGGAACAGGACTTGCAGCGCCTGCTGACCGAGTACGGCCCACCCAACAAGACGACACCCGCCTACCCCTTCCACCACCTGGCCAGCGACGGCGTATGGGAAGTCCGCACCGATCGCGGACCGGGAAGCCCTGGAAGCGGGGTACGGGACCTCCGCGAGACGGGCGCCACCGGACAGCTAGCGCCGGCCTTGAGAGCGGCGCTGCGACGCGAACCGGACCTGCTCGGCAGAATGGCGCGATTGCTGCTCGACCTGCACTTCCCACCCTCCCTGCACGCGGAACTGTGCGAAGCCGTCGGCCTGGAGCTGGAGCCGGCGGAGGCCGAGCAGCTCTCGGCCGTACGCAGGCAGCGGGACCGGAGGATGCGGGAGCTGGTGCTGACCGCCTACGAGTACCGGTGCGCCTTCTGCGGATACGACGGCAGGATCGGCGCGGTGCCCGTCGGGCTGGAGGCCGCCCACGTGCGCTGGTGGGCATTCGGAGGCCCCGACGAGATCGAGAACGGGCTGTGCCTGTGCTCGCTGCACCACAAGCTCTTCGACAAGGGCGTCCTCGGCCTGGGAGACGACCAACGCATCCTGGTGTCACAACGCTTCGTTGGCCACAGCCCCGCCGCCCGCGACCACGTCATAGCCCTCGCGGGCCGCCCACTCATCGGCCCCCAGCCGGGTGCTCGCCCTGTTGCCGCAGTTCACTGCGACTGGCACGCCCGACAGGTCTTCCACGGCGAACCGCGCCCTGCCACTGCCTGAACGCTGCTGCGCCCACAATCAACTGTTCAGAGAGTGGCCCTCACTTGCAGCGCTACTTTCATGATATGACGCCGAATCAGTCACGGAATATTTTGTGCTACTGTTTTGAGGTCTGATACGAGGTGGTGTCGTGTATGGCGATCACTGAGCTGCAGGCGCAGCCCGGGATGCTCGTGCTGGCGCGCGAGTCCCGCGGGCTGACGCAGGCTGAGGTCGCCGCGGCTATGACCAAGGCGTCGCCAGGCGGCGCCACGCCGGTTTCCCAGGGCTACGTAAGCCGAGCCGAGGCTGGTCGTCTCGTCGTCACACATGAGCGTCTTGAGCTGTACGCTGCCGCGCTTGGCTACCCTCCTGAGTTGCTGTGCCTGGATCCGCAGGTCAGCGGCATCGGGGTGGGCCTGGTCCACCACCGCAAGAAAGCAGCTCTGACTGCCTCCGCTCTGCGACGCGTGCACGCCCATGTGGCGCTCTCACGGATTCAGCTGAACGGCCTGGCGTCCGCAGCGGCATTGCCGCCAGTCTCACATCGCTTCTTCAGGGTCCCACTGGATGACCTCACCACCCCGAAGGACGCTGCCCGGCGAGTCCGCAGGGAGTGGAGCGTGGCCCCCGGTCCGGTACCCGACATGGTCGCGGTGCTGGAGAATGCCGGCGCACTGGTGATCACCCGCGACCTGGACAGCGACCTGTTGGACGCCGTAAGCCAGTGGGAAGCGGGCGGGCGTCCTCTGCTCCTGGTCAACACCCGGGCACCGGGCGACCGACGTCGCTTCAGCATCGCGCACGAGCTGGGTCACCTGGTGATGCATGACGAGCCGGGCACAGGGTCCACGCAGGAGAAGCAGGCCGACGCCTTCGCTGCCGAGTTCTTGATGCCTGCCTCCGATATCCGGCAGGCGTTCTCCGGCGGCGTCGATCTGGCCAAGCTGATGGAGCTGAAGCGGGTTTGGGGTGTCTCCATGAGCGCGCTGCTGCGCCGTGCCCAAACGCTCAACGCCGTCAGCGAGTGGCAGTACCGCACCCTGATGATCGAGATGTCAGCGCTCGGCTACCGGACCGCAGAGCCTGTTGATGTCCTCCCTGAGCAGCCGCAGCGCCTCGTTGCCCTTGTCAACACCTTGCTGACCGACCGCCAGATGACTCTGGAGGATGCGGCTGCCTGCGCGCACCTGCTTCCTGAAGACTTCCAGCGCCTGTACGTCGAGGGCGCCGGTTCATCATCATTCCCTGCCTTCCGAAGGTGACCATGACCGACCGTTCCGCCCCGCTGCCTCGTCCGCGCTCCGATCTGACCGAGCCTCCCGACGCTGTGGGTGCGCCAGACCGGCCGGACAGCCTGAACGGTCTGCAGGGCCGCATGCTGATCCAGGTCAGCGCCGCCCGGCTCGGCTACGTCCAGGGGCAGGTCGACCCGGTACGCAGTGGGCTCATCCTGTGTGGCACCGACGCCGTGAAGAAGGCCGGCACCCTGCGATACAGGGAGGGCTACGCCGCTCCACTCCTGACCGACCCAGCGGTGTACGAGGTCAGCGCCGCGACCGAGGAGAACCCCTTCCCCTACGACGTCGAGCCCACGCTCTTCCTCGACGATCCCCTGGAACTGTCTCTGGCGGAGCAGCGGGACGCCGGAGCAACGCTCCCCATGACCCCCACCGGCTACATCAGGGCCGAGGACTCCGATGCCCTCCGGGCCGCCGTGACCCGTGTCCTGGAACTCGACGACCCAGAGGTGATCTTCGCCGCTCCGGTGGATGTCTCCTGGCTACGCGACGAGGAATCGACCCGCCAGCTCATCGCCTACCTGCGGATGGTCAAGGGGCCGAAGGCCATCATGCTGGGCGGACAGATGGACCCCCTGGCGCGTTACGCCAAGGCCGTAAGCCATCTCAAGCAGGTCATCGAGGAAGTCCCCGGGGCTGCCCTGCTACGCACGGATCTCGCGGCATTCGGCGCGCTGGCCTTCGGTGCCGCCTTCACAGCCTTCGGCGCCAGCAGCCGCTACCGGCACGTCGTCGCCCCCGGCGAAAAAGCGCAGACCAACAAGAGCATCCCCGTCCAGTCACCGCACGTTCTCTTCCCCGACCTGATGGCCTTCTTCCTGGGTGAGACGATCGCCAAGCGTTACGGTGGCGCCGAAGCTCCGGTCTGCTTCTGCTCGGCCTGTGTCGGCAAGCTCGCACTGGACGCCTTCACAAGCAACCGCGGCGAGCTTCCTGCCGCAGCGGCGGCACACAACGTCGCGGTCCTCATGGAGTGGCTGCGTGCCCTGACTTCGGTCAAGCCCGGCACAGCACGCCAGCAGTGGTGGTTCGACCGCTGCCGTAAAGCTCTCGATCAGTACGAACTGATCAACACGTCCATCAGGCAGCCGAAGGCGTTCAAGCCTCCGGCGCAGCTCGATCGATGGGCGTTGACCGCTCCCGAAACCGCCAAGACACCGGCTCAGACAGCCGCCGCCGAGCGTAGGCGCTGATACACATCCTCGACGAACCACCAGGCCGCAGCGGTGTGCCGGGGCGGCCTGTAGTCCTCCGGCTCCAGTACCAGCTCGACCTCGTCTCCAGAGGCGACGAACACGCCGATGCCGTAGAAGTCGGCCTCGACGAGGACCTCATCCAGTCGGGCTGGAAGACGGTCCAAGAGCATGGCCCGGCGGCAGAAGGGAGCAAATTGGCCCGCTCGCTCAAGGCCCTGGCGCCACCCGGAAGCGCGAACCACAGCAAGATCCACCTGCAGGGGCCGCACGGCACGTCGGGTGACCGTCTTCCGGTCTCGCTCCACCGCTCCCGACGGCAGCCCTCGCACCGCCCTCCGCGCCGGCGAGTCCAGCGATTGCAGCGGAACAGGAACGCCCACCGGGAGTGTCAGCAGGCACTCAAGATCGGGCAGCTTATCCACCCGGGCGGCGGAGACTTCCTCGCGCCGCGCATGCTCGCCCTCGTTCAGGCGGTAGAAGCACAGCGCCTCGGTCCCGAAGACAGAAACAGTTCGGGCCTGCCCGCCCGGCTCCAGCAAGGCGCGAGAAGCCTCCCGCACAGAACCGCCCGTCAGGGAACTCGCCAAGGTCACCATGGCCCCCACCCTGCCTCACTGGGATTCGACCGCATGCAGCGGCCCCGCGTTCATCCAAGCCGTATGCGTACGGGTACACCCACCAAACAGCTCAAGACGCCTCGCGGACACTGCCCGACTGGGATCCTTCTCCGCATCACTGCCCTCATCACGGCGCCCTAGGCGCGAAAGCTGGGCCTGAACGCGCCTCCCCAGCCACGTCCCCGGAGGGCACATCCAGGGCACATGAGCCTGGGAAACGGCGTTGACCCGTGAGAACTACCGAGACGAGTTCCCGCAGGTCAACGCACGTTTCACCGAGAATGCACAGGTCACAACCCCGCCTCTTCCAATCGCTGCATGAGTGGCAGGACTTCAGCCACCGCCTGCACGAGGCGGGACACCAGCCGTACTGCCTGGTCTGGCCCTGAGCCGCGGTCCCGGAGGGCACCTGCGGTCACCCGCGGGCGCCCTCGGACGTGAGACCGGGCCCTCCCGTCGACGGCTCGGGCGGCGTGCGGTGTGGGAGACCTGGGGCTGAGTCATCCCGGCCCGCTCCGCCAGCTCCGCCTGGGACAGACCGAGCCCGATCCGGCGGTCACAGACCGCCTGCCCCTCCGGTAGAGGCGGAACGGAAGCAGTTCCGTAGGCGCGACCGGAGTGAACACGAGGAACGGGCCGCCGACCAGGGTGCTGGAGTGACAGGCATCGCCCCTGTCACCCCGTCCGCTCACACCTCACCCGCGTCGGGAGAGGCACCCGGTCCCGGCCGTGCTCATGCTGAAGGCAGCGCACGCGGGCTCCACCGTCGCGCACATCATGAATCGAGGCTCACGATGACCGCGACAGACACCATGCCGGAGCACAGGGCGAAGCAGGAATGGGCCTCCGGTCTGACGGCCTTCGCGGCCGTGATGCTCTTCCTGGTCGGCCTGCTCGACATCTTCCGGGGCATCATGGCCGTCGCCGAGGACGACATCTTCGTCACGACGCGCAACTACGTGTTCGCGTACGACCTCACCGGCTGGGGCTGGATCCACCTCGCTCTGGGCGCGGTCGCCGTGATCGTCAGCATGGGGCTGCTCCGCACCGCCACCTGGGCGCGTGTGACCGGCGTCGCCCTCGCCGGACTCGTCATCATCGCCAACTTCCTCTCCGTGCCGTACTCCCCGGTGTGGTCGGTCGTGATGATCGCGCTCTCGGGCTTCATCATCTGGGCCCTGTGCGTGGTCCGGCGCGGCAACCTCTACGACCTGTCCGGGGAGCCCTGGCCCTACGAGGAGCGCGTGTCCTACGAGCGGCGCCCACCGGTTTAGCGCGGACACCCTTCAGGCCGAGCCGGAGCCGGCCGGCCCGTCCAGGTAGGTGTGCAGTGCCCCCGCACCCTTGATCATCCCCCGCGTGCGGGCCGTGAGGGTTTCGGTGCGGGTGGCGATCGCTGCTCGAAGGGCCTCCGTGCTGCCCTCGCGGCGCAGGCCGTCCAGGATCGGCTTGATCTGGGTGAAGAGGTAGTGGCTGCGGCGCAGGGTGTGGATCAGGCGGGCGTCGCGGACGTCCGGCGGGTCGTACGTGCGGTAGCCCGTGGCGCGTTCGCGGGACGGGGTGAGCAGGCCCGCGGCCTCCCAGACGCGGAGGGCGGACGTGCGGACGCCCAGCAGGGCGGCCACCTCGCCGATGCGCAGTCCGCCTGAGCGGGGGAGGGGGGCCGGGGGCTCCAGGGCCAGCAGTTCCAGGGCCTCGCTCGCCGCCCGCAGGGACACCCGCTCCTCGTGCAGCGCCGCGTGCGCGGCGTCGACCAGGGCGAGCGCGCCCGGGACGTCCCCGTCGTGGACCGCGCGCATGATCGCCGTCGCCGTCGCCGGGCCGTAGCCCCGGAGCATCGCCCGGTACGCCAGGAGTGCGCGGCGGTGCACGTCCCCGAAGACGCGGTAGCCGGACGCGGTGCGCGCCGCCGGCGGAACCACGCCGGCGTCCTCGTAGTTGCGGATCTGCTGCGTCGAGACACCGGCCAGGCGGGCCAGGTCGACGGGGCGCAGGCGGCGTTCCTCTTTCGTCATCGATTTGAAGGTTACGGCAGGGGCAGTGGCCTCCAGTGAGTGAAAGTCTCAACACCGCAGTTCAATGGAACACTTGAAGGAATGGACTCCTGCATTCATGTCACCGGTGCGCGGCTGAACAACCTGAAGAACGTCTCCCTCTCCCTGCCGAAGAACAAGCTGGTCGTCATGACCGGTCTGTCCGGCTCCGGCAAGTCCACCCTCGCCTTCGACACCCTCCACCGGGAGGGCCAGCGGCAGTACCTGGAGTCGCTGGGCATGGTCACCGGCTACGTCAGCAAGCCCGCCGTCGACTCGATCACCGGCCTGTCCCCGTCGATCAGCGTCGACCAGCACCACACCAACCGCAGCCCCCGCTCCACGGTCGGCACGGTCACCGAGGTCTTCACCTACCTGCGTCTGCTGTGGTCGCGCATCGGCGTCCGGCCGTGCCCGGGCTGCGGGCAGAGCATCCCGCCCTCGTACGCCGACGGCACCGAGCCCGACGAGGACGCCGAGGCCGAGCAGCGGCCCTGCCCGCACTGCGGCACGCTCGTGCCCGAACTCGTCATGGGCTCCTTCTCGTTCAACAAGCCCGCGGGCGCCTGCCCGGCCTGCACCGGCCTCGGCGAGGTCATCCGGCCCGACGTGCAGCGCCTCGTCGACGGCGGCCGGTCGGTCGCCGACGGGGCGGTACGGGGCTGGAACGCCAAGTACACCGCGTGGGCCCTGCCGGTGCTGCGCGCCGCCGCCGCCCACTACGGCCTCTCCTTCGCCCCGGACCGGCCGGTCGACGAACTCGGCGCCGCACAAAGGGACCTGCTCCTGCACGGCGTCGAAAGCCCCCGATTCCGGCGGCACTTCCCCGGCACCGAGCCGCCGAAGACCGTCTCGGCGGGCCGTTTCGAAGGGGTCGCGACGGCCCTGCTGCGCCGCTACGAGGACCGCGCCGACGACCCCGACTACCGCGAACGGGCCGAACAACAGGGCCTGGTGCGCCGGCCCTGCACGGACTGCGGCGGCACCCGGCTGCGGCCGGAGAGCCGGGCGGTGACCGTGCACGGCATGACCATCGTGGAGGCCGCGCAGCTCCCGCTGACCGACCTCGGCACCTGGCTCGCCGGGCTGCGCGAGCGCTCCGGCGGGGACGAGTGGCTGCTCGTCGAGCCGGTCGTCGCCGACCTGGCGGAACGGGTCCGGCGCCTGGTCGACGTCGGCGTCGGCTACCTCGCCCTCGGCCAGGCCACGCCCAGCCTCTCCGCCGGGGAGACGCAGCGGCTGCGGCTGGCCGCCCTGCTCGGCTCCGGACTCACCGGCGTCCTCTACGTCCTCGACGAGCCGACCATCGGCCTGCACCCCTCCGACACCGCCCGCCTGATCGGCGTCCTGCGCCGCCTGCGCGACCTCGGCAACACCGTGCTGGTCATCGAGCACGACCTGGAGGTGCTGCGCGCCGCGGACCACGTCGTCGACGTCGGCCCGGGCGCGGGCCGGGACGGCGGCCGGATCGTCGCGGCCGGCACGCCGGAGGAGGTCGCCCGCACCGAGGGCTCGGTGACCGGCGCGTACCTGTCGGGTCGGCTTCCCGCCCCCCGGTCACGCGCCCGCGGCGACGGCGACACGGCCCTGGTCGTGCGCGGGGCCCGGGCCCACAACCTCAAGGACCTCACCGTACGGATCCCGCTGCGCCGCCTGGTGACGCTCACCGGACCGTCCGGCTCCGGCAAGTCGACGCTGCTGCTGGACATCCTCGGCCGGGCCGCCCGCCGCCACTTCCACCGGGCGGGCGACCTGCCCGCCGAGCACGACGGCATCGACGGCTGGGAGCACCTGTCCAAGGCCGTCCTCATCGACCAGGAGCCCATCAGCCGTGTCCCGCGCTCCAACGCGGCGACCTACTCGGACGTCTTCACCCCCATCCGCGAGGTCTTCGCCGCCCGCAGCCGAGGGGCGTTCACCGCCGGGCACTTCTCCTTCAACGTGCCCGGGGGCCGCTGCGAACGCTGCGAGGGCGCGGGCGTCCTCACCGTCCGGATGCACTTCCTCCCCGCGGTGGCGGTGCGCTGCCCCACGTGCAAGGGCCGCCGCTTCCGGCCGGAGGTGCTGACCGTCCGCCACGAGGGACACGACATCGCCGAGGTGCTCGCGGCGACGGTGGACGAGGCGCTGACCGTGTTCGCGGACGTCCCGGCGGTCGCCGCCCGGCTGCGCCGCATGGCCGACGTCGGCCTCGGCTACCTCCCGCTCGGCCAGCCCGCCACCACCCTCTCCGGCGGCGAGGCCCAGCGCCTGAAACTCGCCAGGGAACTGGGCCGGCGCACGACCGGCCGCGCCCTGTACCTCCTCGACGAACCGACGACGGGCCTGCACTCCGCCGACACCGCCCGCCTCCTCGACGTCCTCCAGCGTCTCGTCGACGCCGGGCACTCGGTCGTCACCATCGAGCACAACACCGACGTCATCCGGGCCTCCGACTGGCTGATCGACCTCGGCCCGGAGGGCGGCGCGGGCGGCGGACAGCTGATGGCCCAGGGCGCACCCGGCGACTGAACGTTTCCGGGCCCCCGCCCGTCTTCGTCGCGTGATCGTCGTACCGGAGCAGGGCTCCAGAAGGAGACGTACCGATGAAGGCGTACCGATGAAGGCGGGCCGGCTGGCCTGGGCCCCGGCGGTGGCGGCCGTCGCCGCCGCCCTGAGCGCGGGCTGCGCGCCCTCGTCCCCGGACGGCGGCGCGCAGCCCGCACCCTCGTGCGCCTACGTCGTCGAGTACGACGGCCGCACCTACCTCGGCAGGGAGGAGACCACCGTGCCCCTGGGGCGTTCACTCGGCCCCGCGACCCGCCCGGCCTGCGACGACACGCCCGGCGACGGCGACGACGGCGAGGGCCCGGTCGCGACGACCGCATACGCCGTGCGGGGCGTGGACCCCGCGGTCGCGGTCGCGGTGGCCGACGACGGCGGCACCCACCGCCTCGTCGTCGCGGAGTCCGTCGAGGACCTCCCGACCGAGCTGCGGAAACTGACCGGGGGCTCCTGAGACCCGGCCGGGGCCTCAGCCGCCCTGCCGTTCCAGCACCGCGTAGTCGGCGAAGCTGCGGCGGTAGCGCAGGTGCCGGGTCTCCTGGGTGTGCCTGCGCTGCCACTCCTCCACCTCGCCGGGCGCCCGGCAGGGCCCCGAACTCGCCCCGCAGTCCGCGTCCTCGCCCGAGACGCAGTACGCCTGGTACTCGGGCAGGGCGGACGCGTCCTGCACGATCGTGTACGGCACGTACCGGAAGACGCGGCGCCCCGCCGACTCCCCGCCGTGCTCCTCGCGTTGGTGCTTGCGCAGCAGGACGTTCGTGTCCGTGACGGCGCTCGCGTCGAACGCCGCCCGTGCCCTGTCCCGCCGGAGCGACAGCTCCTCGCACGCCGCGCAGCCCCGCACCGGCAGCGGAGGCCGGTTCGGATCAGCCGACAGCCCCTCCCTGGAACGGTCGTTGGCCGCGCGCACGCCCGCGCTGAGCCGTTCGTCCAAGGTCGCCTCCCGGATCCGCGCCGCGTCCGCCTGCCACTCCCGGCCGCCGCCGACCGGGCGCAGCATCGCGTACGGGCCGGTTCTGTCCCGATACTCGCCGACCCTGTTCGTCTGCGGGTCGTAGACGAGCGTTCCCGGTTCCATTTCGCGCACCTCCGTCACTCTGGGTGTATCGAGCGTTGCGCACGGGAATGGCTCGCTTCAATGCTTGGCGTGTGACACCGGTGCACTGTCACGGAGGGGGCTGCCGTGGGCCGACGCAATGGCGCAGCGGAGTCGGGGGCGAGTACGGCCGCCGTGTTCGGAGAGGTGCTGCGGCACTTCCGCGAGGCCGCGCTGCTCACGCAGGAGGCTCTGGCGCGGCAGATCCCGTGCGACCGCTCCCACGTGGCCCGCGTGGAGGCCGGTACGCGGGTGCCGCAGGAGTCCTTCGCCAAGGCGTGCGACGAACTCCTCTCCACGGGTGGGGTGTTGGCGCGGCTGTGGGCGAGGATCGACTGGTACCCGCAGGTGGAGCATCCCGACTGGTTCCGGCGACGCGCCGAGATGGATGAGGAGGCCATCGCTCTCCGGGAGTACCAGGAGCGTGTCATGCCGGGTTTGTTGCAGACGGCGGACTACGCCCGGGCGTTGTTCTCCTTGCTCGTCAGCGGGGAGGAAGTGGAGGAGCGCGTGCGGGCTCGACTGAGTCGGCAGCAGCGCTTCCTTGCGGATGAGGGCCCGCTCTACATCGTCGTCCTCGACGAGAGCTGCCTGCGCAACATGATCGGCAGCGCGGCCGTGATGCGGGACCAGTGCGCCCACTTGCTCAGCGTCGGCAAGCGACCCAACATCCGCGTCCAGGTCGCACCGGCCGGCCGCCTCGGCTTGTTCCGTCCCAGCGGATCCATGTCCCTCATCAAGCTGCCTGACGGGCACGACTGGGTCTATTCGGAATCGCTGGATCGCGGCCACTTCAACGACGATCCGACCCTCTTCGCGCGGCACAGCCGCACCTATGATGTGCTCAGGGCGGACGCCCTGTCAGCTCCCGAGTCCGCCGCTCTGATCCGCGAGACGATGGAGAGGTACGCGCATCATGGACCGGACCGAGCTCACCTGGGTCAAGAGCAGCTACAGCGACGCCAACGGCGGCAACTGCATCGAAATAGCCCCCGGTTACGACGAAACCGTTCCCGTCCGCGACAGCAAGAACCCTGACGGACCGGTCCTGGTCGTGACCCGGTCCGCCTGGTCCGCGTTCCTGTCCGCCCTGCTCTGAGCTACTGCCCGCTCAGCATCTGCAGGATCCGGTTCGCGGCCTCCGCGACCGGCTGCCCCACGGCCCCCACGGCCGCCGCGATCGCCGCGACGGCCATCAGCGCCCGGTGCCGCTCCTGCGGCGGCGCCGTGTCCGCGGCCAGCACCGGCAGGGACTCGTCGATGAGCTGCACGCTGGGCTGCGGCAACTGCTCGCGCAACTCCCGTACGCCCTGGAGCAGTTCGGCCAGGGCCAGCCGCAGCGCGGGGTCCGGCTCGCCGGTCGCGCCGTGCTTCACGATGCCCGTGTTGCCGCTGCCGCCGTGCATATTGACGTTGTCGCCGTAGTAGTAGTTGTTGCCGCTCATGCCGCGATCCCCACGTTGCCGGTGCCGCCGTACATGTTGACGTTGTCGCCGAAGTGGTAGTTCGACGGCGAGTTGATCGTGAGGCGCTCCACCGTCACCTGGAACTCGGTGTCGGGGTTCTCCAGCGCGCCCGCGACGTAGCCCACCAGCCGGTCGAGGTGCTGCGGGTCCCGGCTGGTGACCATCGCGGTGGACGGGCCGGCCGTCTCGACGGCGAGGACGTAGTGCGACTGGGCCGTCACGACGGAGAGCATCTCCACGAAGAAGTAGATCAGCGCCGCGATCGAGCAGATCCACACGAAGACCAGCAGACCGCCGGCCGCCGACTCGTCGGCGAGGTAGGTCAGGCCGCCGATGATCGACAGGCCGATCGCCACGGCGAGGGTGATCCCGGCGCGGGTCAGGAAGCGGAAGACCGCCTCCTTGCGCTTGGGGTGGAGCGTGAAGGTGTAGACCCGGGCGATGTTCCGCAGCGGGTAGGCGGCACCGCCGACCCATAACAGGCGCTTGTGGACGCGGAGTTCGACGTCGGTCAGGGCGCGGGGCGGAGTGGCGGGCGGGGGCGGGACGTCCCACTGCCCGGGTGGCTGCTGCGTTTCCATGGAGTCCCCCTGAAGGCCGGTGAGCACGAGGTGACCGCGGTCACTGTGGGAACACCATTGACGACCATGCGTGCCAGGAGGGCAACCCGTTTCTCACAAGCCCGGTCAGGACTCGTCGCGCCGGGGGTCGTCGTCCTTCTTCTTGTCGTCGTCGAGGGACTTAAGGAAGTCGGGGTTGTCGTCCGGCGCCACCCACTGCTGCCGGGAGCGGCCGCCCCGGACGCCGGACCAGCCCTCGGCGGCCGGGCTGCGCTTCTTGCCGGCGATCAGCCAGGAGATCGAGCCGACGAGCGGGAACAGCAGCACGAGGATCGCCCACAGCGGCTTGGGCATGTGGCGGATGTCGTCGTCCTTGGTGCTGATGCAGTCGATGAACGCGTACACGCTCAGCGCCAGCGGCACGAGGAACATCAGTACCCGGAGCATGCGCGGCCTCTCAGCAAAGCGGTGGGTGGTTCCAGGCCAGCGTAGCCGCTCGGGGATACTGGACCCCATGGCTTACGACGATCTTCGCTCCCTGCTCAGGGCGCTGGAGCGCGAGGGCGACCTCAAGCGCATCAAGGCCGAGGTGGACCCGTACCTGGAGGTCGGGGAGATCGTCGACCGGGTGCAGAAGTCCGGCGGCCCGGCGCTGCTCTTCGAGAACGTGCGCGGGTCGAGCATGCCCCTCGCGATGAACGTGTTCGGCACCGACCGGCGGCTGCTGAAGGCCCTGGGCCTGAAGTCCTACGCGGAGATCTCCGAGCGGATCGGCGGGCTGCTCAAGCCCGAGCTGCCGCACGGGTTCGTCGGCGTGCGGGAGGCCTTCGGGAAGCTCGGCGCGATGACGCACGTGCCGCCGAAGAAGGTGAAGGACGGCCCCGTGCAGGAGGTCGTGCTGACCGGGGACGACGTGGACCTGGAGCGGCTGCCGGCGCTGTTCACCTGGCCGAAGGACGGCGGGTCGTTCTTCAACCTGGGGCTCACCCACACCAAGGACCCGGAGAGCGGCGTGCGCAACCTGGGCCTGTACCGGCTCCAGCGGCACGACAAGCGCACCATCGGGATGCACTGGCAGATCCACAAGGACAGCCGGAACCACTACCAGGTGGCGGCCCGGCGCGGTGAGCGGCTGCCGGTCGCGATCGCCTTCGGCTGCCCGCCCGCCGTGACGTACGCCTCCACCGCGCCGCTGCCCGGGGACATCGACGAGTACCTGTTCGCCGGGTTCCTCGCGGGCAAGCGGATCGAGATGGTCGACTGCAAGACCGTCCCGCTGCAGGTGCCGGCGCAGGCGGAGGTCGTGATCGAGGGCTGGCTGGAGCCGGGCGAGATGCTGCCCGAGGGGCCGTTCGGCGACCACACCGGCTTCTACACGCCGCAGGAGCCCTTCCCGGCGCTGAAGATCGACTGCATCACGATGCGGAAGCGGCCGCTGCTGCAGTCGATCGTCGTGGGCCGCCCGCCGACGGAGGACGGGCCGCTGGGCCGGGCGACGGAACGCTTCTTCCTGCCGCTGCTGAAGATCATCGTGCCGGACATCGTGGACTACCACCTGCCGGAGGCGGGCGGCTTCCACAACTGCGCGATCGTCTCGATCGACAAGAAGTACCCCAAGCACGCGCAGAAGGTCATGCACGCCATCTGGGGCGCGCACATGATGTCGCTGACCAAGCTGATCGTGGTCGTCGACTCCGACTGCGACGTGCACGACCTGCACGAGGTGGCCTGGCGGGCGCTGGGCAACACGGACTACTCCCGGGACCTGAGCATCGTCGAAGGCCCCGTCGACCATCTGGACCACGCCTCCTACCAGCAGTTCTGGGGCGGCAAGGCCGGGATCGACGCGACGAAGAAGTGGCCCGAGGAGGGCTACACGCGCGACGGCGGCTGGCCCGACATGGTCGAGTCGGACCCGGAGACGGCGGCGAAGGTGGACCGCCGCTGGAAGGAGTACGGCCTGTGAGTTCCGCTTCCGCCGCGATCCCGCAGCCGGGCCGCACCAAGGCCTTCCTGCGGCTGGTGATGATCGAGCACTCGGTCTTCGCGCTGCCCTTCGCGTACATCGCCGCGCTCACGGCGATGTACCAGTGGGACAAGAACATCCACTGGGGCAAGCTGCTGCTGGTCACCGTCTGCATGGTCGGCCTGCGCACGTTCGCCATGGCGGTCAACCGGATCATCGACCGGGAGATCGACGCGCGGAACCCGCGCACGGCGCAGCGGGAGCTGGTGACCGGCGCGATGTCGGTGAAGCACGCCTGGACGGGTGCGCTGATCGCCCTGGCGGTCTTCCTGGGCGCGGCGGCCCTGCTGAACCCGCTGTGCCTGGCGCTGGCCCCCATCGCCGTGATCCCGATGGTGGTCTACCCCTACGGCAAGCGGTTCACGAACTTCCCGCAGGCCATCCTCGGCCTGGCCCAGGCGATGGGCCCCATCGGCGGCTGGCTGGCGATCACCGGCTCCTGGTCCTGGGACGCGGTCATCCTCGGCCTCGCCGTCGGCATCTGGATCGGCGGCTTCGACCTGATCTACGCCTGCCAGGACGTGGAGACCGACCGCGAGATCGGCGTCAGGTCCGTCCCGGCGCGCTTCGGCATCCCGGCGGCGATCTGGGGCGCGCGGGTCTGCCACGCCCTGACGACGGCCCTGTTCGTCTGGTACGCCCTGGCCACGGACGCGGGGGCCTTCTTCTGGCTGGGCCTGCTGATCGTCGCGGCGGCGTTCCTCTACGAGCACTCCATCGTCCGCCCCCACGACCTCTCCCGCGTGAACAGGGCGTTCTTCAGCGTCAACGGCTTCATCGGCATCGCCCTGTTCGTGTGCGCCCTGCTGGACCTCCTCGTGCGAGGTCTGACCGTGTGACTACGGTGCGGCCTACCATCGGGTGCAGGATCCCAAGGAGGCCGCCATGACCGTCTCGGACATCGACCGCCTGCACTCGCAGCTCAGCAAGCTGGAGGACATGTTCCCCGGCTATCTGACGGAGATTGTCGAGGGCAGCATCGTGATGAACCCGGTCAGGCCGTTCCACGGGAAGACCATCCAGCGGCTGTGGAACATCGTCGAGGGACAGCTGCCTCCCGAGTGGGCCCTGGTGAGCGACGTCGCCTTTCCGTTCGACGACGCCAACGAGTTCTGCCCCGACCTCGCCGTCATCCCGGCGGAGGCGGAGGACGAGAACCACAGTGCATACCCGGCGGATCTGATCGAGCTCGTGGCCGAAGTGGTGTCCCCGGAGAGCATTCGCCGCGACTACGAGGTGAAGCCTCGCTGGTACGCCTCCCGCGGTATCGCCAACTACCTGGTCCTCGACCCGCTCCAAGGGCACCTCGTGACCATGTGGAACCCCGGCCCCGACGGCTACCGCGGGCGCGACACCCTTCCGTACGGTCACGAACTGACCCTCGACTCCCCGCTCGGCAAGCTGATCATCCCCACCACCCACCTGCCGGTCGACCGCAAGGCGCGCGACCGTGGCTAGGGGCGTTCCTCCCAGGTGAGGGCTCGGCTCGTCACCCGGCGGCGGAAGACGAACGCCGCTGCCACCCCCGCCAGGAGGCCCAGGAGGTGGCCCTGCCAGCTGATGGCCGTCTGGGTCGGGGCCAGGCCCGACAGGATCGAGCCGCCCCAGATCGCGGCGATCAGGACGCCGGCCAGGATGCCCCAGGGGCGGCGCTCCACGAAGCCGGTGACCAGGAGGAAGCCGAAGAGACCGAAGATCAGGCCCGACGCGCCCGCCGTGTTCGTGTGCGCCGGGGATATGAGCCAGACGCCCAGACCGTCGACGAGGACGATCAGCGCGCAGACGAGCAGGAAGCGCCGGAGCCCCGAGAGCGCCGCCAGGAAGCCGAGGACCAGCAGCGGCAGCGTGTTGGACATCAGGTGCGCGAAGCCGAAGTGGACGAAGGCCGACGGGACGACGTCGGTCAGCTCGGACGGCTCGCGCGGGGTGATGCCGAAGCGGTCCAGCGCGTGACCCGTCGCCACGTCGACCACTTCCAGCAGCCACAGCAGGGCGATCCAGGCCACCATCAGCTTGCCCGCGGCCAGCGCGCGGTCGCTCGCCGACCGGCCTTCACGCGGACCCGGCATGGCGACCCCCAGTGCTCGCTCGTCCCCTTTGAGCAACGCCCCGTACCCCTTGGCCGGTTCCCACCCCGCGGCGCCGGATAGGCTCGGGGTCGTGAACCCAGTCAAGCCAGGCGAGACGCCGCGTACGCCTTGGATCGTAGGGGTGTCCGGTGCCTCCGGCACCCCGTATGCCGCCGCCGTGCTGCGGGCCCTGCTCGCCGCCGGTGAGAGCGTCGACCTCGTGGTGTCCCGGGCCTCCCGGCTCACCCTCCTCGACGAGACGGGCATCTCGTTCCGGGACGCCCATTGGCGCGACGACCTGCGCGAATGGCTCGCCCGGGGCGCCGACGGCAAGCCGGACACCTTCTCCGTCGACCTCGACGCCGTACGGCACTGGAGCGCCGGCGACCTGGCCGCCGGACCCTCCTCGGGGTCGTACCCCACCAAGGGCATGCTCATCGTGCCCGCCTCGACGGCGAGCGTGGCCGGGGTCGCGCTCGGCCTGTCGAAGGACCTGTTGCAGCGGGCGGCGAGCGTGACCCTCAAGGAGGGCCGCAGGCTGGTCGTGGCCGTACGGGAGACCCCGCTGAACGGCCAGACCCTGCGGCACCTGGTCACCCTCGACGACGCGGGCGCGACCGTGGTGCCCGCCTCACCCGCCTTCTACGCGGGCGCGACGCACATCCAGGACCTGGTGGACTTCGTCGCCGGACGCGTACTCGACGCGGCGGGCGTGCCGCACACGCTCTACCGCCGTTGGCAAGGTGAGCTCGGCGGCGGAGCACACCGCGCCGGCTGAGCGGACACACCGGAACTCATCGGACCACAGACAACTTCAGCGGAAGGCTTCGATCGCAATGGACGCGGTGGACAGGCAGCTCATCCAGGCCCTGAGGGAGAACGGCCGGGCCTCCTACGCGGAGCTGGGACGCCTCGTCGGCCTGTCGGGACCCAGCGTCACCGACCGCATCAACCGGCTGGAGGCGGCCGGCGTCATCACCGGCTACCGGGCCACCGTCGACGCGGCCTCGCTCGGCCTCGGCGTCACCGCCCTCATCGGCATCTCCCTGTCCGACGCCACGGACCACGAGGACGTGGCGCAGCGGCTGCGCGATCTCTCGGAGATCGAGGACTGCTGGTTCATCGCGGGTGACGACTCGTACATGCTCAAGGTGCGGGCGGCGGACGTGGACGGCCTGGAGAAGATCATCCGGCGGCTCAGCGGGACCAAGGGCGTCTCCCGGACCCGTACGACCATCGTGCTCTCCACGAAGTGGGAGAACCGGGTCGGGGAACTGCCCGAAGAGGTCTAGTCGTACGGTTGGGACGTCTCCGTAGAAAGGTGTGGGCATGGATCTCGGGCTCAAGCGCGAGCTGGAGGAGAAGGTCAGGGCCGGTGAGCGCCTGACCCGTGAGGACGGCATCGCGCTGTACGAGTCGGACGACCTGGCCTGGCTCGGCGGCCTCGCGCACGAGGTGCGCACGCGCAAGAACGGCGACGTCGTGCACTTCAACGTCAACCGTCACCTCAACATGACGAACGTGTGCACGGCCTCCTGCGCGTACTGCTCCTTCCAGCGCAAGCCGGGGGAGAAGGACGCGTACACGATGCGCATCGAGGAGGCCGTCAAGCTCGCCAAGGCGATGGAGTCGGAGAACCTCACCGAGCTGCACATCGTCAACGGGCTCCACCCGAACCTGCCGTGGCGGTACTACCCGCGGTCGCTGCGGGAGCTGAAGGCCGCCCTGCCGAACGTGTCGCTGAAGGCCTTCACGGCCACCGAGATCCACCACTTCGAGACGATCTCCGGGATGAGCGCGTCCGAGATTCTGGACGAGCTGATCGACGCGGGTCTGGAGTCGCTGACCGGCGGTGGCGCGGAGATCTTCGACTGGGAGGTCCGGCAGCACATCGTCGACCACCGCACGCACTGGGAGGACTGGTCCCGGATCCACCGGCTGGCGCACGAGAAGGGCCTGAAGACCCCGTGCACGATGCTGTACGGGCACATCGAGGAGCCGCGGCACCGGGTGGACCACGTGCTGCGGCTGCGCGAGCTGCAGGACGAGACCGGCGGCTTCCAGGTCTTCATCCCGCTGCGCTACCAGCACGACTTCGTCGACATGAAGGACGGCAAGGTCCGCAACCGGCTCCAGGCCCGGACGCAGATGGCGACGGGGGCGGAGGCGCTGAAGACCTTCGCGGTGTCGCGGCTGCTGTTCGACAACGTGCCGCACGTGAAGGTGTTCTGGGTGATGCACGGCGTGCAGACCGCGCAGCTGGCGCTGCAGCACGGTGCGGACGACATGGACGGGTCGGTCGTCGAGTACAAGATCACGCATGACGCGGACAACTTCGGCACGCCGAACAAGCTGACGCGTGAGGACTTGCTCGACCTCATCCGTGATGCCGGGTTCCGGCCCGTGGAGCGGAACACGCGGTACGAGATCATTCGGGAGTACGACGGGCCCGACCCGTCGATTCGCGATGCGCCGCAGGCCATGCGGGTGTGAGTGCGGCTTTCCGCGCGTGGGGGTTGCTCGCGCAGTTCCCCGCGCCCCTGAGGTGGGTACCCGGAAGGGCATGGTTGCCGCCGGGGCGCCGGAAGACGCCTGTACCGCTGAACCCTTCGTTCCCGGTCGGGGCGGGCTTGCCGCTCTGCGGCGGGCCGCCGCCGACTGCCGGGGATGTCCCCTGCATCGCGACGCCACTCAGACCGTGTTCGGGGCCGGGAACACCGACGCCCGGGTGATGCTTGTGGGGGAGCAGCCCGGGGATCAGGAGGACCGGCAGGGGAAGCCGTTCGCCGGGCCCGCGGGCAAGCTGCTCGACCGGGCCCTGGCGGACGCCGGCATCGACCCGGGCGAGGCCTACGTCACCAACGCCGTGAAGCACTTCAAGTTCACGCAGGCCGAGCCGCGCAAGCGCCGGATCCACAAGGCGCCGAACCTGCGCGAGATGACCGCGTGCGGGCCCTGGCTCGCCGCGGAGCTGGCGGTCGTGGAGCCGGAGCTGATCGTCGTGCTGGGCGCCACCGCCGGGAAGGCGCTGCTCGGGTCCTCGTTCCGGGTCACGCAGGTGCGCGGGACCGTGCTGGAGGAGGAGATCCACGGGCGGCCCGAGCGGCTGGTGCCGACCGTGCACCCCTCGGCGGTGCTGCGGTCCGACGACCGGGAGGCGGCCTACCGGGGGCTGGTGTCGGACCTGGAAGTGGCGGCGCGGGCCCTGTCGTAATAGCTACAATCCCGGCATGCCCCTTACCTTCACGCTGGATCCGGCCGTCACCCCGGAGCTCCGCGACGGCATCCTCGACCTGTGGACCGACGTCTCCAACGCCGGCGGGGCCGTCGGCTTCGTGCCCCCGGTGACGCGCGAGGACATCCGGCCGCAGCTGATCACGCACTTCGCGTCCATGGCCGAGGGGCGGGTCCGGCTGCTCGTCGGGCGCGACGAGGAGGGGCGGGTCGCGGCCACCGCGTTCCTCACCTTCAACACCCACCATCTGATGACGCACTGGCTGTGGCTGTACACGGTGATGGTGCATCCGCGTCACCAGGGCAAGGGCTACGGCCGTGATCTGCTGGCCGCCGCCGCCGACGCCGCGCGCGGGATCGACGGGATCGAGGCGATCCGGCTCACCTGCCGGGGCGGGCTCGGCCTGGAGCGGTTCTACGCCTCGTGCGGCTACAAGGAGGTCGGGCGCATCCCCGGCGCCATCCGGGTCGCGCCGGGCGACGACCGCGACGACGTGATCATGCTGCTCCCGCTGCACTGACCCCCCTGCAAGATCGGCCGTCCGGCGTGCTTCACTGGACGGTGCCCCTTTGGGTGTGTTCCGGCCGTTCGAAACGGAAGAGTGGATTGAGATGCTCCGCTACACGCTGATGCGCCTCGGTGTCTTCGTGGGCTGCCTCGTGGTCGTCTGGGGCGCCGTCTACTCGGGCCTCGCCCCGCGCGGCCTCGGCGACAGCAACGGCCTGTGGGTCGTCCTGCTCGCCCTGCTGATCTCCGCGCCGATCAGCTTCGTCGTGCTGCGCAAGGAGCGCGACCGTGCGTCCATCCAGGTCGCCCAGCGGGTCGACCGGATGAAGGCCAACCTGGACGCCAACCGCAACCAGGAGGACGTCGCCGACGACACCGCCCGGGCCCAGGGGCAGACCTCGTAAGGTCCCCTCCGCAGGCGAACAGCGCCCCGTTTCCGCACATGCGCGGACACGGGGCGCTTTGCCTTTGTATGGGTGTGTGTGTCCCGTCACCTGTCAAAGCCAGGCTTTGGGGTCCTCAAAGCTCAGGTGTTAAGGTCTGTGTATGAAGTCAGCAGTCGTGCCTCATTCGCCTTCGAGCGCTCCGCTCGTGGCACGGCTGCACGTGGATCTCTGTCGGTGCGCGTCCGCTTTCTGTCGTCCCTGACGTAACGCAACCCCCGTCGTCTCCCACGTCAGTTCTCCCCCCGCCGTTACGCGTCCCCCCAACGGAGTCAGTCGCGTGTCCTCACACACGAAGTCCTTCAAGGTGCCCTTCTGGGCCCAGATACTCGCCGGTCTCGTCCTGGGCGTGCTGCTCGGCTGGCTCGCCCGCAGCCAGGACCTGTCCTGGCTGGTCACCACCCTGGAGAAGGTCGGCGACACCTTCATCGGCCTGCTGAAGCTGGCCGTCGCCCCGCTCGTCTTCTTCGCGATCCTGGTCTCGATCACCAACCTGCGGAAGGTCAACAACGCGGCCCGCCTGGCCTCGCGCACCCTCCTGTGGTTCATGATCACGTCGCTGATCGCGGTGAGCATCGGCCTCGTCATCGGCCTGGTGACCAACCCCGGCTCCGGTACCGGCCTCACGCCCAAGGACGGCGGGAAGCCCGAGACCACCGGCTCCTGGATCGACTTCCTGACCGGCATCGTGCCGACGGACGTCATCACGCCGTTCACCGAGCTGAACGTCCTGCAGATCGTCTTCATGGCCGCCGTCGCCGGTATCGCCGCCCTGAAGCTCGGCGAGAAGGCCCAGCCGATCCTCACCCTGAGCGAGTCCGTCCTCAGCCTGCTGCAGAAGGCGCTGTGGTGGGTCATCCGGCTCGCCCCGATCGGCACCATCGGCCTGATCGGCTACGCCATCGCCACCTACGGCTGGGACCTGATCGGCAAGTACGCGACCTTCACCGCCGACATCTACATCGGCTGCCTCCTCGTGATGTTCGGCGTCTACCCGACGCTGCTCGCGACCGTCGCGAAGGTCAACCCGGTCCAGTTCTTCAAGGGTGCCTGGCCCGCCATCCAGCTGGCCTTCGTCTCCCGCTCGTCCGTGGGCACCATGCCGCTGACGCAGAAGGTCACCGAGCGGCTCGGCGTGCCGAAGGAGTACGCCTCCTTCGCGGTGCCGTTCGGCGCCACGACCAAGATGGACGGCTGCGCCGCGATCTACCCGGCCATCGCCGCGATCTTCGTCGCCCAGATCTTCGACATCCAGCTGGGCGTCGGCGACTACCTGCTGATCGCGTTCGTCTCGGTGGTCGGCTCCGCCGCCACGGCCGGTCTGACCGGCGCGACGGTCATGCTGACCCTGACCCTGTCCACCCTCGGCCTGCCGATGGAGGGCGTGGGCCTGCTCCTGGCGATCGACCCGATCCTGGACATGATCCGCACCGCGACCAACGTCGCCGGACAGGCGCTGATCCCGGTTCTGGTCTCGGCCCGCGAGAAGCTGCTCGACCGGGACGCCTACGCCACGGCCGACGGTTCGGACCTCGCCCTGGACGACGAGCCGCGTGACGCGCGGCCCGAGCGGGTGCCTGCCGCCGCCTGACGCGCCGGACGCACCGACCTGACGGGCCCCCCGGCCGGCCCTCCTCCGGTTCTTCCGGCGGAGGGGCGGCCGGGGGGCCCGTACGCTAAGCGGTATGGGTGCCGTGAAGACGAAGCGGATGCCGCGTGCGGTCCGTGAACAGCAGATGCTGGACGCCGCCGTGCGCATCTTCGGCCAACGCGGCTACATGGCCGCCTCGATGGACGAGATCGCCGAACTGGCGGGCGTGTCCAAGCCGTTGGTCTACCTGTACCTGAACTCCAAGGAAGACCTCTTCACCGCCTGCATCCGCCGGGAGGCCCAGGCACTGGTCGAGGCGGTGCGCGCCGGAGTCCGGCGGGACCTGCCCGCCGACCGGCAACTGTGGGAGGGCCTCGGCGCGTTCTTCGCGCACACCGCCGAGAACCCCGACGCCTGGTCGATCCTGCACCTCCAGGCCCGTACGCACGGCGAGCCCTTCGCCGCCGAAGTCGCCGCGATGCGCGAGGAGATCGTCGCGTTCGTGACGCAGCTGATCCTGGCCGGCGCCCGCGAGGCGCACCGCGACCCGGACCTGCCCGAGCGCGAGGTCGCCGGACTCGCCGAGGCCCTGGTCGGCGCCGCCGAGTCCCTGGCGGCCTGGGCCAACGCCACGCCGGGTGTCACCGCCCGGCAGGCCGCCGCGACCCTGATGAACTTCGCCTGGGCCGGCCTCGGCGGCCTCATGGAGGGGCGGCCCTGGTCCCCGCCGGGCGAGGGCACGGACACCCGGGCCGGGTAGCCGCCCGGCCGGTGCCCCCTCAGCCGGGAAGGACCTCCCCGGTCACATGCACCCGGTCGTCCCGGCCCCGCAGTGCGAACCGGGGGCCCTTCGCCGCGTAGGTCACGGTCCCCGGCAGGAGCACCGGCGCCCTGAAATCCGCGCGGACGCGGCAGGAGTCCGGTGTGCCGTGCGCGGCGAGGCAGCGCGCCGCCGTCCACATGCCGTGCGCGATGGTCCGGGGGAAGCCGAACAGCCGGGCGGTGAGCGGGTGGAGGTGGATGGGGTTGCGGTCCCCGGACGCGGCCCCGTAGCGCCGCCCGACATCGGCGGCGAGCCGCCACTCGGCGACGGGGGGCAGCGGCTCGGCGGCGGGGGGCAGCGGCTCGGTGACGGGGGGCGTGGGTCCGGCGGTGGGGGGCGTCGGCTCCGCGGCGGGGGGCTGCGGCTCGTGCCTCTCCTCCTCCCGGCGGGCCTGGGTGGGGCGCCCGTGCCGGGCCAGGTACGTGCTGCGCGACTCCCACACCACGTCCCCGCCGTCGCGCACCTCGGTGACCACCGTCGCCTCCGTGCCGCGCCGGTGCGCGGCCAGCGCCTCGACGTGGACGGCGAGTTCGTACGTGCCCGTGGCGGGCATCCGCGCGTGCCGCGTGATCGTGATCGACGTGTGGACCAGGCCCAGCAGCGGCAGCGGGAAGGCCCGCTCGCTCATCAGCCGCATGGCCGGCGGGAAGCCCAGCACGTGCGGATACGTCACCGGCAGCGCGTCCTCCCCGGTGGGGAAGCCGCACACCCGCTCGTACGCCGCGAGCCGCGCGAGGTCGACGCGCAGGCCGGGCAGGACGAGCCGGGTGCGGGGGAACGCCGCGTCGGGGGCGGGCCGTTTGAAGGGGGACAGCAGGGCACCGCGGGCCAGCAGCGGGGCGAGGGAGGGGGAGGCGGTGAGGACGACGGGGGTGTCGGTCATCACGCCCCCAGCAGGCTCTGGCCGCAGACGCGCACGACCTGGCCGTTGACCGCGCCGGAGGCCGGGTGGGCGAGCCAGGCGGTCGTCTCGGCGACGTCGGCCGGCAGGCCGCCCTGCGCGAGGGAGTTCATCCGGCGGCCCGCCTCGCGGATGAACAGCGGGATCGCGGCCGTCATCTTCGTCTCGATGAAGCCGGGCGCCACCGCGTTCACCGTCACGCCGTGCTCGTCGAGCGCGCGCGGGGCCAGAGAGCGGACGAGTCCGACGACGCCCGCCTTGCTCGCCCCGTAGTTCGTCTGGCCGGTGTTCCCGGCCAGCCCCGCGATCGAGGCCGTGGCGACGACGGAGCCGCCGCGCTTGAGCGTGCCGGCCTTCAGCAGGGCGTCCGTGGTGCGCAAAACGCTCGCCAGGTTCACCTCCAGCACGGAGATCCAGCGCTCGGCCGGCATGTTCACCAGCCGCCGGTCACGCGTGATGCCCGCGTTGTGGATCAGCAGGTCCAGGCCGTCCGGGAGGGCCTCGGCGATCCGCGCGCCCGCGTCGGCGGTGGTGATGTCGAGGGGCAGGGCGGTGCCGCCGATCCGGTCGGCGACGCGCCGGGCGTCCTGTTCGGCCTGCGGCACGTCGAGGACGACGACCCGGGCCCCGTCCCGCGCGAGCGTCTCGGCGACGGCCTCCCCGATGCCCCGGGCGCCGCCGGTGACCAGGGCGGTGCGGCCGGCCAGGGGACGGTCCCAGTCCAGGGCGGCGGGGCTCTCGTGCGGCGGGCCGACCTCGATCACCTGGCCGCTGACGTAGGCGGACTTGGGCGACAGCAGGAACCGGAGCGTCGACTCGGCGGCGGCCGCGTCCGTCAGCCTGACCAGGTTCACGGTCCTGCCCCGGCCGATCTCCTTGCCGAGCGAGCGCGTGAAGCCCTCCAGGGCCTGCTGGGCCGCGGCCTGGTGGTGGTCGGCCGGGTCGAGCGGGGCGCCGAGCACGAGCACGCGGCCGCTCGGGGCGACCGACCGTACGACCGGGTGCAGCGCGGCGTGCACCTCGGCCAGGCCCTCGACGTCCCGCACGCCGGTCGCGTCCAGGACGACGGCGGCCGGGCGGTCGTCCGCCCCGCCCGGGCCGAGGCCCGTCCGGGCCAGCACCGGGGCCAGGTCCAGGCCGGACGTCCCGGCCGTCAGGTGGCGCAGACCGCCGTCCAAGGCGGGGTGCTCGGGGGACCAGCGGACCAGCGCCGCGGGCTGCGGCAGCCCGAGCCGGCGGGTGAGGAAGCGGCCGGGCGCGGTACCCGTGAGGCGTAGATAGCGGTCGGCCATTCCAACTCCTGGTTCCGGCGAAGCAGTGGTGGGGGCAACAGTGCTTACTCTGGAGTAAGGTTACCGGAGGTAAGGCTATGGCACGGACGAGGAGCAGGTCGAGATGAGCCCCCAGCAGCTGTCGCCGTCGGTCCGGCGCGTGGCGATCGTCGGCGGAGCCCGCATCCCCTTCGCCCGCTCCGACAGCCCCTACGCCACCGCCTCCAACCAGCAGATGCTCACCGCCGCCCTCGACGGCCTCGTCGAGCGCCACGGCCTGGACGGGCCCGGCGCGGTGGGCGAGTTCGTCGCCGGGGCGGTCCTCAAGCACAGCCGCGACTTCAACCTGGCCCGCGAGACGGTCCTCGGCTCGAAGCTCCACCCGAGCACCCCCGCCTACGACATCCAGCAGGCCTGCGGCACCGGCCTCCAGGCGGTCATCGCCGCCGCCAACAAGATCGCCCTCGGCCAGACCGACTCGGCGATCGCGGGCGGCGCCGACACCGCGAGCGACGCGCCCCTCGGCGTCAACGACGCGCTGCGCCGCATCCTGCTGGAGGCCCGCCGGGCGAAGACGCCGGGCGGCAGGCTGAAGGCCCTGGCGAAGGTGCGCCCGGGCCACCTCGTCCCCGACATCCCGCGCAACGCCGAGCCGCGCACCGGCCTGTCCATGGGCGAACACGCCGCCGTCACCGCCCGGGCCTGGGGCATCGGCCGCGCGGCGCAGGACGAACTCGCCGCGGCCAGCCACCAGCGGCTGGCGGCGGCCTACGAACGCGGCTTCTTCCAGGACCTGGTGGTGCCCTTCCGCGGGCTCGCCCGCGACCAGAACCTGCGCCCCGGCTCGACGGCGGAGAAACTCGCCGCCCTCAAGCCGGTGTTCGGCCTCGACCACCCCGAACCCACCATGACGGCCGGGAACTCGACCCCGCTGACCGACGGCGCGGCGACCGTACTGCTGGCGAGCGAGGACTGGGCCCGCGAGCGCGGCCTGGAGCCGCTGGCGTACCTCACCGCGTACGAGACGGCGGCCGTCGACTTCGTCGGCGGGGACGTCGCGGGCGGCGAGGACGGCCTGCTCATGGCACCGGCGTACGCCGTCCCGCGCATGCTGGAGCGGGCCGGGCTGGGCCTGGACGACTTCGAACTCGTCGAGATCCACGAGGCGTTCGCCTCCCAGGTGCTGGCGACGCTCGCCGCCTGGGAGAAGCGGGGCCTCGGCACGGTCGACCGGGCCCGGCTGAACGTCGCGGGCTCCTCCCTCGCCACCGGGCACCCCTTCGCCGCCACCGGCGCCCGGATCGTCGCCACGCTGGCCAAGCTGCTCTCCGAACGGGACGCGCCCGCACGGGGGTTGATCTCGGTCTGCGCGGCGGGCGGACAGGGCGTGACGGCGATCCTGGAACGGGCCTGAGCCGGCGGCCGCCGGAAGCTGAGAGACCCTCACATAACCTCCGAGCATGCACAGGCCCGGCTCCGGACCATTCCCGAACCCGCACAAGGCCGCCACGTGAGCGCCGTACGATCCCGTTCCTACCGGCAGTAACCCCTTTCTGGGGATTCCGCCGGTTGAGCGCCTCGGCGTGCGAGGCACGTACGTCATGCAGCAAGCAGTCCATCGCTGCACGCCCCAGGAGCCGCCCGTGTCCACTGCGTATCCCTCCTCCGCCTACGGCGACGTGTACGGCGGACCGGTCCTGGTCGCGCCCGAGGTCAAGCGGCTCGACGGGGCGGTACGCGAGGCGTCCGTGCCGCCGCTGGCACCGCCGTGGACGCACGGGTCGCTCGCCGACCTGCCGTTCGACAACGCGAGCGCGGACCCGGACGCCGTGGTGCTCAGCCGCAAGGACGCCGACGGCAACTGGAACGACGTCACCGCGGCACAGTTCGCCGACCAGGTGGCGGCCGTGGCGAAGGGGCTGATCGCCGAGGGGCTGACACCGGGCGACCGGGTCGCCGTGATGGCCCGCACGATCTACGAGTG
Source organism: Streptomyces sp. XY006 (assembly GCF_002237655.1). Lineage (GTDB taxonomy): Bacteria > Actinomycetota > Actinomycetes > Streptomycetales > Streptomycetaceae > Streptomyces > Streptomyces levis. Next base: position 101,763 of record NZ_NOKT01000031.1, read on the forward strand.
GACCGTCCTCGACTTCGCCGCCTGGGCCGCCGGACTGGTCACCGTCCCCGTCTACCCCACCTCCTCCGTCTTCCAGGCCCGCTGGATATTGCAGGACTCCGGCGCCGTCGCGCTCATCACCGAGACGACCGCACAGGCCGCCGCCCTCGGCCCCGAACGCGAGCGGCTGCCCGACCTCAAGCACCTGTGGGTCGTGGAGAAGGGCCACGTGGACCGCCTCGCCGAGGCCGGGGCACACCTGAACGACCAGGAGGTCGAGGTACGGCGCGGCATGCTCGGCCCCGACACCCTCGCCACCCTCGTCTACACCTCGGGCACCACCGGCCGCCCCAAGGGCTGCGCCCTCACCCACGGCAACTTCTTCGCCGAGGTCGACAACGCCATCGAGCTGCTCTACCCCGTCTTCAAGGACCGGACCAGCGAAGAGGCCTCGGTCCTGCTGTTCCTGCCCATGTCCCACGTCTTCGGCCGCATGGTCGCGATCGCCTGCGTCCGGGCCCGCGTCCGGCTCGGGCACGCGCCGAGCATCAAGGCCGAGGACCTGCTGCCGGACCTGGCCGGCTTCCGGCCGACCTGCCTGCTGGCCATCCCGTACATGCTGGAGAAGGTCTTCAACTCGGCCCGCGCCAAGGCCGAGGCGAGCGGCCGGGCGGCGTCGTTCGACCGTGCCGTGTCCGTGGCGCAGCGCTACGGAGAGGCGGTGGAGGCCCGCCAGACGGGCACCGGCCCCGGCCCCTCCCGCGCCCTGAAGACCGCCCGCGCCTTCTACGACCCGCTGGTCTACCGCCGCATCCGCGGCGCCATGGGCGGCCGGGTCCGCTACGCGATCTGCGGCGGCTCCCCGCTGGGCCGCCGCCTCGCCGCGTTCTACGCCGGTGCCGGCATCGAGATCTTCGAGGGCTACGGCCTCACCGAGACCACCGGCGCGACGACCGTCACCCCGCCCCTGAAGCCCCGCCTGGGCACGGTCGGCTGGCCACTGCCCGGCACCCGCGTGCGGATCGCCGCCGACGGGGAGATCCTCGTCGCCGGCGACCACGTGCTGCGCGGCTACTGGGACCCGCAGGCCGGCGGTGTCGTGTCCGCCGCGCCCGACGGCTGGCTCGCCACCGGCGACATCGGCGAACTGGACGACGAGGGCTACCTCACCATCACCGGCCGCAAGAAGGAACTCCTGATCACCGCGGGCGGCAAGTCCGTCGCCCCGGCCCCCCTGGAGAACTGGCTGCGCTCGCACCCCCTGATCTCCCAGTGCATGGTGCTCGGCGACGGCCGCCCCTACGTCACCGCGCTCCTCACCCTGGACGAGGCCGGCATCACCCACTGGCGCCGCATGAACGGCAAACACCCCGTCCCGCCCGTCCTCCTCGCCGACGACGAGGAACTGCGCGCCATCCTCCAACGCGCCGTCGACGAGGCCAACAAACTCGTCTCCCGCCCCGAGTCCATCCGCCGCTTCACGGTCCTCCCCCAGGACTTCACGGAGGAGGAGGGCCACCTCACCCCGTCGATGAAACTCCGCCGCGACACGATCCTGCGCGCGTTCGCGACGGAGGTGGACGGCCTGTACCCGCGGTAGGGCACCTTTGCGGAGTCTTCACACCTGGTTCTTGACGACGCACGGCGTCTGCCCGTTGGCTTTCTGCCACCCCACCTCGTCGCGATGCTCCCCCCACCTCCGGAAGGCACCACCAGTGAAAGCGCGTTACACCCGCCGGGCCGCTGTGCGTCATCTCTCCATAGGTCTGGCGGTCTCCGTGTCGGCCCTGTCCCTCGCCGCGTGCGGGGACGGCGGGAGCGGCGACTCGGCCGACGGGAAGAAGAGCAACGACATCACCGTGGGGCTGCTGCTGCCCGACAAGGACACGGCGCGCTTCGAGCGGTTCGACTACCCGCTCATCAAGCAGGAGGTCGCCTCCCTCACCGAGAACCGGGGCAAGGTCCGCTACGCCAACGCCGAGGCGAGCGTGTCCAGACAGAGCGAGCAGTTCCGGCAGATGATCGCCGACAAGGTGGACGTCATCCTCGTCGACGCGGTGAACTCCAAGGCCATCGCCCCGGACGTGCGGAAGGCCAAGGCCGCGGGCATCCCGGTCGTCGCCTACGACCGGCTCGCCGAGGGCCCCGTCGACGCGTACGTCTCCCACGACAACGAGCTCGTCGGGCAGGTGCAGGGCCGCGCGATCCTCGGCGAACTGGGGGAGAAGGCCGAGAACAGCAAGGTCGTCATGATGAACGGCGACCCCGCCGACCCCAACACGGCCCGGTTCAAGGACGGCGCGCTGAGCGAACTCCAGGGCCAGGTCGACATCGTCGCGCAGTACGACACCAAGGAGTGGAAGCCCGCGATCGCCAAGGCCAACATGGCCAAGGCGATCAAGGCGGTCGGGCTGAACGACATCGCCGCGGTCTACTCGGCCAACGACGGCATGGCCGGTGCCGTCATCGAGGCGCTGGAGGAGGCGGGCGCCACCAGGATGCCGCCGGTGACCGGGCAGGACGCGAACCTGGACGCGGTGCAGCGCGTGGTGTCGGGGGAGCAGTACATGACCGTGTACAAGTCCTTCCTGCTGGAGGCGACCAACGCCGCGAAGATCGCCGTGGCCAAGGTCCAGGGCCGGTCGATCGAGTTCGCCGCGCTGACCCGCGAGACGGTCGACAGCCCGACGCAGAAGAACATCCCCGCGATGCTGGTGCCGGTGGTCGCCCTCACCCGGGACAACATCAAGGAGACCGTGATCACCGACGGCGTGTACACGGTGAAGGACATCTGCACCGCGAAGTACCGGGCGGACTGCGCGGCCATCGGCCTCGAATAGGACGATCCCGGAACTGCCCTGCTGTGTGCGGGCCTTGACTTCTTCAGGCCCCCGCGCGACAGTCCCCTCCCTTCGTGTTCCTCCCCGGGCAGGAGCGGCCATGACCACCAGCGCGAACTCCGCGGGGACGGCCGGCGGCCCGTCCCGAAGACGACTGCTGGCCGGGGCCGCCGGGGCCGCCGGGGCCGGGCTCGCGGTCACCGCGGGAGGGCGGCAGCGGGCGCGGGCGGCGGACCTCCCGCCGCTCGGCACGTACGACGTCGTCGTCATCGGCTCCGGCGCCGCCGGGATGACCGCCGCGCTGACCGTGGCACGACAGGGCCTGAGCTGCGTGGTCGTGGAGAAGGCACCGACCTTCGGCGGCTCGGCCGCCCGCTCCGGCGCCGGAATCTGGATTCCGAACAACGAGGTGATCCTGGCGGCCGGCGTCCCGGACACCCCCGCGAAGGCGGCCGCCTACCTCGCCGCCGTGGTCGGCCCCGACGTCCCCGCCGACCGGCAGCGCGCCTTCCTCGCCCACGGCCCGGCGATGCTCTCCTTCGTCATGGCCCACAGCCCGCTGCGCTTCCGCTGGATGGAGGGCTACAGCGACTACTACCCGGAGCTGCCCGGCGGCCTGCCGGGCGGCCGTTCCGTCGAACCCGACCAGCTCGACGGCACCGTCCTCGGCCCCGAACTGGAGCGGCTCAACCCGCCGTACCTGGACGTCCCGGCCGGCATGGTCGTCTTCAGCGCCGACTACAAGTGGCTCGCCCTGGCCGCCGTGAACGCCCGGGGCGCCGCCGTCGCCGCCCAGTGTCTGGCCCGCGGCACGAAGGCGGCCCTGCTCGGGCAGAAACCCCTGACCATGGGGCAGGCCCTCGCGGCCGGGCTGCGGGCGGGGCTGCGCTCCGCCGGGGTGCCGGTGTGGCTGAACACGCCCCTGACCGATCTGCACGTCGAGAACGGCACGGTCACCGGAGCCGTCGTCACCCGCGACGGCGCGCCGGGCCTGGTCCGTGCCCGCCGGGCCGTCATCGTCGGCTCCGGCGGCTTCGAGCACAACGCGGCGATGCGCGAGCACTTCCAGCGGCAGCCCATCGGCACCGACTGGACGGTCGGCGCGAAGGAGAACACCGGCGACGGCATCCGGGCCGGACAGCGGCTCGGCGCCGCGCTCGACCTGATGGACGACGCCTGGTGGGGCCCGGCGATCCCGCTGCCCGGTCAGCCCTGGTTCTGCCTCGCCGAACGCACACTGCCCGGCGGGCTGCTGGTGAACGGGGCGGGCCGGCGCTTCGTCAACGAGGCCGCGCCCTACAGCGACGTCGTCCACACCATGTACGACGTGCACGACACCGACCCGGCCATCCCGTGCTGGCTGATCGTCGACCAGAACTACCGCAACCGGTACCTCTTCAGGGACATCGCCCCGGCCCTGCCGCTGCCCGGCGGCTGGTACGACTCCGGCGCCGCGCACAAGGCGTGGACGCTGGACGCCCTGGCCACGTCGATCGGCGTCCCGCCGGCGGCCCTGCGCACCACCGTCGACCGCTTCAACACCCTCGCGCTGCGCGGCCGGGACACCGACCACCACCGCGGCGACAGCGCCTACGACCACTACTACACGGACCCCGCTGTCCTCCCGAACTCCTGCCTCGCCCCCCTCTGGCTCCCGCCCTACCACGCCTTCCGCATCGTCCCCGGCGACCTCGGCACGAAGGGCGGCCTGCGCACGGACGCCCGCGCCCGGGTCCTGCGCGAGGACGGCACGGCCATCCGCGGCCTGTACGCGGCAGGCAACGCCAGCGCGGCCGTCATGGGCCGCAGCTACGCGGGCGCGGGCTCGACGATCGGCCCGGCGATGACGTTCGGATACGTGGCGGGAAGGGATGCGGCGGGGGCACTGTGAGACCGGCCCGCCCGCCGCGTCGCGCACGGCGGGCGGGCCGGGGGCGGTTCGGCTGCGGTGGTTACGTGCTTGGTTTGCGGGCCACCAGTGCGGCCTGGGGGACCGGCTCTCCGTGCTCCTCGTCGGCCTCCCGTACCGTCCGCGCCCGTACGGTGAAACCGGCCCCTTCCAGCAGCGCGGCCATGCGCTCCGGGCGTCGGCGGTGGAAGCTCAGGGACACCCGGTGGCCGAAGGCCTCCTCGTAGCGGCGGGGCTCCTCGCCGCACTGGAAACCGAGGAGCAGGTGCCCGCCCGGGCGCAGGACGCGGTGGAAGCCGGCGAAGAGGGCGGGCAGGTGCGGCGCGGGTGTGTGGATGGTGGAGTACCAGGCCACGACGCCGTCCAGTGACGCGTCCGGCAGGTCCAGGTCCAGCATCGAGCCCTGCCGGAACCGCAGCGCCGGGTGCTCGCGCCGGGCGATCGCCAGCATCGACTCCGACAGGTCCAGCCCGAAGACCGACAGCCCCCGTGAGGCCAGGTACGCCGTCACGCGCCCGGGCCCGCATCCGAGGTCGGCGACCTCGCCGCCCTCGCCCACCAGCTCCGCGAACCCGTACAGCAGCCCCAGGTCCAGCGGTGTGGTGGCGTCCCGGAACCGCTCGGCGTACTCCTCGGCGACGGTGTCGTAGAAGGTACGCGTCTCACTCAGGAAGTCGGCGTCGGTCATGGGCCGTGACCCTACTGCCGACCACCGACACCGCCCCGGCCCGCCGGAGACACCGCCCCGGCCCACCCCAGACACCGGCCCGGATCATCTCGCGCACCCCCGGCCCACCCCAGACACCGGCTCGGATCATCTCGCGCACCCCCGGCCCGCTCCCGACACCGGCTCGGATCATCTCGCGCACCCCCGGCCCG